>NZ_AP024169.1:3285000-4452500 GCF_016591975.1 Anaeromicropila herbilytica | reverse complement strand
TCTCAGAATGGTTGGAAACCATTCGAAGAGTGCAAAGGCAGAAGAAGGCTTGACTGTGACACCGACGGGTGGAGCAGGTACGAAAGTAGGACTTAGTGATCCGGTGGTATAAAGTGGGATTGCCATCGCTCAACGGATAAAAGCTACCCTGGGGATAACAGGCTTATCACTCCCAAGAGTTCACATCGACGGAGTGGTTTGGCACCTCGATGTCGGCTCATCGCATCCTGGGGCTGTAGTAGGTCCCAAGGGTTGGGCTGTTCGCCCATTAAAGCGGTACGCGAGCTGGGTTCAGAACGTCGTGAGACAGTTCGGTCCCTATCCGGCGTAGGCGGAGGATATTTGAGAGGAGCTGACCTTAGTACGAGAGGACCGGGTTGGACGAACCTCTGGTGTATCGGTTGTCATACCAATGGCATGGCCGAGTAGCCAAGTTTGGAAGGGATAAACGCTGAAGGCATCTAAGCGTGAAGCCCCCCTTAAGATAAGATATCCCATTCTAAAAGTAACCTTTTGGTTACTTGCGAAGTAAGACCCCTTGAAGACGACGAGGTAGATAGGTTAAAGGTGGAAGTGTGGTAACACATGTAGCTGATTAATACTAATAGGTCGAGGGCTTGACCAAAAATAAACGGATAAATAATTCATGTGTAGTTTTGAAGATATAGATTAAATGTATGGAAGATCATTTGAAATTATATTAATTTTCAATGATCTTTTTTGATTAATTGTTTTTAAAATACTTAATGTATATGAAAATTTATTATATATACTAGTATCTTTAGAAAGAGGTGTTGGATTTAATCATCAGATTGCGAAAAGTATATATGAAGAATAAAGTAATCAATTTAGTTTGATTAAAAAATAATCAATATCCTATTGACATTTAAATAGATATATATTAAGATAATATTGTTCTTCCTCGATAGCTCAATGGTAGAGCACACGGCTGTTAACCGTGGGGTTGTAGGTTCGAGCCCTACTCGGGGAGTTGCTTAAGAAAGTGATAAATTCACTTTCTTTTTTTGTACCATATTTTCTTTTATTAATTCAAAATAATTGTCTATATTGTTATATCTACCTATCTTAACCTTCATTATAATTTCAAATTATTTTCATCACAAATATCCAGTAATCTCAATACAATAATAATTAGAATAATCAACTTATCATTTCTATGAATTAAGAGGAATAAAATAGTTAAATGAAATATAACAATAGATATAAAGCATTCTCTTTATTCTGTATTTATGATAATTAGCTAGGAGTGATGAAATGATTCGAGCGGAGTCATTGTATGTAGGTGCAAGAGTAGCCCTTATTGCACCAGCTGGTCCAGTGAAAGACGATAGACTTAATTTGGCTATAGATAGCGTGGTAAATATGGGACTAACTCCAGTTGTATTTGAAAGTTGTATTAGTAAACATGGATATCTAGCAGGAGAGGATGCATTAAGAGTCCATGATATTAATGCATCTTTTGATGATCCATCAATTCAAGGAATTATATGTATGAGGGGTGGTTATGGGGTTAGTAGAATATTATCGCAAGTCGATTATAAAATGATATCAGCTAATCCAAAGATATTTTGTGGATACAGTGATATTACAGCTTTACATATTGTGATAAATCAGATATGTTCATTAGAAACTTATCACACGCCAATGCTTGCTTCAGAACTATATAAAGGAGTAGATGATTACACAATGTACTATTTTCAAAAAATGCTCTTTTATAATAAAATAGGACCTCTTCTTAATGCAGATGGTAATGAAATGAAAACAATCGTCGATGGAGTAAGTGAAGGAATTTTAACAGGTGGCAATCTTACAATGGTGGTTTCTTCACTGGGAACACCATTTGAGATTAATACAAAAGGTAAAATATTATTTTTAGAAGAAGTTGATGAAGAGATATATCGGATTGATCGAATGTTAACACAACTTAAGAATGCTGGTAAATTTGCTGATTGTAAAGGTATAATCATTGGGCAATTTGCTAATTGTGAGAGTAAAGATAAAGAGAATTCTTTAACTATGGAGCAAGTACTGCAAGAATTAATTGTACCTGAAAATAAACCGTGTATCAATAACTTTACGTGTGGGCATGTTGCTACTACATTGTCCTTACCAATGGGAGCGTATATACGAATGGATGCTATTAATAATAAGATAGAAGTCATAGGCTAGAAATTAGTTGTTTGAAAAATACGACATTATATTACTAAGCAAACTTGTATTTCTTATGTGATTCTTATATAATAATTGGAATAGAATAATTTAATAAATAGTATAATGATGAATGATTATAAAAGAGAAAAAAGTATCAGAATAAAAGTGAAGGAGCATTAAAAACATGGCTAAGTTTAGTGAAGTAAAAATTGAAGATTTAAATATAAATCCATTTGATATTGGAAAGCAGTGGGCGTTAGTTACTGCTGGAGATAATGATAATTTTAACACAATGACAGTAAGTTGGGGAGGAATGGGAGTATTTTGGAATAAAAATGTTGCCACTATTTATATACGCCCACAAAGATATACAAAACAATTTATAGATCAACAAGCAACATTTACATTATCTTTTTATGAGGAACAATATAAGGAATCTTTAGCACTTTGCGGTAGAGTGTCTGGCAAAGATGTAGATAAGGTTAAAGAAGCAAAGCTTACACCATGTTTTGAACAAGAAGCTCCTTATTTTGAAGAAGCAAAAATAGTTCTTGTATGTAAATCATTATATCATATCGATATGAAAGATGGTTTCTTTTATGCTGCTGAGTATGAACAAAAAAACTATCCGAATAAGGACTACCATACCATGTATATTGCAGAAATTGAGAAAGTCTTAGTAAAAGAATAGTACAGAGTTATCATATAAGTAATCTAAAGGGAAGCGTGTATTTTTGAGTGAAAAATATCCGCTTCCCTTTCAATATCATATGAATTATCTATTATCTACTTTTTCTGGGTATAAATCATGATTAGTTAATCGATGATAAGCAATCTCTTCCCATTTGGTCTCAGGTTTACCGTAATTACAGTATGGGTCAATAGAGATGCCACCTCTTGGAGTGAATTTACCCCATACCTCAATATATTTTGGGCCCATAAGTTTGATTAGGTCCTTCATAATAATATTCATGCAATCTTCATGAAAATCTCCATGATTACGGAAACTAAATAAATAAAGCTTTAAGGATTTACTCTCTACCATTTTATGGCATGGTACGTAAGAGATATAGATGGTCGCAAAATCTGGTTGACCAGTAATAGGGCATAAGCTAGTAAATTCAGGACAATTAAATTTTACAAAGTAATCATTCTCTGGATGTTTGTTAATAAAGGTCTCTAAGACTTCTGGTGCATAATCATTCGGATATTTGCTCTGAGTATTTCCTAACATCGTAACACCATGAAGTTCATTTTCTGTTCTTGTTGACATACGAATTCTCCTTTTTTATGTAATCATATGTAGATAATTACATACTCTATTAATTTCAAAAAATAGTACTGTTAATACTTCAAGTAAGGTAATAAGTTTGATCTGTCTCAATCCGTTAACTTAAAAGCGTTAGTTATTTCGAATTACATTAGGTAATGTTCTAATTAGAATAAGGCCGAAGATACTAGGTATTATTTGACCAATTGATAAACTAATTACTAGCATTCCATAAGGTAACGAATTAATAATGGATAGCCAGATTGGCACAATTGTTCCAGGAATTAGAACGATTGGAAAAATACAAAGCCATCTAGGTAAATGATAGTATCGAATTAATGTTATGAGATAAGCGGTAAGAATTCCTACAAAACAACCTCCAAGCATATCCACAATACCAAGTCCACCAAGCATATTGGAGAGTAAATTAGCGATACCAAGTGGTAAGACAAGAAAAGGGTATAAATATGAAAGAGCATAAAGTGATGTAGCAATTCTTATTTGATATGGGCCAAAAGATATGGATTGTGTGAAATACATGATAATGCAGTATATGGCTATGATGAGAGCTGATATGGTAAGCTTCTGAATATTAGTATATTGTGATGTATTCATGATAGCTGTTTGATTTGATATTATTTTATTCAAAATATAAATTCCTTTCTGTTAAGTTAAAATAATACTTAAAGGGTCCTCTATGTTGTTAGTTTCAAATGCTTTTTGTCTGTCAATACAAGTTCCACATTTACCACAGGGTACCTTATCACCTTCGTAGCAGCTCCATGTTAGTTGGTATGGAACAGAGAGTTCAAGACCTCTTGCTACAATTTGTGATTTATTTAGATTAATAAATGGTGCAATTAATTTTAGCTTCTTGCCACTTCCTTCATAGATGGATTTCTCCATAGAAGTATAGAAGTCTTGGCTACAATCTGGGTAGGCATTGCCTGCAGCATCATCTAAGTGTGCACCAAAGTATATACAGTCACAATCAGTTGAAAGAGCTATGGTAGCTGCAGAAGATAGAAAGAGGCCATTACGGAATGGAACATAAGTTGAAACGGGCTTATTTTCAGATTCCTTCAGTTGTTCATGATATGATTTTTGTGGAATTGCCTTATCAGAGTGAGAGAGTAAAGAACAGTCACTAAGAGAAAATAAGCTTGCTAAATCTAATGACAAGATTGAAACACCATAATAAGAGGCTATTTTCTTAGTTGCTTCTAATTCTTTTACATGTTTTTGTCCGTAAGAGATAGAAAGGCATATAACGTTTTCCTTTCCATAGGTATGAATTGCTAAAGCGAGGCAGGTAGTGCTATCAACACCACCACTAAATAGAACTAATGCTTTCATAAGATCCTTTCTTAGGTTTAGTCCAAGATCCTGATTCGATTAAATTATAGTAAAAAAAATAGGGCATAAGCCCATAAACAAATAAAAGATGTGAAAAAAGATTACATCAATAAAAGTAGTTTTTTCTACTAATCCCTAGTTTTGTTTACCGACAGGATGGTCACGAACTGTCCTATATTATATTTTATATTATTACATTACTTATGTAGTATAGAGGATATTTATGCATTATGCAAGACAAATATAATAGGGAGAAAAATGTGCCAAATATTAGGGAGAAAGAGGTGTTAATATTGCAGGAAGAAAGGAGCGGAAGGTTGAGATTGATAGATGAATTTAAGAATTCAGTATTATAGCAAAACAGTTTCTTCATACATATAATGTAGTAATTTGATGCTTAAAAAGGAGTAATCACATGGATGATAAAAATAGACAACCGAACTTTGATGAAGAGGAACAAAGAAGGGTTAGTTCTACTTCAGCTGATCAAAACTTAAATTTTATAGCTTCGTTAATTGATAATAGTATAAAAGAAAAAGAAAATATTCGTTTACTATCAGAAAATGATTTTGCACCTGCAACTCATGCACAAATTGAAGAAATAAATGATAGTTTTTATATAGCTCAAAGACAAGATAACGTGAATCAAATCATGTCAATTTTGAATAGAAATTTTGGGAATTCTTACACTGAATTACAAAGATATGGGTTACAAAGAGGGATGATTCGTCGTATATTTAGAAGAATCGTTAGCTATGTATTAGATAATGCGGATCAATATACTGGAAGTAATGATCAAAGAGCAGATGAAATATGGAATGACTTTCGTGAGGATGAAAGAGATACATTTCTTATGTTAAGAAGATATGGTATTCCAAATGATGTGCTTGATCGTATTGTGAAACAGTTGATTAGAACAGTGTTAGATAATATAGGAGAGAGAGAGGATAGAGAAGATAGAACGCCTAGAGGATGGAGTAACTGGGAAGACCTTGGTGGTATTCTTACATCAGCGCCAGCAGTAGCATCTTGGATGCCCAATCGATTAGATGTATTTGGAAGAGGGCAGAATCAGGCTTTATGGCATAAATATTGGAATGGTTCAAGGTGGAGTGACTGGGAGGATCTTGGTGGAATCTTAATATCATCCCCTGCAGCAGTATCGTGGGGGCGAGATCGTATTGACGTATTTGTTGTAGGCCAGAATCAAGCATTATGGCATAAATATTGGGATAGGTCAAGATGGAGTGATTGGGAAGATCTTGGAGGTATCCTTCTATATTCACCTACGGTAGCTTCATGGCAACCAAACCGCCTAGATGTATTTGGTATTGGACAAAATCAATCCTTATGGCACTTATATTGGGACGGCTCAAGATGGAGTAACTGGGAGGATCTTGGTGGAGTATTAACTGCAGCACCAGGAGCTGTTTCTTGGGGAACTAATCGTATTGATATCTTCGGAAGAGGTCAAAATGAAAGTCTATGGCATTTATATTGGGATGGATCTAGATGGAGTAATTGGGAAGACTTGCAGGGCGATAGAATTACTTCTGGTCCGGCAGCAGCGTCGACTGGTCCAAATCGTTTAGAAGTATTTGCAAGAGGTCAGCAAAATCAATTGATCTATAGAACATGGAATGGAAGAAGATGGAGTGACTGGGATAACCTAGGAGGTGTTATTACTTCGGAGCCAGCTGCGGTATCCTGGGGAGGAGATCGCTTAGATGCATTCGCAAGAGGCCAGAATAATCATTTATGGCATATTTGGAATCGTTGAGTTGGTCTAACTTAGTATATATACTAACACTTTTAAAGTATTGTGTGTTACATCATTAATAAAAGTAGGATTAGAACTTATAAGGTTTCTAATCCTACTTTTATTTGAACTATCTTTTATTCGCCCTATATTCTTTTGGGGTAACATTTTCTGCTTTTTTAAAGATAAAGCTAAAATAGTGTGGATCATTATAGCCAACGGCATATCCTATTTCTGAAATTTTCATGCTAGAGCTGCTCAATAGTTCCTTTGCCTTTTTCATTCGTATATCAGTTAAGTAATCAATGAATTTTTGCCCAACTTGCTGACTAAAAATCGTACTAAAATAGCTTGGACTTATATTAACGTGATTGGCTACTTTTTGCAAGGATATATCTTCATTTGAATAATATTGGTTAATATATTCTTTGGCATTAATGAGAAGGCTTTGATATTTTTGAGTGGAATGTGTTTCTCTAAAAACAAATATTACTTCAAATACATTTTCAAAATAATTAATTATTTCTTCTAGATTACTATTAGAGAAACATAAATTTTGTGGATTGCCACATTGGTCTATTATAATATTAGAGTTCATACCTAATTCTTCAGAAATTGATATACATAAAAAATAAATATCATATATGATGTAATGACGAAACAAAAAAGAATTTAAATTTTGGGTATCTAAATTGCTAAAGTACTCACGTAATATCTTTTTTGTGTCACATTTCAATCCTATTCTTAAATATCGTTCTAAACAGGATTTGTCAAGTTTACTTACATTGACATTTCCTAGATCTATTTCAGAGTGCTTAATTATACGATATTCATGAGAAGAATCGCTATAGAATACTTGGTTTTTACCAATAAAATAACGATATGAAAATGCTTTACTAGCACTATCGTAGCATTTCTTAAGCTCGCTTAATCGATTTACTTCGGAGCCTACAGCAATAAAGTATTCCATATTTTGATATTTTTGCAGAGCTAGTTGTATGTTATGTACGATTTTATCAATATTAGATTCAATAGTTTTATGATCCGATCCCTTTATTAGGTAGGCCATAATTCCATGTGGTAATATGCAATGAATGATATGAAAATCACCTTTTAAGTTATTTTCTATATAGTGTAGTAAATCTATAACTCTCTCATCATGTATTGAAATATGTATTTCTTTTTGATTAATTTGACACAAAATGATATTGTAACACTTAGCTACTAAATCTATATTCATTGTCTTACTTTTTTCTAAAATATCATGTAAATTAATATCATTTGTAACAAGACTAGTATAAAATGTTTGGAGATTATTTGTCTTATTATGATCCAGTACTTGTTGGCTCAATTCAGCATTTGCCTTTTCTACGCGTTCTGTATAAATAAGGTTTCGTACACGTACAAGAGATGCTATTAGTTCAGAAGATTCAATTGGTTTTTGTACGAAATATGTAATGCCTATATTAATTGCATCTTTGGCATATTTAAACTCATTTATACTACTTAATAAAATAATTTTAATCCATGGCATTTCATCTAGAACTAATTTACTTAGTTGTAGTCCATTCAATACAGGGATATTTATATCTACAATAATTAAATCTGGTTTCGTTTCTCTAATTATTGGTAAAGCTAATTCTCCATCATATACTTCGCCAATAACTTCAAATCCTTCTTTTTCTAAAGAAATTAGATTGGTAATATCTTGATATACTGAAAATTCATCTATTAAAAGTACCTTAATCATTGAGTCACCTATTCATTATATTTTTTATAGAATATAATAATGATAACAAATAATCAATGGAAAAAAGTTTCAAATAATCCTTTAATTAAGGAAAAGAGAATAGATATTATGAGTCTAAATACCTATAAATCAATAGATTTCAGTGTTTTAAGTATTAAAAAGTGAGAAAAAATTATTTTATTTTTTTCTCACTAGTATAGTAATTATATAGTTTATATTCGCATTCTAAATGAATAATCCATCATGTACTTTAACTAATATAAATAGTTAATATTGACGATTAGGAAGCTCTGCTTCTGCATTATCAGTAGAATATACGGATTCATCAATATACTGTACTTTATCTACTGTTTCACCATTCTTTATCTTTTTAATTAATTCAGCTACTTTAGGACCATGTAATGGATTACATTCAACAGATGCATTCAAGTCTCCATCAATCATAGATAAAAAGGCTGCTTTTACTGCGTCAAAGGATACAATAATAACATCTTTACCAGGCTTTTTACCAGCTGCTTTTAATGCATCGATTGCACCAAAGGACATATTATCATTTTGTGAAACAACAATATCTATATCTTTATATTTTTTTAGGTAAGATTCCATAACCTCTTGCCCTTTTGCTTGTGTAAACTCACCTGTTTGTTCTTCTAAAATAGTTAGATTCGAAGATTTTTTAATAGTATCATCAAAACCTTTGGTACGTCCTACTTCTGCAGTAGATCCAATAGTACCTTGAAGAACAACTATGTTCTGCTTTTCCTTATCTTTTCCTTGTGTTTTTAAGTAATCAGTAAGCCAATTTGCAGCAGTAACACCTTCTTTTTCAAAGTTAGAACCTAGCCAACAAGAATAAAGAGATTCATCAGATACTTTTACCATTCTATCTACTAAGATAACTGGAATTCCTGCAGATTTCGCCTCATTTAATACATCATCCCAACCAGTTTCGGTTATTGGAGCTAGTACGATAATATCAACACCTTGTGATATAAAATCTTTCACTGCTTGAATTTGATTTTCTTGCTTTTGTTGGGCATCTTTAAAGATTAAGTTAAACCCATTTTCTTTTGTTAAAGTTGACTTCATTGAAGTAGTATTTGCATTTCTCCAATCACTTTCTGCACCGATTTGTGCAAATCCTACAGTGATTAGCTTCTCAGAAGCATCAGAAGCATTAGCTGTATCTGTAGTAGTAGGTGCTACAGTTGCTTCGATATCTTCTGTTTCTAATTCATCGAATCCTTCATTACTGCTATTCTGTTTAGAACTACACCCAGCTAACATAACCATAATTATTGATAAACATAAAAATAATGATAGCCATTTTCTTTTCATATTATATCCTCCTCATTTTGTTTAGTAACTCCATAAATATTCTAATTGTCATTTTATTTTTTTAAAATGGATTTTATTTTTAGTTTCTTTGGATATTTTCTTAATCGATTCCATCTACCAAATATTATCAATTAATATTGTGTTTTTTTTAGCTAAAAGTGTGTTTTTATAATAAAATAGATAATTTACATGATTAAAACATGATAATAATATAAAAACACACTTTTTTTACAAAATAATATAATTTCATTTATGTATTTGTAAAAAAACATTAATTTAATTGAAAATTAGAAAATAATTATAAAAAATTCAAAATATATTAGATTTTATACATTCATTATTTTAGGTAATATAGAAAAGTAAGACTAATTTTTAATATATTAGCGCTTAATTTATAATAATATAAAGATAATAGTTGTATATGCATTTGTAGCAATTATTATCAGGGGAGGATTACATATGAAGAAAAATAGTGTAATGATAACGTCGATACGTTTTAAGGTAGTAATTTTACTGCTGGCATGTATCGTATTAGCAATTGGAGGAAGTTATCTTTCTATACTACCGGGGAGTAAAAGTTCGATTATAGAATCAACAGAGAATAATCTAATGGATTTATCACAGACAAGTACACAACTAATTAATAAATCGATTGAATCAGTAAATGAAACAATGACTAGCTTATCACATTCTAATGAGTTATATACTTATATGATCCTTGGTGGATCTCCATACAAAGCGCAAGATGCGCTTGATACTTATTTGAAGGACAATACATCATTTACTTCTATAACAATATATGATAGTCAGGGAAAAGCTATATTAAGTAGTGATGATAGTAAGGTAGGTACTGATGGGCTAACGTTACCTTATGTGAAAAGTGTTATTGATAACGGAGTGGAAGCTCAAAGTGATATTATTGTAGATGGCGTAAAAACGCCAAGTATTATCTGCAGTATTCCTCTTTTAACTAGTGCAGAGGAAACAATGGGTGTAATTAGTGTTACTGTTCCAGCTAATTATATAACTAATGTATTAAGTAGTACAAAATTAAGAAATATCAACTCTAGTTATGCATATTTGGTTAGTAATAATGGAAAGATAATTTATCATCCACAAGATAAATTAATTGGACAAAATACAAAGAATAAGTTGATACAAAGAGTAATTGAATACTTAAATGTAGGTAAGCTAGCAAAAACAAAGGCGTTAGCTTATACAAACGGTCAGAAAACTCAATATATTAGTTTTTCTGTATCCAAATTAAATCATTGGATCTTAGTAATTGTTGCAGACGAAGATGAATTATTAGCACCTATGAATAAAATGATTACGCATTCATGTATCTTACTTCTAATCCAACTTTGTGTCATGGCTATCGCTGGATATATTATCGCGTCTACCATTACAAAACCAATTAAAACAATGACAAAAACAATTAAGAGAATTGCAGAACTAGATTTCTCTACAGACAAAGAATCAGATAGTTTATGTAAACGTAAAGATGAAACAGGTGAAATGAGTAGAGTCATTCAAAACATGCGTAATAACATAAGAGATATTATTGAAAATATTAATTCTTGTGCAGATAATTCAAATGAAAATGCCGATTCTCTAAATGATATATGTAATAATGTAAACAATCATTCCACTGATATTGCAAGTACAGTTGAGGATGTGTTAGCATCTATGGAAGAAACAGCTTCATCAACTGAAATTATTTATGATAATATTATGAATATCCAAGATACTACGAAAGGTATTAATACTAGATCTGTAGACAGTATGACAATATCTAATGAGATTGTAAATCGTGCTAGTACAATGGAGATAAATACAAAAAAAGCAGTGGAACGTATTCAATCTATATTCTACAATGTTAAAAATGAGACAACTACGGCATTAGAACAATCTCACGCAGTTTCTAAGATAAGTGTCTTAACAGAGTCTATTTTAGATATAGCCAATGAGATTAAGTTATTATCATTAAATGCTTCAATAGAAGCAGCAAGAGCAGGAGAATTTGGTAGAGGGTTTGCCGTAGTTGCTAGTGAGATTGGAACTTTATCGGTGAAATCTACAAATACAGTGACTGAAATTGCAGCAGTTGTAAATGAAGTGACAGATGCAGTAAAGCATATCGATAAATCTTTAAATGAAATTATCAGTTTAATGGAAAAAACAGTACTTCCAGATTATGAGGGCTATATAGCAATTAGTACTCAATATAGCAGTGATGCAGATGTGTTTCATAATACCATGGATAATATCCATAGTGAAATTGAAAAACTTAGTAAGACAACAGAATTAATTGTAACTTCTATTTCAGAAATAAATACGGTAGTTATGCAATCAACCAAAGATGTATCAAATATATCAAAGCAATCGACAGATATTGTTGGATTAACTGATCAAACATTCAACAGAGCGAAGGATAGTAAAGTCTATGCTGAGAATCTAAAGGAGATTGTATTACAGTTTAATTTAAATAATCATTCGATAGAAGATGGTAAGAAAGAAGAAGTAGTTAATAGTAAAGAAAAAATGGATATTAAAAAATTAGCTTTCTGGAAAAAGAATTAGAATAAATACACATGGATTATTAGTAATAACATATTAATTATAAGTTAAGACACCCTGAATTCGTAAGCCTAATTTAGGGTGTTTTCAGTATATTTGTGACTTGAATTCATTAAACTACGTACTGTAAGCATAAAAAGAAGAGTAAGAACGACTCCTATTAATACTACTATCATAAAAAACTTTTAAAATTATATTGATTTTCTGTTAAAACTTCGATATAATTATAACGTTGTTATGAGGTATTTTAATGAATTAGTGATTAATATCTTATAATATATGCAGTTGTGGCGGAATTGGCATACGCGCTAGACTAAGGATCTAGTGAGCATTGCGCTCGTGAGGGTTCAAGTCCCTTCGACTGCAGTATATTGCGAGGAAAGCACTCGCATAGTAAAAGGAATCAGACTTTCGGGTTTGGTTCCTTTTTTGTTGAGTCGATAGCCCGGGGAAGCTATATAGTTTTTAGAGTTTTAGCTAACATCATATAATTATATTATAAAAATAAACCTAATCATATACTATATAAAGATAGAAATAAATGAGTATCAGGTAATATGAATAATGAATGTAAAAAACGTATTATGAGTGAAGATTTTGCTGATTTAATGATAGAAAAAGGTAATGATCTGAATAAAATCAGAGATACCTTGGATGTTTGTTATGTTGATATGATTGAAAATACAGTGAGTGTTTATACTCCGGTTTCTCAGGTACCACCAAATATAATGCAATTATACGGTTATAGCGCGATCCCTAATTGTTATGGTACTTTAGATGAAGGAAGTATAGAGGCATCTGGCATCTCTAAAGTACAAAACATACCAAACCTTTCACTTAAGGGGCAAGGCGTATTAATCGGGGTAGTTGATACAGGTATTAATTATACCTTGGATATATTTCGAAATGCAGATGGTACAACCAAGATTTTCTCTATATGGGATCAATCAATTGATAGTGAAAATAATATGCCGGAGGGATTTCTGTATGGAACAGAGTATAGCAGGAATCAGATTAATGAGGCTTTAAAAGACAAAAGTCCTTTAACCATAGTGCCGAGTACAGATACTGTCGGGCATGGAACATACTTAGCAGGTATAGCAGCAGGAAATGAAAGTAAAGAAAATCACTTTGTGGGAGTAGTGCCAGAAGCAGAGTTACTTATAGTGAAATTAAAACCTGCTAAAAAGAACCTTAAGAAATTTTGGGTTATTCCAGATGAAACATTATGTTTTCAAAAAAATGATTTAATATACGGTATTAGATACTTAGTGGAGACAGCTAAAAAAGCAGGCAGACCGTTATCAATTATCATTGGAATAGGTACATCGGAGGGTGCGCATGATGATAAAGGAGCATTAAGCAGGTATTTATCCGATATTGCATCCTTAAGTGGGGTGGCAGTGACAATAGCAGGAGGAAATGAAGGAAATAGAAATCTTCATTATTCAGGAACTATTACAGCACCTGCTTATAATGATACATTTGAATTGAAAGTTTCTGCAAATAATTCTGGATTTACAATGGAAATATGGGGAGAAACTCCATCCACTTTTTCGATTGATATCTTAAGTCCATATGGTGAATTCATACCTAGAATTCCAGCAAGATTGAATGAAACTAGAAATATAACATTTATATTTGATCAGACAAATATTTCATTAGATTACATTATCTCAGAATCACAATCAGGGGTTCAATTACTTATGCTTCGTTTTCTGATGCCAACAGAAGGAATATGGCGGATAACTGTCTACTCGAATGATAAACTTTCCTTGTTATATCATGCATGGCTTCCGATACATCAGTTTATCAATGAAGGAACAGGATTTTTAAAACCTGATCAATATACGACGGTTACGTCACCTGGAAACGTAGAGGTACCTATGGTTGCCACTGCTTATGATTATAGTAATAACAGTTTATATACCTATGCTGGTAGGGGGTATACTCGTAATAATCTAATTGTTCCGACTTATGCAGCGCCTGGAGTTAACTTGGTAGTACCTACAATTGATAATAAATTCAAGGTTGAGACAGGAACTAGCTTATCTGCCGCTCATATTGCAGGAATTGCCGCAATGTTTCTAGAATGGGGAATAATCAAGGGAAAGTATTCACAAATGAATACTGTTGAAATTAAGAATTTTCTTATTCGAGGAGCCGTAAGAACCCAAAATCTAACATACCCAAATAAAGATTGGGGTTATGGGGTGGTGGATGTTTTTAATGCATATAATACATTAAGAATTAATATTTAAAATAGGATTGAGTGGTGGATGACTAAAGGATTAATGGAATACATTAAATCTATTACCGAAGTAGCAGTATTATAGGAATATAGTAAAATGCAAAAAGAGTTTATGAAATGGAATGAAACTAGGCAAAATGCTAAATACAAAAATTGGATTCTATTAAAAAAAATAAAATTACACAAAATAGTTGACAATTCGACAATATTATTGTATGATTAATACAAATAAGTGATGTGTGACTATAAGTCACATATATAAATGGATTGTTACTGGTAAAGCAGGCAAGACCAGATTATACTCGAATAATATTATCCTGTTGAATAGATAATAATATCTATGAAGAACAAGTTGGTAATAGAGTAGGTCTGGTTTTTTTTATTACTTATTTTAAGTAAATAATCTTTATTATTGATACCGTTGGAGAAAATATTTTAGGAGGAGATAAAAATGAAGATTTCAAAGGTTATCAACAACAATGTTATCACTACATTTGATGAACATAATAATGAAATCGTCATTATGGGGTGTGGAATTGGATTTCGAAAGAATCCAAAGGATGAGGTAGATGAGACCAAGATAGAGAAAATATTTTCAATGTCTAACTCAAATACTACAAAACAGTTTCAAACCTTATTAGAAAAAATCCCTCTTGAAATAATAAGAACAGCAAATGAGATAATAGCTTATGCCAAATGCTCCTTAACGAAGGAATTAAGTGATAGTATTTATGTCGCGCTAACGGATCATCTTAATTTTGCGGTGGAACGGTGCAAAAAACAAATCAACTTCAAAAATGCTTTATTATGGGAAATCAAACGATTTTATAACCATGAATATTTGATAGCGAAAGAAGCGATTGCGATAATAGATCGTAACTTAGGCATTCAAATGAATGAAGATGAAGTAGGATTTATTGCGCTCCATATTGTAAATGCAGAATTAAATACAGATATGGAACACTCACTCGCAATGACGAAGATGATTCAGGATATCCTAAATATTATCAAGTATCACTACCAAGTACAAGTAGATGAGAATACCCTTCATTATGAAAGATTTATTACTCACTTGAAGTTCTTTGTGGAACGAGCATTTCGAAATAATTATTATCAAACAGAAGATATTGAATTTTGCAAGATGATTCAAAAACAATATACACAAGCTTATCAGTGTTCCATTAAGATAGCAGAATATATGAAAAGCAAGATTAATTATGAATTAACAGAAGAAGAATTGTCGTATCTAACGATACACATCAAAAGAATTACCACAGATATGAAATAGTGGAAACTAAATACTTAGGGATTGTTACTTAATTTGTAATAATAATTGTAGGCAAAACCCAAACTATAGATAGGTAGAATTGCATGAATATATATAAGTTTATTATATATAAGTTACCTTCTAATAGTTTGGGTTTTTATATTAAAAAAAGATTCACATTTAAGGAGGAAAAGAACATGGGGAAATATGATGCTCTAGCAAAAGATATCCTTGCAAATGTAGGTGGAAAAGAAAATGTTAATAGCTTAACTCACTGTGTTACAAGACTACGCTTTAAGTTAAAAGATGAGAGCAAAGCGAACACAGATGTGTTAAAGAAAATGGAAGGTGTAGTTACAGTTATTCAAAGTGGTGGACAATATCAAGTAGTAATTGGTAACCATGTACCAGATGTATTTGCTGCAGTAAATGCGGTTGGCGGATTTTCATCAGATAGTGTAGTAGAAGCTGATGGAAATGATGTAGGTTTATTTGCAAAATTTATTGATATGATTTCTGGTATTTTTGCTCCAACACTAGGTGTACTTTGTGCAACTGGTATGATTAAAGGTCTTCTAGCACTTCTGGCTTATTTTAAAGTACTAGATCCTACAATGGGAACTTATCAGATTATTGCAGCAATTGGGGATAGCTTGTTCTATTACTTCCCAGTATTCTTAGGATTTACGGCAGCTAAGAAATTTAATGTAAATCAGTTTGTTGGTATGGCAATTGGTGCTTCGTTAGTATATCCAACGATAGCAGGACTTAGTTCCGGTGAGGCGTTATATACTGTATTTAAAGGTACCTTCATTGAATCACAAGTATTTACGACATTTTTAAATGTTCCTGTAATTCTACCAATGGGTGGTTATGCATCCACAGTTGTACCAGTAATATTAGCAGTCTACCTTGCTTCAAAAGTCGAGAAAATTGCAAAAGCAATTATTCCAGATGTAGTTAAGACATTCTTAGTTCCAATGGTAACTTTATTAATCGTTGTTCCATTAACATTTATCGTAGTTGGACCAGCAGCATCTTGGTTAGCTTCTTTAATTGGTGCAGGTACTACAGCAGCTTATAATTTAAGTCCAATTGTTGCAGGTATTGTAATCGGTGGTTTCTGGCAAGTATTCGTAATGTTTGGTTTACATTGGGGATTAGTTCCTATCGCATTAAATAATATCGCTTTAGGTGGAGATGCCGTAGTATTACCATCCATGTTTGCAGCATCATTTGCTCAAACAGCAGCAGTTATCGCAATTGCAGTTCGTACAAAAGATAGAAAAGTTCGTTCTTTAAGTATTCCAGCAATTATATCAGGTTTCTTTGGAGTAACAGAACCAGCAATCTATGGTTTCACTCTACCACGTAAAAAACCATTTGTTATCACTTGTCTTGCAGCAGCAGTAGGTGGTGGTATCGCAGGATTATTAGGAGCAAAATCATATATTCTTGGTGGTATGGGTGTGTTTGGTTTCCCTAGTTTAATTAGTCCAAAAGGCGATATCTCAGGTATGATTCATATACTTATCGCAGTTGTAGTTGCTTCAATTCTAAGCTTTGTTGTAGTAATGATGACTTATAAAGAAGATGGTGTTGATACTCACACAAGTATTCAAAATAATAACGCAGAACCAATGTTAAAAAAAAAAGTAATAGGTAGCCCAATGAAAGGTGAAGTTCTTCCACTTAGTCAAGTTGCAGATGAGGCATTTTCATCTGGCGCACTTGGAAAAGGTATGGCAATTAAGCCTTCTGAAGGAAAAGTATATGCTCCAGCAGATGGAACCATTGTAACATTCTTTCCAACAGGACATGCTATCTGTATCATCGCAGATGACGGTGCTGAAATACTAATTCATGTAGGAATGGACACTGTGAAATTAGATGGTAAATACTTTAATCCAAAAGCAAAAGAGGGAGACAAAGTAACCAAAGGTCAACTATTATTAGAATTTGATAAAAATGCAATTGAAGAAGAAGGCTATTCTTTAGTAAGTCCAATTATTATTACAAATACAAATGATTATGATGATGTAATTGAAACAGATCATAAAAATATTGAAGTTGGAAGTAATCTAATTACATTATTATAAGATATACGTGAGATATATGATTTGTAAAAAATCTATCAAAATATAAATTAAGTTAATAAAAGAGCGTAGAAATACGCTCTTTTATTAAAAAGAAAGAGGGATATCAATGAGACAATTTAGAAAAGATTTTCTATGGGGTGGCGCTACAGCGGCTAACCAATTTGAAGGTGCATGGAATGTAGATGGCAAAGGAGCTTCAACCTCTGATATGTGTACAGGAGGTTCCCATACAGTTCCAAAGAGAATTACAAGATCAATTGAAGAAGGAACATTTTATCCAAGCCATGAGGCAATTGACTTCTATCATCATTATAAAGAAGATATAGCATTATTTGCAGAAATGGGATTTAAGGTATTTCGTTTATCTATCGCATGGACAAGAATCTTTCCAACTGGTATGGAGACTGAGCCAAATGAAGAAGGGCTTGCCTTTTATGACCGTGTATTTGATGAATGTAAGAAGTATGGAATAGAACCATTAGTTACAATCTCTCATTATGAAATGCCATTTGCATTAACAGAAAAATATAATGGTTGGGTAGGAAGAGAATGTATTGATCATTATGTTAGATACTGCGAAGCAATATTCAAAAGATATCAAGGGAAAGTTAAATATTGGCTAACCTTTAATGAAATTAATGCTGGTGCTATGCCATTAGGTAATTTCTTATCACTTGGTATACTAAATGAAGGAACTACCGATTTCGTACATCAGGTTGATATTCCAGAATTAAGATTCCAAGGCTTACATCATCAATTTGTAGCAAGTGCGAAAGCGGTTAAATTAGCTCATGAAAAATATCCAGAATACAAGATGGGATGTATGATTGCTTATATGACAACCTATCCATTAACCTGCAATCCAGATGATGTTATGAAAGCACAACAAGCTAATCAGATATCGAATTGGTTATGTAGTGATGTTCATGTTAGAGGTGCTTATCCAAGCTTTGCAGAAAGATATTTTGAAGATAACAATATTAGAATTAAAATGGAAGATAGGGATCTTGAAATACTAAAAGAAGGTTGTGTTGATTTCTATACATTCAGTTATTATATGACAACTTGTGTTACTGCAAATGAAGATGCAGATAATATTGGTGGTAATCTAATCGGTGGCGTAAAGAATCCTTATCTGAAAGCTAGTGATTGGGGATGGCAAATAGATCCAAAAGGTCTGCGTTATACATTAAATGAAATCTATGGCCGTTATGAAATACCGTTGATGGTAGTTGAAAATGGATTAGGTGCAAGTGATGAAATAAGTGAAGACGGTAGTATCAACGACGATTATCGTATCAATTATTTAAGAGAACATATTGAAGAAATGAAAGAAGCAGTAAAAGATGGTGTAGATCTTATGGGATATACTCCATGGGGATGTATTGATTTAGTAAGTGCTTCTACTGGGGAGATGAAAAAACGTTATGGATTTATCTACGTTGATAAATACGATGATGGTACTGGAGATCTATCTAGAAGAAAGAAAAAATCATTTGACTGGTATAAGAAAGTAATCGCTAGTAATGGAGAGGAATTATAGATAATACCTCCAGTTTTACATTTGATAAAATAAATAATTAGATAGTTATTAGAAAAAAGGTGGTGTTGCATGAGTGTAATGCCACCTTTTTTGTGGTGATTATACCATAAATAGTTATCTCTGTGGGTATTGTAATATTCGAGATTGGTTCTCTATTATTAATGATTAAATTCAAGTTGTAATTGAAAATAAAATTATTTTGTGGTAAAATTCTCTAAATATTTTCAAGAGCATTAAGTAAAAGTAAATACATAAAATTTTGAAAAGGAGCGAGGAGTATGAACGAGATTGAGAATTGGTATGATAATCAATATGATGAATGGAATAGACTAGACCGCCATAAGATTGAATTCGAAATAACAAAACGGTATATGAACCAATATATTGATGGAGATAAACTTGAGATATTGGATATTGGAGGTGGGCCTGGCCGATACTCTTTTTATCTTACAGAGCAAGGTCATAGCGTAACGCTATTAGATTTATCACAGAAAAATATTGAGGTTGCAAAGCAAAAAGAAAAAGAACTTGGATTGGAATTAAAGAAATGTATCAAGGGGAATGCTTTAGAACTTGATTCTATTGATGGAGAATATGATGTAGTTCTATTAATGGGCCCATTGTATCACTTAATAAAGGAAGAGGATAGAAAAAGAGCACTCGATCAAGCAGTAAATAAATTGAGAAAGGGTGGTATCTTATTTGCCTCCTTTATTTCAAATTACGCTCCAATACAAGATTGTTTTGCATACTTAAAATTGGATGGGGAAGATAATGATGTCGAGGAAATGCTACGTTATTTAAGATGTGGAGAGAATAAGGACGGTATGGGATTTACAACAGCATATTTTACTGGCGTAGATGAAGCAAAAAAACTAATGGAGGAATCAGGATTACAAGAATTAGCTTTTGCAGGTGTCGAGAATATCCTAGGATGTAAGGAAAGAGAAATATTAACACTATCAGAAGAAGAGAGAATTAAGTGGATAGAGTTAGGATATGCTCTTAGTAGAGATTGTAACTTGTATGGTACGAGTCAGCATTTCTTATATGTTGGTAGAAAAGAATAATAATCCCTTACCTAATAACAAGAATTCCAAATAGGTTCCAGAATAAGGAGTGAGGTAGCCTGTTTGGAATTTTTATAAAACTATTGTTAACTTAAAACAGAAACAGGTTGACAATTAGATGAGGTTCGAATATAATTCAGTTAACAAATATATGAAAAGAGGAAGAACTATATGAATAACGATATAGTAGGAAGCGAAACAGAACGATTAAGTATTTACGACATCACTGCAATGGGTATCATGGCTGCAGTTCTATGTGTGTTAGGACCGTTATCAATTCCAATACCATTCAGTCCAGTGCCAATTACATTTACCAATTTTGTTATTTATTTAACGGCATTTTTATTTGGCTATAAAAAAGGAACTATTACATACTTAATATACCTATTAGTAGGATTAGCTGGCTTACCTGTTTTCTCAGGATTCTCTTCAGGGTTTGCCAAACTTGCTGGGCCTACGGGAGGCTATCTTATTGGATTTATTTTTATGATGATGACATCAGGATATATTATGGAACGATTTAATAGAAAGATAATACCATGTGTAATTGCTATGGTTATTGGAACAATGATTACTTATACTTTGGGTACAGCATGGTTAGGATATCAGTTGCATATGGACTTTATGCATGCGTTATCCATAGGTGTTTTGCCTTACCTAATTGGTGATAGTATAAAGATCATAATTGTTCTGCTCATTGGACCAGTGATTAGAAAAAGTTTAATAAAAGCAAGCGTTTTAGATTAAAGTACATACTCCACACATCATTCGTCAAACAGTGAGCTTTTATATCTAAATCAAATTGATAAAGCATATGTAACATCACAAATGATTCGAGGTTAAAAGCCTGATAGTAAATAAAAAATATGAGAATATCAAAGAAAAGGATTCTTTTTATAATCAGAAGGAGTGAACTTGCAATAGTGTAGGCATTTTACTCTATATGATTACGGAAGGATTCCTTTTTTTATTTTAATAGAAAAAATAATGAAAAATGTATTGACAATATAAACTAATTTAGTATAATTAAATTAAGTTCAATTTAATAAAAATTATTTATGAAAAGGATGGATGGAAGAATGAGTATATATGATTATAAAGTAAAGGATACACAGGGTAATGAAGTTCCTATGGAGCAATATAAAGGAAAAGTGTTATTAATTGTTAACACAGCTACAGGGTGTGGATTTACACCTCAATATGAAGGAATGCAAAAGTTATATGAAAATTATAAAGAAGAAGGTTTTGAAATCTTAGATTTCCCTTGTAACCAATTTGGTAATCAAGCTCCTGGTACTAATGATGATATTGTGAATTTTTGTACTTTAAAGTATCACACTACTTTTCAGACATTCGGGAAAATTGATGTAAATGGGGAGAAGGAAGATCCACTTTATACATTCCTCAAAGGTAATAAATCAGGAATCTTAGGAAGTAAAATAAAATGGAATTTTACTAAATTTCTAGTGGGTCGCAATGGAAATGTTATAGCAAGATATGCTCCAACTGACAAGCCTGAAAAGATAGAAAAAGATATTAAAAATTTATTGAAATAAGATGTTTGGAAAAAATAGTTTTATAATTGTCAAAAAGATAAAAGCAAGTAATTAAAACTAAAAAATAAAAGTTGAAAATTATAAATGAAAGGATTGAGATGAATATGGTAATCGAATTAACAAATGAAAGTTTTGAAAGTGAAGTATTAAAAGAAAGTGGAGTAGTATTAGTAGATCTATATGCAACTTGGTGTGGACCATGTAAAGCGTTAGCTCCAGTTGTTCACAAGATAGCAGAAGAAAAAGAAGGTAGTGTGAAAGTAGCGAAAATCGATATAGACCAAAACATGGAGATTGCAAAACAATATCTAGTACAATCCATACCTACTTTATTGTTCTTTAAAGATGGAGAAGTGAAAGAGACTATGCTAGGATTGCAAGAAAAAGGAAAAATTGAAGAAGTACTAAACCGATTATAAGAGTTAAGGAGGGAAGGCAATGAGTGATATCTTAGATGTGGTTATTATAGGTTCTGGACCAGCTGGCTTGTCAGCAGCAGTTTATGCTATGAGGGCACAATTAAAAACTCTTGTGATTGAGAAGAACCCAATGAGTGGTGGACAGATCATTAATACGTATGAGGTGGATAATTATCTTGGTTTACCTGGAATCAACGGATTTGATATGGGAATGAAGATGAGAGAACATGCTGAAAAATTGAACACACCATTTATGACAAACGAAGTAATAAAAGTTGATATGGAGGATAAAATAAAAATATTAACTTGTCAGGATGGAACAGTCATTAAAACAAAGACAATTCTAATAGCAACAGGAGCAAATAATCGAAAATTAGGTATGAAAGCAGAAACAGACTTAGTTGGAAAAGGAGTTTCGTACTGTGCAACGTGTGATGGAGCTTTCTATAGAGGCAAAACAGTTGCTGTGGTTGGTGGCGGTGATGTAGCAGTAGAAGACGCTATTTTCTTAGCAAGAGGATCCAAACAAGTGTACCTTATTCACCGAAGAGACAGCCTACGAGCTACTAAGATATTGCAAGAAGAACTATTTGCTTTACCAAATGTAACATTAGTATGGGATAGTGCGGTAGAAGATATTATTGGTAATGAAACAGTGGAAAAGATACGTCTTAAGAATATAAAGACATCTTCTGTAACAGAACTTGATGTAGATGGGGTCTTTGTAGCAATTGGAACGAATCCAGTATCCGATCTGCTTGATGGAATAGTTGAGATGGATAATGGAAAGTATATCATTGCAAATGAAAACTGCGAAACTAGCCAAAAGGGAATCTTTGCAGCAGGCGATATTCGTGCTAAGCAGTTAAGACAAGTAATAACCGCTGCAAGCGATGGTGCGAATGCAATCACTTCCATTGACCGTTATTTAAGAGAATACAAATAAAAATAGTAAGGAGAGAGAAAATATGTTTTATGATTATATAGTAAAGGATGCAAAAGGAAATGATGTATCTTTAAAGGATTACAAAGATAAAGTTGTGTTAGTTGTTAATACAGCAACTGGATGTGGATTCACACCACAGTATGAAGGATTACAGAAATTGTATGATAAGTATAAAGAGCAAGGGTTTGAGATCTTAGATTTCCCATGTAATCAATTCTTTGAACAAGCGCCTGGAAGTAATGAGGAGATTGTGAGCTTTTGTCAATTGACTTATGGAACAACATTTAAGACATTTGCTAAGATTGATGTGAATGGAGAAAATGCTGCTCCATTATACCAATACCTTAGAGAAGAGTTTCCAAAAGCAGAAGAAGATGCTAGTTCAGAAGGTCTATATAAGATGTTAGAGGAGAAAGGCTTTACTACCAGTGGTTCTGATATTAAATGGAATTTTACAAAATTTTTGATTGATAAGAATGGTAAAGTGGTTGGTAGATTTGCTCCAACATATGAACCAAGTAAGTTAGAAGCTAATATTGAAGCATTACTTAATGTTTAAACAAAAGGTCCTATATTATAGATAATTCTGTAATATGGGATTTTTTATTGATAATAAATTTTTACATGATATAATAATAGTAAATTGGTCCTAATTCGACAGAATGGATAATTAGGAAGTCAGCAAAATAGGGTTATTAAAGTGGAAAGGCATGGGTATAATAATGCATTTAAAACACAGGAGAAGAAAGAAAAAGTACTTACCAATTATTTTACTATTATGTATGCTTAGTATTATGTATTCTCAAAAAAGAACAATATTAGCAGCAGAAGTCACAGATTCGACAGGTGCAATAGGAGGAGAACAGAATCCAGAAGAGACGAGTAGTCCAGAGGGTGCAGGTACGAATACAAACATAGGAGCGAATACAACAATTACACTAAATGAAACGGAATTTAGTGTAGGAGTTGGAGAAACGTACAATATAATGCCTGTATTAACACCAACAGATTCCAAAGACATAGTGAGCTATTCATCTGAAGATTCATCGATTGCAACGGTTAATGAAGGTGGTACAATTACAGCGAATCGTGAAGGGACAGTAAATATTACGGTGTCTTTAGCAAATGGCAATAAGGCAGAATGTAAGGTACATGTTATCCAAGCTCCCGAAGATATTAGTATTGGTGTTGATACAAAGACGCTAAAAAAAGGAAGTACATATTCGTTAAATCCAGAAATAACAAATGGATATATGAAATCAGGATTTTCCTATCAATCGAATAATTCTAAGGTGGCAGAAGTTAATGCTAGCGGAATTATAACAGCAAAAAGTAATGGAAATGCTGATATTATGATAGGAACATATAATGGACTTGAAGAAAAAGTTCATATTAGAGTTGTAGATAAAATAGCATCATTAGATATTCAGTATATTCCAGGAAAACAGCTTATGCTAGCCAAAGGGCAATCAAGAACAATATTCTATCAAGTTAGTCCGAAAAGTCAATCAAGCTATGTAAAAAAGAATATATATTATAGCTCTAGTGATCCGAAGATTGTTAGTATTGATAAAAATGGTAAAATCACAGCAAAAAGCGTTGGAAATGCTACCATTACATTACTTACAAAGGATGGAAGCGCTAAGAAGTTATCTATGGATATTATTGTTGTAGGTCGAAAATCAGGGACAAGTTATTCTGAAAATAATCTTTCCATAGTAAATCAAAAAGATTCACGTTATTCCTATTCAGATATGGTAACTGATTTGAATATATTTAAAAAGAAGTATGGAGATTGTCTGAAAGTAAGTGTGTTGTCAAAAACATATGATAATCGAAATATTTATGAGGTGATTCTTGGAAATCCAAACGCGAAAAAAAAGGTCATGGTTCAGTCGTCCATTCATGCAAGAGAATACATGACAGCTTTATTAACAATGAAACAGATTGAATTCTATTGTAAAAATTATTATACAGGTAGATATGCAGGTAAATATTTTAATGAACTTTTTGAAGATGTCGCTTTTTATATAGTACCAATGGCCAATCCAGACGGAGTTTCAATTAGTCAATATGGTGCAGCTGGGGTGAAGAATAAAGCGTTAAGAAATAGGGTTAAGGCAATATGTAGAAACCACGGAGGAGGCACCTCTTACTATCATACTTGGAAAGCGAATGTTCGCGGGGTAGATTTAAACCGTAATTTTGATCAATACTGGAGTATACTAGAAGGAAGTCCGAAAGGAATGGCAGGATTCGGTTATAAAGGACCAAGTGCTGCATCTGAAAAAGAGACCAAGACTTTAATGAATTTATTTCAAGATATAAGTCCTGTAGCATCAATTAGTTATCATGCAACTGGATCCATTATTTATTGGGACTATGGACAAAAAGGAGCTTTTCGTAACGAATGTGCAAAACTAATGAGAGTTGCAAGGTCTTTAACATCTTATAAACTAGTAAAGGGATTTAGTAAATACCATGCTACGGGATTTAGTGATTGGGTCGCAATCAATCAAAGGACACCTGCAATAACTATTGAGATTGGTAGAGGTTCTTGCCCACTTAGTAGATGGGAATTTAGCTCCATCTGGTCTAAAAATAAATTAATGTACTTAAAAACAGCGGATTTATATAATTAACTCAAGCTTCGCAATGGGTAAGTTTAATGAATACTTGATAAATTCTAAATTAACATAATTGAAACTTTAATCGATTTTTAAAATAAAGGACTCTATAAAATAGAATTAGATTCTATTTTATAGGGTCCATTTTAATGATAATTTTTTCTTTTATTCTAAGATAACTTTGACTTCTGAACATTAATTGCAGAAGGACCTTTATTTCCATCGACAATATCAAAGGTTACTTCTTGTCCTTCATGTATGTCTTTATCGGTTCCTTTTTCTTTTACCTGAGAGTGATGTAAGAAAACATCATTTCCACCATTAGTAGATATAAAACCATAACCACGTTCATTATCGAACCATTTTACAACTCCGTTATAATTTGCCATAGTATATTCCTCACTTTATGAATAATAATATAGGTAACTAAAGAACAATATTTATGATACCAATATCAGTGTTTGAAACTTAACTAAATTTTATTACAAAAATTGATGGTAGAATATTAGTGACAAATTTCTTTATTATTTTATAAAATACAAAATTTTGTGTAAAAATATGAAAAAATACAAGATTTATAAGTTATAAGAAGATTATATATAAGCTGAGCTTAATAATAAGATAAATATATTACAAAAAAATCAAAAAACACTAGATTTTTTAATAAGTATTACTTATAATGTTATTGGTGTTGATAAAAAAAATTTAGAGTGCGTTCTAAATTTTTGAAAAATAGAAGAGAGAAGGAGTTTTTTCATGGAAAAGTTTTTTAAACTAAAAGAAAATGGAACAACAGTATCTACAGAAGTAATGGCTGGTTTTACAACATTTTTTGCAATGTCTTACATCATTTTTGTAAATCCATCTATGCTAACATTAGCAGGAACAGCAAAGAATCCAATGCCTGCAGGTGCAGTATTCTTAGCTACAATTATTGCAGCAGCAATTGGTACATTAGTAATGGGTCTTTTTGCAAATGTTCCTTATGCACAAGCACCAGGTATGGGTCTTAATGCATTTTTTACATTTACTGTATGTCAGTTATTAGGGTTTACATGGCAACAAGCACTAGGAATGGTATTCCTATGTGGTATCCTAAATATAATTATAACAGTTACAAAATTCCGTAAGGCAATTATCAAATCTATTCCAGAAAGTTTACAACATGCCATCAGTGGTGGTATTGGTATTTTTATAGCTTACATTGGTATTAAAAATGCTGGACTTTTAAAATTTACTTCTGATCCAGGAACATATGCTCAATTTAAAGATGGAACAGTAGTTGCAAGTAGTGCTGCAACTCCAGGTCTAGTTAATTTTAACACAAAAGCAGTAGTGTTTGCTCTAATTGCGATTGCAATAATGATGCTCTTAATTATCTTAAAAGTAAAAGGCGCAATTATGATTAGTATTATTGCTTCTACTATCATTGGAATTCCTATGGGAATCGTTGATTTATCAAGCGTAGGTGCAACAACTGGATTAGCTGATTCCTTTTCACAATTAAAAGATACTTTTTTAGTTGGATTAGGTCATAAAGGGTTATTATCTTTATTTGATGATGCATCTGAGATTCCATTAGTATTAATGACAATCTTTGCATTTAGTTTATCAGATACATTTGATACAATTGGAACATTTATTGGTACTGGACGTAAGACTGGTATCTTTACCGATGAAGATCTTCAAGCAGTAGAAACAGGTAAGGGCTTTAAGACAAAGATGGAAAGAGCACTTTTTGCAGATGCAATCGCTACATCTATTGGTTCACTTTTTGGTACTTCAAATACAACTACATATGTTGAAAGTGCTGCTGGTATTGGTGCAGGCGGACGTACAGGTTTAACATCTGTAGTTACAGCTCTTCTTTTTATCTTAAGTATGTTCTTAGCACCATTTGTAGGAATTGTTCCAGCACAAGCTACAGCACCAGCACTTATTATTGTAGGTATTATGATGCTTTCTTCATTTAAAGAAATTGATTGGAATGATCTTGATGAAGCTATTCCAGCATTCTTCGCAGCTATCTTTATGGCATTTTGTTATAGTATTTCTTATGGTATTGCTGCAGGATTTATCTTCTACTGTATCGTAAAGATATGCAGAAAGAAAGCAAATGAAGTTCATCCAATTCTTTGGGGTGCAACAGCATTATTTATTTTAAACTTTATCGTACTTGCAATTATTGAATAATATAATATTTTAAATAACAAATATAAGATACTCTTGTCTATTATGGATGGGAGTATTTTTTTTAGGGGTATGGGGATTATTCTAAAGATGCTCAACTTTCATCTAAAAGATTTCTCAAAAATTTATTCTTAATGTGTATATCTCGTCCAAAATTGTGCCATACTATGGTCATTAAGAGAAAGGAGGGATAACTATGGCAAAAGGATCTTCATCAAATAATCAACCAAAACAAAAAGCTAGTTCTTCTAGCAAGGACAAAGCAACTAACTCAACAAGTTCAGATTCTAAACATTCAAGCTTTTCAGGAAGTGGAATGAAAAATACGAATAGCGAGAAATAACTAAGTCTATGATTCGTTAGACAATGGGGTTTGACGAACAAATGATGAAAGAAAACTGCTAATAAATTTATTTTTATAAATAATTTTATTGGCAGTTTTTGTTTTGTAAATATGATTGGTAAATGAGATCAAAAGCCTTTTATAATATACTTTTAAAAATAAAAAAGCATTTGACTCCAACATCAAAAAAATGGAACTATAACAAAAATAAACATTCTTGTTATAATTCCATTTAATTAATAGGAGAAAGTTATCTTTTTCCTATTTTTGTCCTCCAGGGCCGTCGCGACGTTCTGAGCTTGAGCTATTTTTTGCATTTGTGTCGCTATATGCATTTCTAGCATGAGTATTTGCTGCATCTTTTGTGCTAGTAGAATAAGCATTTCTAGTACTTGTAGTGTAGTCATCTTTTGTATTAGTAGAAGAAGCATTTCTAGCGTTTGTATTGTAGTCGTCTTTTGTGCTAGTAGAATAAGCGTTTCTAGCGTTTGTGTTGTAATCGTCTTTTGTACTTGTAGAAGAAGCGTTTCTTGCATTAGTATTGTAGTCGTTTCTTGTACTAGTAGAAGAAGCGTTTCTTGCATTAGTATTGTAGTCATTTCTTGTGCTTGTAGTATAATCGTCTTTTGTGCTAGTTGTATTTGAAACACCTCTTGTATTTAGATTAGAAGCATTTCTTGCATTAGTATTATAATCATTTTTTGTACTAGTGCTATTTTTTGTGCTGCAATCATTTGATGAATTTGTACTATTATTATTTGCCATTGTTAATTCTCCTTTCATGTTGACAACGTGTTTTTGTCTTTATGACTTTACTAGTATAGGAAGTTGAAAAAAATATTATTCAAAATTTATAAATTACAAAAAAATGGCAAGTTATATTGATGAGTTGCCCGACAAATAACCTGTTTGGGAGGTTGTCTAGGCAATTTGCACAAAACAGAAAAACTCATGCTTCATTGAATATGTATAAGAAGATCTAGTTCTCAGATCATTTCATGTAAAACATATGCTAGGACAGATAACTCGCCTTGCTCAGACAGATCTGTCCTAGCATATAACACGAAATAATCCGAGAACAAAATCTTCTAATACCTATTCAAAGGCGCAATCGCTTTTTCTGTTTTGTGTAAATTGCCAGGCTAGATTTTGAAACAGGTAATTTGTCGGGTAACTCATCAATGATATTTATATAGCAGATAAAAAGATAGCTTGACACGATATACAGAATATTCCATAATATGTACAAGAAATAAAGTAAAAAAAAAGAACTAGAAAATGAAATCAAATAAGTAAAATTATATGAATAATCAAAGAATAAGGAGGAGGATAAATGAATGTATTAGAAGTAAGAAATTTATCTAAAAGTTTTGGAAAAACTAAAATAATTAATGATATTTCTTTTCATGTGGGCGAGGGAGAAATAGTTGGATTCGTAGGGCCAAATGGAACTGGAAAGACAACAACGTTAAAAATGATATCGAATCTTATTTGGCCAGATCAGGGAGAAATTGAGATTGCAGGATATAATTTGTTTAAAGAAAGAGAAAAGGCATTGTCAAACCTTGCTGGTATTGTAGAGAATCCAGGACTTTATCAGAATCTAAGTGGCAGAGATAATCTGAAATTTATTCAAAAAATTCGTGGTGTATCAAAAGAAAGATTAGATGAAGTCATTGAAATAACTGGATTAAAGGATAGATTAGATCGTAAAGTTAAAAAATATTCTTTGGGAATGAAACAAAGATTAGCACTTGGAATGTGTATTCTTACAAAGCCTAAGTTCCTTATTCTTGACGAACCTACCAACGGTTTGGATCCAACGGGTACATTTGAGCTTCGTCAGCTAATTGAACGAATGGCAAAGAAGGAGCAAGTTTCTATTTTGTTTTCATCTCATATGTTAGGCGAAGTTGAGAAGTTAGCTAATCGTGTTATTTACATAAAAGAGGGAAGGATAATCAGTGAAAAAGAGCAAGTAAGGAAAGAAGGAATATCCTATTCATTGCTTGTAAATCATAAAGAAAAAGCTGTTAAATTATTTGAAGAGCTAGATTGGATATTAGAGATTAATACAAACGAAAATAACTCAATAAAGATTCGTGTTGAAGAAGAAAAGATTGGTCTCGTGCTAAACCAACTTTGCAAAGAAGAGATAATAGTGTTAGACATGGAAAAAGAGAAAGAAGATTTAGAAGATGTATATAATCAAATCTTCTTATCTGAATAGTGAAATAACTTAAACTTGGTTATAAAAAATGTAATGAATACTTGATAAATTCAGTGGTTACATTATGTGCGACTGAATTTATCAAGTATAATATAATTTTTAGAACTGTTGAGTTGATTTAAAGATTCATAGTTCGAAAGCCTTTAATTCTTATTATTTAATTTCAAGTTCAACAGGGCAATGATCTGATCCGAAGATTCCGGTATGAATCTTTGCATCTACTAATCTGGATTCTAATTCTTTTGAAACACAAAAGTAATCAATACGCCATCCAGCATTTTTCTCTCTAGCTTTAAACATATATGACCACCAAGAGTAGGAATCTACTTGGTCTGGATAGAAATAACGAAAAGTATCAATGAATCCAGATTCAACCAATTCTGTGAATTTTCCTCTTTCTTCATCTGTAAAGCCAGCATTTTTGCGATTTGTCTTTGGATTTTTCAAATCAATTTCTTTATGTGCTACATTAAGATCCCCACAAATAATAACTGGTTTTTTCTTTTCTAGTGTTTTTAAATAATTACGAAAATCATCTTCCCATGTCATACGATATTGTAGCCTAGTTAATTCTCGTTGTGAATTAGGAGTATATACAGTGACCATATAGAAATCTTCATATTCTAGTGTAATTACTCTACCTTCAGTATCATGTTCTTCAATCCCTAATCCATAAGATACCGACAAAGGTTCTTTTTTGGTAAAGATAGCCGTACCGGAATAACCTTTTTTTATTGCATAATTCCAATACTGATAATATCCTTTTAAATCAAGTTCGATTTGCCCCTCTTGAATTTTCGATTCTTGGATACAAAAAATATCCGCATCTATTTCATTAAAAAAATCCATAAAGCCTTTACCTATACAAGCTCTTATTCCATTCACATTCCATGATATTAATTTCATAATATTGTGTACTCCTTTCTTTAGTAACTTTTACTTAGTTGTATTTTAAAATAAAATTGAACTTTTAAATTATAACTTTGTACCTATTATGTTATAAACACACTGAACAAGTTTTAAACATATATTATAATTAATTATTTTTAATAATATAAGTTGTATGTATTATATCATGCTATTTTAATATTTGTATATGAATATACAAATGTATTAGAGAAAATGACAACCTAACATTGATAAATATTATAAAATGCTAGAATTTACGTGGTATTTCAAAAAATCAATTGCACATAATAAGTAATGGTAAAATTCAAAGGAGGTAATTATAATGCCAAAAGATAGTCAACCAGATAATAAAAGAGCTAGAATGGAAAAAGCCAATGGGCAGACACCTATTACAAAGGAAAATCAAAATAAAAATAAAAATGCAAAGAGACAATCGATACCTAATAATGATGTTTGAAAAATATAGGTGATTATACTATTCTATAAAGCTACTTCTGGTTGAATACTTAGAGGTAGATATAAACCATAAGTAGCTTTTGAAATTGATGTTATTTGAATATTTGGAAATTATTGATGTAGTAATAAGGTCTTATTAAATAGAAAAATGCTAGAAATCTGTAAAAAAATATGGTACACTCAATTTAATTGCTGTCTAATAAGGTATTACCTAGATGGTAGTTATTTCTATTTAATTAGAAATAAACATTGGTTATATAGGTTACATATTCATTTAATATCTAACAAAATATTGTTTGATAGATATAAGATTTATTAAAAGGGAGAGAAATTATGAAGAAAAAATTATTGGCATTACTTTTAGTATTTACAATGGTTGTTGGCTTAATAACTGCTTGTAGCAAAAAAGCTGATTTAAGTTGTTGGGATACATTAAGAGAAATGCAAAAGGTTACTAGTGGTACATTTAGCTTTGATATAGCTTTAAAAGTGGATACTACTGAACAAACTAGCGAAGTTCCAGCAGGAGTAGCAGATGCATTAAAAGATCTACATATTAAAGTAGATGGTGTAACTCAATCATCAAAAGGTGAGTTAACAAAAGCTAGTATGAGTTTTAAATATAAATTACCTGATAGTGACAAATATGAAGCTATTACAGATGTAATTTATGATGGAGAAGCTTATTATGTTAATCTTAAAACAATTCGTGAATTTATAAAAGGTCTAAATGATGCATCTATTTCACCATATGCTGAAATATTAAAAGCAGACAATGATTATTTAAAAATTACACAAGATGATATGAAATTCTTAACACAACTGTCAGGTACATCAGTAGAAACACCTGATTTACAAGTATCTGGAGATAATACAAAAGCTGTTCAGATTCTTTCCAATAAAGTGATTACAATATTAGAGAAAACTTCTAAAAATGTAAAACCAGAAATGGTATCTGAAAAGGATGGCACTTACACAATTAATGTAGACAATAATAATTTAGAGTCATTCTTAAAGAGTTTAAAGAAAGTATTAGAGTCTGATGGTGATACTTTATATAAAGAAGCTGTTACAGAAATTAAAAAATTAAAAAATGTTGAACCATCACTTGTAACAGAATTAGAAGATAATCAAGATAAGTTCGTATCAAGCACTACAAAAGGAATTGATGATTTCTTAAAAGATTTTGATAAAGATGCAAAAGGTGAACTTGGATATAAAATGAATTTCTCTTTAGATGGTAAAGAAGGAAGCAGAAAATCCAAAGTTGATTATGATTTTAACTTAAAGAATACAGAAACTAAGGAAAATGTTGGAATGTCATTTAAAGGATCTGTAGATGAAGGAAATAAAGGCGAAGTAACTGTACCTAAGGAAAGTACATCATTAACAGCATTTATGACTAGCCTTATGTCAACTTTAGGCGTTCAATAATAATATATTATATATAACCATTATTTCTAACAAAAAGGTGGAGGATAGTATTAATACTTTCCTTTGCCTTTTTTGATTTCTCAAACAAAATTCAAACAATATGAATATAGAAGTTTATAGAAGTTCAATGATACAACTGTCGAGTCAACATGAGGAGTTGAAAATATGATTATATTCACTCAAATATATAATAAATATGAAGGATTTTGACAACTTGTTTTAAAAATGTAAATTTACAAAATATGTAATTACGCGTTATAATGAAGTCATGATGGGAGATGAATGATTTGGAAGAAGTTATAGTGTTGCATTTATCAGATTTACACATTAATACAGATACCGGAACGAATTCCAATCTTTTAACACAGCTATTAAATGATATAAGAGATCAGATTCAATCGTTTCGAAATATCATTGTAGTTGTTACGGGGGACATTATAGATAGGGGGCAATATAAAAATATCAGGAATGTAATTACTTTTTTTAAAGAGTTAAAAAAAGTAATTGGGAAAAAATTTATTAGTATTCATATTGTGCCTGGAAATCATGATAAGACTCGGAAAATGTGTGATTCGATTTTGGTAAAGGAATGTTTACAAAGTGATAAGATATTAGATGAAGCGTATTATAAAGAGAATTGGGGATATCATTTAATCGCTTTTCAAAAATACAATGAGATGTTAGCCGAGATTTATGAGATTTTTTATAAAGATAAAGAAGTAAATAAAGTTACTTATGGAATAGAAGTAGATCGCGTCGCAAATAAAAATATATGTTTTATTCTATTAAATACTGCCTGGTGTGCAATTGGAGACAATGACAATCGACATCTAAGAGTTGGCGAATTTCAGTTGGCAAAGCTGGAAGCGGAATATATTAGAAAAAAGAATGAATATATTTCAAAAGGTGAAAATATAGATTTAACAATTGCATTAGCACATCATCCTTTAGAATGGCTAGCAGCAAAAGAAGAGGATATGGCAAAGGCGTACTTAATAGCAAATAATAGTTTGAATGTAGATATCTTTATCTGCGGTCATACACATCAGAGAGATACAAGTAATTGGTATAATCATAAACACTCTCTAACAACCTTAGTAACTGGAATTGGTTGGCCTGATAATCTAAGAGAAGTACATCCTGAGAATCATAGATATTCTATCTATAATTTTAATATTGAGTTAAATTCTATTGATATATTTATGAGGAGTTCAAATGATGAAGAGAACTTTGGCTATGATTTTTCTGCATACGTCCATGATGATAATGAGAAGATAAGTAAATTAGTATATCCAATCAAAGCAAATAAGAATCAAACCTATCTCAAACTTAGTACGGAAAATAGTGATTATCAAAAATCATTTTTTTTAAATCAAATATTAATAGAGAAAATTAAATTAGTAATGCGAAGAATTGGTTATTTTCGCAATGTTATGTCCCATATCTGTGGGCAACACAAACATGACTTTATTAATTCTGTATTAGCCGATGTTACCGAAGAGAATAAAAAGAAACTAGAGTTTTTGGATGATTATTTTTTTGATTATAATCTAGAACAAGAAATAAGTGAAGAATTAAAAGAGATATTTCTAGCACAGGAAGAACTAATCTATAGTAATTTTGATAGTTATTTAAGACAAATATGTCAATACTTTAGTGAAGAGGTCTGGGGAGAAATCTTAGAATGCAATGAAACAGTAAGATCTCATTTCAGATATTACAATAAAGAAAATGATTGCTATTATAAGCTGTGTTCCTATCGGCTAGTGAAGAAGAAGGAGAGTACAGTAATTACTGGAATAGAAGATGATCTGTTGCCACTTCAATGGGAAGGGGCAGTTGAAAAAGCATATTACATTAATCGACCGTTAGTGAATAATATTATAAATAATAATTTTAATACAGCAGAAGGAAAATGGAGTAATTTTATCACAGTTGTTCCCGACTTTGAAAAGAATAATTATAGAAAGACAAATAGGAGTCAACGTATTCGAACGGAGCGCCCCTATCTGACATTCGGTATCGCTTGTAATTGTACACAAAGTAATGAAATACTGTATATCTTAGATTATTTAGATATCCACGTTATCATAGGCGAAATTATCGATGATTATCTAAAATATTTTCCGATAGATATCGGTGAATTCGTGAGCAACTTAGGGGACAATGCATAAAATATAATGTGGGAGGATAAGATATGAGTAAGCGAAAGAATCAAGGAGTTAGCGAAGTGGAACGTATTGAAGTGAATGAAATTAGAAACATGAGAAAAAATGAAGAAGTATTAGTTAATAAAATACGCATTAATTCACAGCTTTCAAAACTAGAAAGAAGCAAAAAAGACGAAGAAGCAGTTGTAATATTATGTGAGATTCTTAATGAAGCAATGTGTAAAGAACGTATTAAAAACAAAATCTCAATGAGTGTATCAATGAGTGTTGAAAATATAGTAAAGTGCTTCAAAGATGACATAGAAAGTCTTCCTAAAAATACATTTTTAAAAAAAGTAAGTGCTTCTTAATAAAAAGAGAATTCAAAAAAGATAGAGCGAGGACCAAAGCTACCTTGCTCTATCTTTTTTACAAAGGAGAATCACCTTTTCAATTACGTAGAATTAAGGTAGAATAAAGAAAATAGAAATAAAATGCATATAGGGATTATTTGAGCGTCGCCATAGGCGATAGATAGGAGGCAATATGCTAAGTGAACAAGATAAAGAATTTTTATATAAAACATTAAGTTTTTGGGATAACTTAAAAGAAGAAGAAAAAAACTTAATTTTAAATACTACAGTATCTGTAAAATATGAGAAAGGTGATATCTTACATAACGGCATGAATGAATGTGTAGGGGTGCTCCTTGTAAAAAAAGGAACACTTCGCACGTATATCTTATCCGAGGAAGGAAAAGAAGTAACGTTATATCGACTTACGAATGGTGATTGTTGTATTCTTTCAGCTTCTTGTATATTGAAGGATATTACTTTTGACGTAAGCATTGATGCACAGAGTGATTGTGAAATACTAGTTATGAAAGTGTCAGTTTTTGAACAATTAATGAAGAAAAATGTTTACGTAGAAAACTTTTCTTATAAAGTAACAGCAGAACGTTTTTCAGATGTCATGTGGGCAATGGAACAGATTTTATTTTTACGATTTGATCAGAGACTTGCAATCTTTCTACTGGATGAGTCCAAAAAACAAGGTAGTGATAAGATTACAATGACACATGAAATGATTGCAAAATATCTTGGAAGTGCAAGAGAAGTTGTATCAAGGATGCTAAAATATTTTGCAAATGAGAACATGGTTGAAGTGACAAGAGGCACAATTGAAATAAAGGACAAAAAGAAGTTAAAAGAATTATTGGAATCATAATATGACTTGAGGGATGAATGACCTGTTTGGGAGGGAGTCTAGGCAATTTGCGCAAAACAGAAAAGCTCATGCTTCATTGAATATGTATAAGAAGTTCTAGTTCTCAGATCATTTTGTGTAAAACATATGCTAGGACAGATAACTCACTTCGCTCAGACAGATCTGTCCTAGCATATAACACCAAATGAACTGAGAACAAGATTTTCTAATACATGTTCAAAGGCGCATTCTCTTTTTCTGTCTTGTGCAAATTGCCAAGCTAGATTTTAAACAGGTCATTGGTCATTTGTCGGGTAAACCATATTATGATTCAAGGAGAATAGCCTTATTTTAGATTGCTGAGTGTATGTTATGAAAGGCTTTTAAACTTCGAATTATAAATAAAAATAGAAAATAAAAAGAGTTTCCGTACAGAATGAGTAGTTGATTTCTCATTCAATTATGGAAACTCTAATTATTTTTGAATAATAGATATACTTTATTGTTTTTATTTTACTTCTAACATTCGAAGAATCTCATTTTTAGGTTTAACACCTACGGAACTATTAATGACCTTTCCATTCTTAAATACAGCAAGTGTAGGAATGCTCATTATATGAAAAGCAGAAGCTAATTCAGGTTCTTCATCAATATTAACTTTACATACTTTAATCACATCATTTACTTCTAGAGCAATTTCATCAACGGTTGGAGATAGCATTTTACATGGGCCACACCAATTAGCCCAGAAGTCTAATAAGACTGGCGTATCAGAGTGAAGAACCTCTTTTTCAAAATTATCACGAGTTATTTTTACAGTATTCATGGGAATCCTCCTTATAATATAATTCATATTTTACTATTGAGATATTATTTAAATTGATATCATGGTTTAGGGAAAGGTAGCACATATTCACAATTTAGTGAAGTGATTTCACTTGCTTGCAAAGGTGAAATCACAAACGTTGAGGGTGAAAGCGTTTTTCTTTTTCACTTAATCTATTGATTTATACACGGTATACATTCAGTAAACTTAGATTTCGCTTCTTTCCCTTGAATCTTTATATTTATATTATATAAGAAATATAATTTGAATACAGTAACTTAGTCACAGAAGAAGGAGATTCTATCTATTTTTTTATGGAATGTTCATGTAACTTTTTCTATTCGCATATGATAGTACTAGATAATATGCTAAAGGAGAAATTATATGTCATTTGTCAATCGGTTCAATAAGCAAATATATGGCGGAATCGTATTTACAGGAAATACTCTTGGTGTATCCAAAAAAGAAAAGGAATTATTGGCCGGAACGCACCATAGTATTGGTGCTTTTATAACAACAGATAATAATCTATCGTTTCAAGACTTTGGATTCCAAACGACAAATGATTATACAAAGAACCGTTCAAATGCCAATCTAGTATTACCAGATGACATAGAGATTCTATATGCCGAGTTAATCTGGGGAGGTAGAAGTAAAATAATATATGATGGAGCGGAGTATTCTGTAAAGGATAAAATAGATGATGATATAATTCTATGGACGCCTGGAATGGAAGAAGGTCATAAAATAACTCCGTCTGCCGAGACAAGGTTTGATAGGGGATTTTCACTATTTGAGAATGATCTATTCTACATAAGGACAGCCGAAGTGACAGAATTGGTTAAGTATCAAAAATCTGGGGTATATGGGGTGGGGCATGTTCCGTCAGTATTGTTTGCGAAAGATTCCTATTCCTTTTGTGGATGGACACTCGCGGTTATCTATGAGACTGTGGAGCATTTAGAATGTCGCCAGGTTAGTCTTTATGTAGGTGGAGAAATAATTGAATATAAGAATAAAAATATTTCATTAATAATAGATGATATTAAGATTCCAAAAGAGTATCAAAATAATGCGAAGCTCTTATTAAGCGCTTCTATGGGAGGGTATCATACTTTAGGAAGTGAAGTATATTTTGGAAGTGAAAATAATCGATTAAGAAAAAAAGCATTGCTTGGATCAAACAATCTTGCACATCATTTTTTTGCAGGTCAGATCAATGGTATGGATGGCATGCTGGATAAAACAGGAACATTAGGTGATAAAAATCATAAGTTAAAGACCTCATCTATGATATACGATGCTACTGTCGGTGCAAGGGTAGGATGGGATATTACAGCAATTGACGTATCAGACAAAGTAACAGGGTTAGATGAAAGTCTTGACCTAACATTTCATACAGAAGGAGCAGGTTATTTAGTTAATGCAGTAGGATTAGAGTTTGATGCAGTTAATAATAAAGTGACGATTAATAAAGAGGTTTCAAGTCATTTTGTTAATGAAAGAGATGAAATCATAGTAACATTAACTATTTCGAATGAGGGAAGCAGTTGTGTACGGGATGTATTTGTAACAGATAGTATACCAGATGAAATGATAGTACTAGAAGATGGAATAACAGTTACGAACCACAAACATGGTGTATCCAAACATAAGAATGAAATTAATTTTATGTTAGGAGAACTAACTCCAATACCATGTGGAGGATTAAGTGTTGTAGTAAGTTATAGACTGAAAGCAAAGGCACAGAATAGCTTCCATGAATATAAAACATTTGCAACAGTGCATTATTACTGTCAGGAACTAGAGGAAGAAAAATATACAACGAGCAATCCGATTACATTTATCAAAGAAAATGACGGTTTTTACATTCAAATGGAAGCAAAAAAGAGCAAGGAAAATGAAAGCGAGAATGTGAATAATAGCATTGTTATGAAAGAAACCATAAAAAATATCAGTAAATTTCCTATCTCTAATATAGTGATACTACATAATTTAAAAGGAAATGCAATATATAGCCCTGTCGTAAGAATTAATGGTAAAGATGAAAGATGCGATATTGCATCGGGAGTAATTCTAGAGTCTCTTGAATCAGGTCATGTATGTAATCTTGAATACAAGATTAAAATTAGAAAAGAGGAAGACGGACTCATAGATTATGATACATATAAAGGAAGCATCCATAATCAAGTAGAGGTATCAGGAATCTATAAAGATGCAGAAGAAGGATATGTTGCAAGATTTAAATCTCAAACAAGTAAAGAACTAAAACAGACGATTCCGAGATTAGAGATAGATAAAATATCAGATAAGATACTGATAGGAAAGCCAGGCGATCGAATTAGTTTTACACTTACAGTATCTAATATAGGTAATGTCAGTGTTCATAATATTATTGTAACAGATAAAATCCAACAAGGTATGTCCTATGTAAAGAATTCAACAAGAATTAATCAAGGAGTAGCTTTTCACGCAAATCCTGAGAAGGGAATACGAATTGGTGATCTAGATAGTGAAGGTAGTTGTGTGATTACTTATCAAGCTGCTTTATTAACTTAGAGGGAAGGGAGAAACATGGAGGATAATAAAGAAGAAACCGCTTATGTTGTAGGTGAATACATTGAGAATATTAGTGGTATAATTAAAATGGTAGAAAATAGAAGTAATCCCTGGAAGGTCATGATAAGGAGCCCTAAAAAGTGGGTGTTAGATCGTCCTGTTTTTAATGAAAGCCATCCTGACATACAAGAAGAAAAGAAAGTAAAACGGCCGAGTATCGTACTCAAAAAGCAAATAAGTGAAAGTTTTGATGTTCAAGAGGATGCGTATTCGGTACAATGTAATATATTCTATCGTAGTTCACAGGCTATCTCATTTAATGCCTTAGGAACTGCTAGTATTCCTTATGAGGTAGTACTAAGTTATGAAAATGAAGAAAAAGAATCGAGAAAACTTACTAAAAAAGGTGAAGTAGCACTTATGAATGAAAGTCAACGAAATCAAGCTTTTCAGGCGAAAGTTACATTCGATAATCACTCTATACATAGGGATGGTAATGATGATATTGTTGTAACAGCATTAATTATAATAGAATTGTAAACTCAATAGCAAATAAATGCCATATTTTACATTTTTATTGCAAAAATATAAGGAATTATATATACTATTTATATAAACAAAAAGAACTTCAAAACAACACGAATGGATATGGAATAATCTCAGATAAGAATGGTGTGATTAGAGTGAAATAAAGCGTTTCACACGTTGAATTTAGGCCTGCGAGCAAGTCGCAGGCATGGACGTTAGTGTGAAATAAAGCGTTTCACACCCTTGATTTGTACGTCGCCTTAGGTGACAGAAGGGAGCTTTTATGAGAAAAGTGATAACAATCAGTAGACAATATGGTAGTGGTGGAAGAGAAATTGGTGAAAAGCTTGCGAAGGAATTAGGAATCCCATTTTATGATGGTGAGTTAATATCTAGAGCAGCTAAGGAAAGTGGTTTTTCTGAGCAAGCATTTGAAAGGGCTGAAGAGAAGATTACCAATAGCTTACTATACTCCATAGCAATGGGAATGGGCTCTTATGGTAATAGCGAATTAGGATTCACCAACCTTTCTTTAGATGATAGAATCTATTTAGCACAAGCTGATGTAATACGAAAAGTAGCAAGCGAAGGCCCTTGTGTTATCGTAGGAAGATGTGCGGACTATATTCTAAAGGGAAGAAAAGAATTAGTTAATATTTTTATCTGGGCGGACATAAAAGATAGGGTTAAGAGAGCTACAACGCAGTATGGGCTTGTAGAACATAAGGCAGAAGAGAACATCTTAAAGATTGATAAAAGAAGAGCAAATTACTATAATTATCATGCCAACGAAAAATGGGGAAGGGCTGAAAATTATGACTTCTCAATTAATACAAGTTACACAGGCATTGATCATGCAGTGCAATGCATTAAAACGTTTATTTTAAAAGGAGATAGTGAATGAAACTAAAGGATAAAATGAATAAGCAATATACACAGGTTGCGATTTATGTAATTATTACGTGCATTGTTATTTATTCACTTAGTCTTGTTGCTAAAAATGCACCAGTAATATTAGATGGAATCTTTGAGAAATTATCATGGTTCTTTTCTGTAGTCAAACCTGTAATATTTGGTTTTGTCTTTGCTTATTTAGTAGAACCTCTGGTTGTATTTTTTGAAAAGCAATATGGTAAGATTAAGTTTTTAAAGAAAAAGAAACAAAAATCACTAAGAATGTATGGTGTTATAACAACAATATTAATTTTATTAGTATTTATTGCAGTAATCATCTCATTATTAGTGTATAGTGTTACAGATCAATTACGAGTAGCTAATTTTGATGACCTTGTTATTCTTAGTAAAGAATATGTAAGTTCCATTAATGATTTATATAATACATTACTTCAAAAATTAAATAGCATTGATATACAATCAGTGGAATTTTCAAATTATATCAAACAAGCATCAACCTATATATTAGGAATAATAAAGGAAATTGCGAATGGTGCAGTTTCTTCATTAAGTAATTTCTCCGGTTATTTAACAACATTTTTATTTACCTTAATTATTGGTATATACTTTATGATTGATGGAAAGATTATAAAAGCTTATATTAGCAAAGTGTTTTATGCACTATTTAATGATCGAACCAATCATCGTGTTCGTGGATTAATAAAAGATGCGGACAGCGTGTTCTCAGGATATATTAGAGGTCAGTTAATGGATGCAACGGTGATGATGTTCTTGATTGGAATATCATTATCAATTGTTGGTATTAAATTCTCTGTACTAATTGGTATTATTGCAGGTATTGGTAATCTAATTCCTTATTGTGGACCATTCATCGCTTATGCGGGAACAATTCTTGTATGTTTAATGAATGGAGATATTAAGCATCTGATTATAGGAGTTATTGTATTATTAGTTATTCAAACCATAGATGCTAATATCATAGGACCAAAGTTATTAAGTCAGTGTATTGAGATACATCCTCTATTGGTTATTATTTCGTTAATCTTCGGTAGTGCAGTAGGTGGATTATTTGGAATGTTATTAGCAGTACCTGTGGGTGCATTTATTAAATTATTATTTGTACGTTTTATTGATTACCGAATTGATATGAAAGAGCAACAAAAAGAGTTAGAAGATCAAGAATCAGAATAATGGATTGAGTTAATAAAAGAAATTTATTAGAAAGGAATATAATATCAGAAGGATAAAAGGTTTTGGCTATTAATTAGTCAAAGCCTTTTTACGTATGTGCTCAAATTATATTGGATATAAAATAAAATCATATATAGGAATACTATATTATAGATGATGTATTGTGTTTACTGCTATAAAAAGTAAGGAAAATTTAAGATTTTATATAGTTAATCAGTAATAATATTAATATAGTATGGAAGTAAAAAGATAAACTACTAACATTCGCCAAAAGTGGAATCTGGAGTATTTTGATTAACGGAAAAAGGAGAATCAATATCTTAGAATAGGATAAGCAATCATATGGTAAAAGGGGTGAGAGAAAGATTGGCTACAGAGATAGAGAAGGTTATTGAAGTTAAAAATGTAAAGAAAATATATCGCATGGGTCATGAAAAGATATGTGCGGTTGATGGCGTGGATTTTGAGATACTAAAAGGAGAGTTCTGTTGTCTACTAGGTACTTCTGGCTCTGGAAAGTCTACGTTATTAAATTTAATGGCTGGAATTGAGCGAATTACAAGTGGACAAATTATCATAAAAGGTAAAAATATTCATAAAATGAATGAAAAGAGCCTTGCAAAATTCAGACAAAGATATTTAGGCTTTGTTTTTCAATCTTATAATTTAATGAATTCGATGACTGCGTTAGAAAATGTGGAGTTTCCGCTTGTTTTTAAAAGAGTAAATACAAAGAAACGTAAAAAACTAGCAAGAGAAATGCTCATTAAAGTTGGGTTGGAGAAAAGATTAAATCATAAACCGAAAGAAATGAGTGGTGGACAGCAACAAAGAGTTGGTATTGCAAGAGCATTTGTTGCAAAGCCTGAGATCGTATTTGCAGACGAGCCTACAGGTAATCTAGATACTAAGACCACGATGGAAGTAATGGATCTAATTAAATCAATTGCAAAAACAAATAATCAGACCATTGTTATGGTTACACATGATAAGAGACTAGCAGATTATGCAGATAAGATTATTCATATCCTAGATGGGAAAATACAAGAAGTCGAGATCGTTCATGATGTAAGAGAAAAGAGGGAGAGTAAGACTCAAGAAAATAGTAGTGAGGAAGAGATAGAAGCAAAAGAACAGATACAAGAAAAAGAACTAATACAAGAACAAGAAGAACTAAATGGAAAATAAATAGTATTGAAACATCTACCATACCTATTAGGGATTTCAAAACTTTAATGGGTTATCAAAAATTGAAAGGCATGGGGACAAGAATGAAAAAGTTTATTAGATTAAAAAGGTGGATTGCTCTGTTATTAATCTTATTATTGAGTGGAAGCCATTATTCCTTAAAAGTATTAGCGGAGGATGTAGCAGATCCTGTACCAGAGATTATATTAGGCGAGAATATGGATCCTATAAAAGCAATAGCAGGTTCAAAAGTTACGGTTTTAGTTCCTGTAAAATCGGTAAATGTAGTAACAAAAGATCCAGTTATATCCGTAGATCTTAAAGATACACCATTTACACTAGATTCTAAGATTGATATGATTTATTCAACTACAGGTAAGATATCGGATGAATCATCAATTAAAGCAACAGATACAATTAATACATATTCTAACACTTATGTACGTTTTACCTTAAATGTAAAAGAGACAGCAAAAGCTACAGACTATAATCTAACATTGAATTTTAAAGTAAAATTATTGAGTGGTAATAAAACACAAAAAGTAAGTCTAGATCCTGTTGTTATTGAAGTAACAAATCAAAAAGCGGCAGCTAATTTATCCGTATCCAATACTTCTTATAATGCAACACTAGAATCAGGTGCGAAGTTTAACCTAAGATTATCAATTAATAATGCAGGTGATCTTGCAGCTAATAAGGTAAAAGTATCATTGGATGGATATGCAGACGATGGAATATTACCTAATTACAATTCAAGTAGCTTCAATTTAAGTTCAATCACTGGAGGAACTACAACGGATGTAGTTGTACCATTAATGGTATCAAAGACAGCAAAAGCAGGAAAGAAAAAATTAACGGTTACGATGAAATATAAGACAGTAGATGGAGAGGATAAAACAGAAGATTCAACAATCTATCTTGATGTTATCAAGAGTACAGCGAACATTCCAGATGTAATCATCTCAAATACTTCTTATGCAAACAATATAAAAGCAGGTAAAGATTTTAATTTTATTGTAAGTCTTAGAAATAAAGGCGCTGCAAAAGCAAAGGCTATTAAAGTAGCAGTTACGAATGGCTATTCTTCAGAAGGATTAATACCAAACTATACTACAGAGAAAATAACTGCAAGTGATCTATCATCAGGAGGAAAAACAAAAATAAAGATTCCTATGATTGTATCAAAGACAGCAACATCAGGGGTAAAAACGTTAGCTTTAGAAATTAGTTATACGGATAGCGCTGGAAATGATTATACAGTAAAATCCAATGTATATCTTGAAGTGGCAGCAGCAGATGGAGTTGCGGCAGATGGTAAGCCTAATCTAATCATAAGTGATGTAATACAAAGTCCATCAGCCCCTCAAGCAGGTGCAAATGCAAGTGTTACCTATACTATTCAGAATAAGAGTAAAGTAGATATTAAAGAAATGAAGATTGCAGCAACGAATCTGACTAATGCTAATTTTAGCCCTACTACTTCGGAGCCTTATACTTATGTAGAAAGTTTAAAAGCGGGGCAGAAGAAACAGATCACTATGCAATTAGAAGTATCAAAATCAATACCAGAAGGACTTAACGATCTGGATGTCTCCTTAGCATATAAGATAGCATCAGGAAAAGAATACACAGATACAGCTAAGTTATATATTAGAGATGTTGTAAATGATCTAGGTGCACAAAAAAGTAAGCCTAAGCTGATTATTTCTAAATTTTCAACTGGTAAAGGTAACCTAGTAGCAGGTAAGACTTTTAAGTTTAAATTCGCAATCAATAATACGAACCGCAATATCAGCGCTAATAATATTAAAGTTACAATATCATCCGCAGATAATGTGTTTTCAATTATTAATGGCAGTAATACCTTTTATATTCCAACGATAAAAGCTGGAGATACCGTAGAAAAGACAGTTCAATTAAAGATTAAATCAGACTCAGTAACCAAAGCGTATCCAATTGAAGTTAAATTTGAATATGATTATGTAGGTCTAGAAAAAGTAAAAACATCAAGTGGGGTTTCGGATTCAGTAATTGAATCAGAGACACTAAATATACCAGTTCTAGAGAATGCGAGACCAGTAGTCAATAACATTGCTGTAGGTACTAATGGACCAGCAACTGTTAATATGCCTACTACACTAAACTTTGAATTCTATAATATGGGACGTTCTACTTTAAATAATGTTATGGCTCGTGTAAAAGGTGATTTTACTGCTACAAGTAATATGATATATATAGGTAATGTAGAAGCAGGAAGCAGTGATATGCAAGAAATTGAAGTAACACCAACGGTAGAAGGTCAAAGTAAAGGTGTACTAGTTATCTCGTATGAAGATAGTAATGGTGATACCATAGATAAAGAGTTCCCATTCGAGGCGACTATTCAAGGGGCTACGCCTATGGATAATACAGGAATGACAGATATGCCAATTGTAAATAAACCAACTGCTAAAAAACCAATCGTAAAGACATGGATGTTTGTGCTTATTCAGCTAGTAATCGTTGCGGGTGGAATCCCAATTGCTAGAAAAACAACAATTGGTTTGTATAAGAAAAAACTTAGAAAACAAGAAGAAGAATTCTAGGAGGAAAAGTCATGAAAGTATTTATGAATGAGAATTATCAAGTCCATGTAATTATAGATCACTCAGTTGGTGCGAAAGCAGAAGTTCTTAATATGGTACATAAAAATAATATTATAAATTCTGAGGTTACAGTAAAACAAAGTGTTGATAGCACGAATAGTTCAGATAGTACCACAGCTACGGATGATACAGCAGCTGCTAACACAGATGGGACAACAAATACCAATTCAGAAGGAAGTACCGATTCTAGCAATACTGGAACAGATACAACGAATTCTGATTCATCCAACACAGGAACTAACACAGATGCTACTGCAGGTGATAGTACAACCGGAACAGATGGAAGCGCCACCGGAACAGATGGAAGTACCACCGGAACAGATGGAAGCACAACTGGAACAGATGAAAGCTCAACTGGAACAGATGGAAGTGCCACCGGAACAGATGAAAGTGCAACTGGAACAGATGAGAGTACAACTGGAACAGATGGAAGCACAACAGGAACGGATGAAGGCGCAACTGGAACGGACGAGAGTGCGACAGGAACAGATGGAAGTTCCACAACAGATGGGAAAGATACTGGTACAACCAATGGAGAGACAGCAGTTCAAGGGGTAGACGAGGAATCAGTAGCTGGTGTAGAAGGTGGGGGAGCAGGTGCTGATATGACAGGAATGGGTGCTACAACAGTACAAAAAGTGAAAGAACCTCTACTAGCCAAATGGCCAGCTGTTATAGGAATCTCAATGATAACATTATCTCTTGCAATATTACTTGGTGTCTTCTTAGCAAAGAAGAGAATTAAAAAAGGAATTGAGTTATATGAGGATTAGTGATTTATTAAAAATGGGACTTCGTAACCTTAGTAGGCGAAAAGCTAGAACAGCCCTTACTGTTATAGGCGTGGTAATTGGTACAATCTCAATTGTAGTTATGGTATCCATAGGAATTGGAATGAATGCTAGCTTTAAATCACAAGTTATGGAGCAAGGTGATATTAATACAATTACTGTGCAAAAATATAGTTATTCTACTGATGAGAAAGGTAATGTAACCGATAGTAAGGAGCAAGTTATTGATGATACATTGCTAAGTCAGATAAAGCAACTAACTCATGTGAAATATGCTACTGGAGTTTATAGTAGAGATGTTCAGTTATATAGTGGTAAATACATGGGTTACGGTAGTGTAACTGCTATGGATTATGAGGGCTTTTCTTATTTTAATTTACCAGGATTAACTCTTGGAACCTATCCTGATGTTAAGGGATCCGATAAATTAGTCTTTGGTAATCAGGTGTTAATGGGATTCTACAATCCAAGAGCCATGAATAGTATGATGTCTACTCCAATTACGATTGATCCAGCAAAAGATAAGATTACGTTATCCTTTGACAATGGGCAATATGAAAGAAATCCGAAGAAGAAGGAAAAAAGAATTATTCTAAAGAATATAGGCACTATGGAAGAATCGAATGATTGGCAATATAGCTATTCTATTTGTATGGATAGTGATTATTTCAAGAAATTATATAGTGAGTATATAACAACTTTAAAAGTTGAAGGAAGAAAACAGGCGAAGAAATCATTAGCTGCTTATGATAATATTAAAGTGCGAGTGGATAATGTTAAGAATGTAACCAAAGTTCAGAAGCAAATCAAAGAACTTGGATATGGCTCCGATAGTCTTGGAAGTACCCTTGAGACAATGGAACAAACATCAAATATGTTACAAATGGTTCTTGGTGGAGTAGGAGCAGTAGCCATGTTGGTATCAGCAATTAGTATTGCAAATACAATGGTAATGTCAATCTATGAGAGAACAAAAGAAATTGGTGTAATGAAAGTATTAGGTTGCTTTATTACCGATATCAAGAAATTATTCTTATTTGAAGCTGCAATGATTGGAATGATTGGAGGCGTGATTGGTATTATACTAAGTTATATTGCATCTTATTGCATTAATAAATTTGGAGCACCGCTATTTAAGACGCTGCTATCGAATTCTTCTATGTATGATATGGCAAATGCTAGATTTTCAATCATACCTTTTTGGTTGCCATTCTTAGCAGCTGGATTTGCAATAGGTGTTGGTATCATATCAGGTTATTACCCAGCGAAAAGAGCAACGAAAATCAGTGCAATTGAAGCTATGAAGACAGAAAGTTAAATTATAGATATAATATAGCAAACAAGGTTAAACTGTAACAAATAATAATTGCCACATCTTTTAAACTATTGTAAACTATAAGAAAAAGAAAATTACTAGTAGAAAATTATTCTGGAGATAAACAGGAAAAAATCTACTAAGGAGGTCACAATGATTATTAAAGGTAAGAAGAATAAGAAAGATGTTGCGATTGTTAAAAAGAATAAAATAGAAAATAAAGAACCAAATAAAGTAGATGAAACCATGTATCTTATTTACATGACATCACAAGATATAACAGCAAGAAATATTAATGATTATTTTATTAAAAAGGGATTCGAAGAAGTACAACTATGGGATGAACTTAATATTCTACAATTAGAATTAAAGAATCAAAATACAGTAGAATTTGAGCCAATGCAACCTTTTAAAGATGCGAAAGATATAGAATTTCTTGAACAATCTAATGTAAAAACAATCTATGCGCTAACTATTGAAGAAAGCGATTTTAAAGATATGCAAGAAATGTTCAAAGGATTGCTTCTAGAATTGGGTGGGTTCTATGCTACAGATACCGATGATTTTAATCCAGTTTATAGCGTAGACAATCTATAATTAAGTATATAAATAATTGATAAAATCTGAACAAGAAAGTAATTTCTTCGTTCAGATTTTTTTATTATTGAAATAGTAAAAATATGTTGCGAAAGTTTCGGGATATCAGTATTAATACACAAGCATTGAAAGTTAATTTTGTGTATTAATACTAGTTGAATTAGAAGAACTTATAAAGTATAATGAAGAAAACGAAACAATTTAGATTACAACGAAAGTTTCGTAAAATACGAAATATATACAATGAACTTTTTGAGGTTTCTTAAGGAAGAAAGGATGGGCTCTATTTTATGAAATTCGGTTATTTTGATGACGCGAAAAAAGAATATGTCATAACAACTCCAACAACTCCATATCCATGGATTAACTATTTAGGAAGTCAAGAATTTTTCTCTTTGATTTCAAATACTGCAGGTGGTTACAGTTTTTATAAAGATGCAAAGTTAAGAAGAATCACACGTTTTCGTTATAACAACGTACCATTAGATTTAGGTGGCGGACGTTACTACTATTTATTTGATAATGGTGATTTCTGGTCACCAGGTTGGGCTCCAGCTAAGAAAGAATTAGATTTCTATGAATGTAGACATGGTATGGGATACACTGTAATTAAAGGTAAGAGAAACAACATCTCAACAGAGGTTACTTTCTTTGTACCACAGAATTACAATGGTGAAGTTCATAAAGTAGTAGTTAAGAATGAAGGAACAGAGAAAAAACAAGTAACTTTATTTTCATACTTAGAATGGTGTCTATGGAATGCCGATGATGATGATCGTAACTTCCAAAGAAACTTCAATACTGGTGAAGTAGAGATTAAAGGATCAACAATTTATCATAAAACAGAATATAAAGAACGTAGAGATCACTATGCTTTCTTTACAGTTAACTCACCTATTACAGGTTATGATACAGATCGTGAAAGTTTTATTGGTACATATAATGGATATCAGAATCCAAAGGCTGTAGAAGCAGGAAAATCAACTAATTCTGTAGCAGATGGTTGGTCACCAGTTGCATCTCACTCTATTGATATCACACTTAATCCAGGTGAAACTAAAGAGCTTGTATTTGTATTAGGTTATGTTGAAAATGCATTAGAAGAAAAATGGGAATCAAAAGGTGTAATTAATAAGACAAAAGCAGAAGCTATGATCGCAAAATTTGCAACTGTAGAAGCAGTAGATGCAGCATTAGCAGAATTAGCTGCTCACTGGGATGCTTTATTATCAAAATATAGTGTTGAATCTGCAGATGATAAATTAAATCGCCAAGTTAACGTATGGAATCAATATCAATGTATGGTTACCTTTAACTTATCAAGAAGTGCTTCCTATTTTGAATCAGGTGTTGGTAGAGGTATGGGATTCCGTGATTCAAACCAAGACTTATTAGGATTCGTACATCAGATTCCAGATAGAGCAAGAGAAAGAATCATTGATCTAGCATCCACTCAATTAGAAGATGGTGGAGCATATCATCAATATCAACCACTTACTAAGAAAGGTAACGATTCTATAGGTGGAAACTTTAATGATGATCCACTATGGTTAGTCCTTGCTGTAGTTGCTTATATAAAAGAAACTGGAGATTATGGAATCCTTGATGAAATGACTCCATATAATAATGATGCATCCCTTGCAAAACCACTTAGTGACCATTTAAAGAGAGCATTTGATCACGTAATTAATAACGTTGGACCTCACGGACTTCCATTAATCGGTAGAGCCGACTGGAATGACTGTCTAAACCTTAACTGTTTCTCTATGGAACCAGGTGAATCATTCCAAACATCAACTAGTAAAGATGGTAAAGTAGCAGAATCTGTTATGATCGCTGGTATGTTCACTTATATTGGTGATGAATATGCGAAATTAATGGATAAAGTAGGTAATAAAGAAGAAGCTACTAGAGCAGATAATGAAGTTAAGAAGATGAGAGATATCGTAATGAAAGACGGATGGGATGGTAATTGGTTCCTACGTGCTTATGATGATTTCGGTAAGAAAATTGGTAGTGAAGAAAATGAAGAAGGAAAGATCTTCATCGAATCTCAAGGTTTCTGCGTAATGGGTGGATGTGGAGCTGATGATGGTAGAGCAGTTCAAGCTCTAGATGCAGTAGAAGATAGACTTGGAACCAAATATGGTCTAGTTCTTAACAACCCAGCCTTTACAAAATACTATGTAGAATACGGTGAAATCTCAACTTATCCAGCAGGATATAAAGAAAATGCAGGTATCTTCTGTCATAACAACGCATGGATTATGTGTGCAGAAGCAGTTGTTGGACGTGGAGATAAAGCATTTGATTATTATACAAGAATCGCACCAGCTTATACAGAAGAATACAGTGATATTCATAGAACTGAACCATATGTATATTCACAAATGGTTGCTGGTAAAGATGCAAAACGTTTTGGTGAAGCTAAGAACTCTTGGTTAACAGGTACTGCTTCATGGAACTTTATCGCTATATCTCAATATATCTTAGGTATCAAACCAGAATATGATGGTTTAGCTATTGATCCAGCTATTCCAACTTCATGGGATGGATATAAGATTACTCGTGAATTTAGAGGAGATATCTTTAAGATTGAGATTAAGAATCCTAACCATGTATCAACTGGCGTTAACAGTATGGTAGTTGATGGTAAGGTAGTAGAAGGTAATGTTCTTCCTGTATTTGGTGATGGAAAAGAACATACTGTAGAAGTTATATTAGGTTAATTAACCTAATTGTTTTATCACTTTGATATATTTGTATCATTCATATATAGATTTTCTAGTTAAATGCAAATGTATATAATCTTACAGGAAAGAGAGCGATTAAAGGTATACTTTATATCGTTCTCTTTTTTGTCCAATAATTTAGGTAGGATAATTTAAGCAAATTGTGAAAATTCTGTGTAATTTAGTAATAAAATTAGAAATTGTGGTATTATATAGTTTAATAATTACTTGAAGTGAAGGAGTATTAAGATGATGGATGTACCTAATATATCAAATGGCGAATGGCAGATCATAAAAGTTTTGTGGAATAGATCCCCACTAACAGCTGCGGACATAGTGAGTGAAATTCAGAAAAGTAAAGTATGCAGTCCAAGAACGATAAAGACTCTTTTGCGTAGATTAATAGCTAAAGGAGCAGTAGTCTATACCGTTGATGAAAAGGATAGTAGAATATATCATTATAAACCAACAATTACTGAAGAAGAATGTTTACATAAAGTGAATGAAGAATTTTTAAATATACATTACGCGGGTAATATTGCTAATATGATGGAAGTATTTACTGAGCAATATGGGTACAGTACAGCCATACAGAAATAATGATACAAATTGTCAACGAGCGCTTGAACTCTTATAAGGACATGTCAATGGAATGGCTGATCCGTAGTACTATAGGAGTTGCTTGATAGAATTAAGTAATATAATAATATCGGATAGTAACAGAAAGCAGATAGAAGAGATAAGGTATTTCTTTTATCTGCTTTTTGTAATTAAAACAAGGAGTATTAACACATGGAAATGGAATTAATATGAAATAACATTGATAATTATGTAAAAATGATATAAAATAATGCATAAAAAAGAAAAGCCAAGAAATAAAAGGAAAAAAACAATATAAGAAAGCAAAAGGGATAGGACATGGATAAAGAAAAGCTGAATACTACAGTCAAAGCAATGCAAGACAACATCAACAAAGTAATAGTGGGAAAAAAGAAGGTAGTTAATCTAATGTTAACTGCTTTAATCGCAAATGGGCATGTATTACTAGAAGATGTTCCAGGAACAGGAAAAACTTTATTAGCTAAAACAATATCAAGAACATTAAATCTTGAATTTGCACGTGTTCAATTTACTCCTGATTTACTACCATCGGATATTACGGGTGTAAATTACTATAACCCAAAACAGAATGAATTTATCTTTCGAAAAGGTCCTGTTTTTAGTAATCTACTTTTGGCGGATGAGATTAATCGTGCTACACCAAGAACTCAATCGAGTCTATTAGAAAGTATGGAAGAAAGACAGGTAACCATAGATGGGGTTACGTATCAGTTAGATGCTCCATTTTTAGTAATTGCTACACAGAACCAAATAGAGTCAGCAGGAACATTTCCACTTCCTGAGGCACAGTTGGATCGATTCTTAATGCAGATGTCGCTAGGTATGCCATCTTTGGAAGAAGAGATTAATATATTGAATCGTTTTATGGAAGAGAATCCGTTGTTAAAGCTAGAATCAGTCTGTAGTAAGGAAGAACTTCTTGAGTTGCAAAGGGAAGCGAAGAAGATCTATATTCACCCAGACCTAGTTGAGTACATAGCCAATATTGTAAAGGCAACGAGAGAAAATAAAGAGATTAGTATAGGTGTTAGTCCAAGAGGAAGTCTGGCGTTATTAAATGCTGTCCGAGCATATGCTATCATTATGGAAAGAAGTTATGTAGTACCAGAAGATATTAAAGAACTAGCAATTCCAGTATTAGCGCATCGCTTAATACTACCTATGGGATCTACGGACGGTATGAATAGAACATTCATACAAGAAATATTAGCAGAAGTGCATGTCCCAACAGAGGAATGGGAGAGAAAATAGGTTGCATGCTCTTTAGATTGGAGAATAGATGGAATTAATAATAGGTATTATTGGTATATTCCTTTTGTATCAGATTCAAAAGAGGATATATAGACAATATTGGGATAAGAAGCTAGAGGTTAACGTAGAGCTTGATCATCAGCCAATTATGGAGGGTAAAGAGACAACAATTACCGAGACAATCTCAAATAGTAAAAAGTTAGCACTTCCCTTTCTTCGTATAGCATATGTCCTATATTGTAATCATGAGATAATAGAAGAGACTAGTAATAAATATGAGCGAAATTATTATAGAGATTTTTGGGTATCAGTATCGATAAACCAAAAGGTAACAAGAAAGATACGCTTCCTTCCTAAAAAGAGAGGATTTTATCGACTAAAAACCATTTATTTAGAATCACCAAATATATTTTTAACTGAAAAGAGAAGTAAAGAGGTTATTGCGAAATCGTCGTTATATGTATATCCTGCTAATGTTCCAATAGACAAGATTAAGTTGCCTTTTGATGTATTAATGCAACAATATCGAACAAATCAGTTTTCTTTAGAGGATAGTGATTTTCGTGGAATAAGAGAATATTCTGCGTTTGATCCAATGAAATATGTCAATTGGAAGGCCTCTGCGAGGAGCAATGAATTGTATGTTAATGTACATGAATTCTCCGCAAAGAGTGAAATATATATTCTCTTAAACTTAACTGAGAATATAGAAGAGTTTGAGCAAATTTTTGAAGAGAGTATACGAATTGCTTGTTCAATGGCTGTTAACCTATTGCAGAAAGAAGTTCCAGTGGGCCTTATCTCGAATGGAGTTGATTGTATGACCGAGAAAGAGATTATGATTACTGCAGCAACAGGGAAAAGGCAGATGACATTAATAAAAGAATCACTAAGTCGATGCGTTGCATTAAGAAGTTTATCTGATTTTAGTAATCTATTAAACAAATGTTATTCAGGAAAGAAAAGTAATCAACTATTCCTAATCATATCTTCGGAACACTCAAAAGAAATTATGGGATCTTATCAGAAAATTAGTAAAGTAGCAAGTAACACGTTATGGATTATTCCTCTATATAAAGAGATGGACATGAATGGTCTTAGTAATTCATCATATGTAAAGAGGTGGGAGGTGAATCGGAATGGAAAAACGGGAGAGCTTTCTTAGATTATTTGTACATATCTTAACAGAGTTCATATTTTTATACATGTTTTCAATCATAATCTATTCGAATATGGATACGTTAGATAATCCGTTTACTTATCATGCCTTTGTATTAATAGTTCCGGTTCTTTTGTGTGCATTCTCAGAGAAGAAAAAGATATCCATTGTTCCTTTGATAGTAATAGAAAGTAGCTCCTTTCTTTTTGTATATAAATTAGTTGAAAATACAGATGAACAATTAATATTCTTAACTCTTACATTTATATTGATTACTTGTTCAATTATATCAAGATTACATAACTCAATGAATCAATTGTCAGTGCCAAGATGGTATATTGGACTTCTATGCATTACTGCCTATATTGTATGTATAGAAGAAAACCTATCTTTCGCATCTATTATAGTATATATATTATCAGCTATTTTTATCTTTAACTTTTTAATATATATTAATCTAGAAAATAGTGACAGATATTTTTATAAAATTAATAAAAATAGCCCTAATCAGGATAGAAGTCATAGAGGAGCAAATGACTTAGCTAGAAGGAGTTTCCTAAAATTAAGTGGATGTGTTATGCTACTAGGATTTTTGCCAACTTCGTTCCGCTATAGCTCAAGAATTATTGCAGATGCATATGAAAAATTGTGTGAAAAGATAACAGAATTATATGCAAAATACTATGTACACTACTTTGTACCCAAGCATGCAAGTACTAATAATACGGAGCATAAACTAGAAATTGTAGAAAAGGTAGATATTCCACATAAGGATTCTCTTGTCTTTGAAAGGTATCAGAATATCTTTTTCTTATTTATGATAGTAATCATAATTCTTTTATTTACTATTGTTTATATGTATATGAGCAATAAATTAAAGTTTAAGCCAATGATTATGGAGGATAAGGACATCATTTCTGAATCAAGAGAACAGATTCAGGCTAATAAAAGGAAAAAATCTTTCGCATACAACAAAGAAAGTGTTAGTGTAAATAATCAGAGAATAAGAAAGCTTTATAAAAGAATAATACTTCATTCAATTGATGAGATAGAAATAAAACCAGCCTATTCACCAGAAGAAATCGAACAAGAAGCACAGATATTTAAGATAAACGAAGTGTTAAATATTCATGAAAAATACGAGAAAGCACGGTATAGTAATGAAGAATGTTCAGGTGAAGAAGCGAAAAGATTACAGATAAAATATAAAGAGTATCAAAAAAATCCATACCATCATTAAGGGGATGGATTTTTTATGCTCTAATTATTATGAACAGTATAAATTTTGGGAGGAATTATTAATCAGTCATATATAGACCAATCAAATATTAATTTTAAATTATAGGTATGAAAAAGGTGAATATATTAAATCCTATGAATGCAACTAATTATTTTATGAGTCGGGCAACATCATTTATTCAATTATAAAAATTCTACCCAGTTATGTTTTCTTACTAATACAATGATAGCTCAGTCTTGAAAAAAATAAAAAATAAGGTTATGATGGTAAAGACAATATAATAATGGGAGAAATATTAACGTTAAGGAGAACACATTATGAAAAAAGGAAAATTAAAATTTGCTTTTTTAATCCTCGCAGTTTTCTCACTATCAATTGTACTTAGCGCATGCCAAGACAATATGAAAAAGGAAAAAGTAAGCGAAACTCCTACAACAGATGCTAATAAGTCTCTGGAACCTACATATGGAGGTTCAATTGTAGTAGGAATATTACAAGATCTAGATAGTCTTGACCCACACAAAGCTGTTGCGGCAGGAACTAAAGAAGTACAATTCAATATTTTTGAAGGTTTAGTAAAACCGGATGTAGATGGTAATTTAGTTCCAGCTGTAGCAAGTAAATATGATATCTCCGATGATGGTAAAGTATATACGTTTACCCTTCGTGATGGTGTCAAGTTCCATAATGGCAAACTTGTGACAGTGGATGATTTAATATATTCAGTAAAAAGATGCGCTGGTTTGCTAGATAAGACGGATAAGTCTATTGTGGTGGAACCAGCGCTTTCTAACATTCAAGATGTTGTGAAAGTGGACGATAAGAATATCGAGATTGTATTAAAAGAAGCAAATACGGAGTTACTTGGGTATTTAACATTTGCAATTATACCAAAGGATTACAAAGACGAAGCAACAAAGCCAATTGGAACAGGTCCATTCAAATTTGAATCTTACACACCATTAGAGAGCTTGGTGGTAACGAAAAATGAAGATTACTATGATAATAAGAAGCCTTATTTAGATAAGGTAACATTTAAAATCGTAGCGAATACGGATTCTGCATTCCTAGAATTGAAATCAGGTGCAATTGATATCTTCCCTTATCTAACGGATGACCAAGCAAATCAGTTAGCAGATACTTTCAACATTAAAACTGGTAATATGAATCTTGTTCAGGCGCTATTCCTAAATAATGCGGTAGAACCATTCAATAATCCTAAGGTCAGACAGGCGTTAAGTTACGCGGTTGATAAAAAGGCAATACTTGATATGGTAGCAGGAGGCAAAGGAAATACCATAGGTACGAATATGTTCCATGCATTTTCTAAGTACTACGAAAAGTCTCTAGATAAAGTGTATACCTTTGATGTTCAAAAAGCCAAAGATCTATTAGCAGAAGCAGGGTATCCAGATGGATTTGATATGACTATTACTGTTCCATCCAATTACCAGTATCATGTGGATACAGCACAAGTGCTTGTTGAACAACTAAAAGCAATTGGTGTTAATGCAAAAATCGAGCAAGTTGAGTGGGCTAGTTGGTTAAGCGATGTGTATACCAATAGAAATTACCAATCAACCATAATAGGTGTTGATGCTAAATTAGCACCTAGAGATGTACTAGAACGATATGCATCTACTGCATCTGGAAACTTTATTAATTATAAGAATCCTGACTATGATAAAATTCTAGACAAAGCAATCAAGACAACAAATGACGATGAGAAAGTTACTCTTTATAAAGAATTAGAAACTTTATTAACGAATGATGCAGCATCTGTATACATTCAAGATCCACCATTACTAGTAGCGGTAAATAAGAAGCTTGGTGGTTATACTTTCTATCCAGTATATGTTCAAGATATGGCTTCTGTATATTTTACAAAATAGTATGAATGGATAATAAAAATAGAAAGGCAGGGGTATAAAATGAAACATATTATTAAAAAATTAGGCACTCTCATTATAACATTGTTCACTGTTTCATTTTTAACTTTCTTCGTCTTTCAAATCATTCCAGGGGATAGCGTGGTTGCTTCCCTTGGAACTGATGCTACGAAAGAAGCTGTGGATAGCATGAGAGAAGAACTAGGACTGAATGATCCGTTTCTTGTAAGATACGGGAACTGGTTATCAGGTGTTGTAAAAGGTGATTTTGGTACATCAACAAAATATCATCAACCAGTTTCAACATTAATAAAGGATAGGTTGCCAGTGACGATATGGTTGGCAGTTCTATCCTTAATTATTATTCTCCTCTTATCCATACCACTTGGTATTCTTTCAGCACGAAAGAGAGGAAAGTTAATCGAACAAATTATATTAATACTAACCCAATTAACTATGGCAATACCTCCATTCTTTTTAGGAATCATCCTTACATTGATATTTGGTGTTGTTTTAAAATGGTTTGTTCCTGGACAATATATAAGTTATTCGGATAATTTTGCAAAGTTTTTAGGATTCATAATCTTTCCAGCAATAACAATAGCTATACCTAAGATCGCGATGATGGTACGATTTCTTCGCAGCTCTTTATTAAGACAATTAAATCTTGATTATGTTCGAACGGCTTATAGTAAAGGTAATAAGGAAAAGAATGTTTTATATTATCATGTTCTTAAAAATGCATTTATTCCAGTTATCACTTTTCTAGGTATGATTATTGCGGATGTCCTTGCGGGAAGCATTATTGTTGAACAAGTCTTTTCTTTACCAGGGCTTGGGAGGTTTTTAGTAGTTTCCATATCAAATCGAGATTTTCCAGTAGTACAGGCAATTGTCATGTATATTGCTGTGGTAGTTATCGTGATAAATTTTCTAATTGATATCCTATATCAAGTGATTGATCCTAGAATACGTATTGCAAAATAAAGAGAAAAGATGAAATCGCATCAAGCGATAGATCGGAGTGAACATGAAGACAAAGAATATTAATTTTATCATAGGAAGCATACTTGTTGGAATTATGCTTGTGTTCGTTCTCATTGGTATCTTTTATACTCCATATAATCCAAATCAGATGGATGGTTCAGTTAAGAATATGGCGCCGAGCTTTACTCATTTCTTTGGCACTGATAATTTTGGAAGAGACATATTCAGTCGTTGCATGGAAGGCGCGAAGACAACCTTCTTAGTGGCTATTATCACCGTAAGTATAGGAGTGATATTTGGTACAGTAATAGGAGCTATCTCAGGATATTATGGTGGAATATTAGATGAAATATTTATGAGAATTATAGATGTACTTTTAGCATTCCCAAGTATACTATTAGCGTTGGTATTTGTTAGTGTTCTAGGTACAGGAACCTTTAACATAATAGTAGCGTTAGGAATCTTATTTATACCTAGTTTTGCACGTGTAGTAAGAAGTGAAGTGATAGCAATAAAACAATTGGATTATGTGAAGAATGCGAAGCTTATGGGAGCAAGTAGTTTAAGAATCATGTTTGTACATATCCTACCAAGTACCTTTCCGATTCTACTATCTGCTATTACGATTGGTTTTAATAATGCGATTCTAGCAGAAGCAGGGATGTCTTATCTAGGATTAGGGGTTCAGCCTCCAGAAGCAAGTCTTGGCCGCATGTTATCAGAAGCACAGACCTATATCTTTTCAGCGCCATGGTATGCCATAGCACCAGGAATTATTATTGTTGTAACCGTGCTTGGGTTCAGTCTGATGAATGAAGGATAAGGAGGAGGAATAAGTCCCAGGTTAGTTTGTCGATGAATATCACTGTATAAATATATGTGTTATTATTTTTGATAAAGAAGTATAAGAGATACTAAATGAAAAAAGAATCAGTCATAACATAATCAGAAGGAGCGAACTCGTAAAAAGCACTCAAACATCACTCCTTCTGATTAATGAATGATTCATTTTTCATTAAGAATCTCTAATACTCTTTATAACAAAATCCTAACGCATATATTGATACAGTGATATTCAGGGAAGTTAATAGAGGGACTTATTTTAGTTATCTTTAGGGATAAGGAGGAGAAAATGATTACCAATCAGAAAACAGAACCAAAGCTTCTGGAAGTCAAGAATCTGGAAGTGGGGTTTTACAATAAAAATAAGTTTAATAAAATAGTAAATCAGATTTCATTTGATGTGTATCAAGGAGAGGTTCTTGGGATTGTTGGAGAGTCTGGATCGGGTAAGTCTATGACAGCACTTACCATTGCTGATTTATTATCCAAAGAAGCTGTTGTTAGCAATGGGACGATTTGCTTGCAAGGCAATAATCTACTGACATTGGACAAAGAAAGTTTAAGAAAAATTAAAGGTAAAGAAATTGGATTCATATTTCAAGAGCCTATGACATCACTTAATCCATTAATCCCTATAGGTAAACAAGTGGAAGAAGTATTAAAAATACATGAGACTCTATCAAAAGAGGAACGTAAAAGAAGAACGATGGACATGCTATTCGAGGTGGGATTGAAAGAAGTAGATGGCCTTTATCGCAAATATCCTCACGAACTTTCCGGTGGTATGAGGCAGAGAGTTATGATTGCAATGGCAATGATTTGTGAGCCAAAACTTCTTATCGCAGATGAACCAACAACTGCATTAGATGTTACGATTCAATCCCAAATATTAGAGTTAATTAAAAAATTATGTAGAGAAAAAAATACCACTGTAATATTTATCTCACATGATCTTGGAGTAATCAAGGAAATCTGCAATCGAGCCATTGTAATGTCAGAGGGCAATATTGTAGAAGAGGGCAATGTGAAAAATTTATTTGAGAATCCTAGAATGGAGTACACAAAGCAATTAATTGATTCTGTACCAAGCATAAAAAAGGGAATGGAACGTAAAGCGTGTGAACAGAAAACAAATAGTACCAAGAATAATAAGATGCTTGATATAAAAGAACTTTCAGTATTCTATGATAAGAAAGGAAGTTTATTTCAAAAGGCTAAAAAAGAAGTTATTGTTAAAAATGTATCCTTTCAGGTCATAGAGGGAGAGATTCTTGGTATAGTAGGAGAAAGTGGTTGTGGTAAAACTACTTTATCGAAAGCCATTGTAGGCCTAAATCGTGATATAGAAGGAAGTATAGAAAGTATAGAGAAAAGCCCACAGATGGTCTTTCAAGATCCTTATCAAAGCTTGAATCCTGCAAAGAAGGTAGGATGGATACTAGAAGAACCTTTACGTTTAAAAGGTGGATATACAAAGGAAGATAGAAAAAAGAAAGTTGATGAAATGCTTGTTAAAGTGGGGTTAAGCAAAGAGTACAAGAATCGTTATATTCATGAACTGAGTGGAGGTCAAAGACAAAGAATTAGTATTGCCTCTGCAGTGATAACAAATCCAAAATTAATCATCTTAGATGAACCAGTTTCTGCACTAGATGTAACTGTTCAAGCGCAGATTTTAGAATTGTTAAGAACTATTCAAAAGGAATATGGATTAACTTATTTATTTATCTCACATGACTTAAATGTTATCTATGAGATGTGCAATCGAGTATTGGTAATGTATCAAGGAAGAATTGTAGAAGATGCGAAGACTAGGGAACTCTATGATAATCCTCAGCACGAATATACAAAGCGTTTGCTAAAGGTTATTCCAGAGTTGTAAAAGAGGTTAGTGTGAATAAAATATAATTCAAAACCCTGATTTATCTGTCGCCAAAGACGATGGATGGAAGATAGTGTGGAATAAAGAGTGTTTTACACGTTGAATATAGGACTGCGAGCAAGTCGCAGGCATGGACGTTAGCGTGAAATAAAAAGAATTTCACGCTAACAAAAAAATGTACGTGGCCCAAGGCGACAGATGGGGGAAGAGAATATGAAAATATTAGTTGATGCAGATGCTTGCCCAGTGGTATCTATAATTGAGAAGGTTGCAAAGGAAAAGAGCATACCATTAGTATTGTTCTGTGATACAAGCCATATCATGACATCTAATTATGCTAAGGTAGTAACTGTGGATAAAGGGGCAGATGCGGTTGACTTTGTGTTGATAAGTAGTCTTGAGAGAGGTGATGTTGTCGTAACTCAGGATTATGGGGTAGCAGCAATGGCATTAGGCAAAACAGAATACGTCATTCATCAAAACGGAAGATTTTATACCAATGAGAATATTGAACAAATGCTTTATGAAAGACATATGAAAAAGAAACTTCGAAGAACAAGTAAATTTCATGGAAAAGGTCCTAAAAAGCGTACGAAAGAGGATGATCAAAGGTTTGAAGCATCATTTCGTGTGCTCATTGAGAGAATGCTAAGAGAAGATTGAAATTTTTGAGAATTGGATAGAAGGAAATATAGTTTATATTAATTCTATTCCTGTAGTTTCAATAGAAGGAATAATAGCTATGAAAAAACGTCTCGGGAGAGATAAAGATTTAAAAGATATTAAAATAATAGAAGATTATCTATCTCAGAAAAAATTATAGTAGACATAAAAGGTTCCGTTTTAATAAGAATTTATTCTCAATCAAAACGGAACCTTTTTATCTTTAGCTAATGAAGTAAACTAGATTATAATTTAAATTTATCTACAATATTCTGTAATTTCTCAGCATAATCGTTACTTTCTTTTACCATATGGTAAGTATCTGTTGTTAAGGCAACGATATTTGTATTCTTTTCAGTAACATCTACAACACCTTCACTTGCTTCACCAATCATTGTATTGATTTCAGCAATAGAATCTGTAATAGAAAGCATAGTCGAATTCATATGGTCTACTGCATCATGGATACTTTCCATTGTGTCATTTAAGCCCTTAGCGTCATTGTTATATTGATCACTTACGTTCATGAAGTTATCATAATCTTTTAATACCTTCTTTTCTAAAAAATCAATGGTCTGTTGTAAACTTTTTGACATGTTATTAACGGCCATATGAACTTCATTTACAATGGAGCTGATATTAGCAACAGTTTGGGCTGATTGGTCTGCAAGGGAGCCAATTTCACTTGCTACAACAGCAAAACCACGACCTGATTCGCCTGCTCTAGCAGCTTCGATTGTTGCATTTAAAGCTAATAAGCTTGTTTGATCGGCAATATCCATAATTGTCTGTGTAAGTAAATTTATCTTTTCTACTGCCTTTGCTTGTTCGATTGCATTATCAGTATTTGTCTTAATCTCTTGATAGATACCTGTTGTTTCAGAACTAGCTTGTTTTGTAGTTTCTTTTAATGATACTGCGCGGTTAATTAACTCTTTAGATAAGTTAGCGCCATTTGCTGCTTTATCATTGATGGATTTTGTATTATTTCTAACTTGAACAATATTATCATGGATCATCTCTGTAGTTGCAGCGGTTTCTTCCATTCCGGCAGCTAATTCTTCAGCAGTAGAACTGTTATCGCTAGCATGATCATTTACAGAATTTGTAATGGCATTTAGCTGGTTTGCATTGTTATTGATATCTGTTGAGGCCTTAGCAATTTGATTAATCATTTCATGAATGGTAGTTCGCATTTGCCCTAACGCAGCAGCCATTTCACCGGTTTCGTCTTTACTTTTTTCAAGGGAGAGTAAATTGGCATCTTCAGTAAAATCTAATTCAGATGTTTTATGAATATATTGTGTTATTTGTTTAATTGGTTTTGTAATTCTAGTTGTAAATAGGTAAGCGATGATACCAAGAATTACAATAATTGCAATGCTAATCATTGAACATACTAATACCATGGAATGTACAGAAGATAGTACATCACTACGGTCTGCAGAGATTACAAGAATCCAGTTATTATCTGTTATGCTATAGCTTGCCATCTTTTCAGAGCCATCATAAGTATAGGAGATAATACCAGATGATTTGGTTTTGCTATCATTAATATTAGCAACTAATTTTTTAATTGCAGAATTCGAAATGGAGGTACCAATTTTTTTCTCATTTGGATGATAGATAACAGTTCCTTTGGAGTCCACTAAATAAGCATAACTAGAATCAATGTTGGAAAGTGCAACTTCACTTAAACTGCTAGTGAAATTTGAGGCTTTGACATAAGCTACAACTGCACCAATAACTGTTTGATTGGAGGAATCCATTGGATCACCTGTACTTGTTTGACTAGAAGTAGTAGAATCCTTTGTATCGCTGTTTGTTGTTGATGCATCTGTGTTAGCAGCATCTTGCCCTTCCTCCATGGCTCTCTCATAAATTGGAATTGCGAAAGTTACACATGCATCTCCAGAAGTTTTGGAAATACTAGCATCCCCAGAGGTTGTTTGCTTACTTTTAATCATCTTAGTAAAGTATGTCTGAGTGGATAAATCATTACCAACCATACTTTCATCAGAACTAGCCAGAACTTTGCCGTCGGTATTTAAGATAGAAACTGTTTCTGTTGAACTATTCATGGATAAATAATTAGTAATTGTATCGGCAATGTCATCACCCTTATCTTTTCCATTGGAAGTTATGAAATCTTGTATAGCGTTGGAACGCATCATAAAATTAGCGGATTGGCTTAATTTATCAAGCGTACTTGTTAAATTAGTGTCTGATGTTTTGACTAAATCAAGTAAAGTGGATTGCGTATTCTTGGTTATTGTATTACTTGTAATATTTATTACAAATAAAAAGTTAACAAGAACAGCAATTAGAATAAAGAATGTACATAATAAAGTTACTTTTGCTTTAATTGTGTGTAAATTGAATCCTTTTGATTTTGCTTTAGTTTTTTTCATGTGTCTACCTCTCTCATTAAATAGATACTTTATTTTTTCATGATTATTGAATGGTTAATAAAAATAAATCGATATGTATTTTAATAATCAATCATCTTTTAGATAGGATAAAGTATAAACTTATGTTGTGGTCAATTCATGAAAAGAGTGTGAACTAATCGTGAAGTAAAATCCTAACAATAAGCATGCATAATGATGATTGTGGCATATGCAAACAATACACATAGAAATAAAAACTATGTTAAATAGAATGATATACTTTGAGGTATTGACAATAAAACTAAGAAGTAATATAATGAGATAAATTACTTTGATAATCAAAGTAATAAATAGCATTATAAAATTTGAACATAATAATAATAAAATAAATAAACTATTCAGCTAATACGAAGTTAATGTTGTTATAACAACATTAATAAATGAGAGTTATAGTTTGTCAAGATAAGAAATGGATAACAGAAAGGTAAGGAAGACAGAATGAAGATGAAGGAACTTAGAATAGGAGATCTAGTGGCTAGAATACCTATCATACAAGGCGGAATGGGTGTAGGAATAAGTAGATGTAACCTTGCTGGTGCTGTAGCTAAAGAGGGAGCAATCGGCATTATTTCTACTGCACAGATAGGGTATGATGAAGAAGATTTTGACAAGAATCCAATAAAAGCTAATCTAAGGGCAATAGATAAGCATATTAATAAGGCAAAAGAGATTAGTGGCGGTGGAATTGTTGGTGTAAATATTATGGTTGCAACCAATCAATATGAGGAATATGTTAAGACTGCAGCAAAAAGCGGAGCAGATCTTATTATCTCAGGAGCGGGTCTACCAGTTTCATTACCAGAGTTAGTAAAAGGTTATACAGTAAAGATAGCTCCAATTGTATCTTCTCAAAAGGCTACTTCTGTCATCTTAAAAATGTGGGATAGAAAATATAACACTACAGCTGATTTAATTGTAATTGAAGGTCCATTAGCAGGTGGTCATCTTGGATTTTCTCCAAATCAATTAGAAGATATTGAAGCCTTAAATTATGATGAAGAAATTAAAAAAATTATAGAATATAAAAAGGAATTTGAGGAAAAATATAATAAGAAGATCCCAGTTGTTGTTGCAGGTGGAATTACTACAAGAGAAGATATCAAACATTATCTAGCTCTTGGCGCTGATGGAGTGCAGATTGCAACAAGATTCGTCCCTACATTAGAATGCGATGCAAGCATGGAATATAAGATGGCCTATATTAACAGCAACAAAGAGGATATTGTCATTACAAAAAGTCCTGTTGGTATGCCTGGAAGAGCAATAAGAAATCCATTTATTAATCAAGCAAGTCAGGGAAGAATTCCCGTTGATCGATGTTTTAACTGTTTAGAGCATTGCAATCCGAAAGAGACTCCATACTGTATCACTAAGGCATTAATCAATGCAGTCAAAGGTGATTTAGAACATGGACTAATCTTTTGTGGTGCAAGAGCATATGAACAGAATAAAATTACTACTGTAAAAGAAGTTATAGATGAGCTCGTTTTTTAACGAGTTCATCAAAATTAAATATATGCAAAAAAGTAGTTGACAAAGTGACTATTTTTTATTATACTAACTAACGTACTCGTTTTTGAGACGAGTTCACCGTGGGATCATAGCTCAGCTGGGAGAGCACCTGCCTTACAAGCAGGGGGTCACAGGTTCGAGCCCTGTTGGTCCCATAAGATGGGAATCTTTAATATTCTTTTTCCTACAATTAAATATATGGCGAAGTAGCTCAGCTGGCTAGAGCACACGGTTCATACCCGTGGTGTCGGCGGTTCAAATCCGTTCTTCGCTATTCATTAAGAAAGATTGTCAATAGACAATCTTTTTTTATATTTTGATAAACTTTAAAAAATATGGGAATGGTTATCATTTAGTTGTATATTTGAAGAATATCGTGTAAAATATAGTTTGCTTAAGTTGGTAAGAATAGGTCGGTACTAATCATTATAATTTGAATCATATTAAGCAGATACTAGTAACAATTAAATAAATAAGTTGAGTCCAGAACACTTAAAAAATATATATAAAATAAAGGAGAAAGCATATGAGAATAGGTATGGGATATGATGTCCATAAACTTGTTGAAGATAGAAAATTAATACTTGGAGGAGTAACAATTCCACATACTATGGGACTGTTGGGACATTCTGATGCGGACGTTATTGTACATGCAATTATGGATGCATTATTAGGCGCTGCAGCACTTGGTGATATAGGAAGGCATTTTCCTGATACAGACCCTGCATACAAAGGAATCTCAAGTATCGAGTTATTAAAGAGGGTAAAAAAATTAATTGATGATAAACTATATGTTATTGAGAATATTGATGCAACAATAATGGCACAAAAGCCAAAGTTAGCTCCATTTATTCCAGAAATGGTAAAGAATGTAGCAGATGCACTGCAAATAAGCGAAGATCAAGTGAACATAAAAGCAACAACGGAGGAAGGTCTCGGATTTACAGGAGAAGAGAAAGGAATCTCAGCAAATGCTATTTGCTTATTGACAACGGTTGAGAATTTTGTGTACCAAGATATTATGAATGAAAACCGTGAGGGAGGTTGTTCGGGTTGTTCTGGGTGCAGTAAAGGTAAATAGAAATATTAGATATTAAAAAGTGAATGATAAAAATTTACATCTAAGTACACTAGTCTATATAAGTAGGCAGATAGGAGCAAAACATGAGGGAATATGTTGATAAAAAGAAAGAGGAAGATATCTATGAATTATGGAGAGAATGCTTTTTTGATACAGCGGAGTATACGGACTTCTATTTCCGTTATAAAGTGGTAAGCAATACAATTATCACTTTATATCATGAAGATATATTAACAAGTATGTTACATCTCAATCCTTATCGAATTAGGTTAGGAAATCGAGAAATCCTATCGAACTACATTGTTGGCGTAGCAACCAAGAAAACATATCGACGAAGAGGCTTGATGAGAAAAATACTTACCGATGCATTAAATGATATGTACAATAAGAACATGGAATTCACTTACCTGATGCCAGCAGCAGAGAAAATCTATTATCCATACTCTTTTCGATATGTCTATACTCAGAATAGAGCTAAATTTCGTATTGAAAACAATGATGACTTAAAAAAAGAAACGAATCAATTAAAACACAACATACAATTAACATTTACACCTCTTACTATTTATTCAGAAGAAAGGGTATATGAAGAACTTGTAAATTTAGCGAATGATTTACTACCACAGAATTTTGATTGCTATGTAATTAGGGATATCGATTATTATTTAGAATTACAAGCAGAGATGAAAAGTACGGGTGGAGAACTTATTTTATTATATAGAAAAGAAAGAATTATTGGATATTATTCTTATATGGTGAATGGTGATGAGGTAGAAATATCAGAGTGTGTCGTACTACCAGAAGAGAAAGTTGAAGCAATAAAAGTAATTTATTATTATTTCTGCGAATATCTATGTCATAAGAAGATAAGTAATAAAGACGAGAACGATGTTGAAAAGCTTATGGTGACTTTTTTAGAAACACATTTTATAAAAGGTTTAGAGAAGATAATTAGTGTCGATAAATTAGTGAAGACACCTATTATAATGGCAAGAATTGTTCATCTAGTAGAATTTGTACAACATATTAAAGCAAAGACAGCCACGTCGATTATATTAAAAGTTAAGGACAATGATATTAAGCAAAATGAAGGGACATATGAACTGAATTTTAATCCGTCTGGTTGTGAAGTCAAACGTACCGATAAAAAAGAAGAATTAACACTAAGTATAGCGGAGCTTACTTTGTTATTGTTTCAAGGAGTTAAGCATAAAGAAATTGAAACATTATATCAGTCAAACAGCGAGCTAGAGGAGCGGTTAAGCCTTATCATACCATATAGTAGACTATATATTAATGAGATCGTGTAAATCTTATAATATCCTCATGGATTTACCCAGAACATTATAATTTTTTGACTGAAAGTCATGAATAAGTTAATTAAAATGTAAATTAAGCATAGGTGTTGACAAAATTCATCCATATGAATAAAATATAGTATAGATATTTGATTGGACGTATAAGAGAAAAAAGCAGTGATTAGAAAAGTAATTAATGAATGAATAAAAGAGATAGAATGTCGTCGGCTGAAAGCATTCTTTATTCAAAAATTAATGAAGTGCATCTATGAGCTGGTTAGGTGAAGGATTAACCCTTAGCCTAGCCCGGTAACAGCCGTTATATGTGAAAGATAGCAATATATGAATTGTATTATTAATTTATGTAGGCTAATTAGAGTGGAACCGCGGATAACTTCGTCTCTTGTAGTAGAGACGGAGTTTTTTTAATTTATAGGAAAATACGTCCTATAATAAAAATAGAATATTCCAATCATGAATATTTTAAATGGAGGTTGAACCTATGGGATTTATAAGGTATATTAAAGAAGAAATGGAAATAATAAAAGAAAGAGACCCAGCAATTAAGTCTTCCATTGAAGTTTTTCTATATCCAAGTTTTAAAGCAATTATACGACATCGTATTGCACATAAATTATATCTTAATAAACATTATTTTTTAGCAAGATGGTTCTCACAACGTACGATACGTAAGACTGGAATTGAGATACATCCAGGGGCAACAATAGGCAAAGGATTATTCATTGACCATGGGCATGGAGTTGTCATTGGTGAAACTGCAATTGTAGGTGATAATGTTACGTTATATCAAGGTGTAACGTTAGGCGGTACGGGAAAAGAAAAAGGAAAACGTCATCCAACGGTCGGTAATAATGTTATGATAAGCGCAGGTGCTAAGGTGTTAGGTTCCTTTACGATTGGAGAAAATTCTAAGATCGGAGCGGGGTCAGTTGTATTATCAGAGGTTCCACCTAATTCCACTGTTGTCGGAGTGCCAGGAAGAGTAGTAAAAAGAGATAATATTAAGGTTCCAAGAGAAGATATGGATCAACGTTTGCCAGACCCAGTAACTACGGATCTGACGAAATTACAAAAAGAAAATGAAGAGTTGAAAACAGTTATTGATGATCTATGTTGTCGCTTGAAAAAATGCGAGATTAAGGATAAAGAACAAGGTAAAGTAATTGATAAAGAGAATAAGAAATAAGTAATATATTGAATAAATGAGATTACACTTATTAAAATGCAATAATAAGAGAATAAGCCTAGATTAGGAGGAAGAAATAGAGATGAAACTATTTAATACATTAACAAAAGCAAAAGAAGAATTTGTACCAATTGAAGAAGGTAAAGTGCGAATGTATGTCTGCGGTCCAACCGTTTATAATTATATTCATATCGGAAATGCAAGACCAATGATCGTATTTGATACGGTTCGTAGATATTTTGAATACAAGGGATATGATGTAAACTATGTATCGAACTTTACAGATGTCGATGATAAGATTATTAAGAAAGCAAACGAGGAGGGCGTATCCGCATCCGAGATATCAGAAAGATATATCAAAGAAGTATTAATTGATATGAAAGCCCTTAACGTAAAGCCAGCTACAAAGCATCCAAAAGCAACCGAAGAGATTGATGGCATGATTGAGATGATTCAGACGTTAATTGAAAAAGGTCACGCTTATGCAAAGAATGGAACGGTATACTTCCGCACAAGAAGCTTTGAGGGATATGGCAAGTTATCCAAGAAGAACATTGATGATCTAGAAGCTGGTGCACGTATTGCAGTAAATGAAGAAAAAGAAGATCCGATGGATTTTGTTCTATGGAAACCAAAGAAAGAAGGAGAACCAGCATGGGAGTCTCCATGGGGCGAAGGTAGACCAGGTTGGCATATTGAATGTTCTGTTATGAGTAAAAAGTACTTAGGAGATCAGATCGATATTCATGCAGGTGGAGAGGACTTAATCTTCCCACATCATGAAAATGAAATTGCACAAAGTGAAGCTGCGAATGGTAAGAACTTCACAAAATATTGGTTACACAATCGTTTCCTAAATATTGATAATAAGAAAATGTCAAAATCCGAAGGAAATTTCTTTACGGTTCGTGAGATTGGAGAAGAGTTCTCTCTTCAAGTGTTACGTTTCTTCATGTTAAGTGCAGCACATTACAGAAGCCCTATTAACTTTAGTAGGGACTTAATGGAATCAGCAAAGAACAGTCTAGAACGTATTCTAACTGCAGTAAGCAGATTGGAAGAAGTATTACCAAAAACAGAGAATCGTGACTTAACAGAAGAAGAAATTATGATTCAAAAAGAAATAGATGAATTAAGCAAAAAGTTCGATGATTCTATGGAGGATGATTTTAATACAGCAGATGCTATTGCTGCCATCTTTGAAATGGTTAAAATAGCAAACAGCAAGGTAAATGAGAATACTTCAAATAAATTAGTAGAATATATCAAAAATAAAATAACTGCATTATGCAATGTATTAGGTATTGAAACTGTAAAAGAAGAAGAATTATTGGATGAAGATATTGAGAAATTGATCGAAGACAGACAAATAGCAAGAAAGAACAAAGACTTTAAGAAATCAGATGAGATCAGAGATCTATTATTAGAGAAGGGGATTCTACTAGAAGATACTAGAGAAGGCGTAAGATGGAAGAGAGCATAACAAATATCATTGGATATCTAAAAAAAGAATTTAATCTACCAGATCAAGACATTAAGACGTATTCACCATTAACCTTAGCTTTTATTGGAGATGGAATCTATGATCTTGTCATTCGAACAATAATCGTAGAGAAGGGAAATGCACCGGTAAATAAGCTTCACAAACAAGTAAGCAATCTGGTAAAAGCCAAGGCTCAGATGGAGATCTTTCATAAGATTGAAGGAGAGTTAACCGAGGAAGAGATGGCTGTCTACAAAAGAGGAAGAAATGCTAAGTCATTTACCACAGCGAAGAATGCTAGTATTGCAGAATATCGCCAAGCAACGGGATTAGAAGCTCTAATGGGGTATCTGTATCTTACAGGTGGGTTCGAAAGATTAGTGGAACTAGTTAAGTTTGGATTAGAAGAACACAAATAATGATACACAACATCCTAAACTTACTATTGAATAATAGAAACTTTAAATAGGAGAATAAAATTACATGAGATATGAAGAATTTACAATTGAAGGAAGAAACTCAGTATTGGAGGCTTTTCGTTCAGGAAAAACAATTGACCGTCTATTCATTCTAGATGGTTGTCAAGATGGACCAATTAAGTCTATCTTAAGAGAAGCAAAAAAAGGCGATACCATCATTACTTTTGTTCATAAAGAAAGATTGGATCAAATATCTGAAACAGGAAAGCACCAAGGAGTTATAGCATATGCAGCAGCATACGAATACGCTGAGATTGATGATATGTTTGCATTAGCAGAAGAAAAAGGGGAACCACCATTTATTATTCTTCTTGATAACATTGAAGACCCACACAATTTAGGAGCAATCATTCGTACTGCTAATCAAGCAGGTGCGCATGGTATTATTATTCCAAAGAGAAGAGCAGTAGGTCTTACAGCTACAGTTGCTAAGACTAGTGCAGGCGCAATTAATTACACACCAGTTGCCAAAGTAACCAATCTAGCAACTACAATTGAAGAGCTTAAGGAAAGAGGTCTATGGTTTGTATGTGCTGATATGGACGGAGAAGTGATGTATAAATTAGACCTTAAAGGACCAATCGGTTTAGTTATCGGAAGCGAAGGCGAAGGTGTTGGTAGATTAGTAAAAGAAAAATGTGATTTTGTTGCGAAGATACCAATGAAAGGTGATATTGATTCCTTGAATGCATCCGTTGCAATGGGAATCTTATCTTATGAGATTGTAAGACAAAGAATGAACTAAGTAGAATGGATGCAAATTGGCTAGTGATATCTTAAGTGTATAAGGATTGATCTAGCCATTTGTTTATATTAATTGAAGTTATTTATAAAAGATGCTTAGGAAACATTATCAGAGTTTTTGTATCATGACAAATCAACAGTTAAGCTTAATAGTAACATTTAAGTATATACTAATGAGATGAGAAAGATAGCTTGGCAATAAAGAAAAGATAATATATAATATCTATCAATAATATATAATTCTGCAGATGGGAGTTCATTATGACAGTACATGAAAAATATGATTCATTAAAAGATGAAGAAATAATTAAATTAATAAATAATGGTGACCAAGATGCAGTAGACTATCTATTGGAAAAGTATAAGAATCTTGTCATTCAGAAGGCACGGACCCTATACCTCATAGGAGGTGATAAAGATGACTTGATTCAAGAAGGTATGATTGGATTGTATAAAGCAATAAGAGATTATAAAGATGATAAAGATAGCTCCTTTTCAAACTTTGCAAACCTCTGTGTATCTAGACAAATCTATAGTGCAATCAAAGCGTCGAATCGTAAGAAAAACATTCCGCTTAATACATATATATCATTAAATACGCCAATCCTTAGCGATAATTCAGAAGGAGATGATAAACCTTCCTTAGTGGATGTTATGTTTCGTAATAACAACTTGAATCCTGAGGAAATGCTTATTGACAAAGAGAATACGAATATGATAGAATATGAACTTGAGAGACGCCTTAGTAAGCTAGAAAAGCAGGTTATAAGGCTCTATCTAGGAGGGCTTAAGTATATTCAGATAGCTGATGTACTAGGAAAGCCACCAAAGTCAATTGATAATGCATTGCAAAGAATTAAGTCTAAGTTGAATCTGTTATTGAAAGATATTGGATGATGAATACTTAGCTTAAGTATTGATGCATATCAACTTTGCCCCCGTAGCTCAGTCGGTAGAGCGCTACCTTGGTAAGGTAGAGGTCAGCGGTTCAAGTCCGCCCGGGAGCTTAACATAAAAAGGATAAATAATACCATTAAAAGTAAGGTAAAAAAACCTGGATCAGACTTTTAACGGTATTATTTATCCTTTTTTTTCTATGCGTAAATGTTATAAAGCATAGAATATAATTTATTACTAAGTAAATACGGTTTATATAAATAAAAAATTTTCAATAACCATATTTCAAACAATATAAATATTAGAAATTTACAGAGAAAGTAATATTTAGAAAAAGTGGATATATATGCTATAAAAAGAATATATTGTCAATATAGGACTAATGTGCTAGAATAACGTTGATATTATCGTAAAAATAAGAAAATGATAAAAAAATGTCAATTTATTTTTAATTTGTTGATACTAATTTATGCAAAATAACAAATAATTTACAACAAATGAATAATAAAAGAAAGGAAATGAAATGAATAGGCGGTTAACAAGAAGTGAAAAGCAATATCTTATATTAGGAATATTAAGTGTTATTATTATAATTTTAGCATTTTCAATACTTTATTTTGCTACTGTAAGGCAAGTAGAACATAAATATAAAGGTAAGTTACAAAAAGCAGAAACTCAAATTAGTAATAATAAAAGGATGGTTTATATTGCAAATAAAAATATTACAGCAGGTGAACAACTAACGTCTCAAAATACAACATATACAGAAGTATTTAGCAGTACACCATCTAAATATTTTATTAATAAAGATGATATTGGTAAAATAGCAGCTGTTAGTATTAATAAAAAAGTTCATATTTTAAAAGATATGATAGTAGATGAAAAAATAGGGAGTGATATTCGTGAAGAAGAGTATAAACTATTTACATTAAATACAAATCTGAAAGAAAATGATATTGTAGACATTCGTATAGTATATCCAAACGGAGAAAACTATATCGTATTATCTAAGAAGTCACTAAAAAATCTACAATTAGATCAAAATTTATGTTATTTGTGGTTGTCAGAAGATGAAATATTATCTCTTTCAAGTGCAGTAGTAGATGCATATTTACATAAAGGAACTAAATTATATACTTCAAAATATGTTCAACCATCGTTACAAGAAGAATCAAAAATAACGTATATACCAAATCAATCGGTTATGGATTTAATGAAGAAGGATGCTAATATTTTAGATATCGCTACGCTTAATCTTAACCAACAAGCTCGAGCAGAGTTGGAACATCGACTAGAATCATTTGATACACAAAATGGTGAGAATATTGAAAACTGGAGTTCAACAAATGGAAGTACGAATGATACTAGTGTAAAAACAGAAGAGAATACGGGGGATAGTAATAGTACATATAATGAATCGAGTACTTATTCCAATGATGGCGTAAATGATGAAGGAGATGTAGATTATGTCGAATAGAGCACATATAATGGGATTTGTTGGGTGTGTTAGTTATGATATTATTCATTATTTATCTCGAATTTTATGTAACATGAATAAGAAGGTAGTACTATTTGATTGCTCTAATAACAATGCATTAACAAATAGTATATCAAGACCTTTAGAATTAACAGAAAGTAGTATTATAAGTTACCGCGATGTTGATTTTTCAAGTAATTATCAGAATGAATTACTTAATCAGTATGATTATGCCTTAATAGATTTTGGCATTAATTATAACCATGACAAGATTAAAAGTTGTGATAATTTATTTTTAGTTACCGATTTACAATTACATCATGCGATTAATCTAAGAGAGTTATATTTATCCTCCTCAAAACAAAATGTAAAGATTATTATTAGAGATGTTATAAAATGTAAAATAAAACCAGATTATATAACAAAATTAATTGGCGCGAATCTTTTTGAAGAACAGTATTATGTTATATATTATGATGCGATGGATACAGAATATATGCTAAGTTGTCAATATGATAATGAATTTTCATTTAAGAAACTATCATCAATATTTAAGGATATGCTTTATCGGATTTTGATTGATCAATGCAGTTTAGACAGAAAGGAAGTAACAGCAGCACTTAAAATTGCAGAAAAGGGAGAATAAACAGCGTCTTTGAAATATTTGTATAAGATAGTATAAGTTGATATTTTCCCGATCACTTATTTAACGTATTGAGTTAGCGAAAGGAATGATAAAAGAATGAGAATAGCGTTTTGGAGTAATGTACATGGGCAGACTGGTACGACAAGTAATATGGTGGCAATCTCCATTATGAGTACACTTTTATATAGGAAGAGAAGTGCAATGTTACAAAGCCATTTTGATCTAAATAATTTAGAAATTCCTTTATTGGGAAAGAAGATTACAGGGATAGAGAATTATGATGTTGGTATTGACGCTTTAACTAGAGATATTAAATCAGCACCTCTTAATGAAGAAGGAGTAGTAAATGCTTCTATATCTTTGCTAAATAGGCAATTGAATCTAATACCAAGTACCTCTAAAAGAAACCGTGAATTATATGAAAAAGATATGGAGTTTATATTTAATCGAATTGTTGATGAGGTTCAAGAGTGTCATACCAATGTTTTTATTGATGTATGTTCTGGAAATAGTCCGTTATCAATGTCAATCTTAGAAAATGCAGATTTAATCATTGTGAATCTCTCACAAAATAAAGGCATTATTAATGAATATTTTGAAACTTATAATTTTAACAATAAAAAAGTGATGTACCTTATTGGTAATTATAATAGAAATTCTCGTTATAATATGAATAATTTAATTCGAATGTATCCTAACTTTAATAAGAAAAATCTAGTATATATTCCGTATAATGTAGAGTATCAAGATTCACAATGTGAAGGAGGTACTATTCAATTCTTTTTAAGAAATATAGATTGTAATAAACGAGATAAAAACTTCTATTTTATAGACTCTGTTAGGAAGGCAACTCATCTTATATGTGATAGGTTATTTCAGGAGGATATACCATGGAAGTAATAAATTATTTAATCATTTCAATCATTATTATTACAATTGGATTAATTATTGGTTATTTCTTGAAAAAGACTTATACAATCGAAGAGAATGAGATTATTGATAAATATACGTTTGATTATTTAAAAGAAGGAATTAAAGATACCTTACAAAATATTGTAAAGTTGCGACCAGAAGAACTTAATTTAAATAAATATGAAATGGAAAAAAGAATCACAAATAGAAAAAAATTGAGAAAAGCATTAAGAAGCTGTAGTTGTGGGGACTTTGGAGCAAAAACATATGTGAAGGATTATATAACTAATTTATTACAGCAAAAATTTGATATTAATGAAATAACAATTGATAAAGTAATTGACTTTAATAACACATCCAAGCTTAGTAGCTATGATAAATTTAGTATACTCTTATATCAATATAAGAAAGCACATGGTTTAAAAGCTATGGAAAAACTGTTAACTGAGAATAATCTTGATCAATTAAAGTATGATACAGCAGGAAATCCTTATTTTGATATTACCAAAAAGGATATAAATAAATTGTATTTGAGCAAAAGCAATAAATTAGATTTCCTTGATAAAATCGAGATATTATCTCAATACATATATCAATCCTTTTTAGGACACGGGGTAATTGATGAGATTAGGGACATGAAAATAGATGGTGTAAGTGTAGGGGTGTCAGGAATATCAGAAGATTTTTATAATTATGGTGAAGACATCTTCGTTAATTCTAAGAATGAATATTTGTATTCTTACGATAGTGTATGGATATTTTTCCAAGGTAAGTCTATTCGGTTATCATTTCTTGGTTTCGGATCTCAAAGAGAGCTAGAACGTGTATGTAAGAATATATATCGTTATAATAGTCCCGGTCAATTGTCAGAAGAAAAAGGACATATAGAAAATGATATGAAAGATGGATCACGTATCGTAGTAGTACGTCCACCATTTTCTGATAGTTGGGCTTTTTTAGTACGTAAGCATGATAATATACGTAATATAGAAATAGAAGAGTTAATTACAGATGAGAATAAAGAAGTTGTAATTGATGCTATGAGTGCTATTATAAAGGGATGTCAGATAACTGCAATAACAGGAGGCCAAGGATCCGGTAAAACTACTCTCTTAAAAGTTCTAATTAAGTTTATTAACCCAACCTACAATATACGTATTCAAGAATTAATATTTGAATTAAGTTTAAGAAAACTTTATCCATTTAGAAATATACTTACTTTCAAAGAATTACCAAATGTCTCAGGACAAGAGGGGTTAGATCTTCAGAAGAAGACAGATGGTACAGTTAATATCATGGGAGAAGTAGCAACATTTACGGTAGCTAGTTGGATTATTCAGATGTCTCAGGTAGCTTCCCTTTTTACAATGTTTACACATCATGCAAAGACTACAGAAGATCTTGTATCATGGATGAGAAACGCATTGCTTAAAGAAAGTGGATTCTCTAATGAAAGAGTAGCAGAAGAACAAGTAGTGCGTGCAATTAACTTTGATATTCATATGAATATGTCAATGGAAGGCCATCGTTATATTGAACGTATCACTGAAATAGTTCCAATAAAAAGAAATGAGAATAACTGTGACTTATATCAAGCGATTGATATTATTGTATATAGCGAAGGAAAGTATGAATTAATACATAAAATAAGTAACAGAGCAAAGAAAGATATTTTTCGATATTTGACAGATATAGAAAAGAGAAAGTATGCGAAGTTATTTGAGGAGGAAGATGTATGAGCAATAAAAGAATGATTCAGATTCTAGCATGTGCATTAGTTTTAGCTGTAGTCTTCCTCATTTTTATTGTATATCAATATTGGAAATATATTAATGAAAAAAATAAAGATGCAATATATATTGAAAATAAAAAAGCAGAAACCAAATATTTATATGCAGCATATCAATTTTTTAGTCAATGGATAATTACACGATATTATATCGGAAAGATAAGAAAGAAATTCGAAATTATTCAACCAGGTAATTTTAGAGATGTAGCAGAAGTTACAATGAAGACGGCTTTAAAAGTTTGGACAATATCTTCTGCTTTGATAATAATTGCAGCTTTTACAGATATTTCATTCTATATGATGGTTGTTACTATTTCTCTTATATATATAGTTAATAGTTATATTATCTATAGTAGCGTCAACAAAGCAGAAATCAAATTGTTAAAACAATGCGAAGCATTCTTAGGAAAAATAAGACATTATTATTATATGCACGGAATGGTTGATGAATCAATCTATGATACATTACCAGAATTAGAGAATCCAATTGCAGTTCATGCGGAAAAAATATATCAGACATTAAATTCAGATGACTTAGATGAGGCTGTTAGTAAATATAATGATATAGTTCCAAATCAGTTTTTAAAAACTTTTCTGGCACTTAGTGTTACTATTTTAAAATTTGGGGATCGAATTGTAGAAGGACAATCTTTATTTCTAAATAATATTATAACATTGAAAGTGGATATTATGATAGATGTTAGAAAAAGAGAAAAAATCAATCATAAATTAGCAGGATTAGTATTTTTAGCAGTAATACCAATGTTTTTTCTAAAATTGATTGAGAAATGGGCAATTGGAAATCTAATCGAACTAGAAAGATATTATAATGGAGCCTATGGAATAGTGGTCTCCGCATTAATCTGTTTTGAAAGTCTACTCATCTATTCTATGTTAAATCATATGAAAGAAGTTTCGCAAACGGAGATAAGAGAATATGTTATTTTAAAGAAAATATCGAATAGCAAGATTATCAATCGTTTATTAACCGGATATTTGAATAAAAATTATGGTAAGACCTTAAGAGTAAATGAGATGTTAAGACGAATGGGAGAATCAATTACGGTAAAAGAATTTATCGTAAAAAGAATCCTATATAGTATTACAGCATTTATTCTTGGGTTAGCGATATCCATCACAATCCATCATAATAATAGAAATTACTATTTATATAATACGAACAATGTTATCAATCTAAGTTCAGCTGCAACAGATAAGCAGATTGAACTAATTCAAAAAACAATAGTGAAATATACCGTAAAATATAAAGATAAAATAGTAAGTGAAAAAATAATAGAAAGAAATATTATTAAAGATGGAGTTATCCAAAATAAGGAGTTAAGAAAATTAACTACGAAAGAAATAGTTACTCGAATTGTGCATTACCAAAATGAATATTTCAAATGGTATGAATTAATTATAGTACTCATTGTAACATGCATTTTTTATTATGTACCATATTGGATGCTACTTTATAGAAAAAAAATAATGGAAATGAGTATGGAAGATGAGGTCATTCAATATCAATCCATCATATTAATGTTAATGCATATTGAACGTATGTCCGCTCAGGATATATTAGAATGGATCGAAAGCTTTGCAGTGATCTTTAAGACTTCAATTACAGAATGTTTAAATGATTATCCAGCAGGAGATATAAAAGCGTTAGAGGAATTAAAAAGAAAAGAGCCATTTGAACCTTTTGTTAAAATAGTAGATAACTTAATCATGTGTGACAAAATTGGAATTGAAAAGGCATTTGACGAAGTATTAGTTGAACGAAGAAATTTTCAAGCAAAACGGCAACAAGATAATGATATATATATTGATAATAAATCAGCAATTGCATCATTTATAGCATTTTTACCATGTATAACAGTTGTTGTATTGTATATTATTGTACCGTTTGTTGTAGAGAGTCTAAGCCAGCTCTATACTTATCTAAATCAAATGAATACAATATAAAAAATAAAAATAAGATAACAGGAAAGAAGGAAACACAATGGAAAATAGCTTAAAAGGATTAATATTAGCAGCAGGTGTAATAATCACGTGTATTGTTGTTGGGTTAGGATTCTATATTGCTAGAGAAGCACGTGATACTGCATCAAATGGAGCGGGACAGATTACAAAATTAAATGCAGAATTTAATGAAAGTGACAAAATAATGTATGATGGCTTAGAAGTCTCAGGCAGTGAAGTCATTAATGTAGTGAATAAGTTTAAAAACGACGATATTGGGATTCTAGTTAAAACAAAGAAATCTGATATATGGTATGTTCACATCTTGGGACAAAGTGGAACTGTATATAGCTTAGATGCTAATTCTAAAAGTGGTAATTCTGTAAAGGATGCACAAAATATTTCAAGTGCTGCATATATTAACCCAAATGCGCAATTTGAAGGCGAAGTGTTGCGTGATTCGAATAATACAATAGTTGGAATAAAATTTGTACAATCTTAATTATTGGAGATATAAACAATGGATTCCATATTTGATATGATGCATAATGCAGCCAATGTTTTTCTATTTATATTGGCTATAACATTATTTCTTTTAATTAATAATAGTTTAAACTCGCTATTACTGACCACAAAAAATAATATTAGTAGTAATTCTGTTCTATACGAACAACAAAATGAGTTAGTTGGAAAGAGAGAGGAAATTGTAAAATATGAAGAGTTAATTGGAATACTTATGAGTGATATTACTCGTGATATGAGAATTAACAGTTTAGAGATTAAAGCAGAAGATTACGATTACTTACAATTTGACTTCTCGGTGATTCCGCAAACTTCTTACAAAATAACCTATGAACGTGATAGTAATGGTGCTGTGACAAAGATCATCTATACTAGCATTAATTAAGGAGGCGATAAAAAAGATGAATTCTTTTAGTAAAATAGTAGCATTGTTTATAGCAGTGCTACTATTATTCATAGTTCCGATTCTCTATTTATCACAGAAACAGGATGCAATCACACAAAGCTATGTAGCAGAAGAAACAACAGCTTTTGTTGATGCAATTAAAAATAATGGATATGTTACAGATAAAATGTATACCGCGTTTCTTAAAAAGTTAGATGATACGAATAATATATATACCATTAAAATCGAACATTCCCATCAAGTGATAAATCCAGTATATGATGAAAATACTGGAGACTTCCAAGAAAAAGTAACCGAAAGTTATAAGACTACATATGAAGATACCATCTTAAAAGAACTATATGAAGGAAGTGGTATCTATAAATTTGACCAAGGTGATTATATATCTGTAAAAATAGTGAATAGAAATAAAACGTTTTCAGCTAAATTACAACAAATAATCTATGCACATGAAATGAATCCGATTCAAATCTATGTAACCTATGGAGGGACAATTCGAGATGAAAATTACTAATCTAGCATTAATTTTTATTTTGATTGCCTGCAGTTTCATTATATTTACTGATATGAAAACAAATAATATCCAAGCAATTACAAGCAAAAAAGCCGAATACAAAAGAGCATTAGACACTGCGGTTGATGACGCAGTAATCAGTCTGGTAGAAGTGGATAGTACAAGAAATCTTAAGTTAAATATGGATAGTTGTGTTAACAATTTCTATCAGTCTTTATACTCGAATCTAGGAATTATGACAGATAAGAGATTACAAGAAAAAGTAAAAGCATATATTCCAGTTATTCTAATTACAGATGAGGATGGATACTACATCAGATACAATAATCTGCACACTGTAAATGGTGAGGATGTAGTAACACAAGAATGGACAGAAAAACGTCCATATACATATAAAGAAGATAATCTGGTCTTTCGATTTACACTAGGTGATTATGTCAAGATCTATGATACAAATACAAATATAATGAAGGAAGGAAAGTATACGGACCTTGCTTCCTTATATCCCAATAGTCAAACATTGAATAACACAGATCGATATGATGAGATTCGAAGGAATACTATAATAACTAAGATTCTTGATGATATGAATTACTATATAAATAACCACAATCGAATTGCAGAACATTATGGAATTACATATCAGTTTGCACTTCCTTTTATTGAAAAAGAAGAATGGTATAGAACAATAGATGACATAGGATTATTTGTCGTATTCCAAGGGTATCCATATGGCTTAAATACAGGAGATGTATTTAACCAATATTCATATGCAGGAGCAAGAATTCGAAAGACAAGATGTTATTATATTACAAAAGAGGCGGATGGAAAGCGTTATTATCATAAAGCCACTTGCAGTAAAGTAACCAATAAAGATTACCCATATTACAATAAAAAGGATTGTGCACTAGAAGGAGCATACCCATGCCCAGAATGCAATCCGTAAAAGACAGAACTAGGAGGATTATGTTATGAAAAAGATAAAAAAGATGCTGTTAATACTATTAAGTATAGTTCTAGTCATTGAATTGGCAATGCCAACAATGAAGAGTGAGGCAAAGAATAAAAATATTACAATAGAAGAATATATTCAAAAGTTGGTCGTAGCTACTAAGATAAAGGTAGATAATACGGTAGAAAACCCTTACCTATCAGCAGCTATCGCAGAAGGATTGGTAAAGGATGGAGAATATAAAGATTATAGTGTAAATATCAAAAGAGAAGATGCAGCGCTATTAACCAACCGAGCAGATGAAATATTACATGGTAAAACTTATAATGAAGACCTTTATCATCAGGTAAAGAATAAAAAGAGAATTAAAGACCTAAATAAGGTAAGTGCAAGTAAAAGAGATGCAGTAATTAAAGTATTTGAAAAAGGAATTATCGTCGGGGATTATAATGGTATATTTACTCATGATCGTACTTTTCGAGGAAAAGATAAGCTGAATTCAAGCGAAGCTAGTACAATCTTAGTTAGGCTTACGAATAAAAAGAAAAGAAGAAAAATAAGTCCAGATGGACAAGTCATACGAACAACCAATCTACCTAAGAATTATAAAAATTATGAGTATATATTAGCAGCGTTTCCTAATTCCTTTTATGAGATGAAGATGTATTGGCAGCTAGGAACATATTTTCATAACGATGGTAGCAAAAGAAAACCAGTAGAATACAAAGATTATGTACGTCCAGTTAATATTAAAAAGGAAAAATTCATTACTGGAGCAAATGATAAGTATAATATGGAAGACATACTAAATGCTTACCTAGATCGATGGGTAAACAAAGTGAAAACTAATTTAGAAACTAGATTGAATGTTGATTATAGAACGGTAGGAACTAAGTGGATTAATAAATTACGAGGTACATACTATATATTTGATTTTGGAGATTCTGATGATGCTTTTCAAAACAAAAGAAGGACAGATGATATTAAAGAGTATGTAAAAGCGATGAAGAAGAATAAGGTGATAATTAAATCATCAATAGTAGCAGTAGAACCATCTACTTTATATGATGCAGATGGTTATTATATAAGGGCATGTATCCAATTTAAGGTTGTATCTGCAAAAAATATGAGTAATAAAGCAAATTTGATATTTGGAGATAATTATATAAAAAATCTTAAAAAAGGAAAATGGAAAACGATGTATGTTGATATTGGAATAGGAACACAAAATGGTAGTAGTTTAGGTGAAGATTATGCAGTATATGACGACGATATTATGACTCGTTAAGAGGTGAAAATGAAAATTAAAGAACATAAAGTGTTATTTATTTTTATAAATCTATTGATTCTGGTATTATTATTTAGCACTTCGAAAAGTTTAAAAGCTGCCACTCAAGATGCTAAAACTCAAAAGGGAGAAATAATATTTGTTACGAAAGATACCAAGGCAACTAGTAGTATTACGTGGAGTACGGTAGGATTTACGATATGTAGAAGTGAATGTCTACCGAATGGTGGTTATCCAACTAAGTTAAAACATGCGACTATATATCTTAAAGATAATTGGAAACATCAGATAGATAATCATAACGGAACTTATACAGTCATATTTACTATACCTGAAGAAGAAGTAAACAATGCATTGGTAAATTTAAAATATGCGAAAATACAAGATAATGATATTATCTACTTGAATGGAATCTTTCAAGTCTGGCACAATGGAAAGAAACATGATGGAAAAATATACAATCTACCTACTATTCAAAAAGCTGAGTCTTGGAGAAATCCAAAAGATTTTAAAGATCATTTTGATATAAAAGTTCAATACCATTCTTCTGGTGCTCAACCAGTAACAGTTCGATATATTACTCAAGCCAATAAAGTAATTAGTGAAGAAAAACTAGCCCCTGTAAAGCTTGGGAAGATGGTTAATGTAACGTTAGACAAAGAAAAGAACTATGAATCTCAGACTTTAGCACTAGCTCAAAGTACCATATATTATATGGCAAATCAGAAGAAAGTATTAAATAATCCGATTAGAAAAGTAACAAGTGTGAATGCCAAGAATTATAATGATCAAGTAAAAGATGTGTATAAGAGGAGTTATCAACAAGCGCCAGGAGGGTTACTAATTGTAGCGCTTATGAGACCTAAAAAACCTAAAGGGAATAGAGATTCCGAAGTTTTAAAAGTACCACTGGAAGAACCCACACCTCATGGAGTTATTGCCGCCGATGAACGTGACGACGAACAATTTAATGTAGAAGAAGGAATTCCAACAACAGAGAAGCTGTATACGAATGTATTTTCTAATAATTATCTACTTGGATATACGTTTACAAGAAAGCACGGTACGAAGGTATATACGGTTAATGCAACAAGGACGTACCATCTGACTTGGACAGAAACAGACCCAAAAACAAAGAAAAAAGTTACAAAAAAGAAATCAGTACCAGTTCCTCAAGAGGTATATATTAAAAGAGATTTTTCCTATTGGGAAATTTCAAAGATTGAATATTATAAGATCGATCATGCAGCTGTAAAGAATTATGCTTTGCCAGGAGGTGTATCCAAACTTACACCAGTAGGATATACGGTTCCTAAACTTAATTATACCAATAGAGTAGGCGATAAAGACCATATGATTGAGCCAAATTTAATCATTGAACCTCTGCCAGCAAAGAGCAAAAATCTGAAAGAAGCTCCTGTGGAAGATTATACAAAAGAAGTAAATGCTATTATTAAGCAAATCAAAGTCAGAAATGATAAATTAGAGTTTGATGGAACTCAGATTATGGATGATAAGTATGTCGAGAAAAAGACAAAGGATCCGGAAGATATTGATGTAAGTTATGATGAAACAGGAGATGATGTGTTATATCGTCCTGGACAAGCAATTGATGCAACTAAGGCAAATGGAATCTATGAAAGTACGGGATCTGTTAACTATAAAGTCGTAAAGCAATTAAATGGTGATCATGGAAATACATTAAGTTATCCAGTCAGTGACCTAACCAACGTCGTAATCCATACACCAACGGTATGTGATGCATTCATCTCTAATAAGGCAACCGCAGATCAGATGATTACGCCCGATGTATCGTTGTCACCATTGGTATTAGATACACCATTTACGATTCAGCTTCCAACAGAGGGAGAGCATCTTGATATTGATGGTTATGGGTATCAAGATTATGCCAAGTACATAAAAAGTAGAGAAGTAAAGTTCCCCTTTGATGTATATGAAGGAAGTACTTATATTAGAGCTGGAACATGGGTAACACTAACCCAAGATGAGACCTCCTTCTATCTTCCTATCTGGGTGGATGAAGGAAAATATAACATTGATTTTCGAAGTATCAGTATCAATGCAGAAACAAATGGTGGAATAGATAAGACCCAAGAATTAGCCAATTTAGAGCGAAATAACTACGTGGCGACAGATCAGCTCAGCGTGGAAGTATCAGGAAGAGTCTATGGATTAAAACTATTCGATATCTCGGATTATCCAATCTGGGAGAATGTATTCCGTCAAGAGAATTCCTTAAGATTATCCGGATTTAACTATACGGTTGGAACGAATGATCAGAATGGAGTAGATACGGGACGTAATCCAAAGTATACCTTCACCTTATTAAATGGAAGCCATCCAGGGTATTCTAATATTGGAGCGATTAAGACAGGGTATGTTACTAGATTCCAGTTAACCACCATAGGAAATATGTATTCCGATCAAGATTCCGTTCATATAAAGCCAACCTTTTACTATGTAGATTCCAAAGGAGGAAATAGACAGCCAGTGGATCTCTATTATAGCGAAACCTTCCGAGGACAGAAACAAATTCTTGTAAAGGTAGGAAGCTTTATGGATCAGTTCAATACCAAAGCGTATCGACTGGGAGACCCATATTTTGGCGTGCCAGATACGGAACTGAATACGAAAGCCATGGTAACTGGAAGAAATAGAAATGAGATCCGAGGAAATAAGAAGAATCTATTCTCCTATAGTAATGTCTTGATTCGAGAGAATCTAAGAACCTATATCGGAACGAATTATACGCCAACGGGAACCGTGCCATACGGAGTAGATCCAGATAAGGTAACGAAGTCGATGCAAAAATGGTATGGAGAATATTATCTACCAAGTGAGATCCATGTCGTACCCCAAGGGTATGATGTGATAGGATATGCGAAGAACCATTATGGAATAGACTATAAAGAAGACTTTTGGTTAAAGAATGGATATATTGTAGTAAATTTTGATATAGAAACAATTCAGAATGGCAATCCACATCTGAGTTATCTCAATCTAGAGAATGCAAAAAATGGGTATTGTAATATGTGGAGAACCGAAGGATATCAATATGAGAAGAAGGACTATAAAGGAAATACCTTTGAATTCCAGGATGGGGACTATATTATGTATTACACCGATAAATCAGCTGCAGAGGATTATAAAAGTGGTGGAACGCATTAATTAAAAAGTAGAGGGGAGTGAATAAATGAGTACTTTGGTAATATCCTATGATGATCTAAATGATGCATCACATAATGCAAAGAATCTAGCAGAAAAACTAGGAGACTATGCGAATGAGCTAGAGCATAAGGTGTGTCGAAAGATCAATGAGTACAGTGGAGAGAGAACACAGAATCTCTATGATGCAGATGGCTTTATGCGAAAAAAGTTAGAGAAACTACAACAGAAGAAAATTGATTTTACCACGTTATCAAGTAATATAAAAACATTTGAGTCAAACTGTAAAACAGCAGATAACAATGTCGCCAGATCCATTAAGACCATAACCGGAGATTTTAAGAAGGCATATAAGATAAAGGAGAACGTAATAACGAACTTCTTTAACTACATCGGAGTAGCGATTGGAAATGCCACAGCAATCGGAAGAGCAATCAAAGATTGTATAGGTGGAATTCAAGATGTAATAAAATCAGCAGGAGAAGCAATCTCAGACTGGTATAAGTACGATGGAGGAAAATATCTAATCGAAGGAGCAATTGAAGGGATAGGAGCAGCATTACTTGGAGCAGTTACAGCGATTGCAGCAGTAGCAGCATTTGCGGCAGCAAGTACAGTAGGAGCAGTGATTGTAGGAGTCGCTGCCGTGGTAGTAGCAGTCGCGACAGTTGCGAATGGAATCAGCGCAGTATATAATGATAGTAAAGCATATCAGGTAGCGAAAAATGGAGATGCAGCCACTGCAGTACGATATGCAGGACGAGATACCTTAGCGGACACCTTAAGACATGAAAGTGATAGTAAGCTAGTACATATCTTAGCAGGAGGATTAGAGATAGTAGAATTAGCAGCATCAGTGGTACTGATTGTAGATGCAGGAATTAACATAGCTAAGGGAGCTAAGAATCTTGTTGGGAAGATATTGAATAAGGGGGAAGGTAGTGCTGTTGAGGATGTCAAAACGATAGGAAAAGTATGGGATTATTCAAAGCAATTTGAAGGTGAACTAGCCAATTTTAATGACGGATATGAAATTAAAAATGTAGTTGAAAATGATTTATATTTAGTACAATTTCACTCAGATGCTGCAATAGGACAAGGAAGAAGTTTGAAATATTGGACTACATTTGATGAAGCAAATGGGATTAGTACAATAGACGACTATATGGACAAAATGGCTTTACTAAGTAATTGGGGAGCTCGTGACAGTGTATCTATTGCAAAGATACCCGAGGGTACAAATGTTAAGTATGCAATTGGAACTGCTAGGGAACAAGTAGCGGCGATAGAAACAAGGCCAGGAGGAGGATTACAATTATTATTTGAACAGTTTGATGATGGTTGGGTTATTGAAACTAAACTATTGCCATAACAAGGAGGAGTTTTATGGATAAGTACGAATTATTAGAAAAAAAATTAAAAAATATTATAGAGTGCATTGATAATATGGAATTGGAAAGTGAATCGTCAATGAAGTATTTGAAGCAATATAAAGCGTATGTTGAAAAAATAATATATGCTACAAATGCAAAAACAATACGTAATTCAAATGGAGCACTATTAGGATTGATTCGAGGAATCTCAGATTATGATGATATAAGTTCGTGTGAAGAATTGTGGAAAGCTGTTACGGAAGCTGATAATTATTATAGTAATGAGTGTAAGTTATTTTAATTATGGTCAATACAAATGAATATTATGGATTTCTTCTGAATAAATAGAATCCATGATAATAATTAAGTATTTTAAAACAGAGTTAGCTTATAAAATGTGATATTACAATTCAATGATTGATAGGCAGGTGGTTGATTGAATAAGTCTATTACCTGTCTTTTTAATGCCTTAAATTATTATCCAAAATTTTAATAAGAATCTTGTGTATTCAACACCAACTGGGACTCTATAACCACAATCGAATTGCAGAACAGTATGGAATTACATATCAGTTTACACTTCCCTATATTGAAAAAGAAACTTCTCGGTGATTCCTAAAACTTCTTACGAAATAACCTATGGACGTGATAGTAATGGTGCTGTGACAAAGATCATCTATACTAGCATTAATTAAGGAGGCGATAAAAAAGATGAATTCTTTTAGTAAAATAGTAGCATTGTTTATAGCAGTGCTACTATTATTCATAGTTCCGATTCTCTATTTATCACAGAAACAGGATGCAATCACACAAAGCTATGTAGCAGAAGAAACAACAGCTTTTGTTGATGCAATTAAAAATAATGGATATGTTACAGATAAAATGTATACCGCATTTCTTAAAAAGTTAGATGATACGAATAATATATATACCATTAAAATCGAACATTCCCATCAAGTGATAAATCCAGTATATGATGAAAATACAGGAGACTTCCAAGAAAAAGTAACTGAAAGTTATAAGACTACATATGAAGATACCATCTTAAAAGAACTTTATGAAGGAAGTGGCATCTATAAATTTGACCAAGGTGATTATATATCTGTAAAAATAGTGAATAGAAATAAAACATTTTCAGCTAAATTACAACAAATAATCTATGCACATGAAATGAATCCGATTCAAATCTATGTAACCTATGGAGGGACAATTCGAGATGAAAATTACTAATCTAGCATTAATTTTTATTTTGATTGCCTGCAGTTTCATTATATTTACTGATATGAAAACAAATAATATCCAAGCAATTACAAGCAAAAAAGCAGAATACAAAAGAGCATTAGACACTGCGGTTGATGACGCAGTAATCAGTCTGGTAGAAGTGGATAGTACAAGAAATCTTAAGTTAAATATGGATAGTTGTGTTAACAATTTCTATCAGTCTTTATACTCGAATCTAGGAATTATGACAGATAAGAGATTACAAGAAAAAGTAAAAGCATATATTCCAGTTATTCTAATTACAGATGAGGATGGATACTACATCAGATACAATAATCTGCACACTGTAAATGGTGAGGATGTAGTAACACAAGAATGGACAGAAAAACGTCCATATACATATAAAGAAGATAATCTGGTCTTTCGATTTACACTAGGTGATTATGTCAAGATCTATGATACAAATACAAATATAATGAAGGAAGGAAAGTATACGGACCTTGCTTCCTTATATCCCAATAGTCAAACATTGAATAACACAGATCGATATGATGAGATTCGAAGGAATACTATAATAACTAAGATTCTTGATGATATGAATTACTATATAAATAACCACAATCGAATTGCAGAACATTATGGAATTACATATCAGTTTGCACTTCCTTTTATTGAAAAAGAAGAATGGTATAGAACAATAGATGACATAGGATTATTTGTCGTATTCCAAGGGTATCCATATGGCTTAAATACAGGAGATGTATTTAACCAATATTCATATGCAGGAGCAAGAATTCGAAAGACAAGATGTTATTATATTACAAAAGAGGCGGATGGAAAGCGTTATTATCATAAAGCCACTTGCAGTAAAGTAACCAATAAAGATTACCCATATTACAATAAAAAGGATTGTGCACTAGAAGGAGCATACCCATGCCCAGAATGCAATCCGTAAAAGACAGAACTAGGAGGATTATGTTATGAAAAAGATAAAAAAGATGCTGTTAATACTATTAAGTATAGTTCTAGTCATTGAATTGGCAATGCCAACAATGAAGAGTGAGGCAAAGAATAAAAATATTACAATAGAAGAATATATTCAAAAGTTGGTCGTAGCTACTAAGATAAAGGTAGATAATACGGTAGAAAACCCTTACCTATCAGCAGCTATCGCAGAAGGATTGGTAAAGGATGGAGAATATAAAGATTATAGTGTAAATATCAAAAGAGAAGATGCAGCGCTATTAACCAACCGAGCAGATGAAATATTACATGGTAAAACTTATAATGAAGACCTTTATCATCAGGTAAAGAATAAAAAGAGAATTAAAGATCTAAATAAAGTAAGTGCAAGTAAAAGAGATGCGGTAATTAAAGTATTTGAAAAGGGAATTATCGTCGGGGATTATGATGGTATATTTACTCACGATCGAACTTTTCGGGGAAAAGATAATCTGAATTCAAGCGAAGCTAGTACAATCTTAGTTAGGCTTACGAATAAAAAGAAAAGAAGAAAAATAAGTGCAGATGGACAAGTAATAAGAACCACCAATCTACCTAAAAATTATAGAAGTTATGAGTATATATTAGCAGCTTTTCCAAATTCTTTTTATGAAATGAAGATGGATTGGCAAATAGGAACATATTTTCATAATGATGGTAGTAAAAGAAAACCAGTAGAATATAAAGATTATGTACGTCCAGTTAATATTAAGAAGGAAAAATTTATTACTGGAGCCCATCTTGATAAATACAATATGGAAGACATACTGAATGCTAGTTTGGATCGATGGGTAAACAAAGTGAAAACTAACTTAGAAACTAGATTGAATGTTGATTATAGAACGGTAGGAACTAAGTGGATTAATAAATTACGAGGTACCTATTTTATATTTGATTCTGGATATCCTGATGATGCTTTTCAAAACAAAAGAAAGACAGATGACATTAAAGAGTATATAAAAGCGATGAAGAAGAATAAAGTGATTATTAAATCATCAATAGTATCCGTAGAACCATCTACCTTATATGAGGGAAGTAATTATTATATAAGGGCATGTATCCAGTTTAAGATTATATCTGCTAAGAATATAAAAAACCAAGATGATTTAATATTTGGGAATCATATATATATTAAAAATTTAAAAAAGAAAAAGTGGACTAGAATGTATGTAGATATTGGAGTGGGAACATCAAACGGAAGTAGTTTGGGTGAAGATTATGCTGTATTTGATGATGAGATCATTTCACGGTAAGAGGTAAACATGAAAAAAAGGATATGTTTTATTTTTATTAATCTATTACTATGTATAATATTATTGAGTATTCCTAACTATTCAAAAGCTAAAAGTAAACAGGCTGATGTAAAAAAGGGGAAAATAATATTTCAAACAATTGATACTAAAGCTAAAACTAAAATAACATGGAGTACAGTAGGATTTAATATATGTAGAAGTAAATGTCTACCGAATGGATATCCAACTAAGTTAGATCATGCAACTATATACCTTAAAGATGGTTGGAAAAATCAGATTGATAATCATGACGGAACTTACACAGTTACATTTACTATACCTCAAACGGTAGTAGACAATGCATTACTACAGTGTAAATATGAGAAAATACAAGATAATGATATTATCTATTTGAATGGAATCTTTCAAGTATGGCATAATGGAAAGAAGTATGGAAAAGTAATAAACAATCTACCTTCTATTCAAAAAGCAGAGTATTGGAGAAACCCAAAAGATTTTAACGATCATTTTGATATATATGCAGTCTACCAGTCATCTGGAGCTCAACCAGTAACAGTTAGATATATTACTCAAGCAAATAAAGTAATTAGTGAAGAAAAACTTGCCCCTGTAAAGCTTGGGGAAGATGTTCATGTGACGTTAGACAAAGAAAAGAACTATGGAGGTCAAACATTAGCACTAGCTCAAAGTACGATATATTATATGGCAAATCAGAAAAAGGTAAAGGATCATCCGGTTAAAAAAGTAACAAGCGTGAATGCCAAGAATTATAATGATCAAGTAAAAGATGTGTATAAGAGGAGTTATAGGCAAGCACCAGGAGGGTTACTAATTGTAGCGCTTATGAAACCAAAGAAACCTAAAGGAAGTTCTGGATCTGATGTTTTAGAAGTGCCACTGGAAGACCCCACGCCTCATGGAGTTATTGCTGCCGATGAACGTGACGACGAACAATTTAATGTAGAAGAAGGAATTCCAACAACAGAGAAACTATATACGAATGTATTTTCTAATAATTATCTACTTGGATATACGTTTACAAAAAAGTACGGTATCAAGGTATATACAATTAGTGCTACAAAGACGTACAATCTGAAATGGACAGAAACAGACCCAAAAACAAAAAAAGAAGAGACGAAAGAGAAATCAGTAACAATTTCTCATCCGGTTTATATAAAAAGAGAGTATTCCTTTTGGAAAATTTCAAAGATTGAATATTATAAGATAGATCATGCAGCAGTTAATAATTATGCTTTGCCAGGAGGGGTATCCAAACTTACACCAGTAGGATATACAGTTCCTGAACTCGACTATACCAATAGAGAAGACGATGAAGACCATATGGTTAAACCAGAACCAGAAATTACTCTAGCAACAGAAACTTTAAATCAGAAGGAAGCACCAAGCGTTGATTTGACCGATGAAGCAGATGGGTTAGTTAAGCAAATCAAAGTCCGAAATGATAAATTAGTGTTTGATGGAACTCTGGTTATGGATGATAATTATGTAGAGAAAGAGACAAAGAAACCGACAGATATGGATGTAAGTTATGATGAAACAGGAGATGATGTGTTATATCGTCCTGGACAAGTAATCGATGCAACTAAGGCAAATGGAATCTATGAAAGTACAGGAACTGTCAATTATAAATTGGTAAAGCAGTTAAATGGAAAACATGGAAATACATTAAGTTATCCAGTCAGTGACCTAACCAACGTCGTGATCCACACACCAACGGTATGTGATGCATTCATCTCTAATAAGGCATCCGCAGATCAGATGATCACACCCGATGTATCGTTGTCACCATTGGTATTAGATACGCCATTTACGATTCAGCTTCCAACAGAAGGGGAGCATCTTGATATCGATGGTTATGGGTATCAAGATTATGCCAAGTACATAAAAAGTAGAGAAGTAAAGTTCCCCTTTGATGTATATGAAGGAAGTACTTATATCAGGGCAGGGACATGGGTAACACTAACCCGAGATGAGACCTCCTTCTATCTTCCTATCTGGGTGGATGAAGGAAAATATAACATTGATTTTCGAAGTATCAGTATCAATGCAGAAGCAAATGGTGGAATAGATAAGACCCAAGAGTTAGCCAACTTAGAGCGAAATAACTACGTGGCGACAGACCAACTCAGTGTGGAAGTATCGGGAAGAGTCTATGGATTAAAATTATTCGATATCTCGGATTATCCGATCTGGGAGAATGTATTCCGTCAAGAGAATTCCTTAAGATTATCCGGATTTAACTATACGGTTGGAACGAATGATCAGAATGGAGTAGATACAAGACGTAATCCAAAGTATACCTTCACCTTATTAAATGGAAGCCATCCAGGGTATTCTAATATTGGAGCGATTAAGACAGGGTATGTTACTAGATTCCAGTTAACCACCATAGGAAATATGTATTCCGATCAAGATTCCGTTCATATAAAGCCAACCTTTTACTATGTAGATTCCAAAGGAGGAAATAGACAGCCAGTGGATCTCTATTATAGCGAAACCTTCCGAGGACAGAAACAAATTCTTGTAAAGGTAGGAAGCTTTATGGATCAGTTCAATACCAAAGCGTATCGACTGGGAGACCCATATTTTGGCGTGCCAGATACGGAACTGAATACGAAAGCCATGGTAACTGGAAGAAATAGAAATGAGATCCGAGGAAATAAGAAGAATCTATTCTCCTATAGTAATGTCTTGATTCGAGAGAATCTAAGAACCTATACTGGAACGAATTATACTCCGACGGGAACCGTGCCATACGGAGTAGATCCAGATAAGGTAACGAAGTCGATGCAAAAATGGTATGGAGAATATTATCTACCAAGTGAGATCCATGTCGTACCCCAAGGGTATGATGTGATAGGATATGCGAAGAACCATTATGGAATAGACTATAAAGAAGACTTTTGGTTAAAGAATGGATATATTGTAGTAAATTTTGATATAGAAACGCTTCAAAATGGAAATCCACATCTGAGTTATCTTAATCTAGAGAATGCGAAAAATGGATATTGTAATATGTGGAGAACCGAAGGATATCAATATGAGAAGAAGGACTATAAAGGAAATACCTTTGAATTCCAGGATGGGGACTATATTATGTATTACACCAATAAATCAGCCGCAGAGGATTATAAAAGTGGTGGAACGCATTAATTATAGTATACAAAAGTTATTAAGTGAAAAAACTAAGAGGGGAGTGAATAAATGAGTACTTTGGTAATATCCTATGAAGATCTAAATGATGCATCACATCATGCAAAGAATCTAGCAGAAAAACTAGGAGACTATGCGAATGAGCTAGAGCATAAGGTGTGTCGAAAGATCAATGAGTACAGTGGAGAGAGAACTCAGAATCTCTATGATGCAGATGGCTTTATGCGAAAAAAGTTAGAGAAACTACAACAGAAGAAAATCGATTTTACCACGTTATCAAGTAATATAAAAACTTTTGAGTCAAACTGTAAAACAGCAGATAACAATGTCGCCAGATCCATTAAGACCATAACCGGAGATTTTAAAAAGGCATATAAGATAAAGGAGAATGTAATAACGAACTTCTTTAACTACATCGGAGTAGCCATTGGAAATGCCACAGCAATCGGAAGAGCAATCAAAGATTGTATAGGTGGAATTCAAGATGTAATAAAATCAGCAGGAGAAGCAATATCAGACTGGTATAAGTACGATGGAGGAAAATATCTAATTGAAGGCGCAATCGAAGGGATAGGAGCAGCATTACTTGGAGCCGTTACAGCAATCGCAGCAGTAGCAGCATTGGCAGCTGCAAGTACAGTAGGAGCAGTGATTGTAGGAGTAGCTGCCGTGGTAGTGGCAGTAGCAACTGTTGCGAATGGAATCAGCGCAGTATATAATGATAGTAAAGCATATCAAGTGGCGAAAAATGGAGATGCAGCAACTGCGGTACGATATGCAGGACGAGATACCTTAGCGGATACCTTAAGACATGAAAGTGATAGTAAGCTAGTACATATCTTAGCAGGAGGGTTAGAGATGGTAGAGTTAGCAGCATCGGTTGTACTGATTGTAGATGCAGGAATTAACATAGCTAAGGGAGCTAAGAACCTTGTTGGGAAAGTATTGAATAAGGGGGGAAGTAGTGTTGTTGAGGGAGGTAAATATTCTGCATTTGGTGAAATGTTAGATAAAGAAGGCATTAGTTATAGTAATTGGATGAAAGTACGAGAAGGAGAATTAAATACTGACTATATAAAAGCAGGAAAGGAATTAGGCGTTAAGCTAGAAGTAGATGGATATAATATTATTAAGACAGAAGATGCTACTCTCGCGAATGCAGATTGGTATGATATGGATTTTACTAAACCACCGATTGCTGAGAACACAATAGCATATACAGTTGAAGCAGGAAATCAGTCATATTCAAGAGTATATTTAGAAGGATATAATAATATAATGAGCAATTTTATTGTTAGAACAGATGAAATTGCTGGACTTAGTGCAGAAGAAATAGCACAGAAATTAGCACTAAGTAAAGTCCCTAATAAAGTTGTAACACTAGAGTTACCACAAACAACGCCTTTAGAAGTTAGTATAGTAGGACCGCAAACAAGTTGGGGAACTATTGGAGGAGATATTCAATTTGCGATTAAGGATGTGGATTTAAATCCGAATTGGTTTAAAAATATAAGTGATTTGAAATAGGAGGATTAAAATGGTAAATATAAATGGGAAAATATTAAAAATTGGAGAAAAAAGTATAGAACAAGAACATACTATTCAAAAATATATTGAATATTTAAATCAGGTAATTGTGTTAATATATGATGATGCTGTTATTGCAAATAATGTCATCTCTTATGATAAAGAGGGACATGAGTTGTGGAAGATTAATGATATTTTAAATGTAAAAAGACCTACTGGAAATGTAGATATTGAAAAAGAATCAGAAAAAGTACTAATTGTATGCTCATCATTAGGAATCAAATATAAGATAGAAATAGAAAAAAAAGAATTAATTGAAAAAATCTTTTTAAGATAATATTATTATAGTTCTACTTTTTGGTTTTCAATCAATTATATTCTTGTACTAAATTATATTATGGATTTCTTATGAAAGAATAGAATCAATGATAATAATTAAGCATTATAAATCAGAGTAAGCTTATAAAATGTGATATCGTAGTTCAATAATTGATAGGCAGGTGGTTGATTGAATAAGTCTATTACCTGTCTTTTTGATGTCTTGAATTATTATCTAAGATTAAATTAAAAACTTTTAGTGTATTCAACACCGGCTGGGACTCTATAACCACAATCGAATCGCAGAACATTATGGAATTACATATCAGTTTGCACTTCCCTATATTGAAAAAGAAGAATGGTATAGAACAATAGATGACATAGGACTATTTGTCGTATTCCAAGGGTATCCATATGGTTTAAATACCCCAGATGTATTTAACCAATATTCATATGCAGGAGCAAGAATTCGAAAGACAAGATGTTATTATATTACAAAAGAGGCTGATGGAAAGCGTTATTATCATAAAGCCACTTGCAGTAAAGTAACAAATAAAGATTACCCATATTACAATAAAAAGGATTGTGCATTAGAAGGAGCATACCCATGCCCAGAATGCAATCCGTAAAAGACAGAACTAGGAGGATTATGTTATGAAAAAGATAAAAAAGATGCTGTTAATACTATTAAGTATAGTTCTAGTCATTGAATTGGCAATGCCAACAATGAAGAGTGAGGCAAAGAATAAAAATATTACAATAGAAGAATATATTCAAAAGTTGGTCGTAGCTACTAAGATAAAGGTAGATAATACGGTAGAAAACCCTTATCTATCCGCAGCTATTGCAGAAGGATTGGTAAAAGATGGAGAATATAAAAATTATAGTGTAAATATCAAAAGAGAAGATGCAGCGCTATTAACCAACCGAGCAGATGAAATATTACATGGTAAAACTTATAATGAAGACCTTTATCATCAGGTAAAGAATAAAAAGAGAATTAAAGATCTAAATAAAGTAAGTGCAAGTAAAAGAGATGCGGTAATTAAAGTATTTGAAAAGGGAATTATCGTAGGGGATTATGATGGTATATTTACTCACGATCGTACTTTTCGAGGAAAAGATAATCTGAATTCAAGCGAAGCAAGTACAATCTTAGTAAGACTTACAAATAAAAAGAAGAGAAGAAAAATAAGTCCCGATGGGCAAGTCATAAGAACAACCAATCTACCTAAGAATTATAAGAATTATGAGTATATATTAGCATCTTTTCCTAATTCATTTTATGAGATGAAGATGGATTGGCAGCTAGGATCATACTTTAACGATAATGGAAGAAAAAGAAAACCAGTAGAATACAAAGATTATGTACGTCCAGTTAATATTAAAAAGAAAAAATTCATTACTGGGGCAAATGATGATAAGTATAATATGGAAGACATACTAAATGCTTATCTTGATCAATGGGTAAACAAAGTAAAAACTAACTTAGAAACTAGATTGAATGTTGATTATAGAACGGTAGGAACTAAGTGGATTAATAAATTACGAGGTACATACTATATATTTGATTTTGGAGATTCTGATGATGCTTTTCAAAACAAAAGAAGGACAGATGATATTAAAGAGTATGTAAAAGTGATGAAGAAAAATAAGGTGATAATTAAATCATCAATAGTATCAGTAGAACCATCTACTTTATATGATGCAGGTGGTTATTTTATAAGGGCATGTATCCGATTTAAGGTTGTATCTGCAAAAAATATGAGCAATAAAGCAAATTTGATATTTGGAGATAATTATATAAAAAATCTTAAAAAAGGAAAATGGAAAACGATGTATGTTGATATTGGAATAGGAACACAAAATGGTAGTAGTTTAGGTGAAGATTATGCAGTATATGAAGACGATATTATGACTCGTTAAGAGGTAAAAATGAAAATTAAAGAACATAAAGTGCTATTTATTTTTATAAATCTATTGATCCTGGTACTATTATGTAGTACTTCCAAAAGTTTAAAAGCTGCCACTCAAGATGCTAAAACTCAAGATGGAGAAATAATATTTGTTACGAAAGATACCAAGGCAACTAGTAGTATTACGTGGAGTACGGTAGGATTTACGATATGTAGAAGTGAATGTCTACCGAATGGTGGTTATCCAACTAAGTTAAAACATGCAACTATATATCTTAAAGATAATTGGAAACATGAGAAAGATAATCATAACGGAACTTATACGGTCAGATTTAATATACCTAAAGAAGAAGTAAACAAGGCATTAGTACATTTAAAATATGCGAAAATACAAGATAATGATATTATCTACTTGAATGGAATCTTTCAAGTCTGGCACAATGGAAAGAAGCATGATGGAAAAATATACAATCTACCTACTATTCAAAAAGCTGAGTCTTGGAGAAATCCAAAAGATTTTAAAGATCATTTTGATATAAAAGTTCAATACCATTCTTCTGGTGCTCAACCCGTAACAGTTCGGTATATTACTCAAGCCAATAAAGTAATTAGTGAAGAAAAACTAGCCCCTGTAAAGCTTGGGAAGATGGTTAATGTAACATTAGATAAAGAAAAGAACTATGAATCTCAGACATTAGCACTAGCTCAAAGTACCATATATTATATAGCAAATCAGAAAAAAGTAAATGATCATCCTACTACAAAAGTAACGAGTGTGAATGCCAAGAATTATAATGATCAAGTAAAAGAAGTGTATAAGAGAAGTTATCAGCAAGCACCAGGAGGGTTACTAATTGTAGCTCTTATGAGACCTAAAAAACCTAAAGGGAATAGAGATTCCGAAGTTTTAAAAGTACCACTCGAAGAACCCACACCTCATGGAGTTATTGCCGCCGATGAACGTGACGACGAACAATTTAATGTAGAAGAAGGAATTCCAACAACAGAGAAGCTGTATACGAATGTATTTTCTAATAATTATCTACTAGGATATACGTTTACAAGAAAGCACGGTACGAAGGTATATACAGTTAATGCAACAAGGACTTACCATCTGAAATGGACAGAAACAGACCCAAAAACAAAGAAAAAAGTCACAAAAAATAAATCAGTATCAGTTCCTCAAGAGGTATATATAAAAAGAGATTTTTCCTATTGGGAAATTTCAAAGATTGAATATTATAAGATCGATCATGCAGCTGTAAAGAATTATGCTTTGCCAGGAGGTGTATCCAAACTTACACCAGTAGGATATACGGTTCCTAAACTTGATTATACCAAAATAGAAGACGATGCAAAACATATGGTTGAGCCGGAATTAACAATTACACTAAAACCAGAGAAAAAAAATCAGAAAGAACCACCAACGGCTGATTTTACCAAAGAAGCAGACTCGTTAGTTAAGCAAATAAAAGTTCGAAATGATAAATTAGTGTTTGATGGAACTCTGGTTATGGATGATAATTATGTAGAGAAAGGGACAAAGAAACCAAAAGATATTGATGTAAGTTATGATGAAACAGGAGATGATGTGTTATATCGTCCTGGACAAATAATCGATGCAACTAAGGCAAATGGAGTCTATGAAAGTACGGGAACTGTCGACTATAAAGTGATAAAGCAATTAAAAGGAAAACATGGAAATACATTAAGTTATCCAGTCAGTGACCTAACCAAAGTCGTGATCCACACACCAACGGTATGTGATGCATTCATCTCTAATAAGGCATCCGCAGATCAGATGATCACACCAGATGTATCGTTGTCACCATTGGTATTAGATACACCATTTACGATTCAGCTTCCAACAGAAGGGGAGCATCTTGATATCGATGGTTATGGGTATCAAGATTATGCCAAGTACATAAAAAGTAGAGAAGTAAAGTTCCCCTTTGATGTATATGAAGGAAGTACTTATATCAGGGCAGGAACATGGGTAACACTAACCCAAGATGAGACCTCCTTCTATCTTCCTATCTGGGTGGATGAAGGAAAATATAACATTGATTTTCGAAGTATCAGTATCAATGCAGAAACAAATGGTGGAATAGATAAGACCCAAGAATTAGCCAATTTAGAGCGAAATAACTACGTGGCGACAGATCAGCTCAGCGTGGAAGTATCAGGAAGAGTCTATGGATTAAAACTATTCGATATCTCGGATTATCCAATCTGGGAGAATGTATTCCGACAAGAGAATTCCTTAAGGTTATCAGGATTTAACTATACGGTTGGAACGAATGATCAGAATGGCGTAGATACGGGACGTAATCCAAAGTATACCTTCACTTTATTAAATGGAAGCCATCCAGGGTATTCTAATATTGGAGCGATTAAGACAGGTTATGTTACAAGATTCCAGTTAACCACCATAGGAAATATGTATTCCAATCAAGATTCCGTTCATATAAAGCCAACCTTTTACTATGTAGATTCCAAAGGAGGAAATAGACAGCCAGTGGATCTCTATTATAGCGAAACCTTCCGAGGACAGAAACAAATCCTTGTAAAGGTAGGAAGCTTTATGGATCAGTTCAATACCAAAGCGTATCGACTGGGAGACCCATATTTTGGCGTGCCAGATACGGAACTGAATACGAAAGCCATGGTAACTGGAAGAAATAGAAATGAGATCCGAGGAAATAAGAAGAATCTATTCTCCTATAGTAATGTCTTGATTCGAGAGAATCTAAGAACCTATATCGGAACGAATTATACGCCAACGGGAACCGTGCCATACGGAGTAGATCCAGATAAGGTAACGAAGTCGATGCAAAAATGGTATGGAGAATATTATCTACCAAGTGAGATCCATGTCGTACCCCAAGGGTATGATGTGATAGGATATGCGAAGAACCATTATGGAATAGACTATAAAGAAGACTTTTGGTTAAAGAATGGATATATTGTAGTAAATTTTGATATAGAAACAATTCAGAATGGCAATCCACATCTGAGTTATCTCAATCTAGAGAATGCAAAAAATGGGTATTGTAATATGTGGAGAACCGAAGGATATCAATATGAGAAGAAGGACTATAAAGGAAATACCTTTGAATTCCAGGATGGGGACTATATTATGTATTACACCAATAAATCAGCCGCAGAGGATTATAAAAGTGGTGGAACGCATTAATTATAGTATACAAAAGTTATTAAGTGAAAAAACTAAGAGGGGAGTGAATAAATGAGTACTTTGGTAATATCCTATGAAGATCTAAATGATGCATCACATCATGCAAAGAATCTAGCAGAAAAACTAGGAGACTATGCGAATGAGCTAGAGCATAAGGTGTGTCGAAAGATCAATGAGTACAGTGGAGAGAGAACTCAGAATCTCTATGATGCAGATGGCTTTATGCGAAAAAAGTTAGAGAAACTACAACAGAAGAAAATCGATTTTACCACGTTATCAAGTAATATAAAAACTTTTGAGTCAAACTGTAAAACAGCAGATAACAATGTCGCCAGATCCATTAAGACCATAACCGGAGATTTTAAAAAGGCATATAAGATAAAGGAGAATGTAATAACGAACTTCTTTAACTACATCGGAGTAGCCATTGGAAATGCCACAGCAATCGGAAGAGCAATCAAAGATTGTATAGGTGGAATTCAAGATGTAATAAAATCAGCAGGAGAAGCAATATCAGACTGGTATAAGTACGATGGAGGAAAATATCTAATTGAAGGCGCAATCGAAGGGATAGGAGCAGCATTACTTGGAGCCGTTACAGCAATCGCAGCAGTAGCAGCATTGGCAGCTGCAAGTACAGTAGGAGCAGTGATTGTAGGAGTAGCTGCCGTGGTAGTGGCAGTAGCAACTGTTGCGAATGGAATCAGCGCAGTATATAATGATAGTAAAGCATATCAAGTGGCGAAAAATGGAGATGCAGCAACTGCGGTACGATATGCAGGACGAGATACCTTAGCGGATACCTTAAGACATGAAAGTGATAGTAAGCTAGTACATATCTTAGCAGGAGGGTTAGAGATGGTAGAGTTAGCAGCATCGGTTGTACTGATTGTAGATGCTGGAATTAACATAGCTAAGGGAGCTAAGAACCTTGTTGGGAAGGTATTTAATAAGGGAAAAGGTAGTGTGAGTCCATCTGAAATAGCTCAAAGTTGGCAAGGAGATTTTCCATATGTGGGAGTTGATAAGTACAAAGATATTACACTAAAAAAGGGAAAAGTAATATATGTCGGTGATCCATATCCAACAGGGTATGCTACAACTAAAAGAGCTGTTTGTAAAATAAATGGTGATGCAAGAAAATTATTTGAAGGCTTACAGGTAAAACCATATTGGGAAGATGGAATGGATTTTGCTGAATATAGGAGTAAAATGATGGCTTATGAAGTTACAGAAGATATAGATGCAGCTTTTGGAATAACAAAAGCTAATCCACAATTTGGAGAAGGTGGGTTGCCTCAAATATTTATTCCTGATTTTAATGAGTTGGTAAAGAGCGGATCAATAAAGAAGATTGAATCTAGTGCAATGGAATTGGACAATTACAAGATGTCGTTAGAAGATTATAATAAAATGCTAGATGAATTAGAAGGACTAAAGTAACAAGTGGAGGAGAATCATGGGATTAAATGAAGGAAAAATAATTATTAATAATAAAGAGATTTTTTATAAAATGGATAGTGAAAGTTTTATAAATCTTTTTTCGGATGAAATAAATAGTTATGTTAATGGAGATATTGAAAGATATAACTTTAGAAATCCTCAGATAATAGATGGAGTGTTATTATGGATTAAAATAATATTTAGAAAGAAAATTATATCATCTATAGAGTTAAAAAACGCTGATTCAAAATTAAAAAATTCTTATGATAATTGGTCAAATACAAAAATGGAATTAAAAAGAAAAAGTCATGATGAATGGCTAATAAATCAATTAGGTCAGCCACATGAAAGTAAGCTATCATGTATAAAATATAATTATACTTGGGGAGAAGCATTATCTTACAGTGACTTAAAAGGTGGAGATATTGCAATAGCTATAAACTTTAATAAATAGAATGTATAATAATATACTGCGGTGAGTTGAAAGCAATCAGGAAAGTTATGTAGTATAGGTATGTTATAGGACCACCTGATTGGAGCTACCAGGGTATGGTTATAAATCCATATGGCGAGAATATGGTTATAAATTCATCATTGCTAAATAGTATAAAGAAAAATGAATATGTTGTGCAAAAAGCTAAAAAAGTAATGATTGGAATACCAAGTGAGTATCCAGAAGATATGGTTAATATACTTAGTGATTATTTCAGTAAGAAGAATAATGTAAGTAAAGCATGTTTATTGTGAATGGTGAGGGGGAAGAAGCAAGCTATTTGTTAGCTTTGGATTCGCAAATATCATAAAATGAGTTGTTTACTCATATAGGGGAAATATGTAAGCATATTTTGAAAGGATAATTATTGGACATAGTTCCAGTAAACTTTGCTCTGGGTAAAAGTGCAATTGAAAATCAAACACCATTCTTTGTTAATTAAATTATATTAAGATTTTCAAGGTATAGTTCCAATAAGCTTATATAAACGTACTTTTTGTGATATAAAATTGTTACAAAAAGTACGTTTTTTGTGAATTAAGAATGTAAATTTAAAATAGATTATATAAGTAAAATATATTAAAATAGCAGATTTACCTGTTGAGTATATCGTAAGAGATGGAATATAGGATTATTTGTTGTATTCCAAGGATATCCATATGGTTTAAATACTGGAGATGTATTTAACCAATATTCATATGCAGGAGCAAGAATTCGAAAGACAAGATGTTATTATATTACAAAAGAGGCTGATGGAAAGCGTTATTATCATAAAGCCACTTGCAGTAAAGTAATAAATAAAGATTACCCATATTACAATAAAAAGGATTGTGCACTAGAAGGTGCATACCCATGCCCAGAGTGCAATCCGTAAAAGGCAGAAATAGGAGGATTATGTTATGAAAAAGATAAAAAAGATGCTGTTAATACTATTAAGTATAGTTCTAGTCATAGAATTAACATTACCAGCCAATACAAGTGAGGCAAAGAATAAAAATATTACAATAGAAGAATATATTCAAAAGTTGGTCGTAGCTACTAAGATAAAGGTAGATAATACGGTAGAAAACCCTTATCTAGCCGCAGCAATCGCAGAAGGATTGGTGAAAGAAGGAGAATATAAGGATTATAGTGTAAATATCAAAAGAGAAGATGCAGCGCTATTAACCAACCGAGCAGATGAAATATTACATGGTAAAACTTATAATGAAGACATTTACCATCAGGTTAAGAATAAAAAGAGAATTAAAGATCTAAATAAAGTAAGTGCAAGTAAAAGAGATGCTGTAATTAAAGTATTTGAAAAGGGAATTGTCGTCGGGGATTATGATGGTATATTTACTCATGATCGTACTTTTCGAGGAAAAGATAATCTAAATTCAAGCGAAGCGAATACAATCTTAGTTAGGCTTACGAATAAAAAGAAAAGAAGAAAAATAAGTCCCGATGGACAAGTAATACGAACAACCAATCTACCTAAGAATTATAAAAGTTATGAGTATATATTAGCAGCTTTTCCTAATTCCTTTTATGAAATGAAAACAAGTTGGCAAGTAGCAACATATTATAATAAAGGTGGAAAGAAGACAAAGCCAGTGGAATATCAGGATTATGTTCGTCCTGTTAATATGAAAAAGAAGCCATTCATTACTGGAGGTGGAGATAAATATAATATGCAAGAAGTCTTAAATGCATATCTAGATAAATGGGCTAAAATAGTAAAAAACAATCTTGAGGCTAGGTTAAATGTTGATTACCGAACAGTAGGAGCAAAGTGGATCAATAAATTACGAAGCACTTACTATGTATATAATTGGGAAGGAGTTAATAATGCTTTTCAAAATAAAAGGAAGACAGATGATATCAAAGAGTATGTAAAAGCAATGAAGAAAAATAAAGTGATTATAAAATCATCTTTAGTGTCAGTGGAGCCATCTACTTTGTATTATGCTGATGGATATTATTTGCGTGCATGTATTCAATTCAAAATAGTATCTGCAAAAAGCTTATATAAACAATCGGATTTAATTTTTGGTGATTCGATTTATATTAAAAATTTAAAAAAAGGGAAATGGATGAGGATGTACGTTGATATTGAGGTGAGTACAGCTGACGGTGGTAGTATTGGGGAAGATTATGCAGTATATACAGATAGTATAGTTTCAAGATAAGAGGCTGTTATGGATAAAAGAAGGAAAAGAAAAAATATAGTATGGATATGCTTGTTAATATTCGTAATTTTATCGATTCCGAAAGGAATATTAGTATATGCTGAACAAGAATCAGTTAATGGTGAAATCATTTTTACAACGAAAGATACCAAAGCTACTTCTAGCATTACTTGGAGTACAGTAGGTTTTAACATCTGTAGAAGGGAATGTTTATCGAATGGTGGTTATCCAACCAAGATTAAACATGCTACTATTTGGCTTAAAAATTTCAAGAAAAATGAAACGGATAACCATGATGGAACGGTGACTGTAAAATTTACGTTACTAAGAGATGATGTAAATAAAGCATTAGTAGACGCTCGCTGGGAGAAAATAAAAGATAATGATATTATTTATTTCAATGGAATCTTTCAAGTCTGGCACAAAGGAAAGAAGTATGGAAAAGTAATAAATAACCTACCCTCTATTCAAAAAGCAGAGTCTTGGAGAAATCCAAAAGATTTTAAAGATCATTTCGATAGAATTGTTCAATACCATTCTTCTGGAGCTCAACCAGTAACAGTTCGATATATTACTCAAGCCAATAAAGTAATTAGTGAAGAAAAACTAGCCCCTGTAAAGCTTGGGAAGATGGTTAATGTAACATTAGATAAAGAAAAGAACTATGAATCTCAGACATTAGCACTAGCTCAAAGTACCATATATTATATAGCAAATCAGAAAAAAGTAAATGATCATCCTACTACAAAAGTAACGAGTGTGAATGCCAAGAATTATAATGATCAAGTAAAAGAAGTGTATAAGAGAAGTTATCAGCAAGCACCAGGAGGGTTACTAATTGTAGCTCTTATGAGACCTAAAAAACCTAAAGGGAATAGAGATTCCGAAGTTTTAAAAGTACCACTCGAAGAACCCACACCTCATGGAGTTATTGCCGCCGATGAACGTGACGACGAACAATTTAATGTAGAAGAAGGAATTCCAACAACAGAGAAGCTGTATACGAATGTATTTTCTAATAATTATCTACTAGGATATACGTTTACAAGAAAGCACGGTACGAAGGTATATACAGTTAATGCAACAAGGACTTACCATCTGAAATGGACAGAAACAGACCCAAAAACAAAGAAAAAAGTCACAAAAAATAAATCAGTATCAGTTCCTCAAGAGGTATATATAAAAAGAGATTTTTCCTATTGGGAAATTTCAAAGATTGAATATTATAAGATCGATCATGCAGCTGTAAAGAATTATGCTTTGCCAGGAGGTGTATCCAAACTTACACCAGTAGGATATACGGTTCCTAAACTTAATTATACCAATAGAGTAGGCGATAAAGACCATATGGTTGAGCCAAATTTAATCATTCAACCTCTGCCAGCAAAGAGTTTAAATCTGAAAGAAGCTCCTGTGGAAGATTATACAAAAGAAGTAAATGCTATCATTAAGCAAATCAAAGTCAGAAATGATAAATTAGAGTTTGATGGAACTCAGATTATGGAGGATAAGTATGTAGAGAAAAAGACAAAGGATCCAGAAGATATTGATGTAAGTTATGATGAAACAGGAGATGATGTGTTATATCGCCCTGGACAAGCAATTGATGCAACTAAGGCAAATGGAACCTATGAAAGTACGGGAACTGTTAACTATAAAGTGGTAAAGCAATTAAATGGTGATCATGGAAATACATTAAGTTATCCAGTCAGTGACCTAACCAAAGTCGTGATCCACACACCAACCGTATGTGATGCATTCATCTCTAATAAGGCATCCGCAGATCAGATGATCACACCCGATGTATCCTTGTCACCATTGGTATTAGATACGCCATTTACGATTCAGCTTCCAACAGAAGGGGAGCATCTTGATATCGATGGTTATGGGTATCAAGATTATGCCAAGTACATAAAAAGTAGAGAAGTAAAGTTCCCCTTTGATGTATATGAAGGAAGTACTTATATCAGGGCAGGAACATGGGTAACACTAACCCAAGATGAGACCTCCTTCTATCTTCCTATCTGGGTGGATGAAGGAAAATATAACATTGATTTTCGAAGTATCAGTATCAATGCAGAAACAAATGGTGGAATAGATAAGACCCAAGAATTAGCCAATTTAGAGCGAAATAACTACGTGGCGACAGATCAGCTCAGCGTGGAAGTATCAGGAAGAGTCTATGGATTAAAACTATTCGATATCTCGGATTATCCAATCTGGGAGAATGTATTCCGACAAGAGAATTCCTTAAGGCTATCCGGATTTAACTATACAGTTGGAACGAATGATCAGAATGGAGTAGATACGGGACGTAATCCAAAGTATACCTTCACCTTATTAAATGGAAGTCATCCAGGGTATTCTAATATTGGAGCGATTAAGACAGGTTATGTTACAAGATTCCAGTTAACCACCATAGGAAATATGTATTCCAATCAAGATTTCGTTCATATAAAACCAACCTTTTACTATGTAGATTCTAAAGGCGGAAATAGACAACCCGTGGATCTTTATTATAGCGAAACCTTCCGAGGACAAAAACAAATCCTTGTAAAGGTAGGAAGCTTTATGGATCAGTTCAATACCAAAGCGTATCGACTAGGAGACCCATATTTTGGTGTGCCAGATACGGAACTGAATACGAAAGCCATGGTAACTGGAAGAAATAGAAATGAGATTCGAGGAAATAAGAAGAATCTATTCTCCTATAGTAATGTCTTGATTCAAGAGAATCTAAGAACCTATATCGGAACGAATTATACGCCGACGGGAACCGTGCCATACGGAGTAGATCCAGATAAGGTAACGAAGTCGATGCAAAAATGGTATGGAGAATATTATCTACCAAGTGAAATCCATGTCGTACCCCAAGGGTATGATGTGATAGGATATGCAAAGAACCATTATGGAATAGACTATAAAGAAGACTTTTGGTTAAAGAATGGATATATCGTAGTAAATTTTGATATAGAAACAATTCAGAATGGCAATCCACATCTGAGTTATCTCAATCTAGAGAATGCGAAAAATGGATATTGTAATATGTGGAGAACCGAAGGATATCAATATGAGAAGAAGGACTATAAAGGAAATATCTTTGAATTCCAGGATGGGGACTATATTATGTATTACACCAATAAATCAGCTGCAGAGGACTATAAAAGTGGTGGAACGCATTAATTATAGTATACAAAAGTAAACACATTATTAAGTAAAAAACTAAGAGGGGAGTGAATAAATGAGTACTTTGGTAATATCCTATGATGATCTAAATGATGCTTCACATAATGCAAAGAATCTAGCAGAAAAACTAGGAGACTATGCGAATGAGCTAGAACATAAGGTGTGCCGAAAAATCAATGAGTACAGTGGGGAGAGAACACAGAATCTCTATGATGCAGATGGCTTTATGCGAAAAAAGTTAGAGAAACTACAACAGAAGAAAATCGATTTTACCACGTTATCAAGTAATATAAAAACATTTGAGTCAAACTGTAAAACAGCAGATAACAATGTCGCCAGATCCATTAAGACCATAACCGGAGATTTTAAGAAGGCATATAAGATAAAGGAGAACGTAATTACGAACTTCTTTAACTACATCGGAGTAGCGATTGGAAATGCCTCAGCAATCGGAAGAGCAATCAAAGATTGTATAGGTGGAATTCAAGATGTAATAAAATCAGCAGGAGAAGCAATCTCAGACTGGTATAAGTACGATGGAGGAAAATATCTAATCGAAGGAGCAATCGAAGGGATAGGAGCAGCATTACTTGGAGCCGTCACAGCAATCGCAGCAGTAGCAGCATTGGCAGCTGCAAGTACAGTAGGAGCAGTTATTGTAGGAGTAGCTGCCGTGGTAGTAGCAGTCGCGACAGTTGCGAATGGAATCAGCGCAGTATATAATGATAGTAAAGCGTATCAAGTGGCGAAAAATGGAGATGCAGCCACCGCAGTACGATATGCAGGACGAGATACATTAGCGGACACCTTAAGACATGAAAGTGATAGTAAACTAGTACATATCTTAGCAGGAGGATTAGAAATAGTAGAGTTAGCAGCATCGGTGGTACTGATTGTAGATGCAGGGATTAACATAGCTAAGGGAGCTAAAAACTTTGTTGGGAAGATATTGAATAAGGGGGGAGGTAACTCTGTACTAGAGAATGCAAATTATGCTCAAAAGACATATAGTAACACTTTTAGTGCAGAAGGAAGAAAAAAATACACAAATTTAGCTGGAGAGCCTATAAATACAATTGATGATTTAGTTAGTGCTATAAATAAAGGAAAAGTTAAAGTAGCAGATTTACCTGTTGAATATATCGTAAGAGATGGAAATGTTTTAATATTAAATACAAGAACTTCTCAAGCGTTAACACAAGCAGGTATACCTAGAAGTCAGTGGAATGTAATAAATAGAACAGGGGATTCTTTATTTGAAGAATTGCTTACAGGACAACTTACAAGAAATAAACTTAATTCAGAAGGAATATCAAATGTTAGACCAAGCGGAGGTAAATGATGAAGAATGAAATAAGGTATGAATTGCCTATGTTTTCATCAAATTTAATAAAAGAACCTTATATTAGATTTGAAAACATGGATATAAAGATTGATATTGAGGGATATGATGATGAGGATAATTTGAATAAAATTACAATTGCGATAAGTTCCGTATTGTGTTTTAAGCAAACATCTGCTAGATTTACACCGAGACTATACGATTCATATGACAGAATTGTCGAATTAATTGATTCTGAGTGGTTAAAAGAATTAAAACAGATAAATGAAGGAGACTTTAACTATTGGAAGCCTAAACATTACATTTTATATCTAGATGGGATTGGTATGTATCAGTTTATTGGACAGAGATTTGAGGTAGTTAATAATGGATGATTTAAAGCAATTGAGTAAAGAGATATCATATGCTCTTAGACATGCTCCTTGGGAGTATGAGTTGGAGTTAGATGATAACGGGTGGGTATGTGTAGAACAATTATTGATTGCTTTAAAAGAAAATAGTAAATGGGAAAGTGTAACAATCGGAGATTTAGAGGATATAGTTGAGAATTCTGATAAGAAGAGACATGAATTAGTTGATGGAAAAATTAGAGCTTTATATGGTCATTCTGTACCAGAGAAAATAGTAAAAGAAAGTGCAGAACCACCAGTAATTTTATTTCATGGAACTGCAAGACGTTTTTTAGAATCAATAGGGGATAAAGGGCTATTGCCCAAGGGAAGGCAATATGTGCATTTATCGAATGATATCGAAACTGCACTTCAAGTTGGTAAAAGACATGATAATAAGCCAGTTATTCTTGAAATTGATGCTAAAAAAGCTTGGGATGAAGGCGTTAAATTTTATTTAGGTAATGATAAAGTATGGTTAGCGGACAATATACCAAGCAAATATATCAAAATCACTTTATAATTAGACTTCATTAATCATATAAAAAAGTGATTCGTATAAGTTATTAAATACAAAAAAATGCATAAATAATTAAATGAATCATAGTAATAATACAGTAAAAAATGAAATGAATCAGCTGAAATTAAGTAAGCTGATTCATTATTTTTAGTAGATAATATGCTATAACCACAATCGAATTGCAGAACATTATGGAATTACATATCAGTTTGCACTTCCCTATATTGAAAAAGAAGAATGGTATAGAACAATAGATGACATAGGACTATTTGTTGTATTCCAAGGATATCCATATGGCTTAAATACAGGAGATGTATTTAACCAATATTCATATGCAGGAGCAAGAATTCGAAAGACAAGATGTTATTATATTACAAAAGAGGCTGATGGAAAGCGTTATTATCATAAAGCCACTTGCAGTAAAGTAACAAATAAAGATTACCCATATTACAATAAAAAGGATTGTGCATTAGAAGGAGCATACCCATGCCCAGAATGCAATCCGTAAAAGACAGAACTAGGAGGATTATGTTATGAAAAAGATAAAAAAGATGCTGTTAATACTATTAAGTATAGTTCTAGTCATAGAATTAACATTACCAGCCAATACAAGTGAGGCAAAGAATAAAAATATTACAATAGAAGAATATATTCAAAAGTTGGTTGTAGCTACTAAGATAAAGGTAGATAATACGGTAGAAAACCCTTACCTATCAGCAGCAATCGCAGAAGGATTGGTAAAAGATGGGGAATATAAAAATTATAGTGTTAATATCAAAAGAGAAGATGCAGCGCTATTAACCAACCGAGCAGATGAAATATTGCATGGTAAAACTTATAATGAAGACCTTTATCATCAGGTAAAGAATAAAAAGAGAATTAAAGACTTAAATAAGTTAAGTGCAAGTAAAAGAGATGCGGTAATTAAAGTATTTGAAAAAGGAATTATCGTAGGGGATTATGATGGTATATTTACTCACGATCGAACTTTTCGAGGAAAAGATAACCTGAATTCAAGTGAAGCTAGTACGATCTTAGTTAGGCTTAAGAATAAAAAGAAAAGAAGAAAAATAAGTCCAGATGGGCAAGTCATAAGAACAACCAATCTACCTAAGAATTATAAGAATTATGAGTATATATTAGCATCTTTTCCTAATTCATTTTATGAGATGAAGATGGATTGGCAGCTAGGATCATACTTTAACGATAATGGAAGAAAAAGAAAACCAGTAGAATACAAAGATTATGTACGTCCAGTTAATATTAAAAAGAAAAAATTCATTACTGGGGCAAATGATGATAAGTATAATATGGAAGACATACTAAATGCTTATCTTGATCAATGGGTAAACAAAGTAAAAACTAACTTAGAAACTAGATTGAATGTTGATTATAGAACGGTAGGAACTAAGTGGATTAATAAATTACGAGGTACATACTATATATTTGATTTTGGAGATTCTGATGATGCTTTTCAAAACAAAAGAAGGACAGATGATATTAAAGAGTATGTAAAAGTGATGAAGAAAAATAAGGTGATAATTAAATCATCAATAGTATCAGTAGAACCATCTACTTTATATGATGCAGGTGGTTATTTTATAAGGGCATGTATCCGATTTAAGGTTGTATCTGCAAAAAATATGAGCAATAAAGCAAATTTGATATTTGGAGATAATTATATAAAAAATCTTAAAAAAGGAAAATGGAAAACGATGTATGTTGATATTGGAATAGGAACACAAAATGGTAGTAGTTTAGGTGAAGATTATGCAGTATATGAAGACGATATTATGACTCGTTAAGAGGTAAAAATGAAAATTAAAGAACATAAAGTGCTATTTATTTTTATAAATCTATTGATCCTGGTACTATTATGTAGTACTTCCAAAAGTTTAAAAGCTGCCACTCAAGATGCTAAAACTCAAGATGGAGAAATAATATTTGTTACGAAAGATACCAAGGCAACTAGTAGTATTACGTGGAGTACGGTAGGATTTACGATATGTAGAAGTGAATGTCTACCGAATGGTGGTTATCCAACTAAGTTAAAACATGCAACTATATATCTTAAAGATAATTGGAAACATGAGAAAGATAATCATAACGGAACTTATACGGTCAGATTTAATATACCTAAAGAAGAAGTAAACAAGGCATTAGTACATTTAAAATATGCGAAAATACAAGATAATGATATTATCTACTTGAATGGAATCTTTCAAGTCTGGCACAATGGAAAGAAGCATGATGGAAAAATATACAATCTACCTACTATTCAAAAAGCTGAGTCTTGGAGAAATCCAAAAGATTTTAAAGATCATTTTGATATAAAAGTTCAATACCATTCTTCTGGTGCGCAACCAGTAACAGTTCGATATATTACTCAAGCCAATAAAGTAATTAGTGAAGAAAAACTAGCCCCTGTAAAGCTTGGGAAGATGGTTAATGTAACATTAGACAAAGAAAAGAACTATGGAGGTCAGACATTAGCACTAGCTCAAAGTACCATATATTATATGGCAAATCAGAAAAAAGTAAAAGATCATCCTACTACAAAAGTAACGAGTGTGAATGCCAAGAATTATAATGATCAAGTAAAAGAAGTGTATAAGAGAAGTTATCAGCAAGCACCAGGAGGGTTACTAATTGTAGCTCTTATGAGACCTAAAAAACCTAAAGGGAATAGAGATTCCGAAGTTTTAAAAGTACCACTCGAAGAACCCACACCTCATGGAGTTATTGCCGCCGATGAACGTGACGACGAACAATTTAATGTAGAAGAAGGAATTCCAACAACAGAGAAGCTGTATACGAATGTATTTTCTAATAATTATCTACTAGGATATACGTTTACAAGAAAGCACGGTACGAAGGTATATACAGTTAATGCAACAAGGACTTACCATCTGAAATGGACAGAAACAGACCCAAAAACAAAGAAAAAAGTCACAAAAAATAAATCAGTATCAGTTCCTCAAGAGGTATATATTAAAAGAGATTTTTCCTATTGGGAAATTTCAAAGATTGAATATTATAAGATCGATCATGCAGCTGTAAAGAATTATGCTTTGCCAGGAGGTGTATCCAAACTTACACCAGTAGGATATACGGTTCCTAAACTTATTTATACCAATAGAGTAGGCGATAAAGACCATATGATTGAGCCAAATTTAATCATTCAACCTCTGCCAGCAAAGAGTTTAAATCTGAAAGAAGCTCCTGTGGAAGATTATACAAAAGAAGTAAATGCTATTATTAAGCAAATCAAAGTCCGAAATGATAAATTAGAGTTTGATGGAACTCAGATTATGGATGATAAGTATGTCGAGAAAAAGACAAAGGATCCAGAAGATATTGATGTAAGTTATGATGAAACAGGAGATGATGTGTTATATCGTCCTGGACAAGCAATTGATGCAACTAAGGCAAATGGAATCTATGAAAGTACGGGAACTGTTAACTATAAAGTGGTAAAGCAATTAAATGGTGATCATGGAAATACATTAAGTTATCCAGTCAGTGACCTAACCAAAGTCGTGATCCACACACCAACCGTATGTGATGCATTCATCTCTAATAAGGCATCCGCAGATCAGATGATCACACCCGATGTATCCTTGTCACCATTGGTATTAGATACGCCATTTACGATTCAGCTTCCAACAGAAGGGGAGCATCTTGATATCGATGGTTATGGGTATCAAGATTATGCCAAGTACATAAAAAGTAGAGAAGTAAAGTTCCCCTTTGATGTATATGAAGGAAGTACTTATATCAGGGCAGGAACATGGGTAACACTAACCCAAGATGAGACCTCCTTCTATCTTCCTATCTGGGTGGATGAAGGAAAATATAACATTGATTTTCGAAGTATCAGTATCAATGCAGAAACAAATGGTGGAATAGATAAGACCCAAGAATTAGCCAATTTAGAGCGAAATAACTACGTGGCGACAGATCAGCTCAGCGTGGAAGTATCAGGAAGAGTCTATGGATTAAAACTATTCGATATCTCGGATTATCCAATCTGGGAGAATGTATTCCGACAAGAGAATTCCTTAAGGCTATCCGGATTTAACTATACAGTTGGAACGAATGATCAGAATGGAGTAGATACGGGACGTAATCCAAAGTATACCTTCACCTTATTAAATGGAAGTCATCCAGGGTATTCTAATATTGGAGCGATTAAGACAGGTTATGTTACAAGATTCCAGTTAACCACCATAGGAAATATGTATTCCAATCAAGATTTCGTTCATATAAAACCAACCTTTTACTATGTAGATTCTAAAGGCGGAAATAGACAACCCGTGGATCTTTATTATAGCGAAACCTTCCGAGGACAAAAACAAATCCTTGTAAAGGTAGGAAGCTTTATGGATCAGTTCAATACCAAAGCGTATCGACTAGGAGACCCATATTTTGGTGTGCCAGATACGGAACTGAATACGAAAGCCATGGTAACTGGAAGAAATAGAAATGAGATTCGAGGAAATAAGAAGAATCTATTCTCCTATAGTAATGTCTTGATTCAAGAGAATCTAAGAACCTATATCGGAACGAATTATACGCCGACGGGAACCGTGCCATACGGAGTAGATCCAGATAAGGTAACGAAGTCGATGCAAAAATGGTATGGAGAATATTATCTACCAAGTGAGATCCATGTCGTACCCCAAGGGTATGATGTGATAGGATATGCGAAGAACCATTATGGAATAGACTATAAAGAAGACTTTTGGTTAAAGAATGGATATATTGTAGTAAATTTTGATATAGAAACGCTTCAAAATGGAAATCCACATCTGAGTTATCTTAATCTAGAGAATGCGAAAAATGGATATTGTAATATGTGGAGAACCGAAGGATATCAATATGAGAAGAAGGACTATAAAGGAAATACCTTTGAATTCCAGGATGGGGACTATATCCTGTATTTCACTAATAAATCAGCAGCAGGTGATTATAAAAGCGGTGGAACACATTAATTAATGAGTTAACCATAAGCTAATCCAGAAATAAGAAGAATAATATACAAAAGATAACAAATACAAAAGATAGCAAATACAAAAGTTAACATACATGATATAAAAGACATTATTAGATAAAAAAACTAAGAGGGGAGTGAATAAATGGGTACTTTAGTAATATCCTATGAAGATCTAAATGATGCGTCGCATCAAGCAAGAAACATAGCAGAAAAACTAGGAGACTATGCGAATGAACTAGAGCATAAGGTGTGTCGAAAAATCAATGAGTATAGCGGAGAGAGAACACAGAATATTTATGATGCAGATGGCTTCATGAGGAAAAAGTTAGAGAAATTACAACAGAAGAAAATCGATTTTACCACGTTATCGAGTAATATAAAAACATTTGAGTCAAACTGTAAAACAGCAGATAACAATGTCGCCAGATCCATTAAGACCATAACCGGAGATTTTAAGAAGGCATATAAGATAAAGGAGAACGTAATTACGAACTTCTTTAACTACATCGGAGTAGCGATTGGAAATGCGACAGCAATCGGAAGAGCAATCAAAGATTGTATTGGTGGAATTCAAGATGTGATAAAATCAGCAGGTGAAGCAATATCAGACTGGTATAAGTACGATGGAGGAAAATACCTAGTCGAAGGAGCAATCGAAGGGATAGGAGCAGCATTACTTGGAGCCGTTACAGCAATCGCAGCAGTAGCAGCATTTGCAGCGGCAAGTACAGTAGGAGCAGTGATTGTAGGAGTAGCTGCCGTGGTAGTGGCTGTCGCGACAGTTGCGAATGGAATCAGTGCAGTATATAATGATAGTAAAGCATATCAAGTGGCGAAAAATGGAGATGCAGCAACTGCGGTACGATATGCAGGAAGAGATACCTTAGCGGATACCTTAAGACATGAAAGTGATAGTAAGTTAGTACATATCTTAGCAACAGGCTTAGAAATGGTAGAATTAGCAGCATCGGTTGTACTGGTTGTAGATGCAGGAATTAACATAGCTAAGGGAGCTAAGAATCTTGTTGGGAAGATATTAAATAAGGGGGGGAGTAGTGCTGTTGAGGGTGTTGGTAATTCTTTTATAATAACAGATGAAATTAAGGAAGCATTAACAACAGGAGAGGATAAAGCCTATTTTTGGTCTGGATTAGGTATAGATGGAGCAAATATTGCTAAGGATACGGCAATAAAAAAAGGATGTACAACACTGGAAAATCAAATAGAATTGAATAATATCAAAATGCCTGAATGGAGTTTCTTGGACAAAAATGCCCAGCAAGCATGGAGAGATGTATCAGATTGCTATGCACAAAATTGTTCTGGAAATATAAATGTTGTATTAGGAGATACAGTTGGTGCAAATAGTGTATTTGTTTCAACAGAACTTGATACATTAAAAGCAAATGTAAATGTAAAATCAATAACAGCTATCAATCCATTTACAAATGAAATAACTCTTATATATGATAGATTAAATCCAGAGAATAATGCTACTATTATTAAATATATAGGTGAAGATGGTGCAGAACTTGTAAAATTCGGAGGAAATTAGTATATGAACATTTTAGATATTAAAGGAACAAGTAGTGAAATTAAGTTTATATTGGATAATAATATTATTGTACTAGCAGATGGTGAATTACAAAATAATGGATTTTTTGCTTATAAAAGCAGTATGAAATTACAAGGGACTAGAGGTGAAAGAGTAATGAGTACACAAGAAAGAGAAGATTTTATTAAGCATGTGAAAGATTTTTTGAGTGATAAAGATTTTACAGTTAATTTTTTTGATTAGTTCTATGAAAGATTGTAGGTAGTTAGAATGTATAAGTTGGATAATTTACAAAAGTAATAGTTAATAATTTAAATTATGGTTATACTTAGGACATCCTACCACCTAAATCCTAACCTCTAATTCAATATCATGGATTTTACGAAGTAATGTAACCTAGGATTTAATTAAGAGACTTAAGTAAAAAAATTTACCTTCAGTATACAAATAAATTTTTAATGTGTGCTTCTAACAGGTATTTATCAAAAATTTTAGAAAATGATGCTAAAATAAAGATTATAGAGGGGATTGATAGGATAAAGGTTGGATATCTTGATAACTATGAGTATCTAAAATATTCGTAGATTTGGTAGAGGAGAAACAGATATTCTTTATTTTTTATTAAAGATAATGAGTTGAGAGTATATCCGTTTAACAATTTTATTTAGCTAATAAAATGTGATATAGTAATTTAAGAATTGATAGGCAGGTGATTGATTGTATAAGTCTATTACCTGTCTTTTTTATGCCTTAAATTATTATCCAAAATTTTAATAAAAATCTTGTGTATTCAACACCAGCTGGGACTCTATACCACAATCGAATTGCAGAACATTATGGAATTACATATCAGTTTGCACTTCCCTATATTGAAAAGGAAGAATGGTATAGAACAATAGATGACATAGGTTTATTTGTCGTATTCCAAGGGTATCCATATGGTTTAAATACTGGAGATGTATTTAACCAATATTCATATGCAGGAGCAAGAATTCGAAAGACAAGATGTTATTATATTACAAAAGAGGCTGATGGAAAGCGTTATTATCATAAAGCCACTTGCAGTAAAGTAACCAATAAAGATTACCCATATTACAATAAAAAGGATTGTGCACTAGAAGGAGCATACCCATGCCCAGAATGCAATCCGTAAAAGACAGAACTAGGAGGATTATGTTATGAAAAAGATAAAAAAGATGCTGTTAATACTATTAAGTATAGTTCTAGTCATTGAATTGGCAATGCCAACAATGAAGAGTGAGGCAAAGAATAAAAATATTACAATAGAAGAATATATTCAAAAGTTGGTCGTAGCTACTAAGATAAAGGTAGATAATACGGTAGAAAACCCTTATCTATCCGCAGCTATTGCAGAAGGATTGGTAAAAGATGGAGAATATAAAAATTATAGTGTAAATATCAAAAGAGAAGATGCAGCGCTATTAACCAACCGAGCAGATGAAATATTACATGGTAAAACTTATAATGAAGACCTTTATCATCAGGTAAAGAATAAAAAGAGAATTAAAGATCTAAATAAAGTAAGTGCAAGTAAAAGAGATGCGGTAATTAAAGTATTTGAAAAGGGAATTATCGTAGGGGATTATGATGGTATATTTACTCACGATCGTACTTTTCGAGGAAAAGATAATCTGAATTCAAGCGAAGCAAGTACAATCTTAGTAAGACTTACAAATAAAAAGAAGAGAAGAAAAATAAGTCCCGATGGACAAGTCATACGAACAACCAATCTACCTAAGAATTATAAAAGTTATGAGTATATATTAGCTGCATTTCCTAATTCATTTTATGAAATGAAAACAAGTTGGCAAGTAGCAACATATTATGGTAAAGATGGAAAGAAAACAAAGCCTGTGGAGTATGAGGATTATATACGTCCTGTTAATATGAAAAAGAAGCCATTCATTACCGGAGGTGGAGATAAATATAACATGCAGGAAGTCTTAAATGCATATCTAGATAAATGGGCTAATACAGTCAAAACCAATCTTGAGGCTAGGTTAAATGTTGATTACCGAACAGTAGGAGCAAAGTGGATCAATAAATTACGAAGCACTTACTATGTATATAATTGGGGTGATTCTGATGATGCTTTCCAAAATAAAAGAATGACAGATGATATTAAAGAGTATGTAAAAGTAATGAAGAAAAATAAAGTGATTATTAAGTCGTCTTTAGTGTCAGTGGAACCATCTACTTTATATTTCTCTCATGGATATTGCTTACGGACATGTATTCAATTCAAAGTGGTTTCTGCAAAAAGTTTAAAAAAGCAATCGGATGTAATTTTTGGTGATAGTATTTATATAAAAAATTTAAAAAAAGGGAAATTGATAAGAATGTATGTTGATATTGTGTTGGGTACTGCAGATGGTGGCAGTATTGGGGAGGATTATGCAGTATTTACAGACAATATAGTTTCAAGATAAGAGGCTATTATGAATAAAAAAAGACGAAGAAAAAATATAGTATTGATGTCTGTTAATGTTTGTAATTCTTAAGGCAGTACCGCAAGATATAATAGTAAATGCTAATAAACAATCTGCAGTAAATGGGATAATATATTTTGAAACGGAAGATACAAAAGCTACAACTAAGATTACTTGGAGTACAGTAGGGTTTAATATATGCAGAAGGGAATGTTTATCAAATGGTGGTTATCCAACCAAGCTTAAACATGCTACTATATTACTTAAACAGTTTAAGAGAGATGAGACGAATAACCATGATGGAACTGTAACAGTGAGTTTTACGCTGCTAAAAGGTGACGTGGATAGGGCACTATTAGCAGCTGGTTGCGAAAAAATAAAAGATAATGATACGATTTATTTCAATGGAATCTTTCAAGTCTGGCACTATGGAAAGAAGTATGGAAAAGAAATAAATAATCTACCTACTATTGAAAAAGCTGAACCTTGGAGGAATCCAAAAGATTTTGAAGATCATTTTGATATAAAAGTTCAATACCATTCTTCTGGTCCCCAACCAGTAACAGTTCGATATATTACTCAAGCCAATAAAGTAATTAGTGAAGAAAAACTAGCCCCTGTAAAGCTTGGGAAGATGGTTAATGTAACATTAGACAAAGAAAAGAACTATGGAGGTCAGACATTAGCACTAGCTCAAAGTACCATATATTATATGGCAAATCAGAAAAAAGTAAAAGATCATCCTACTAAAAAAGTAACAAGTGTGAATGCCAAGAATTATAATGATCAAGTAAAAGATGTGTATAAGAGGAGTAATCAACAAGCGCCAGGAGGGTTACTAATTGTAGCACTTATGAAACCAAAGAAACCTAAAGGGCATGAGTATTCTGATGTTATAGAAGTGCCACTGGAAGACCCCACGCCTCATGGAGTTATTGCTGCCGATGAACGTGACGACGAACAATTTAATGTAAAAGAAGGAATTCCAACAACAGAGAAGCTATATACGAATGTATTCTCTAATAATTATCTGCTTGGATATACGTTTACAAGAAAGTACGGTACGAAGGTATATTCGATTAAGGCATCAAAGACATACCAGTTAACTTGGAAAGAACCAGACCCCAAAACAAAGAAACAAGTTACAAAAAGTAAATCCGAAACAGTTTCTCAAGAGGTATATATAAAAAGAGAGTATTCCTATTGGGAGATTTCAAAGATTGAATATTATAAGATTGATCATGCAACAGTAAAGAATTATGCTTTGCCAGGAGGAGTATCCAAACTTACACCAGTAGGATATACGGTTCCTAAACTTGATTATACCAAAATAGAAGACGATGCAAAACATATGGTTGAGCCGGAATTAACAATTACACTAAAACCAGAGAAAAAAAATCAGAAAGAACCACCAACGGCTGATTTTACCAAAGAAGCAGACTCGTTAGTTAAGCAAATCAAAGTCCGAAATGATAAATTAGTGTTTGATGGAACTCTGGTTATGGATGATAATTATGTAGAGAAAGAGACAAAGAAACCGACAGATATGGATGTAAGTTATGATGAAACAGGAGATGATGTGTTATATCGTCCTGGACAAGTAATCGATGCAACTAAGGCAAATGGAATCTATGAAAGTACGGGAACTGTCGACTATAAAGTGATAAAGCAATTAAAAGGAGATCATGGAAATACATTAAGTTATCCAGTCAGTGACCTAACCAAAGTCGTGATCCACACACCAACGGTATGTGATGCATTCATCTCTAATAAGGCATCCGCAGATCAGATGATCACACCCGATGTATCGTTGTCACCATTGGTATTAGATACGCCATTTACGATTCAGCTGCCAACAGAAGGGGAGCATCTTGATATCGATGGTTATGGGTATCAAGATTATGCCAAGTACATACAAAGTAGAGAAGTAAAGTTCCCCTTTGATGTATATGAAGGAAGTACTTATATCAGGGCAGGGACATGGGTAACACTAACCCGAGATGAGACCTCCTTCTATCTTCCTATCTGGGTGGATGAAGGAAAATATAACATTGATTTTCGAAGTATCAGTATCAATGCAGAAGCAAATGGTGGAATAGATAAGACCCAAGAGTTAGCCAACTTAGAGCGAAATAACTACGTGGCGACAGACCAACTCAGTGTGGAAGTATCGGGAAGAGTCTATGGATTAAAATTATTCGATATCTCGGATTATCCGATCTGGGAGAATGTATTCCGTCAAGAGAATTCCTTAAGATTATCCGGATTTAACTATACGGTTGGAACGAATGATCAGAATGGAGTAGATACAAGACGTAATCCAAAGTATACCTTCACCTTATTAAATGGAAGCCATCCAGGGTATTCTAATATTGGAGCGATTAAGACAGGGTATGTTACTAGATTCCAGTTAACCACCATAGGAAATATGTATTCCGATCAAGATTCCGTTCATATAAAGCCAACCTTTTACTATGTAGATTCCAAAGGAGGAAATAGACAGCCAGTGGATCTCTATTATAGCGAAACCTTCCGAGGACAGAAACAAATTCTTGTAAAGGTAGGAAGCTTTATGGATCAGTTCAATACCAAAGCGTATCGACTGGGAGACCCATATTTTGGCGTGCCAGATACGGAACTGAATACGAAAGCCATGGTAACTGGAAGAAATAGAAATGAGATCCGAGGAAATAAGAAGAATCTATTCTCCTATAGTAATGTCTTGATTCGAGAGAATCTAAGAACCTATATCGGAACGAATTATACGCCAACGGGAACCGTGCCATACGGAGTAGATCCAGATAAGGTAACGAAGTCGATGCAAAAATGGTATGGAGAATATTATCTACCAAGTGAGATCCATGTCGTACCCCAAGGGTATGATGTGATAGGATATGCGAAGAACCATTATGGAATAGACTATAAAGAAGACTTTTGGTTAAAGAATGGATATATTGTAGTAAATTTTGATATAGAAACGCTTCAAAATGGAAATCCACATCTGAGTTATCTTAATCTAGAGAATGCGAAAAATGGATATTGTAATATGTGGAGAACCGAAGGATATCAATATGAGAAGAAGGACTATAAAGGAAATACCTTTGAATTCCAGGATGGGGACTATATTATGTATTACACCGATAAATCAGCTGCAGAGGATTATAAAAGTGGTGGAACGCATTAATTAGAAAGCCAACTAAGCTAATCCAGAAATAAGAAAAATAATAATATAAATGATAACAAATACAAAAGATAACAAACATGACATAAGTAAGAGGGGAGTGAATAAATGAGTACTTTGGTAATATCCTATGATGATCTAAATGATGCATCACATAATGCAAAGAATCTAGCAGAAAAACTAGGAGACTATGCGAATGAGCTAGAGCATAAGGTGTGTCGAAAGATCAATGAGTACAGTGGAGAGAGAACACAGAATCTCTATGATGCAGATGGCTTTATGCGAAAAAAGTTAGAGAAACTACAACAGAAGAAAATTGATTTTACCACGTTATCAAGTAATATAAAAACATTTGAGTCAAACTGTAAAACAGCAGATAACAATGTCGCCAGATCCATTAAGACCATAACCGGAGATTTTAAGAAGGCATATAAGATAAAGGAGAACGTAATAACGAACTTCTTTAACTACATCGGAGTAGTGATTGGAAATGCCACAGCAATCGGAAGAGCAATCAAAGATTGTATAGGTGGAATTCAAGATGTAATAAAATCAGCAGGAGAAGCAATCTCAGACTGGTATAAGTACGATGGAGGAAAATACCTAATCGAAGGAGCAATCGAAGGGATAGGAGCAGCATTACTTGGAGCCGTTACAGCAATCGCAGCAGTAGCAGCATTGGCAGCGGCTAGTACAGTAGGAGCAGTTATTGTAGGAGTAGCTGCCGTGGTAGTAGCAGTAGCAACTGTTGCGAATGGAATCAGCGCAGTATATAATGATAGTAAAGCATATCAGGTAGCGAAAAATGGAGATGCAGCAACTGCGGTACGATATGCAGGACGAGATACCTTAGCGGATACCCTAAGACATGAAAGTGATAGTAAACTAGTACATATCTTAGCAGGTGGATTAGAGATAGTAGAGTTAGCAGCATCGGTGGTACTGATTGTAGATGCAGGAATTAACATAGCTAAGGGAGCTAAGAATCTTGTTGGGAAGATATTAAATAAAGGGGGAGGTAGTGCTGCTGAGGGGGTAGGAAAAGCTAGAAATGTTGAAGAAAGTTCTGCATCTGACTCATATTTGTATCAAAAATATAAAGAATCATTGGTGAAAGATGATGTATTGAATAATTCTGAGGAAATTATAAAAGGCGCTAAATTAGGCGACAAAAAATTAATTGCCGAATTAACTAAGGATGGAAGCAATATTGAAGATTGGTCTAAAATGGAGTCAAAATATCCATATACAAATGAGTATGGAACAGGAAAGATACATTATTATATGAATGTTAAAACTGGGAAAGTTAGTTATTATGATGCTAAGATGAAAATATCTGCACCAAAAGCAATAAGAGATAAATTAAAGTATACCAAAACAGATAAGGATGGTTTTTGGATTATAGATTTGGACGAAAATTTAGTTCCGATAGGAGTGAGATAATGATTTTAAAATCTAAAAGAAGCATAGAAAAAGAAGGAATAAGCGTTAATCAGTTATATCCTGTTGTTGAATGCGAAGAGAATATTCAAACTGGAATAATGAAATTTAGAATTTATGATGATTGTAGAAGTTTGTCATGGAAAACAATTGATAACTTTTCTACTGAAAGTGTTTTATTGGAAAATTACAGTAAAGATATAGATGCAGATACTATACATTATATGTATAATAGCTTAGATAAAGAATTTTTTTATCGATTTTATCTTGAAAATGAAGATTCAAGAATTGCTATAGCTCAGTTAGAAAAAGTAATGGTAGATATTATTTCAGATGAATTATCAATAGAAGATATTATGATTAATATTAATGAATTAGGATTTAATAATGAAAATATCGAGATGCAATTAAAAGCGTTTTTTAAAGAAGCTTCAAAACAAGATATTATCAAATTTTCAAATAATATGTACAATAAAGTAATGGATGTTAATAAGTACTTATTAGAGGTAATAGTTGACAATATAATGTTGTATAAAGAACCAGAAGTTGAAAATTTATTAATGGAAATATATATGAATGCATCTTGTAGTAAAGAGATACAAAATACTATAGATAATTACTGGAGTTAAATGATATTCAATGTAATATTTGTTATATGAATGTTACATTGAATATGTTTTACTCACTCCATAAAAATATTATAATTCACTACAAAACTATGTTTTATACAACTAATAAGATGAGTATTAAATAAATATATAAAAATATAGGTTTTGTAGTAATTAAAATTTGACTGCAAGTAATAATAATGCAGTAAGCAGTAACAAAAGTGAAAATCAAATATATATTATAGCAATAAAGAAGGCTAACGCTGATAAAATGGTGTTAGCCCTTTTTCTATGCCTAAAACAATGAAAGAAGCAAATATGTATGATAAATGAACTGGTTCGAAGATTTAAAATAAATCTGGAGGTATGCAATGGTCAATTAAGGATGTCTTGAAACATTTTGAGGTTATATAATCAAAGTAATATAAAGGGTTACAGGGTGTTATAGTAGTGGATTTATGTGTAAGCTATTCTACATTGTATACTAAGCGTTAGTACAGCTCTATGCCCCCTAGTTTTAGTACACTCCAAAAACCAGCAGGGTCTATATCGTTAAGCCAGCACTCCAAATTGCTGATATTTAGCCTTTTAGCATACTCAATACTTTCTGTATCTGACTCTGTGATAGGGTGATGCTCTGAGCAACTTAGTGCTGAGTAGGTGTAATCACTAATGCGTTTATTATCAATCGTGTGGTATTCGTAATGTACCCAGTTGGGAGGTAGTCCATCAAGCAGGGCCTTTGGATAAAAAGCTCCAAATTTGATTTGGATATGTGTAATTTTATCAATATAGGGGTGGCCTAAAAACAAATCATATGTTTCTAAACTAGTGGAGGTGACCTTAAATCCACGCTCTATAAGCATATTAAAGACTACCATAAGCTCATTATGCACAAATATGGTTTTATGATTGTTCTTTTATTTATAAACTTCCTACAATTTAAGCAGTATAACACGGCTACACCTCCTTTTGAACCTGAACCAACAAAGGCGGAGCACCGTGACTACTTAGGGTTATGACTTCCAATGCTAAGGGTAGACTACTTAAACATTCTACGCAGAGCGAAAGAACAGCAAGTTTTATTGGAAGTTCTACTGCATATACAATGACCTCTTGCTTACAACAGCTACAACATCTACTAGCAGTAGCTTGATTTACTGCATTATAAAAGGTATCTAAGCTTGTAGGGTTTTCACGCTGTTTACAAGCCTTTTTTAATGTGCCGTCAGAAAAATTCCCTAAAAATTTAATGTTATCCATAAATAATCCTCCTTTGCTACTTGTATTTACTTGTGAAAGGTTTTATCTGTATTAAACAATATGCACATGATTACTTATAGCAGCTTCTATCTCTTTACTACTAACCCCAAGGTATGTTTGGGTGACCGCTATGGTACTGTGCTGTAATAATGCCCTAACAAGTTCTATGTTTTGGTTATTATTATTAAATATTTCATTAGCATAAAATTTTCTAAAACTATGTGTACTTACATTGAGGCTAATACAGTCAAAACCAATCTTGAGGCTAGGTTAAGTGTTGATTACCGAACAGTTGGAACTAAGTGGATTAATAAATTACGAGGTACATACTATATATTTGATTTTGGAGATTCTGATGATGCTTTCCAAAATAAAAGAATTACAGATGATATTAAAGAGTATGTAAAAGCAATGAAGAAGAATAAAGTGATTATTAAATCATCAATAGTATCAGTTGAACTTTCGACTTTACACGATTCAAATGGCTATTTTTTAAGAGCATGCATTCGGTTTAAGGTTGTATCTGCAAAAAATATGAGCAATAAAGCAAATTTGATATTTGGAGATAACTATGGCAAATCAGAAAAAGGTAAAGGATCATCCGGTTAAAAAAGTAACAAGTGTGAATGCCAAGAATTATAATGATCAAGTAAATGATGTGTATAAGAGGAGTAATCAGCAAGCACCAGGAGGGTTACTAATTGTAGCGCTTATGAAACCAAAGAAACCTAAAGGAAGTTCTGGATCTGATGTTTTAGTAGTGCCACTGGAAGACCCCACGCCTCATGGAGTTATTGCTGCGGATGAACGTGACGATGAACAATTTAATGTAGAAGAAGGAATTCCAACAACAGAGAAACTATATACGAATGTATTTTCTAATAATTATCTACTAGGATATACGTTTACAAAAAAGTACGGTATCAAGGTATATACAATTAGTGCTACAAAGACGTACAATCTGAAATGGACAGAAACAGACCCCAAAACAAAAAAAGAAGAGACGAAAGAGAAATCAGTAACAATTTCTCATCCGGTTTATATAAAAAGAGAGTATTCCTTTTGGAAAATTTCAAAGATTGAATATTATAAGATAGATCATGCAGCAGTTAATAATTATGCTTTGCCAGGAGGGGTATCCAAACTTACACCAGTAGGATATACAGTTCCTGAACTCGACTATACCAATAGAGAAGACGATGAAGACCATATGGTTAAACCAGAACCAGAAATTACTCTAGCAACAGAAACTTTAAATCAGAAGGAAGCACCAACGGCTGATTTTACCAAAGAAGCAGACTCGTTAGTTAAGCAAATCAAAGTTCGAAATGATAAATTAGTGTTTGATGGAACTCTGGTTATGGATGATAATTATGTAGAGAAAGAGACAAAGAAACCGACAGATATGGATGTAAGTTATGATGAAACAGGAGATGATGTGTTATATCGTCCTGGACAAGTAATCGATGCAACTAAGGCAAATGGAATCTATGAAAGTACAGGAACTGTCAATTATAAATTGGTAAAGCAGTTAAATGGAAAACATGGAAATACATTAAGTTATCCAGTCAGCGAACTAACCAATGTCATAATCCATACACCAACGGTATGTGATGCCTTGATCTCTAATAAGGCATCTGCAGATCAGATGATCACACCCGATGTATCGTTGTCGCCATTAGTATTAGATACGCCATTTACGATTCAGCTTCCAACAGAAGGGGAGCATCTTGATATCGATGGTTATGGGTATCAAGATTATGCCAAGTACATAAAAAGTAGAGAAGTAAAGTTCCCCTTTGATGTATATGAAGGAAGTACTTATATCAGGGCAGGGACATGGGTAACACTAACCCAAGATGAGACCTCCTTCTATCTTCCTATCTGGGTGGATGAAGGAAAATATAACATTGATTTTCGAAGTATCAGTATCAACGCAGAAGCAAATGGTGGAATAGATAAGACCCAAGAGTTAGCCAACTTAGAACGAAATAACTACGTGGCTACAGACCAACTCAGTGTGGAAGTATCGGGAAGAGTCTATGGATTAAAACTATTCGATATCTCGGATTATCCAATCTGGGAGAATGTATTCCGACAAGAGAATTCCTTAAGGCTATCCGGATTTAACTATACGGTTGGAACGAATGATCAGAATGGAGTAGATACGGGACGTAATCCAAAGTATACCTTCACTTTATTAAATGGAAGCCATCCAGGGTATTCTAATATTGGAGCGATTAAGACAGGCTATGTTACAAGATTCCAGTTAACCACCATAGGAAATATGTATTCCAATCAAGATTCCGTTCATATAAAGCCAACCTTTTACTATGTAGATTCCAAGGGAGGAAATAGACAGCCAGTGGATCTTTATTATAGCGAAACCTTCCGAGGACAGAAACAAATCCTTGTAAAGGTAGGAAGCTTTATGGATCAGTTCAATACCAAAGCGTATCGACTAGGAGACCCATATTTTGGTGTGCCAGATACGGAACTGAATACGAAAGCTATGGTAACTGGAAGAAATAGAAATGAGATTCGAGGAAATAAGAAGAATCTATTCTCCTATAGTAATGTCCTGATTCAAGAGAATCTAAGAACCTATACTGGAACGAATTATACTCCGACGGGAACCGTGCCATACGGAGTAGATCCAGATAAGGTAACGAAGTCGATGCAAAAATGGTATGGAGAATATTATCTACCAAGTGAGATCCATGTCGTACCCCAAGGGTATGATGTGATAGGATATGCGAAGAACCATTATGGAATAGACTATAAAGAAGACTTTTGGTTAAAGAATGGATATATTGTAGTAAATTTTGATATAGAAACGCTTCAAAATGGAAATCCACATCTGAGTTATCTTAATCTAGAGAATGCGAAAAATGGATATTGTAATATGTGGAGAACCGAAGGATATCAATATGAGAAGAAGGACTATAAAGGAAATACCTTTGAATTCCAGGATGGGGACTATATTATGTATTACACCGATAAATCAGCTGCAGAGGATTATAAAAGTGGTGGAACGCATTAATTAGAAAGCCAACTAAGCTAATCCAGAAATAAGAAAAATAATAATATAAATGATAACAAATACAAAAGATAACAAACATGACATAAGTAAGAGGGGAGTGAATAAATGAGTACTTTGGTAATATCCTATGATGATCTAAATGATGCATCACATAATGCAAAGAATCTAGCAGAAAAACTAGGAGACTATGCGAATGAGCTAGAGCATAAGGTGTGTCGAAAGATCAATGAGTACAGTGGAGAGAGAACACAGAATCTCTATGATGCAGATGGCTTTATGCGAAAAAAGTTAGAGAAACTACAACAGAAGAAAATTGATTTTACCACGTTATCAAGTAATATAAAAACATTTGAGTCAAACTGTAAAACAGCAGATAACAATGTCGCCAGATCCATTAAGACCATAACCGGAGATTTTAAGAAGGCATATAAGATAAAGGAGAACGTAATAACGAACTTCTTTAACTACATCGGAGTAGTGATTGGAAATGCCACAGCAATCGGAAGAGCAATCAAAGATTGTATAGGTGGAATTCAAGATGTAATAAAATCAGCAGGAGAAGCAATCTCAGACTGGTATAAGTACGATGGAGGAAAATACCTAATCGAAGGAGCAATCGAAGGGATAGGAGCAGCATTACTTGGAGCCGTTACAGCAATCGCAGCAGTAGCAGCATTGGCAGCGGCTAGTACAGTAGGAGCAGTTATTGTAGGAGTAGCTGCCGTGGTAGTAGCAGTAGCAACTGTTGCGAATGGAATCAGCGCAGTATATAATGATAGTAAAGCATATCAGGTAGCGAAAAATGGAGATGCAGCAACTGCGGTACGATATGCAGGACGAGATACCTTAGCGGATACCCTAAGACATGAAAGTGATAGTAAACTAGTACATATCTTAGCAGGTGGATTAGAGATAGTAGAGTTAGCAGCATCGGTGGTACTGATTGTAGATGCAGGAATTAACATAGCTAAGGGAGCTAAGAATCTTGTTGGGAAGATATTAAATAAGGGGGGAGAATTCACTAAGGATTTTTATAGAAAAAACCCATCCGACCCCATAAGAGACATTTTGGGTTCTGGTATTGAATCTAATCCAAAAGAATGGAACAAGTTAATAAATGAAATGACTGATAATGGGGTTGAAATAGTATATAGAGATGGTACAATGGCATATTCTCCAGGACTGATTCCGGGAGCACCTGGCCAATTAATAATAGATAAAAATGCATCAATGAGTGCTCTGATACATGAATATCAACACTATATTGACGATGTAGCTAGTGGATTACCTGGAATGAGACAATTGTATGAACAAAACCCTAGAGTCATTAAGGAATTACGTGCGTATATGAAAGAAATTAAAATTGCAGATGGACTAGGGTTAAAAGATATATCTGCACAGCTATAGGAAAATTATAGGCAAGAGAGAGAATATATACTTAATTTCTTCAAGGAGTGATAAAAAGAATGAGTAATAATAAAATAATAAAAAGAATTCAAGAAGGAGTATATGATAAAGAAGAACTTCAAGATTTTTTAGAAATAAACAACGTATTCGTACTAAGCAATACAATGAAAGAAATTGTTAAGATTCAATATAAAACAGATGCTATTATAAATAGATTAATAGAGATAAGTGAATATAGAGGGAAGTCACATGTTTTAATGGGAGTATATACAATTGGCCATTTAGCTATTGCAACATTATTGAAATTAGAGTTAAAAAAAGAAGAGTTAGAATGTTATAATAACCTCGATGAATATGAAAAAAATATTGTTTTGAAATTAGAGGAAGGATATGAATATGTAATATAAAGTAACATAGAGAAATCTAAAGATATTTCTAACAACTCCTTGCATTACAGAAGATTGTTGCTTTTAATTACTTTTAGATTTGCGAGTAGAGGAGAAAATGCGAAAAAGTTACATAACAAACTCCTAGAATAAAGAATTAAGAGGGGAGTGAATAAATGGGTACTTTGGTAATATCCTATGATGATCTAAATGATGCATCACATCAAGCAAAGAATCTAGCAGAAAAACTAGGAGACTATGCGAATGAGCTAGAGCATAAGGTGTGTCGAAAGATTAATGAGTACAGCGGAGAGAGAACACAGAATCTCTATGATGCAGATGGCTTTATGCGAAAAAAGTTAGAGAAACTACAACAGAAGAAAATTGATTTTACCACGTTATCAAGTAATATAAAAATATTTGAGTCAAACTGTAAAACAGCAGATAACAATGTCGCCAGATCCATTAAGACCATAACCGGAGATTTTAAGAAGGTATATAAGATAAAGGAGAACGTAATAACGAACTTCTTTAACTACATCGGAGTAGCGATTGGAAATGCCACAGCAATCGGAAGAGCAATCAAAGATTGTATAGGTGGAATTCAAGATGTAATAAAATCAGCAGGAGAAGCAATATCAGACTGGTATAAGTACGATGGAGGAAAATATCTAATCGAAGGAGCAATTGAAGGGATAGGAGCAGCATTACTTGGAGCAGTTACAGCGATTGCAGCAGTAGCAGCATTTGCGGCAGCAAGTACAGTAGGAGCAGTGATTGTAGGAGTCGCTGCCGTGGTAGTAGCAGTCGCGACAGTTGCGAACGGAATCAGCGCAGTATATAATGATAGTAAAGCGTACCAAGTAGCAAAAAATGGAGATGCAGCGACTGCAGTACGATACGCAGGACGAGATACCTTAGCGGACACCCTAAGACATGAAAGTGATAGTAAACTAGTACATATCTTAGCAGGAGGCTTAGAGATAGTAGAGTTAGCAGCATCGGTGGTACTGATTGTAGATGCAGGAATTAACATAGCTAAGGGAGCTAAGAATCTTGTTAGGAAAGTATTGAATAAGGGGGGAAGTAGTGTTGTTGAGGGAGCTAAATATTCTTATATCACCGAGGATACAGCTAAGGCATTAAAAACTGAAAAAGATACCGCATTCTTTTGGTCAGGTTGCTCTGAATTTGATGCAGATGGGAATGTTATAACAAGTGGAGATATAATTGCTTCTGAAATTGCTAAATCTGAGGGCGGAGTTACCTTAGAATCAACTATAGCAGATCAATCAATAGATATGCCAAAATGGGATTTTGACAATCCTGATTCGATTAAAGCATGGGAAGAAGCTTCTTCTGCATATGCCAGTCAAGTTTCAGGTGATATAAGGGCTGTAGTTGGAACAAACTTGAGAGCTAATAATATATGGGAAAGCATTGAACTTCCAAAGTTAATGCAAAATGAAAATGTTTCAAAAATAACAACAATTAATTCTGAAACTATGGAACAAACTGTTATATTTGAAAGGGATGTTTCAGGAAATATTACAACAATTATTAATGATACACTATATAAATCGGGGCAATGGGATGAAATTTTAGAAAATCTGAGTAAAGATAGCGAAGTTAACTCAATAACAGTAATTGATTCATCTGGTAGGAGCTCCATTTACTATGAAAGGAAGTAAATATGATTAAAATAACTGGAACAAGATCATATATTGATGTAGAAGTTGATGGCAAAGAGGTTAGAATTCAAGGAGAGATGATTGTTGGAGGGTTTGTAGCATATAAAAAATCAATGGTTAAGTGGAACTCTCCAAAGGATGAACTTATTGATGATGAAACAAAACAATATATAATCAAAAAAGTAGTTGAAAAAACCAAAGATTCACATATGGTAATTGTATTTGAATAAATAATTATAATTTTATTATGATTATACTTTAGGACTTCCAATTAACTAAATCACTTTCTCTTAATTCAATATCATGGCTCTCACGAAGTGACGTAATCCAGGGTTAGAATTTAGAAATTTTATAAACGCACTTTTTGTAGCAAAAAAATTGTTGCAAGGTGCGTTTTATTTTGAGAATTATAAAAGTGGATTCTTATCAAGTAATATAAAACATTTGAGTCAAACTGTAAAACAGCAGATAACAATGTCGCCAGATCCATTAAGACCATAACCGGAGATTTTAAGAAGGCATATAAGATAAAGGAGAATGTAATAACGAACTTCTTTAACTACATCGGAGTAGCGATTGGAAATGCCACAGCAATCGGAAGAGCAATCAAAGATTGTATAGGTGGAATTCAAGATGTAATAAAATCAGCAGGAGAAGCAATCTCAGACTGGTATAAGTACGATGGAGGAAAATATCTAATCGAAGGAGCAATTGAAGGGATAGGAGCAGCATTACTTGGAGCAGTTACAGCGATTGCAGCAGTAGCAGCATTTGCAGCAGCAAGTACAGTAGGAGCAGTTATTGTAGGAGTAGCTGCCGTGGTAGTAGCAGTCGCGACAGTTGCGAATGGAATTAGCGCAGTATATAATGATAGTAAAGCATATCAGGTAGCGAAAAATGGAGATGCAGCAACTGCGGTACGATATGCAGGACGAGATACCTTAGCGGACACCTTAAGACATGAAAGTGATAGTAAGCTAGTACATATTTTAGCAGGAGGATTAGAGATAGTAGTGTTAGCAGCATCGGTGGTACTAATTGCAGATGCAGGAATTAACATAGCTAAGGGAGCTAAGAACCTTGTTGGAAAGATATTAAATAAGGGGGGAGGTAGTACTGTTGAGGGTGGTCCTGTATCAACGAAAATAGATTATTCAAGCAAATTTGATAGTGAGTTAGCTAACTTCAATGAGGGATATGAGATTAAAACAGTTGTTGATGAAGATTTAACTCTCGTTCAGTACAGCTTAAGTAAACCTGATGCCTCTCTCAAGTATTGGACAACTACGGATGAAGCTAATGATATATCAACAGTAGAGGAATATATGGATAAATTAGCACTTTCAAAAGATTGGGGTGCACGAGATACCGTTAAAGTAGCAAAAATACCTGCTGGAACGGAAGTGAAGTATGCAATTGGAACTGCAAAAGCTCAGAATGCTATAGCAGATCCAAGACCAGGTGGGGGATTGCAACTATTATTTAATGAATTTGATACAGATTGGGTAGTATCAGTAAGAGAACTACCGTAGGAGGAGTAATGAATAAGTATAACATATTGGATCATAAATTAGAACTTTTATTAGTAGAAGTGGATAAATTATTAGTTGAGTATCAAGATGATTATATAAAAGAATATTTAGAGAAGTACAAAAACCATATTAATAGAATACATGGCATGATTGTTAATAAAACATTAGAAAATTCAAAACAAGGTTTGTTAGGAATTCAACGAGCAATTTCAGAAAGTGATACTTTATGTTCTAATGAAAAGCTATATCAATTAGCTTGTGACGTTGAACGATATTATGCAGAAGAATGTAAAAACTTTGAATAGGAGGGCGATTGTGACTGATAATATATCAATTGAAAATACTTTTTTAAAGAAAATAATGCAAGATATAAAATGTAAGAGAAGTGAAGAAAATATAAATTTATTTTTTAATGAAGTTGCTATGAACGCTCATTTTGTATGTATTGCCAAAATTTCCGAAGTGCCCAAAAGTACAAAAGACGGAAAAAATAAATTTATAAATAATGCTGATTTGGATTTGCAGGTTGTTACTTCGGATGATGGAAAAATATATTATACAGCATTTTCGGACATTATTGAATTAAAAAAATATAATGATGATGATAAGTTCAATATAGCAGTTCTTAATTTTGAAAGTTAATATTCATTACTTCAAAATAATACTATAGCAGGTATTGTAATTAACCCAATGAGTGAAAATATTATATTAGAACGTAAAGTTATAGACTACTTAAAATTAAAAAAAGATAATATTAGCAAAGATTTTTCTGAGCAACAGGTAGCAAAAGATACTAAAGTAATACTAGGAGAACCGAAAGAGTATCCGTATCAGATGGTGGATGCAATAAAACAATATTCATTAACGAATAATGAAATTATGAGAATATGGTTACGTTTAATGCTAAGAGATGGAAAGCAAAGCTATTTGGTAATATTGGATTGTAAAGGTAATCTAAATGAAATATATAAAAATATAGCTAGTGTTTCAAAAAAGTTTACAAATGGGTTGCCAATTGATTTTGTTACGATAGAAAAAGCATTTGGTAAAAGTGCAGTTGAGAATCAAGTACCAATTTATCAGAGTAATTGGTAGTTTGTAAATGGCTACAACATAAGGAAATTTTGAGATTAGTAATTGGGTTACGGATAAGCAAATGCTAGTTTAACCACCGGATTACTATAGCGATTTAAATAAGTAAGGAAGTATCTGAAAAGTCCATGTAAAATTATTCTACATCTCAAATTATTAAATTTAGGTGAAAATATGTGAAGCCCTTAAGAAGATTCGCATTTAAACTCTACCAGAGGATACAATTATATGTAAAATTGATAAGTAGGACACGTACAGTTTAATAAGGGGGCAACCTAGAAATAGGCTGCCCTACTTTATTTTAGTAACTAACATATGCTTATCATATTCTTTTTACAGAGAAGGGAAAAATAAGGAATGATATCGTTACAAATGATGAAAGGGAGGTATTATGGAAGGCTTTAGAGATATTTTCTACAAATATAATAATGGACTTTGCAATGAAAAATAGAGAGAAGGGTAAAGATTTTAGAAGAGCTCGGACGATTTTTCAGAACGGTTCAATATTGATATTGTAAATGAGAATAATGCAGAAGAATTTCTTTGTCATATGAGTACATTTCTGGTTAAATCCGAGGAACTTACAAATATAATAATTAATAATGAGTATGAACACATTAGTGATTTGATTCCGTCAATCTATATTAATTTTAATAAAAAGATTTTGATTTCTAATTTTCCTGAGCCGGCTTCATACCAAGAGTTCATTCCAGATGATTGGAAAGGCGAATATGATTCATTTAGTGATCTAATACCAGAAAATCAAAAATACTGGTTGGTTAAAAATAAAAAATTTGTGGAGGAATTTAAATGAGTGAACAATCATTTACAATTATTAAGGATACATTTGGAAAAGAAGGCAGTGATGAAACTGTTGAAGGACTAACTGTAATAATTGATGGAAAGATCAAAGAGGTCTTTGATACAATTCTGCGAAAATGTCCTAACTATAATAGTTACACAGATTTGATGAGTGAAATAATTGTGAATGGCATCAATAAAATTATTGATGACATAGGAAAAATACAATAAAACAATCATAAATACAGTATCTGAGAAACAGCTGAAAATTTAAGTGTATCAGAAATATTAGTCATAATCTGACACACTTTCGGTTAAGTCTACACCCATTCAAAGTCATACAGCGTCGATAATGCCGATGTTGTATGACTTTTTTGGTAAGATATTAGAAAAATGTATCGACTTCGTTGGCATTGAAGAAGTTTGTTGTTTCACCATTTAGTGTATATAGCCCAGAAGTAATTAAAGAATTCCCTGATTTGTTTAGCCGTGGCTTTAAAAAATTTTGGGATATTGAATAGGAGGATGAAATGATTTACGAATATAATTATGATAATGGAATTCAAATTAAAATATGGGATGACGAAATTCCAAAACAACAGTTATGCGTAATAAAAAATATTTCAAAAAGATTGGATGGAAACGGTATATGCTTAGAACAAAATAAAACTATGGCAGTAGAGCTACGTTTGCCTAGAAATATTAGTAATTATGCAATGTTGGGATTGGTTTATGAAAATAATACAATTTCAACTAATATAGAAATAGAAATTAATGATTATGAAGAAATTGAGTATGTAGAGAACATTGCTTTAAAGACAGATTATATTCATATGGGTATTCCAGAAGATTATGTTAATGGAATTGAAAAAAGTATTAATAAATTGAATAATGAAGAACTGATAAGTAATGGAAATTATAAATTCTGTGTTGGAGCTCATGGAGAAGTAGGTTCAAGTACTATAAGCTTTATGATTGTATGTAGCATATTATTAAAATTGTTGTTACTAGAAAATATTACAAAAGAAAAAGTAAGAGAAATTATTGAGAGCGAGATTATATAAGAACTTAAAATAATATCTTACATTTAACAACATAATTTAATAGTTCGAAGTAGAACGCTATAATGAAAGATATTTACTGAACAAGTAATAATGAAAATAAAAGCTGTGAGTGGAGTGAATAAATGGGTACTTTGGTGATATCCTATGATGATCTAAATGATGCATCACATCAAGCTAAGAATCTAGCAGAAAAACTAGGAGACTATGCGAATGAGCTAGAGCATAAGGTGTGCCGAAAAGTCAATGAGTATAGCGGAGAGAGAACGCAGATTCTCTACGATGCAGATGGCTTTATGCGAAAAAAGTTAGAGAAACTACAACAGAAGAAAATCGATTTTACCACGTTATCAAGTAATATAAAAACATTTGAGTTAAACTGTAAAACAGCAGATAACAATGTCGCCAGATTCATTAAGACCATAACCGGAGATTTTAAGAAGGCATATAAGATAAAGGAGAACGTAATAACGAACTTCTTTAACTACATCGGAGTAGCCATTGGAAATTATAGCAACAGAGATTGATTACTATAATAAAGAATTTCTAATTAATGAAATTTTAGTTGAAGGAGAGAAAGGATGGTAATAATGCATAGTAAAGCATATGAAGAGTTTGTACTTAGTGTAAATACCAATGGTTATCGCCAAGGATATGATTCATTACTATTTAGTAAAATAGACTCTGAAGAAAGAGATGAAATCGAAAAAATAGTTGTGGATATACATATAAAGAAATTGAAGGAGTAAAGGTGATGTGTCAAGTGATAGAAAATTCTGAAGGCTATGTAGCAGTGAAAAAACTATTCGATATTGACGAGTTATCCATCCTTTAATATAATATACCATAAAGCCAAAATAATGTAAGGAGCTAGCTAATGAGCACACTAGTAATTTCATATTCAGACTTAGAAAAAGCTTCTAAAGCAGCAAAGATAATAGCAGAGGATCTAGACTATTATAGTGCACATCTGGAAAATGATATTAGGAATAGAATTAGTACATATAGTGGAGATAGAACTCAGAATATCTGTGATGCGGATTATAATGTGCAGATAAAGAAACAGAAGTTGCAGCAAAAGAAAAACGATTTTATGACTTTATCTAACAATATAGATACATTTAAACTGAATTGTGAAGCAGCAGATCGGAATGTATCATATGCACTAAGAAGTATAACAGGAGAATTTAAAAATTCATATGATGTAACAGAAAATATAGATACTAACTTTTTTTGTTATATTAGTATTATGATAGGAAATACAAAAGTATTAGGTAAAGTTTTAAAGAATAACTTGAAAAGGTCCAATAATACATTGGAGAAAAGTAGTAAAAGTATTCAAAATTGGTATAAAAATAATAAAAAAAACAAATCATTTATCGGAAATAGTAGCACCATCTTAATAGGAAGTGGCTTGGCATCGGGTATACATAAAGCTTATGGTCAGGGTAAAATAGGTGATGAAACATGGGCAAAATGTTATAAGAACACAAAGAAATCGAAAGCAGCAGAAATACAAAAGCTTAAGAAGAAATATCAAAAAGGTAAATTAACAGATGACGAATTGATTTGGGCATTAGTCAAACTATACGGTGTTGATGATTACTTTTCTGTTCCGAGTTATTCTTGTGCTCTTGGCAAAAAATATAATCCTCAGAAAAAAGAACAACTAGTTAAAAAAGTAGTTGAAGAATATATAAAGATAAAATATGACAAAGATGATTTGAAGAAAGCATATAAGGAATATGAAAAGTTATATGCTGCAAATTATTATGATCGTAATAAAAATAAACATAATACAAGTTATAATGTATTACCAGTTGACAATCCTAAGAAAGTAACATATAAAGAATTTCCAGCATTTTTGGCAAAAGAGGAATCAAAAAACGTAGTGGAAATTGCATACAGTGGAGAAAAGTTGCAGGATTCAGCTATTACATTTGTATCTTCAGCAGCATATGCAATTTTATTACAGAAATCATATAGTAAAAACCGGGAGTTCTTTGATTATAGGGAGCCTGATACTGTACCAGAAATTGAAATTATAAAAGTAAAACCGCCAGGATCAGACCATTATGTAGAAGTTTATACAGATGGTCATGCACAGGTAAATAAAAACAAGATTAAAATCTATATCAGAGGAAAAATCAAAAAACCAGCCAAGTATAAGAAATTAAAAAGTAGAATTGAAGAGCTGGAAAATATAAAAAAATATAATGCTTCTGAGTTTACTCCTGCAATGCGAGAGGAAATGGGGAAATGTGAACGAGCAGTTCATAATTATGATCGTTCAAAGCAAATGGGTAAATTGCTAAAAGATGCTGGCATCAAAAATACGACTAAAAATAATGAACTAATAGCAAAGGAAATTTTAAATGCTGCGAAAGAAGTTAGAAAAGGTAATACTATTGTAGAATGTCTCATTAAAGGGAAAAAGAAAACTGTTTTAATTGAGAGTCGGTGGATAATCGATAAGGATGGAACGCCGTATTGTAGTACAATTATATTAAAAGCGGTTAAATGATAAGGAGAATAAAAATGGATGAGGAATATGATTACATATTAAGCAAAAGTAAAGAAGAGTTGATACAAATTATAGAGGAAAATTATGATTGGGATGCAACAACTTTAGCAATGATAAAATTGTGTAATATAGATGAAAAAAAAACATTAGAACTAGGAATTGATTTATTAGCAAGAAATGAGGGTGATGAATATTTTCAAGCTACTATTTTTGATGTAATATACGATGTGGATTTTTCTCGGGTATTAGATTGCATAATGGATAGAGGCGATAATATTGAAACTGTTTTATTAGGTGATATTATGGATAAAATGTTTATTGATGGTGAAAGACAAATACATTCGGATAGTATTTCTAATTATTTAGATTATATTATGAAACAATATAATTTGCTTGAACCGAACGAGAAAAAAAGAATCTCCAAGTATTATGATAAATTTATAAAGGAATTTAAAATAACAAATGAATAATTAAAAGTTATAAAATTCAAATATACAATATATTTGTAGCAATATACGATTGGTTTTCAAAACAAGAAATGTAGAAATCATAATAGGTAGAATATTTTAATAAGATATTCTACCTATTTTTATGAAACAACAAATGGTTATATAATGAAGGCAGAAGTAGAAATGCTTGTAGGGCCAAAAATAGTAGTATATAGAAATACAATGAAATTTAAGGTAAGAGGAACAAAACACAAAGAGAATAGATGTTGACGAGTTATCTAACCTTTAATATTATATACCATAAAGCAAAAATAATGTAAGGAACTAGCATAATGAGCGCACTAGTAATTTCGTATTCGGACTTAGAAAAAGCTTCTAAAGCAGCAAAGATAATAGCAGAAGATCTAGAGTATTATAGCGCACATCTGGAAAATGATATAAGAAATAAAATTAGTACATATGGTGGAGATAGAACTCAGAATATCTGTGTGCGGATTATAATGTGCAGATAAAGAAACAGAAGTTGCAGCGAAAGAAAAACGATTTTATGACTTTATCTAACAATATAGATACAATGGAATAGAAGGTAAAAATGGATATTAGTATTTACGGTGAAGATTATTATGAAAAAATGATGCTAGAGTATGAAGGGAAGATAATTTATCAAGGATATATTGATGATTTTGTGACATCTGAAAAAGGAAATCTTGAATTAAAACTTAATTACGATAGCAATAAAAATCAGAGTATTATTCTTAAAAAGATGAAGGATAAGATTGTCTTTGTTCCAAATGTTGAAATATGTTTTAGTAGCGAATATAACTATGAAATAATGATGATTTCAATAAAAGAATTTGAGGATTTATGGATTAAAATGAAATATAATCCAAGTAATGATTTGGAATTGATTTGTGAGATTACAAATGAAGATATCTTATTAATGTGGCTGCTAACAAGTGGATATAGAAATGACAATACAAGCATAAATATATATATTGAGGAATTAAAAGAAAATTGTATAGGAACATCAAATGAAGAAATTCAAATTGAAGAAGTATTTGATAAAGTATTGTATGCTAAGTCTCACTTTACAGAATGTATCTATGAGGATATTGGTGAAAAAATATATTTATATTTAGATAATGGAGTTGAATGGAATGCATTAACCAAGGGAACAGATAATAATTTATACCTAAATATAAAATATAATATAATGATTAAGCTATAATCAAAATACTTAAAAAGCTATAATACTATATAAATAATATTGAAGTTGCAGTTTAATTAAGTCAATGCATATTTATAATTGAACTAACCTCATAAAAGATAAAATTTAATTGACAGACTGATGTAAAAATTCAAGCTAATAAAAAATTTCAATGGATACTGTAAAGGTATCTGTTGGAATTTTTCTTTCCAAGGTCTAACTTTGGATACAATAGGACATAGCTTGGTACACGATAATTAAGGATGCCTTGAAAACTTTCAAGGGATACGAATGACGAATAAAAGAGCCTGTGTGGTTTTATCCGATTTTCTCCAGACCATAAAAGCGGAGAATATAAAAATATTCAAAATTGGTATAATAATATTAAAAAACAAATTATTTATTGGAAATTCTGTGCTTAGGGTAAAATATGACGTGAATTTTTCAGGAGTATTAGAATGCATTATGGAAAAAGAATATAATATTGAATCTGTTTTATTAGGTGATATTATGGATAAAATGGTTCTTGATGGTGAAAGAAAATTATGCTCAGATAGTATTTCTATATATAGATTATATTATGAAACAATATAATTTGTTTAAGCCAAAAGATAAAAAAAGAATTGCTGTGTATTATGATAAATTTATAGAGATATATAAAATAACGAATAAATAATTTAGTTATGTAATTGAAATAAACAATATATCTGTGGCATTATACTATACTGTATCAAAAGAAGCAATATAAAATTATGTTAGGTAGAATATTTAATAGAATATTCTGCCTTTTTTATTTTTTGTATTTTTATGGTATTTAAAAGTAATTATTACATACTACTTATTAAATGATAAATCTAAAAAAATTGACATTTTTTACATGATATACTAAAATATAGTAGAATAAATTATATATATTAGGATGTATAAATATAAATTTAATAAAATCTAATATAGAGTGAGGTTCAATTAACTTGAGTGTAAAAATTAAAGCTGGTATTTGTACAAGTGCAGGAAATCTAAGAACTATAAATGAAGATAATTTTTTATTTAATAACATATTAGATGTATTAATAGATAATGAATACAATAAAGGTGCTAGTATGAAATTACCAGCTGTTTTTGCTGTGTGTGATGGAATGGGAGGTCTTAGCTCAGGTAAAAAAGCGTCTTCTATAGTAGTAAATAAAATCAATGAACAGTTACCTTATATAAAGAATATGAATGATAATATAGATGTTAAGAAAAAATTAGAAAATGTTATACAGTACTGTAATTCAACTATTTGCCAAGAGGGACAAAATATGGGAACAACTCTTGCTTTTATTTATTTATCTCAGAAAGAGATCTGGATTTCTAACATTGGAGATTCTCGAATTTATCAATATTATGATAATCAACTAATTCAGATTTCGGTTGATCATAATTGTTCAAGAGAATTTTTAATTAATCAAATTGATAATAAAGATGTTCTTTTAAAACATAATAGACGAAATGAATTAACACAGTATTTAGGCATTCAACCATCAGAATTTGTTATTGAGCCACATTATATGAGATTAGATTATAAAGTGGGGACAATGACATTTTTACTTTGTTCTGATGGAATAAATGAGAGTTTAACTGATGAGCAAATTAGTTATATTTTGGGAAGTCGTAAAAATATGAGGCGTAAATCAAAAGAATTAGTTATGGAAGCAATGAAGCATGGTAGCAAAGATAATATAACAGCCATTGTAATAAAAACAGTATGTAAATAAAAGGTTAGTAATGAAGGATGAATTTGCATTATGAATGAAAAAAAATTGCATGAATTTGAACCGCTATGGAATAGTTGGTATATTGACAGCCTTATAGGTGAAGGAAGTTTTGGAAGTGTATATAGGATAGTAAGAGAGGAATTTGGAGAAAAGTACTATTCAGCATTAAAAGTAATATCCATTCCAAAAAATCAAAATGAAATTAAACAAGTATATTTTGAAGGAATGGACAATGAGAGTGCAAGTCATTATTTTAGTGAAATAGTCGAGGATATATATAAAGAAATAGTTCTTATGTCAAAATTAAAGGGTAAGACAAATATTGTGAGCTATGAAGACCATCAAATACTTAAACGTAAAGATGAGGTCGGATATGATATATTGATTCGAATGGAATTACTACAGGGTTTAAACGAATATGCTACTAATAAAAAAATGACTAACTTAGAAGTTATTAAGATGGGAAAAGATATATGCAATGCTTTAATATTATGCCAAAAGCAAGATATTATGCATAGAGATATAAAACCTGATAATATTTTTGTTTCAAAAGATGGTGATTTCAAGCTTGGTGATTTTGGTATTGCTAAAAAAGTTGAAAAAACAGAATCGGCAATGTCAATTAAAGGTTCTTATGAATATATGGCACCAGAAGTATATTTAGGTAAAGAGTATGATTCAAGAGTTGATATATATTCATTAGGAATAGTTCTTTATACATTTTTAAATAATCGTAAAATACCATTTATACCAGCAGAAGCACAAGTAATTCGCCATGGAGAGCGACAGGAGGCATTACGTAGTAGATTTAGAGGCGAATCTATACCAAAACCTGTTTTGGCATCAGAAGCATTAAGTAATGTTGTTTTAAAAGCAATTGATTATGACCCAAATAAAAGATATATGTCAGCAGAAGAGTTTTTAGAAGCATTATCTAACTTAAAAGAAGAAGATATTTTAGAAACTATACAAAGCAATGTTTCTTACAATCATAATATTAGCAGTGAATTTAATAATGTGAATACTATTTTATTGGATGATTTGGATAAAACAGTTATGCTTAATGATATTAGTAATGATGATGTTGTTGATTTTGAAAAGACTGTTTTATTAGATGAAATGAATAACATAGGACCAGAATTGATAAAAAAACCATTCCATAAAGAAGAAAAAGAAAGAAGTTATTTTATTTATGCTGTATTTTTATTCTTATTATTAACAATAGGTATTATGAGTTTTGTCATAATCAAATTAAATGAAAGCAATATAGCATATTTGAAAGATTCATCTACTGTGGAGAATATTGATAATAATTCCACTGAAATTGATATGTCAGGCAAAAAGATGAAATCTATTGATAACGTTAAAAAGTTAGATACAGCTGTCAGTTTAGATTTAAGTAATAACCAAATTAATAATATTAGTAAGCTTTCTTCAATGACTAAATTAAAAAAATTGAATTTAGAAAATAATTCAATAAAAGATATTTCTCCAATTAAAAGTCTGGTAAATTTAACGGATCTTAATGTTTCAGGGAATAAAATAAAGAACATTAGCCCTATTTACAATTTGCATAATCTGAAATATTTAAATATCAAAGGTGTTTCTATTACAAAAAAGGATTTAGATAAATTAAATAAGGCATTACCTAAATGTAGGATAAAAGTTAAATAAATTGAAGGAGATATAAATTAATGCAAGAGTTATTTGATACTAATTTGATAATTGAAAGAAGAGATATGCAGAATTTGAGTTATATTTTTAAAAATGATGATTTATTCTCACAAACAGGATATAAGGTTTTGAGAAATTGTCAAGAAAATGGTCTTATTCCTTGTTTCAAAGTAAATTATAATGGAAAGATTAAATTAGTCTATGATCTAACTTCATATCGTCCATTACAAATAATATTACCTTTATTAAAACCAGAGAAGTTTGTTTCTATAATATTGGATTTAATTGATAATATTGTAAACTTGGGTGAAAATGGATTTATTCAAATTAACAAAATAGCCTTCGCTTTAGACAAAATATTTATAAATGATAAGGATAAAATAGCTTTTGTCTATATACCATATAATGAAAGTTTAAATTCTTTTAGTAATCAAATATATGAAGAAAATGTAAAAAAAATAATTAAAGAAGCTATAGTTACATATAAAAATTTATCTGTATTAGAATTGCTAAGATTATATGATGATATCAGTGAAAAAAAATTTACATTAGAAAATATAAAATACTATATTTTAGAAGGTAGATATAATAAGCAAAATATAGCTTTTTCAGAGGTCGAACGTGAACAACCTATATTAGAAAGTAATAATGGCAATTCTACAATAAATAGTACAGTAAGTATGATTCAACCAAATGCTAAATTAATTGGTACTGGAATGGCTAAAACGATGGAGATAATAATTAATAAAAGTGAAATGATTTTTGGAAAGAATAAAGATGCAGTAGATATATTAATATCATTTCATCCTGCCATTAGTAGAGTTCATTGCAAGATCATTTATTCCAATGATAGATATTATGTATGCGATTTAGGTAGTGCAAATGGTACATATATTAATGGTACTAAAATTAAGAGTTTTGAAGCTATTCAAATAGGTTTTGATGATGAGATTATGTTAGCAAATATAGTGTTTATTTTAAAAAGAATTTAGCTAAAATAATGGAGAGTTTAATATGGGAAAATTAACAATTGCATTAATAGATATGGATGAGTCATACATAATGCCATTAGAAATTAAGTTTTTACAAGGATTAGGAGACAATTTAGATTTAATAGAAATTACTAATGTAGAATTTCTAGAGACATTTTTAAATATGCCACAAAACATAGATATACTTATTATAGATGAAAAAATTTATTCAAATTCATTTGAACGACTTAATATTGGCAAAGTATTCTTTCTTACAGAGGAAAGAAACAACATTAGTAATAATTTGTCAAAAAATAAAATTTTCAAATATACAAGTGTTACAGAAATATACAATCAAGTAATTGATAATGAACTTGAGGATAATTGGAGTTGGATTAAAGAACGACGAGATACAAAAGTAGTAATGGTTTATTCACCTATTGGTGGGTGCGGAAAAACTGTATTGTCACTTGGGTTATGCAGTTCCTTAGCTAAAATGAACAAACGTGTTCTATATATTGATACAGGCACAGTTCAAAGTTTTTTTGGATTTTTTAAAGAATATCAATTTTTGAGTAGTAATATAGTGAAACACATATTTGCAAAAAATGAGGATATACAACAAAATTGGAATAATGCGATAGGCACAGAGGAATTTGATTATTTATTGCCAATAAAACAATCAATTGCTACTTATAATATTAAGATGGAACAATATAAAAATATGATTGAAAAATTAAAAGAAGAAAGTTTATATGACTATATTATATTAGATACTTCAACTGAATTTACAACTGAAAAAACGGGGTTGATGGGATACTGTGATAAAATTATATTAATTACAGGGCAAGATAGTATTTCACAAAATAAGATGAACAGCTTTTTGGAGAATATTGATTATACAGATAATGAACGTTTTATTTTTGTTTCTAATATAGTATATTCTATGTTTAAAAATATAGAAACACAGGTTGACCTAGATAAGAAATTTATTATTAGTGAGTATATTCAAGAGTGGGATGATACACACACTATGACAATAAATTCTTTGGGAGATAACGTAAGTTATAATAACATAGCAAAATTATTATAAGGAGATAATGAATGGAAAGTAATAGTATAGAGGTAGTTTTTTATATACATAAAAGAGAAAAAAAATATAATTTAGAAATTCCTGTATCAATTACAATTAATGAATTAGTCTTTGCGTTAAATCAATCTTTTGATTTAGGTATTAATACAGAACAAATAACAAATTGTTATTTAAAGGCCGAGAACCCAATTGTACTATTAAAAGGGAATAAATCAGTTATGGATTTCGGACTTAGAAATGGTTCTATTATTAATTTTACTTTATGATAGTGGAGGTAGTTAAGTGGTACAAAATAGTTATAAATTAATTATTTTTGGTAAAAAAATTTACCGAGAAATAGAACTATTTGAAGATTCGGATGAAAATATTACAATAGGAACAACAAAAGATAGTAATATACGATTTAATAGAGATTTGTTTTTTGATGAATTTAATTTAGAATTGTGCAAAATAGATAACAAGTGGCAGTTGAGTTGTGGTGAATCTATTTTCTTTACTCCTGATGGCATTATGAAAGAAAATATTCATGATTTAAGTCACGGAGATGAACTTTCCATTAAATATAAAGAATTTAATTCGGAAATTTTTAGAATAAGTTTTCTAATAAATTTTGATTCTATGAAACAAAATTACGAAAGAGTTATAGATATTGCTAATAAAGAGCAGATATCAATAGGTGGTACTGAAAACTGCGACATTTATATTCATGATGAAAACATGAAATTAGAGAAAGTACTTTTAATCAAGAAGGAAAAGGGGTACTGCATAAATGAAGTAGTTACAGTATATGGTGTATATATTAATGGGTTTAGACAATTGAAAAACATATATCTTAACGATTATGATTTTTTTATGCTAGGTGGCTACAGTTTCTATATTAAAGAAAGTAAATTATATACTTCAAACACTGAAAATATTATTGTAAATCATTTATCATGTATCAATATAAGCGAACAAGATAATTCATTATCATATCCTCATTTTAATCGAAGTACGCGAATTAATTTTAAAATACCTGATGAAAATATTGAAATCTATCCGCCAGAGCAAAAGCCTACTAAACCTAAAAGAAATCTATTACTAACATTGATTCCTGCAATTGCTTCATTAGCATTAGTAGTAGTTTTAAGAGGTATGATGGGAAATGGCGGAAGTTTTGTATTATATAGCGTTTGCACCATGCTACTTGGAATTATTATGTCAGTAGTAACTTATATTGTTGATATCATACAGTATAAGAAAGAAGTTAAGACCAGAGAAGAAAAGTATATTTCTTATATTAATGAAAAAGAACAAGAAATTAAACTTTTAAGAGAAAAAGAGCTACATATAATGGGAAAAATATATACATCCATTGAAGAAGATATAGATAGAGCAAAAAAATTTAATCGACAACTTTTTGAAAGAGGTAAGGAAGATGAAGATTATCTTACTGTTAGAATTGGAAGCGGACAAGTTAAGTCCAAATGCGAGACTATTTATACAAAACAGAAGTTTAAAAATACAGATGATGATCTTGTTAATGTACCAGAGCAAATTGAAGAAAAATATAAATATATCGAAAATGCCCCTATTGTTGTTGAATTAAATAAGGCCAATTCAGTTGGAGTTATTGGGTGTGATGATAAATTATATGAAATGCTTAAAAATTTTACAGTAGACATAGTTACACGTCATTATTATAAAGATGTTAAATTATACTATATATTTTCAGAAAAGGATATTAATAAATTTGAATGGGTTCATTGGCTAAGGCATGTTGATAATGAGAAATTAGGTGTTAAAAATTTAATCTATGATGAGGAGAGTTTAAATACTAACCTAGAATTACTTTATACAGAAATTATAAAGAGAGAAGAAGAAAACAAGCAAAATGATAATTTAAATATATATGATATTAACTATATTGTATTTGTATTTAACAGTTCAATGATAGCAAGACATCCTATAACTAAATATATAGATAATGCAAGAAAATATGGATTTACATTTGTTTTCTTTGAAAATTTTATGGAACGTCTTCCTAGAGGATGTAATCAAATAATTGAGCTTAATGATGATGATAGTGGATTGCTACATGCAAGTGAAAATGGCGAAGAAATAGATAGTTTTAAATATCCAATGGTTTCTGACAACATAGTAAGCGAAATAAGTATAAAGTTAGCAAGTGTATATGTTGATGAGGTAAACTTAGAGAGTGAGTTAACTAAAAATATATCTTTATTTGAATTATTAGATTTATTAACAATTAAGGATTTAGATTTAGAAACACGTTGGAATAATTCAAAAGTTTATAACAGTATGGCAGTTCCATTAGGCGTTAAAAAGAAAGGTGAGATTGTTTATCTTGATATTAGCGATAAAGCATCAGCACATGGGCCTCATGGATTGGTTGCCGGAACAACCGGATCGGGAAAAAGTGAAATATTACAAAGTTATGTTTTATCAATCGCAAGTTTATTTCACCCATATGACATAGGATTTGTAATCATTGATTTTAAAGGTGGAGGGATGGCAAATCAATTTGAAAACTTACCACATCTTATGGGCGCTATTACAAATATTGATGGACGAGAAATTAATCGTTCTCTTTTATCAATAAAATCAGAGTTAATCCGAAGACAAGAAATATTTGCACAATATAAAGTCAATCACATTAATGATTATATTAAAATGTTTAAAGAAGGTAAAACAGAACAACCATTGCCTCATTTAATAATGATTGTTGATGAGTTTGCTGAATTAAAAAGTGAATATCCTGAATTCATGAAAGAAATTATTAGTGCAGCGCGTATTGGTAGAACATTAGGTATTCATTTAATATTAGCAACACAAAAACCTGCAGGTGTAGTTGATAACCAAGTATGGAGTAATTCAAAATTTAAATTATGTCTAAAAGTACAAACCAGAGAGGATAGTTCAGAGATGATTAAAACTCCATTAGCATCTGAAATAGTAGAACCTGGTAGAGCATATTTTCAAGTTGGTAATAACGAAATTTTTGAATTATTTCAATCAGCTTATAGTGGGGCAAAAGTATTGGATGATGATGGGCAGAATCAAGAAAAAATAGAAATTTACACAAAAAATATATGGGGTAAGAAATCATTAATATATACTAATCAAACCCGTAGACAAGATAAAGATGCAAAAAATCAGTTAGAAGTTATGGTTGAATATATAAATGATTTTTGTAAAGTTAATGGAATACCTAGATTACCTGGAATATGCTTGCCACCATTATCAGATATCATCTTTTTATCTGATCTTCAACAAGAACATGAAACTAACTTGTTAGACGGAATTACAATATCAATTGGTATATTTGATGATCCAGAGCTACAATTGCAAGAAGAATTAAAACTTAACTTGTCAGAAAATAATACTTATATTATTGGTGCTGCTCAAATGGGAAAAACAAATTTATTACTTACTACTATATATGGTTTGATTGAAAAATATACACCAAATCAGGTAAATATATATGCCGTTGATTGTGGTAATATGGCTTTGAAAGTGTTTGAAAGTTCAAATCATGTTGGTGGAGTTACATTAGTTACAGAAGAAGAAAAGGTAATAAATTTATTTAAAATGTTAACTCAGACGGTGGAAAGACGTAAAGAAATTTTTTCTGAAAAAGGACTAGGTACATATAAAGCGTATATTGAAGCTGGCTATAATGATTTGCCATATATAATTCTTGTTATTGATAATATAGCAGTTTTTAAGGAATATTATAGTGATTTAGATGATGTATTTTTAAAATTATCACGAGAAGGTCAAAGTGTCGGGATTAGTATAATTGTAACATCTACATTGTCTAATGCCATAAGTTATAAAGTAATGCCAAACTTTTCGAGTAAGATTGCTCTTAATTGTAATGATAAAGGTGAATATTCTAATTTATTTAGTCGTTGTAAAATTGAGCCTAAAGAGATTCCTGGTAGGGGACTTTGCATGGTAGAAAAAAGAGTTGTTGAATTTCAAGTTGCGTTACCAGTCAAGGAACAGAAGGAATTCCAGCGTGTAGCGAAGTTAAAAGAAATGATTGAACTTAGAAATACATTATTTATTTCATGCAAAGCTATACCAATTCCTGTTGTCCCTGAAATTATTATAAATTCTAATCTTCATATGGATAGAAAAGATATATATAGTAATTCATATATAGTACCAATTGGTATAGAATATGAGACGGTTTCCTACTACTTATTAAATTTATTAAGTTTAGGAATGATGGCCGTTTTAGGAAGAGAAAAAAGCGGGCGTACTAACTTTGTTAAGCAAATTTTATCTACAATACAATTTGATATTTTTAAACATTATACTGAAGTATATGTATTTGATAGCTCAGATAGACAGTTCGATAGTGTAAAAGATTATAATATAGTAAAAGAATATACAATTGATCCTAGTTGTTGTGAAGTGATTTTCGAAAAGATTAACGATGAACTATTAAGGAGAAAGGAACTTGTTGAAAATCGAATACAAAACCAAACTGTAGAAGAAATATTAAGCGATTTACCACTCCAATTAATTATTATTGAAAATGCATCTTTAATAAATAGCATTAATTCAGATAAGAAATTACTAGAATATATAACAGAGTTTACAAAAACACTAAAGAATATGAAGGTGTGTATAATATTCTCAAATATAGAAAATACACAGGTATCATATAGTTCAGGTGATTTAATAAAAGCAATTAAAGAAAATCGAAAAGCTATTCTTTTTGATGATGTTTCTAATATTAAGTTTTTTGATGTGTCTTTGAAACAACAGAAAGAGTATGCTAAAAATATTGTACTTGGGGATTCATACATATTTATGGGAAATGACTTTAAGAAGGTAAAAACAATATTAGATGAATAGGGGGGGATTCTATGGGAAATAAAAATATGCATTTAGAAACTAAATATCTAAAAGAGGCAAATAAGGAATTTGAAAAAGCGTTAAAAGAACTAACAGATATAAAAATAGATATTGAGCAACATAAAAGATTATTATATACAGTTTGGGTAGGAAAATCTAGAGATGAATTTGAATATCAGTATAATATTTTATTCAATAAGATTTCAGATATAAAGGATGCACTAGATGATATGTATGATATGATGGTGAATGCTCAAGCAAAATATGATGAGGTAGATGATGATATACGTCAGAAAATTGTAATGAGTTCAAAATAGTAAGGGAAAGGGAGATAAAGTATGCTTAGTTCTTCGTATTATTCTCAGTTAATAGAAGAAGAAAAAACTAAATTAGAAAAATATAAAAAGCAAAAGGAAGAGCTTGGAACTATCATTTCTATAATTCAAAGTTCATTTCAAGATGATATTGATGATATTAATTCAAATGTAAATAATTGTGCGGATAATGCAGCTAATGGTATTAGGCATAATACAGCAGCTTCGCAGAACATCGAAAGTATTAACGAAGGAAAAGAAAAAAGCATAGAGTCAGATAACTATATATCTAGTGCAAAAAGTTCTATTTCAGCCGAATTGTCTAACATAAACTCAAAAATAAGTGAGAGTCTTAAAAAATTAGATGAATTAGGTAGGCTAAGAGATTCTGCTTTAGAAGAAGAGAGAAGAGAGGCAGAAGAAGCTGAGAGAAGAAGACAAGAAGCAGAGGAAGCAGCGAGGGAAGCTGCTGCAGAAAAAGCAACATCAAAAAAAACAAAGGGGCACTAGCAATCACTTAATAGGCAATAGTTAAAGTAAAGGAGATTATATGGATGAATAGTGAAGAACAAAGATTGCAAGCCATAGAATACAATGAACAAGCAAAAGTGTTACAAGATAATAAAAATGAAGTAGAGGCCTTTAATTACTATAATAAGGCTATTACTGCTGATCCTATGTATATTGAAACGTATCTTAATCTAGGAAATTTTTTAGCTTCTAGAGAGGAATTTACAAAAGCAGAAGATAATTTTAAAAAAGCACTTATGATTAATAAGCACGATGGAAGGATATACTTTCATCTCGGCAATGTTGCGTTTATAAATAATGATACTTCTAAAGGGATAGAGTACTACAACAAGGCTATATCAGAAGGGTTTTTACAAGCGCAACTATATTTTAATCTTGGTATGGTATATGAGGAAACAGATAAAATGGATTTGGCGCTACGTAATTATACTAAGGCAATTAGCTTAGACTTAAATATACCAGAATACCGCATTCGTAAAGCATCATTACAAATATCATTACATATGTATCAGGAAGCATTAACAACACTAGCTGAACTAATGCAATTTATGCCAGATGTTTTTGAAGGATATCATTATTCCTTTGAAATATTATGTATGTTAGGTGAATTTGAAGAAGCTAAAGTAATAATAGATAAAGCATTAGTGCTGTTTCCAAATGATATATCGCTATTTTATGATAGTATTAAATATCATACATTGACAAATCGATATGATGAAGCTTTGGATATGATTCAAACGGCTATGAATATGGATGGTTTTGAGATAGAGGAAAGAAATCTTACTTTAGAGCAAGGAAAACTATATACTATTAAACAGGATTTTGAAAAGGCTAGAGATTTTTTTGAAAAGTGTAAAGAATTTGAACGTGATGATGAAATAGATTATGAAGCAAGGTATTTGCTAATGAATGTATACCTTGCTATACAAAAATATGAATCATTATTAAATAATGCAAATGAAATACTAGCCAAAGATGTCGATGACAATATTTATGTGAGAGCTGCGTATTATTATAGACCATTAGCATTACAAAAATTAGGACAAGATGAAGAAGCTAAGCAATATTATAAAGAAGCAATATCCATGTATCGCTTGATTACTATCCATGAGCCAACATTAATGGATGCATATATGTTTAGAGTACTATGTTTAAAAGGGCTAAAAGATTATGAAAAGGGGTTAGAACTATTAGCTTTTATTGAAAAAATTAATGATGCCCCAGAAGTACATGTTACGAGAGCAGATATGTATAGAGAAATGGGAGATTCACTAAAAGCAGATGAAGAAATGAATTTAGCTATTAAAATGAAGCCAGAATTAATTAATTTTGATAGGAGGAAAATGTTGTGAGTATAGCTTATGAGTCAAATAATGATTTTAGTTTTGATACAGAAATTTTTCATAAAGCATCAAGGGCATTTCAAAAAGATGCAGATTCGCTATCAGAGATTGATAAGAACTTAGTTCAGAAAATAAAAAATTTAAAAGAAATTGGATGGAAATCTGAAGCTGGTGAGAAATTTTTTGATAAAATAGATTCACATTGGTCCAAAGATATTAAAAGGTACGCAGATTTAATGAATGATCTAGCTGTAATTATTAATTATGCTTCTAAGCAATTTGATACCATAAGTGAACAAGCAAAGTATATTAAATACCAAGAAGATTTAATAAAATTAACAGAAGAAGTTGTAACTGAAAAATTTGGTGCAGATTCGTTAAGGAATCTATATTAAATATAGTCGGTATTACCCCTTTTAAGGGTTAATATAAATACAAATAATATAGGTATTATAGGAGGAAATAATATGGCAGGAATTAAAGTAACACCAGAGGAGTTAAGTAAACAAGGAGGTGATGTTATTGGTTATGCTGGTGAGATTAAACATAGTTTGGATTCATTAGATAAAAAAGTTGATGCTGTAATAGATGCATGGGATGGATTAGCTCAAGATGGATTCTTTCAAGAATATGAAAAGTTAAAAAAAGAATTAGATAAATTCCCAGATGTAGTTGAAGGACTAGGAAAACAAATCAAAGGCGCAGCAGAAGCATTTGAAAAAACAGATTCAGAACTTGCAAAACTATTTAATAAGTAATCAGATGTAAAAATAATTGATATTATTTGATTAAATACATAAGGAGTCTATACTCTTATACTGTACTTACAGTTATTAGAGCATAGGCTCCTTGTTTAATTATTTTATTAGGTATAGGATATTTTTCTTAATTTAGAGTAATTAACTTAAGATTTGGTAACAAAAATTGTGTTATAATAAAAATAATAACAAAGCATAAATACAAGTAATAATTCAAGAGGAACTTTTATGCAAAACAATCAGAAAGAGGAAAATATCATGAGTATCCAATCACTACACCATATATGCATCCAAACAAACCAATATAAAGATTCCTTAGAGTTCTATACCAAGATGTTAGATTTTCGAATCATAGAAGAAACTCCAGATTTTCATGGACGCGAATACAATACTTGGTTAACCAATGATATCTTAATGATAGAGCTCCAAACAGGTAAAGGAGAACATGCATTATCGGCAATCAATCAAGAGCATGAAGGAATTGCGCACATCTGCTTTTTAACAGATAATATAGAAGAAGAGGTAATCAGATTAGAGCAAAGAGGATTTACTGGGTTTAAGAAAAAAAATGGAGAAATTGTTTATCAAGTGAATCAAGGAAAATTATTCAAGATCATCTCACCAGAGGGTACCGTAATTGAATATCGAGATTCACAAGATATATAATAGGATTTCAGAGCTATATGAAAAAAGGCTACTAAATATCTAATGAATCTGAACTAATAACTAGGCTACAAAATTACGGCACAATATAGAATACATTTACCAAGAATACAAGAGGATAAGAAAAATGGAAAATAATAACATAACGATGAAAGAGTTAAAAGAAGAAGAGCAATACAATTTTTATCAAACATACCTAATTCATGATTTCCCAGAAAGTGAAGTTAAACCATATGATATCATTGAGGAATCCACTGGGCAAGGTAAATACATTAGTTACGGATTCTTTCGTAACTTAGAACCTTTAGGATATGCATTTATGACGAAAGCAAAGGAAAATGGAGGACTACTCATGGACTATTTTGCAGTCATAGATAAGCATCGTTCGAAAGGACTAGGAAGTTCTATTGTGGAAACGATTAAGAGAGAATTACAAGGTAGATATGAGTCCGTTATCATTGAAGTAGAGAATCCAGAGGTTGAAATGGATGAGAAAAAGAAGGAGGTTCGCAATCGCAGAATTGCCTTTTATCTTAAAAATGGATTTAAGATGAGCAATATTCAGAGTCGAGTTCTTACAGATGAATATCTAATTATGACTCTTGAACTAGGAAAAGAACTGGAAGAAAGACAAGTATACCTTGAACTTCAAGCAATCTATCAAGCACTATTTGGTTTTGAATTTTTTGAAAATAATATATGTATGAGTTTATAAAAGATAGAGAGTTAAAAGTCTATCTCAGTACGAAAAAAAGGATTTAAAGCTCTAACCCCATAAAAGGTAGAGTATAAAGATAGGAGGATTATTATCAAACGAATAGCATTAATTAATGATCTATCTGGACATGGAAGATGCGCGTTGACCGTTTCATTACCTATTATATCAGCAATGAAGATAGAAGGTTGTATCTTGCCAACAGCAATATTATCAACCAATGCTGCGTTTCCAGGATACTATATAGATGATTATACGAAACATATGGAAGCGTACATTAACCATTGGAAAGACATTCATCTAGAATTCGATGCGATTTATATAGGTTTTATAGCTTCCTTAGAACAAGTGGATATGATTATCGACTTTGTGAGATATTTTAAAAAGCAAGATACTGTAGTTATCTTAGATCCGATTATGGGTGACCATGGTAAGCTATACTCTATTACGAACCCTAGCATGTGGAATAAGTTAATAGATTTGCTCCCTTTTGTGGATATCATAACTCCGAATCTTACAGAATGTTATCAACTGTTAAACCAATCTTACCATTTTGGAAAGCATGAGGAGCATGAACTTTTTGATATTGCCACGCGTATATCTGTTATGGGACCGGACAAGATTGTTATTACAGGAATTGAATATCAGAATAGAATACAGAATTATGTTTATGAAAAAGGGAAGGAACCAAGATCTATCATTATAGAAAAGATAGGTGAGAATCGTGCTGGAACTGGAGACGTATTTTCTTCTATAGTGGCTGGAGGTGTCACAAAGGGAGAGAGTTTTATCGTATCGGTTCAGAAAGCAGTAGAATTTTTAAATCAAGCGATAACGTACACCAATCAGATGAATATTCCGCCACGAAATGGAATATGCTTTGAAGAGTTTCTTTCAATTCTATAAATAAATTAGGTGATTACGAAACTATCTACTTTATTGAATTAAAGATGTAATTGATACTTCTCTTTAGCTTCAACGCTCTTTCACACTTATATAAAAAATTTTCTTTTTCATGCAACCTTTCCGTATCTCAATAGTATTAATTATGTGGAAGATAGAACATTCAGTATTTCATAGTTAGACTTACTTATAAAAAATATGGAACTAGGAAGAAAAAAGTAAGTTATAGCTATGAAATAAGAATGAATCTAACATTATTTTCAGAATAGCTATAAAAGTATGTTTTAGGAACCTTTATAAAAATGATAGATAGTTAAAAATTAATTATGAATCGAAAGGATGATAAGCATGAAGAAGAAAAAAAGAATGGAAATTAACAAGAGGAAAACAAGTAAGAGAAAAGCCAGTACTATCCTAGCATTATGCTTAAGTGTTAGTATGATACCTATCAATGCACAGGCAATGCAAGTAACAAGTCTAAACACAAAGAGTTACTTAACCAATAGTGCTATGACACAAGGAAAGTTAGGAAGCGTAGTGACAGGAACTTCCATTACGGTATCCGATGAGGAGCCAAGTTCTACCGCACTAGAGAAAGTTGTTAAGATAGTAAAATCAAAAATAACAATACCAAAGTCGTTAAGTGAGTTTAGTCATTCTTTTAACGAGAGTTCTATCAATTCAGGAGAATGGTATCTGACCTGGAGCGATAATAAAAATACAATTAATGATAAAGATATGATTACTGTGACTTGTGATACGAATGGAAATATCATTAATTACGAAAATTCATCACAGACACAAAGAGATAGAGCTCCAAAATATTTAAAAAGTGAATTAAAATCCATAGCAGATGATTTTATTAAGATAATAGCTCCTAGTGTATCGGGAAAAATAGAATATCTATCTTCGTCTTTAGATGGAGCGTATAGCGGGCAGTACACGTATTCTTATCAAAGAGTGGAAAATGGAATTCCGATGCCAGATAATACAGTGACAGTAGCTGTTAATTCTGAGACCAAAAAGGTTGCAGGAGCATCAATTAATTGGCTTTATAATGTAAGTATTCCTAGTAAAGATGTGAAGTTAACCAAGGAGCAAGCGGCAGATAGGATGAAAGATCAGCTTAAGATGGTACTTTCATATTATATTGCATATCGTATTGATTTAAATGGTTTTACAAAGTCAAGAGTATTCTTAGCATATCAGCCAGATCTTAGTTACTTATCTGTTGATGCGAAAACAGGATTGATTTATAAGACAAATAGCACATGGACAGTTGATAATAGCGAAAATAAGCAAACTTTAAGCGACTCAAAGAAAGAGTCATCGAAAGCGGATGAGGGTGTAACATTAACTCCTAATGAAATCAGTAGTATTAAAGAATTAGAAGGATTGCTTACTAAAAAAGAGGCAGTAAGTAAAGTGACTAGCTGCGATTCTTTATATATTGATTCAAATTTGAAGAAAGCAACAGCAACTCTTATGAAATACGAACAGAATTCTTCAAAACAAAGCCATCAATATATATGGAACATCAATTTTACAGATCCTAGAACAGTAAAAGATGGGGATAAAGACACTTATCGAGCATATGCCAATGCAAATGTTGATGCAAAGACTGGTAAAGTTCTATCTTTCTCAGCAAGTGTTCCAAATAGTTATGATATTGGTGAAGATAAATGGGATGATATTAAAGTAAAATATACAAAAGAACAAGCAAAAGATATCTTTGAAAAGTTCGCAAATACTCAAATACCAAATTACTTTAGCAACAGTAAATTCTATAGCGACAATAATGATTATGTTGTAGCTTATTCCAAAGAAAATCCAGTGTATGGTGGATATAGCTATAATTATAAGAGAGTCAATGAAGGAATTACCTACCTATATAATGGAATCTATGGTGCAGTAGACGGAGTAACAGGCAAAATATATGAGTATTCCTATGATTGGGAAGATAATCTATCATTCGAATCGAAAAAAGGTGCTATGAGCGCGGATGAAGCTTTTGAAAAATATATTTCAAAAGAAGGTTATGGACTAAAATATGAAGTTAATACGGTAAACGATAAACCAGAAGTACGTTTAGTATATCGTGCAGATGTAATGCCAAATCTCATCTCACCATTTACCGGAAAACAATTAGATGGGAATGGAGATGAATATAAAGAAGCAACTAATTATTCCTATTCTGATATTTCAAAAAGTAGCGCAAAAAGAGAAATTGAGCTATTAGCAGATATGGGAGTAGGTTTTGAAGGTGGTAAATTCTTACCAGAGCAAAAAATAACAAAAGCAGAATTTGAGAAGCTTTTATCCATATTAGATACTGATAATCTAACAGAATCGTCCTCAACCTCAGAAAGTACTGCAAAAGTAAAACGAATCGATGCAGTTAAGACCCTTATCACAGAAGTAGGCCTTAAGAAAATAGCGAACTATTCCAAAATCTATCATACTGATTTTAAAGATAGCAATAAGATCCCAGACAAATATTTAGGATATGTTGCCTTGGCGAAAGCCCTTGGTATTGTAGAAGGAAACAAATTTAGACCAAACGATTACCTAACAAGAGAAGAAGCTGCCAAGATGATTGTTAACTTGTCGGTAGCAAAAAGTAACTTAGAGAACAATGACTAATAAACTAGCTAAATATTGTAGGAATAGAATTGCATATTCATGTATTTGCTGCTGATGTTACAGGAGTGTATAAAGGGAAAATAGGTATTCAGGTTTTTTTAGTGCTGATACGCTTAAAAATGATATGGGTGCTCACGCTAAATCGAAAGGTACCTATTATTTAAATTTAATAATCAAGAACTACAACGGCAGATGTAACAGTACCCATCACTCCACATGCTATTTACCTATTATATTATTGCAAAATCCTTAAAAGATTATAGGCTGCGTTATACTTTTACAGCTGTTTTAGAAAATGGAAGCGCTTCAAAGAAGAAAGCAACAACTATCCCAAAAGGTAAAACTGCGACAGGATTAGTATTATCAGAAGATAGTGTGAAGAAAGTAGATTGGTATAAAGTAAGATTAAGCAAGAGTCGCAAATTAAGTTTCGATGTGAAAGCAAAATCATGCGATACAATAAAATTTGAATTTATTCCTGCAAGTAGTAGAATTATATTGTTTGGTAGTACATTCAGCTTATACGATTCAGAAAGCAATACGTATGCTACAAAAGGTGCTATGCCTGCTAGAACCTATTATATTAAAGTGTATAAATATAGTAAGACTACATCTGGATATTATAGTATAAAATTTAATTAGTAAATAATAATTAATAAATTAATAACGAGAAAACCCTTCCTTGTCTAATAAAAGTCAAGGAAGGGTTTTTTGAGTGAAAGAGCTTTTGGAAGATCTGAGTCTAAAAAGATATTGCTTTAATATAGCATAAAACCTAGGTTTCTGTCGCTAATTCATATAATTATGTTTATTGTGTAAGATATGAATAGCTTAAGATACTAGTTAATGTGTGAAAGTTTACAAATATAAGTTTTGTAATTTATCAGATAAATGTATGAAATAATTTGTTAACAAAATAGGATATACATATTAGATAATAAGATAACTGGAAAGTGGCTTTGTATATACAATTTAACAATAAAATTGGACAAAGTAAGAACAATGTAGGAGTTTGTTATAAAAAAAGAGTCCAAAAGGGTTGATTTTTTTAAATAACATGGTATAATTATTAAATAAATGTTAAGAAATTATTACTGAAAAACAGAAAATTATTTCTTGTTTGTAATATGCTAACTGCAAATATGAACTACCAAAGATAGCCTATAAGTAAGGTTATTAAAAGGAGATTAATTATGAAAACGAAGAAGCTATTAATATGTATGCTTGTGGCTGCATTACTTTTTAACACAAACTACATTAATGCATTCGCAGCAGAAACCAATACAACAGAAAACTCAATAAATAAAGATACAAGTGTAGCAAATGCAAGTACAGTGAAAGCAAAGGTTACAGTTAAGTCTAAGAAGAAATCATATACAAGTGCTCAACTTAAATACTTAGCTTGTTTAATCCAAGCAGAAGCAGGTAATCAGTCCTATACTGGTAAGCTAGCAGTTGCCAATGTAGTATTAAACCGTGTAAAGAACAAAGCATATCCAAGTTCTATTAAGGGTGTAATTTATGATAGAAAGTGGTCGGTACAATTTACAGTTGCATACAATGGTAGATTGTCAAAAGAATTAAAGAAATTTAGTCATTACAGTACAAAAGCTCAAAAGCTTAGTGTTAAAGCAGCTAAAGAAGCGCTTGAAGGAAATAATAATATTGGAAGTTATAAGCATTTTACTGTATATTCCAAATATTTAGCTAGAAAGCATGCGAATCATAAAAAAATCGGAGCACATATTTTCTTCTAATTAATAAATATGTGGATTGATTACATAGGAGTGCCCATTTGTAGCATTAGGTTGCTATGAAATTAGGGTATGAAATACTTTAATATATGAACTAAATTATTATAACATAAAGGACTTATTTCAGAGAAATAAGTCCTTTTATTTTTAGTTTGTACCAATCAAGCTATCCATCACTGGTAAGCTCCAAAAATTAAATCTGTACTTTTATAATACGCAATTATATGGTATGATGTATACAAACGATTTTAAATGACTTAAGGAGGGTAATTGTGGAGAAAGATAACTTAGTATCAGAAAAAGAAGTTATTTCAAAGAACTTTATTGAACAAATAATAGACAAAGACATCGAAGAAGGACATTGTAAGACTGTTCAGACAAGATTTCCACCAGAACCTAATGGATATCTACACATTGGACATGCTAAATCTATTTTATTAAACAGTGGATTAGCCAATAAGTATAACGGTAAATTTAATTTAAGATTCGATGATACCAACCCAACGAAGGAGAAAACAGAATTCGTAGAATCCATTATAGAAGATGTAAAATGGATTGGTGGAGACTTTGAAGATCGTCTATTCTTTGCATCCAATTACTTTGAACAAATGTATGAAGCAGCAATTAAGCTGATTAAGAAGGGGAAGGCGTATGTATGTGATTTAACCCCAGAAGAAATCAGAGAATATAGAGGAACATTAACAGAACCAGGTAAAAATAGCCCTTATCGAGATAGAAGCATAGATGAGAACTTAGAATTATTTGAAGATATGAAGAATGGGGAATACCCAGATGGCTCAAAAGTATTAAGAGCGAAGATTGATATGGCTTCTGGAAACATTAATATGCGTGATCCAATTATCTACCGTGTTGCAAGAATGACACATCATAACACAGGAGATACTTGGTGTATCTATCCGATGTATGATTTTGCACATCCAATTGAAGATGCGATTGAAGGAATCACACATTCGATCTGTACACTTGAATTCGAAGATCATAGACCATTGTATGATTGGGTTGTCACAGAATTAGAATATGAGAATCCACCAAAACAAATTGAATTTGCAAAATTATATTTAACTAATGTAATTACAGGAAAGAGATATATTAAGAAGCTAGTAGACGACGGTATTGTAGATGGTTGGGATGATCCAAGACTAGTTTCTATTAGCGCGCTTAGAAGAAGAGGATTTACACCAGAATCCATTCGTATGTTTATGGAATTATGTGGTGTATCTAAGAGTCAAAGTTCTGTTGATTATGCAATGTTAGAATACTGTATCAGAGAAGATCTTAAGTTGAAGAAACCTAGAATGATGGCAGTATTAGATCCAATTAAATTAGTAATTACGAACTATCCAGAGGGTGAAATTGAATATGTTGATGTAGCAAATAATCAGGAGAATCCTGAAATGGGTTCAAGACAAGTTCCTTTTGGTAGAGAGCTTTATATCGAACGAGAAGATTTTATGGTGGAACCACCAAAAAAATACTATCGATTATTCCCGGGAAATGAAGTAAGATTAATGCATGCATATTTTGTGAAATGTGAAAATTATATTACGGATGATCAAGGTAATGTCTTAGAAGTACACTGTACTTATGATAAAGCAACGAAGAGTGGATCTGGTTTTAATGAACGTAAGGTAAAAGGAACGATTCACTGGGTGGAAGCTACTACTGCAACAAAAGCAGAAGTAAGATTATATGAAAATATAGTGGATGAAGAAAAAGGAGTATATAATGAAGATGGTTCATTAAATTTAAATCCAAATTCATTAAATATATTAAAAGAATGTTATTTAGAACCAAGTTTTGGGGAAGCAAAACGACTTGATAGCTATCAATTTTTAAGACATGGATATTTCTGTGTAGATTCTAAGGACTCAAAAGAAGACAATCTAGTATTTAATAGAATCGTATCACTAAAGAGTTCTTATAAGCCAGTATAGGAGGGGCGTTATGAGTAATTTATTTTCAGGATTAGAGCAATTTGGATTAGGTAAATTAAGCGAAATGGACATTTATGAGGAAGAAGCAGCGAAAAAAGCGAAAGCAGATAGCGCTGCAAATGAAGTACATGAAGTAAAAGAAACAGATTTACTTTTTGATAAGACACATGTATGTCCAGTATGTGATAATGAATTTAAATCAAAGACAATTCGTACAGGTAAAGTAAAATTAGTATCAGCAGATACTGATTTACGTCCAAGATACCAAGAAGTTGATTCTTTAAAATACGATGTCACAGTATGTCCACGTTGTGGTTATGCGTCAGTCAATCGTTTTTTCAATGCGATTACTTCTCCTCAAGCGAAATTAGTAAGAGAACAGATTTCCACTAATTTTAAAGGTTTAAAAGAAGAGGGAGATATCGTATCTTATGATGATGCTATTGCAAAACATAAGCTTGCCTTAGTTAATACCATTGTTAAGAGAGGAAAAACAAGTGAGAGAGCATATACTTGTTTAAAATTAGCATGGTTATTAAGAGGTAAGGCAGAAACTTTACCAGAAAATACTGAAAATATAGAACAAGTAAAAGCAGAACTTGCGAAAGAAGAACTTGAATTAATAACAAATTCTTTTGAGGGATTTTCAAATGCATTCTCAAAAGAAATGTTCCCAATGTGTGGAATGGATGAAATAACAGTAACTTACTTAGTAGCTGAATTAGCACGTCGTGCTGGAAATCATGATGAATCTGGTAGATGGGTATCAAGAGTACTTACTTCACGTAATGCTAATGAACGAATCAAAGAGAAAGCAAGAGAAATAAAAGCACTTCTTAACAGTGAAGAATAATATAATGATTCATTCACGATATTTTGTTTATGCAAGAGGAAGGAATATATGGGTATGAGTAACTCAAATAATTTAAAAATGTTTCCTCATTTTCAACACAAACATAAGAAGGAAAATGAGTTAGAGGTCTATATCGTATTGACACAAACTAGAACCTATTTTGCTAGGCTAATTAAATTATACACAAGAGAACCCTATGCACATGCTTCTATTGCATTTGATGCCGAATTATTAGAGATGTACAGCTTTGGAAGAAAAAGACCGAATAATCCTTTTATTACTGGATTCATTCAGGAAGAAATTGATCGTGGAGTATTTGGTAAATATGTTGAGACAGCATGTAGTGTTTACAGTCTTAAGGTAACCAAAGAGCAATATGAACGCATCAAACAAGAGGTTGAGATATTTAAGGAGAACAAAGAGAAATACTCCTATAATTTTCTTGGAATCTTAGGAGTTATGGTGAATATACCAGTTAATGATAAGAATCGTTATTTCTGTTCGCAGTTCATCGCTTACATATTAGAAAGAAGCGGTATTGATTTGTTCCATAAAAGTTATGGCTTAGTAAGGCCATTTGACATACGGATGTGTCCGAAATTAAAGAAGGTCTATAAGGGGAAGTTAATTAATTATAGAAACAGTAAGAGTAATCTATTAAGTGAACAGACCATATAGAAACAAGTTATTAAAGGAAGGATTTTAGAAACATAGGTTTCTTAGGTCCTTCCTTTCTTTCACGGAGATTTGGATTAGGGAGTGAAAAACCTTATTCTAGTTTACTGAGTGTATATCGCTGTATAATTATAAGTTTTGGCTACCTTTCCTTTAATAAAGTTTACAAAACAAACTTAACATATTTTTTACAAGCTTCAAAACAAGCAAAAAGTTTATGTATAAACTTTACTCACTTACGTTCCTATTTTTACTTTGAATCTTGACAAAATATAAACGTTACTTTCAGCCGGATTACGCCAAAATTTATAATTATACATCAATATACACAATGTAGGTTAAGAAAGGCTTTTCATAATCTAATCCTTATGTATTTAGAAGAGGAGAAGCAATGATCATAAAAGAAATAGAGAATGATTTATATATAGAAGAAATAGAAGACTTTGATTTGGGACAAACCTTAGAATGTGGACAATGTTTTCGATTTGAAAAGTTACTGGATAACGAATATATCATTGTTGCTATGAATAAACTTCTAAGAGTGAAACAAGTTCAGAAGAACGTGATTCTTTATAATACATCGTTATCAGATTACAAGAATATATGGGAAAAATATTTTGATTTTAATAATGATTATAAAAAGATAAAAGAATGGTTATTATTAAAAGATAATAAACTAGAAGATGCAATCACTTCGAAATATGGTGTAAGATTATTAAACCAAGATTTTTTTGAGATATTAATTACCTTTATCATATCTCAAAATAAACAAATTCCTCATATCAAGCACATTGTAAATCAACTATCAGAGCAGTATGGTTCAAAGATTGGTGAATATAATGGAAAAAGTTATTATAGTTTTCCAACAGTAGAATCTTTGGGGAAGCTTAGTGAAGTGGAATTTCGTGAATTGAAAGTAGGATTTCGTGCACCATATCTTGTGGATGCTTGTAAGAAAGTAATAGATGGAAGTGTAACTAATGAATTAATCGCTACTAAAAATAATGAGGATGCGTTAAAAATATTGCTTCAGATCAAAGGTGTAGGGACCAAAGTAGCTCATTGTGTTATGCTCTTTGGGTTATCTAGAAGAGATTCATTTCCAATTGATGTATGGATTAAGAGAATAATGGAAAATATTTATTATAAGAAGGAAACAAGTAAAGAGGAAATACAAACGTTTGCAAAAGAGCATTTTGGCGAATATGGGGGGTATGCACAACAATATTTATTCTATTATGCGAGAGATAATAAAATAATTGATTATGAGTAATATGAATTTTTAAACTCGGAATCTGAGTTTCAAAGTTTAGGATATTATCAAAGAACATAAATAGTATTATTTATAACTAATATAATGAAAAAATATGATAAAGTGAGTATTAGTGAGATAAAATGAGTATATATTAGAATGAATAATATAAACAAGGATATATGACTATATTGTAAACTATATATAGTTGCATAATAAATGCAAATTTACTAATATATATCTATCAGTTAGCACTCGAATAGAGTGAGTGCTAATAATTAAATAAAAGGCAATTATAAGGAGGAAATATAATGAAGTTAGTACCTTTAGGAGACAAAGTAGTATTAAAACAATTAGTTGCAGAAGAGACAACTAAATCAGGAATCGTTTTACCAGGTCAAGCAAAAGAAAAACCTCAACAAGCAGAAGTAATTGCGGTTGGACCAGGTGGAGTTGTAGATGGTAAAGAAGTAACAATGCAAGTAAAAGTTGGAGATAAAGTAATCTACTCCAAATATGCTGGAACAGAAGTAAAACTAGAAGATGAAGAATTCATGGTTGTAAAACAAAATGATATCGTAGCAATTGTAGAAGACTAATTCGTATATTGAAAGATTTAGATTGTTTATTACTTAGAAGTTATAACGATTGATAGAAAAGTTTAAATAGGATAGATTAATAGGAGGAAGTAAAGATGGCAAAAGAAATCAAATATGGTGCAGAAGCTAGAAAAGCACTTGAAGCAGGTGTTAATCAATTAGCAAATACAGTTAGAGTAACTTTAGGACCAAAAGGAAGAAACGTTGTACTTGATAAATCATTTGGCGCTCCATTAATTACAAACGATGGTGTTACAATTGCTAAAGAAATTGAGTTAGAAGATAAATTTGAAAATATGGGTGCACAACTTGTAAAAGAAGTAGCAACAAAGACAAACGATGTTGCTGGTGATGGTACAACAACTGCAACTGTATTAGCTCAAGCAATGATTAATGAAGGTATCAAGAACTTAGCTGCTGGTGCTAATCCAATTATCTTAAGAAAAGGTATGAGAAAAGCTACTGAAGTTGCTGTTGAAGCAATTGCATCTATGAGTTCAAAGATTAATGGTAAAGATCAAATCGCTAAGGTAGCTGCTATCTCAGCTGGTGACGAAACAGTTGGTCAATTAGTAGCTGATGCGATGGAAAAAGTATCAAATGATGGTGTTATTACAATCGAAGAATCTAAGACTATGAAGACAGAATTAGATCTAGTAGAAGGTATGCAATTTGACCGTGGATATATCTCAGCATACATGGCAACAGATATGGATAAGATGGAAGCTAACCTTGAGAATCCATACATCCTTATTACAGATAAGAAGATTTCTAACATTCAAGAAATTCTTCCAATTCTTGAGCAAATCGTTCAATCTGGTTCTAAATTATTAATCGTTGCAGAAGATGTTGAAGGTGAAGCATTATCTACATTAGTTATTAACAAATTAAGAGGAACTTTCTCTGTAGTTGCTGTTAAAGCACCAGGATATGGTGATAGAAGAAAAGCAATGCTTGAAGATCTTGCTATCTTAACTGGTGGTACTGTAATCTCAGAAGAATTAGGATATGAATTAAAAGAAGCTACTATGGATCTTCTTGGACGCGCCAAATCAGTTAAAGTTCAAAAAGAAAATACAATCATCGTTGACGGTGAAGGTGATAAAGAAGCAATTAGTTCAAGAATTAACCAAATCAAAGCACAAATTGAAGAAACAACTTCTGATTTTGATAGAGAAAAATTACAAGAAAGACTTGCTAAACTTGCAGGCGGAGTTGCAGTCATCCGTGTAGGTGCTGCTACTGAAACAGAAATGCAAGAAATTAAACTTCGTATGGAAGATGCACTAGCAGCTACAAGAGCAGCTGTTGAAGAAGGTATTATCTCAGGTGGTGGATCAGCATATATTCACGCATCAAAAGAAGTAGAAAAATTAGCAGCTTCCTTAGAAGGTGACGAAAAAACTGGTGCTAATATCATCTTAAAAGCATTAGAAGCACCATTATTCCACATCTCTGCGAATGCAGGACTTGAAGGTTCTGTAATCATTAGCAAAGTAAAAGAACAAAAACCAGGATATGGTTTCGATGCATTAAAAGAGGAATACGTAGACATGGTTGCTTCTGGTATCCTAGATCCAGCTAAAGTAACAAGAAGTGCTCTTCAAAATGCAACAAGTGTAGCATCTACATTATTAACAACAGAATCTGTAGTTGCAACAATCAAAGAAGATATTCCAGCTATGCCAGCAGGTGCAGGCGGAATGGGTATGATGTAATTCATTACTAAGCAATAGTTATAAAATAAATTTTGCAAAATTTAATTATATAGATTAGAAAATAGCTATAACCAATTTATGATGATTAATTCAAGTAGGAATTATATGTCTTTCTTATGAATTAATGAATGGTTATAGCTTTTTTCTTATGCAAATATTATTTCAAATATAAGTTGATATACAGTGGATGAATAATAATTTAAACAAATTGTTAAAATTATATAAATTGCATGAATTTGGTCAAACCCCCTTTCATTCTAAGGTTCAATTTAGTATAATTAGGATAAATATGCGTTTATATAATAGAAGTATATGGGGCATTAAAAATTTAGGAGGACAAAAGGTATGAACGAACTATATGCTGAAGCTAGCGTAAAAAGAAAAGAAACCATGGGAAGTTATCTTGCGCGATTTGGATTAATATTTATTGCCGTAGCATCTGTTATGTTGTCATTTGTAGCATCATTTTTAATGATATTTGCAGTAGCTATCATTGCAGTCATCATTTTTTATTTCCCAAGGTTAAATGTAGAATATGAATATGTATTTTGCGATGGTCAGTTAGATTTTGATAAGATTATGGGGAACTCAAGAAGAAAAACAAAACTACGCATTGATATGGAACAAGTAACGATTGCAGCACCAATAGGATCACACGAATTAGATCAATATACACATATACAGAATATAAAAGTTCGTGATTTCTCATCAGGTGATTCTAGTGTAAAACCTTATGTAATCATGATGCAAGTAGGCAATCAGATGACTAAGATTCTATTTGAGCCATCCGAGAAGATGATTGCTTGTATGAAACAAAAAGCTCCTAGAAAAGTTATAACATATTAAGCCAAAAAGGTTTTCGCGTTAAGTGAGAACCTTTTTTTGTTCGCTAAACATGGTTGCGCGATTATTTTCGAGTTGTAATCCTTTATTTCAACACCAATAATGAAGACATTCATATAATATAACAGGGTAATTTTATGCCGCAAAATTATAAAAGGAAGTGGAATATATGGGATATAATAATAGTCAACATAGGCAACAAACAGTTAATTGGCCAGCATATGAACTAGGTGGTCAACAAAGATGTGAAAATAATGTGCAAGAAAGAGTTCATGAGCATGTTCATGAGCTTGTTGGATCGGTTCTGATAGCAGAAGTGCAAACAGACCCTCATAATCATAGATTTGCTGCAGTAACAGGAGAAGCAATACAATGTGGTGAAGATCATTATCATGAAGTGAAGTTTAGAACAGATTATTACGAGGGCCACTATCATACTTTTTGTGGAAGATCTTCTGGAGCAATACAAGTAGGCGACAGACACATTCATTTTATAAAAAACTTTACTTCAATTAATGATGAACATAATCATAAATTCAGAGCGGCAACATTAATTAATGACCCTATTAGCGAGAATTGTGAAGGATAAGATTACATCCAAAATGGTGGTAACTTACGTGAGTATCAAGTTAGTATATCTAAGTGTGGCCTTCTATAGTATAGAAAATTAACTTTTTAGTTGACAATCGATAACAGATTCGTTATCCTATTAGGTATATCAAAAAACAATAAACATTAAGATGAAAGTGAGGATATTTAAAATGGGAGCTATTATCGGAGATGGCATTACATTTGACGATGTATTATTAGTACCTGCCTATTCAGAAATCATACCAAATCAAGTAGATTTATCCACATATTTAACGAAGAAAATTAAGTTAAATATTCCTATGATGAGTGCGGGTATGGACACTGTAACAGAACACAGAATGGCAATCGCAATGGCAAGACAAGGTGGAATTGGGGTTATTCATAAGAATATGTCAATTGCAGCTCAAGCAGAAGAGGTTGATAAAGTAAAACGTTCTGAGAATGGTGTTATAACAGATCCATTTTATTTATCACCAGAACATACATTAGAAGATGCGAATAACCTAATGGCTAAATTCCGTATCTCTGGTGTTCCAATTACAGAGGGTAAGAAATTAGTTGGTATTATTACGAATCGTGATTTAAAGTTTGAAACTGACTTTAGTAGAAAGATTAAAGATTGTATGACATCAGATGGTCTAATTACTGCACAAGTTGGAATTACTTTAAGTGAAGCAAAAGAGATCCTTGCAAAAGCTAGAAAAGAAAAATTACCAATCGTTGATAGTGAAGGTAACTTATCTGGATTAATTACAATTAAAGATATTGAAAAGCAAATCAAGTATCCGTTATCAGCAAAAGATTCACAAGGAAGATTACTTTGTGCAGCAGCTGTAGGGATTACAAACAACATCATGGAAAGAGTAGATGCTCTAGTAAAAGCAAAAGTAGATGCAATTGTTATTGACTCTGCACATGGTCATTCTGCAAATGTAATGAATACTGTAAGATCTGTAAAAGAAAAATATCCTGAACTACAAGTAATCGCTGGTAATGTTGCAACGAAAGAAGCAACAAAAGCATTAATTGAAGCAGGAGTAGATGCAGTAAAAGTTGGTATTGGACCTGGTTCTATCTGTACAACAAGAATCGTTGCAGGTATTGGTGTACCTCAAGTAACAGCAATCATGGATTGTTATGAAGCAGCAAAAGAGTATGGAGTACCAATCATCGCAGATGGTGGTATTAAATATTCAGGAGATATGACAAAAGCAATCGCAGCAGGTGCTAACCTTTGTATGATGGGTAGTATCTTTGCAGGTTGTGATGAAAGCCCAGGAACATTTGAATTATTCCAAGGTAGAAAATATAAAGTATATCGTGGAATGGGATCCATCGCAGCTATGGAAAATGGTAGTAAGGATAGATATTTCCAATCAGATGCTAAAAAACTAGTGCCAGAAGGCGTTGAAGGTCGTGTGGCTTATAAAGGAACAGTAGAAGATACTGTATTCCAACTAGTTGGTGGATTACGTTCTGGTATGGGTTACTGTGGAGCTCAGACAGTTGAAACTCTTAAGACAACTGGTAAGTTTGTTAAGATTTCAGCTGCATCATTAAGAGAAAGTCATCCTCATGATATTCATATTACAAAAGAAGCTCCTAACTATAGCGTAGAAGAGTAACATCGAATAGTTAAAAGGGAATTAAGCCTCGTGCCAATTTTCTTGGCGCTATTATAAATATAATTAGAAAAGTCGCTAGTATTTATAAAATGCTAGTGATTTTTCTATTTTCATGGCGAGTTGGGGGGAGTTTACGTTGTGCCAAAAAGGATTGTAATAAGGCATTATGATATTACAGGTAAGATCTGTCTGAAATATTTTGTTAAAAATGAGATACCAGGATTAAGTTTAAGTACTAAGTAATGTCATTTGTTAACAATTATTAAATATTAATTTATTATTAGCACGATTTCAAGATAGATAGAATTTAATAGATTGGTGGTTGACACTAGGACAGTATATATGGTAAAATATGTAAAGCGCTTAAGGAGTACAGATAATTATGCAAAACTCATATCGGGTAGTGTTAAACTATTAACGCAAAGTGATTCAAATAATTTATATACAATACAAATTTCTGCTGCATATGGTCATACAGTACTTTCACTTGGTTCTCCATCGGTAAGTTATTCTTATCCTACATCTGTTTCAGTAAGTATAACATTCTCATATCAAGTACAGGATTTATATAATTCAACAAGAACCTATAAATATGATGGTACAAGTATGTAGTATTATAAAAGAAAATAATCTAAGAGAGCGACGGACATATATGGATGCACCTTATTTTTATATTTCTATACTTGCAATAATTGTATTAAATTGCAATTTTGCTATTATGAAATTTCAAGAAAAGAAAAATTATAATATATTTATATTTTCAATAATTAGTATGATTTGTGAAATGATAATTTTCATGTCTATAATTCAAATTTGTAGTAAATAAAATGATTAATATTTATAAGTATGATTTATGTTTTAAGAAAATATTTATATTCTTAGAAAGAATAATTTTATAGGGCTTTTAAAAAGACATGTTAGAAACACCATTTATTTTATTAAAGTGTTTTTAACATGTCTTTTATTTTATAAGAACAGATGTAAGAGAAGTTTTTTACTATACATTGACATCATTTATATAAATCAGTTGTGATTAAGGTTAATGTTTATACAGCTTATTGAAAAATACTATTAATAACTTGTTATTGATAAAATATTATTAATAACCTTGACTGTGATAATGTAATATGATAATATTACAATAAATTTTAAACTCGTGAGGGAGTAGTTTGCGTAGGATTTACGTGACAAGTCAACATACTGACTGAATAGTCTGGCTTGTCTTAATAAACGAGACTCATGTATAGCTATTATTGGCCATACATAGTCTTTTTTTGTGCTCGTGTATTGCAGTAATGCTATACACGATTTTTTAATTTTTGGTACCAATGAATATATTTATAGGAGGAACATGTTGTGAAGGAGTTTATGGAAACTCAAGATGCCTTGATGAATAAGTTTAACACGGATATATCACAAGGGTTAACGAGTGAACAAGCATCTTTAAACCAAGCAGAGTACGGCAAGAATACGTTAACGAGGGAGAAACCTGAGTCATTAGTAAAACGAATTCTTGGAGCTGCCAGTGAACCAATGATTTTAATGCTAGTAATGGCAGGAATTATTGCTTTGGTGGTAAACATTATTCGAGGAACTACTGGTGGAGAGGCAGATTACCTAGAATGTGTAGGTATCTTTACTGCAATTTCACTTTCAGTCATTATCACTGTTGTAATGGAGGGGAAAAGCGCAAAGGCCTTTGAAGCTCTTTCAAAAATAAGTGATGATACTTTAATTAAAGTTCTTCGCAATGGCGATACGATTATGACAAGTCAAAAAGATATCGTTGTAGGAGATATCTTACTTTTATCAACTGGAGATAGGATTCCAGCAGATGGTAGACTGATAGAAAGTATAGGACTTAACGTAGATGAATCTGCATTAACAGGAGAAAGTATTCCTGCAAAGAAAGATGCGAATGTAATCATAACGGATGAGAAAACACCATTAGCAGAAAGAAGTAATATGCTTTATTCTGGTAATTTTATTACAAGTGGTTATTGTAAGATGATGGTTACAGCGGTTGGGGATGATACGGAATTTGGTAAGATTGCATCAGAACTTACTCATACAGATGATTCCACCACACCATTACAAGAAAAGTTAGCAAGATTAGGAAAGACAATCACCATACTAGGTATTATTGCAGCATCAATTGTATTTGTAACAGAAGTGATATCTTTTGCTATGTCAGGCGGGTTAGTACTTGAAGAAGTTTTAAATGCATTTGTTACTAGTATTGTTCTTATTGTTGCAGCAGTACCAGAAGGCCTACCAACAATTGTTGCAGTGTCACTTTCCATTAACATTATCAAACTATCACGTCAAAATGCGTTAGTTAAAAAGATGATTGCATCAGAAACAGTTGGATGTATTAATGTAATCTGTTCTGATAAGACAGGAACGCTTACTGAGAACAAGATGACAGTTGCTAATTTTTATGATGATACTTGGCATGAAAAGGCGTCCGACTTATCATCTGAATGGTTGATTCATAATATTTGTTTAAATACAACAGCGGATATTTCAAAAGAAGGTACTTTCATTGGGAATCCTACAGAATGTGCAATGCTCAATTTTTATGAAGCATCTAGTATATGTAAGAAAACTGGAAAATCATACAAAGATGAGAGACAGGATCATGATGTAGTACAAGCATTTCCATTCTCATCTGAATTAAAACATATGACTACAATAAGTAAAGTGGATGGAAAGATTATATCTTATGTAAAAGGTAGTCCAGAATGTGTCATTGCCATGTGTGATATTGCAGATGCAAAGAAAAAAGAAGTGGAAGACTATATAAACAAAGCACAAGAAAAAGCCATGCGTGTGATTGCTTTTGCTCATAAAGAATTAGAAGCCATTAGAGATTATGAGGATGAACTGCATCATGCAGAGATGGAGAAAGACATGGTATTTGATGGTTTTGTTACTATCTCAGATCCATTACGTAAAGATGTCTATGAAGCGGTTAAGAATTGTCGTATTGCAGGAATCGATCTAAAGATTCTAACTGGAGATAATATTGTAACAGCAACTGCTATTGCTAGTGAACTTCATATACTAGAAGAAGGACATATTGCAGTGGAAGCAAAGGACATTATTGATTTATCGGATGAAGATTTATTAAACATATTACCTAAAATTAGCGTAATAGCAAGAAGTACTCCTACAATTAAGATGAGAGTCGTTAAGTTATTAAAAAGAGAAGGAAATGTTGTTGCCGTAACAGGTGATGGTATCAATGATGCTCCAGCTCTAAAGAATGCCGATGTTGGTATTGCTATGGGTATATCGGGTACTGAAGTATCAAAAGAAGCAAGTGACATTGTGCTTCTTGATGATTCCTTCTCTACGATAGTAAAAGCAATTGTATGGGGACGGGGTATCTACGAGAACTTTAAACGTTTTATTCAATTTCAGTTAACCGTAAATATAGCCTCTGTAATTGTAGTGTTTACGTCCATTATTTTAGGCTTTAAGGCACCGTTTACAGCGTTACAACTTTTATGGATAAATATTATTATGGATGGTCCTCCAGCGCTTACGTTAGGATTAGAACCAATTTATGATGATCTAATGAGTAGACCACCAACAAAACGTAGCGACAATATTGTATCCAAAGGTATGTTAGTAAGAATCGGAGTAACTGGTCTATTTATATCCGTAGTATTTTTATGTCAGTATAGTTTCAACTATTTAGGGGCAACGAAAGAACAGGTACCAACGGTATTATTTACTTTGTTTACATTGTTCCAATTATTTAATGCATTTAATTGTCGTGAACTTCATTCGGTAAGTATATTTAAGCATTTATTTAAGAATAAAATTATGTTGTTGGTTATCTCTATTACTTTTTTACTTCAAATCTTAATTATACAATTTGCAGGAGCTTTCTTTGGAACAATCCCATTGGATTTATCAATGTGGTTGAAGATATTTGGTGTAACATTTAGTGTTGTCATATTATCTGAACTTGTGAAGCTGGTATATCGAAGGATAAAAGAATAAAAGAATTAATAAAATTGTTTTTATGATAGTTTTCATGGAAGTATTCAAAAGAAAATGAATTATATAGGTATTTTATATACATTCCGCTGAAAAAAAGATATAATGGATATAGTATTAGATACTATAAACTAAAAATAACACAATTAAGGCATACAGAAATAGTCAGTAGAATAATTCAGTGACCTGAATAAAATGTGAGAATACCATGAGAAAAAATAAAAAGAAAAGATTATCTAGAAAACAATTTTATAGAAAAAAGAGAATAAAGGCTATTATCAAACTTAGTTTTGTTATGCTAATCATCGTAACGATTCTAAGTTTTGGTTTCACTGGTTCTTTTTATATATTAGATTTTATTGGATTTGAAGGTGCAAAGAATGTGGACTCTATTGATATCAAGAAGATGTACCTAACTCCAAATGAATATTCTAGACCACAGACAAAACTAAAGAGGGTAAAAGGAATTGTAGTTCACTATACTGCGAATCCAGGGACAACTGCAGAGGATAATAGAAACTATTTTGAGGGACTCTCTGAAAGTCATGTGACCTATGCGAGTAGCCATTTTGTGATAGGTATCAAAGGGGAGATAGTACAATGTCTTCCGCTTAATGAGATGTCCTATGCCTCAAATAGCCGTAACGATGATACAATATCCATTGAATGCTGTCATCAGGACGCATCAGGGAAATTTACGAAAGAAACTTATGATTCTTTAGTTAATTTAACTGCTTGGTTGTGTAATAAATATCACGTACCAAAAAAGAATGTAATAAGGCATTATGATATTACAGGTAAGATTTGTCCAAAATATTTTGTTGATCATGAGGATGCCTGGATTAAGTTTAAGAATGAAGTATTTACGAAGTAAATATAAATTGAAAAGTATAAAAAATGAGGAGTTATGACTTGTGTCATAGCTCTTTTTGTCTCTAGATAGAATGGATTATAGTAATTTCATATTAGGTGTTATATAATAAATTTCAGATTTACCATATTATGAGAATCTGTACTTAATGCTGGGAAAATAAAAATGCTAATATGTAATGATGTTGATGTCAAAAGCCTACATCATGTAATTAAAATACATAATGCGATTTAAGGTTATCAAGTATAACCTAAGTAAAAAGGAGTAATGTTTATGGTGACAATAGGAATTGATTTAGGAACAACCAACAGTTTAGTAGCATATTGGACGGAGAATGGACCTCAAATAATACCAAATGTGCTAGGGTCTAATCTAACACCATCGGTTGTTAGCGTTGATGATAATAATGATATTTTAGTAGGAGAAGTTGCAAGAGAACGACTGATAACACATCCGCATTTAACAGCTTCGGTGTTTAAGCGATATATGGGGACGGAAAAAGAATATCATTTGGGTAAATATTCATTTTCAGCAGAGGAGCTTTCCTCCTTTGTAATAAAATCACTAAAAGAGGATGCAGAAGCTTTTTTCGGAGAGGAAGTAAGAGAAGCAGTAATCAGTGTTCCGGCATATTTTAATGATGTTCAGCGAAAAGCTACCAAAAGAGCTGCTGAGCTAGCAGGACTAAAAGTAGAACGTTTAATTAGTGAGCCTACAGCTGCTGCAATTGCTTACGGATTACATCAGAAAGAGTCAGAGACTAGCTTTATGGTATTTGACTTAGGCGGTGGTACTTTTGATGTGTCTATTCTTGAGTTATTTGAAGGGGTAATGGAGGTTCGATCCATTGCAGGAGATAATTTTCTTGGCGGAGAGGATTTTACCAATGCACTAATTTCATATTTTGTAGAGAGTAAAAACATAGAAGTTGGCTCAATAAATGAAATGGAAAAATCAATTTTATATAAACAAGCAGAGATGTGTAAACGTGCACTAGCGAACGAAGGTAAAGGAAGAATGGAGATTACGCTAAAGGGAGAATCATACGATGTAAGTATTGATCGAATACTTTTTGAGAAGATCGTCAGTGATCTACTTATTAGATTGCGTCATCCGATTGAGCGAGCGTTAAGGGATGCCTCACTTAAGCCAAAAGATTTAGATGCTGTTATTCTAATTGGGGGAGCAACAAGAATGCCAATTATCAAATCAGTTGTAAGTAAGATGTTTGGTAAGTTACCTTTCTGTAATATCAATCCTGATGAAGCAGTTGCATTAGGAGCTGCCATTCAAGTAGCTTTAAAAGAAAGAAATGAAGCGCTAAGTGAACTTATATTAACAGATGTCTGCCCATATACGCTAGGTACAGGAGTAGCAAAGTCAGTAGGCGAGAAAAAATATGAATCTGGATTCTTTTTTCCAATCATTGAACGTAACACTCCAATACCTGTAAGTAAAGTTGAAAGGTTAGCTACTATATCAGATAATCAAATACATATTAATATTGGTGTGTATCAAGGAGAGAGTCGAATGGTTAAAGATAATCTGAAATTAGGAGAATTAAATATTGAGGTTCCACCGAACAAAGCAGGAGAAGAGCAGTTTGATGTACGTTACACTTATGATATTAATGGGATTCTAGAAGTTGAAGTTCATTCCTTAAGTAATGGTGAGAGGAAGCGTTTGGTTATTGAAAAAAATAAAGGGAGCATGACAAAGGAAGAAATTGAAGAAAGATTATATGCTCTAAAAGATATAAAGATTCATCCAAGAGATCGTATGGAGAATAAATTGTTAATTGCTAAGGGCGAGCGTCTATATCAAGAGTCTCTAGGTGAGAAAAGAGAATACATAGGAAGTTTGTTACAAGGTTTTGAGCATGTGATGTCTCTTCAAGATGATAGAGAGATTAGACATGCTGCTAAAAAACTCAAGGAACAACTAGAGAAGCTAGAGGGGTGGTATGATTATTAATGAATATCTGGGATATACTTGAAATTGAACAGACTGCTGATAGAGCAATAATAAAGAAAGCTTACGCTAGAAAATTAAAAATATATCATCCAGAGGACGATCCAGAAGGATTTCAAAAACTAAGAGAAGCATACGATAGAGCTTTAAAGTATGCGAAAATCAATGCCCAAAGAATAGAGAGTTACGTAGAAGATAATAAATTACATAATAAGAATTACTTTGAAAATGAGATTCAAAATGAAGATAAAAGCAACGTAGAAAAATGTAGAATAACAATAGTAAATAGATTAGAGTATAGTTTAGATGAAGATGAGTATGATGAAGATGAGTTTGACGAAGATGAGTATGATGAAGATGAGTATGATGAGGATGAGTATGATGAGGATGGGTTTGATGAGGATGAATATGATGAAGATGAATATGATGAACTTGAATATGATGAAGATGAGTTAATTAGGCACCGCTTAAATTTTATATTGGATTATCCACATGAACAACCAGTTGAAGAACAAACTGACGAACAGAAAGTGAATTATTTTATAAGAAAACTGCGAAATCTATATCAGGATACCTTAAGACGATTCGATGAGAAGAATTGGGAGGAACTATTGCAAGATGATATACTAGAGGATCTTAATTGCAAATTAATCCTTCAGGATTTAATTTTAACATTTTTAAAAGAACACCCATCTTTACCAAGAAATATATGGAGAAAGTTAGCTGAGATATTCTATTGGAAGGAAGAAGAACGATTCCTTGCTAAGAAAGGTTTGAGTAGATATATTTTTAAACAACTGAGCAATGACCCACTTCCAAGGTATACTTATTTTGAGGGAAATACAGATAGTGATTGCATAGAGTATTTGGAATACAGAGATAAAATAGTAATTTCATTATTAACCTATCATTATTATAAAGCGAATGAGTATATTGAATTAGCCCAAAAGATGAACAAAAAGGACCCAGACTTATTATGTCTAATAGGTGCATACTACTTAAAAACAAAACAAAATAAGAAAGTAAAAGCTGTATTCTTAGAAGCAATTAAGCTTAACCCATATGACTGGGAGACGTACTTATATCAAGCACAAATTATGTATGAGAATAAAGGATATCAAGAAGCTGTATTTATTTGCAATCAAATTGATGATGCACTTATGAAATACGAAGTGCGTACATTAAAAGGAAAATGTTATGCTAAAATGACATCTTGGAGAAAAGCTATTGATATACTTAAACAGAATATGGAGATTAATCCATGCGATGAAGAGATAAAAAAATTCCTAATTGACACAGCGCATGATATAAAGATATATCTGAAATCTCATCCACATAAATTTAAATATCGAAAAATGATAAAAGAGATATATTGTATTACGAATCAAACTGAGAAATTAAAAGAAGTAAAACTTGATAAAGAGGATAAGAAAAAAATAATAGATAGGTTATTCGTGATATGTAGTATCCTATATTTTATTAGATTACTATTTGTAGATCCTATAAGGGCAGCATTCTTCTTTTCCTTATTTATGCTTCTATTAGTAATTCGGGTGATACAAAGTATAATTACTTATCAATTTAGGAAAAATAAATCATGATATAAAAGATAAGTCAAAATGTAAAAAGACATGTTAGAACACTATTTACTTAGCGCTTCTAACATGTCTTTTTATTCTAATAAAAGTATTATGCTATAAAGATAACGTAATATCCTTATTAATCGGTTCATACAGACGATAAGTAACTCCAGAAGCATCTAACATTCTCTTAGAAGCTCTTACGGAATCTGTTTCAGAGTATTTATCACACATATAGATAATTTCTTTAATCCCTTTTTGAATCAAAGCTTTGGTACATTCATTACATGGAAATAATGTAGTATAAATCTTGGCATCATGCATTGCAGTACCTGTGTAGTTAAGGATTGCATTCATTTCTGCGTGGCAGACATAAAAATACTTGGTGTCATAAGGAGAGCCTTCTCTATTCCAAGGAAAATCATCATCGGAGCAACCGATTGGCATCCCGTTATAACCAACGGATAGAATCTTGTTGTCCTGACTTACGATACAAGCTCCAACGCTAGTACTAGGATCTTTACTTCTCTCTGTTGATAATAATGCAATACCCATAAAATATTCATCCCATTTTAAATAATCGGGTTTCTTCATATAGTGTCATCCTTTCTTATTATCTATTATTACATTTGTAAAATTGCGATTGACATACCGCAGTACTTTATAACATCGGTACGACGAATCTCTATATAATTCATAGAACGTAATTAGTTATTAGTATCTTATCATGATACACAGAACCTGTAAAGCATTCAAATAATTATGAAATGATTCGAGGGTCAAAAGCCTTATTTTAGTTTATTGAGTGTATATCGCTGTATAATTATGAATTTTGGCTACCTTTCCCCGGGGTTCATATTTTTTACAAGCCTCAGAATAAGCAACAAGTTTATATATAAACTTTACTCACTTACGTTCCTATTTTTACTTTGAGTCTTGACAAAATATAAACGATACTTTCGGGCGGACTACGCCATAATTAATAATTATACATCAATATACACAATATAGGTTAAGAAAGGCTTTTGACTCTCGAATCATGAAGTATCGTCATAAAATATATAAAATGAATAGTTTCTCATTATTTAGCAGATAATGATTGAGACATATATATAAGAAAGATAATATTCCTACTTTAGATGGAAATATTAAACTTTACACAAACTTTACAATTGAAAAATATAGTATTAACACATTTCCTGTATTTTAGTATTGTAAACAAAAAATGTTATAAAAACTTATTTAAGAAATTTATTTTGAGAATTTAACGCATCAATAAAGTTGATGCAATCTAGGCGAAACTAGGAGGAAAGATTAGATGAAATTAAAAAAAGTATTAGCAACAATGTTAGTTGGTGTTATGGCAGTAGCATTTGTCGGATGTGGTTCAAAAAATACTGGTGATAAAAAAGCAGACACAAATACAAAAACAGAAGCAACAGATAATGGAGCATCAAGTACAGCATTAAAAGGAACTGTTGTTATAACAGGCTCAACATCAGTAGATAAGATCATAACTGATATGAGTGACGAATTCCAAGCATTGAATCCAGATGTTAAAATTAACTATACTGGTACAGGATCAAGCGCTGGTATTTCAGATTCAGCGGCAGGTTCTAATACACTTGGAGTTTCTTCAAGAGATTTAAAGGATGAAGAGAAATCAGACAAAATTCATACTGATATCTTTGCTTATGATGGTATTGCAATTGCAGTTAATCCAGCAAATACAGTAAAAGATATTACATTAGAAAATCTAGCAAAAATATATAGCGGACAAATCACAAATTGGAAAGACCTTGGCGGAAAAGATGCACCAATCGTAGTTGTATCAAGAGAAGGTAGTTCAGGAACAAGAGATGCATTTGAAGAATTAACAAAACTTGAAGATGCTGGTGGATTAGTAGAAAGTGCAACAGTAGTAGAAGGTAATGGTAATGCTCAGACAACAGTTGCTGGTAATGAAAATGCAATTGGATATGTATCATTCTCTTATATTGATAAAACAGTAAAAGAACTTACCTTAGATGGTGTAGAACCAACTGCTGAAAAGGCAAAATCAGGTGAATATAAATTATCAAGACCATTCTTATTCGTGTACAATGACGATACTGTAACACCAGAAGCAAAAGCATTTATTGAATATGCTAAGAGCGCTGATGGTCAAGCATTTGTTGAAAAACACGGCGGAATTAAATTAGATTAATATAGGTGGATAGGACATGACAAATAACATAAAAGAAGAAAATAATAATTCATCTATCATGATGAAACCAAATAAAACAAGAGATATCATAGAGAAAATAGTAGAAACAATATTCTTTCTTTGTGCTATGGTCAGTGTCGTAAGTGTAATTGCTATTATCGTATTTGTTTTCTACAAAGGGGTTGCCCCTTTTGTGGGAAACAATGCATATAGCTTTTTTGACTTTATATCAGGTGTTAAGTGGGATCCTAATCACAATGAATATGGAGTATTCTACATGATTGTAGCCTCTATATTAGCAACTATTGGTGCAATAATCATCGGTGTTCCAATCGGACTACTAACTGCAGTATTTATTGCAGAGATAGCACCAAAGAGCTTAGTGAATATAGTAAAACCAGGAGTTGAGCTATTAGCAGGTATTCCATCTGTCATCTATGGAGCATTTGGATTAGGGGTAATTGTTCCTCTTATTAATAAAATATCTCCAGAACCACAAGGTCAATCGCTATTAGCGGTAATATGCGTATTAACAATTATGATACTACCTACAATTATCTCATTATCAGAAGCTACATTGAAAGCAGTACCAAATTCTTATAGAGAAGCTTCTTTAGGACTTGGTGCATCCAAGACTCAGACAATATTCCGTGCAGTAATTCCAGCAGCTAAGTCTGGAATTTTATCAGCAACCGTACTTGGTATAGGTAGAGCGATTGGTGAGACAATGGCAGTTATGATGATAGCTGGTAATCCAATAGGTGGAATTCCAATGAGTATATGGGATAAAGTACGTCCACTTACAACGAACATAGCAATGGAAATGAGTTATGCCTCAGGAAGACATCAGGAGATGCTTTTTGCTACAGGTGTAATTTTATTTGCGTTTATCATGATTGTAAATATTACATTGATTAAGATAACAAGTAAGGCAGGTGAAAAATAATGAATTCTAGAAAATTAAAAGATAGTATTTTACAAGGCTTGATTTATTTTTCAGCAGCATTTACGATATTCATATTAACAGTTATTATCGGATTTATATTATATAAAGGGGTACCAGGAATTAACCTTCACTTTTTGACAAGACAATGGGAAGAGAAAACAACTTTTGTTCGAGTTGATAAGGTAGCTGAACCTAAAGATTCAGATAAAGAAGGATATGTTAGTTCTCTAGACATTACCTTAAAGAAAGATAAAGAAGGTAATCTATATATTAGCAAGATTGGTTCTGATTCAAGTTTAGATAGTGCAGTTGATATGCTAGGTCAAAGCTTTAAGGTGAAGTCAGATGATAAATTATCCAAAGTAGATTCAAATGATTTATCAGAACTTAGTGTAGCAGACGCAGTAAAAATGATTAATCAGAGTCAAGATAACATGAGATTAAAGATTACAAGACCAGGTGGCGGAATAGTTCCAATGCTTGTATCAACTATATATATTATATTGCTATCTCTTGTTATAGCTGCTCCAATTGGTATCTTATCGGCAATCTATCTTAATGAATATGCAAAACCAGGTAAGATATTAAATGCAATTCGATTTGCAATTCAAAATCTAGCAGGAATTCCTTCTATCATCTATGGTTTATTTGGTATGTTAATATTTGTTCAATACTTTGGGATGGGATATTCCATATTAGCTGGTGCACTTACATTGAGTATTATTCTATTACCTACAATCATATCGACAACGGAAGAAGCACTAAAGGCAATTCCTCAGACCTATCGTGAGTCATCTTTAGGTTTAGGTGCTACCAAATTGCAAACGAACTATAAGATTATTCTACCAAATGCACTTCCAGGTATCTTAGTAGCTATCATCTTAAGTATCGGTAGAATTGTTGGTGAGTCAGCTGCTCTTATGTTAACTGCCGGTACAGTTGCTCAGATTCCTACCGCAATCACTGGTAATGAAGCAGGTGCTGCAACGCTTACAATAAAATTATATATGTTAATGAAGGAGGAGGGCGACATAGCTACGGCATGCTCAATCGCTATCATACTTCTTGCATTAATTATAGTTTTAAACATAACTTCTAAAGTTATTACAAGAAGATTCCTTAAGAAACAAGGTATTTAATTAGATTAAATACCGATTTGAAAACGAAGAAATATCAGCCGGGCGGCTAGGTAATGTAAATCTTAAGCAATAAGAACATAAAATCGAAAGAAAGACAAAGGTAGAGGTGGTACAGTGAGCAACGAAGTATCTAAATTTTCCGTACAAGAATTAGATTTATACTATAGCAATTTTCAAGCTTTAAAAAAGATAAATATGGAGATTCAAGAAAAAGAGATAACTGCATTTATTGGTCCTTCCGGTTGTGGAAAGTCAACTTTTTTAAAAACAATCAATCGTATGAATGATTTAGTAGAAGGAGTAAAAGTTGATGGAAAGATCTATCTTGATGGTGTTGATATCTACAAAGATATTGATGTAATTAAATTAAGATCAAGGGTTGGTATGGTATTTCAACAACCGAATCCATTTCCAATGAGTATCTATGATAATGTAGCTTATGGTCCAAGAATCCATGGGATTAAAAAGAAAAGCGTATTAGATGAGATTGTTGAAAAAAGCTTAAGGCAAGCAGCTATCTGGGATGAAGTAAAAGATAAGCTAAAGAAAAGTGCAAGAGCTGTGTCTGGTGGACAACAACAAAGAATCTGTATCGCTCGTACGTTAGCAGTAGAACCAGAAGTAATCCTTATGGATGAGCCTACATCAGCACTAGATCCAATTTCAACACTTAAAATTGAAGATCTTGCAGTTGAATTAAAAGAACAATATACTATAATAATAGTAACACATAATATGCAACAAGCGAGTAGAATATCAGATAAAACAGCATTTTTCTTAACTGGAGAAGTTATTGAATACGGTAAAACAGAACAAATCTTTAATACTCCAAAGAATAAAAAGACAGAAGATTATATCACTGGTAGATTTGGTTGATATAATAGCTATCCTAAGGTTTCATAGGTCATTATAAATGGAAAGGCACGGGTATAAATATGACAAGACAGGTTTTTATTAAAGAGTTAGAAGTTCTTCATAATGATGTTATTAAGATGGGAAGTGTTCTAGAACTTTCCTTAAACGAAATGATTGTTGCGCTACAAGATATGGATGTTGAATTAGCACAAAAGATTATTGATCGTGATGACGAAATAGATTTATTAGAGCAACAAATTGAAAAAGAATGTATCAATATTATTGCAAAGCAACAACCAATCGCTAGTGACCTTAGAAAAGTTACTTCAATCATGAAGATTATTACAGACATTGAAAGAATTGCAGACCATTGTGCAGATATCTCAGAATATCTAATGCAGATTCACAAGCAACCAACAATGAAAGCGCCAGAACATCTTTCAGATATGATTCAAGTTATGAAGAAGATGGTTGTTGATACAATAGATAGTTTTGTAAATCAAGATGCAGATAAGGCAGCTAGTGTTATTGCTCAAGATGACATTGTAGATAATTATTTTACATCCATTAGCAAAGAATTATGTGATATGATGCAAAAAGATATTAAAGTAATCCCTCAATGTGTTGCTTATATTATGATAATCAAATATATTGAACGTATGGGTGATCATTCAACTAATATTGCAGAATGGATACAGTTTATCGTGACAGGAAAACTAGTTCTAAGCTAATTAAAATTACAGAAAAATGACATTTTAAGAATGGATTACATGGAAACATGTAATCTTTTCTTAAAAGTAGGAAGAGTAGAAAAAGTCGTAAATGGAGAAAAGTGGTACCCATACATATAGAATGCTTTTTGACACGTAGGTTTGAACTGTAATATAATATAAATGATATCGGGGTCAAAAGCCTTTCAAAGTATACATTGTGTATAATTATACAGCGATATACACTCAATAAACTAAAATAAGGCTTTTGCCCCCAACATCATATAAATTATAATAAAAACCAGTCATTGCACTGGAGATTCTTGGAGGCTTTAAATGAGTAAAAAGAACATACTTGCAGTAGATGATGAAGAACATATATTAGAATTAATTGATTATAATCTTAGTAATGCAGGATATCAAGTTGTTCGCGCAGAGACTGGAGAGGAAGCAATTAAGATTCTAGGAGAGCAGAAGATTGACTTGGCATTGCTAGACTTAATGTTACCAGGAATAGATGGGATTGATGTACTAAAAAATATACGTTCAAGTTCAAAACTTAAGAATCTTCCAGTTATTATATTAACTGCTAAAAGTGATGAAATTAGTAAAGTGGTTGGACTTGAAGTTGGTGCTGATGATTATCTTTCGAAACCATTTGGCGTACATGAATTAATTGCTCGAATTAAAGCAGTTTTAAGAAGAACAGAAGGTTCTCTACAAGTACAAGATGAAGAGATGGAAGAAAAACTAGTGATTGACCATATTGTGATTAATAAGACAAGAAGAGTGGTATCAATTAATGGCGAAGAGATAGAATTATCATTAAAGGAATTTGAACTTCTTTATCTATTAGCGAAGAATAAAGGCATTGTGTTCTCTAGAGATTCTTTGCTTGAAAAGATCTGGGGATATGATTACTACGGAGAGACAAGAACAGTAGATGTTCATATTCGTAATTTACGTAAAAAGATAGAAGAGGATGATAACAATCCAGTCTATATTAAAACAATTAGGGGCGTAGGGTATAAATTCAGTTAAAGGAATGGGATATCATGAGAAAAAAATTGTTAGTCACATATGTCATTCTTATTTTAATGGCAGTTGGTATCGCATCATTTTCATTTTGGTCAAGAGGATATTCCTATATTAATAAGCAGAGTGAAAATGTATATCTAATGAAAGCCGAAATATTAGGGGATACATTTGCAAATACAGAAATTGAAGAAGAAAAGGATTATAAAAACTTTGTAGATGATTATTCCCAAAAATATAAGATAAGAATAACCTTAATCAGTAATGATGGTACTGTTATTGCTGATTCAAGTACCAATAAACAATTAGAAAATCATAAGAATAGAGAAGAAGTAAAAGGCGCTCTTCTTGGCAAAAAAGTTACAGTGAAAAGGTATTCCTCAACGATGAGACAGATGTATATATATAGCGCTGTACCAGCTAAGACGGGGGGTTTTACAGGAGTATTGCGTGTTTCTGTTCCATTATCTTATTTAAATGGTTTAAATCATAACTTTTATCATTCACTTGTCTTCTCGGTAGTTACATGCCTATTTCTGGCTATAATCGTTGCAATCTATTTTACAAAATTGATATCAAAACCAATTGATGATATCTCAAGAGCTGCCAATCAGATATCCAATGGAAATTATGATATTAAAATATATACAAGAGAGAAAGATCAATTAGGTCAACTGGTACATTCCTTCAACATAATGACTGGTAATCTAAAGAGTAGTATGAAAAAACTTACTAGAAGGAATATTGAGCTTGAAGCAATTCTAAGTAGTATGCAGAGTGGAGTTGTTGCAATAGATGATTCCAATTCAATATTATTTCATAACAATTCATTTAGCAATATCATAGAGTTGCAAGAAAGTAATCTAGTAAGCAAATCCATCTACAATGTAGCACGTAACGCACTTATATTTGAAGTCATTGATCTAGTGAGAGAAAAGCATGAAACCGTGGTAAGAGAAGGCTCTCTAAGCTTGAAAGAAGATAAGATTATTCGAGTTACGGCTACAAGACTTGTTAAAGAGACAGGAAGAGATCTTGGAGTTTTAATCATTCTTGAAAATATTACGCAGATGAAAAAACTTGAGAATATGCGTCGTGATTTTGTATCGAATGTAACGCATGAATTAAAGACCCCCCTGACATCCATTCGTGGATTTATTGATACGTTAAAAGGTGGAGCTATCCAAGATGAAGTTGTAGCCAAACGATTTTTAGATATTATTGATATTGAGGCGGAAAGACTCCATATATTAATTCAGGATATCCTTTTATTATCGGAGATTGAGTCAAAGGGTGATAAAGAAACCAAGGATTGTGATATAACCCATACAATAAGTGATGTTATTGAATTATTACAACCAAAGATGACAGATAAAGTTTATATTATATTTGACAATAATAGTAATATCAGACCTTTCCCATGCAATCCAGACCGTATGAAGCAGTTATTTATTAACTTATTAGATAATGCAATTAAATATACAGAAGAGGGAAGCGTACGAATCCAATGCAAAGAAAAACAGGATAAACTCTTCATTAGTATATCGGATACTGGAATAGGAATTGAGGAGAAATATCTAGATCGTATCTTTGAGAGATTCTACCGTGTTGATAAAGGACGTTCAAGAAAAATGGGGGGTACAGGACTTGGATTATCTATTGTGAAGCATATTGTGGAGCTTTATAATGGAAAGATTAATGTTTATAGTACTTCGGGAGTTGGAACTACCTTCGAGATATGGCTTCCTTATGGGAAGTAACTTCTTTGATGTGCCCCTTGGGGGGCTGAAAAATCCCTTTGGGGAGGTTGCGAGAATATGGCTCTATGTATGTTCGTCTGGGGCTTTTGGTAAAACAAGTATAAGTAGTTCTAAATGAAAGAGGAATCATTCATAACGTAATCAGAAGAAGCGAACTCGCTGAGGGACGCTCAAACATCACTTCTTCTGATTAATGAATGGTTCCTCTTTTATTAAGAACTGCTAATACTTCTTTATAACAAAAGTCTCAGACGAACATGCATACAGCCATATTCAAGGAGGGTTGTGGAAAGGGATTTTTCTGCGCTAAGGTGCGAATATATATAGTTAGAAAAGAGACACAGGAAAGGCATTGGGACTTTCCTGTGTCTCATTGGTATGAAGTTATTTTTAGAAGTACTTACATTTGAGGTAGCAAGGCATAAATGACTTCAGTTATCATAGTAAATTGAATTGAAGTTAAATGTATATTGTTTTAGTTTGATTCAATATATACAATTTTTCAGCATCCAAGGGAAGTTCCACATATCTTAAAATTATCTATATTTACTATGAGTCCTTAGTCTACGCCAGATAAAATATAGGGATGCACTTCCGATAACAATTATCAAAGCTATTAATATTGCGCAGTGCATGAAAAAGGTATCTGGGAGCAGATTTATAATGGGATCTAGTTCGGGGTCAAATAGCCAGTAATTGTTTCTAAAGAATAATTTGTGAAAAGCTATAAATAAGCGATCAAAATTTAATGCAGTTCCGATTCCAACTATAAGTGGAAGAATGATCATCGTGATGGAGGAAGTTAGGAGGTAGGAATAATCTTTTCTCTTTTTCTTATATAAGCCAATTACGATTATCACGATTAAAGTGATTGGTGCTATATAATAAAAGGATACGAAGATATTCTTTACTTCTTTGAAATGTTGTATTCCATGAGGAGAGGATGGAAGTGTTGGAAATTCCAGATCACCATGGAAGAAAGGGGAGTTGTAATCGATTAGAGCATCGTAATTCTCACGAATCTGGGTTTGGCTGATTCCAGAATTCTGATCGATATGAAGTAGGTTAATATCCAAATAATAAAGCGGACGAAAGTTAACAACTAGTATAACACCTAAGGACATGAAAAATATTGTAAATATTATACCTATCAGTATATTGCTTGGTGAAATTTTTCTATGTGTTCTCATAAGGTACCTTCTTTCAAATTTGTATCATGGTAATTTAGATAACCTAAACCTCTGAATTTATCAAGTATTTATTAATTTATTAATTGCGAAGTTTGAGGTATGGTTACGATATCAAAAGTCTTTCTCAATATAAACCAATACTTTTACATCCTAACCAAATATAAAGTATATTTGGTTAGGAACATTTTAACATATACTTTTCGTTACGACAATAATAAGGAGTATGTATCCAACTTATTTTATATTTATTACAAGCCCTGTCACATGCTTATTACTGTGAAATTGACCAATCTTTATTAACCTTAGTGATAAGTAGAATTAGAATTTTCAATAAGTATTTGGAAACTAGGGATTGAAAACATCACACATATGCGTTAAACTATTGATAACTTCTGTACGACTGGCGGATAAATGGGATTACCCATGGGGAGTACAGAGAATAGTATTTGTAATATATTTATTGTCATCCATAAATTTATTGCAATTATAAAGCCGACCGCCTGGGCAGCCAATTCTTTGGTTACTCGGGCCGTTGGCTTTTGTTATCTGTAGAGTAAGTATTCATGTATTTCTTCTTGATTTTATGGAAAGATATATCTAGAGAGTTATTTAGAGATATATTTAGAAATATATAAAAGATATACTTAAAGTGATAATAAGAAATGACACCTGATAAACCATATAATCAATCAAATTCGAGTAAAAAAGGAGTAAAAGGTATGGGTAAAAAGATGAGAGCATTAATTAGTGTTTCAGACAAAACAGGAATTGTAGAATTTGCAAAGGAACTTCATAGCATAGGAATTGAGATTATCTCAACAGGAGGAACATATGCAAAATTAAAGGAAGAAAATATTCCTGCTATGGAGATATCTGAATTAACAGGCTTTCCAGAGTGCTTAGATGGAAGAGTTAAGACATTGCATCCAGTTGTTCATGCTGGTCTATTAGCAAGGAGAGACAAAGCGGACCATATGAAACAATTAGAAGATCTAAAGATTGAAACCATTGATTTTGTAGTTGTAAATCTATATCCTTTTAAACAAACAATATTAAAAGAAGACGTAACCAGAGAAGAAGCGGTAGAAAATATTGATATCGGTGGACCAACTATGCTTCGCTCTGCAGCTAAAAATTATCAAGATGTAGCAGTAGTTGTTGATCCAAGAGATTATGAAAAAGTATTATCTGAATTAAAAGAGAAGAAAGAAGTATCACTTGATACTAAATTTTATTTGATGCAAAAGGTATTTATGCATACCTCAAACTACGATACCATGATTGCAGATTACCTTAAAAAAGAGAGAAAAGATTATGATTTACCAGAAACACTTACCATGACATTTGAAAAAGTACAGGATATGCGTTATGGTGAGAATCCTCACCAGAAAGCAGCTTTCTACCGTGAAGTTGGTAAAAAGATTGGTTCGATTACTGATGCAGTGCAGTTAAATGGTAAAGAATTATCCTTTAACAATATTAATGATACAAACGGTGCGCTTGAATTATTGAAAGAATTCACAGAACCTACAATCGTAGCTTGCAAACATGGTAATCCATGTGGAGTAGGAAGTGCTTCGAATATTTTAGAAGCTTGGAGAAAAGCATTTAGTGCGGATAAGGTATCCATCTATGGTGGTATTGTAGTATCGAATCAAGAGATTACTTTAGAATTAGCAGAAGAAATGAAATCGGTATTCCTTGAGGTGATTGTTGCGCCAAGCTATGCAAGTGATGCACTTGAGTTATTACAGACAAAGAAGAATCTTCGTTTATTAGAATTAAAGGATATTGAAGTGCCACAAGATGAAGAGGCATATGACTTTAAGAAAGTAAATGGTGGATTAATTGTACAGACAATTGATAGTAAATTATATAATGAAGAGGAATTAAAAGTAGTAACTGACCGTATTCCAACGGAACAAGAGATGGAAGATCTAAAATTTGCCTTCCGTATGGTTAAGTTTGTTAAATCTAACGGAATCGCAGTAGCTAAGAATAAACAGTCCATTGGAATTGGACCAGGACAAGTAAATCGAATTTGGTCTACGATTCAATGTATGGAACATGCAAAAGAATTAATCGATGATAAAGCAACGGTAGGAGCAGTATTAGCTTCTGATGCATTCTTCCCATTTGACGATTGTGTAGAAGTATGCCATCAAGCAGGAATAACAGCCATCATTCAACCAGGTGGATCAATTCGTGACGAAGATTCAATCAAGAAATGTAATGAATATGGAATTGCTATGGTATTTACAGGAATGAGACATTTTAAACATTAAGAAAGACTTTTAATTAACTATTTAAATATATAAATAAAATATAAAAATGGTGTTGCAAATCTGCAACACCATTTTAGTTACAACTTTATTCAAAATCAAATCCGTTAATATACTAATAAATCTATATATCAATATCGAGATGAAATGATTATAATAAAATTAATTAATTTTAGTTACATTTGCAGCTTGAGGGCCTTTTTCACCTTCAATAATTTCAAACGCTACTTTATCTCCTTCATCAAGGACCTTAAATCCATCCATTACAAGTGCTGAGAAATGTACAAATACATCTTCACCATTTTCATCAGAGATAAAACCAAATCCTTTTTTCGCATTAAACCATTTTACAGTTCCATTATTCATAGTAGTGCCTCCTTAATTAACTATAAAAATTAATGTATCGTTAATATTTACGATAAAAATAAATTACCATATATTGTACAAAATGTCAAATTGTATGATTATAATACCAAAACAATGAAAATATATTAAAAAAATTAGATAATTTTCGGAAAAAAGTAATTAATATTAACGAAATGTACTAAAATTTTCGTAAAAACATGTCGCAATTTGTCATAATGCACAAATTAGTTACAATATAGTAAATGAATATACTGAACATATTCTGAACATCAAAATGATATGAGTCATTTGTTGCTATATTTCAATGGAATATGCTATAATATGTTAATTACATTGATAGATCAAAAGAGGAAATATGTTAATCAAATAGGATTATAGTTAACATACTAGTATATAATATATAATAAAGAATTAAGTATCAGGAAAATTAACTCTACAATTAGTTATGCTAGAAGGTAGTAATTGGGAGTAAGGCCTAAAGAAAATAATATTGAAAGGAATGCCACAAAGGAATTCTTTCGGCCTCTTAATTGTGGTAGTAACACATCAACAAGAGATGCGTTATATTAAAGGTGTAAGAATGAGAGAACATAAAATAGACCCTAAGAGATTAAAGGACTTAGGGACTTATGAATTAGTAACTGAAGAAGTAGTAGAAGAATTAAAGAGTGATGGTTATATTTTAAAACATAAAAAATCTGGAGCAAGAATTGTTATCTTATCTAATGATGATGATAATAAAGTATTCTCCATAGGATTTCGTACGCCTCCTGTAAATAGTACAGGGGTACCTCATATTGTTGAACATACCGTATTATGTGGCTCGAAAGAATTCCCATCCAAAGATCCATTTGTGGAATTGGTAAAGGGTTCCTTAAATACATTTTTAAATGCGATGACTTATCCAGATAAGACAGTATATCCTGTTGCAAGCTGTAATGATAAAGACTTCCAGAATCTAATTCATGTATATATGGATGCTGTATTTTATCCTAACATCTATAAGAATGAGAATATATTCAAGCAAGAAGGATGGCATTACGAGTTAGAAAGTAAAGAAGCTGACCTAAAATTAAATGGTGTTGTATACAATGAAATGAAAGGTGCTTTTTCTTCACCAGAACAACAATTGTATCGCTTACTACAGAATTCTTTATTCCCTGATAATACGTATGGGGTAGTATCTGGAGGTGCTCCAGAGGATATTCCAGAATTATCATATGAAGAATTTCTTGATTTTCATAAGAAATATTATCATCCATCCAATAGTTACATCTATCTATATGGTGATAGTGATATAGTAGAAAAGCTTGAATGGATGGATAAAGAATACCTAAGTCAGTTTGAATATGCACCAGTAGATTCTACAATTCCAATGCAAAAGGCATTTGATAAGACAAGAGAAGTAGTTGATTATTATTCTGTTGCAGAGAATGAAAGTTTAGCTTCAAAGACTTACCTAAGCTATAATACAGCAATTGCAACTAGTCTTGATAGAGAATTATATCTAGTATTTCAAGTACTAGAATTTGCTCTATTAGCATCACCAGGAGCTCCATTAAAGCAAGCGTTAATTGATGCAGGTATTGGTAAAGATATCTTAAGTTCTTATGATAATGGCATGTTACAACCAATCTTCTCAATTATTGCAAAGAATGCAGAAGAAGAGAAAAAAGAAGAATTTGTCGCTGTTATTAGAAATACATTAAAAGATATTATTAAATCTGGAGTGGATGAGAAATCATTAAAAGCAGCCATCAATTACTATGAATTTAAATACCGCGAAGCTGATTTTGGTAATTTTCCAAAAGGCTTAATGTATGGACTACAGATCTTGGATAGTTGGTTATATGCAGATGATAAACCATTTATTCATATTAGAGCCAATGATACCTTTGAATTCTTAAAAGCTAAGATTGGTACTGGTTATTATGAAGATTTATTACAGAAATATTTACTAGATAATACGCATAATTCACTAGTAATCGTAAAACCTAAAATGGGCTTAACGAAGGAAAAAGAAGACCTTGTTAAAGAAGAACTTGCTCGTTATAAAGAGACCCTAAGTGATGAAGAAATCAAACAATTAATCGAAGCGACAAAAGACTTAGAAAAGTTCCAAGAGACACCTTCTACGAAGGAAGAATTAGAGAAGATTCCTTTATTAAGTAGAGAAGATATTGATAAAGAATCTACTCCAATTTATAATATAGAAAAAGAAGTAGATAAAGTAAAAACATTACATCATGATGTCTTTACGAATGGAATAGCCTATCTAAAATTACTATTTGATGTGAAGAATGTTCCGAATGAATTAGTATCATATCTTGGACTATTAACGTCAGTGCTTGGCTATATGAATACATCAAAACATTCCTATTTAGAATTATCGAACGAAGTTAATATTCATACAGGTGGTATTAAAACGGATATTAATGTCTATGGTAAAAAAGGAACAACAGATATCTTTGAAGGTAAATTTGAGATTATTGCTAAAGTACTTTACGATGAGATGGGTGAAGCATTCTCATTAATTGACGAAACAGTATTTGACACAATCTTAGAGGATGAAAAACGTCTATTAGAGATTATCTCGGAAGTCAAATCAAGACTACAAATGAGAATGAATTCTTCTGGACATTCAACAGCGGTTAATCGTGCTATGTCATATTTTTCGAAAGCTATGTACTTTAATGAATTAACAAGTGGTGTTTCTTACTATCAGTTTATTGAAGAATTAGAAGGAAACTTTAGTGAGAAAAAACAAGAGATTATAAAAAATCTAAAGACAGTTATTGAGTGTGTCTTTAGAAAGGAAAATCTATTCATTAGTTGTACTGCAGACGAAGAAGGATATAACAAAATGACAAATTATGCGCCTTCCTTCATTCAAAAGCTTTACACAGGTTCAATAGATACTAAGATGCTTCCATTTGCACCTAAGAAATTAAATGAAGGTCTAAAGACATCAAGTAAGGTGCAATATGTAGCCAGAACAGGTAATTTTATAACAGCAGGATATGAATATACTGGAGCACTTAAAGTATTAAAACTTATCCTAAGTTATGATTATCTCTGGATTAATATTCGTGTAAAAGGTGGCGCATACGGATGTATGAGTGGATTCTCCTTAGAAGGAAATGGCTACTTTACTTCTTATCGTGATCCAAATCTTAGAGAAACGAATGAAGTATATGAAAAACTTTATGATTACATCAAGAACTTTACTGTTGACGAAAGAGATATGACCAAGTATATTATAGGAACAATTAGTAGCGTAGATACTCCTCTTAATCCAGCAGCAAAGGGAGCAAGATCATTAACTGCATATCTTAGTGGTATGACGATGGAGGATATACAAAAAGATCGTGATCAGATCTTATCTGCTACCGAAGAAGATATTCGTAACCTAGCAGAACTTGTAAAATCAATCTTACATGACAATAATATCTGCGTAATCGGAAATGAAACAAAGATTGAAGAAAACAAAGATTTATTTTATAATACTTACGAGTTAATCAAAGACTAAATATAGAATTTGAATTACACCCCATGAAAGAATAAGGAGAATGCATGAATTATAATAATATGAAATCAGGGTTTGTTACACTTATTGGACGCCCTAACGTTGGTAAATCAACATTAATGAATCAGATCATTGGGCAGAAGATTGCAATTACGTCAAATAAACCTCAAACAACAAGAAATCGAATCCAGACAGTATATACAGAAGAACGAGGACAGATTATCTTTGTTGATACACCAGGTATTCATAAAGCCAAGAATAAACTTGGCGAATATATGGTAACTGTTGCAGAACGTACACTCAATGAAGTAGATGTTGTACTTTGGTTAGTAGAACCATCTACTTTTATTGGTGCAGGGGAAAGACATATTGCAGAACAATTAGAACGAGTGAAGACACCTGTTATATTAGTAATTAATAAAATAGATACCGTAAAAAAAGAAGAGATCTTAAAATTTATCGATAGCTATAAAGAAATATATAACTTTGCTGAGATAATTCCAGTATCCGCATTAAATGGTGAAAATAAAGAAAGTCTTCTGAAAGAAGTATTTGGATATCTTCCAGAGGGACCAATGTTCTTCGATGAAGATACCATAACTGACCAACCAGAAAGACAAATTGTAGCGGAGTTAATTCGTGAAAAAGCTTTACGATTATTAGATGATGAGATACCACATGGAATTGCAGTATCTATTGAAAGCATGAAAGAACGTAAAGGCAAAAATATGGTAGATATTGAGGCTACAATTGTCTGTGAAAGAGATTCACATAAAGGAATTATCATTGGTAAAAAAGGTGCTATGCTAAAGAATATCGGTAGCAAAGCGAGAGAAGAAATCGAAAATTTATTAGATTCTCAAGTGAATCTTCAAATATGGGTAAAAGTAAGAAAAGATTGGAGAGATAGTGATCTCTTCCTTAAGAACTATGGATACAATAAGAAGGATATCTAGTAAGATGTGACTTTATGATTATGATGACTCGAAAGTCTTAACAAATCTTCTTTTCAAATGAAGTGAATATCCTTCTAAAATTTGGGTAACCTATTAATGTGGATATCATTTTTGTGGAAGTAACAAAAATTAATAGTAGCAACGAGTGAAAGAACGTGATGATTTATGACACGTTCTTTACACTGAGTTGCTACCAAAAACATATTAGGGGGCTTAATTATGGATTACGATTTTTATTGGCAACAGTTTGAAAAAACAGGTAACATAAGCGATTATCTGAATTATACGGCATGTACAAGTGAAGATGAATTCGTTTATCAGTCGAACAATCCTAAGGATAAAAAAATAGTACATGGAGAAGAAGAAAGTATAGTATCAAGCTTTTCTTAATAGGTAGTCAAGTGTGAAAGAAAAACGCTTTCACTCTCAACGTTTGTGATTTCACTTTTGCAAGCAAGTGAAATCACTTTACTAAATTATGCAGAAGTCTATTGTAGTATTACAAAAAGAGACATATTGCTACTCGAAGGAAGAGTCAGAAAAGAAGGTGGATATGGTGGTGTCTCAAGTAACGGTAACAGGAATGGTATTAACTGCCATGCCCATTGGAGAATATGATAAGAGACTAGTTATTTTAACAAAAGAAAGAGGAAAAATAACAGCATTTGCCAAAGGCGCTAGAAGACAGAATAGCGCCTTATTGGCATGTAGCCAACCATTTACATTTGGTGAATTCACAGTGTATGAAGGTAAAAGTTCATATAATATGGTGGCAGCAAACGTACATAACTATTTTGTAGAATTGAGAGAGGATCTAGAGAGAATTTATTATGGATTCTACTTTTGTGAATTTTGCGAATACTTTACAAAAGAAAATATGGATGGAACGGATGTACTCAAATTACTATATCAATCACTACGTGCACTAACTAGAAAGACAATTCCATTAGAACTTATACGTTATGTATTTGAACTAAAATTAATGACCATTAATGGAGAAGCACCTCAAGTGTTTGAATGTGTGAAATGTAAAACAGAAGACGCTTATTATTTTAGCAGTATAAGTGGAGGTCTTGTATGCGATACCTGCAGAAGAACATGTAGTGATATCATAAGGGTAAGTGGGTCGACAATCTATACGATGCAGTACATAGTTACATCTTCCATTGAAAAATTGTACACATTTACAGTTGCTGACGAGGTATTAAAGGAACTTAGAAATTGTATCAAACGGTATATAAAATGTTATGTGGATAAGGAATTTAAATCACTAGAAGTATTAGAAAAACTATAGTGATTAGACATAATAACTTTTTTATTGAAAATATTAGGATAAACAGTTACAATTAGAACAAACTATGAAAAAATATACAACTAGGATATGGAGGTTATCTTTAGATGAGACAAAGAAAACTCTGTGCCGTATTCCTTTTATTAAGTTTAGTATTTACTGGTTGCAATTCCAATGGGGAGTCGTTGTCTGTTGGAGAGCTAAAGGAAAATACATTACTTGTCTATAAAGAAGGTAATCTGCAAGAAGGAATAGTAGAAGATTTTGATAAGTCCTATTATAACCAATCGACGTTAGAGAAATATATAGAGAAAGAGATTGAAGATTATAATACTAAGGCTGGTAAAAAAGTCATTAAAAAGAAATCATATGTGGTAAAAGGGAAAGAAGTTAAGTTAATTCTTAGTTATAAAGATTTTAAAAGTTACTCAAAGTTCAATAATATTACAGCGGATTACTTAACACCCGAAAAGGCGAGAGAAAATAAGAAGATTCCAGAACTATTAGTAGATGCAGGAGATAGCAGCCTAGTAAAGAAAGTGGCGGCTTTAAAAGGAGATGGATACAGAGTCTTAATTCTATCTGATGAATATCATGTTACAGTTTCCGGTAGAATATTATATTATTCGAATGCAGCTTTATTAAATGGTAAATCTGTGCAGACTTTAGACGAGGAGAAGTATTCAGTCGTTGTTTATAAGCCGTAACAGTTAGTATCAAAGTGTATAGCAATGAAATTATAAGTATAAGGATTCATATAAATGAATCTTGTTATAAACATTAAGAAATGCGAGGTTAGAAAAAATGGAAAAGACTATGGAAAAAATCGTTGCTCTAGCAAAAGCTAGAGGTTTTGTGTACCCAGGTTCAGAGATTTATGGTGGATTAGCGAACACATGGGATTATGGTAACTTAGGTGTAGAATTAAAGAATAACGTAAAAAAAGCTTGGTGGAAGAAATTCATCCAAGAGAATCCATACAACGTTGGTGTAGACTGTGCAATTCTTATGAACCCTCAAACATGGGTTGCTTCAGGACATCTTGGCGGTTTCTCTGATCCATTAATGGACTGTAAAGAGTGTCACGAAAGATTCCGTGCAGATAAAATGATTGAAGATTATATGCAAGAAAATGGAATAGAAATTCAAGGTTCTGTGGATGCTTGGTCGAATGAAGAAATGTCCAATTACATCGATGAAAAAAACATCGCTTGTCCAACATGCGGTAAACATAACTTTACTGAGATCCGTCAATTCAACTTAATGTTCAAGACATTTCAAGGGGTTACTGAGGACGCTAAGAATACAGTTTATCTAAGACCAGAGACTGCACAAGGTATCTTTGTTAACTTTAAGAATGTGCAAAGAACATCAAGAAAGAAGATTCCATTTGGTATTGGACAAGTAGGTAAGTCTTTCCGTAACGAGATTACACCTGGTAACTTTACATTCCGTACAAGAGAATTTGAACAAATGGAATTAGAGTTCTTCTGTGAACCAGATACTGATCTTGAATGGTTTGCATATTGGAAAGAATTCTGTGTGAAATGGTTACAAGATCTTGGAATTAAAGAAGAAGAGATGAGAGTTCGTGACCATGAAGCAGCTGAACTTTCATTCTATAGTAAAGCAACATCAGATATCGAATTCTTATTCCCATTCGGATGGGGTGAATTATGGGGTATTGCTGATAGAACAGATTACGATTTATCAAGACATCAAGAAGTATCTAAGGAAGACTTAGCTTATTTCGATGATGAGAAGAAAATCAAATATGTTCCATATGTAATTGAACCATCTCTAGGAGCAGATAGAGTAACCTTAGCATTCTTATGTGGCGCTTATGATGAAGAAGAAATCGGAGAAGGAGATGTACGTACTGTTCTTCATTTCCATCCAGCTATCGCACCAGTTAAGATTGGCGTTCTTCCATTATCAAAGAAATTAGGGGAAGGCGCAGAAAAGATCTATGCGGAATTAAGTAAATACTATAATTGTGAATACGATGACAGAGGTAACATTGGTAAACGTTATAGAAGACAGGATGAGATTGGTACTCCATTCTGTATCACTTACGATTTCGAATCAGAAGAAGATCAATCAGTAACAGTACGTGATCGTGATACTATGGAGCAAGAAAGAATTAAAATAGCTGATTTAAAAGCTTATTTTGAAAAGAAATTAGAATTCTAATAGAATATAGATCTTTAATTACAAATAACTATTAATACAAAATTATTATATTAGAATAATATATTCAAATAGCATTACGGGATGTCAATATACTAAACTTTGTTTTGTACCAGTACTAGGGTAGCAAGACGAAGAATGGTAATTGACATCCTATTTTGCTATAAAAAGTACTTTAATGTCTGAAAATAAGGAAATTATGTATGAATTATCTCTCGACAAAAAAATAAATTATAAAATTTTGTAAAAAATGTTTCCATAAATAGTAAGTAGTGGTATAATTATTTACGGCAAGAGTAATACTAAATATGGACAGACTTTGTGATACTATTTTTCACTTGAATTTTTTGACTTCATGAACGACTCGTGATTTTAATTAAGGAAGAAGAATGAAAAATGTATAGGCAAAGTCTGTCCTTTTTTCTAGTGTTAAGGCCAGCATGGGGTACTACTTATTACAAATTTAGGAGGTAATTTTATGACAAAATGGGTTTATAGGTTCAGAGAAGGAAATGCAAATATGAAAAACCTTCTTGGAGGAAAAGGAGCTAACTTAGCAGAGATGACTAACTTAGGACTTCCAATTCCACAAGGTTTTACCGTAACTACAGAGGCTTGTACAGATTATTACAACAGTAACAAGACGATTACGGATGAGATCAAAGGTCAAATTTTTGAAGCATTAGAACAATTAGAAAGTGAACAAGGCAAAAAGTTTGGAGATACAGAGAATCCTCTATTAGTTTCCGTACGTTCTGGTGCAAGAGCATCCATGCCAGGTATGATGGATACAATACTTAATTTAGGTTTAACAGATGTTGCAGTAGAAGGTTTTGCTTTAAAAACAAATAATCGCAGATTCGCATATGATTCCTATCGTAGATTTATTCAGATGTTTTCCGATGTTGTTAAAGAAATTAGCAAATCTAAATTTGAAAGAGTATTAGATGAGATAAAAGAAAACAAAGGTGTTAAATATGATACAGAATTAACTGCTGATGACTTAAAAGAAGTAATTGATCGTTTTAAAGGAATCTATGAAAGCGAGTTAGGAACAGAGTTCCCTCAAGATCCAAGAGAACAACTAATTGAAGCAGTAACAGCCGTATTCCGTTCATGGGATAATCCTCGTGCTATTTATTATCGTAGAATGAATGATATTCCTGGAGATTGGGGAACTGCAGTTAATGTTCAAGCTATGGTATTCGGTAATATGGGTAACACATCTGGTACAGGAGTTGCATTTACAAGAAATCCATCTACAGGAGAAGCTAAGATCTATGGAGAATACCTAATCAATGCACAAGGTGAAGATGTTGTTGCTGGTATTAGAACTCCACAACCAATTACAAAATTAGAAGAAGATCTTCCAGAATGTTATAAAGAATTCATGGAGATTGCAAATAAGTTAGAAAATCATTATACAGATATGCAAGATATGGAATTTACAATTGAAGATGGTAAATTATATTTCTTACAGACTCGTAATGGTAAGAGAACAGCTCCAGCTGCTTTACAAATTGCGTGTGACTTAGTTGATGAAGGTAAGATTACGAAGGAAGAGGCAGTTAAGAGAATTGAAGCTAAATCCTTAGATCAATTATTACATCCAGGATTCGATCCAAAAGCATTAAGCGAAGGTGAAGAGATTGGAAAAGCACTTCCAGCTTCTCCAGGGGCAGCAGCAGGTAAAGTATATTTCACAGCTGCAGAAGCAAAAGCAGCACATGAGAAAGGTGAAAGGGTTATTTTAGTACGTCTTGAGACATCTCCAGAAGATATTGAAGGTATGCATGCATCCGAAGGTATCCTAACAGTTCGTGGTGGTATGACATCTCATGCAGCAGTAGTTGCTCGTGGTATGGGAACTGCTTGTGTATCTGGTTGTGGAGATATTAAGATTAGTGAAGAAAATAAAGTATTCTCCTTAGGCGGTAGAGAGATTCATGAAGGAGATTATATTTCCTTAGATGGTTCTACAGGTAAGGTATACTATGGAGATATTCAAACAGTTGAAGCTTCCATAAGTGGTAACTTTGACCGTATCATGCAATGGGCTGATGAAATTAGAACTCTTAAAGTTAGAACGAATGCTGATACTCCAGCAGATGCTGCTAATGCAGTAAAATTTGGTGCAGAAGGTATTGGTCTATGCCGTACAGAGCATATGTTCTTCGATGCTGATCGTATTCCTAAGATTCGTAAGATGATTCTATCTAAGACAGTAGAAGCTAGAACAGAAGCTCTTAGCGAGTTAATTCCATTCCAAAGAGATGATTTCAAAGCATTATATGAAGTAATGGAAGGAAGACCAGTTACGATTCGTTTCTTAGATCCACCATTACATGAATTCGTACCAACTGAAGAAGAGGATATCAAAGCTTTAGCAGAAGATATGAACTTATCTGTGGAAGAAGTTAAAGCTACATGTAATGCTCTACACGAATTCAATCCAATGATGGGACACAGAGGTTGTCGTCTTGCTGTTACGTATCCTGAGATTGCAGCAATGCAAGCAAGAGCTGTAATGGAAGCTGCGATTGCAGTTAAGAAAGAAAAAGGATTCGATATCGTTCCAGAGATTATGATTCCACTAGTTGGAGAAAAGAAAGAGTTAAAATTCGTAAAAGATACTGTAGTTAATACATTAAATGATGTTATGAAGGAACAAGGCGTAGAGTTGGAATATCATATTGGTACAATGATTGAGATTCCTCGTGCTGCACTTATGGCTGATCAAATTGCAGAAGACGCTGAATTCTTCTCATTCGGAACAAATGATTTAACTCAGATGACATTTGGATTCTCAAGAGATGACGCTGGTAAGTTCTTAGATGCTTACTATACGAATAAGATCTATGAATCCGATCCATTTGCAAGACTTGACCAAGACGGTGTTGGTCAACTTGTAAGAATGGCTGTTCAAAAAGGTAAATCAAAGAGACCTAATATCAAGTTAGGTATCTGTGGAGAACATGGTGGAGATCCATCTACTATTGAATTTTGCCATAAGGTTGGTTTATCTTATGTATCCTGTTCACCATTTAGAGTTCCAATCGCTAGATTAGCAGCAGCACAAGCCGTGTTAAACAACTAATTATTCGATAATATATATCGGCTTGGGCTTGCATGGAGCCGTGTTAAACAACTAATTATTCGATAATATATATCGGCTTGGGCTTGCATGGAGCCGTGTTAAACAACTAATTATTCGATAATATATATCGGCTTGGGCTTGCATGGAGCCGTGTTAAACAACTAGTACTTGATAAAATAACAACTAGATATTGTTGGAATTACAACGTTTCTAAGTGGTTTGACATAGCTAGGCTGCATTGAATAATAGCAATAAATACAGAGCCCCTTATCATATAAAAATGATAAGGGGCTTTTTAGAGTGATGATATAAATTTACTGTTCTATTCCATATAACTTGAATGGATTATTTTTGAGTTCATTTTGATATAAACTTACAATGTTCCAAATATCAAAAAACATACATTTAGATTTACCAACAAGGCCTTCTGTAATAAAACCATTCTCAAACGCCATTTTTTGAATTGTATACCAAGGCTTTGCAGGTAATCCCTAATTTTTCATCTGCTTCCGATAAAGGGAGCCTTGGGCTTAACCTTAACGACGGCATAAAAATGCTTCCATTACAACCAACCGTTTCTTTTAACGCTTCAATAACAGTTTTAGCACCTCCTTCTACATAACCAAAACTTTTTAAAGAACTATGTACTTCTAATTCCATTCCAGGTCTAACACCTATTTTTTGTAATCCAGAGATTATATCTTGTTTTGAAATAGTGTTCATTCTATTTGTTCCTTTTATTTATATTGACATGTCAAATATATTATCTAAATTTTTTATTATTATATGCCTAATATGAGACATCCATTATTATTGTCGACATTAATATCATATCAAGTTTTGAAAAAAATGGTAGACTTGTATTTGGATTTGAGTTATCATTGATATTGAAGTGTGGGTATTGCAACTATATGGTACAGAAGCACAAATTCAATTGAAAATATAAGAAAATTAAGAGGCACCTTATCAATATGATAATAGGGTGCTTTTAGCTTTCTAAAAAATCGTATTAAAAGATTTTCATTCTGAGTTTGGTTATTCTATGTATGGATATATTACGGGTAACTATTAATTCGGTAATCTAAAAACATCTACTATCTATAATAAAGAATTAATAGGTGTATGAGCTTGAACTATTTAAATTCTATTGTTATATGCTCAATAAAAAGTTGAAAAAGGGCTTGTAAGTTATTTGTGTAGACAAGGAGAGAAAATAATGAAGGTTATTTATAATGAAGATAAAAAAATCAGAGTAGAAATTGAGAAAATAAGCGATAGGCCTTATTATTCCATGCAATATTTTGGCGATTACTGTTTAGAAAAATACTTAAAAGAAGGTTCTTGCAATATCGAAGAATTTTCTAGTTTTGTTGAAAAGAACTTAATATCTAATGAAAAGATAAATATTACTAATAAAGTTCATGGGTGCTCAGCATTTACTGCTTTCAACATGGAAGGAGATATTCTGTTTGCGAGAAATATGGATTGCGAATGTGCTATTCCAATGCGCATTCAATTAAATAATAATGATAGCTATAAATCTTTAGCTTTTTTAACGATGGACGAGTTAGACTGGGAAGAAGATTCATATGATACCCTTGATATAGATGCCAAATTAACTTTAGCAGCACCATATAGCCCTAAAGATGGAATTAATGAGTATGGATTAGCTGTTGCATGTCTTACTGATGCCAAAGCAATATATCCACAGCATAATAAAATTACTTTATTCGATGAGACATTGCCACGATTAATTTTAGATAAGGCAAAAACAGTCAATGAAGCGATTCAGCTTGTGGATAATTATAATCTTTTTTATATAGTTGCACCATTACATTTCATGGTTGCAGATGCAAATGGAGATTCCGCTGTAATTGAGTTTGTAGATGGCAAGATGGTTATCACTAAGAAAAGTAAGGATTACCAGATAGTGACTAATTTTACATTACATAATAACCCAAATCGTGAGGGCTTTGGTAAGGATAGATATGAAAACATGGAAAGTGAATTGGAAAAACGACATGGAATTATTTCAGAAAATGATGCATTGGAGTTGCTTAAGAAAAATGTAATACCAGGTGATGAGCAATGGTCCGCTGTTTATAATCTGACAAAGAGGAGTGTACTTATCACTTTTTCGAGAGAATACAATAATGTGTACAAATACGAATTATAAGTTTGATGACGCTAGTTATGATAGTGATAGATTTTTAATCCAGATGATTATTATTAAAGTAAATAAATGGAAAGTTAACATTGATATTTATTACGTTAAGTGCTAAAATAGAATTAATTTTGAAAGGTAGGTGATTGATATGATGATGACAACTGAACAAATCGGAAACATCTATCAATCACTATTGTTTGTACTATAATTTTTACAATACCTAAATAGTGTATTATAAAAATAAAGTGTTTCCGCTTTTGTGGAAGCACTTTATTTTTATAGGAGGCATAGTAATGGAACAAAATATTGAAATCAGGATTATTGATTCTTATCTGAATCTTTCAGAAAATTATTGGACAGAACTAGGACAATTTTATAGTACTATATTGAAATGCAGTACCTGTGAGGCAAATCAGCATATAAAACTTTTCGGGTATGAAAAAATGTACGCTGTAAAATGGTACGAATTATTAGCTTATTCTAAGAACAAATTAGTTGGATTTATGCGTGTTCTTAGAAATCCGGACAGTGTAACAGAATGGTATACCTGTGATCTTCATGTTTTAGATGGTTATAAACAACAAGGAATAGCAACAAAAATGTATAACGAAGCTATAAATATTATTCTTGAATATGATGCTGCAGAAAGAATAATAACATCAATCAGCTGTAGTAATGCTCCATCAATAGTTCTACATGAAAAATTAGGATTTCATAATACTAGAAAGAAATCGGTATTTGCAGATTTTCAATTTGAAGAAGATGAAACTTTATATGAATTTTGGCTTATAAATAAATATCCAGTAAAAAATACGGAAACACATCTAAAGATTTTATTACCAATGTGGATTGAATATATCTATGAGACAGGAAAAGGAGGTAGTGAAGCTCAATTAAAGATCGAACTTCAGAAAAGAATTAGCAATTCCATGAATAATGATAATATTTATATTGATTTAATATTTAGTGGTAATAATGCCATTGGATTTATATGTTATGAAATTACTGATGGAATAAAAAATCTGATTCCTTCTGGTTACGGATACATAAAGGATATATATATTAAACCAACTTGGCGAAAAAGATACATAGCACAGCAATTTGTTTTAGATATATGTAAGTTCTTTAAAGAAAAGGAATGTGAAAAAGTTTATTTAACTCCTTATGTAAAGAGTATAGAATTTTGGACTAGGCAAGAATTTAGTATTAGTGGACTTAATGACCCTGATCAAATGATATGGATTTATATTAAATAGATGTAATAAGAAAATGTATGATTATGTATAGCTCTTGTTAAATTTAAATATTTTGCTATAATGAAATTAGAAAAGGCAATCGCACCGAGCGGTTGAGCTATTGGATAAGAAAACCTTCCTGGATCGTGCCAAAGTACAGGGAGGTTTTTTCTGTTAAGAACATTATTCTAAGAACTTTAAGAGGAGAAAAGTGATGATTATACAAGCAAAGGAAAATGATATACCAATCATTGAAGAAATACTATTGGACGCAGTAAAATGGATGACTAAAACGGGACTGCAAAACCAATGGAATGAGACAAATATAAAGTGGACTAATCTGTCAAAATCTTATCGTATTAGCAATTTTTACATCGATTATGAAGATGGATTGCCAACTGCTTGTATGGCATTAACGGATTATGATCCAATACATTGGCCTAACATTCCAAAAGGTGAGTCGCTATTCTTGCATAAAGTTGCTGTTAAACGTGTATTTGCAGGAAAAGGCTTATCAAAAGAATTAATCAATTTTTCCAAGGAACTAGCAATTCATAATGGCATTGATGTGATACGTCTTAACTGTAATAAGCATCGAAAGAAGTTAAGGGAAGTATATGAAAATGAGGGATTTATATGTGTAGAGGAGAAAACCTTATTTGAAAATTATGATACCGCTCTATATGTTTGTAATGTAAAGGATTGTTATTGTTCATAAAAAGAGTTTTTTGTGTGTAAATAAATTAATATGTTTGTATAGAAAATTATTGGTTCCAAAACTAAAAATATATAAATTTGATTAAAATATTGATACTTAACCAAAAGCATGTGGGTATTTGCAACTATGAAATACCACATGACTTGGCACATATGTAGGAGATGGGATATGAAATGAAGAAATACAAACACAAATTAAATATGTTAGAACCTGGTTGTAAGATGATAAAGGCGATTGGAATCTTTGGGGTGCTTGCTATTCTATTTTATCTTATAAAAGTATCTGTATTATGTTATTTATTTAGCGGGTTAGCCTTGATTATAGGAATAATACTGTGTGTTTTACTCATGATTGAACATCATCAGGATAAGGTCCTTAATGAACAAGCCATAAATGAAAGAAAAATAAATGGAGAACATGATTAGTAGTTAAATATAAGAAAGCTTTGAGGTGTAATATGAATGTAAAAGTAGTTAAGGGAATCCAAAATTATATTAATGATTGTGAGGATGCATTAGTAAATTCGGAGCTGGGGAATAGGTATTTTTCTAAAAAAGGAAGCGCTCGAAAATCATTAGAAGAAGGATTTGACAAAGGAGAAGTATATGTTGCATTAGACGAAAATAATTGCTGTAAGGGATTCGTATGGGTTATAGAAAATGGGATATTTCATGCTTTTCCTTATATACATATCATCGCAGTTAAGAGTGAATATCGTGGTCAGGGCATAGGTAGAATCCTCTTAGAAGCAATGGAGCAGATTTATTTTGAAAAATATACAAAATTATTTTTAGTAGTAGGTGATTTTAATCAAGATGCTAAAAGATTGTATGAAAGAATTGGGTATTCGAGCGTAGGTTACATACCTGATTTATATAGAAGTGGAATAACAGAGTGTCTAATGATGAAGGTAGCTGATTAATTATAGATATAAAAATAATAAAAGGTGAGGTGAAAATAAAATGAATAAATTAATGATACTAAACTTTATTACACCATTTGTTATAATTTTAGTAGGTTTTATTTTTATGATTATTATCTTTATTAAAGTTGAGAAAGAAATAAAGAATAAATTTAGAGATTAAGTTAGAAGTAAAAAATCAAAGAAAAAGAAAACTTATCTATAGATAAAAATGTTAACGGTAAGAAAAATATATTTTTTCTTACCGTTAACTATATGATAGCAACTGTTAAAAGAAAAGTCTATTAATTTTTGCGTAAAGATTTATACTTTAAATGAGCTCAAAGATTATAGAAAGTACATTATTTAGCATGCTGATTATGAAATTTATTATAAGTAATATAACTAAAGTATCATTGCATAACATATTTCAGTCGGAGGATAGTATATGAAGGAAGAGTTGATAATATTAAGAGCAAGCATTGATGATGTAAATCTAATATCAGACATGAAAACTAGGGCTTACCGCGATGAAAAGGAACGCTTTAAGCCAAGTGAAGATAAGATACCGAAGTGGTTTTATGATGAATGGTATATTGATATAACTGAGAATCTACGTTTAATTAATGAGTATTATGTGTACTTATTAACTGTAAATAATATGAAAATAGGAACATTTTGGCTTCATGATATTGATGAAGAGACGATTGAACTTGAAGATTTTTGTATACTACCAGAGTTCCAAGGTCGAGGTTATGGTTATCAAGCATTAATGCAAATGGAAGAATTATATCAAAGTAAAAGTAGGTGGATATTAGGAACTCCTTTTTATAGTTTAAAGAATCAGTATTTGTATGAAAAGGCAGGGTATTGTAAGGTAGGAACAGCATCTAATGAAACTGTGTATCTATATGAAAAGAGTAATAGTACTTGCGTAAAAAATTCAATTTATTTGACAAGAAGATATTTCCATGATATAGTAACAAAAAACAAAAAGGAGTATTTTTATGAATACGAGTAAACACTGGGTGAAAAAGTTCAGTCGTAAGCTCCATGCAATTCTTTGATAGGATTATCTGTATGTATGGAGCGTCGATTAAATTACATAAGTAAGATACAACCAAAAAGAATTGCATTTAAATATAAGGTATTGAATCATTAAATAACAATAATTCTTATAATTAAAGGAGCAATTCAAGATGAAAATAGAAATTAGATTAGCAGACAATACAAATGGTTTTATTATAAAAAATATGTATCCACTTTATCTTCATGATATAGCTGGAATTCATGGAATATTGCCGAACGAGTATGGAATATTTGAGGAAGAACCAGTTAGAACACTTGTAGAACAGTATGATATTCAACAGGTATGGTTTGAACATCCAGATCTATTATATCCTTATCTAATTGTATGTGATAATATACCAGCAGGATTTTGCCTGGTAGGGAGTGGTAAATATGTACCTAAGGACGTGGATTATTATATATATGAGACATTTCTTTTAAGTCCATTTCGAGGAAAATCTATCTCATATTGTGCGATTATGGAGATATTTAATATGCATCATGGTAAATGGATGCTTTATACCCACTCAACAGAGAACAATATTCGTGCGAAAACTTTTTGGCATAAGACAGTCGGGGATTATACAGGTAATAATTATACTACAGAAGAGAAAGTAATTGATGATATGCCAAAATTAGTGTTTCGATTTGAAAATGAACCAAAGAAATAGTAAAAACTTTTAAAAACGAGTATTAGCTATTATTAATATGGTTATAAAATATAGACATACAGAAATATAGATATAAAGAAATTATGCGCCTTATCATGAAAATGATAGGGCGCTTTATAATCCGATAAATCATATATGGAAAATAACGGGATCTCTTTTCGATAAAGAGATATAATAGCTATGAAATTGAAGTTATCAAAATAATCATATTTAACTATGAGTATTTATTTGACATAAGTAATGAAGGATAGTGGTTATAAAAAATGAAAGGCATAGGTATAAAAATGTATTGGACGGAACGAATGAATTGTATAATCGATTATATAGAAGAACATCTGAGATCAGAGATAGATGAAAATGAGATTAGTAATATCATGGCATGCCCGTTTTCAGTATTCCAAAGTTCGTTCACACAAATAACAGGAATATCGTTATCAGAATACATCAGAAGGCGAAAGCTTACATTAGGGGCATACGATTTACAGAATACTGATGAGAAAGTGATTGATATTGCTATGAAATATGGGTATCAATCAGCAGATGCATTTAGAGTAGCTTTTAAGCGATTACATGGAGTGACTCCATCAGAAGTTAGAGAAGGAGGTGTAACACTAACTTTTTATTGCCGATTGAATTTCGAGATGAATATAAGGGGGATTGATAAAATGGATTACACGTTATTGGAAAGAGAACCATTTGAAGTAATAGGGATACGAAGAACAACACCGTATGGTGCTGGTACATGGGCCATTGTAAAAAGTGATGGTAGTAATGAAAAGATGAAGGAACTTAGCGGAAAGTTCTTTGATCTAGGATTATGTTTTGGTTTTCATTCGGATGGAAGTAATGATTATATGTGCGCTATTGAATGGAGTGGGGAAGAGGTTAGAGACTTTGATTCTTATGAATATCCAAAGGCTACCTGGTTACGATTTGAGGCAAAGGGTACCATATCAGGGCAGGTGCTAAATCATGTATGGCATCGAATTAATAATGAATTCTTACCTCAAAGTAAATATCAGAAATGTGGACTTCCAACGATTGAAAAATTTATTGTATGGGATGAAGCTTCTGATCAATGTAATGTGGAAATATGGATACCAGTATCGTTAAAATAACAAAGTAATCCCTGCAAACCAGTAAATTATTTGCAGGGATTACTTATATATTAATATTATAGTTCTATTTGTGGAAGTTACTAATACTAAAGTTAGATAACTCTGAAATATAAATATAAAGTCCTCTAAGGTGTACTATTACATGGATTACAATCTAATAGATAGGTTACTGGAACTTCAATATTAGTTAGGAGTTCAAATATCTGGTCAGGCATAGCTTCTATAAATAAATCTCTTAATTGTTCGCAAGGCATTTGCATACCAGTACGAATCCAGTCGATTAATATGTCAATTCCACCACGGCAATATAAAATCAAAAGAAAGTTTATATTATCTGAAAGGAGCTTCCCAGTTCGATATTGAATAACACCTCGATACATGCCTACAGTATGATTGTACATAATATTATAAATTACATTATCACTATCGTTTTGCACAGCATACTGATAGAACTCTTTTTGTGCCTTAATTCCATTTATAAGATTAAGAATAGTTGTATTACATTCAAATGTATTGGAAATTTGAAGATTTTCTTTATACTGATTATTACAGATATAAGCGACTAGGTGAAACTTATCTTCAAAATATCGATAAAAAATCTGTCTTGTTACATTACATTGTCCTGTAATGTCTGTAACTGTAATCTTACTTAAGTGTTTAATCTTTAACAATTCTGTGAGCGCATCTTCAAATCTATTTATCATTTTTTCGTTTGATTTCATCGTCATTTTTCCTCAAAAGTTTACACGTTGTCAATTCTGCAACTGTTTTTAATTGTATAAATTTGTTATTATTTATTATAACATACTTTATATTAAGGAGGCAAACTATGAGTGAATTATTTGATTTAAAAGGTAAAGTAGCAATAGTTACAGGTGCATCATCAGGATTAGGAGTTCAATTTGCCAAAGCACTAGCTAAGCAAGGGGCGGATATCGTAATCGTTGCAAGAAGATTAGAAAAATTAAATGCAGTAAAGGTTGAAATAGAAGCGTTAGGGGTACGCTGTTTACCTATAAAATGTGATGTATTAAATAATGATGAAATAAAAGCAACAGTTGAAGAAGCTATAGAACACTTTGGGAAGATTGATATCTTAGTAAATAATGCAGGTATTGCATTGGCTGAACCAGCAGAAGTTCAATCAGATGAGACTTGGAGAAGAATGATAGATATGAACTTAAATAGTGTATATTTCTTTGCCCGCGAGGTTGGTAAACATATGGTTCAAAATAAATATGGAAAGATCATTAATGTTGGATCAATCCATAGCAGTGTTGCAATGTGTGGAATGCCACTGAATGCATATTGTACTACCAAGGGTGGTGTATTAATGATGACAAAATCACTTGCAAATGAATGGGCAAAATATAACATAACTGTTAATGCAATTGGACCTGCATATTTTGAAAGTGAAATGACTGAAAATGTGGTGGGGGATAATTCATTCCAACAACTTGTACAGGCATTTTGTCCAATGGGGAGAATTGGTAAGAACGGGGAATTGGATGGTGCAGTTGTATACTTTGCTTCTGATGCATCCAGTTATACAACAGGTCAATTACTTTCAGTAGATGGTGGATGGACTGCTTTATAGAAAATAGCAATGGAAGGGAAATATGGTGTACAAGATGCTTAAGAAGAAAAATGATAATGATTTGAATAAGCTACTAGAGACAAGTAGAAATATGTTAGAATTAGCTAAGAATAATGAATCTTTTAAGATAAGTCAATTAGATAACTCTCCAATCTATAATGAAATCATACATAATATTAATTCAGCATTTGAAATACTAGAGAAATCACAGAAGGATACTACGATTCGATTACAATTAGTAAAAGAAGCAATTCGTGTAGGTTTATGGGAAGCTACAATTATTGATGGTAGCCCAGTTCATCCAGAGAATAAGTATTATTGGTCAGATGATGTTAGAAGGATGTTGGGATTTAATGACGAGGAAGATTTTCCAAATACAATAGCAAGTTTTTCTAAACAAGTACATCCAGACGATAGGGAGCGTTTCATAAAAGCTGCCCATACTCATATGTTAGATAAATCAGGACGAACTCCTTATGATATTGAATTAAGAATGCGATTAAAAACGAATGAATATCGCTGGTTTCGTGCCAATGCTAGTACTCTTCGTGATAAAGATGGAAAAGCCCTAAAAGTAGCAGGAGCAATCTTTGATATACATGATGAAAAGGTTAAAAAGAAAGAATTTCAATCTCTTCTTAATCGTTTTGAATTAGTAAATGAAGTATTGAGTGAGGGTTCTTGGTGCATGGATACATCGACTAATAGCAAGGGAGACACGGAGAAAGAGTATTGGTGGTCGCCACAATTTAGAAAACTATTAGGTTATAATAATGAACAAGATTTTCCGAATGATGCGGATAGTTGGATCAACAGTTTACATCCAGACGATAAGAGCAAAACACTTGGTATGTTCCAAGCACATCTAAGTGATTATACTGGTAATACTCCATATGAACTTGATTATCGCTTAAAATCAAAAAATGGAGAATATAGATGGTATCACGCAACAGGATTAACTTATCGTGATGACAAAGGAGCACCAATACGTGTAGCTGGAACAATTCGCGATATAACGATTGAAATTAATAACCAGGAATTAGAAAAAGAAGTTAATACAAGAATGGAAATATTATCTGAGTCAATTACTCAAATGGCTACGGCGGTTAATTCTATTACAGAACAGGCTCAAGAACTTACAAAATCTCAAGAAATCGCTACCAAAACAGCTTATGGTGCACAAAATACTGCAAATGATACCAAGAATATAACTGATTTTATTAAGGGCATAGCAGATCAAACCAATCTATTGGGATTAAATGCAGCCATCGAATCAGCACGTGCTGGGGAACATGGTAAAGGTTTTGCAATCGTCTCAGAGGAAATTAGAAAATTAGCAGACGATAGCGCTAATGCGGTAGTGAATATTGAAAAGAGCTTAAATGATATGGAGAGAGAAGTAAATCAAATTATTATAAGTTGTGACGATATGAATATCATTACGCAGTCTCAAGCTGCTATGACGGAAGAAATCAATGCCACGATAGAAGAAATCAGTAGTATGGCACAAGAACTAATGAAGAGTACAAATAAGATTAAATAAGGCTTTTGATCCCAACATTATTATTATTTGATTATAAATAGATTCCTTATAAATTCCTTATAATTCCTAGATATACTATTTGAGAAGAAGAGATATCAAGAAACTCTCAAATAAGATAGATCGAAAGAAAGGGATTATTATATGGAACAATTAACAAAACAAAAAGGACTCACTGGATTTCAATTAAAGTATATTGCGATGCTACTGATGGTGCTAGATCATATTCATTATTTCTTTGAATTTACAGGAAAGATACCAATATGGTTTTCTATGTTAGGACGACTATCGGCACCATTATTTCTATTTTGCATTATTGAAGGCTTTACGCATACGCATAATCGTAAGAAGTATTTTCTACAGATCTATGGTATTGCCATTGCAATGGGACTTCTACAATTTCTCTTTATGACAACCGGGATACATAGAGGAGATGGATTCTATCCCCAGAACCAGATGCTTGCAACATTTACAATATTACTAATTATCCTACAAGGAATTGATTGGTGTGCGCACAAAAAATGGGTGAGAGGCATAGCAGCGATTCTTGCTCCAATCTTATATGCATATTTTGTGGTATTTATTGGTAGCATGATACCGAGTACATGGACTTATATAAGTTTTCTTCATTATTCGATATTACCAATCCATGCTTGGATTAGTGATGGAGGTACGTTTTTTATTTTACAGGGTATTCTAATCTATCTATTTCGTAAAAAACGTAAGATGCAGGCTATTGTCTTTTTCGTCTCTACAATTCTTATTTATGGAGTCCTTCCACTTGCAACTATGCCAGGACTCACAATCAAATTTATGCTTACGGATGCTTTTGAGTGGATGGGAGCTTTTGCAGCAGTAATTATGTTGATGTATAACGGAGAGAGAGGAACAGGTAACAAGAAGTTCTTCTATTGGTTCTATCCAGGACATATTTATATACTATATTCGCTTTCATGTGTGTTATATTTCATTATGAATAAATAGGTTCCAACTTTAATTGGGATGAGAACTTAAGATTTTAATTATGAAATATAGTTGACAATTGATACATTATGAAAAATGGCACTCTACTAGAAATAGTAGGGTGTTTTTTTGATTATAAGAGGAACGTAAGGATATAATGAATCATGTTTAGGTGGAAAAAAACAGGAGATATTAATAATGTGAAAATATTGTGATTTATGAATATATATATTGTAAACTATAAAATATTATCATATAATATTAAAAATAATAAAAATAATAATTAATATTATTACTAATATAAAAATAGTTATTATAAAAATATCCCTAAGAATAGGAGAATAAAGTATGGGCGAGATTGGTAATTTGTTTGGATGGCTAATTGTTATATCATATGTTGGTACGATGTTAAATTATGTAGTAAAGGCGATTAATAGGAAATATGGTAAGAAGATTGCGAAGAATCAGAATGCAAAGCAGATAATGAGTCTATTGATGAAGGTATTTGTTAAATACCATAGACTTTTTGGGTATGCTACTGTTGTATTTCTGATAGTGCATTATGTAATGCAATATATGAATTTTGGATTTAATATTACTGGTACAGTGGCAGCAGCTCTTATGATTATACAAGTACTTGTTGGAATCTATGGTAGCTATAGAGCTAAGAAAAGGGCAGGAGCATGGTTTTTCACTCATAGGTTAATTGGTATTTTATTGATTCTTGGTATTGTATTACATGTAGCTTTTCCAGAATTAATTCAAGTTAGTGGTGTAAATAATACAGAAGTTGCAAATAATGCAAATAAAGAATTTACAATAGAAGAATTAGCTAAGTATGATGGTCAGAATGGTAATAAAGCGTATGTCGCATATAAAGGAGTTGTATATGATGTTACAGATGTAAAGCAGTGGAAGGATGGCAAGCACTATGGAGCCGTTGCAGGTACTGATTTAACTGATGAAATTGGTAAATCACCACATGGGGATATCGTATTTAAGAAATTAACTGTTGTTGGAAGTCTAAAGAAATAGAGTAAATATCATTGCAACCTTTAAAGAAAAGCGTATGATTATTATTCATAAAGAGACGATTTGCCGCAATTGAATTATAATCATACGCTATTTAGTATTAAAGTTGATCTTCATTAACTTGAAAGGGCACCACTCAAAATTAATAAATTAATTTTTATATGAAATAGATTTAATAAGTATATTTTTTTATGATATTATTGAGCTCTTTAAAATAGGCATAGCATATTCTACTATCGTTTAAATTAGCAGTTTGAGTTTTCTTTAAATCTAAAGCAGTGTAGCCATTGTTTGGATTTTCAAGTTCTTCGATTAAAGATTTTATTCTTTCTTTTTTGTGAATATCATTACTATTCTTCCACATTTCTAAATCTTTGTTTATTTCATCATAACATTTAAAAAGAACTGGAGTATCTTTTTCCCATGCATAGTTAGTAGATTTCCAATAGTTATAATTTAACTTAATAATGTTAATTTGTGATTTGAAATTTTTTGGATCAGAAGTTAATCCGTCCATAAATAATTTATAGATAGGATAATTCTTATTGTAGGATTCTAAAGTAACCTTATTGATTTTTAACTCGGTTTCTTCCTTAAGAATGATTCTTTTTAATTGCTTTCTTCTTGATAGACCGTATAAGCTATTGTCTTTACTTATTTTAGCTAATTTAGTTTTAGCTTTACTAATGTTAGTCATTGATTCTTTGTTATAGCCTTTATAAAGCTCGTTCTGAACTTTTGCAGTAACTTGATATGTGCAGTAAAGATGATATGTATCATATTCGGTAGCCTCATATTTCTTTTGAACCACAGCAATTTTTTGATTCATTTCTTTTTGTTTTTCACTATTTGATTTTGTAGATGCATGTGCAGAAAGCGTAAAAACATTTATAAGAATCAGAGAAAATAATAGAATAAAGCATGAGGAATATTGTTTTCGTTGCATTTTTTTCATCTGTAAACTCCTTTAATATAAAATAATTATTTCATTTATAAATCTATGTAATAATTATATTTTAAAATAGTATTTTTAAAATTACAAATGGGAACAAGTGGTAAAAATGTGATTGAGATGAGTTATATTATAGTATATAATTAAATTTGCGTATAAATGGAAGTATTCAATAAGAGAAGGCATCTAACATTAAGACTAGTGCAAAGAAGGGGAGAAAATAATGGAAAAGAAAGTAATGAAAAATCGATTCACAAAAGTAATGGTTGCAATACTAATGATTACCTTAATCATTGGTGTGATTCCATGTAAGATAGCGGTAATGGCAGCTTCTGATGAAAGTATAAGTACAATTGTAATGGATAAACCACCGTTTCAATATTACAAATCGGGTAAAGTAAAGAATAAGAAAAATCAGTCCATCCAATTAAAGTTGAAATCAAGTAAAGCAAATCAGATAACTGATGATGAAAATTGGTTCAAAAAGAATAAGCTTTCTATGAAACAATATGAGGTACCAAATCCATTTGCTGATACCTTCGGTAACCTACCAGAGAAAATAGACACATACTATGAGGACTTGATAATAACATCTGCATTCTATGATGAGTCATATATATATTGCACCTATGGTTCTGATTTCTCAGAAGGGTATATTTTAAATATATACAATGCCAAAAGTCTTAAAAAGGTATACTCTTTTGATTTTACAAAGTATAGATATTCTCCCAAGTATGTAAAAGCAGATTATGATTATATTCAACAAAAAGTTAATTGGGCTACTATTAAAGATAACATTCTATACGTATCTCATGGTCATGATACCTATGCGAAAAGCTCCAAGCAAATGAATGCGTATATTACAGCAATAGATTTGTCTGATATGAGTATTCTATGGAGAACGAATGCTTTAGTAAGCAATTCTTATAATTTTACTTTAATAAATGACGTAATTATATGTGGATATGGATTCACAGCAGAACCTGATTATTTATATCAGATTGATCGTAACAACGGTAAAGTGCTTAAGAAAAGCCTTTTGAAGTCAGCACCATACTATATTATTCAAAAGGGAAAGAATCTCTATGTTCGTACTTATAATACGGACTATGTATTTGGAATAAACTGATTGTGTGACCTGCTTTTACTTGCTCTAGGCAATTTGTAAAAAATCGAAAAGTTCATGCTTCATTGAGAAGGTATAAGAAGTTCTAAGTCTCAGATTATTTTGTGTAAGACATATCAGTAAACAGACAACTCGCTTCGCTCAAACAGGTCTGTTTGCTGATATAACACAAAGTTATCTGGGACTAAGAACTTCTAATACATTTTCAAAGGCGCATTCGCTTTTTCGATTTTGTACAAATTGCCAGGAAAGATATGGAGCAGGTCATTTTACATAATCGAAAAATTTAGGTAGTAGCAAAGTTATATTCTTTCTTGGGAGAGCTTCGAAAGAATACGCTTTCATATTATGGTGAATTACGCAATAACTGCTTTTATACTGTTAGCCAGTGCAAAAATAATCTTAATAATAAGAGCAAATAAAAGTAGACTACAAAAGTTAATATACGGAGGTTATGGAATATCTTCTATATTTACCGTTTTTACATTGGGTGCGTGGGGAATCTTTAACCTAATGAGATAAGTTAAGCATAGAAATGTATGAATAGAGATACAATTTGAAAGCAACAGAAAGCAAATAATTATAAGAATTAGCAATGAAAGTAGAGTGGTACTTATGGGAAATAGGTACCACTTTTTTAATGTAAAAATATTGTATATAGAAGAAGAATAAAACGTCTAGTCAACTTATCCAAAAAGTCAAACAAAAAATACCAATTCAATATCTATTATTAATAATAATAAATTAAGCAGTTGATAATTTACAATAAATGGAATACAATAAATAGGTAAAATTTGTAAAATATGAAGTGGAGGAATAAGATGAAAAGAGTCAAATTCACTAAGTTAGTTTCAGTCATTCTGACTTTAGCATTAGTATTTACGTCTTTATACGTAGTGCAGGCTTCAGTAAATGCTGCAACTCAAACAGCACCAAAAAGAATAGTACTTAACACCAATTATAAAACCGTTGATCTTAACGGGAAATATACATTAAAAGTAGAAAAAGTAAAACCAAAGAATGCAAGTACGGAAGTTACTTGGAAATCAAGTAATGAGAAAGTAGCTACAGTAAATCAAGAAGGTGTAGTTACAGCTAACAAGAAAGGAATTGCGATTATTACAGCAACATCAAAGTATGATACAAAGGTATATGCAAAATGTATCATTGCAGTTAAAGACATAGAGCCTAGGAAAGTACTCTTAGATGAACACTATATGATTCTTAAAGAAGGTAATGAAAATCTATTAGTAGCTGAGATATTACCACACAATGCTAGACAAGATATAAAATGGTCGTCTAGTAATAATCAAGTAGTAACCGTAAATAGTAATGGTGAAATTAAAGCTTTAAAAAAGGGAAAAGCAATCATAACAGCACAGTCTGTAGAGAATACAAAATTGTTAGATACTTGTACGATCGTTGTTAAGAAAGGTGACAAACCAACCCCAACCCCAACTCCAACGACAACGCCAACGACAGCGCCTACAACTACTCCAACAACTACACCAACTACAGCACCTACAACAGCACCAACAACAGCGCCAACAACGCCACCTACAGTAACCCCATCTCCAACAGTAACACCAACCCCAACACCTACTCCAACAGGTAAATATGTAAAAGCAGAGCCAACAGTTGATGCTGATAATTATGTATATAACGTTCCAGGAACATCAAAAGATTTTAAGTTATTTTCAGGAAAAGGTGATATCAACTTTACCAAATCAGACTTTGATCTATTAAGAGCAAGTGCTGATAAAGTAGCTAATCTTCTTGAAAACTGGATAAACATAGGATATCTTCCATCACAGACCGTAGGTGGGGTAACCATAGCATTTGATGGAAAACAAGGTTCTGATACAAAAATAGTAACCATATCGAATGCTCCCAAAACGCAATATAACGGAAAATACGAAGTTAAAAATATAAAATTAGCTGGTAATGCGTATATACTTCAAGTTAAAAGAGCAGATAAAGTTGTTTATGATCTGACTATTAAAGTGAAAGCAAATAATTATCAAATAAATTATGTAAGAAATAATGCAATTTTTGAATGCACGATTAACAAAGAGGTAGACAATATTAAGGTTTTAAGAAACAGAAAAAAGATATTAGAACTACGAGATAAGAAGAATGGTTATACCATTATTGCATCCAAATCATATGTAGCCAAATTCCTAGTAGAGCTTTGGTATTGGCAAGAATAATTTATTGTTATAGTAGGGTAGCATAACTTTACTACGAACAAAATGATATGGGGTATTATGGTGATACAAAAAACAATTATATGAAAATTAGAAGTGAGTAAACGGAGGGTTATATGAGTAAACAAAAGAAATGCCGAATGGTTATGTTATTTGTCATAGCTCTCCTTTTATATCATTTTTCGGAGAAAACAGTCTATGCAGGGAATATCAATGGAAATGAAGCCTCCATCATCTCTGTAGCAAGTGGAAGCTTTACTTATAAAGGTAAAACATATCATGCCACCAATGCGTCCCTTAGTACATTAAGAAGTTATCTATCGAGAGATGATATTAACCTAACGGCTGCGCAAGCCTCCAAAGCAATTAGTCTAATCTATGCTAATGTAGAAAAAGGAGTAACAAGTGGTTACATCGTAGCAGATCAAGTAAATACTTCAAAGAGTAATAAGAATATAAAGAATAAGAGTAGGGATGCTTCATCAAGTAAAGCCTCATCCAAGAACAATTCGGCTGGTGGGACAACCTTGAATAAAGAGGCGACCAGTGAGGAAGAAGATAAGTTAGATAATCAAGAATCCCGATTATTCATTGACAGTATTAAAGAGAGTGAATCAAAGGTCAGTGATGAGAGCATAGATACAGCAAGATTAAAGACTAATGCAGGAGAAGCAAAGCTAGAAGTAGAGAAAGAAGATAAATCAATCTATAACGATCAATTACCAATAAAGAATACAGGGTACAATATGAAAAATACGATATTAGCAATTATTATGTTAGGTTTTATGTTAATTACATTAATCTATATGGCTTTAAAATTACATTACTTCGCTAAGAAAAATGAACCATAGACAAAAAAAGGTTCTTCGATATATTTTGATTCCAATTTTAACATTAATAGTAACAAGCGGAATCTTATATATTGGAGGAAAACCAATTCATAGTATTGTGTTAGCAGATATCAAATATACCATAGTAAAAGGCTCCCCAACCTATCATTATAGTGAGGATATGGTGAGTCAGAGTGATACCAGTGATGGAAACTTAGAACAAGGCGAAGTGAAGATTCCTGACATAGGTATACAGTATGCGGAACTTATTAGTGATAGATTTGATAGTGCTATACCTATCTATTATGGAGACTCTGAGAAAGAGCTTCAAAAAGGAGTTGGCCAATATATAGGAAGCTATCTTCCGGGAGAAGGAAAAGGTATACTAATCGGTGGTCATGATACAACATTCTTTGAATCATTGGATCAATTACAAGCAAATGATAAGATATCAATTCGTACCTCTTATGGAGAATATACCTACCAAGTAAAAAAGGCGGAGATTCACAAAGCAGATGATTACAATGCTTATGACTTAGAAGCTGACACCGAACAGTTGATTCTATATACTTGCTATCCAATAGGGAAAATAATAACGAATCGGCAAGAAAGGTATTATGTTTACTGCGATAAAATAGATGGTCCTACCATTGTAAAGGAGCCTACCAATGACTAGAGATTCATATAGAAAAAAAAGATACATAATCAGCATACTCATGACATTTATCCTATCGATTAGCATGTTCAGCCTATTCTGTGCGGTAATGATGTATTTCAATTTTGGAGATCAAAAGGTAATAACCAATAGTCTGACCGAAAGTAAATATTATGATAAGGTTGCAAAGGACATCAATGAAAGGATAAAAGAAATAGCAACCAATCATGATATTCCAGAAGAAGTTCTACTTAAAGTAATTAGCTCCGAAAAGATTACTGTGGAAAGTGTTAAGTACATAGAAAGAACATTGCAAGGAAAAGAAGCAAAGATTCATTCAGATGATATTGAAGATGCAATGATAAAGCAAGTAACTTTGTATCTAGCAGATCAGAATGTAACAATCACAGAACAGCTTAAGGATAGTATTCATATACTTGCAAAGGAATGTAAAGTTGTATATGAGAATAAAATAGAACTCAAATTTATTGATTATTATAAACAATATCAAGCAAAGGTATTTCATTGGTTGAAAATTACGATTCCAGTCATATTAGTAATCTTAGCAGTGTGTAGTGTTGTATTAGTAAGAATGTATCGGCTAAAACATCAAGGAGTTCGCTTTCTTGCTTACAGTATGATAGCAACAATCTATTTATCTGTAATAGCTAACATCTTATATAAGCCACTTAAGGGGATGGATATTACACCTGCATACTATAAATCCTTTATAGATACCTATATACAGAAATGTAGAATGCAGAACAATATCTTAATCTATATTGAGATATTTTTATTAGTTCTTATATTGCTAGGAATCAAGGTGTTAAAAAAGACAGCGAAGTAAGAACAATAATGAAAATAGTTAAATAATAGAAAGATAGAGTTTAATTCTAGTGGTACCTAATATATAACAAATAGAGTTAGAGATAAATATAAGTTAGAGCAAATAAGGTCATAAGAGAATGACAGAGATATAACATGGGGCGAGAGTGAGAGGGAAAATATGCAACAGAAGAATAATAAGGGGTACATAGATATACACTCCCACATATTACCGGGAGTAGATGATGGGGCATCTAGCATGGAAGAAACAATTGAAATGCTAAAAATTGCTTATTCAGAGGGAGTTCGAACGTTAGTAGCAACACCACATAATCATCCAGACATGAAATATGATAATCAAAGAGTGCAAGATACTTATGAGGCCGTAAAAGAAGAAGCGAAGAAGCTGTATGATGATCTAGAACTTATCTTAGGAAATGAAATCTATTATCATGATGATGTTGTCTCAGAGTTAAAGAGTAGCAATGCACTAACCTTAGGAGATACATCATATGTTCTCGTCGAATTCGATATCATGATTGAGTTCTCAAAAATGTATAAAGCAATCCGTAGATTAATTGAAGCAAGATATCGCCCTATTATTGCCCATGTAGAACGATATGAATGTCTATATAAGCAGTATGTCAGAGCCCAGGAATTAGTTGAACTAGGAGCATGCATACAGATGAACAGTAGCAGCATCATAGGAGGAATCTTTGATGCCAGAGCTACCTATTGTAGAACTTTAATCGAAAAGAAATTAGTTCATTTCCTCGGAAGTGATTGCCATAACCTAACGACCAGACCCCCACAGATGGAAAGAAGCATTCGGGTTCTAAGAAAGAAGATTGACCCAGCAATCGTGGAGAAATTGACGGTGTTGAATGGAGAGAGGCTTTTGGGGAATAGGTATGTGGAGAGCTGAAGGGTGTGGCAAAGCGTTATATTAGGATTCTAGTACTATAAAATAGACGGTAAAATAATATGATATAAAAAGTATGGAGAGAAATATTATGCCTAAGGTTAAAGAGGAACAACATGTATTTTTAGTTGGTGCAAAAAGTCTTGGTGCCTATGGAGGTTATGAGACTTTCGTAAATAAATTAACTGAGTATCACCAAGATAATAAAAAAATTAAATATCATGTGGCATGCAAGGCAAATGGAGATGGATGCATGGATGAAACTAAAGTGGCAGAGGTCACCAGAATCTCAGATACAGAGTTCTCTTATCATAATGCACATTGCTTTAAGATACACATTCCGAATGTTGGACCTGCTCAGGCTATTTATTACGATATTTTGGCTTTACATGAATGTTGCAAATACATTAAGAAGAAGAAAATCAAGCATCCCATTGTGTATATCATGGCATGTAGAATTGGACCAGTTGCGAGGTACTATTATTATTTAATTCACAAACTGGGTGGCAAGATATATCTCAATCCAGATGGACACGAATGGATGAGAGCAAAGTGGAGTGCTCCAATTAGATGTTATTGGAAAATATCCGAGCAATTGATGGTGAAACATTGTGACCTTGCTATTTGCGATTCAGTGAGTATCGAGAAGTATATCCATGAGTGCTATGATGGAAAAGGCATTAAAGGGTCAGATCCGAAGACCACGTTTATTGCTTATGGTGCAGAAACTAGAAAAAGTCAATTTGATGATAATGAACCAAAACTACTAGATTGGTACCAGAAGAAAGGCTTGAATGCAAAAGGATATTATCTCGTTGTTGGTAGATTTGTTCCAGAGAATAATTATGAAATTATGATTCGAGAGTACATGAAGAGTAGGAGCAAACGTGATTTTGCCATTATAACCAACGTTAATGATAAATTTTTAGATGAGTTGGAAAGAAGAGTTCATTTCAGAAGCGATAAGAGAATCAAGTTTGTTGGTACTGTATATGACCAGGAACTGCTAATGAAAATTCGCGAAAATGCTTATGGTTATTTTCATGGTCATGAGGTTGGTGGCACTAATCCTTCTCTGCTCGAAGCACTAGGCTGTACAGAATTGAATTTATTATTGGATGTTGGATTCAACCGCGAAGTGGCAGAAGAATCTGCTGTTTATTGGAATAAAGATGAGGGCAATCTTGCTGAACTGATTAATAGGGCAGATCAGATGAGTGAAATAGAAATTAGGGCTATGGGAATAAAGGCAAAGAAACGAATTGAAGAAGCATATAGCTGGCAGTCTATTTGCAATAGATATGCAGATATATTTCTATATAGCGTAAGGTGACAATAGGAGTGATAATCAATGCGAATATTACATTATTTTCTAGGATTTCCTCCCTATAGGACGGGAGGTTTAACAAAATATGCATTTGATCTGATGCAAGCCCAGTATTCACAAAATCATAAAGTAATAGCATTATGGCCTGGACAGATGGGTATTTTGTTCAAGAAAACTGCAATAAAGAAGAGGAAAAATGTAAATGGCATTGAAAATTATGAGATTATTAATCCTCTTCCGGTTCCGTTAGATGAAGGAATAATCGAGTTTGATGAATATATGAAATCTTGTGGTTTGGAAGTTTACATAGAATTCTTAGAAAAGTTGAATCTAAATGTAATACATATTCATACATTGATGGGGTTACATAAAGAATTTTTGGAAGTTGCCAATGCACTGAAAATTAGAATAATATTTACTTCACATGATTATTTTGGATTGTGTCCAAAGGTAACGCTTTATCGTTATGGAGTTCAATGTGAAGATGATCATGGTTGTAAAGATTGTATCCAGTGTAACAATCTTGCTTTATCAATTAAGAAAATTCAATTAATGCAATCTCCAATTTATAGAATTTTAAAGAACTCTTTTTTCATTAAGTACTTACGTATACAGCATCGAAAAGAATTTTTTACTAATGAGGTTATTCCATTGATGGAAATACATGAAACAGATGCAATTGATATAGCTAGCAATTATAGAATATTAAGAAGTTATTATATTAAAATGCTTTCTTGTGTAGATTTAATACATTTCAATTCAATTCTTACGGAGTCGGTTTATCAGAAATATTTTATTCCGAAAAAGAGTAGAGTTATGACAATAACACATAAAGGCATTACAGACAATCGTAAAGTTAATGAATGGAAGCCAGGGGAGATTTTGAAAATCACATGTCTTGCGCCTGCTAAACCATTTAAGGGATTTTTAATACTGAAACAGGCGTTAGATGATTTGTGGGATTCAGGACAACATAATTTTGAGTTAAAATTGTTTGGTCCGGTTCCTGATATTGCATCTTATATGAGGGTTCAAGAGGAAGGATATCAATACGATCAACTCAGCTCTATTATGGCTGAGACAGATGTATTAGTTGCTCTTAGTATTTGGTATGAAACATTTGGTTTTACAGTCTTAGAAGCGATTAGCTATGGAGTACCAGTTATTGTGAGTGATCATGTGGGGGCTAAGGACATTATTGGTGATGGTGGAATTGTTGTAAAAGCTGGTTCAAAAGACGAACTAAAAAAAGAAATACTTTCATTAACTCCAGATAAATTAAAAAAGTTAAGACTTGCCATTCAAAAAGATTCAAAGATTAAAACATGGCAACAGTTTTTAAATGAGAATAATAGCTTATATTTGGGATTATTATAGGATTGCTATTTTGGATTAAAGAGGGATAAATTATGGAGCAAATAATATTGATTCTAGACAAAATGGATTATAAAAAGAAAGAGCCAGAATTAAAGAAACTCTTTACTACTCAACAGAATGTGAAAATTTATTATACGGAGTATGAAGATTCTTTGAGTCGTAAAGTATGTAAATGGAAATATGTTGGTGAGTTTCTATTTCATATCCTCTATTGGTGGAAATCATTTAGATATGCTGTGAAAATTTATAAGAATAACGACAGCGCAAAAGTAATTTGTATAAATCCAATAGTAGGTAGTTTTATCGGAATGCTAAATAAAAAAGGAAAATTTTCAATTACACTAGCTGGATTTCTTTTTGAACCTAAGAAAAGCAATTTATATTATTCGATACGAAAAAAACTTGTTTCAAAGTTTCTTAATAATATTAATAATATTGTGGTTTATGCTAAAAATGAAGTGAATTATTATGAAAAAATTTTTAAAGTAAATAATTTTAAATTTGTTCGATATGGTATTGATTATGAAGCACATGATAAATACTCGGGAGTATTACCAAATAATTATATTTTTTCTGGTGGACGTAGTAATAGAGATTACCATACGTTAATAGAAGCATACAATCGAATTAGAGAGGAAGTCCAACTAAATTTATGCATTGCAACAAGGCCTGTTGTTCTGCAACATGAGAATATAAGTCATATAGAGGTATTAAAAGATGTTGTTTTGGAGAACTTCGGAAGCGCAATGGAATCTGCTAAATTTGTTGTACTTCCATTGGTTGAAACAGAAATATCTGCAGGTCATCAAGTATTACTTGAGGCTCTTGAGAGAAATATGGTAGTTCTAGTTAATCGTATTAAAGCGGTAGAGGATTATGTAACAGATAGTCAAGTAGTTTTTTATGAATCTGAAAACCCTCAAGAACTATCTAAAACTATAAAGTATGTTAACGATAACTATGAAGAAGTAAAAGAAAAATTTAAGAATAATAGAGAATATTATTTAAATAATTATACATTTACTAGATTTATTGAACGATTACTTTTGTTATAAAAAATATAATAACATTCGGAGGAATTTTAGTGATGGCGAACGCATTATTTAAAAAAATATTTTGGAAATTACCGATTAGCCAGTCATTTAAAAATAGAATCTATCAGAAAAGGTTTAAAAGAATATTAGACAGAGAAAAAATATATGATGAGCAGGGAAACATTACAATTACTAATGATTCTAAATTGATAAATGAGTATGTAAAATATGTTTTTGGGCTATATGGAAAAAAGTCTGATCAATATTCACCTTATGTCAAACATAAAAAAATTGATACAGATATTCATCTGGTTGCATATTATCTAACACAGTTTCATCAAAATATGTACAATGATGAATGGTGGGGTAAAGGAACAACTGAATGGAATAATGTAAATCAAGCAGTACCACAATTTGTAGGGCATTATCAACCAAGAAAGCCCGGTGAATTAGGCTATTATGATCTGAAATCTAAGAATACTTTTGTACGTCAAATTGAATTGGCACAAAATTATGGAATAGAAGCTTTTTGCTACTATTACTACTGGTTTGATAATGGTGAAAGACTTCTAGATTATCCTCTGAATCTATTTCTAGAAAATAAAGATTTAGATATGAAGTTTTTTTATTGTTGGGCAAATGAGAATTGGACTAGGCGTTTTTCAGGAACTAATGATGATATCTTAATGAAAATTACTTCAACTGTAGATAATTACCAACAGTTTATTGAATCAGTAATTTCAGATATGAAAGATGAAAGGTATTATCGTATAAATGGCAAGCCGGTTCTTTCTGTTTATTTGCCAAGTTCTATACCTGAACCTGAAAAAGTCTTAAGTTATTGGCGGGAAAAAGCAATAAGTGAATTGAAGATAGATTTATACATAATTGCAGTTCAGGAGCGTGATATAACATTCAATTGGATGAAAGTTGGTTTTGATGCTGAATCTGAGTTTCAACCAAAACAAATCTATATGAACTGTAAAAATATAACAAAAAAAGTTAATCCTATTAGATCTGATTTTGCTGGAGTTGTATATGATTATGCAGATGCAGTTAAAGAAAAAGGTTACATTTCAACTATAAATCAGAAAAAAAAGGTTTTTCCAGCAGTAATGCCAATGTGGGATAATACAGCGCGCAGAAATTTTCGTGGTTCAGTTTACCATGGTTCAACACCAGAACTGTACAGAGAGTGGTTAAGTGACATTGTAGGTAGAATGAAAAAGCGTGAAGAATTTGAGGATAAATTAATATTTATTAATGCGTGGAATGAATGGGGAGAGGGTGCGTATATCGAGCCAGATGATTTTTATGGTTATGCATACTTGGAGGCGACGTATCAAGCTTTAAACGATAAAAAATAAAGAGAGGTGAAATTGTGTTTGAAAATAAAATAAATTCAAGGTGCAAGTCAGCCATTTTTTTTCTTTTGATGTTTTATCCAATCCTTCCAATGAACTACTATTTATCAATATTCAGTTTTGTAAATATTTGTTCCATTCTTATTGTTACAATATATATTTTAGGAAGCAGAAATTCAAAAATATTTCCTGTTTTTAAATACAATTTCTTTTTTTGGATGTATTTAATTATCTATGCTATCTTAGCAATTTCAACTGCTAACTTTTTAAAAGGTTTTGCATGGATTATAACAGAGATAATTGTCAGTATAATTCTTATACAATTAATAACATCTGAGAAAGACATTTATCGTATTATAGAATTAATTATTATCGCTTCTATATTTTTAAGCTTAATAGGTTTGATAGAGAGTTTTTCACATACATACTTGATTCAAGCATCCATTTTTAAAGGGTGGAGTGATAGTTTACGATATGGTATTTTGAGATGTTCAGGTCCCTTCGGTCATCCTATTAATTTTGGCTTTTATCAGGCAATTGCTGCCTTACTTGCATTTTACAGATTAAATAGTAAATTAGAAAAGAAAAAGAAAAAATGGTATAGACTTGCATATTCTTTGGCTGTTATTACTATGTTTTTAACTATATCAAGATTAGCAATTTGCTTTTTTGTTGCAACCCAATTAATTTTGATTATTTTAATGGGACAGCGAAAAGCAATAAAGTATTTATGCATAATTTTTTTAGTTGCAGTAGGAGCAATAATAGCTTTGGACACATTTGGCGTAGAAGGTTATGTATTTATAAGTGATTTTTTTGTTTCTTTAGGCAGATTAGTCGGATTCAAAGGTCAAGCTAGTAGTTCGGGTATTATTGGATTTGGAAATCGATTTGATTTATATGAATGGGTTATTAATGATGTAGGAAGCAACTACATTTTTGGTAAGGGTGTCGGAGCTGAGTTTGCATATAAATTGACAGATTGGTTTACTAAGACATCTATTGAGGTTAATTATTTATATATATATTTTCAATGTGGTTTGGTTGGATTAATTGCACTTATATTAAGTTATGTAGGTAGTGTTAGATATTTCTGGAAAAAACGTAAATATTCATTGCCTAATGAAAATAAATTGACCTATATAAGGGTTCTCCTTGTTATTCTGGTTTTATATTATGTGTGTTTATTTGGAGTGCAGGAGACAGATTTGACGAGGTTGCATTGTGAGTTAATCTCATTAGGAATTGCGTATTATCGTATTTGTCGTTATAAATGTCAAGTTTTAATGACACACTAGAAACTTTTGTAGGAGAGTTAATAATGTCAGCGAGTAAAGGAAAAAAGGCAAGTATTTTATATTTATTTGCTACACTTTTTAATAAGGGAATTGCCTTTTTAACGGTGCCTATTTTTACTAGATTGTTATCCACAAATGATTATGGAATTGTTACAACATTTAATTCTTGGGTGGACATTTTAACAGTCGTCCTTAGTTTAGCATTATATATGTCTATACGAACGGCATTTGTAGATTTTAAATCAGATAAAAAGGAATTTTTGAATACAGTTATTACGTTTACTCTAATTATTAGCGTTGGTGTAGGGATACTGACTTTTTTTTTCAGTAAATTAATCACCGGATTAGGAAGTGTAATAGTTCTTTTTGCAGTGCTTCAAGGAGCAGCAAGCGCTTTAATGATGGATTATCAGCAGTATTTAATGATGGATTTAAGATATATTCAGCGCTCTATATATATGGCATTACCTAATTTTTTGGCTGTAATTTTTTCAGTTGCCTTTATTTATTATTTAGATTTAGATAATATGTATTTTTGTCGTATTATTCCAACGATGGTTGTCTATTTAATATTTGGGTTAATTATTATTACAAAAACATATGCTAAACAGAGACCATCTATTAATAAAAAATACCTTAAGTATGGGCTTGGAATATCACTTCCTTTAGTACTACACGGTATTGCATTAAATATACTTTCACAAGCTGATAGAACTATGATAACGGTGTTAGCTAATGCCTCTCAGACAGGAATTTATAGTTTGGTCTATAATTTTGGTATGATATCAGCTGTATTAACAACAGCGCTTGATGGGGTTTGGCTTCCATGGTTTATGATAAAAATCAAAGAAAAGAACACCCAGGAAATTAATAAATGTGCAAGTGATTATATTAAACTTATGACTTGCGCAATGGTAGGGCTAATATTACTTGGACCAGAGTTACTTAAATTTTTAGCAGCACCAATATATTGGGAAGGAATTAGTATTATTCCTCCTATTGTTTTAGCTAATTATTTTATATTTATGTATACATTTTATGTTAATGTCGAACATTTTCATAAAAGAACAATGGGAATTACATTTTATACAATAATTGCGGCAGCAGTGAATATTATATTAAATTACATATTTATCCCAAAGTTTGGATATATTGCTGCTGCATATATAACGTTGATATCATATATGCTTGCAATGGCTTTACACGCAAGGCGTTCTAAAAAATTGGAAGAAGGGTTATTTCCTTTTATTATATTTGCTGGTCCGTTGGCTATTATTTTGATTTCAACAACTTTTTATTATTTGTTTTTAGAAGAATGGATTTTGCGTTGGATACTTATGATTATTATTGTTGGTGCAATCGCTTTAATAGAACGTAGAACTATTAAATTTTATCTTGGTGGGAGTAAAGGATAGGTAGAGTAAGAATATATAAATATGAGGTGATTAATTAAGAAGAGAAAGGAATGATAAAGAATATGAAAATAGGACTTATATCGCATTTAATTAGAGATTATAATCTAGGATGTTCAGCTTTAGCTATTTCTAATTTGAAATTAATGGATGAAGTTTTTGAAAAATATAATATTACTGTTGAATATGTAGTAATATTAGCTGAATCCGGTGAAAAAAGAGATTTGGAAGCTTATACTTCACTTGAAGGGTTTACAAAGAATAAATTTTCATATAAAACATATCCGAGACCAAAGAATATGTTGTTAAGACCTTGGATTTTAAAAGCTACACATGCTTTTGAACAGTGTGACTACGTTATTGACTTATGTGGTGGTGATGGATATACAGATAATTATGGAATTAAGCGTATTTTTGCTGAATCTATTCCTATTTTGGGATGTAAGCTGAATCAGATTTGTGCTTTTTTTGGACCTCAAACTATAGGACCTTTTAATACAAAATTAGGGGAAATTGTAGCTAGGAATACTCTAAAAAAGTTGAAAGTAATTTTTGTCCGTGATCAAAGTTCCTATCAATGTTGTAAAAAACTCGGTTTTGAAAATAAAACATATCAAGTTATTGATGTTGCATTTGCATTGCATTTTACAAAACAATACTTCAATAATAATAAATTTAATATTGGAATAAACGTATCAGGACTTTTATATAATGGTGGATATAATCATGACAATTATTTTAAATTGTCTTTTTCATATAAAGATTTTATTGACAAGTTAATTGATAAGCTCTGTGAAATGGAAAATGTTCAAGTACATTTAGTTCCACATGTTATTTATGATAATAAAAATGTGGATGATGATTACTCAGTTTGTGAAAAATTACATAGTAATTTTCCGGATACAATTTTACCAGGAAGATTTGGATCAGCCATGGAGGCTAAAAGTTATATATCAGGAATGAATTTATTCTCAGGTGCAAGAATGCATTCAACAATAGGAGCGACTTCAAGCTGTGTACCAGTAATACCAGTAGCATATAGCCGTAAATTTAATGGATTATTTGATACTCTTGGGTATCCATACTATATTGATGCAAAAACTACTATGGGGGTTGATAGTGCTATTGATCAATTTATGGATTATATGAATAATTTAGAGGATTTAAAAAAGGGTATTAAAAATGCAGAAAAAATATATCATGCTAATCTAATTAAGTATCAAGAGTTATTGGTGCAAGTTATGGAACTTAATAACATAAATTAAAGTAGGAAAATATAATGGAGAATAAAAGCATTGAGTATAAATACTGTTGTGGTTGTGGTCTATGCAGTCATTTTGTAAATGGAAATATAAATGAGCAAGGCTATTATAGACCAAGTGAAAAATCTTTTTTAACTAATTTTGATACATCAATTTGCTATTGTAATCAGGTAGGAGTTAAAACAAAAAACGGAATGTGGGGTTTGCTAGAGGGAATATATTATGGTTACGCTATTGATTCCCAAATTAGAAAAAAGGCCTCATCTGGTGGCATACTTACAGCAATCGCATGTTATTTATTGGATGAAAGAATAGTAGATCAAGTTGTTCAAATAGCTACATCAAAACATGATCAGATGAAGACAGAAGTTGTATGGAATTCTACTTCCCAAGATGTGAAACAGTGCTGTGGCTCTCGATATACAGCATCAGCATCGTTAGAAGGGTTATTAGATAATATCGACACCAGAAGGAAATATGCTGTTATAGGAAAACCGTGCGATATACGAGTTTTACGTGCTTATCTAGAAAAAAGTAAAGAATTGAATAGTACAATTTTATATTTATTAACTTTTTTCTGTGGAGGAACTCCATCTACTCAAGCTAATGACAAATTGTTAAAACGTATGGGATTGAAACGAAATACATTGCAATCTTTTATTTATAGAGGAAATGGTTGGCCTGGGAAAACATCTGGAGTGGATATAGAAGGAAATATTGCAACAGTCGAGTATGAGGAATCTTGGGGAAAAGTACTCGGTAGAGATATTCAAGATATCTGTCGTTTTTGCTGGGAAGGTGTAGGAGAGGCAGCTGACATCAGTTGTGGAGATGGATGGTACTTAGAAGATAATCAACCATCCTTTGAAGAAAGAGAAGGCAGAAATGTTATCTTTGCTAGGACTAATAAAGGAAATAAATTATTGATGGACATGCAAAGTGCTCATATTGTTCAGCTAGAGAATATAACTGACACTAAAATTATAGAAAAAATCCAACCAGGTCAACTAATGAGAAAAGGTTCCATGTTTTCAAGAATATTAGCAATGAAGCTTATGGGGAAAAAGATTCCTAGGTATTCGATTATCAAATTATTACCATATGCTAGGTCACTATCATTTAAGTTAAATATACGTATGTTTGCCGGAACTGTAAAGCGTATTTTGAAAGGTAAAATTCAATAAGAAATTATAAATGAAAAGAAAATGGATAATAAATCGTGACCCAATAAATATGCTTAATTGGGTCACGATTTATGTTATCTAGTTATTCTGTTTGAACATTTATTTTGTGCAATGATAAGTCAGATTCAATTATACAAATTTCTTAATCCTTACTTAAACAAAAAATCAATATCCGTTAATCCCTTAAATTTTCTAACAATATTCTGTGTTCCATACAGAATCTCATCTTTCGAGAAATCATGTTCTTCCAAATAATCCTCGTCAAATTCGTTGATATGAACATAGAAGGATAATGCTAATTCGAATAGGTTTTCATCATCAAAATCTAAGAATTGGTATAGCTCATTTTCAGCTTCGTTGATATTTCCCTCATCAGCTAACTGAATAATTTTCTTATATAGGTGGTCAAGTTCCTCTAAGTTAGTACCGTTTGGTAAGTAACCTGGCTCTTGTTTTCCTAAATATAATTTGGAAACGGAATCTATAACATCTTTTACTTTTCTTGAAGCATAGTCTTTCTTTAAACTCATATTTATTCGCATCCTTTCAAGGGTTTGGTAATTATAGTATCATTTTCTGGACGAATATTCAAGGTTCTTGGACTTCATTATATTTGAAATTTATTTATTTCATCATTCAGCTTTTTCGATATACTTTCCATTTTATGTGCATAGCCTGCTATTTCTTCTGTACTTGCTAACGTTTCTTCTGCACCTGCAGCCATTTCTTGTGATGATGCAGATACTTCTTCTGCCACTGAAGTTATACTATCTACATTATCAACAATTATATTCTTAGATTCCATTGTTGTCTGTAATGACATATATGTTTCCGTTACAAAAGGTCCAATATTAGATAAGGAACTTAATAGATCATCAAACGCTGTCTTGGCACTTTGAGCAGTAGTTGATTGATGATCAACCATATCAGTTACAATAGCAGAATTGTCTAGTACACTCTTAGTCTCATCACTAATTGACTCAACTAATCCTTGTATCTCATTTGTAGCATTCTTCGTCTGTTCGGATAATTCTCTGACTTGCTCGGATACAACAACAAATCCTCTTCCAGCTTCACCAGCTCTTGCGGCTTCTATTGCAGCGTTAAGAGCGAGAAGATTGGTTCGATTAGAAATATCGTTAATAACATTTGTAATAATACTAACTTCTGACATACTAGAATTAAGACTATTAATTTTAGCCGCTTGTTCTTGGAAGGAATACTTAATTTTCTCTATTGATGTTAATAAAATATCAATTTGCTGTTTTCCAATGATGGCTTTTTCTTCTGTCAAAGTTGAGCTTTCTTTAACACCATTGATTTTATCATATATGTTGTCTAATTCAGCTGCTAATTTGAATACATGATCAGATATTTGGACCAAATCACTAGCTTGTTGCTCCGCACCTTTGGCAACTTCTTGCACGGCATTTGTAACCTCACCAGTTGTTACAGTCATTTGTGTTGCATTCAAGCTTAGATTAGAGGACATATTACTAACTTCAAGAGAACCAGTCTTTATCGTTTTCATGGTATCTTTTAAGTAATCTTTCATTACATTAAAACTATCACATAATGCTCCAATTTCATCTTTGCGTTTTATTTCAATCGAATCTCTTAAATCACCTTGTGCAATTTTCCCAGAGACAAATACAAGCTTTTTCAAAGGATTAGTTATCCCCTTTGATATCCTAATAAGTATCATAGATGCAACAATGAAAGCTATGATAGCAACTATAATAATAATAATGAGCATATGTATAAAAGTATCGTTCACAGTTTTCATAGAAAGACCGATATCTATAGCACCTAATAATTTATTTCCATCAAAGACAGGAGTTAACACATCATATACTTGCGTTCCTTCATCATTAAATATGGATGAATATTTTTTCCCTTCTACTGCCGCACGTTTGCTTCCATAGTCATGTACTTTATCACCTATACTGGATTTATCACTATTTGCGGTTAGAACTAAGTTATTGTCAATAAATACTGCATAATTGATATTTTTATGTTTAGCCAAATTATCCATTATAGTTTGAAGTGCAATCTCATTATATAGATCCTGTGTTGAATTAGATATAATACCAATCTGAACCGTCGCAATTCCTTTTTTTCCTACGTAACCATATTTGTAATAATCACCAGTTTCTCTGCTCTGTCTAATGTTTTCCACCAAGAAACTCTTATCTCCACTTATAACAGGGTAAGCGATATGTTTATTGTCAAAAGAGGATCCCACACTTGTACTTATATTGGAAAAGATAATGTTACCTTCTTTATCAATATAGTTAACTTCATCTAAATTAAATTGTTTTGCAACTTTAGTTAAATATTGATTATCAACTTTATTAGCATTATTTAGGATAAATGATCCAGTTGTTTTAATTTTGTCTGCGATTGATTGATCAATGGAATCCGTTGTCTTGATATTGATCGCTACTTGAGATTTTATTTGCTCAGCTAAATTCGAACCATCCGTTTTCATTTGCTGAATCAAACTGTCTCGACTAATCTTCATAGCAAAAATAGTTATTGCCAAGATCACTATAAATATAATGATTAGTGGTACAAATAAAATCTTAAATTCAACAGAACTCCTTTTTTTGATTTTTCCTACAGTTTCTTGTTTACCTTTTGTTCTCATGTTTACTCCTTCATTTGTAAATAATATTCATTAAGCGTACTTATTGTAATAGAGCTTATTATTTGTACTCGTTCTAACATAAGCTTACTTAAAGCAGTTCCTAGTTGTTTTTCATAATCTTGATATAAGGCGATGATAAAATACTCACAAGGAACCTTCCTATTATATACTGAGTTTACAATAATTTCAAAGGTTTTGTAATAATACGGTGAAATTTGCGTTATCAACAATTTTAACTGAATTCCTCTTTCGTAGTTTCCCCACAGCTACTTGTTCCCCTTCTCTTCTCATGATTACGCCCCTTCTTTTGTAAATAGAATTCATTAAGAATACTATTAAAGTAGATAAACTATAGTTGTAATCATTTTAACATAGTTCAAGTGTTTATCTCAACTGTATTAAACTGTAATATACAACCAAGGTGGTAGGGGAGGGAGCAAATATGATTAACGAAAAATATTATGATGGATTTGAAGTAGAAGTAATATTTTATTATTATGATAATAAGGAAAATCAAAATAATTTTATCTATAAAACTATAGTTTATCTAATAAATAGTATAAAATGCTCAACATTTACCAAAATATGCCGATAACCCTTTATATAAATGTATATAAAGGAGGGATAATATGTCCATTAGTAGCGTAAGTAATAGCCAATCATTAGGCACAGAGCATCAGAAGAACCTATACCAGGCGTCCTATCATAAGCTTGATAGAGAGAAAACATCTTATGCCAAAACAATAACAGATCTAACCAGTGATGCTATGAAAGGTGCAATTGAGAAAGTTAATGATATCAATATTCTAACGACATCAACAGAGACAGAAGAGGAGCAATTTAAAGTTAAGGTAAATGATGATACTGGGAATACGGATACTAGTGATTTTGAATATTTTCTTAATCACATGAAGGGTCTAAGCAAAGAACAGACAACGACTCTTAAGAGTGCAATAAATGCAGCAACAGATACCTTAAGTAATACCCAGTGCCAAAGCGATACATATGGCCTTAGAATTGCTCAGACGAATCTGGAATTCAAGTATATTTCTGAAAGATTAGTTCCAGAGGAATATAGAGATAAGTTTAATTCTTATGTTGATGATATGACGAATCAATTATCCAATCATTTTGTGAATTTTGAAAAAATATTTGCAGAGCAGATGATAGGTACAAACGATTCTAACCTTGTTAACCTTGGTTGGAAGCAAAAAGGAAAAGATATGTTAGATACCGTTAATGGCGGAATGGATGATTTTCAATCATCTATGAGGCAATTTACTCAGCTTTATAACGGAGTAGATGTACAAGATTCCAGTAAAGTGAAGAGTCAGATTGATAATATCTACAAGACGATTATTACAAATGGAGGGTCACGAAGTAAGGATCTTGCTACGGAGATTAAAAACCTGTCCGAAAAATGGAATGGAGTTATGGATGCACTAGGTGAGAAGAACAACAAATTCACAACATCTATAAATAGAGTAGTGTAAATATTAATTAAAATTCAATCAATACGTGTAAATGTTGAATAGAAAACATTTACACGTATTTTTTATTGGTAAAAACACAATTAACTGGTTATTAGATATTCAAAAGGAAAATACTGAAATAACTACCAGCTTACATTATTCGACAATACTTGACATAAAGAGGAAATGAAAGTAAGATAAATATAAGATACAAAACTCAATACTAGAAAGGCGTAGTAATAGATGAATGATTCGAAAAATCGTAACCAGAAACGAAGAAAAAATAGGCTTTATAAGAGATATAGAAAATATAAAAAGAATCAAAGAAATTTTATGAGTACAAAAGGACTTAATTTTGAAACCTGTAAGGTTACTTTAATCTATCTTTTAACAGGTGCATTGTGGATTACTGTTTCTGATAAAGTACTGTTAATATTTACAAAGGATATTCAAGTATTAAAGCAAATGCAACTCTATAAAGGATGGTTCTATGTTATTGTAACAGCAGCTATATTCTGCTATATCATTCGAAGATCTTTTCAGTCGCTTACCTATTATGATAGACTAACTGGTCTGCCTAACCGTGCATATCTTGAACAAGAAGCCCTAAAGGCAGCAAGGCATAATCAGAAATATGCTGTAATAATCTTAGATATTGATAATTTTAAACATTTGAATGACATCATGGGATATGAAACCTCAGATAATTTTATAAAGGAATTTGCTATGGATATATCAGCATACCAATTCGAGTCGAAAGGAGGAATCGTAGCTAAGATTATAGGAAATGAATTTGCAATTCTTATAAAAGGAGTAGAGGAAACAAGAACTCTGTGTGAGCAATTAGATTATCTTCTAAAAAAGATTCGTGGTCAATGGGAAATAGAAGAAAATCAATTTTTTATTACTGTAAGTATGGGAGCTTCACTATATGGGGAGCATGGAACTGAATTTAAGACATTAATGCAAAGAGCAGAAATTGCTATGTTTGAACAGAAAGCAAAGGGGAAAGACGGGTTTACAATCTTTGAAAATTGCATGCATCTCAATAGTATAAAGTTTATACAATTAAGCAATCGATTAAGAGAAGCACTTCCGAACAAGGAATTGTTACTATATTTTCAACCTCAATATGACATAAGAACTGGTGAATTATTCGGACTAGAGGCACTTATTCGTTGGAATCATCCAACCAAAGGATTTATTCCACCAATTGAATTTATTTCGATCGCAGAGAAGACTGGATATATAGTAGAACTTAGTGAATGGACGTTAAAAACAGCAATCGAACAAAAAAGGGAATGGGATAAAAAAGGATTACCTTCAGTGAAAATAGCCATTAATATGTCGGGTTGCGTGATAACAAATACGAAGGTATTTGAGAATATCTGTAATATACTAGATGAATTAAAGATTCAGCCTGGAGAGATTGAGGTAGAAGTTACAGAAACAGCAGTTATGATGGAACTAGATAAAGCCAAGATTCATTTACAGAAGCTAAAAGAATATGGGATATCAATTGCAATTGATGATTTCGGTAGTGGTTATTCGTCGCTCAATTATTTAAACCTATTACCGTTTGATATACTAAAGATAGATTATGAATTTCTAAATAAAATAAAGAATAAGGAGGATGAATCCCTAATCTATCAAACAATTATTCGATTAGCACATGATATGAATTTAAGTGTTATTGCAGAAGGTGTAGAAACAATTGAACAATTAGAATTTTTAAAAAAATATCAGTGTGACATAGGTCAGGGTTATTACTATTGCAAGCCAATTCCTGCAATTGAAATAGAAAAGTTGTTATTATCAGAGATTTCAATGGTACATGAAACGCTAGATTGAAGTGTTTTAGAAGGTGAGAGAATATGTTAAAGAAAGTGAGAAGAAAGAATTTATCAATAAAAGGCCTGATTATTTTATACTTTACTATTTTAGTTATAACCATTGCAATAGTAATTAGCTGCACTTTTATATCGAATTGGAATGGAACAATTTGTGATGCTTTAAAAAATATCACGATTGATACAACAAATCGTATTACAAGTAAATTAGTCTATTCAGATGGAATTCCAACTTCGGGTCAATTAGGAGCTTCACTGCTTGGTAAGATGAAACAACAAGATTACAGTGAAGGTAAAGATATAGAACTACATAATAATGTTGAATTAATTCTAGAAAGGAGTGTTGAAGAACAAGAGGGTTATGCATTTATTGTTGATAAAGCATCTGGGGGATTAATCGCAACATCATTTTCTGAAAAGAGTATGAGAGAGAGTAAGAGTATAAATGACTTAGAGAATACGGTATTTTATTATGCTTATATTAAATATCTAAATTCCACAAAAAATAATTTTATAATTCGTTCTGATAAAGGAAAACTTTGTTTTGATTTTAAAGAATATAATAATGGTGCCAGGAAGTGGGTCATTGTTACTGCAATTCCTTTGAATTATCTAAGTACAATTATTGAGGAAAGTATAAAATGGATTGTTATTTTTGTGATATTTGTAGTTATCGTATCACTTGTAGTTCATTATTATATGATTAAGAAACTATTTAGGCCGTTAGATAATCTGAAAGAAGTGGTCGAACAATTCTCAAGGGGGGACCTAGATAATAGAGTCAGAACAGTTCGCGATGATGAAATTGGATGTCTTTCTGATACATTTAATCAAATGGCAAATACAATCTCATGGTTAGTGAACGGTCTTGAGGATACGGTTAGTGATAGAACTTCTGAGTTAGAGGTAATAAATAGTGAATTAGTAGTACGTAAAAATCAACTACAGCTCATTCTTGATTCAACAGCAGAAGCAATCTATGGAATCGATGTTAATGGTAAGTGTACGTTTTGTAACAGGAGTTGTATTGAATTATTAGGATATGAAAGCCAAGAAGAGTTATTAGGAATGCATATGCATAGATTAATTTATGGTAGTAATAATGATGATATAATTAATGATGAATATGAAAAAGCGAAAGTCTATTGGGAGAATAATCAGTCTTATTGTAAACAAGATGTGTTTAAAAAGAAAAATGGTACAAGTTTTGATGTGGAGTTCTATTCCCATCCTCAATTTATCAATGGGGAAATTGTGGGTGCAGTTATTACCTTTATGGATATTAGTGAGCGTAAGAAGAATCTAGAAAAGATCAGATATCTTAGCAATCATGATTCGTTGACTGGATTAATTAATCGAGGATATTTTGAAGAAACGTTGAAGAACTATGATAAAACAGAAAAATTACCATTATCCTTAATCTTTGCTGATGTGAATGGACTAAAGTTAGCAAATGATATATTTGGCCACTCTTCTGGAGATTTACTGATTAAGGAATGTGCAGATGTTCTAAAGAATTCTAGTCGTGGGGAGGACATTGTTGCAAGAATTGGTGGAGATGAATTTGTTATGATCTTGCCAAATACAAGCTCAGAGGATGCTAAGAGCATAATGAATAATATTAAGAATTCTATTACTAAGATAAATATTAACGAGATTACAAGTAGTATTTCCTTAGGATATGACACGAAAGTTGTAGAATCACAGAATATCAAGGATACTATGGAAAATGCTGAGAATGAGATGTATAAAGAAAAAACTCTGACACGTAAGAGTTTTACCGTAGAAACATTAACATCTATTTTTGAATCTCTTCATCATAAGAATCCCGAGATACAGATTCATTCCGAAGGAGTAAGCTCATTATGTGAGAAAATGGGAATCGAATTAGGACTGTCGGATAATGAAGTTAAAAAAATAAAAGATGCAGGTTATTATCATGACATCGGTAAGATTATAGTCTGTAAGGATATCTTAGAAAAGGAAGAACTTACAGAAAGTGAAATACGAGAATTACAACAACATTCCGTAGTAGGATATCGAATTCTGAATCTTTTTGATGAGACGCTTGATCTTGCGAATGGTGTATACAGTCATCATGAAAGGTGGGATGGTACGGGTTATCCAAAGGGATTAAAGGGAGAAGAAATTCCTCTAGTATCTAGGATTATAGCCATTACAGAAAAATATCAAAAATGGGTAACGGATTCGAAACTGAGTAAATCCGAGGATATCAGTGAAGTATTAGAGAAAATAAGAAATGAATCAGGTAAGAAATTCGACCCTGAACTTACTGAAATATTTATTAAGATGATTCAGAAGAACCAAGTGAAAGAAAAAAAAATAAGCTAAAAAAATGCCTTTGTAGAAGTTAGTCTTCTATAAAGGCATTTTTAAATTAACTTTTCATTTAGAAACGTCTTAAACAAGTTATTTAAAAATATTACTTGACCGTTACCCTACGTCATTCCCTATAATGATATTGTTAAACAAACCAAAGTGAAAAGGTTATCATTAGGATTGGAATATTTGTTAACACATGCAAGATAAAGGATAGAAAAAGGAACTATAGAGTAAAGAAAGTATAGATTAAGGAAAGAATAAAGACTAGAAATATAATAAACCAATCACAAGATAAAGAATAAACAATAAGAGCAAAATGAATAAATTAATTAGGGAGGATTACAATGAAAGGTATCATACTAGCCGGAGGTTCCGGTACAAGACTATATCCATTAACGATGGTAACGTCAAAGCAATTATTACCAATCTATGATAAACCGATGATATACTATCCGTTATCCGTGTTAATGGATGCAGGAATCAGGGACATCCTAATCATCTCAACACCAAATGATACACCAAGATTTGAAGCATTATTAGGAGATGGTCAACAATTTGGAATCCATCTACAGTATGCAGTACAACCATCACCTGATGGCTTGGCACAAGCATTTGTGATAGGAGAAGAGTTCATTGGTAATGATAACGTAGCAATGATTCTAGGAGACAATATCTTCCACGGTCATGGTCTAAAGAAACGACTACTTGCAGCAGCTAATAAGAAAGTAGGTGCAACTGTATTTGGATATTATGTTGATGATCCAGAAAGATTCGGTATTGTAGAATTCGATTCCAATGGAAAAGCCATCTCCATTGAAGAAAAACCAGAGAAACCAAAGAGTAATTATTGCGTAACTGGCCTATATTTCTATGACAATCGTGTAGTAGAATATGCGAAAAATCTAACCCCTTCCGCAAGAGGAGAATTAGAGATCACCGATCTCAACCGTATCTATCTAGATAAGAATGAACTAGATGTAGAACTATTAGGACAAGGTTTCACCTGGCTAGACACTGGAACTCACGATTCCTTAGTAGATGCAACCAACTTCGTAAGAACCGTAGAGACGCATCAACATCGTAAAATAGCCTGCTTAGAAGAAATCGCCTACAATAATCACTGGATTACAAATGATCAGATGATGAAAGTCTATGAAGTTATGAAAAAGAATCAATATGGTGCTTACCTAAAAGATGTCATGGATGGTAAGTACATTGATAAATAGGGCGGTTACGATACTTCGCAGTAAAAGAAGTTCGTTGAATACTTGATAAATTCAGTGGTAGGTTATCTAAATTACCATGATTCAAACTTTGACATCTTACGTTCCATTTCCTTGTTTGGAAGTTACTAATGTTTTATTACTTTGATAAAACAGATATAAAAAGTCCAAACTCCTCACTTCGTTCGTCAAACAGTGAACTTTTTATATCTAAATCAAAGTTATAAAACATAAGTAACTTCACAAACTCGTCAAAGTCACGACAATGTCAAAGTTTGAATCATGGTAATTAATATACTGCGGGACTGAATTTATCAAGTATAGGTTACGTTTTTGACTGCGAAGTAGCTGTAATGGTGAAGTAGGCAATAGAAAACTGTTTATATAAACTTTGTGAGCAAATGCTCAACAAAAATTTGATAAAGCAAATCTTTTTTCTACTATATTTATATCTTCTTACTATTTTTAGTTAACCAAAAAAATATAAAATATAAGTTATAAAAATATTAATGATATAAAATATGAATCATCAAGTAATCAATTATTTAATAATTAATTTAATATAATGAATCAATCAATAATCGGTAACGTAGCAAGGTAAGATAAATCAGCCCTCCATAACGTAGCATATCCTAGTGGACTTGGTGCCTTAATCAGACGCCTTATTTCTTATTTGAGAATCTCCTTATGGAGTTGCGATATGGTATAGATGACAAAAAGCTCGCTGTTTGACGACCAGAGGGAGGAGTTCGAGTTTTTGGCATCTGTCATACCAGATCACAACTCCATTAGGAGATTCCAAATCAGAAATCGAAGTCTGATTAAGGCACCAAGTCCACTAGGATTCAGGTGATGCCCCAAAGGCTGATTTATCTACCTCCACAACCAACCGATTAGCCAAGTTGATACAACAAAAACCCCCAAGGAGGACAAAACAATGAAAATATTAGTAACCGGCGGCGCAGGCTTCATCGGAGGCAACTTCGTACATCATATGGTAAATAAATATCCAGATTACCAAATCGTAAACCTAGATCTATTAACTTATGCAGGTAACCTTGAAACACTTAAACCAGTAGAAGATAAACCAAATTATAAATTTGTAAAGGGAGATATCGCAGATCGTCCATTTATCATGGACTTGTTTGAGAAAGAACAATTTGATATCGTAGTGAACTTTGCAGCAGAAAGTCACGTAGACCGCTCAATTACAGATCCAGGACTTTTTGTACAGACCAATGTAATGGGTACCCAAGTTCTATTAGATGCTTCCAAAGCATATAATGTAAAGAGATACCATCAAGTATCGACCGATGAAGTATATGGAGATCTTCCTTTAGACAGGCCTGATCTATTCTTCACAGAAGAGACTCCACTTCATACCTCTAGCCCATATAGTAGCTCTAAGGCAAGTGCTGATTTATTTGTACTAGCTTACCATAGAACATTTGGACTTCCTGTAACGATATCAAGATGTTCTAATAATTATGGACCATATCATTTCCCAGAAAAACTAATTCCACTTATGATTAGTCGTGCTTTAGCAAACGAAGAGTTACCAGTGTACGGAAAAGGGGAAAATATTCGTGACTGGCTTCATGTATCTGACCACTGTGAAGCAATTGACCTTATCATTCACAAAGGTAGAGTGGGAGAAGTATATAATGTCGGTGGACATAACGAGAGAACCAATCTTGAAGTAGTTCAGACAATCTTAAAAGCACTTGATAAGCCAGAAAGTCTAATCCGTTATGTAACAGACCGTCCAGGGCATGATATGCGTTATGCGATTGATCCTAAGAAATTAGAGGATGAATTAGGATGGAAACCACAATATAATTTTGATACTGGTATTGCGATGACTATTGAATGGTATCTAAATAACAAAGAGTGGTGGCAGAATATCCTTACAGGTGAATATTCTAATTATTTTGATAAAATGTATGGAGAACGATTAGTATGAGAGTATTAGTGACAGGTGTAAAAGGCCAACTTGGATATGATGTGGTAAATGAACTTACAAAGCGTAACCACACGGCAATTGGTGTTGATATAGAAGAAATGGATATTACAGATGTAGGATCTGTTGATAAAGTAATTAAGGAAAGTAATGTTGAAGCAGTCATTCATTGTGCTGCATATACCGCAGTGGATGCAGCAGAAGATAATGAAGAACTTTGCCGTAAGGTAAATGCTACGGGTACTGAGAATATAGCAAAAGTATGCAAAGAGCTTGATATTAAGATGATGTATATTAGTACAGATTATGTATTTAATGGTGAGGGTGTGAATGCGTTCTCTCCTGACGATGAAAGAGAGCCTATTAATATCTATGGACAAACCAAATACGAAGGTGAACTTGCAGTTGAGAATAATCTAGACAAATATTTTATCGTTCGAATCGCTTGGGTATTTGGCGTGAATGGTAAGAACTTTGTTAAGACGATGCTAAATCTTTCAAAGACAAGAGATAGCCTTACGGTAGTGGATAATCAAGTTGGTTCTCCAACCTTTACTTATGACTTAGCAAGATTATTAGTTGATATGATTGAAACTGATCAATATGGTAAATATCATGCAACGAATGAAGGCTATTGTAGTTGGTATGAATTTGCCTGCGAGATATTTAAAAAAGCAGGAGCATCGATGAAGGTGACTCCAGTAAGTAGCAGCGAATATGGTGCTTCAAAGGCAAAGAGACCAAGCAATAGTAGATTGAATAAAGATAAGTTAGAAGAGAATGGGTTTAAGAGACTTCCTTCTTGGCAAGATGCAGTGGAAAGATATTTGAAAGAAATAGAAGAGTAAAAAATATCATATAATTCAATCTTAGAATAATTAAAAGCAAGTAAGAAAAGAGGAAATACAAATGGGTAAAATTAAAGTTACATCATGTGATATTGAAGGATTATATATCATTGAACCTACGGTTTTTGGAGATGAACGTGGTTATTTTGTAGAGACTTATAATAAGAATGATTTTGTGGAAGCAGGACTTAATATGGAATTTGTGCAAGACAATCAGTCGATGTCAGTTAAAGGTGTATTAAGAGGTCTACATTTTCAAAAGCAATATCCACAAGGAAAATTAGTTCGTGTAGTAAGAGGAGCTGTATTTGACGTTGCAGTTGACCTAAGAGCTTCCTCAAAAACATATGGTAAATGGTATGGTGTTGAATTATCCGCAGAGAACAAGAAGCAATTCTATATTCCAGAAGGGTTTGCTCATGGATTCTTGGTTCTATCTGATGAAGCAGAATTCTGCTATAAATGTACCGACTTTTATCATCCAAATGATGAAGGTGGTCTATTATGGAGTGATGAAGCAATCGGCATTGACTGGCCGATAACAGAAGATATGAAGCTTATTATATCTGAAAAAGATCAGAAATGGCTTGGAATTAAGGATACCTTTCGTTTCTAGGATATAAGAATACTATTTGGTTACCTTATTTCGTGTATGTAACAGTATGGAGATTATTATGCTTGAATTCGTCTTAAATGATATTATAAGTGACTTTCGTTATATTCCTCATGCATTGCTTGGAGGAATCCTTGCAACCATAATATTGGAGTGCTATTTGGGTGTAACACATGCAACTATCAAAAATAGAATTGTAAAGAATACAAGTGATAATAATATAAGAATAAAAAATACAACAATAAAAAAAGATAATATAAAAGATAGTAGAATTCCATATGCGATACGTAATTTCCTTAGTATCGCATATGGAATTCTAGTTTTGGATATTACAGTAATATCAAGACCTGCAGGCTCTAGAGATCAAGTGAATCTAATATTATTCGGTACAATAGGGGATAATGCCTGCATGAATTCTTACGTTATTGAGAACATTCTATTATTTATACCACTTGGGATATTGGCACCAATCGTAATAAATAAAATGAGATATTTTCGATATACAATAATATTTGGATTATTCTGTAGTATGATGATTGAAATCATACAATTGATTACTGAGCGAGGTTATTTTCAATTAGATGATCTGATTATGAACACATTAGGGGCTGGAATTGGATATGGAATCTATAGAGTCATAAAGATAATTCGATAAATTCGATCGTTATTTTTATGACTTTTGTTTTCAATCAAGGTAATTTAGATAGTTTATATTCAGTTATTTAGACATATACACTTAGTAAACTAGACTAAGAATTTTGATATCCTGATCAGTTAATAAATGAAAGCAAAAGCACAATATAATTTTACATAATAAACTAAATTTCTAAATTAATCTAAAATTTCCTACAATTTCAAATATTTATTGCAAATTGGAAATTTACATGATATAATCCTGAATTGAATCCGATTACAGGAATATATTTTTTTTTGGTATTCCTTATAAGTAGGGATAATTTAACATATTAGAACGTTTTATAAAAGTGTCTGAATTCTTCGAATCACATCGAATTAATTTCTATTTTTCTAAGACGTTACTTGTTAAACAAAATAATTCAATTGTTTTGCAAAAGATACATAAATAAAAAAAATTACTTGCTAAGGCAAAAGGTGTAATTAAATATTATGTACATAACAGGTAACGCGACTTATAATCCATAATTATTTACTAAGAATTAACATAAAGCTAATTCTCCTTAAATGCCAAGCAATTAATATATATTGAAGTAAAATGCAAAAATAGGAGGATTTATGAAATGATTGGACACGCAAGTAAGAAGAAAATGTCTCTGCTGTTAACGTTAGTAATGGTTTTTAGCACAGTATTTTCACTAGCTACACCACAGTTTGCAAAAGCAGCAACAAAGGAAGTGGTAACAAAGATTCAATTTGCGTCATCTGCAGATCCAGTAGCAGATACTATTGTAGTACCAGCAGCTTTACCTTACACAAATACAGAAAAGGGGTATACAATTAGTACCAATTCTGTATACAAAGTAAATACAGGGAAAGACACAATGTCTTCTAGTGGATGGAATGTAGTGGGAACCTATTGGCAGTTTGATTTTACGACTACTGGATACGAAAATTTATCTATATCCTTTATGCCAAGATCATCTGGAACAGGACCACGTGATTTTAAAGTTCAATATAGTACAGACAATACGAATTGGATTGATGTTGCAGGTGCAACATATCAAGTAACCAAAGATTTTACTGTTACACAAAGCTTTGATCTACCTTCTTCTATATCTAATGTTCCTAATGTACAGATACGTTTGGTAACAACTAGTACTAATGCGGTTACTGGAACTGTTGCTTCTGGCGGTGTTAGTAATATTGGAAATATCGTTCTTTCAGGTACCAGAGTAGCTGGAGCAATCATTGATGAAGTACAACCTGTTGTATCCAATTTTGCAACAAACTCAATTGTACCAGCAACGACAGATATTACATTAAGTTCAGCATCAATTGCAGATGTGTCAAAAGCAGCTTCAGGATCAGCAATCATGTATTCAGTAGATGGTGGAGCAAACTTTATCTCATATACAGCCCCATTTACATTAGCAAGTTTAGGTGCAAATGATACAAAAACATCATTTAATATAATTGCTTATGCTACGGTTGATGGAAAGAAGAGTGATTATACTGCTTTTAACTATTCCACTAAGGTTACAACAGTAACTGCTAATCCACAAAGCAGTGCGCAAAAAAAAGGAGCAAAAATAAAGTTATCATGTGTAGCATCTGGCTCAAGTATTCAATACTCAACAGATGATGGAGCTAGTTGGATGCCATATGATGATAGTAATCAGATAACACTAGATACATTTCCAACAACTATTTCTGCAAAAGCAGTAATACCTGGATGTGTAGATAGTGACGTAGTAAAGTTCAATTATACAGAACGTAAGAGTGATAATTACAATATTTATTTTGGACAAATCCATTCACATACAGATTATTCTGACGGTGCAGGAACGTGTGAGCAAGCATTTGATTATGCTAAAAATACTGCAAAACAGATTGATTTCCTTGCAGTTACTGACCATTCTAATTCACTTGATAATGCAGATAAAGCTTCTATAGCAGATGGAAGCATGAGCAATGAATGGGTTGAAGGACATAATCTAGCTAAAAAATATACAGATAGTACCTTCGTTGGAATCTATGCATATGAGATGACTTGGTCTAATGGACTTGGTCATATGAATACCTTTGATACACCTGGATTCCAAAGTCGTACACAATCACAATATAGTACTTATTCAACAGCATTAAATAATTATTATACGACTTTAAAGACTCAACCACAATCTATCAGTCAATTCAATCACCCAGGTACTACTTTTGGTGATTTTAGTGATTTTGATCATTATGATGCAGATATTGATAAATTAATATCATTAATTGAAGTAGGAAATGGAGAAGGCGCAATTGGTAGTGCAGGATATTTCCCTTCTTATGAATACTATACAAGAGCACTTGATAAAGGATGGCATGTATCACCAACAAATAATCAAGATAATCATAAAGGATATTGGGGTGATGCGAATACCGCTAGAACGGTTGTCTTAGCAGATAGTTTAACGGAGTCTAACATCTATGATGCTCTTCGTAACATGAGAACATATGCTACTGAGGATAATGACCTTGAGATTCAATATACCTTAAATGGAGAAGTTATGGGAACCATTCTGGATTCTACTCCAGATACTGCAAATATTCAAGTTGATGTAAAAGACCCAACAGATAAAGAAGTTGGTAAAGTAGAAGTTATTGTAAATGGAGGATTAAGTGTTGCATCAGATAATGTAACCTCTAATGAAGGAACAGTAAACTTTAAATTACCAGCAGATTATTCCTATTATTATATTCGAGTAACAGAGCCAGACGGAAATATTGCTGTAACTGCTCCAGTATGGGCTGGAAAAGTAGATGCAGTAGGTATCTCAAAAGTAAGTACTAAGGCAGTATTACCTGTAAAAGGGGAAGCAGTTGATATTAATACAGATTTATTTAATAATGAATCCTCTGATTTTCAAGTAGAGTCAATAGAATATAGTGTAGGGGATAAAGTAATACATACAGTTGATTTAAGCAAAGAAGGATTAACAACAATTCCTGCACTAACAAAGAAGGCATATAGCTTTAACTATACTTACAATGAAGCAGGAGCGATTAGTGTTAATGTTGCATTAAAAGGAAAGCTAAATGGTGTTGAGAAAATATTTAAGAATGTACTTAAGTTAAATTACGTAGATCCAAGTATGGTTACCAATGTTGTGGTTGATGGAACACATTATAATGACTATGTAGCGGGAAATTATGGCGGTAGCATGATAAACTTTAGTTCTTTAGCTGCAAGTGACAATATAAAGGTAAATATCGTAAAGGATAAGATAACAAAAGATATCTTAGATACTTGTAATTTATTAATTATATCAGCACCAGCGAAGAAAAATGGAACATCTAATACTGGAGCTTATTCGATATCACATTTTGATAATGACTTTATTAATTTAGTGAAAGCATATACTGAAAAAGGCGGTACACTAATTGTATGTGGTGCAGCAGATTATCAAGATACAGCGGATGGTCAGACATCAACTGAATTAAATAAGCTATTATCAGCAATTGGTGCAACAACAAGAGTAAATAATGATGAAGCTTATGATGCTAAGAATAATGGCGGTCAAGCATATCGTTTATATTTAGAGGCGATTGATCGTGATTCAGAATTTACTAACGATATTACAAAGGAACAAAAATATAGTGCTTATAGTGGATGTACTGTAAAAGTAGATGAGAATTCAGTGAAATCAGGTCAAACACAGTGTTTAGTGAAAGGCTATGATACAACCTATTCTATTAACAGTAAGACAGCTGGAGATGCACCTGACGAGACGGTAGCACTAAATGGAACAGTAGTACAACCAGGAAATACAGTAATGTTAGCAAAAGAAAAACTTTCTAGTGGAAGCAACGTATTTGTATCAAGTACTGTATTTATGTCAGACTATGAAGTTAAAGTATTAGATAATGCCAGTGATGTACCATATGCAAATCGTAATATCATTCAAAATATATTAGAAACAAATAAAAAGCAAGTAAAAGTATCAAATATATCAGAGGCACGTTCTGGAAACAAAGGTGATATCTTCTGTGTAGAAGGAACGGTAACTGCGGGTACTGTTCAAGGAAATGCATTCTTTGATACAATTTATATTGAGGATAAAACAGGTGGTATCAATATTTTCCCTATCAATGAAGGGGTAATTGAAGTAGGACAAAAAGTAAAAGTGGTTGGATATCTAGATGAGTATTTAGGTGATAAGGAACTTCGAGTAATCTCAGCAACGGTTACAGATAAGTCTAAGAATCCAGTTGCACCAACAGTAATGACTACGAAAGAAGCCATGGATTATAATAAGAATGGTGGTAAATTAGTAAAAGTATCAGGAACAATTACGGATGTTATTAGAAAGAATGGTGTAGTAGAAACCATCAAAGTAAAAGATGCTAGTGGAATAGAGGCACGTGTATTTGTCGATGGATATGTTCTATATTCTGATTCTAATAGTAAAAAACTAGAGGATATTGCAGTAGTAGGAAACAAGATCAATGCTGTTGGTTTAGTATCCTATGACCCAGATGGTGTTAGACTTCGTGTTAGAGACCGTTCAGAGATAATTCTAGCAAGTGATGCTCAAGCAGGAAATACAAGTGGTTCAGATAGTTCAGCGAATAATGGAGTTACCACAGAAAAGATTGATTCCATTACAAATACTAAGATTATTACAACAGTTAAAACAACTACAGATGCAAATGGAAATACAGTTACTACAACAAAAGAAGTATCCAAAGATATGAAAACTGGAGAAGTGATTGGAACTGTTATTAAAACAGTATCAAAAGATTCAAAAACAGGAACAACAGTGAGCACTGAAGTTAAAATGGATCGTAATGATAAAGTGACAAATGCAAATGCAATAGTAGAGGTAAATGAATCTAATCATTCAAACAAGAATGGTGTTGCTGCTATAAATTCTGAGTTTATTACTACAGCATTAACAGAAGCAGCGAATAATACAACAGAAAGTGTACCACTTATGGTATCCATTCATACTCCAACTGAGTCTATAGTAAATGCATTAGCTGATAAAGACGTTACTAAAGTTGACTATTCAATTACGTTACCATCTGCTATTACTTCGAATAGTAAGATAGTAATAAAAGATATAACAATTGATAAAACAGTTATAAATAACGCTAAGAATAATAGAAAAAATCTTTCATTTGAAATGAAAGATGAAAATGGAAAAGAACTATTCACATGGTCATTCGATGGTAAAACATTACATAATTCTAAAAAAGGTGTAACTGTTGTTAACGTTATGATGCAAGTAAAGGCGTTAAAAGACGAGAATGATATTGATAATTTTGTACGTTCTTATTTATCGGATAATTCCAGAGATCAAGCAGTAGTTCTTGAGTTTAATCATAGTGGAATACTTCCAGATACTGCAAAGGTAAAAGTATATGTAGGTGACCAAAATGGTATGAAACCAGGTAGTAAAGTATACATTTATTACTATAATGAACAAGCAAAATCTGGTTCTAAATTAAAGAATGGTAAGAGACTAGATGAAGGTAGTTCAGTAGCTAAAACAATTGATCAACAAGGATATATTAGTATTGATTTAAGACACTGCTCAAGTTATGTTGTATTACCAGTGAAAGCAGACACTAAGATTACTGCCTCTCTATTTGAGCAGATGAATGTACTTAAGTCTAAGACTTTACATGTTAAGAAAACTGTAAATGTAAATCTATCCTTGCCAATCGAAGCAGAAGGGGCCAAAGTTACGTATAAAACTAGCAATAAAGATATTGCTACCGTAAGTAAGACTGGAAAGATAACTGCGAAAAAAGCTGGTTTTGTTACAATTACAACGACTGTCACAGTGAATGGAATTAGCCATAGCTTTAAGACAAAAATTGCTGTTAAGTAACAAAAAGTAGAATTAGACCAAGTTAATTATTAGATTCAAGTTACAAGAGGTAATAAATGCAATAGATAAGGGTGTTAGAGATATAACAACACCCTTATTGCTATGAAAGAAAGTAAGAAAGATAGAAGGTAGCAAAATGGACAAACTTAAACAAAATATGCTATTAAAAAATTGGACAAAGACTTCTACGATTAAATTGGTGACATTTCTGAGTGCATGTCTGATTATAGTTATGATATCATTATCAATTAATGAGAAATCTTTGCAAGATAGTGAACAAAATATCAAATATTATAAGGCGAAAGTATTAGAAGTAATGCAAGATACCACTGTTGTTGATCACAAAACAGAAGGAGTAAGAAAAGGTTCCGAAACCTTAAGAATAGTAGTAACAACTGGAAAATATAAAGGAAAAGAAGTTACGATTGAAAATTATTTAAGTGCGCTCTTTAATGTTTATGCAAAATCTGGAACAAAAATTATCGTTAGAGCAACTATGTATAAGGATGGCCCTAACTTTTCAATCTATAATTATGACCGTACACCTATCCTCTATGGAGTTATTTTATTATTTATAATCTTTCTTTGTGCAATAGGTGGTAAAAAAGGTTTTATGTCCTTATTAGGTCTAGGCCTTACCCTAATTGCAGTAGTTAAAGTACTATTACCTTTACTAATTCAAGGATTCCCTGCCATTACTACAAGTGTCATTCTCATTGCAATCATTATCATAGTATGCTTTATACTACTCGATGGAATTAATGTAAAGACGACCTCTGCAGCCATAGGTACAATTGCAGGAGTTATGATCTCAGGCTTATTTGCATATTTTGTTGGAGTACTTGGACATATCTCAGGTTTCCAGACAGAAGAGGCAGAGACGTTATTATTAATTGCAGGTAATCATGGTATGAAGGTGAAGAATCTATTAGTATGTGGAATCTTAATCTCTGCACTTGGTGCTGTGATGGATATTTCAATTAGCATAGCTTCCTCCATTCATGAGATTCATGAGATGAATAAGAAACTAACTGTCTTAGAACTATTCCACTCTGGTATGAACATTGGTAAAGATGCAATGGGAACCATGACCAATACCATCATACTAGCTTTCACAGGTTCTTCCTTGAATCTTTTGCTTATGATATATTCTTATGGAATTCCTTATAGTCAATTAATTAATACTGATACAATTGCCATTGAGATTATAAAAAGTATTGCTGGTAGTATAGGAATCGTACTAACTGTACCTATTGTAGCTTATGTAAGTTCCTACATTGAAAAGCGATTTATGAAGTAAATTGTAACTGTTTCATACTTTCATAATTATAAGGCATCCTACGATTCTTATGCACATAAAATTGAAGCTGATTCTTTAATTATGGCATTCAAATGCTTGATTGATTTATTTTATCAGTTGTTCACTTGGTGATTCTTGAGGTATAAATAATTACATACAATTTTTATATATTTTTACATTTAAACTTCACACTTCGCAGTTCAGAAAAGTAAAATATACTTTATTAATTCAGTCAAAACAGTATATTAATTACCATGATTCAAACTTTTACATCGTCGTGACTTTGACTCCTTTGTGAAGTTACTTATGTACTATCACTTTGATTTAGATATAAAAAGTTCACTGTTTGACGAACAAAGTGAGGAGTTTGAACTTTTATATCTGTTTTATCAAAGTGATAATACATTAGTAACTTCCAAAGGAGTCAATGGAGCGTAAGATGTAAAAGTTTGAATCATGGTAATTTAGACAACCTACCCGCTGAATTGATAAAGTATTCAACAACTTACCCACTGCGAAGTTCTAATCAGGAAAATAGGAAAAAAGCCCTAAAAATAGGCCCTTTAAAGTATTGCATACACTTTAAAGGGCTTATTTTTATTGGTTTAGAGCGACAGTATATTCCTATATCCATAAGTATATATAAAAAAATGTATAAATATAAAAAGAGATGCTGTAAAAACAAGTAAAAAATGATGAAAATAGCGAGTTTAAAGTAAAATTATTGAATATGAAAAAAGTTGAAATGAAAGAGTATATAAAATATAATTAAATGGAAAAAAATTACATATAATATATGAGACGAGTGTGGTGAGTATATGAGTTACCATGGACACGAAGGATATTTAGATATTAATGCCCATATACTTCCTAATATAGATTATGGATCTTCTTGTCTCGTTGAAACAAAATGCATGCTAAAAAAGGCATACATGGAGGGAATACGAACGATTGTAGCAACACCATATTATTATCCTGAGAAAGAATATGATACTAAAAAAATCAAAGAGACTTATGATATGGTGTGTAAAGAAGCAAGAAATATGTTTCCAGATTTATATCTTCTATTAGGAAGTGAAATTTACTATCATGAGAATATTGTTGCAACACTTAAGAGTAAAAAGGCAGATACACTTGGTGATACCTCGTATGTATTGATTGATTTTGAACCCATAGCAACTTACAAGAAAATCTATCAGGGGGTGAAAAAACTTATTGATGGCGGATATTTACCAGTTTTAGCGCATGTGGAACAATATGACTGTTTATTTAATAGAATGGAAAGGTGCATCGAATTAATACAGCTTGGCACTTATTTACAGTTGGATTGTGAAAGTACGATAGGAGGGAGATTTAATAAGAGAGTAACGTATAATCTAAGGTTATTAAAAGAGAATAGAATACACTTTTTAGGAACGAATTGTAGAAATATTAGAGAACATCCACCACGTATGAGAGAGTGTATGGAACAATTGAAAATAAAACTAGATTCATCACAGATAAAAAAATTAACAGTTAGCAATGTAGAAAGGTTTATGAAGAATGAATATATTGATAACTAAAGAAAAAGGGGGAAATTTTTTATGAATCAAGAGAATGATGAAATAGAAATAGACTTAAAGGAACTTATTTTATTAATTAGAAGGAAAATTTTAATTATAATCTTTACAATTACCATATTTGGTTTTATGGCATTCTTATATTCCAAGTTATTTGTTACTCCAATCTATTCTTCAACATCAGAAATATTTATTTTAACCAAATCCACGTCAATAACAACTTTCGCAGATATTCAATTAGGATCTTCACTAACAAAGGATTATATGCAGTTGATTAAGAGTAGACCAGTAGTAGAAAAAGTAATAGAGAATCTTGACTTAGAATATAAATATCAAGATATGCTTACTAAGCTTACAATTGATAATCCAGCGGATACGAGAATTCTAAATATTACGATTCAAGATAAGAATCCAAAGTTAGCAAAAGAGATTGCAGATGAGTTCGCTGTGGTATCGAGTAATCGTATTTCCAAGATTATGGAAACAGATGCACCTAATATTGTTGAAGAAGGTACTGTTTCAAGTATACCAGTCAACATAAGTACAAGTAAGATTACCTTAATTGCTGTAATGATAGGTGCAGTAATTAGTATTGCTGTTATCATTTTAATATATATTTTAGATGATACCATTAAGACATCCGAGGATATTGAAAAATATCTTGGAATAAATACACTTGCTGAAATTCCTTTAGCAAAGGGAGAGAAAAAGAGCAAAAGAAAATTTGCTTTGTTCTAATATAAATACATAGGTGGACGAAAACTACAAATCAAAAACGTTTTTTACAAAAAAGAAAGGCACGGGATAATATGTTGAAAGCTACATTTGAAAAAGTTGAGGATATGGATTATAGCACAAGAGAGGCTCTAAACTCACTAAGAACAAATTTACGCTTCTGTGGAGGTGATAATAAAGTAATATGTTTAACTAGTTGCAGAGCTTGTGAAGGCAAAAGTACCACATCGATTAATTTAGCGAGAGTATTAGCAGCAGACGGAAAAAGAGTAATTTTAATCGATGCTGATTTGCGAAAATCTGTATTAGTTGGTAGGTACCATATTAAGACAGAGGAAGAGATTAGTGGTTTGTCACATTATCTTTCAGGGCAAGTAGAGAAAGAAGAGATCATATATGAAAGCAACGTTAAGAATATGGATGTTATTTTCTCAGGGCCATTAACTCCTAATCCTACTGAACTATTAGGAAATGAATACCTACAAAGATTAATAACAGAATTAAAAGAAGAGTATGATATGGTTATCATTGATACCCCACCGCTTGGAACTGTGATTGACACAGCAGTCATCGTACCAAATTGTGATGGAGTTATTCTTGTAATAGAGAGTGAAACCATTAGTTACAAAGCGGTACAGAATGTGAAAAAGCAGTTAATGAACACAGGAGTAAAAATATTGGGGGCAATCTTAAATAAAGTGGATTATAATAATAAGCCAAAATATAATTATTACTATAATCAGTATAGTGTGAAATAAAAGGTATATCACACCCTTGATTTGTACGTCTCCAGAGGCGACAGATGGGAGCTAGTGTGAAATAAAAGTGCTTCACACTCATTGAAAATGAGACTGATAGACATTTGGTACCCCCCCTTTAGATAAATTAAGTATGGTTTGCTGGTTAATTATTATGAAGAACATAATAGGCAGTTAACTCGAATAAACTTGATTTGAAATGTTTGTTAAATAGTAAGGGGTGAGCACATGAAGAAGGAATATAAGTATCTAATGTTAATTATAATGACAATACTTTTTATTCTGGTTATAGGAGCATGCCAAAGCGTAAGCAAGAGTAGTGCTAGTATTGATAGGATGAACTTAATTGATGATACGATTAACGATAAAGAGGCAAATTCAAAGGAAGTATTATCAACGAAAGTGATGCAGATTGTAAAGAAACCAATTCGTGTTGGAAAGGAATACTTTGCAGTCCCAGAGCAATACCTTGATAAATTGCAAAGTTATATAAGTAACAATTCGACTAAACTATCTATGAAAGATTATAGAAAGTTTTTGGAATATTTCAAAGATGGTACAGTATTCTTACAAAATCGAAAAAGCAATCGTATAGAAAAACTTAGTCGAGAGGATCAGACAGTACTATATTTCATTGTGAAAAGCGGACTTGAATCAATTCATTTAAACCTCACTTATGATCCAGTAAGTGGAGGAATAATGGTAAAAGATAATGCTGGAGATACCATATATAATACTTATTCCATAAAGGACGATCTAAATTTAGACTATGGTTTTATGCTTAAAGTAGTAATGGGAATTGTAGCGGGATATTTATTTTACTTTATACGTATTCAGCGAAGAAAAGTTGTTTTGGATACCAATACAAGTGTTTATGAATAGTAGGTGTACATATGAAAATTAAATACAGAAAAAACGTACAAATAGTTTTAGTAGATTTAGCAGCTATTATTTTTTCTTTTTTAGCAGCATCCAAAATCCGCTATTCATACATCACAGAACATTGGTTTTCTAGCCTATATAACATGGGATTCGTCATGACAATATTAATTTATTTATGTATCTTTTTCCTTAATGATACACACTCTGATATTGTTCAAAGAGGTTACTTGGAGGAATTGAAAATAGTAATTAAAACAAATTGCTTCCTGGCATTAGGGCTTCTGGCGTTAATTTTCATATTTCAAGATGGTGTACTATATTCAAGAGTGTTCTATGGAATCTTTATTGTTATTAATATATTTGCAATGTATCTTAGTCATCTATATTATAAGCAATTCGTTGAAATCTTTTATGAATCTAGTGTTAGAAAACAAAAGGTAATGATTGTTACTGATAATGAATATGCAAATAGTAAATTAAAAAAATACTTAGAGGGATTAGAATGTAATACAGAAGTCATATGTCTATGCATTGTAGATGAAGATCTGATCGGAAAGAAAATACATAATATTCAGGTGAAATCTAATAAAGATACCATGTTCGAATATATTAGAACAAATGTTGTAGATGAAGTATTTATCAGTACTCCAAGTTATACACAAGAGGAACTTCAAGCTGTAATACAACAATTTGAATCTTTAGGCGTAATTGTAAATGTATCAGTAGATACTTTTGGTCTAAAGGTTATGGAGAAATCAATACAAGACATGGGGATATATCATGTATTAACCTATAGTATCAAAGTCTTTGAACCGGCAGAATTATTACTAAAAAGAATAATTGATATTATTGGAGCATTAGTAGGATTACTCTTAACAGGGATTATTAGTATCTTTGTAGCACCTGCAATCTTAATTGAATCAAGAGGACCTCTTATCTTTTCTCAGACGAGAATAGGGAAGAATGGTAGACGTTTTAAAATCTATAAATTTCGTTCGATGTATCCAGACGCAGAAGAACGTAAAAAAGAACTTCTCGCAGCAAATGAGATGAGTGATGAAAATGGTGCAAATCTGATGTTCAAAATGACGAACGACCCAAGGATTACAAAGGTTGGTAAATTCATTCGAGATACAAGTATTGATGAACTTCCACAGTTCTTAAATGTACTAAAAGGTGAGATGAGTCTAGTGGGAACAAGACCACCTACAGAAGATGAATTCTTACAATATGACTTAAGACATAAGAGAAGATTAAGCTTAAAACCAGGTCTAACAGGAATGTGGCAGGTTAGTGGTAGAAGTAATATAGACAACTTTGAGGATGTTGTAAAGCTCGATCTTGAATATATAGATCATTGGTCTGTGCTTATGGATATTAAGATTTTGTTTAAGACTGTATGGGTTGTGCTTAAGAGAAAAGGTTCAAAATGAATAAAAAGGATTAAAGGATCATTTTATGAATAGTAATCGTACAATTAAAAGAAAGAAGCTTTCATCATTATACTGGTGAAAGCTTCTTTCTGTGCCCAACCTAGGAGAATATTTCTTATTTCATATAAAGTGATTCAGGATATACCCCATCTTTGATTAATTCCTGAATCGTTTCCACAACATATCCCTTATCTTCTTTGTAAGTAACTCCGACCCATTTATCCATTGTTTTCAATACCTTTACACGAGCTTTATGGTTTTGAACTAATTGACTTACGATATTAGGAAGCAAATATTCTGCTTTTTGTAAATTATCTTTCATATGACTCAAGAACTCAGGAAATCCAATCTTTAACTCTTTAAATATATCAGGAGTAAAACCCCACATATTCATTGACACTATAGAGTTTATGTCAACTGGAATTATCTGTCCAGAAGAGTCAAGTGCAACAGCACCATCATCAGATGACTTAATTCCAGAAGTTTCATTGACATCGACGAGAATGTCATCTTGGCCTACCTGACAGATTCCTCTTGTGACACCACCATTTGGACTTAGGGTATTGCCTAAGATAAAGCCTGCCATACAGAATTCATAAGGGGCCATGGATGACTTTGGATTGCATAAATAATTATAGACAAGAGTGAAGGCATCGCTTCCGTAATAATCATCCGCATTAATTACTACAAATGGATCCGTGATTTTACCATAGCAAGAAAGAATTGCATGTCCAGTACCCCATGGTTTGGTTCGATCAGATGGTTTTTCATAACCATCTGGTAATTCGTTAATATCTTGAATGACATATTCTGTCTCAATAATTTTCGAGATTCGATTACCTACAACTTCCTTAAATTCTTCTTCAATGTCTTTACGAATAATAAAAACTATTTTTTTAAACCCTGCTTTGATTGCATCATAGATCGAGTAATCAATCAGTATTTCTCCGTTTGGTCCTATCTTCTCTAGTTGTTTTATACCGCCATATCTGCTTCCTAACCCAGCTGCCATTATTACAAGTGTTGCTTTCATAAGAATAATCCCCCTTAGTAATGAAAAGTTAATATGAACTAGTTACATATATGTACTAATTATATAAAGACTTACAAAATATGTAAATCAATATCAAGTAAAATCGTTCTTACTGTTTGGACAATTTAGAAAAACTTTCGAATTATTTATACAATATTCGTTTATCTTAAACAAATTATGAAATTCTTAAGAAATGATTAGCTTGAACCAGTTATTGTAAAATGATATACTTTATCAGAATAAACTAGGATTAGATAATCAAACAGTTAGGAGCGCATATGAGAATATATTTAGTTAGACATGGTGAGAGTGTAGGTAATAAGCAGGATCTAATGTATGGACATACGGATTATCCACTTACAAATAAAGGGATAGAGGATGCTAAGAAGGTAGCAGAGAAGTTGAAGGACTTTGACTTCTCTATATGCTATACAAGTGAATTACAACGAGCATTCCATACAGCAGAGTATATTGTTGGTAACAGGGAGGTCGAGGTTAATCGATTAAAGAATCTGAATGAACAGTATATGGGGGACTTTGAAAATATTACATTTAAAGACCTGATGATAAAATATCCCAAAGAAGCGAACGGAATGATTCAGAACTGGATAGAGAATGCTCCAGTGAATGGGGAAACTTTTGATGAATTATATAATAGGGTATCTACCGTTGCAGATATGATATTAAATACGGATAGAGATACATTAGTTGTTGCACATTTTGGTTCGTTAACCGCTCTTTTAATTCGTATATTAGGTGTAAATAAAGAGGTAGCAAATAAGATATTATTTGAACATGGGACTTATACCGAAGTAATTATAAATGAATATGGGACACGTTTGGGGCACTTAAATAGCTAAATAATATAGAAATATAAATGGAAAAATAAGTATAATGCACATAATTATGGCAATAATGTACTATATATAATAGCTATATAATCAAACTCCTAGTCAATGACCTATGACTGTGAAGTTTGTTTATAAGATAAATAATTGTAGGGGGTATAAATCTATTGTCCAAGAGGGTTAGAAGGATTAGCCTATTAATTATACTACTTATGGGCATTCCTTTATTTTTAATATGGCAGAATAATGATATTGTGATTACAAAGTTTACTTATAGAAGTAGTAAAATAGGAAGAGATTTCGACGGTTATAAAATTGCACAGATTTCTGATTTACATAATAAACAGTTTGGCAATAAGCAAAAAAGGTTAATAGAGCATCTGAGAGGTATTCACCCTGATCTCATTGTAGTGACAGGGGATATTATAGATGCAAACCGAACGAATGTAGATATTACGATGGAATTTATTCGAGGAGCTATGAAAATAGCACCTATCTATTATGTATCTGGAAATCATGAAGCATGGTCAGGAAGGTACAACGAATTACTTGATAAGTTAATAAAAGAAGGCGTTATCATCATGGATGATAAAAGTATAGAAATACAAAAGAATGATACGAAGATTTATCTCATAGGTTTATCTGATCCAGATTTTCTATCAAATAATATTCAAAATCAAGATAGAAAAAAACAAATAGATCAGAAATTGAAAAAGCTTGCTCTTCATGAGAATGAATTACAGATATTGCTATCACACAGACCAGAGTTGATTCAGATTTATGCTAAAAATAATATTGATATAGCTTTTACTGGTCATGCACATGGTGGCCAATTTCGAATTCCGTATATTTCAGGCTTGTATGCACCAAACCAAGGTTTTTTTCCGAAGTACTCAAGTGGCGCATATAAAATGAGTAAAACAACAATGTTTGTAAGTAGAGGACTAGGAAATAGTAAGATTCCATTTCGAATCTTTAATCGCCCTGAAATCATTGTTTTGAATTTAGAAAAAGAAAAGTAAATACATTTCAGTAATTGTTGAATTCTAGCTATTTATAAGCTATGTTTCATTAACTCATTAATAGATTTAATGTATAGAATAATGAACATGTAATATGAAAATATTTCTTGACCAAATATGTTATTAAATGTATAATATGAGATGTATTGAGCATAAAGGTTAATGATGGTATTACAAATAAATATACCATTTTTGCAAGAGCATTTTAAATGCATATCAATGGGGAGCAGAAGTTATTCTACTCCCTTTTCTACGGAATAATTTACCGAATTGCAGTGGAAAATTACACATACTGACATGAATTTACAAGAATTTGTGCGAAGAATTAATTAGTTTAGGGCTTAATTTTACATTTTGTACATATACTTTATTAGATAAATAATATTAGATTCAATAAGCACACCGTATTAGTCATCTGTACAAAATATATACAATAAACGTATATATTTATGAATATTAAATCTATAAAAGTATAAGAATAATAGCGTTAATATCATAGTAATTCAAGTTACTATGTATTAATACATAAATTTTTTTAAAAATTTTAGGAGGAATAATTTATGAAGAAGAAACTTTTAGCTTTACTTATGGCAGTAGTTATGGTTACATCTTTAACTGCATGTTCAAGTAAAAAATCAACTGGTGATTCAGACAAGACTAAGACTGAAGCAACTGAGGCACCTGCTAGTGATGACACAGCATCAAAATCAGATTTCGTTGTATCAATGATCACTGATACTGGTGGTGTTAATGACCAATCATTCAACCAATCAGCATGGGAAGGCTTACAAGAATTAAATAAGAGTACTGGTGCTAAAGTAAGCTACATTGAATCTAAACAAGAAACTGATTACACAACTAACTTAGACAAATGTGTTGATGATGGAAGTAACTTAGTATGGGGTATTGGATTCTCTATGGCTGATGCACTTAAGACAGCTGCAAGCACTAACCCAGATGTAAGCTACGCTATCGTAGATAACTCATACGGAGATCAAACTCCAAGCAACGTAACTGGTGTTATGTTCCGTGCTCAAGAACCATCATTTATTGTTGGTTACATTGCAGGTAAAACAACAACTACTGGTAAAGTAGGTTTCGTTGGTGGTATTTCAAGTGACCTTATTGATCAATTTGAATACGGTTACAAAGCTGGTGTAGATTACGCAGCAAATGAACTTGGTAAAAAAATCACTGTTGATGCTCAATATGCTGAAAGCTTCTCAGATGCAGCAAAAGGTAAAGCGATTGCTAACAAAATGTTCTCTGATGGATGTGACATCGTATTCCACGCTGCTGGTGGTGTAGGTGTAGGTGTTATTGAAGCTGCTAAAGAAGCTAACAAATTTGCAATCGGTGTTGACCGTGACCAAGCTTACTTAGCTCCTAAAAATGTATTAACTTCTGCACTTAAATTAGTTGGTACTGCTGTTAAATTAGTATCTGAAAAAGCTGCTAAAGGAGAACAAATCGGAGGACAGACATTTACTTTCGGTTTAACAGAAGATGCAGTAGGTATTCCAGATAAGAATCCTAACATGGATCCAGCTGTATATGAAGCAGCTATGAAAGTTCAACAATCTATCAAAGATGGTACAATTGTTCCTCCATCTAATAAAGATACTTATAAAGAATTCGGTAAAACTTTGAGCAAATAATTAATCAAAGCTTACAAGATATTTTTCATAAGGGATTAGACTCTAGTTCTTTCATGTGAGGCAAAGCGGGTGTGGCTTTTACTATAGCTATACCCGTTTTACTATATCAGAAAGTGTGAGCCATTCACACCTACCTAAAATATGATAGATAGAAAAAAACAAACATTATTTATAGAACTCCATAGGAGACAGGTTGACCAATTTATGATATAATAGATAAGTATGAGAGTAGTCTGGCAGAATATGCTAGGCTATAAATTGCGATTTGAGAGCAACGAAAGTTTGCGCATCGGATTAATAATAGTTATTCACAACGAGGTATAAAGGAGGATATACAGTATGGAAATTGGAAGTGGCTATGCTGTACAAATGCGAGGAATTACAAAGAAATTTGGTTCTTTTTGTGCTCTAGATCATATTGATGTCGATATCAAAAAGGGTACAATTCACGCAATGTTAGGTGAAAATGGTGCGGGTAAGAGTACATTAATGAATGTACTTTATGGTCTATATCAATCGGATGAAGGCGAGATTTACTTAGAAGGACAAAAAGTAAATATGAAGAATCCGAATGTTGCAATTGCGCATGGGATTGGTATGGTGCACCAGCATTTCATGTTAGTTGATAATTTCACAGTTACACAGAATATTATCTTAGGAAATGAGATAACAAGTGGCGCTGGTGTTATTAATATGAAAAAAGCAAGAGAAGAAATTATCAAAACAATCGAAAAGTATGGTCTTTCTGTTGATCCAGATGCGAAGATTGAAGATATCTCTGTTGGTATGCAACAACGTGTAGAAATATTAAAAGCACTATATCGTGGGGCGAATCTACTTATTTTAGATGAGCCAACAGCAGTATTAACACCACAAGAAATTGAAGATTTAATTAAGATTATGAACAACTTGATTAAAGATGGAAAAACAATAATTATTATTACTCATAAGTTAAAAGAAATTAAAGAATCTGCAGATGTATGTACAATCATAAGACGCGGAAAATATATTGATACCGTTGATGTTAAAAAAGTAAAAGAAGAAGAACTTGCTACAATGATGGTAGGTCATGCTGTAAATCTAGTTGTTGATAAGACAGAAGCAACACCAAAAGATGTAGTCTTTGAAATTGATAATTTAACAGTCCTTGATGAACGTAAGATACCAGCAGTTAAGAATCTTTCACTTAAGATAAGAAAAGGTGAGATTGTTGGAATCGCAGGTATTGATGGTAATGGACAAAAAGAGTTAGTAGAAGCAATCACGAATCTAACAAAAGTAGCTGGTGGTACAATTAAGATTAATGGTGTTGAAGTTCAAAATACATCACCAAAGAATACAATTGATAATAAAATAGCTACAATTCATGAAGATCGTCAAAGAAGAGGACTTGTATTAAACTATACAGTAGCTCATAACATGGTTATTGAAAAGTTTAAAGAAGAGCCATTTTCAAAAAAAGGTTTCTTAAATGAAAAGGAAATCGTTGAGCATTCAAAACAAATGATTAAAGAATATGATATCAGACCAGATAATTGTGAATTACAACCTGTTAGAGGCTTATCAGGTGGTAACCAACAAAAGGTAATTATCGCAAGAGAAGTAGCTAATGATCCTGACTTATTAATAGCGGTTCAACCAACAAGAGGTTTAGACGTTGGAGCAATCGAATATGTTCATAAAACGTTAATTCGTGAACGAGATAAAGGTAAAGCTGTATTACTAATCTCTTTTGAATTAGATGAAGTAATGAATGTATCCGATACCATTGCGGTAATATACGATGGTAAGATTGTAAAAAGTTTTAAACAAGGAACCGTAGATGAGAATACAATCGGTTTATTAATGGCAGGAGGAAAAGATGATGCAAAAAATAGCTAATATTCTGAAAAAACAAATCACCTCAACCATAATAGCCATTATCTTTGGATTTATTGTGGCAGCGATAATTTTGGCAGCAACTGGTTATAGTCCAGCCGATGCATTTACTGCAATGTTTGAAGGAATCTTCTCAAGACCAAAGTATATCTCTAATGTAATTATTAAATCTACACCTATTATCTTGACAGGTTTAAGTGTTGCATTTGCATTTAAGACAGGTCTATTCAATATGGGTGCAGAAGGCCAATATATTATGAGTAGTGTTTTTGCTACAATCGTAGGTATTAAGCTTGATTTACCACCAGTTTTACAAATACCAATGGTTATTTTAGCAGGTGTTTTTGCTGGAGCTGTTTACGGTGCTGTTGTTGGTTATTTAAAAGCAAGGTTTGGTATTCATGAAGTTATTACAAGTATTATGTTAAACTGGGTTGCACTGTATTTCTCAAACTTTATTGTTAGTTTGAAGACGTTCCATCAACCAAACTCTACTGCAACCTTTACTGTGAATGAATCTAGTTTCACTACAATTCTTCACAAATGGAAGGTATCACCAGAAGGAATTGCTTGGTTAAAAGAGCATCCAACGATTATGGATGTATTGCTTAAGACGGACGTTAACATAGGAATTATCGTAGCTATTATTATGGTTATTGTAATTTCAATATTATTAAATCGTACGACAAAAGGTTATGAATTAAAAGCAGTTGGTTTCAATAAAGATGCTGCAGAATTTGCTGGTATTAATGTTAAGAAAAATATTCTGCATTCTATGATAATTGCAGGAGCAATTGCAGGATTAGCAGGAGCATTATCTGTAACTGGAGTTCAACCACATAGAATTTCAACAATGGCTGCATTTGAAAACTACGGTTTTAACGGTTTATCTGTAGCACTTATTGCTGCTAACTCACCAATTGGATGTTTATTTGCAGGACTATTATTTGCTGGATTATTATATGGAGGTCAATCCATTCAATCTACGATTGGTGCACCATCAGAGGTAATTAATATTATGATTGGTACCATTGTATTCTTTGTTGCTTTAACTAGAATCGTTCCAGTATTAGCAGATAAACTAGCAAAGAGAGGTGAAAAACATGCTCACTAAATTATTTTTATTAATAGGAATTACATTAATGTATTCTACACCATTAATCTTTGGCGGTCTTGGTGGTGTTATCTCAGAAAGATCTGGAGTAATTAATATCGGTATTGAAGGTATGATGACAATTGGAGCTTTTGTTGGAGCATGTGTTGGTTATTATACAGAAAATCCATGGTTGGGTTTATTAGCAGCAGGTGCTGCAGGCGGATTAATTGCGTTATTGCATGCGGTTGCATCAATCACATTTAAAGCAGATCAGACTATTTCAGGTATTGCAATTAATTTATTAGGATCGGGTGTTTCGTTGTTTTTATGTAGATTGTTCTTTGAAGGGGCAACAATGTCTAAACCAGTACCTCATAAACTACCTAAGATATTTGGTTCACATGTATCAAATAATTTATTAAAAAATATAAACGTTGATGTTACAGTTGTTTTGGCATTAGTATGTGCAATATTATTATGGTTTGTATTATACAAAACAAAATGGGGATTACGTATTCGTTCTGTTGGAGAACACCCAGCAGCAGCAGATACATTAGGTATTAACGTTACATTAACTCGTTATGTATGTGTTATCTTATCTGGTGTCTTTGCTGGTGTAGGTGGAGCATCTATGACGTTAGCGATCATATCGAACTTCACACCAACAGCAATTAGTGGTCAAGGATTTATTGCCCTTGCTGCTGTAATCTTTGGTAAATGGTCTCCTCATGGAGTATACGGGGCTTGTATCTTATTTGGATTTGCGCAAGCACTTACAGTATTACTAGGTGGTGGTAATTTCGTTGTGCCATCTGAGATACTTTCCATGTTACCTTATATTTTAACAATAGTTATTCTAATCCTATTTGTTGGTAAGTCGTCCGCTCCAAAAGCAGATGGTGTACCTTATGAAAAAGGTAGTAGATAAGATATAAGGGAATAGGTAAGAAAAAGATAAAAAAAGATAATAGATAAGAAAAAAGATAATAGATAATGAAAATGGAGCTTTCGTGGTTATTTACGAGAGCTCCATTTTTAGGCTCTTTGTCAAGTGTTGGGGTGTGAGGTGCGTTGCACCCGCACTAACACTGACAATAGAGCTATTTTTATGACTAGGTTCTATAATAGATGTTTTTTTGCATGACAAATAAGCCTCTTGAAAACCGACCATTTTTTTACATAGAACTGTGAATGATACGTGTACGAAATCTTTCGAAATTACGTACACCATAAGAACTTCTTTTTAGTACTTTGATTTTATTATTGAATCCTTCCGTAGGTCCATTTGTATATCCATACTTAAAGGCATTAAGTATATACTCAGACCAGCGTCTATATGTTTTTGCACATGCTTCAAATTCGTGTAATCCAGAGCTTTCAGCACTTTTTACCCACTCCCAAAATTCAGTTCTTTGATATGTATAGCTATTACTCTGACATATTTCATAGAACCATTCTTTTAACCTGTGAGCTAGTCGTAAATCATCACTGTATTGTAGCATTAAATCACAGGCTTTTTTGTTGTCATCTTTTAATTTAGAATATCGAGTCAGTATAAGTTTTCTACTTCGCTTATAGTACTTTCTAAGAGTTGGTGTCATGGATGCTTGTAAACGTTTACGAACACTTTCAATTGCCCAGGAAACCTGACGAATGTAGTGATATTTATCTACGATGATTGTGGCATTAGGAAAGAATGTTTTGGCAAGATCTATATAAGGTTGCCACATATCAGAAATAAAAAATTTAACACGATATCTTTCATCACGACTGCAAGATTTAAAATACTCAATAAGATGGGACTGAGTACGATCCGGTAAAATATCAAGAATACATTTTTTCTTTGCATCCACCAGAATACATTGATATTTGGAATCACCAGCATTCCCTTTAAATTCATCAATTGAAATGCATTGAGGAATATGTGGTTTATCATACGAGAGTGTATCAAGAATACGTATTACTGTATTCATTGAGACATTAGTTTGGGAAGCAACATATTTAATACTGTTGGTTGAACGAAGCAATTCAACAATTTTGAAGGATAGTCGTGTTGTACGTTGCTGATATTTAGCTATAAAACTATATTTCTCGTAAAAACGTTTACCACAAGAACATACATATCTTCGTTTTCTTAACAATAAATAAGCATTGGACAACTGAAAAGGTAAGTCTTTAATTTTCTGCCAACGATAATCGTGTATTTTAGATGTTCCAGCTCCACAACAAGGACAAATTTGAGGTTTGGGATTGGTTTCAATCTTGATAATAATTCCATCTAAAGTGTGTTGCACACTTTTTAATTTTACACCTTCTAAATTTAAAAGATTTTTGTTACAATTAGATTGCATCTATATAAAATACCTCCTTTAAAATGTTAGCTTTGGTCGGTTGGCATGTGAAGAGGCTTTATATAGATGTATTTTAATATAAAAACAAAAATGTTGGAAGTGTGTTTTTAACACACCCCAACATTTATTATAGAACCCATTTTTATGTATGTGCTATAAGTTTTTTGTCAAAGTATATTCAAAGTTATCAGTTAAATAGTATGTCTGAAAAGATTCGATGGGTCTCTCAATATCTCCTATGATTCCGTACGTAACTGCCTTAGTAAAAAGGATTGGTGTATCGATATCTACACTCAAATAGTTTGCAATTATCCTAGGAGTTGCTACAGCTTTCAAAGAAAGTTTGGAGGATTTTATTTTAACAAGATATTCGTTTTCGATAATATGATAAAGGGATGAATTTAGAAAATTATGATTTTCTATATCGTTAAAATAGTCATATGGAAGTACAGAATGAGTATAACAAAGAGGATCTCCATTTGCATAATAGATACGAATTAAACTGAATACGTAATCGCCTTCTTGAATACTAAGGTAAGCTGTTTCCTCTGGAAAAGCTTTTCGTACTACACATTCAAGAATCCTTCTAGATGGTATCATGTGTTTTTTGACAATTTCATCAGTATAACTTTGAACGAGCGTAAATCCATCCTTATTCAGCATTTCTTTTACATATGCTCGTTTCCCTTGAATTTTCTCTATATATCCATCACGATATAATTCATCAAGAGCTCTTCTTGCGGTTACCCTACTAACTTCATATTGATTCATAAGTTCTGTCTCACTTGGAATTTCACTTCCAATGGGCATTTCACCACTGTTAATCATATTCTGAATATTTTGCTTTATAGTATAATATTTTGTCTGTCTTCTATTCATGTTTGTACCTTACCTATGAGTTAATAGTTGATGAGTATCTAATTACAATTATAGTACATTAGACCTATAGAATGCAATTGGTTATCATTAAAATCATAAAAGTTTTTGTGGAATATAATTGGTGTGGTAGCATTATATACCATTTATTGCGCAATTATGCGCAACGTTTAGAGGTAAATCATCATTATGTGATTTGTAAGATGATAAAAAAATTATGAAAAACAATAGAATATGTTTGATGCTTATAAAACTATAAAATGATAAAGTATCAAATGATAAAGTATTAAATGCAATAATACCTAACTATAATTCAAGCAATTTAGAATTGACTAATAATTTGAAAATAAATATGATATTATGATATTGGTGTTATATTGAAACCCGATGAACATTTACATTAGGAGGAAGATATAAGGATGAATACAAAAATTAAGGTATTAGTTGTGTTATCTGTAGATGAATCGCAAAAAGTAGAATTTCAAAATGCTTTACCAAACGGTGATTTTAATTATATTCCTGTAGAAAATCTAACAAAGAACTGTGTGAGTGAGTATTCCATTATAATAGGTAATATTCCAGTGGATTATCTGACGAATGCATCGAAACTAAAATGGTTGCAATTAAATAATGCAGGAACAGAAGGATATACAGAGAAAGGAGTCCTACAGGAAAATGCAATATTAACAAATGCCACAGGTGCATATGGAGGTATTATTTCAGAACATATGCTAGGTATGTTACTGATGATACAAAAACAGTTTCCACTCTACTATAATAATCAAAAGCAGCATATCTGGAAGAAGGAAGCAAGCGCCACAACAATTGAAGGATCGACAACCTTAGTAGTTGGCATGGGTGACATTGGAGGCACCTTTGCTAAGAAGATGAAGGCGTTAGGGAGTTATACGATAGGGATTCGAAGAAGACATCATCAAAAACCTGATTATATAGATGAATTGTATAGCATTGAAGAACTTGATCAACACTTAGATAGAGCGGATATTGTAGCATTATGTCTCCCTGGATTTGATGAAACCTATCATTTAATAACGAAAGATAGGCTACTTAGAATGAAAAAGGGTGCTATATTGATTAATGTAGGAAGAGGTACTGCAATTAATACAACAGATTTAATTGAAGTAGTGAAGGAGGGACATCTAAAAGGTGTATGTCTTGATGTGACAGACCCAGAGCCATTACCAAGAGAACATGAACTTTGGGATTGCCCTGGAGTATTTATTACTCCCCATGTATCTGGACCATTTCGTCAGAAAGAAGCATTGGATAAGATAATTCAAATAAGTATAGAGAATCTAAGACGATATAGTAGGGGTCAGAAGTTAATGAATATCATTGACTTTGAAACGGGATATTGTATTGGTCAATAATTTTACTCATAATTCCTAATAGAAAGTTGGTCGAATACTTGATAGATTCAGGTGTTAGATTGTTGAAATTACCATGATAGAAACTTTTTCATCGCTGCTCCATTTCCTCATTTGGAAGTTACTAATATTAATATACTGTTTCGACTGAATTTATCAAGTATATTTACTTTTGGGAGTTGGGAGTTCGAAAACCTAACCAGTTATTTTAAAATTTGATAATAAACAGAAAGGCAATAAAAAAATGAATATAAATTTCCAAAAAGAATTAGATAAAAAAATAGAACAATTTACAATAGAAGGGGTTGTACCAAAACTATTGTTACATAGCTGTTGTGCACCATGCAGTAGCTATGTACTTGAATATTTATCCGAATATTTTGAGATTACCATATTCTATTACAACCCGAATATTAATCCAGAAGCGGAATATGATCGTCGTGTGATCGAACAAAGACGCTTAATTGATGAGTTAAATCAAGGAAGTGATACAAGAGTAGCTGTAAAGCATAAGATTAAATATGAGATAGGAAATTATGAACCTGAGAGATTCTTTGCATTAGCGAAAGGTCATGAAGAGGAGAATGAAGGGGGAGAACGTTGTAGTAAATGTTATGAACTTCGTTTAGAGGAGGCTGCAATAATTGCCAAAGATGGGGGATATGATTACTTTACAACAACCTTAAGTATTAGCCCTCATAAAGATGCAGCGAAATTAAATGAGATTGGACAGGCACTCGAAGAAAAATATCAAGTAAAATATCTTACATCGGACTTTAAAAAGAAGAATGGTTATAAAAGATCGGTTGAATTATCAAAAGAACATCAATTGTATAGGCAAGATTATTGTGGTTGTGTCTACTCAAAGCGTGAAATGCTAGAGAGGGAGGAACAGAAAGCAACAGCTATTGACAATAATATAGAATAGATATATAATAAAACTGTAAATGAGAATTATTATCAACAAACAATCGTTATCATTTACAGAAACGGTTGTCAGAAGCGAGGTGGTTACTATGACACTAGTATCAGGTAAGATAGGAAATGAATATATTGTTCTTGAGATTCGATTAGAAGGCAATGCAAAGAGAAGACTGGAAGCACTGGGTATGACAGAAGGAACCAAGATAAGCATTTTAAATAATAAAAAGAATGGTGCACTTGTATTTAAAGTCAGAGGAACAAGATTAGCAATTGGTAAAGAGATTGCGGAGTCCATTGCAATTAAGGAGGTTATAAGCGTATGAAAAATGAATTACAAGTAGGCTTTATTGGTAATCCTAATTGCGGAAAAACAACGTTATTTAATGCATATACTGGTGCAAAATTAAAAGTAGCTAACTGGCCAGGTGTAACCGTAGAGAAGAAGGAAGGCGCCATGAAGTATCATGAGCACAAATTCCGTCTCGTTGATCTACCAGGAATCTATAGCTTAACTTCCTATACAATGGAGGAAAAGCTGACAAGGCAATATATTTTAGAGAATGATGTAGATGTCATAATTGATATAGCGGATGCTTCTTGTCTAGAGCGTAATCTGTATCTTACTTTACAATTAATTGAGCTTGGAAAACCTGTAGTATTAGCTCTTAACATGATGGATATAGTTGCAGAACGCGGTATGGAGATCGACCTTCATCGATTACCTGAGATGCTTGGTATACCTGTAATTCCTGTGTCTGCACGTAAGAAGACAGGTCTTGATATACTGATGCATGCAGTTGCACATCATAAGACAAACGAGTTAGATGTTAACATATCACATCATCATAATAATAAAGAGAACATGAGTCATCATGTACATAATCATCATAGAGAATACGTCGTGGTATATAGTGATGAGATAGAAGATAAAATAGATGCAGTTAGTGAATTACTTTCTGAAAAATATGGAGAGATATGGAATCTTAGATGGCATGCTATCAAGCTATTAGAGCAAGATGAAGAGATTGTAAATAAATACCCTTTGGATATTTCACATATTGCAGATAGAAGTTATGAAACAGATATTATTAATCAAAAGTATGATTTAATCGAAGAAATCATAGAAGAAGTAGTAGTTAATAAGAGTAAAAAGGCTCATGCAACAGACGCGGTAGATAAGCTGTTAACCAATCGATATCTTGGTTTGCCAATGTTTTTAGGAATCATGGCGATTGTATTCTTTTTAACATTCACGGTAGGAGATCTGTTAAAAGGTGTATTTGAATATGGAATAGGTTGGTTCTCTGATACCGTCTTGCATCTATTAAAGAATATAGGAGCGAGTCCAATTGTTATTTCACTTATTGTGGATGGTATTATAGCAGGGGTTGGAGGAATCTTAACCTTTTTACCGAATATCTTTATCTTATTCCTTGCCCTTGCTATCTTAGAAGATAGTGGTTACATGGCAAGAGTAGCATATGTAATGGATTCGATTATGAGTAAGGTTGGGTTATCTGGTAGAGCATTCATACCGATGTTATTGGGATTTGGATGTTCAGTACCAGCAGTTATGGCATCTCGTGCGTTAGAAGATAAAAAAGATAGATTTAAGACAATATTAATTACGCCTTTCATGTCTTGTAGCGCGAGGCTTCCTATCTATGTATTATTCTCGCAGATGTTCTTTAAAGAACATGCTATGCTAGCAGCATATTCGATGTATATCATAGGATTAGTAACTGCAATTATCATAGCATTAGTAATGAATGTATCAAGTAAGAAGAGTGAGATGCATACCTTATTGATTGAACTTCCAGAGTATAAATCGCCAAATGCTAGAACGATTGGTATTTATGTTCTTGATAAAGTAAAAGATTATTTAACAAAAGCAGGTACCACTATATTCATTGCATCTATAGGTATTTGGGTAATTATGAATTTTGGTGTTCATGGACTTACAAAGGATATCAGCGACAGCTTTGCAGCAGGCCTTGGCAAATTATTGGTTCCAGTGTTAGCTCCAGCAGGATTAGGTTTATGGCAAATAGGAGTGGCACTTATTTCAGGTTTAGCAGCGAAAGAGATTGTAGTATCTAGTTTCAGTGTATTATTTGGCATTACCAATATTAATTCCAATGCTGGAATGGATAATCTAGTATCTATATTGAGTCATTCTGGATTTACTAGTTTAAATGCATATTCACTTATGGTCTTCTGCTTATTATATACTCCTTGTATTGCAACAATAGCAACAATAAAAAGAGAATTACAATCAAGAAAGTGGACGGCATTCGTAGTATTTTTCCAATTGGTAACCGCATGGGTGGTAGCAACGTTGGTATATCAGATTGGTAGTATCTTTCTATAGAAACTTATTGTACGTGTAGACACTTAGATAGGAGTAGCTTATGCAAACAATTATAATTATTGGAGTTATATTAATGTATTCTGGTTATGTTATTTTTAAGAAAATAAAGGATGTAAGGAATGGAAAGTTCTGTAGTTGTGGTTGCGATGGATGTTCCGCTTCGAAAGGATGTAAATCAAAGAAATAGAGTGGTATATCAAATTTCGCAATAAGGAGGTTCGTAGAATACTTGATAAATTCAGATTTTAGATTATCTAAATTACCATGATTGAAGCTTTTTCATCTTACGTTCCATTTCCTCGTATGGAAGATACTAATGTTTTATCACTTTGACAAAAACAGATATAAAAAGTTCAAACTCCTCACTTTGTTCGTCAAACAGTGAACTTTTTATATCTAAATCAAATTGATAAAACATAAGTATCTTCACAAACTCGTCAAAGTCACGACGATGTAAAAGTTTCAATCATGGTAATTAATATACTTTTTCGCCTGAATTTATCAAGTATAATATGAAGTCTCTAACTGCGAAGTTTGAATGAGTATGTAATAACAAATGAAAGAATATAATTAATAAATAGCTCTTATATGAAATAAAAGAGATTTCTTTATTTCATAAAGAGCTATTTTATTAAATATTAAAAATGTTATATTATTAAATGAAATAGCAATAAAAAAAGGAAATTTACTAATCATGTGGAATAATATTAATAAGAAGTAGTTTAATTAGGATTAGTTCATTAAAAGCCTTTAAAAAATTATACATCAATATACACTCAGTACATTATAATAAGGCTATTAACACTCTATAACCCAATGTTTGAAAGGAGGTATTTGATGGAACAAGAGAATAAGCTACAAAATGATATTAGTTTGAGAAGAAAACAAGAAATTCGTGAACATCAGATTCTAAGTCCATTTGCATCTTTTAGTGACCAGTCCTTAGGCAGGGATTATTTTGAAGATGCATGTGACATTCGTACCATATATCAAAGAGACAGAGACCGAATTCTTCATTCAAAAGCATTTCGTAGATTAAAACATAAGACCCAAGTATTCTTAGCACCAGAAGGAGATCATTATAGAACTAGGTTAACACATACATTGGAAGTAGCACAGACTGCGAGGACATTAGCTAGGGCTTTAACGTTAAATGAAGACCTAACCGAAGCAATCGCCTTAGGTCATGATCTTGGTCACACTCCATTCGGTCATGCAGGGGAGAGAGCGCTCAACGATATATGTGAGGAAGGATTTAAGCATCATTTACAAAGTATTCGAGTAGTTGAATTACTTGAAAAGCATGGGTGCGGACTTAATCTAACGAGTGAAGTTAGGGATGGAATAGAAAATCATCAGACCTCTGGTATGCCTAAGACACTGGAAGGAAAGCTTGTCCAACTATCTGATAAAATAGCTTATATTAATCATGATATTGATGATGCGATTCGTGGAAAAATCATAACAGAAGAAGATATACCAAGAGAATATACGAATATCTTAGGAATTAACTCAAGGGAGAGGTTAAATACACTTGTTCATGATATTGTTTATCATAGCGATGGTAAAGATGATATTCATATGTCAGAACATATTCATTCAGCTATGATTCATCTTAGAAAGTATATGTTTCAAAGTGTATATACGAACCCTGTTGCAAAAAGTCAAGAACGAAAAGCAGAAGATCTTGTGAAGTATTTATTTACTTTTTATAAGAAGAACATAAATAAATTACCAGAAGAGTATCAATACATGATTAAGGTAAAGGGTGAATTGATTGACCGAGTAGTATGTGATTACATAGCAGGCATGACGGACCGTTATGCGATTACGCAATTTAAAGAATTGATGATACCAACATCATGGGGAATCTATTAAAGCAAGTATAAAAGAACCAAAAAAGAAAAGAATAAGATAGATAAACAAAAAAGATAATAAAAAAAGGATATGGACCATAAGTGTCGAAACATAAGTTATGGAGGATTTTATAGATGTTTTATCCAGAGGACTTAGTAGAAGAAATTAGACAGAAAAATGATATCGTAGATGTAATCTCTACATATGTAAAACTTCAGAAAAAAGGTGCGAATCACATGGGGCTATGTCCTTTTCATAATGAAAAATCACCTTCCTTTTCTGTGAGTGGTTCAAAGCAAATGTATCATTGTTTTGGATGCGGTGTTAGTGGTAATGTATATACCTTTATCATGGAGTATGAGAATTATACTTTTGTAGAATCATTAAAGCATTTAGCCTCTCGTGCGGGAGTTAATCTTCCAGAAGAAGAGTATTCTCCAGAAGCGAAAAGGCAAGCTGACTTGCGTAGCCAGATGCTTGAGATTAATAAGCAAGCCGCAAAATATTATTATTATCAGTTAAAATCAGAGCGAGGACAAATAGCCTACGAATATCTGAGAAACCGTGAGTTATCCGATGAGACGATTATTAAGTTTGGATTAGGGTATTCTAACAAATTTAGTGATGACTTATATAAATATCTAAAGGGGTTAGGATATTCTGATGGAATCTTAAAAGAATCGGGATTAATCACCATGGATGAGAAAAAAGGTAGTTACGATAAGTTCTGGAATCGTGTCATGTACCCAATCATGGATGTGAATAATCGAGTAATTGGATTTGGTGGACGAGTTATGGGAGATGGAATGCCAAAATATCTGAACTCTCCAGAAACCAAATTATTTGATAAGAGCCGTAATCTTTATGGACTAAATCTTGCACGATTATCAAGAAAGCCCAATATGTTAATATGTGAAGGTTATATGGATGTTATCGCTCTGCACCAAGCTGGATTTGATAATGCAGTAGCATCCTTAGGTACTGCGTTTACGGGACTACAAGCGAATCTATTAAAACGTTATACGCATGAAGTACTTGTCACGTATGATAGTGATGAAGCTGGAATCAAAGCAGCCCTTAGAGCAATCCCTATTCTAAAAGAAGCGGGCTTAACTGCAAAAGTAATTAATATGCGACCATATAAGGATCCAGATGAATTTATCAAAGCTCTTGGTAGAGAAGAGTTTCAGAAGAGAATTGATGAAGCAGAGAATAGCTTTTATTATGAGATAAGCATCATGGAACGGGATTATGATTTAAATGATCCAGAGCAGAAGACGAAGTTCTTTAATGAAATAGCCAAGAAGATGTTAGTGTTTACAGAGGAAATCGAACGAAATAACTACATTGAGGCAGTCGCTAAGAGATATAAGATCGAATACGATAATTTAAGAAAATTAGTAAATCGTTACGGGGCGCAATTACCATTAGGAATGGACCGTTTGGAGAGTTCCTATCAATATAATGAGCAGAATCAGAAGAAGAAAGCACCAGATGATGGAATTAAGAAATCGCAGAAGATTTTATTAACTTGGTTAATCGAGGACACAAGTTTATTCAAGAAAATATCTGGTATTATTACTGCAAAGGATTTTAGAGAACCATTATATTATGAAGTTGCAAGCATGTTATTTGAGCAGTACGAGAAAGATCATACCGTAACTCCAGCTAAGATCATTAGTAACTTTGAAAGTAAAGAAGAACAGAGTGAAGTGGCAGCACTTTTTAATACGAATCTGCAAGAAGAAATGAATCAGTTAGAACGAGAAAAAGCGTTAAACGAAACCGTACTTAAGATTAAGAAATACAGTCTAGATTATGAGAGTAAACATGCTATAGATATCAAGGAATTACAGAATATAATAAAGGAACAAGCTGGCTTACAGAAATTGCATATTTCTTTAAATGATGGTTAGAATATTAAGAGATTAGGAAAAGGATGGATTAACATGGACGATAAAAGGTTACAGTTTTCCGATAAGCTTAAAGAATTGCTTGCATTCGCAAAAGTTAAAAAGAATGTATTGGAATACCAAGAGATTAATGATTTCTTTGCTGACATGGATCTTGATGCAAATCAAATTGAAAGAATTTATGAATATTTAGAAGCGAATAATGTTGATATATTAAGAATAGATATTGAAGAAACAGAAGAGGAAGAAGATTTAGAAACGATTGATTTGTCAGTACCAGAGGGAGTCAGTATTGAAGATCCTGTTAGGATGTATCTAAAGGAAATCGGTAAGGTACCGCTTCTTAGCGCGGATGAAGAAATCGTTCTAGCTCAAAGAATGGAAAATGGAGATGTTGCAGCCAAGAAAAGACTTGCAGAAGCAAACCTTCGTCTAGTAGTAAGTATTGCAAAACGTTATGTGGGTCGAGGTATGCTTTTCCTTGATTTGATTCAGGAGGGTAATCTAGGCTTAATTAAAGCAGTTGAGAAATTTGATTATACCAAAGGTTATAAGTTCAGCACCTATGCAACATGGTGGATAAGACAAGCTATTACAAGAGCAATTGCAGATCAGGCAAGAACGATTCGTATTCCAGTTCATATGGTAGAGACAATTAATAAATTAATTCGTGTTCAAAGACAATTACTACAGGATTATGGTAGAGAACCTACTCCAGAAGAAATTGCAAAAGAAATGAATATGCCTCTTGAGAGAGTAAGGGAAATTCAAAAAATCTCGCAAGAACCTGTATCACTAGAAACACCAATCGGAGAAGAAGAAGATAGCCATCTTGGTGACTTTATTCAAGATGATAACGTACCTGTTCCTGCCGAGGCTGCGGCATTTACGTTATTAAAAGAACAACTTGTGGAAGTGCTTGGAACATTAACAGACCGTGAACAAAAGGTGTTAAGACTTCGTTTTGGGCTTGATGATGGAAGAGCGCGTACTCTAGAAGAAGTTGGTAAAGAATTCAATGTTACAAGAGAACGTATTCGTCAAATTGAAGCTAAGGCATTAAGAAAGTTAAGACATCCAAGCCGTAGTCGTAAGCTTAAGGATTACTTAGAATAATAAGTTTAATATTCGAGTATCATATAAACAATTAAATATAAATAAAAAAAAAAGAGTTCTATAATAAATATCGGTTTTGGTGGGAGTATCATCGACCAATATTTATTATAGAACTCGTTTTATATTGTATTTTTACTCTTCAAATAAAAATTCTTGAGTAATGTCTACATTATCGGAAGTGTAAAATTTTATATTATTTATGTCAATATAATGATCCTGTGTGCTATCTGGAACTTTATGAAAAGTAATTACATACTCTTCTTTCGGAAATTCAACCTTAAATTCCTTATTATTTAATAGTACTTTCGCATATTGAACTTTTTTATGAAGATTTTTATAAGTTAATAATATATATTTACCTTTATTCGTTTTTATTATTTCATTTCCATCTATTGAAGTACCATGGGATACCCATTCAATTTTATATTTATTATTGATACCTTTTGTAAATTCTGCAGATCCTGCCAATTCTTTATTATCACCAAATACAAACAGGATATATTTTTTATTATCAATGTCTTTTTCCTGTTTAATATTAATATACTTCGTAACTGGCGTATCCTCTTTATAATTCATCTTTTGTATTATAGCCTTTGCTAAGATTGATTTTTTAGGTATTATTTTATATGATGATGTTTTATAGCTATACTCAACTCTATTAAAAATTATAATTGTAAAAATAAAAATAATTAATCCGAATACTATATTTCTGAATCTTTTCATTATTAATCTCCTTAGTTTTAGAACTCAATAAAAATCAATTATAGCTACTTTCAATATTATCAATTGTACAACATATTTTGAAGAACTGACATAGTTTTGGAAAATTTATATAAAAATAACTTAGATTATTATTATCAACTATTTGTTTCTGCTATCAAATGGATATAATAAATGAATTATGATATAATGCTATTAAAAGGAAACTAAAGTAAGATTCTCATGTTAAATTGGTGTACTAATGTCATAATGAGTAGGGCATGTGAATTGGATAGACTCCATCCGTGATATACTAGTATTACATGTATGTCCTTTTGAACGATATACAAAAGATAGAACTAAAGTATAAAACAAATAAAAGAAAAAGTAATATAGAAAGGAATGCCACAAAGTCAATTTTTCAACCTCTTTAATTGTGGCAATAACACCTCTTTAAGCAAAAGTGTTATGCAAAGGGTATAAAGAATGCAATTATCAAAAAGACTGCAAGCAGTAGCAGACCTTGTAACAGTTGGAAATAGAGTCGCAGATATCGGCTGTGACCATGCCTATACATCCATTTATCTAATGGAGAATCATATTGCGTCCCATATTATTGCAATGGATATCAATAAAGGACCGCTTGAGAGAGCAAATGAGAATATAGAAAAAACAGGGTTTAAAGATAGAATAGAAACTAGATTATCCGATGGTGCAGCTAAACTTAAGGAAGATGAAGTCGATACGATCCTTATTGCTGGTATGGGCGGAAGCTTAATGGTTAAGATACTAAGTGATAGTGAATCTGTAGTATCCATGGTAAATGAATTTATACTACAACCACAATCCGAGATCTTTCTAGTACGAAAATATCTACATGAGATTGGATGTGATATTCAATATGAAACAATGTTTATCGATGAAGGAAAATATTATGTAGTTATTAAAGCAACGAGGGATACTAAGAATATGATTGCTAATCCGAGTGACGAAGAGGATAAGAAGAGACATTATGATCCTAAAAGATTACCTAAAAAGTATGATAAGGAAGTTCACTACCTCTATGGAAAATTATTGTTAGAGAATAAGAACAGGATACTAGAAGAATTTTTGGAGAAGGAGTATCACACCACTTCAAATATTCTGAATCACTTAACAGAGAAAGAAACAGAACATGCGAAGGAACGAGTGGAAGAACTAAAACAGAAATTACAGTATATAATAGAAGGAATGAATTACTATGACAAAATGTAAAGTACAGGATATTACGAATCTACTAGAAGAATTATGTCCCTTAGATTATGCTGAAAAGTGGGATAATGTTGGGCTATTAGTTGGTAGTAAAGAGAAAGAAGTTACCAATATTATGGTTGCACTTGATGCAACAGATGAAGTGATAGAACAAGCGGTCGAGAAAAAGATAGACCTATTAATTACACATCATCCAATGATATTTTCGGCTAGGAAGACCGTTACGAACGATGATTTTATAGGTAGAAGAATTCTTGCATTGATTAAGAATGATATCTCTTATTATGCAATGCATACGAATTGTGACATTATGGCAATGGCTGATGCTGCAGCAGAGAAGATTGGTCTGATTAATACAAGAGTATTAGAAGTGACACTAAGAAATATGATAAAGAATCGGGAAGTAGGCATAGGAAGGGTAGGAATCTTAAGAGAACAACAGACATTAGAGAGTTGTGCACTTCTTGTAAAAGAAAGATTCCAATTAGATCATGTTAGGGTGATTGGAAATCTAGAAAGTAATATTAATAAAGTAGCAATTAGTACTGGATCAGGTAAAGATTTTGTGAAGTTAGCAATAGAGGCTAATGCAGATGTATTAATTACTGGTGATATCGATCATCATACAGCGATTGATTCGCTAGCTTGTGGGCTTAATATAATTGATGCTGGTCACTTTGGAACAGAACATTTTATGACGGAACTTATTTCAGAATATATTAAGAATAACAGTAATAAGTTACTGGAAAATAATACAGAGAGAGATAGTATCGTGGTGCTTGTTGCTAAAGAGAAAGACCCTTTTCAAATAATATAGATTAATAAATCAAACATCGGTGGGGGGATTATAGGAATACTATAGTTCACAAGAGCGCAGAATACATCAACATAAGGTATCATAAGAAAGAGTGGAGGGATTCGTATGAATGAAATGCTTAATATTACGGTTAATGGAGTGGTGAAACAATATCCAAAGGGCACAATGTTATCCGAGATAAGTAAAGAACATGAGAAAGAATTTGAAGATGATATTATTTTAGCATATCGAGATGGAAGATTGAGAGAACTATTCAAGACGGTGCAAAAAGATAGTATTGTCCAGTTTGTTACAACAAAAGATGATACTGGTCACAAAACATATCAACGCGGAATGATATTAGTAATGTTGAAAGCAATCTATGGAGAACTTGGAAGAGAGCAAATCAAGAAGGTAATGGTAGAGTATTCTATAAGCTCAGGGTATTTTTGTCGAATAGAAGGGGTAGGCGAGATTACAGATGAGATGATTGCGAAGATAAAGCGTAAGATGACACAGATTATACAAGATGATATACCATTTGAGAAAAAAGTCTTAGGCACCAATGAAGCAAAAGAATTGTTCCATTATTATAAGATGTATGATAAGGAAAAACTATTTAAGTATCGACGTGTATCAACTGCCAATATCTATAGTCTTGCTGGATTTGAAGATTATTTTTATGGGTATATGCCAGCAAGTACAGGAATCTTAAAATACTTTGATATATTTAAATACGATGATGGATTGATTCTTATGATTCCTGATAAAAGTAATACAAGAGAAATTATTCCATTTAAACCATTGCCGAAGTTATATGCAACCCTAAAGCAATCCAATGACTGGGGAAAAGCAATGGAGATTGAAACAGTTGGGGACCTCAATGAGCATATCTCAAAAGGTGAATTTAGTGATTTGCTATTAGTGCAAGAGGCCTTGCAGGAAAAGAAGATAGCTCAAATTGCAGAATTAATTAAAGAAGCTGGCAATCGCAAATTTGTTATGATAGCAGGACCATCCTCCTCGGGTAAAACAACATTTTCCCACCGCCTATCCATTCAACTTCGAACTTATGGATTAAAGCCACATCCAATTGCTGTAGATGATTACTTCGTAAATCGTGATTTAACACCATTGGATAAAGACGGAAAGCCTAATTTTGAAAGTATTCTTGCAGTCGATGTAGAACAGTTTAACAAAGATATGACGGACTTACTAAATGGAAAGACCGTTGAGTTACCTACTTATAATTTTAAATCAGGAATAAGAGAATATAAAGGTAACTATAAGACGTTAGGAAAAGATGACATCTTGGTTATAGAAGGTATCCATGGTCTAAACGACAAGTTATCCTACTCTTTACCAAGAGAAAGTAAATTTAAGATCTACATTAGTGCCTTAACACAATTAAACATAGATGAACATAATAGAATCCCAACAACAGACGGAAGGTTAATTCGTAGAATGGTTCGTGATGCAAGGACTAGAGGAACCTCAGCCAAAGAAACCATAGCAATGTGGGCCTCCGTAAGAAGAGGAGAAGAAGAAAATATCTTCCCATTCCAAGAGGAAGCAGATGTTATGTTTAACTCAGCGCTAATCTATGAACTTAGCATTCTAAAACAATATGCAGAACCAATCCTATTCGGAATCGATAGTGACTGTGAAGAATATCAAGAAGCAAAACGCTTACTCAAATTCCTAGATTACTTCCTAGGTGTAAGCAGTGAGGACATTCCAAAGAACTCTATCTTGCGAGAATTCATAGGTGGAAGCTGCTTTAAAGTCTGAGAAATGGTAAGTAAATTAGTGAAGATAGACTGAAAAAATAAACGAATATATATGAAAATACAAGGAGCAAGCACCACAATGTGGTGCCATGCTCCTTGCGTCTTTTACATGCTTTAGCATATCCTTAATTCACTTATTCTACTACTCCCAGCATAGCTAAAATCAGCATCAACAAAGTAGTATATAATGTGAGGTTGTCCCACTGCCTGGTACGGACGCCTTTTCTTATTTTGAGAAGTTTCTCAATTCCTTTGTTTTTGGTATTAGATATAAAAAGCTCGATGTCTGACGAAGAATGAGGAGTTCGAGCTTTTTATATCTGTCCTTACCAAAAGCAAAGGAATCTAGAAACTTCCAAAATAAGAAACGAAATCCGCACCAGGCAGTGGGACAACCTCACATTATTCACACCTTCCCCATGCTGATTTTATCATGCCCCCCTTTGGTCAAAACGGGCACAAAAAAACTGCACCCCCATAAAGGGATGCAGTAACATTTTTCATTATATGAGCAACACTATAAGCCGAGTTCTGTATTAGATGATCATCTATCTAGTCCTAATGTTACCACTAGGCTCAAGCGACCTACCCTAAAGCACGACGGGCAATCGTATAGCTTTAAATATTCGGTCTTGCTTCGGAGTGGGGTTTACATATGCCCTCTTTGTTACCAAAAAGGCGGTGGGCTCTTACTCCACCATTCCACCCTTACCAGACTAATCTGGCGGTATATTTCTATTGCACTAGCCTTGGAGTCGCCTCCACCGGACGTTATCCGGCACCCTGCCCTATGAAGCTCGGACTTTCCTCACCTAAGATCTTTCGATTTCATAAAGAGCTAAGTTAACGAATTAACATAACTTACATTATGAATAATGCCATTATAACATTACTAATAGGCGCGACCATCTGTGCTACTCACAAACGCTATTGTATCAAATCACAACATAAAAGTAAATCTTTTTTTACAATACTCGAATCTATCACTTAAAACATTGGTATATTTGTATATTTTGAGACATTATGAATGGCATGATTAAACTGTAAATTTGGCATCGATAGAATAGTAAATTGTATAAAAATAAGTACAATTTCAATTAAATGAAAAAAAATAGAATGATTTTTGATGGTTGTACATATATATACTTAAGTAGCATACGATTTGAATACTATATGTATCAGTAATTCGTAATGACTTAGACAACTTAAACAGTTCGATAGAACGAAGGAGGAGAGTATATGAACATGTTCAATCCAACAATGACATTATATGAGATTGAAGAACGCTTGGAAAAGGAATTTATTAATTCTAGAAAATATTTGAGAATAATTGGTGATTTGGATTTATCAGTTGATGATTTCAAGTATTTGTCGCTCAAGATAAAGGGGTTAAAGAAACTGAGACTCAATATTTCAATGAGTGAATCTTATAAACTAGCTTTACTTACATCGTTTGTATTTACGATTAAAAAGGAGCAAGAGAATTCAGGAAGTGTTGATGGGTTGCTTAAATTGTATCAGGGACTTCCACAACATCACAAAAGATACTATATGAAACTATTAGATAATACATTAGAAGAGTATGGAATTACTACGTTTGGTATGAATACAAGTAATATGCATGGCATATTTACTGTTCTATTAGCACATGCTGGAATACCAGTGAACTTACATACCAAATTATATGATATCCTAGACGAATCATTGAAGATTGGAAAAATGCACGTATTAGAATCAAAGTTACGAAATGAATTTTTACCTCAGCTTAATTGGATGGTAGAATATATGGACGAAAAATATTTGTGGAAGATATGTAATGAATGCAGAGATCTACTCATTGACTGTAAGATTAATGAAATAGGACATAGAGAACTGTTTGAAAAGTATGACCTACTATCATCTAAGTTAATACTTAGTTGCATTAAATGGTGTGATGACGCAGAAGATCTAAGACAAAGCAGAGTAAGCAATTAGTTAATTTAGTATGCTAACATGTTAAGAAATTAACAAATATAAGAACTATTAAATAGTATAGTAAAAGTGTGAAAGAAAAACGCTTTCACTCTCAACGTTTGTGATTTCACCTTTGCAAGCAAGTGAAATCACTTCACTAAATTATGAGATTTGATAGAAGAAAAGTGTAATAGGAAGATTAGTTTAGTTCTGTGATTACCATGTAATTCATAGAACTAACTTAAAAAGAATGATAAATGAGGAGTGGCCAAGTAGGGGGATCTACTTGGCCATTTGTAATGAAAAAAATCAAATTTATATCAAGCTTTGGGGAAAGCATGACACACATATTTTAAATTTAATCATTGAACTGTGATGATTTGTTCAACTGATTATGTTATTATTATATAAGTAAGATATGTCGAGAGTTTGTAGAAACATTGAATAAATTGTGAACATTTTTTAAATATTCTTCATAATTAACTATAATAATAAGAAAAAGAGTAAAATAATTACAAAATATGTATTGCTGAATGGAAATGGCAAGCTTTTTTAAGAAAATTGTAAGGATTTTTTATAGGTGTTATGCTAATATTATTTATGAAGTTATTGTTTGAGATATGATTAGAAAGGGTACATAAATGGAACCAATTCAAATATTAGTAGTAGATGATGACAAGGAAATAGCTGAATTAGTTGAGATACATCTTGTTGGAGATGGTTATCAAGTATCAAAGGCATATGATGCGAAAGAAGCGTTAGATATTCTTCATCGTGAAGACATTAAGTTAGTAATTTTAGATATTATGATGCCTGGTATTGATGGCCTTAATCTATGCAAGAAAATTAGAGAAACAAGTACGATTCCAATTATTATGTTAAGTGCTAAATCAAGTGACCTAGATAAGATAATTGGTTTAAGTACTGGAGCTGACGATTATGTGGTTAAGCCATTTAATCCACTTGAATTAACTGCGAGAGTGAAGTCTCAGCTTAGAAGATATACCAAATTCAACCCTAATTCGTACGAAGAAAAGGTTGATAAAGAGATTCAAATTAGAAATCTAATAATTAATAAAGAAAACCATAAAGTGATTTCCTATGATAAAGAAGTTAAGCTAACACCAATCGAGTTTGATATTCTATATCTATTGGCAAATAATGCAGGGCGAGTATTTAGTACCGATGAGATCTTTGAACGAGTATGGAATGAGAAGATGTATGAAGCAAATAATACGGTGATGGTACACATACGTAGATTAAGAGAAAAGATTGAGATGGATTCCCGTGATGCACAGATTATCAAAACAGTATGGGGAGTTGGGTATAAAATTGAAAAGTAAAGGATTAAAGAGTTTTCGATATGAGATCGTATGGTATAGTCTACTTAGTTTAATATATACCGTAATAACGGAGGCCCTCTTATTCCTATTCTTCTATCTAGGCGCATTAATGTTAAAAAGCATACCGTCCTCAGGTGATAATGCGTATAGTAATGGTAAGATTGAGTCTCTAAATAAATATTTAAGTCTTCATAAAGATTCAACAGTTAGTGATTCCATCCAAGGTATTGATAAAAGTAATGGAGTCTTTACAGACCATCAGATAGCACGTTATTTGCTTCTATTTATTCTACTGGCGGTAATTGTAGGAATCGTACTTTTTATCACGTATTTCTTATTGTTAACCAAGAGATTTACAGACTATTTGGAAGAAATAGCAGTAGGGATTAATGAAATTACATTAGGTGATTTGAATTACCGTATTCCGATATATAAAGAGGATGAATTTGCTTTGGTAGCAAGTAAGATTAATAAAATGGCCGCCGAAATCGGTATGATGATGGAAAGCGAGAGAAAAAGTGAAAGTACGAAAAATGATTTAATTACAAGTGTGGCTCATGACCTTAGAACACCTTTGACTTCTATCATTGGGTATTTAGAACTAGCTTTAAAAGAAGAACGGATTGAATATCAGAATGATCAGCCAAATGGAATGGAACTTAAGAAAAAGTACATGGATATTGCTTATCAAAAATCAAGACGCTTAGAAAAGCTGATAGAAGATCTATTCACTTATACGAAATTTAGTTTTGGTGAAGTAACTTTGAAGAAAACAGAGATTGATCTAGTTAAGTTCATGGATCAGTTAATAGAGGAATTTTATCCAAGTTTTAATGAATATGGGTTGGAATATGATTTTACAACAAACGTACCAAGTGCAGTCATATTAGCAGATGGAGATTTGCTTGCTAGAGCATTTGCTAACCTAATTGGAAATGCAGTGAAATATGGTAAGGATGGAAAAAAAGTTCGCATCAAATTGTATATGGATGCTTTAAAAGTTACAGTCTCGATTATAAATTATGGAGAATTGATTCCACAAAAAGATATTGAAAATATATTTGATCGATTCTATCGTGTTGAGAACTCAAGATCAGTGGAAACTGGTGGAGCTGGGTTAGGGCTTGCAATTGCAAAAAGTATCATATTGATGCATGGTGGTACAATTGAAGCTAGAAGTGATTTTGATGGCACGGTATTTGAAGTAGCTTTTACATTTGATGAGATAAGGTGATATTGTTCATGGATGATAGAATATTAACTAAAAAATATAAAAAAAATAATATTATAATGATTGTAATTGTTTTGATCATATTGAGTCTAACAGGCTGTAAGAGCATGGTTAGAAGTGTTGCGGCAGTAGATAATGTTAGGGATACTACCACTTCGAGTAAACACAAAAATGTTAAAGCTGACGAATCGAAAAACGGTATTACAATGTCTCTTTCCTATGGATATTCTAATACAACGAAATATGGACGTTATATGAATGTTAAGTTTAACATCTTAAGCAAACATACTTATCAAAAAGGAGCAGTAAGCATCATACTGCCAAATTCTGATCAAGATAATCTTAGATATAGTAAAACGATTCAGATGAAAGCAAATAAAGAATTGGTTGTAAATATGCAAGTTCCAATTACAAATAATTTAGATACTATGTATGTCAAAATAGAAGATGCAAAAGGAAAGACATTAATAGATAGGAAAGAAACACTCAAACTAAACGCATATAATGATGCTGAATACGTTGGGGTTTTGTCAGATGATTCAAGCGGACTTAGCTATTTAAGTAATACAGATTCGAAGATATTCTATTTGACGGAGGAAAATATTCCAGAAGAAAGTCTTGGTCTTGATACCTTGGATGTGATTCTTGTTGATAATTTTGATACATCAAAATTAGATGAGAAACAAGTGGAAGCAATCAAAGAGTGGGTAAAAAGAGGTGGTACACTTGTCGTTGGTACAGGTGAATATGCTGATAAAACATTATCTTTCTTTGAGAATGGATTCTTGAATATTACTACAAAAGAATTAAAAAGTGTTAAAACCAATTACAATATGGATAGTAATGATAGTACGATAGTTTCAATTAAGGATAAGAAAAATACAGAGAATCTACAGATTATCAATAAGAATGAGGATAATCGAATAACGAAAAAAGTATTAACAATGTCTATACTGAATTCAAAAGCCATACTTGAAGATAAAGGTACAAAGCTAATGTATTCTAACGAGATTGGAAATGGAACGGTAGATATATTCACCACCAATTTAAGATTAGAAAGCGATGAATGGGATACCATAGGAAATAATATATGGAAGGAAATTGAAAGCACCTTAAGTGATTCTAAAGTGCAACAACTCGCAATTGAGAGACAAGGTTTTACGAATGAATATCATTTATTTGATGCAGTTACGAACCCTTTTGTGAAGAAAGCACCTAATATTGTGTGGTATGTTCTTATATTATTAATTTATGTATTTTTCGTAGGACCTATTTTGTATTTAATACTCAAAAAAATGGAGAAAAGGGAACTTACCTGGATTATCGTACCAAGTTTATCGATTCTAACAACATTGATTGTATTTTTATGTGGATCAAGTACTAGAATTGAGAAGCCATATGTTGGATATGTGTCAGTTCTAGAGGTAGGAAAGAACCAAGTAGCAACAGAAAAAAATTATTTTAGTATTACTGCACCAGATAATAAAAGTTATAATTTTAATATGAATAACCGATATAATGTAGCAGCCCTATCAAGTTCTATATATAATTATGGATATTTTGATTCAGTGTCAACCAAGAATGTAACTTCATATAAGAGTTCCGTTGTTCAATCACCGGATGAAACCTCAATTCAAGTAAGAAATTATGAAGCCTTTACACCAACCTATTATAAGCAAGAATCAGTGCGAACTTTTAAAGGAACAATTGATTCAGATTTGAATTATAAAGACTATCATTTATATGGTACAATACAGAATAACTTAGGTAGTAATATAAAGAATGCTGTCGTCTTCCATAATAATAATGTAATTAATGTCGGAAATATAAATAACAAGGAACAAATTGATATATCCCAGAAGCAAGCAACGAAGCTACAATCAATCAAAGAAGTATTTACGAATGAAAACCTGATTCAGAAAATAACGCATCCAAAAGATGGTAAAAAAGCAACGTATCAAGAATCTGTAGAAGAAAATGCACTTAAGTATGCGATTCAAACTTATCTCTTTGGAAAAAGTAACACAAGTTATCTGATTGGATTTGTTGATACTAATAGTGTAAGTGAGATCTTTAAGGACCTTAAACTTCAATCAACAGGAGTACAACTGGTTGTAATTCCAATCGAAGTGAATAGCATAAATAATGATTACGAAACAGTTTATAATATAGAATCATATATGTCAGTTGTAGAAGGGGATTATTCAACTGTATATCGAACAATGGGTGGAAAAGAACTCACTAGTTACTATAACTTTGACAATGATAAAAAGATTCTCTCAGTAGACTATCCCGAAGAATTAAATCATACCTTTACGAGGAAAACTTGGGATGGTTTTACTGGGGATATTTACTTTTATAATGTTATAACGAAGAGGTATGATCTTATATTTAATTCTCGTACAGCAAGAAGTGCAAAGCAGTTAGAGAACTATTTAGATAAGAACAATAACCTGTTAGTGAAATATGTGGTAGACACAGATGTAGTAAGTGATAATTGTACGTTACCATATCTAACTATAGTTAGGGAGGCTAATTAGATGCTAAGAATTCAGAATTTATATAAAAGATATGGTGATTATATTGCATTGAATGGGTTGAATCTTTATTTAAAAAAAGGTGAACTTTTGGGTTTTGTTGGACCGAATGGAGCTGGAAAGACTACCACTATGCGAATAGCAGCTGGACTATTAAAGGCGGATTCTGGCGAGATCTATGTGGATGGTATCGATGTTAATAAAGATCAGAAGAAGTTAAAAGAAAAGATTGGCTATATGCCAGACTTTTTTGGAGTATATGATAATCTAAAAGTAATTGAATATATGGAATTCTATGCATCTATGTATGGTATTATTGGAAATAAAGCGAAGCAGATATCTATGGAATTAATGGATCAAGTTAATCTTTCTGATAAAGCAAATGATTATGTAGATGAGTTATCGAGGGGAATGAAGCAACGTTTATGTCTAGCAAGAAGTTTAGTTCATAATCCTGATCTTTTGATACTTGATGAGCCTGCTTCAGGACTTGATCCTAGAGCGAGAGTTGAGATGAAAACGATACTAAAGAATCTAAGCGATAATGGAAGAACAATCATTGTAAGCTCTCATATTCTACCAGAGTTAGCACAGATGTGTACGACCATCGGAATTATTGAAAAAGGACGAATGGTAGTGAATGGAACTGTGGATGAGATTATGACAAAACTTAATGCTACGAATCCTATCATTATTAAAGTAGTAAATAATCAAGAAGAAGCAATCACTCTATTAAAGACGAATCCACTTGTTGAGAATATAAGTATCAAAGAAAATAGCATATCCATAGGTTTCCTAGGAGATGAAATAGAAGAAGCAAAATTAATACGTACATTAGTAGAGAATAATGTATATCTATCTTCCTTTTCTAGAGAAGAAGGAGATCTGGAATCACTATTTATGCAAATAACCGCACACGCAGAGCAGGAGGTATAATATGTTTCATACGAATCCAGTGTATAAGAAAGAGCTAAAGATTAGTGTTCGAACGATTAAGACGGCAATGATTATCTTGGCTTATAATATGATACTGGCTGTCATTGGATTATTTGTATTTTATGCTAGTTTTGATTATAAGAGTACAATTGCAGGCGTAGTCAATTATCATAATATGATGAATCTATATGAGATACTTTCTGTTATAGAATTTGCACTTATACTATTTATTGTTCCGGCAATAACTTCTGGTGCTATCTCAGGCGAAAGAGAAAGGCAGACTCTTGATATCTTATTAACAACAAAATTAACACCATTACAAATTATAAGAGGAAAGCTTGCTTCCTCGATTAGTTTGATTCTACTTATTGTAGTATCTAGCCTACCAATTTTAAGTATTGTATTTTCAATTGGTGGCATAAGAATTATAGATTTAATACAATTAATGATGTGTATCGTTGTCACAGCAATATTTGTTGGGAGTATAGGTTTGTTCTTCTCAGTATTGTTTCGTAGAACAACAGTATCTACTGTATTCACTTATGGAACTGTAATATTTCTTGTATTAGGAACAATTGGAATACTAACTGGTGTCTATCTTATTATTAATGTAAGGATTGATACGAATGTTGTAGAAGATGCAGCGCATAGAATTGCACCCAATCTAGGGAATATGATATTAATGTTATTAGTGAATCCAGCCATTACATTATTATCGTTATTCTCGAATCAGTTTAAAAATAAGGAATTCTTAAGTGATTTTCTAAATAATTACGGACAATGTAATAGAGTTGTAACTGAGCATTGGTTTGGAATCAGTGTAACTATACAGTTACTCATATCGATTATATTAATTATAATGTCAGCAAGATTATTAGATCCATTAAAACGTGGTAATACAAAGCGAGGTAATTCAAGACGCAGTAAGACAAAACGGAAAAAGAATAATCAATATTAGACGCAAAAAGTGCCACTTCTTAATTAGATTTGATATGAATCATATCTCTGTTCTAATTGAAGTGGCATCTCTTTGTGGAACTATGAAAATGGAAGAAGAAAAATATAATATTATTATAACACATAATCTCAAAAAGGATAGTATTATTTTCAAAAAATTAAAATTTTTTTAAGTATTTACTAAAACTGTAAGAAAATCTTAAAAAATAGGTAAATATTCTCGTATCTTCTTGGATATCTTAACCATATTATAAATCTTTGCATACTCAATCTCATCAATCTCAGTGATATAATTTGTGGGAAAATTCTTATCGAACCCTTTAGATTGTAGAATATGAACCGCCTTATTATACGCAACGGCAGCTTCTTCCTCTTTCTTATATTTACCTATAATATAATCACCATTTAGATGAATCTTCGCAACATAAATAAAAGTACCTTTATGTTGAATTCGGTTTACTCCGTGATATCGATTAATAATTTGAACATTTCCATATCTAAAATCAGTAGGATCTCCATTTGCAAATTGATAGTCTCTCTCAAGTACCGCATAATTTTTGATACCATATCTAGAGAGAATAGATACTTGCATTCCGTAATCGGATACGAAGAGATGCCCGCCTCTTTTCTGAATCTTATGATTTGAATAATAAAATAAATCATCTACATCAAATTTCAAAATTGTCTTGCCATCCAGATAGTATAGAAAATACTTCTCTTTAATATAAATAGGATTCTTAAAATAGATGTTATTATCTCTAAAATTAACCAATACAATCCATTTGGACAAAGTAAGCAGAGGAGTAGATGTATCATAGTCTTCTATATAAATCGAGGAATCTGTAAGAATTGTATTCGCTTCTATATATGCTTGATGTGCTTGTTCATTCGTTGAGTAACTGCCAATACTAATGTGCTTATTACGAAATGTAATGGAGCTACGATAATAGGTAGAACCATCTTTCTTTTTGGCAACGAATACACCTGGCAATAAATTCATAGTATATTTATCCTTTCGTATTAACAAATTAATTCTATGATGTAAGCTGATAAATGACCTGTTTGGGAGGTTGTCTAGGCAATTTGTACAAAACAGAAAAACTCATGCTTCATTGAATATGTATAAGAAGATCTAGTTCTCAGATTATTTTGTGTAAAACATATGCTAGGACAGAAACTTACTCCGCTCAGACAGATCTGTCCTAGCATATAACACGAAATGATCCGAGAACAAGAACTTCTAATACATATTCAAAGGCGCAATCGCTTTTTCTGTTTTGTACAAATTGCCAGGCTAGATTTTGAAACAGGTCATGGGTTGGGTAACTCATTCTATGATGTTTGGGTCAAAAGTCTTAATTTAGGTACTTAGTTTATATCGCTGTATCTTGACAAGTTTATGCATAAACTTTATTCACTTACGTATAAATGATACTTTCGGCAGGATTACTCCAAAACTGTATCAAACATCATTTATAATATTATACCCGATTTCTGCAAAGAAAAAAGGATAAATATTAACCTAAAATAAACAGATTAAAAACTACAATATTGTGACACAAATCAACGAAAATTATTAAAAAAATGTTACAGAAAAATGCAAAAAAATTCAATGGATTTTAAAGTACAATACTGTGTTTTAAACGTTTTTATTTACTTATATTCACAAAAATAGGTTCAAAATGAATATTTTTTAAATTAGTGGCATAAAATAGTTAATAAATGATTAATAAATTGTTAAAAAAGTAATGGCTAATTGTAACAAATATATAAGATTTTTTTTCAGAAGGATTGTGCAATAAAGTAGAAAATGGAAATGATTGTAAAAATACTTCTATCATATCCTCCAAACTTCTGGAAAGCTTATTGACAGTAATAAGTTAGATGCTATAATGCAATTATGCCAAAATTAGGCTAGAAATTAAAAAGAAAAGAGGAAGTATGTATGCTAAAAATACACTCGTTTCTTGGTCGAATAAAAGAAGTGATAAAAAGAGCATTTTTAGATAGCTATAAATCATGTGTTATGATTACAGCCTATACGCTCGTAGCGATTATTATCATTCTAAGTTCCGACAATCTCTATGGCAAAGGCAACCAAGTTGTTGAAGCATACGCGAAAGTAGATAGTGACATTAATACATTTTCGCCAGTAGAGGAAGAAACAGCAAATGAAGCACAAATACAAGCCGATGAACTAGATCTGAATGTACAGTTAGAAAAATTGAACCAAAATAGTAGTGTGGGTCTTTTTGGAAGTGTCATCACGAACGGATTAACAACGACCTACGGAGCAGATATCAATACGGCAAGACAGAATATGAAAGAAGATATGCTCGAAACAACTACAGAATTGATACAAGCACAGAGTGAAAAAAGAGAGAAAGAAGCAAAGTTAAGGCTTAAAGAAGAAAAAGATAAAGAAGAAGCTATTAAAATAGCTAGGGAAGCAAAGCAAAAAAAAGAACAAGCTAAAGTAATGGCACTCTCAACGAAAACACGAAAAAGTGTAATTCACTTATCAGCATCGGATAAACAAGTACTACAAAGAATTGTAGAAGCAGAAGCAACAGGAGAAGATATTAAGGGAAAGATGTTAGTAGCAAATGTAATTCTTAATCGTGTTGCAAACGATCGTTTCCCAGATACTGTACAAAAAGTAGTATTCCAAAGAAATGGAAGTACTGTACAATTCTCTCCTATTAAGGATGGAAGATACTGGTCGGTATCGGTATCAAAAGCCACAGTAACTGCAGTCAACCGAGTGTTGTCTGGTGAGGATGAATCACAAGGAGCATTATTCTTCTCAGCAAGAAGTAGAGCAGATAAAAGCAGCATGAGCTGGTTCGACCGTAATCTAAGATGGTTATTTAAATACGGAGGACATGAATTTTATAAATTTAGATAAATAAATATTAACATGTGAAATAAAAAAAATCACACATCTGATCTGAGAATGACTCAAGATCATTTATTGGAATTAGTGCGAAATGAAGAGTTATTATACATCTAGATACAGACATACTTGTATCTAATTATTTCACTTAATTAACATAATAGATTTAAGAGAATGGAAACTTAAAAAGTACATTCTCTTAAATCTTTTTTCTTTATGAAGTATTTAATAAATATTATAAAGTGATTAAATTACATATAATGTAAAATTCTTTAGTGCTCATTATTTGGGATAATAATCTGTTTTAAAATAACCCTAAAATATATATTAACATCGTGTAAGTGATATCTTCAAAATGAAGTTGCTATAAATACATTATATATAGAAGAAACACGATTATTTTTTACAAAAGTGCAAAAAATGATAGAAGTAATGTGAATTATGTTGTAACATAATAGGAAACATGTTATAATACAAAACAAATTACTTTACTACATTACAGTAGTGCTATGTAACTGCTTTCGAAGTGAAGAAAAGTATTAATAATCTTGTGTAACATACGAGGCATTAGACGTATAATTGTGAATCCAATTGGATATTCACTATTTATATAATGGTAACTAGTAATAAGTAAAATATAATAAAGCGGAAAAGGAATGAAGAAGATGAATCTTATATACAAGAGTACAAGAAGTAATAATGAGACTGTAACAGCATCCGAGGCAATATTAAAAGGTCTAGCAGATGATGGTGGATTATTTGTTCCCACTTCAATTCCAAAGTTAGAAAAGAGTATGGAGAAATTGGCGAACATGTCATATGCAGAAGTGGCATATGAAGTAATGCGTCTATTCTTAACAGACTTTACAGAAGAAGAGCTAAAGTCTTGTATCGACAAAGCTTACGATAGCAAATTCGATACAGAAGAGATTGCTCCAATTGTAAAAGCAAATGGTGCATATTATTTAGAATTATTTCACGGTGCAACCATAGCGTTCAAGGATATGGCTCTATCCATTTTGCCACACTTACTAACAACCTCCGCTAAGAAGAATAATGTTAAAAATGAGATTGTTATACTTACAGCAACCTCTGGAGATACAGGAAAGGCAGCATTAGCGGGATTTGCTGACGTGGAAGGAACTAAGATTATCGTATTCTATCCAAAGCATGGAGTAAGTCCAATCCAAGAGAAGCAGATGGTAACTCAAAAAGGTGATAATACTTATGTAATAGGAATTACAGGTAACTTTGATGATGCCCAAACTGGCGTTAAGAATATGTTCAACGATAAAGAATTAGCAAAAACGATGAATGACAAAGGATATCAATTCTCATCTGCTAACTCGATCAACATCGGTAGACTCGTTCCTCAAGTGGTATATTATGTATATGCATATTCAAGATTATATAAAAATGGAGAAATCGCTAAGGGTGAAAAGATTAATGCAGTAGTACCTACTGGTAACTTTGGAAATATCCTTGCAGCATACTATGCAAAACTTATGGGAGTACCATATGATAAATTAATCTGTGCTTCCAATGATAATAAAGTATTATATGACTTCTTTGAGACTGGAGTATATGATAGAAATAGAGAATTTATCTTAACAAGCTCTCCATCAATGGATATCCTAATCTCAAGTAATCTTGAGAGATTGATCTATAAGATAGCGGATAATAGCGCTGAGATGAACTCTAATCTAATGAATGGACTTAAAACAGAAGGTAATTACAAAATTACAGATAATATGAGAGGACAATTAGATTCTTTCCTTGGTGGTTATGCAGATGAAGCTAAGACAAAGCAAACAATCCGTGATATCTATGAACAAACAGGGTATGTCATTGATACTCACACTGCAGTAGCAGCAAGTGTATATCATGACTATGTTGCTTCAACGAAGGATGAGACCAAATCCATTATTGCATCAACAGCTAGCCCATACAAATTCACGAGAAGTGTTATGAATGCAATCGATGAGAAATACGATAGCATGACTGATTTTGAATTAGTAGACGAATTAAGCAAATTATCCAATACCGAAGTTCCACAAGCAATCGAAGAGATTCGTAGCGCTAAAGTATTACATGATACCGTTTGTGAGACTGAGAAGATGAAAGATAGTGTGGAGAAGATATTAGGGATATAGACGTAGTAATCCGAAAGTGCAGAAAAGAACAGATTTGTAGTTATCTATGGAGTTTAATTTCAAATTTATAGCTATAAGTGTCCAGGTGTCTTTAGGTGCACAGAGATTGCAGAAGATTATATCATATACTTTAACTATAAACACAGTTTGATAAAAGGAAACAGCCTTTTCGCATTGAGAAATGTGAAAAGGCTGTTTCTACGACATTATAGATAATATGTAATAGGTATTTATTGAGAGTTTAGTGCTTTGTACAATATAATTCTGAAATGAAAATAATTTAATTTATATGACATTACGTGCTAACAATGGTATGTCAACGTAGTTACATAAGCTATTCTAGACTACAATCAGAAAACTGTAAAAAATCCTTAATTATAAAAAGTATACCAGAAATGACAATTGTGTGACATAAAACTGACATAATCAAGCGGTATTATATAACCATGTCAAAGATAGTTAAGTTTAGAAAGACTACCAGAGTATTCAAGCAATGAATAAGACATCAATGTTTTTGACTGGAATATAATCAATCATAGCATTTACTAATAATGATAGGGGGATTACCTTTCAGATGTATGGTTATAACATTAGATTACTTATATGTATCTAATGTAATATTTCATGAAAAAGGCTATTTTACCAAGGTTTTTCTCATATACCACTATTATAAAAAATAGTAAAATTATGAGGAAAAAGACTTGACCTTTAGAATGAATATTGTTATAATCAATTTGTTATTGGAAAGATTATATTTTACAATGCTCTATTTAACCGTGGGCGAATAAATATAATACTCAACCACATATTTTAAGGAGGAAGAAAGAATATGAAGAAGAATTTCGTTAAGAAATTAGCATGCGTTACTGCTTTTGCTCTTACAGTAACATCTGTAGCTCCAATGCAAGCATCAGCTGCAAAAGCACCAAAATTAAACGCAACTAGCAAAACATTATACGTAGGAAAGAAATATGATTTCAACGTAAGCAACAAACCAGCAGCAAAATCTACATACACTTGGACAACTTCAAGTAAAACTGTAGCTACAGTTACAACAGCAGGTGTTGTAACAGCTAAAAAAGCTGGTTCAGCTACTATTAAAGTAGTTATCAAAAACGCTAAAACTAAAAAAACAACTAAAACTTTAACTGCTAAAGTAACAGTTAAAGAAAGCGCAGCATCAGTTAAAATCTCTAACCCAGTTGAAACTGTAAATGTTGGACCATCAGTATATGACTTCAACAAAACTATTACAACTAAAACTGGCGGAAAATGCACAGATAAAGTTTACTTTGTTATCTCTGATGACACAGCAGGCGCAACTGTAGATAAGAATGGTGTTGTTTCTACAACTAAAGTTGGAGAATTCAAGATTAAAGTAGTTACAGCTACTAGCGAAGCTAACTTCAAAGCTGGTACATTTACAGCTGAATCAGAAGCAGTTTTAGTAAAGGTTCCACTTGCAGTAGTAGGTGTTAAACAAACAGCTTCTAACAAAGTTCAAGTGACTTTTAACTCAGATGTTTCAAAAACAGTTTCAGCATCTGCTTTTGATATTGAAAATGTAGCAACTCATCAAAAATTACCAGTAAACAAAGTTACTTTCTCAACTGATGGTAAAGTTGCAACTCTTGAAACTTACTTAAACTTTACAGATGCTAAAGATTATACAGTAACTTACGCTGGAAAAGCTACAACTTTAAAAGCTAGCGTTGGTGCAGTAGCATCAGTTCAACTTAACACTCAAACAGTTCCTTTCGGAAAAGAAACTGCATTAGAATATTCATTATTCGATGCTAACGGTGTTGATGTAACTAATGTTTCAGACAAGACAAGAGTAACTGTAGATGTTGATACTACTAAAGGTTATACTACAAGTGGTGACAATACTAAGAAGTTAGTATTATTCTCTAAAGGTGATACTGCTAAAGTAAAAGTTACTTTCCATACTTATAAATATGAAAACAATACTGAAACAACTTACAAAGCAGAAGGCGTTGTTACAGCTGTAGATGGTACAGCTACACTTGGTAATTATGATAACTATACAATTGCTAAGACTGAACCAAACTGGTCAAAATTAACAACTAACAACACTAAGTTAGCAGTTGGTGATACAGATTATGAAATCTATGTTAAAGCAACTGATTCAGCTAAGAATACTATTACTTCATCAAGCTTAAAATTTGATACAGCTGATAAGAGCGTATTATTAGTTAATAAAGACACTGGTGCATTAACTGCAGTTAAAGAAGGAACAACATACGTAATCGCAAGCTACAATGGTAACGTTGCATGGACTTTCCCAGTATCTGTTGTTGCTAAAAGAACAGCTGCAGCTGTAATGGTTAAAGATTCTAAATATAATTTAACTCTTTCAAATGCTCATGCTGCTGATGATCAAGCTAAAATCGAATTACAAGTAAAAGATCAATATGGTGATGATTTCGCTGTAGGTGATATTACTCCTACTAAAACACCTAGCACTGTAAATCCTCCTAAATTCGAAATTTCTGGATCTACAATCACTTTCAAAGCACAAGATGCTGCTAAAGGAACATATTCATATGTATTTACTGCACAAAAATTAAGCCTTAGTGTAGTTCTTAATGTTGTTGAAGCAGGCACTCAAGATTCAACATATAGAGCACTTGTTTCTACACAAGCAATTGATAATGTAATTACTGATGAAACTAATGTTTCAGACAAAAAAGTAACAATTTCAGTTGGAGAATACAAAGGCGATGTATTAGTAGGTAAAGCAGCTCCTAAATCAGTATCAATTACAAAACCAGATGGTACAGTTATTACTAATGCAGATACTACATTTGCTACAGCAACAGTATCTGGCGGAGCAATTGAAAAAGTAGCTAATGGTACTTACAAAGTTGAAGTTACTACTCAATCAAATGCAACAATTGCAACTTACTTCGTTGTAAGTGATACACAAGTAGCTCCAACATTAACAGAAGTTAAAAAACAAACTTCTACTGAAAAAACAAAAGATGCAGTAGCAAAAGCTGTATTAACAATCAAAGATGCTGATGGTAAAGAATTAGCTATTGAATCTGTAAATGCTACAGCACCAGCTGGTGTAAAATTAGATGCATTAAATGCTGGCGATACAATTTACATCAAAGATGTTACTGTAGTACAAAAAGTTGGTAACAACAATGTTAGATTTACTGTAACAGTTGGTGTACCAGTAACAATCCAATAATTAACTTTGTTATTAAAAGTTAATAAATCATAATCTAACAACCTTGACTAGTTCGCAAGAACTGTCAAGGTTGTTTTTGATAAAACAAAAATAGGGAGAATGGGATGAAGAGATTATTAAAGAAAATATCTGTTTTGTTAGTAATAGCATTAATAGTAACTACGTACAATCCAATCAATAATCTAAGCGTAAGTGCAGCAACGAAAGCAACAACATCTCCAACATGGGGAAATGTATCGAATAACATAAAGACTTTATATGTAGGTTCTAAGTACACTATTAAATTAAAAAATAGTAAATCAAATTATTACTATGTATGGTCTACATCGAATAACAAAATAGCTACTATAACTAAAAAGGGTGTAGTTACAGCTCAAAGAGTAGGTAAAGCAACAATTACTTGTACAATCAAAAATAATAAAACGTATAAAGTGATAAAAACTCTACGTGCTACTTTTACAATTAACGAAAGTGCAACTGGTGTTACTATTACAAATCCGATTACTAATCTAGAAGTAAAACCAAACGCATATGATTTTGATGCTACAACAACCACAAAGTCAGGTGACCCTACAACAGACCAAATCTATTGGTTATTATCTGATAATACTGCAGGAGCAACTGTTGATAATAATGGTGTTGTGAATGTTGGTAATATTGGTGGATTTAAGTTGCAAGCTGTTACAGCAACAAGTATAAATAACTTTAATGCAGGTAAGTATACAGCTATATCTCAGATTATTACAGTGCAAGTTCCATTGTCTATTACCTCAGTTAAGCAGGTTGGAGATCATAAGGTAGAGGTACAATTTAATACAAGTGTGAAAGATCAAGTGAAAGATAAAGATTTTTCAATAGCAAATGCATCTACATATGAACTACAACAAATAAAGTCGATATCATATTCAAATGATAATAAAACAGTTATTATTGAAACTTATAATTCATTTGCTAATAATTATAGCTATAAGTTGACATATAATTCAAAAGATTATACATTCGCAGTATCAAATGGAGATGTTGCTTCAATTGTAATAAAAACAGACAAAATTCCAAGTGGAAAAGCGACTGCAATTGATTATACTTTGTATGATGCAAATGGTACAGATGTGACTTTATCAAAAAAGAATACAGCTTCTATTGATATTGAGTTAGTAGAGGTTACAAAAGGATATATAGATAGTAATAAGAAAATAACGTTAATATCAAATGGAGATACTGCTAAAGTTAGAATTACATATCACACATATAAATATGTGAATGGTAAAGAAGTTGCAGTTACAGCAGAAGGACTAATAACAGCAGTTGATCAATCACAAGTTACTCCTGGTAACTATGAGAAGTATACCATTGCAAAAAATACACCTAATTGGTCATCAGTAACTTCAACTCTTAATACATTATCAATTAGTGATACGGATTACACAGTCTATGTATTGGCAAAAGATTCATATAATGGACAGATTCCTGCATCAAGTATTAAATATTCATCATCTGATGATAGCAGATTATTAGTAAGCCAGAATGGTGCACTATGTCCCCTAAAAGAAGGTAATGTGTATGTTATAGCTACATGTGGGAATAACATATGGACTCTTCCAATCACAATAGTTGGGGAAAGAAAAGCATCTTCAATATCTGTTGATAAGCCAATTGTTACAGTATCGAATTCGGTAATAGCAAATGATTATCAGACAGTAGTAGTTTCTCTAAAAGACCAATTTGGAAATGATTACAAAAAAGATACATTGTATGTGAGTGATGTGACAGAAGCAACAAATAGAACAGGTGCTCCTGCAGCTGTAATTAATGGAACAAAAATTATATTCTATGGAGCACATGCTGTTAAAGGTGATTATAACTATATTATTACAGCAGGTGGACTTAAAATTAATGTAGTAGTAAAGGTAGTAGAGCCAACGAATGAAGCATCAGTGTATAATCTAGATCTATCTGCATATTCAGTTGACACAGCAGTAACTGACCTAAGTCAAGTTAAGGATAAATCAATTACAATGCGAGTTGGTGAATACAAAGGTGGTATTCTATATAATTATAAGAATATTAAATCAATCATTATTACACTTCCAGATAATACGGAATATAAACCAAGTATTAATGGTAATACCTTTACCTTTGATAGTGTTACAATGGCATCAAGTTCACTTATCAAAGCAGCACAGGGAACTTATAAAGTAGAAGTGACTATAGTAGATGATACAGGAAAAGATATTAATTTAACGTCAGGATTTAAAATATACGATACACAACAAACATTAGTGAACTATTCAATTAATAGTTTAAATACCTATAAAAATACAATAAGAACTGCAATAACTGACTGTATTTCTTTAAAGGATAGTGCGGGTAATGCCATCGAGGCGTCAAGAATTACTAAAGTATCATATAAGAGTACATCTTCTATAACTAGTATAGATTCCATATTATCATCAGGAACAAAAGTATATATTGATACTATTACTCTTAGCGTAAAAAGCGGTAATGCATATATTGATCAGACAATAACAATTGGTCAGACATTTTCAATACAATAAGTGTTAATATGATATTTATTATAAGTGTAACTTAAAATATATGCAAATAAATGAAATAGTAAATGAATTAAATAAAGATAGTACTTAAAATAAGCTAAAAGGAGTAAAATTCCAGTTTCTAAAATGGAATCTTACTCCTTTTTTAAAGTGTTAATGATTGGTTCTTTCTTTAATTTAAGACTTTCTTCTTTTTAATACCATGATTAATTGATATACCTAAACCAATTAGAACCCAGAAGGTAGGTGCAACCGTAATAGTTGAGTCATTTGCAATTCCTGATATCATATAGGCAATAGTACCAATAAAGATTCCAACTCCAACCTGAGACATATACGTATCAAATTTATGATTGAAATATAATCCGATAGAACTTATAAAATACATGAGATAAAAAGCTAAGAAACATAATAAAGATACAACGCCAGTCTGAACTCCGATTTGCAAATACATGCTATGAGGCTTAGTAAGTACTTGATCACCAAAACCATTGTTATAAAGGCCAACGTAATCTTGTTGTGGAAATGCAAGAGAAAATGTATCTGCTCCTGAACCAAGTATTATGTGATCTTTTAATAGAGGAATTGTTCTAGACCAGATGTAACCGCGTCCTGCAATTGATTCGTAATTAGTGAATACAGCGGATTCAGGCTTAATAATTTTATCTAATTTACCAAAACGATTATAATAGAAGTAGGTTCCATCTTTTGTGTAGTTAGTGAATGTCCAATCACGATTATCAATAGTTACCGTAAATACATATGATTTATCTAAGGTCTGAATCTTAATTGGTAGATTAGCAAAACGAGTGTCATCGATGATGAAAATTTTCGTAGTTGTATCTTGGTGATATTTCAATTCATTACCTGAATCATCTTTTAATATGAATGGTACTGAATCAAGAGCGTTCTTGTTCATTTTAATATATAAATTGTTATTATTATAGGTAATTTGAACATTATCTTTATTGGTTAGTATTTTGCTTAAAGGCTTTACTTCAGACTTGATATTCGTAATTTCTTTAAGACGGTTGATAAATAAATTATGCGTAACAGCATTGGTGGCGATAAATGCTATTGCTATTACGAGGATTCCTATACATAATACTTTCCAATTTTTAAATAAATAATTTCTAAAAATCACTAAAATAAATATTAAAGATATCGCAATACAAATAAATCCATTTCTTGAACCTGATCCGAACATTGCTAAAAGTAAGGCAAAGAAAAAGGCTAATTGTATAATTCTTTCCTTTAAAGTCTTACTGAAAAATGATTGTATCAAGAAAATAGGGGCTACTAATGCAGCATAAAATCCAACATAGTTTGGATTATATAATGTAGCGTATACAGTATTTTTTTCAAAATTAAAATGTATTGAATCAAGTTGATTCCAATACTTCGTTGGTAATATAAACTTCTTACCAATATCAGATGCAAAGAAGTCAATCCCTAGAAACTGTGTGAAAGAAATAAGACAAAGGATAGCGATTCCATATTGCCACCATTTGAATATAAATCTTATCTGATCTTCACTATTTACAACAAGGTATGTATAGTATGTAACTAGACAATAACCTAATATAACAAATATGGATTCTAACTGTTCGTATATCCCGTGGAAAGAAAAATAGGAATACTTAGATAGAATCGATGAAATTAGAGCTAGAATAGCATAGGCAACTAATGGGATAAAAATAGTTGTAAACTTAAAAGTTTTTCGGTATTTATAATACTGATAAATCATAATGAATATTAAGATAGTACATATGATTATAAAAATTAAACTCTTGAAATATAAAAAGAAATCGCTTACTGTATCATCTGCATAGAACCAAGGCTTATTAATCAATTTAGCTTTGTATTCATGCAACTTGACTATTAATGGTAAAATTGAAAGTATTACGATAATTGGCAAAAGATACAGATTGCCTTTTATCTTTTCTGGTTGTTCAATAGAATTAGACATTTCACATCTCCTTAATTTAAAGCTTAATATTGGTATAAATGTTACATATATATACTATTAATATTATACACGAAATGAGAAGTTAGGCAATAAGATTATATTTTACATTTTTATTCAAGATTGTTTGACACTATTCTTCTAACATACTATAATGAAATGGGATTTTACAAATCTATACTTGAACAAGAAGTTAGGGATATAATCACTTGTTATTGAATATATAAATTAAAGGATACTTGTTAATAAAATCAATATAAAGGGTGGTAAAATTAATGAAGAAAAAGGGGATATATAATGGTGTTGTAAAAAGAGGAATAGATATCTTCTTATCATTGCTAGGAATTATAGTATTATCATGGTTATTAATAATAATAACTTTGATCGTGAAACTAACATCCAAAGGTCCTGCCTTCTTTAAACAAAAGAGAATCGGTCTGAATAAGAAAGAATTCTACATATTAAAATATAGAACGATGAGAATTGATACACCAAAAGATATGCCAACGCACCTTTTTGAGAATCCTGATATCTATATCACTCCTATTGGTAAGTTCTTAAGAAAGACAAGTCTTGATGAATTACCTCAATTATTTAATATCCTACGAGGTGAAATGAGTGTCGTAGGGCCAAGACCTGCCTTGTGGAATCAATATGATCTGATTGCAGAAAGAGATGAATATTATGCAAACTCAGTAAGACCAGGATTAACTGGATGGGCGCAGATTAATGGAAGAGACGAATTGCCTATAGATGTGAAGGCAAGATATGACGGTGAATACATAAAGAGAATGAGTTTAGGATTTGACATTAAGATATTCTTTGGGACTATAATCAGTGTGGTTAAAAGTGATGGTGTAAGAGAAGGAATAACCAAGGAAAGTGAAGGAAAGAAAATTGATGTACAAGCGAATATTAGTTACAGGGAAGAATAGCTATGTTGGTAATTCTTTTCTTCAATGGATTGGAGAGAATGCACAATATGTCATAGATACAATATCAATGCGAGACGGCAATTGGGTAAATACTGACTTATCAATATATGATACCATATTCCATGTCGCAGGTATCGCGCACGTAGAAGCAAAAGATAGTATGGAGAGTACCTATTATAAAGTGAATCGAGACATGACAATTGATTTAGCAAAAAAAGCAAAACAAACTGGCGTTAGACAATTCATATATATGAGCAGCATTATTGTCTACGGAGAAAATAATCGACATAATTCTCATTCTGTTATTACCAAAGACACAGTACCTAATCCGAGTGGATTTTATGGTAGAAGTAAACTAGAAGCAGAGGAAGGATTATTACAATTACAAGATGATAACTTTCACATTGCTATTGTAAGAGCACCAATGATCTATGGTAAAGGATCAAAAGGTAATTATCCAAGATTAGCGAGATTAGCAAGGATATTACCTATGTTCCCAAAGGTTAGAAATAGAAGAAGTATTTTATACATTGATAATTTGTGTGAATTTGTTAAAATGTTAATAGATAATGAAGAAAGAGGAATCTTCTTTCCACAAAATAAAGAATATTGTAGTACAACCGAATTGGTGCAAGAAATAGCAAGGGTACATGGGAAGAGGGTAATCGGAATCTCTTGTTTTAATCTCTTGATTAAATTATCAATGAAGAGAATAAATATGCTGAATAAGATATTTGGAACCTTAGTATATGACTTGGAACTATCGAGCTATCGAGAATTCAGCTATTGCAAATATGATATGAAAAGTTCCATTGAGTTGACAGAGAAAAAGTAATGATATAAATAAGATTAGGTCATATATAGGAGATGGAATTCGATGAAAAAAGCCCTTATGTTATCCTCGGTAGCCTCGATGATTGATCAATTTAACATGCAAAACATTAATATACTAATGGAACTTGGCTATGAAGTTCATGTTGCATGTAATTTTAAGGAAGGTAATACATCGAGTAAGGAACGGGTGAAAGAGTTTCAAAAGGAATTAAGAGCACTTGGAGTGAAAGTCAACGATATTCCGATACCACGTTCGATATATAAGATACATAGAATATTAAAGGCATATATAGAAGTTAAAAGACTCGCAAGTAGGGGGAAGTATGATATTGTACATTGTCATTCACCAATAGGTGGAGTGGTAGCAAGACTTGCTTTTCGAAAAGAAAGGCAAAAAGGAACGAAAGTAATCTATACAGCACATGGATTTCATTTCTATAAGGGAGCGCCGTTACTTAATTGGCTTATATTTTATCCAATTGAGAAATTATGTGCAAAGTATACGGATTGTTTGATTACGATTAATAAAGAGGATTATGAGCGCGCTAGAAGTAGGTTTAAGGGCAATAAATTAAAGGTGGTTCATCTACCAGGGATAGGAATCGATGTTGATAAAATTGAAAATACAAAAGTTGATAAAGAACAATTGAGAAAAGAATTAAGGATACCGAAAGGCTCTAAAGTGATATTGACTGTTGCTGAACTTAGTAAGAGGAAGAATTATGAATGTTCTTTGAAAGCTTTTGCAAAACTGGATCTTGAAAATGTAGTTTATGTGATATGTGGACGGGGAAAGTACTATGATGTGCTTAATAATTTGATAAAGAAACTAAACATAGAGAATAAAGTTATATTTACAGGATATAGAACTGATATTCATTGTATATTACATATAGCTGATGTATTTATTTTCCCTTCCTATCAAGAAGGGTTGCCAGTAGCAGTTATGGAAGCAATGGCAGCTGGTTTACCAGTTATATGCTCTAATATAAGAGGAAATAATGAATTGGTTATCGATAATGAAGGTGGATATTTATTTTCAGCAAGTGATAGTAATAAATTATCTCAAAGAATGAAAATGCTGTTAACGGATAGAAAAACTTGTGAAAGAATGAAAAACTTCAATAAAAATCATATAATTAGTTGTGGTATAGATAACGTAAATCAACGAATGAAGTATCTTTATGATAGTGTTACAGGGGAAAAGAAACAAGTTTGGAGTGAAGAAATTAATGGATACTGCGAAAAATAAAGTCCAAGTATTGATGTCAACATATAATGGTGAGAAGTATCTTAGAGAACAGTTAGATAGTATACTTCAACAGGATCATAAAAATATCACACTTCTAATAAGAGATGATGGTTCTAGTGATAGTACATTATCAATACTTGAAGAATATTCAAGTAAATATTCTAATGTAGAATATTACCAAGGTGATAACATAGGTGCAAAAAACAGTTTTTTTGATCTTATACAAAAAACCGATCAAACAGCAGATTTTTATTCATTTTCAGATCAAGATGATGTTTGGAAGAGTAATAAATTAAGTAATGCTATAATACAAATGAGTAATTATAATAAATACCGCAAAATTCCTTTATTATATTGTAGTGGTTTTGACGTAGTAGATGAAAATCTAAATGCTCATATGATAAAAACAAATCTAAGTAATATAAAACCTGATTTTGGTAATTCTATAATTGAAAATATATGTGTAGGCTGTACTATGGTGATTAATAATAAATTATTACTATTAGTCAGAAAAAAGATACCTAGACAAGCTTTTATGCATGACTGGTGGTTATATATGGTGGCAACTTGCTTTGGAAAGGTTATATATGATAAACATTCGTATATCTTATATAGACAACATAAAAATAATGTTGTCGGAGCACCAGAAGGCAGTGGTCATAAATTTATAAGACGTATTTTAAAGTACCAAACAAAAAAAGGAATTGTTTTAAAACAAGCTTTAGAATTTATTGAAATATATGAAGTTGATAAAAATAAAAGTGAATTATTAAATTATGTAATAAACTATAAAAAAATTCTAAGATTTAGACTTAAAATAATTTATTCGAATCAAATCTTTAGACAAGATAAAAAAGATAATATTATATTTAAATTAATGTTTTTATTTGGACAAGTATAGAAATAGTTCAAATAAGTAACAAAAGTAAAAAGGAGTCGAGATGTTAAAACGAATACAAGAAATATATTCATATAGAGAAATGATTGTAAGTTTAGTAAGAAAAGATTTAAGAGGGCGTTATAAAGGGTCGGTATTAGGATTTTTGTGGACATTTATAAATCCATTATTTCAAATAATAATCTACACTATGGTATTCTCAGTTATAATGAAGTCTGGAATTGATAGATTTTATTTATATTTAATAGTAGGGCTAATACCTTGGATATTCTTTAGTTCTTCTGTTAATGGAGGAGCTGTATCTATAATAAATCAACAAGATATAGTTAAAAAAATATATTTTCCACGTGAAGTGTTACCAATTTCATATGTAACAAGTTCATTTGTTAACATGTTATTTTGTTTTGTTATTATTTTTGCTGTACTTTTTGTGACTGGTGTTGGAATTAATCCTTTGGCAATATTATGCTTACCGTTAGTAATGTGTGTTGAGTACATATTAGCATTAGGTATTGCATTAATATCTGCTGCATTAACTGTGTATTTTAGAGATCTAGAGCATATTTTGGGGATTGTTACTATGGCATGGATGTATTTAACGCCAATCATGTATTCTGTTGATATGGTTCCAAAAAATATAATACCAATATTTAATCTAAACCCGTTAACTCCAGTAATTATTGCATATCGAGATATTTTGTATTACAAAAGAATTCCACATTTAGATACATTATTTCAAGCTACTGTATTCGGAATTGTAATATTATTAATTGGTAGTATAACGTTCTCACATTTGCAGAAAAATTTTGTGGAGGAATTATAATGAATGCAGAAAATGTAATAGAAGTAAAAAATGTTAAAAAAAAGTTTAAAGTGTATTTTGATAAGGGAAGTAGTTTAAAAGAAAAAATATTATTCCAGAATAGAAATAGATATGAAGATCGATTTGTATTAAGGGGAATTAACTTTAATGTAAAAAAAGGGGAAGCAATTGGATTGCTTGGAAAAAATGGCTGTGGAAAAAGTACAACATTAAAATTACTGTCGCGTATTATGTATCCAAGCGAAGGAACTATTAATATAAAAGGAAGAGTATCAAGTTTACTTGAATTAGGGGCAGGTTTTCACCCTGATATGAGTGGTAGAGAAAATATCTACACTAATGCGTCTATATTTGGACTTACAAGAAAAGAAATTGATAAGCGAATGGATGATATTATAAAGTTCTCAGAACTAGAAGAATTTTTAGATAATCCAGTCAGAACATATTCATCAGGGATGTATATGAGGCTTGCATTTTCAGTTGCTATAAATGTAAATGCTGATGTTCTATTAATAGATGAAATTTTAGCAGTTGGCGATGTGAGTTTTCAGACAAAATGTTTTGAAAAATTAAAAGAAATCAAAGCAAAAGGCACAACGATTATAATTGTTTCTCATTCTATGGGACAAATTGAACAAATATGTGATAGAGCAATATGGATTGAAGATGGATTAATTAAGGAAGAAGGGGTGCCTAAGTTTGTTGGTCAACATTATCTTGTAGAAATGGAAGGAAAGCGTCTAGAAAAGATAGAGGAAGAATTTCAAGAAAAACTTGATGAACAGAATATCAATGATGAAAAAGAAAACATTATGTCGATTAAAAATGTTCGTAATGCAAGAATTCAATCATTTTGTAGTTCAAGAGCAGTGAGAACGGGAAATGGACTTGTTAATTTTATTAATGTTAAGTTGTACAACAAAGAAGGAAAAGAAACTATCGTATTTAAAAGCGGTGAAGAAATTACAGTAAAGATGAATTTTAGAAGTAATCTTGAGGGTATCAAATCTAATTTTGCTGTAAGTTTTTCGAGAGATGATGGTCTGTATTGTTATGGAACAAGTATTTATAAGGAACTTGATTATTTGGTAGATATAGATAAAACAGAAGAAGTCACTATGAGAATTTTAAATAATGGATTGTTACAAGGGAAATATTTGCTGAATGTTGGGATATATGCAGAGGATGATATTGAATATGATGTTATATGGAATGTATCAGAAATACAAATAATGTCAGAGAGAGTTGATGAGTATGGAGTGTGTCGTTTAGAACATTATTGGCAGGTTGATGAATTAAAGTTAGTAAATAGTATAGAAGTAACATCTATAGGAGAATAAGATGAAAATTTTGTATTTAGCTCCAATAGCTTTTGACGGATTAAAACAACGTCCACAGCATATAGCAGAAGAGTTATCTAAGAACAATGAAGTTTGGTATATTGATCCTACGATAAGCTTTATGAAGTATTTAATAAAAGGCGGAGAAAAATGTTTTTCTAGAAAATATGATGTTTCAAATAACTTACATATAATACGGCTAAATGGTGTACTATCCCCACATATTAGTGTTCAAGGTATTGATCATTATAATTTTACTCTATTTCCTGAATTTTCACAAATAAAGGGATATGTTAAAAAAGTGGATATAATATGGGTGGCTTATAGTGGTTGGTATGGTTTAATAAAATGGGTGAGAAATAAAATTATCATATATGATAAAATGGATGATGATATAAATTTAACTAAAAATAAATTATTACGTAAGTATTTATTGAGAATAGAGCCAAAACTTATTAGAAAGGCAGATTATATATTTGTAACAGCAATTAAATTTTATAATGAAATATCTGCAATTACAGATAATGTAAGTCTTGTTCCTAATGCAGTATCAATAGAAAAAAAATATATTGAGTATAATGGACATGATATTAAAAAAAGAGTATTTGGTTATATAGGTACCATAGGGCATTGGTTTGATATAGAAGCAATACGCACTATTGCAGAAGCAGATGAAAATTGTGAAGTAATTTTAGTTGGGCCTAATATGCTACCTGAATTACATATATCAAATGTTAAGTATGTTAATACAATTTCTAAGGAAAAGATTTTTGATATGATTAGTACTTTTGATGTATGCTTATACACGTTTAAACAAGATATACTTCTAGATACTATCAATCCTGTAAAAATATATGAATATTTGGCTATGAATAAACCAGTTTTAGCAGTTAAAAGCCTGGAGATAGATAGTTTTGGTACATTACTTGAAACATATGAGAATTATTCAGAACTTTCAAGTAAATGTAAAAAAACATTTAAAAAACCTTTTAAAACAGAAAAAGATTATATAAATTTTATTAATGCTAATTCGTGGGAAATTAGAGTTAAACATATGTTAGAAAAGATAGAAGTAGATTTATATTAATAAATGGTGACAAAAGAGAGGAAATAATTGATATGAATAATTTAGTACCATCTATTGAAACATGGGATGAAGTAGCTGAAACATATCCAATAGATATTGAGGAGAGAGAATTTCAGATAGCTGATGAAATAGAAAAACTTTTAAAAGACTTAGAAATTAATCCTGGAGCAACATTAATTGAATTGGGGTGTGGTAGTGGCCATTTATCAGCTTGTTTAGCACTTAAAGGTTATAATGTAACCTTATTTGATTTTAGTAATGTGGCTTTAGAAAAGGCCAAAGAGACATTTAAGAAGTATAATTTAAAGGCAGATTTTATTAAGGGTGACTTGATGAATATAGATAATTTGCCAATGAAATATGAAATTGCATGGAATTCTGGTGTGATGGAACACTTTGGAGATGTAGAATTAGAAATAGCGATGAGGAATGCAGAAAAAATATCAAGTAAGGGGGTACTATTTTTAGTTCCAAATACAAAAAGTATAGCGTATCTATTAATGAGAGCAAAATTAATGAGCGAAAGTAAATGGATATATGGAACGGAGTATTTAAGAAATAATTATATTGATATCTTAAATAGAATAGGATTAGATGATGTTCATGTTGAGTATATATCAACTCCAGCTGTTTCAGCCCATCATATTCATGTTGCAGAAGGCTATGAAGGTGAGTTGGATAAACTATATGAAAAATTAATGTCGGAACAATTAATGCCAGTAGAAGAAGGATATTTAGTTGCCTATACGGCAACTAAAACCAAATCATTACAACCTATAAGTTATAGTGAATCTGATGTTAATTCAACAGTAAATAGTACTAGAATTTTTGATCTTGTTTCTTATAATTTTGGATTACTCAACGATAAGAAAGTATATGAAGAAAAGTTTTATATGTTAGAGACAGAAAATACTCAATTAAAGATTAAGGAAGAAAACCTTGAGAGAAAGCAAAATAAATTATTAGTAGACAATCAAAATTTAGAAGTAGAAAGAACAAATATAGAAAATAAATTAGTAGAAGCAGATAAAATGTTACAGGGTTATATTAATAATCAAGATAGTTATATTAAAAAAATAGAAGAATTGGAAAAAGATTTAAAATCATTTTCTACGCAATTAAATAAAAAAGAAGAAATTACTCGTCAAGCAATAAATCAGTGTTTAGCAATGTCTAAGTCGAAATTATTTCAATTAATTCATTTTTTGAATAGATTAAAGTATCAGTTTTTCAAAGGAAATAAAAATGAGAAAAAGCTTTTTATTAAATGGATACAATCAAAAGTTATGAGAAGAGGAGGAGATGCAGAACATCGATATAATCCTATATACTCTGTGTTAAATATATTAGGCAATAATATTGCAAATGATATAATTCAAAAATCTAATAATTTTGATAATACAATTCAAATAAATAGCAATATAGAATGCGAATTAAATAGGCATATTGTTGAAGAAGAGCATAGGATAAATAAGGAATTTAATAGAAAGAAGACAAAAGAAACAATTGATATTGAAAATAGAATTAGAAATGGCAATTATAAGGGTATACTAATCTATCCCCATGTAGTTTACTGGGAGCCGCTTCAAACACCACAGCAGTTGTTACGCGCTTTTTCTAAGCAAGGATGGCTTTGCTTTTTTTGTGAGCATCCAAATATAAAGGATTGTTATCGTGAAATAGAACCGAACTTAATTATTACACATGAAACTGATTTATTGATGGCAATTGGAAAAACTAATGTTACTGTTATGTTAACATGGTTAGGATCAATGGCTTTTGTTAATAAAATTGAAAATAAGAAAATTTGGTATCATATTTTAGATAAATTGGATATATTTCCTTATTATGATGAGCAATATGAAATATTACACAATGAGATAGTTTGCAAGGCTGAATGGATTAGTTATGTTGCCAAACCATTACAAAAATATATAAAAAATAGAGAGGATATTGTCTACTTACCTAATGGTACAAATCCAGATGAATTTTTAAATCAGCATAAAGATTATATTCCAGAAGATATGCAAATAATTATAAATAAAGGCAATAAAATTGTTGGATATTATGGATATATAGCTGAATGGATGGATTTTAATCTAGTTGCAGAAGTTGCAAAAGCACGTCCAAATTTTGAATTCGTTTTTATTGGTAAAGTGATTTATGATACATCGGTAATTAAGAATATTCCTAATATTCATCTTCTTGGATTAAAGCAATATAATGAGTTGTCTGATTATGCAAAATTTTTTGATGTTGCAACAATTCCTTTTGTAATTAACGAAGCTATGAATTGTGTATCACCTATAAAATTTTATGAATATTGTGCAATTGGATTACCTGTAATAACATCGAATATGAAAGAAATGGAATCATATATATGTGATTATGTAGCTTGTTTTAATAATAAGGATGAATATTTATATTATCTGGATAAATTTACTAGTGCTGAGATTAAACAATTGGCATCTAAAAATGCTCCTTGTATTGCTAACGGAAATACATGGTTTGCTAGAACAAAGAAAATGATTGAACAGTTTAATCAGGAACAACAAGTTATATTAGAAAAGGACTATAATAATTATGATGTCATAGTTCTATCAGTTATTGATTATGATTTTAGATATCAGCGACCACAGCATCTAGCTACTAGTTTTGCAAAGAATGGGCATCGTGTATTTTATATTAATGCAAACCATTTTAATGAATCTAATATTGTTAATTTAGATGAAAATTTATACATCGTTAATTTTAAGAATGAAGACTATTCTGCAATTCATTTAACAGATTGGTCTAATCAAAAGGAAGAGCTATATAAGTTATTAAATAAATTATTACATGATTATTGTATTAGAGATGCAATAACGGTTGTAGATTATCCAAACTGGATATATGCTGCAGAATATTTAAGAAATAAGTTTGGTTTTAAAATCATAACTGATTATATGGATGATTATACAGGATTTCTTAACCCTGCAGAAAAGCTAGTTGGTGCTAATTGTACAAAATTACTTGAGACAAGTGATTTTGTAATTCCAAGTTCACAATTTTTATATGATATAGCTAAAAAATATAATTCAAATATTGAAATAATTCGAAATGGTACGGAATTTAAGCATTTTAATAAAGCAGCATTAAGAAGAAGTAATCGAGAGCGAAAAGTTATTGGATACTATGGTGCTGTTGCACAATGGTTTGATTTTGATAAAGTATGCTATGTTGCTGAAAATTTAAAAGAATATGATATTGTAATAATTGGAGAGGTAACAGAAGGAAGAAATAAACTTCAAAAATACTCAAATATTAAATTATTAGGTGAAATCCCTTATGAAGAATTACCTAAACACCTAGAATATTTTGATGTATGTTTAATTCCGTTCGATACGTCAACTGATTTAATAAAGGCAACAAATCCTGTGAAATTTTATGAGTACTTGAGTGCAGGTAAGAAAGTCGTTGCTACAGAGATACCTGAGCTTGAGCTGTTTAGAAATAAATATGTATATATGACAAATGATAATAGAGAATTCGTGGAATATATACAAAAGTGTTTAGATAATACAGATGAACTAGCTAATGAAGAAGAGTGCATAGAATTTGGTAAAAGCAATGATTGGCAAGAAAGATATGAAATATTTGCAGAGTTATGTTATAAAGCTGTTCCCAAGGTTAGTATTGTAGTATTAACATATAACAATTTAAAATTGAATAAATTATGTATCAATAGTATCCTTAATAAGACTGCTTACCCTAATTATGAATTAATAGTAGTTGATAATTTATCTACGGATGGAACTAGAGAATATTTAGAACAATTAGATGAACGAAAATTACCTAATGTAAAAGTAATCTTAAATAATTCAAATAGTGGATTTGCAGGTGGAAATAACATTGGCATAAAAGCATCAGAAGGTGATTATGTATTATTACTAAATAATGATACTATAGTTACGAGGGGATGGCTCACATCATTAGTAAAACATCTTGAAAATGATGATAAATTGGGTATGTGTGGACCTGTAACAAATTCAATAGGAAATGAAGCGAAAATTAAAGTTCATTATCATTCTATAGATGAGTTAAATACATTTTCATACAATTACACATGGGACAATATGGGGAAGCAGTACCAAAATCCTAGTGTACTAGCACTATTCTGTACATTGATAAAAAGAGAAGTTATAGATAAATGTGGTGTATTGGATGAAGAATATGGAGTTGGAATGTTTGAGGATGATGATTATGCAGAAGCTGTTAAAAAGGCGGGATATAAATTAACTATTTCAGAAGATTCATTTATACATCATTTTGAAGGAGCATCTTTTAAAAAGTTGCAAGATCATAAATTTAGAACTATTTTCGAAGAGAATAAACAAAGATACGAAAAAAAATGGAGCAAAAAGTGGAAAATGCATAAGAAAAGAAAAGGAATTAGCTGGGAAACAAATATTGAAAGTGAATTAAAAGTGTAGATATTTAGCCAGCAAAGTAAAAGACTAATGAAAAATATTAAATTTAACAATATGAAAATTTTATTATTAATAATTTCTGTAATATTAACAATCTTTAGTGTATTATTTACAGTAAATGCTTATATTGCTAATGATAACGTTCAGGTAAACCTTCTTATAAAAAGTGAACAAACTAGAGATTATCGTATATATTATGATGATTTTAATAAAGACTATCCTTTTGGAAGTTTATTTTTGGATGGAGAAATTAAAGGAGATTCTAAGAAACAATTAATTCATGTTACAATACCAGCAAACAGAACAAAAAATTTAAGAATAGATTTGGGGATGAGTAATAATGAAGTATCCTCAGTCGTTTTATATAAAATACAATTGTCTAATATTTTATTTATTAAAGAGATTTCATCTAAATATATTAATCAACATTTCGAAGGAATAAATGGTGCTATTGTAGAACGATTGGATAATGGACTTAAAGTTGTTATTGGCGGGAAAAACCAATATATTGTATCAAATAGTTTAATAGAGCCTGAATTAGTACATTTTAATTATTTTAATCTTGTGCTAGTAGTAATTTCTGAGTTATGTTTTTGGATAATTTTCTTTAATATATTACAAAAGATTATTGAGATATTGAAAACTTCATTAAAAAACGAATATCGAGTTGTAAAAAAAATAGCGCATTATGCTTTTTTAAACTTAATATGTATGTATTTAATATATTTCATTTGGAATATTATTTGTAGTAAAGTAGTTAATTCGTTATTTATTTTCTCTGATGAAATTAAGTGGTTTATTATAGCGTGGATTATTACCGTACTTATATTAATTACTTGTGTTTTTCTTATATATTTTATAAAGAAAAAAAAGCACAATAAAAATTTTTCATTGGTACAAATATTAAAATTAATAAATTGGAAAAAAAATAATATTGCTATACTATCTTTGCTTACAGTATTTATTCTTTGTTTTATGGCTTTTAATTATATTATAAAACAACAAGAAGTAAGAATAAGTTTTAATGTGCAAAGTAATAAAACAATAGATTGTCTATTTTTTTATGATAATTTGTCTAAAGAATATCCATTTAGTAATGGATATTCTTTAAATGATACAATAAAAGGTAAAGAGGTAAGGCAAAAGCTAACATTTAAATTACCATACAATAGAATTCAAAAATTAAGATTAGACTTTCATTATGCTGAGCCTGGGCCTTATTTGCTGAATTTTTATGATATCAATATAAAAACTATATTTTGGAATAGTATAATTTCGGGAAAAGATGTTAGTCAGAATTTTTTTGGTATTAATGGGACTAAAATGGAACAGCTTGATGATTCATTGAAAGTTATAATAGATGGTGATAATCAGTATATTGTAACTACACAATATCCTAATCCAAAGATTGTTTCATATAATTATAGTGCATATTTTGCTTATATTGTCGTTGCGATATTTTTATATTTAATTATTTATGGGTTCTACTATATATTGTTTAAGGCATGGAAATTAAAGGATGATTCTGTAGAGTTACATAAAAGTATTCTTATATATTTTTTAGTAGGAGTATATACAACTAATTTAATTTTATTTACTTCATATATTATTCAGTATCAATCATTTTATAAAACTTTAGTTTGGATTATTCATCACAAAATGGAATATATAATTAGTTTTATTTTTATATTTCTGTTATATCTAATTTTGCAAGTGTTGTGTGGAAGAGTATGGATAGCTACACTGTTAATTGGTCTTTGTTGTATACTACCTGTATTGATAAATTATTATAAATTATTGTATCGAGGGACTCCTTTTTTCCCTTGGGATATATCACTTATTAAAGAAGTTAAAAGTATTATAAGTGGATTTAAAATTGAAGTTAATTTAAGAATTGTTTTATTAATTATTTTATTACTTATATATACAACATGTATGTATTTTATTCCAAAAGTAAAATTTACGGCGTTAAAAATAGGTAATAAGGTGTTAAGAATGTGTATTCCAATTCTTTTAATACTAATTTTAATAACTTTTGTGAAAAGTGTATATTTGGGTAATTATTATACTATAGGTGGATGGAATTCAATCGAAGATTATAAAGAATACGGATTTTTTAATACATTTATGGCTGAAATTAAGTGTTATCATGTAAAAAAACCCCAAGATTATTCTAAAACATCAATGTTATCTATCAAAAAGAAAGTAGATAAATTAATTGAAAACAATGAGAAGAAAACAAATAATGTTAAACCTAATATTATATTAATAATGAGTGAATCATTCTGGGATGTAACCAAACTACCTAATGTTAAATTTAGTGAAGATTTATTTCCTACAATTAATATGCTTAGAAATAGCTCAATTTCAGGAAATTTATTCACATCAATATTTGGTGGAGGTACTGCAAGTACTGAATTTGAGGTTATGACAGGGTTTTCAAAAGAATTCTTACCTATTGAATCAACACCTTATCAACAGTTGGTTACAAGAAGATTTTCTTCTCTTGCTCAATTTGAAAAAACACAAGGATATTCAACAGTAGCTTTACATCCATACTTAGCAAAGAATTGGAATCGTAATGTAGCATATCCAAATATGGGGTTTGATAAATTTTTGACAATGGATAATTTTGTTAGACCTGAAATAAAAAGAAATTTTATTTCAGATGAAGAAGTATCAAAAAAAATTATAGAAGAATATAAAGATTATTCATTAAAATCTAAAAAACCATGGATGAATTTAACAGTAACTGTTCAGAATCATCCAGCATATTCATCAAAACGATGGAATAGTTCAGAATTGATTGATTTCAATGCTACGGGTTTGTCAGATAATGAAGTAGATGGTTTAAAGGATTTAGCAACAGGTTTACATTATTCTGATAAGGCATTGGGAGAGTTAATACAGTATTTTAAAAATGTAAAAGAACCTACAATTATCGTATTCTTTGGGGATCATATGACTGGATTCGGAAATCCAGCAGAGAAGGGTTTTATAGAATCGGGTTATCTGCCAAGTAATAGTACATTAAGTGAAAAAAAATATAAATTACATTTATCAACTGTAGTTGCATGGAGTAACTATAAAAATGTTAAGTGCGATTTAGGAGATATCAGCTCTTATCAACTAATGCCTAAACTTATGCAAACATTTGGATTAAAAGAACCAGATTTTTTTAAATTTTTAAACGTCTTATATAATGTTTCTCCTGGTTTATCCTTTGGTATTGCATTAAATCCTGATCAATCTCACTCTACTGAATTAACAAAAGAACAAAAAGAATTATATCATATGTATGAATTGATACAGTATGATTATTTATATGGTAAAAATTATTTGGGGAATAAATTCTTCGGATATTAAATAATTAAATTACGATAGGAGATTTAATAATATGGAAAATCAATTAACATATAAAAAATTAAATCATATTCCGTGGGTAGATGTATATAAGGGGATATGTATTATTATGGTGGTTATGGGCCATGCTGGTGCACCTTTTACAACTTATATTTATCTATTTCATATGTCAGCGTTTATTTTGATATCAGGTTTTACATATTCAGGTGAGAATTATTCCTTTTTTAATTATTTAAAAAAGAAAGTGCTATTATTATTACTGCCTATGATATGTATTAACATTTTTTATATTATAGTTTATACTATTTTACAAAGATTTGATTTATATAAATACTTTCAAAATGGAGAACCAATAAGTTTTTTAAATAGAATAAAACTATTATTTCAATGGGTGGGTACTCCGGATTTTGGTGGTGCCACTTGGTTTTTAATTGTACTTTTTACAATTGAGATACTATTCAAAATTTTCTCTGATGTTTGTTCTATTATAAGAATAAAGAATTTGGATATTATAGTTTCTATTTTATTTTCTCTTATTGGGTGGATATGTATATCAAAAGGATATATATTAAATTATTATTTTGATTTAAGCTCATTTGGAATGTTGTTTTTTGGAATTGGTGTTTTACTGGGTAGAAATAAAAATATAGATGAATATATAGATAAAAAAGTAATGACTATTTTTTCTTTATTTATTGTTGTATTTTTTGGAAGTTTTTATTTTAAGGGACAGTTACCAATGAATTGGCCTACACGTCAGTTTCCATCTTTACCAATTCTAATTTTATCTAGCTTATGCGCTATATATTTGTGTTATATAATATCAAAAGTTATTGAAACATCAAATATATTTTATAAAGTATTTTCTTATATAGGAAAAAGAACATACAGTATTTTGGTATTTCATTTTATGGCTTTTCGAATAATTTTTGGAATGCTAGTAATAGTTAAAGAGTTTCCAATAGGATATTTAAAAGAACTTACACCTAGATATTCAAGTGGAATACAGTGGCTTGCCATTACTATTGTATCAATTGGAATCTGTATTTTTGTATCATTCTTGGCACAGATGAATATTATTCCTAATTTTATTTTTAATGCTAAACTAAAAATTAATAAGGAGGGTAACTAAATGGTACAAAAGAATAATAAAAATACACTGTTAATTTTAATACTTTTCACATTTAGTTTTTTATCTATATTGTGGATGCTAACAGTATCTAATAGTTTTACTTTTGATGATTTTACAACCTTATGTAATGCTAGATTTAAAACTTTCAATGAATTATTTAGCTTTCTACCATCAAAATCATACAATGATAGACCTATTGGTTTAATGTTTATTAAAGTGCTGAATATATTATTTGGTTTAAACTATCAAAGTTATCATATTGTATTTGGAATAGTACATTTTATAAATATAATTTTAGTATATAAGATTTCAAAGCTAGTTTTCGATGGAGTTGATGAAAAATTAAAAATATACTTTTCAGTTATTGCAGCAGCAGTATTTGGAATTTATCCAGCTTCATTAATGACTGTTTCTTGGATATCAGCAGTGTATGATATATTATGTTGTTTATTTACTTTATTAAGTTTGTATTTTTACCTAAAATCAAGAATTAATTTAGACTATTGCAATTTTTATGCCTTAATTTCAATAATTTGTTTCTATTTTTCAATAAGGACAAAAGAGATGTCATTAACCTTACCACTAATTATTCTTGTATATGAATTATGGAAGTCATTAGATGAAAAAAAACGTATAAAATTAAGATGGTACTTATTTTTTCAGCTGTTTATGATGGTATTTTTTGTTTTAAGATTATATTTAAGTGGTGTAAAAAATGTAACACCTGATAATCCTTACTATCAAAGTTTTAATATATTTAGTCTTTTTAAGAATGCAATTAGATATATGTTTTTATATTTTGATTGGGGAAATAGTGGATTTACATTTACAGACTTTTCCTATGGTGCTTTATTTGGTGTTGGAGTTTTTGGAATTATAGTTATATTTTCTTTATATAAGGCTATTAAAAGGAGAGACTTTTCGATTTTGCTTTCTATTATCTCAATAGGTATATCAATTACTGTTGTGCTTACTATGGTAAATATGCAACATAGATTATATTTATATATACCATCTGTTTTTATTGGTCTCACTGTTGCAATTGTATTATATAAAGTAATGAGCTATTTTCAATTTAAGTATTTGTGGGAATTTATTATAATATTTATTCTATGCTTATATTTGGTTAACTATACACCAGGGATGGTTGGATACAAAGTAAATTGGCTTAATTATTGTAGCCAAGATGCTAATTCTCTAAAGCAAATAGAAAAGTTACAGGCACCTGTAGATGATACAAATGTATATGTAAAAGGAGCATTAGAGGGATATAACATATTTTTTTATGGACCAGGTAATTCATTGAAATTAATGTTTGATAATCAATCAATTAATACAATACTTGTTGATGAATTTCCCGATAATCCTGAACAACCATACATATTTTTGGATAATAGCAATAATAGTATTACAGAGGTTAAAAGAGATATGACTCCAAAGGCATTAGTAATAAATTCTATATATCCTAGTCAGATAGATTCAGAGACAACTTATAATAAAGATGGATCACTTAATATAGGAGTAGTATGCAATATTGCAAGTGAAAATTTAAAAATACTTATTAATGGAGAAGAAATGAACACATCAATAGGTAAGGATTTTATATCAACTGTCATACCAAAACAGTTATTAAAAGTAAAAAAAATTGAGGTAATGGTTAAGGATTCAAAAACTAATTCTATTTCTAATAAAATGATTATAGATAATAATTAGTTATCAGATGGTAATCTTGCGAATTTGGGTACACTTTTCATAAAATTTACTTTTTATAAAATTATATTTATTGAGATAAATAAGATATACCTATTGGATGGTAAATGGAGGACAATATGAAAAAAATTATGCTCGTCTTTGGGACACGCCCTGAAGCAATTAAAATGTGTCCATTGGTTAAGGAATTGAAAACAAGAAAAAATATAGAAACAATTGTATGTGTTACAGGCCAACATCGTCAAATGCTTGATCAAGTGCTAGATGCCTTTGAAGTTGTACCTGATTATGATTTAGCTATTATGAAAGAAAATCAGACTTTATTTGATGTAACAGTTGGTGTTTTGCAAAAAGTAAAACAAGTAATAGAAAAAGTACAGCCAGATGTAGTACTTGTACATGGGGATACTACTACAACATTTGCTACGTCTTTAGCATGTTTTTATATGCAAATTGCAATTGGTCATGTTGAAGCTGGTCTTAGGACGTATAATATTTACTCGCCATATCCAGAAGAATTTAATCGACAGGCTACAAGTATTATATCAAAATTTAATTTTGCACCAACTGAATTATCTAAACAGAATCTATTGCAAGAAGGTAAAGAAGAATCTACAATATATATTACTGGGAATACCGCAATTGATGCATTAAAAACTACAGTCACAGAAAATTATACACATGAGCAGCTTGATTGGGCTTCTGATAGTAGATTAATTATGTTAACAGCACACCGAAGAGAAAATCTTGGAGAACCTTTACATCATATGTTTAGAGCAATAAAACGAATTGTAGATGAATATGAAGATATAAAAGTTATTTATCCTATTCATATGAATCCTGTTGTACGTCAAGCAGCAAATAGTATTTTAGGAAATCACGAAAGAATACGAATTATTGATCCTTTAGATGTATTGGATTTTCACAATTTTATGGAAAGATCATACTTAATACTAACCGATAGTGGCGGAATCCAAGAAGAGGCTCCTTCATTAGGAAAACCTGTACTAGTAATGAGAGATACTACTGAAAGACCAGAGGGTATAAAAGCTGGAACATTAAAATTAGTTGGTACAAATGAAGAAACAATTTATTCAGAGTTTAGAAAATTATTGACTAACAAAGAAGAATATAATAAAATGAGCAAGGCCTCAAATCCTTATGGTGATGGATTCGCTTGTAAAAAAATTGCAGATATATTAGAAGCAGAGTTGGAAGAGTAGTACCCTTTTGTTATTGGTTAAGTCAAATAATCATTGTTAAATTAATGTATGAAAATTTATTAAAGATAATTGAGATCTCTCAGAAAAGCATAGAAATGAATAGATTTTACATTCTGTAAATATTAATGCAATAATATAGTAGAGTTCTCTAATAATCAAATAACTGAGAAAATATTTTATTAAAGTAATAGATTATACTAAGTATATATAAGAAACCGTAATCTAATTTTGACAGAAGATTTTGTGGATCAATTGAGCACACCAATTTGTACGTAATATTAAATAGTAAATTGGAAACAATCTTTGAGAGGTGCTCTAGAACCAAGGATGATATCAGTATTTTCATATATATTAGAAAGATGGTCTAGTATACATTTATAATAGATAAAATAATAATTTAAGTGAGGATTTAAAATGGATAAAATCTCTATAATTACACCATGTTTCAATGAATTTGATTCACTACCCATCTTTTATTCAGCAATTAAAGAAGTGACTTTGCATATGAAAGAGCAAAATTTTGAATTCATTTTTATAGATGATGGCTCTAAAGATAATACATTGAATATTATTAAAAATTTCAGTGAGCATGATAGTAGAATAAAATTTATTTCATTTTCAAGAAATTTTGGGAAGGAATCAGCTATGTATGCAGGTTTAATCAATGCTACTGGTGATTATATAGCTTTTATGGATGCAGATATGCAAGATCCACCATCCTTGCTTCCAGAAATGTATCGGTATATATCGAGTGGTGAATATGATAGTGTAGCAACCAGAAGGACGACTAGAGAAGGGGAGCCTCCAATAAGATCTTTTTTTGCCCGCATGTTTTATAAGATTATAAACAAATTGTCTAAATCGGATATAGTAGATGGTGCAAGAGATTTTAGATTAATGAATAGAAAAATGGTTGATGCAATTATATCTATAGGTGAATATAATAGATTTTCTAAAGGTATATTTGGTTGGGTAGGTTTTAGAACAAAATGGTTACCATATGTTAATGTAAAGAGAGCTGCAGGTGAAACGAAATGGTCATTTTGGAAGCTGTTTCTATATTCATTAGAAGGAATAGTAGCTTTTACAACTGCTCCACTTGCAATAGCTTCAATTATTGGATTTTTACTTTGCTTTTTGTCTTTAGCATTATTATGTGTTATTGTTGTCAAAACTTTATTATGGGGTGATCCTGTTAGTGGGTGGCCCTCTATGACCTGTATTATATTATTAATTGGAGGGATACAATTATTTTCCATAGGAATCTTAGGGCAATATTTAGCAAAGACATATATTGAAACAAAAAAGAGGCCTTTGTTTATTGTGAATGAGGATAATATAAATGTAAATAAAGAAAAATGATGGACGATTAAATTAAGTACATAATATAATAAATTTATCTGGTACAGTAAAAAATATGTTTATATTAAGATCAAAGTAAAATTACATTTGGATGGAATACAGCAAATCTAATTTATAGTGAAAAGAAACGGGAATGACTCACATTCCCGTTTCTTTATAATTATACAATGCCATCGGATAAATTCCATCCTTAACATATCCCATAATCGTCTCCACAACCACTTTCTTATCTTCCTTATAAGTAACTCCAACCCATTTATCGTCAGTCCTTAACACCTTAACCTGTGCTTTATCATCCTTAATCAACCCATCCACAATCACTGGCAACAAATACTCTGCCTTAAGTCGATTCTCGCCAAGCTTATCCAAGAATTTCGGAAATCCTTCCTCCAACTCCTTAAATATTTCCTTCGTAAATCCCCACATATTCATAGAAACCACATCATCAAGATTTACCTCATACTCCCTGCCATCACAGCCTATAGCAACAGCTATATCACCTTCAGGTCTAATACCACTAGTCTCCTTAACATCAACTAGCACATCATAAGCATTAACCGTGCAGATTCCTCTTGTAACGCTACCATTATCACTCAACGTATTACCAAGAATAAATCCAGCCATACAGAAACTATATTTTCCCACAACAACCTCTGGATTCTTTAGAAACTCATTTATTTTAACAAATGCATCTTTTCCATAATAGTCATCTGCATTAATAACTGCAAATGGTCCATCCACAAGATCCTTGCAACATAGAATAGCTTGACCTGTTCCCCATGGTTTTGTTCTGCCTTCTGGAACTTCATAACCTTCTGGTAAATCATTAATATCCTGTAGTACATATTCTGTATCTATAATTTTAGAGATTCGATTACCGATAATCTCTTTAAAGTCTTCTTCGATGTCTTTTCGAATGATGAATACTACTTTTTGAAAGCCTGCTTGAATTGCATCATAGATCGAATAATCCATGATAATTTCACCGCTTGGACCAACTGGTTCTAATTGTTTGATACCACCATATCTGCTTCCAAGGCCCGCAGCCATGATAACTAATGTATTCTGTTTCATATTGTTCTCCTAAGAATTATTTATCTCAAACTTCCTAGATACACTGTATACTATACTTGATATATTCAGTACAAAAGTATATGAATATATCAGGTATTCCACTATCTTTTACTTGGAAGTACGAGTTATTTATCTAGTTTGTATAATATTATATACTAAAATTATCACATTTGCATTAATAATTTAATATATTACATAAATCTGTAAATATATATAGAATTTAAGAGTAATATGTAAGTATATGAAAGCGAGCGTGACTGCAATTGAATATACAAAATATACATATATCTTACACTTGTTTTTCGTTGTAAGATTTTATAAATTATGCTAAGATATATGGAGTTAGAAAGAATTTGCAACGATTAACACAACGAATATACACTAATTCGTTTCACACCCATGATGTGTATGTCGCCAAAGGCGACAGATGGGAGCTAGTGTGAATAAAAAGTATTTCACACGTTGAATTTAGGCCTGCGAGCTAGTCGTAGGAATGTGGTTTAGTGTGAAGAGTTAGTAAATTGAGCGTGATGTTACGAGTATAGATTACCAGTATACAGTTTATAAAATGTACAATTACAATATCATACAAAGTTACTAGTTATTATAGTTACGAATTATTTTCTTATCAATAAGAATTACGAGGAGTCATGAACCATGGGGAAGATACTAAAAGATAGAAAATTAGCTGTTCGTCAATCATTTCTTATTATGCTAGACATATTACTTTTAAATATGGCCTCATATTTAGCGATATTAATACGATTTGATCTGAATTTTTGGAAGGTACCGATTGAATTCTCAGAGGCTATCTTATATTATGCACCAATTAACACGATACTAACCTTAATCATATTCTTCCTATTTCGCCTATACCACAGTCTGTGGAAGTATGCAAGTATTGAAGAGATGGCGAATATCCTCTATGCATGTACCATTGCTGAGATTATCCAATTCATAGGTATGCACATCATGCAAGTGCACGTACCAAGAAGTTACTACCCACTCAATCTGGTATTCCTAATCGGAGCAGTGACTGCAGCCAGATTCCTTTATCGTTTTCTACGTATGTTTAATTATCGTTATCGCACGGATAATAAGAGCCGTATTATGATTGTAGGAGCAGGACAAGCAGCTAATGCTATTATCAAAGAGATTATGATTAGTTCCTACTTAGATGGTAACGTTGTGTGCGCTATTGATGATGATGAAGATAAGTTCAACCGCTTCATCCAAGGTGTGAAGATTGTAGGTAACCGTCATAGTATCGTTGCAATGGCTGAGAAGTATCAAGTAACCGACATTATCTTAGCAATGCCATCTGCTCCAAGAACAGAGACGAAAGAGATTCTTAAGTTATGTAAGGAGACAGGCTGTAAGCTTAAGATGCTACCAGGAATGTATCAGTTGATTAATGATGACGTAAGTGTAAGTAGCCTTAAGAGTGTTGAGATTGAGGATCTATTAGGAAGAGAACCGATTGAGACTGATCTCAATGAGATAATGTCTGTGAAGGATAAAGTAATTCTAATCACAGGTGGTGGTGGTTCCATTGGAAGTGAATTATGTAGACAGATTGCTAAATATGAACCAAAGCAATTAATCATCGTAGATATCTATGAGAATAATGCATATGACATTCAACAGGAACTCCTGTTAGAACACCCTAATCTAAACCTAGTGGTACTGATTGCCTCCGTACGTAATACAAATCGTATGGATGTTATCTTTCATACCTATCAACCAGATATTGTATACCATGCAGCCGCACATAAGCATGTTCCACTGATGGAGAATAGTCCGAATGAAGCCATTAAGAATAATGTCTTTGGTACCTATAAGATGGTCAAAGCAGCAGATAAATATAAGGTGAAGCGTTTTATCTTGATATCCACGGATAAAGCAGTGAATCCAACGAATATCATGGGTGCCTCGAAGAGAATGTGTGAGATGTTAGTTCAGACTTATAACAACCGTTCTGAGACCGAATTCGTAGCAGTACGTTTTGGTAATGTGTTAGGCAGTAATGGAAGTGTTATTCCATTATTTAAGAAACAGATTATCCAAGGAGGACCAGTAACAGTCACTCATCCTGATATTATTCGCTACTTTATGACGATTCCAGAAGCAGTATCCCTTGTACTACAAGCGGGAGCCTATGCCAAGGGTGGCGAGATCTTTGTCTTAGATATGGGAGAACCCGTGAAGATCAAAGAATTAGCAGAGAACTTAATTCGCTTATCTGGTTATAAACCAGGTAGAGATATAGAGATAGAATACATTGGCCTTAGACCAGGCGAAAAGTTATATGAAGAATTGTTAATGGATGAAGAAGGATTACTGAGTACGAAGAATAAATTGATACATATCGGAAAGCCAATTCAATTTGACGAGGAAGCCTTCCTTCATTCACTGGAGGAATTGGACAAAGCAGTAAATAATGAGACCGAGGATATTAGAACCTTAGTACATCAGATTGTTCCAACCTATGTACCCTCCAAAGAAGAATAGAAAGACGAAAGTTGGTAAAACCTAAATAAAGTTTAAATGATAAATTTGATATAAATTTGATGAAATTTCAAAATCAAAAAAAGATTCAAAAAAAAGATTCAAAATATAGGATAAAAAAGTAAGATAAAAAATCTTAGATTAAAAAATAAGGTTCCAATATTCGATTCGTCCCCAATTGACCTGCTCCAACAACTGGCATGGTAATTTGCATCAAACAGAAAAAGCGAATGCGCCTTTGAAACTGTATTAGAAGTTCTTTTCTCAGACACTTTTGTGTTATATCCTCGTACAGATTTGTTTGAACGAAGTGAGTTATCTGTACGAGGATATGTTCTTAACAAAAGAGTCTGAGAATTAGAACATCTTATACAGTTCCAATGAAGCATTCGCTTTTTCTGTTTGATGCAAATTACCGAAGCGACTCTCAAAGCAGGTCATCTAAGGGACGAATCAATACCAATTAATGGAGGTCTTAATGAAAGCTCTACTATGTAAATACAAAGAAATCCTACTCTATCTAATCTTCGGTGGATTAACAACAGTCATTAATATTATCACGTATTATATATTTGCAAGAGTATTAGGAGCAGGTACGATGACGAGTACCGTGATAGCATTTATCCTATCCGTTATATTTGCCTATGTAACTAATAAGATATGGGTATTTGATAGTAAGACAAGTTCTTTTAATGAGCTCCTTCGAGAAGCCACCTCTTTCTTTGGTGGAAGATTATTCTCCGGTGGTTGTGATCTATTTATTATGTTTTTATTCGTTGATGTGTTCCATTTCAACGATATGATTATAAAGATTTTATCCAACATCATGGTGGTCATAATGAATTATGTAATTAGTAAGTTATTTGTATTTAAGGGGGAAGAGAAGATTGGTTCAAAAGGACAAGTTTGATAATCCTACCAAAGAGAGAGTGAGTAATGAGAATACAGATGAGAGTATCTTATATCTTGTCGTTCCTTGTTATCAAGAAGAAGAAGTATTACCTGAGACAGCAAAGCGTTTACTTAAGAAGATGAAGGACTTAATGGAAGCTAGGCAGATTCATCCTAAGAGCAGGATTCTATTTGTCAATGATGGCTCCACGGACTTAACTTGGAAGACCATTCAGAGTCTGCATGAGATGAATCCAATCTTTAGTGGGGTGAATCTATCGAGAAATAAAGGGCATCAGAATGCACTGTTAGCTGGACTAATGACAGCCAAAGAATATGCAGATATCGTAATCTCCATGGATGCAGATCTCCAAGATGATATTGAGGCAATTGATCTAATGTTACAGAAATATACAGAAGGATATGATATTGTATATGGAGTGCGTTCATCAAGGAAGACAGATACTTTCTTTAAGAAATGGAGCGCCCAGACCTTCTATAAGATGATGCATCATCTTGGCGTAACCATGACTTATAATCATGCAGATTATCGCCTGATGAGTAAGAGAGCAATTGACGGACTAGAACAGTATACCGAAGTGAATCTATTCCTACGTGGATTGATTCCACTCATTGGCTATCCATCAACTACAGTAGAATATAAGAGAGACAAGAGATATGCAGGCAAGTCCAAATATCCGCTTAAGAAGATGCTCGCCTTTGCTCTCGACGGGATTACCTCTTTTAGCATCAAGCCAATTCGACTGATTGCAAACCTAGGTTTTATCATATTTCTAATCAGTCTAGCAACCCTGGCGTGGACCCTAATCTGTAAGATTCTTGGTAGAACCGTAGCAGGTTGGACCTCCCTATTAGCTTCCATCTGGCTACTTGGAGGAATTCAGCTACTCTCCATCGGAATCATTGGGGAGTACGTCGGTAAGATCTATAATGAGGTGAAAAGACGCCCAAGGTATCTAATTCAAGACATTATTCTGGAGGATAAGGAAGAAGAGAAAGTACCTAATAAACAAGAACAGGCAGTTGGGAAAGAGCAAAAAAATAATGGGGTACTTGATAATATAGAAATGCTAGAAGACCAATAAAGGATGGTATTCTTACAATACCCAGAACAGCATTTGTAAGAATACTTAATAAATAAGTAAAAAGTTTGACAAAATTGTGTCATATTTACATCCTATGATTTAGCTAAGGAGTAAAATGATGGTGCAAAATAATTAGATTTATCACTACATACGGTATTCATATAATTATAATAGAGATCAATTATTAAGATAGTAGATTGTTTTTCGCCATCTGGAGAGCAATCTACTATTCTTGTGTAATTACTGTAAGTCTTAAGAAGTAACAATAATAGAAAGTAACTCTACCAAAGTATACAATGAGCAACAATACATAACCAAGCGAAATAACCTGAAAATAAGGCAAAAATAGAGTGGAAAATAAAGAAAATTAAAGTAATACAATAAAGTGAAAAAAGAAACAAGAACAAATAGAACAAGACAATAACAATATTATTGACAATCTATTAAAATTATATCAGCATCTTCTAAAAGTAGAATATCCTAATTACTAATTACCTAAGTATTCACAAAAAACTTGCCTGGCAATTTGCATACAACAGAAAAGGCGAATGCGCCTTTGAAACTGTATTAGAAGTTCTTATTCTTAGAGTATTTTACGCTATATCCGAGGACAGATCTGTCTGAGCTCAGCGAGTTATCTGTCCTCGGATATGTATTGCGCAAAATACTCTGAGAATTAGAACATCTTATACAGTTTCAATGAAGCAAGAGCTTTTCTGTTGTATGCAAATTGCCGAGACAACCTAAACCTTAGGCAACCGTGATAAAAGCACCAAAAAATTGGAGGAAGTTATGAACAAGAAGCCAAGCAGAATCAAACAGATCATAAAGTATGCTACGATAGCCGTCTTAATATCATTTGTATTTGCAAGAACAAATGATTCAAGTTCTATGACAACAGTAAAAGCGGCATCTGATGATAAAGTAGACTTAAGATTAATCTTCACGTCAGATACCCATGGTCAGATTAATTCGAAGGATTATGAGACAGGGGGGAGCTATAATTCAGGTGGTCTTGCAAAAGCCTATTCATTAATTGAAGAGGCAAGACAAGAGAAACAAGATGAGAATACATTTACCTTTGATATCGGAGATAATCTATTCGATTTCACCACAGAATACATATTTGCAGACAACCAGAAAGAGTTACAACCAATCTATGAAGCAATTGCTAAAGTTGGCTACGACGCCATTACACTAGGCAATCATGATTTTGACTACGGATATGATTATATCAAATATCAATTAGAACAGTCGGGGTTAAAAGATAACGTAGTAGTATCCAACCTATGGGAGACGAAGACGGATAAGCATCCATTTCATGAGAATATGATTATTACGAGAAATGCATATACTCAAAATGGAGATAGAGTGAAGATAAAGGTTGGAATCATAGGAGAGACAATTCCTAAGTTATCAACCAAGACAGAGAATTATACAGGTACTCTAAGTACGGAAGATCTTGTAATCAATGTGAAGGCCCAGGCAAAGAAGTTAAAAGCCAAAGGAGCAGATGTTATCGTAGTATTAGCCCATTCTGGTTTTGGTGCTGAGAAGCCAGAAGAGGGAGATAACAATGAATCTTATGCCTTGACGAAGATTAAAGACGTTGACGTTGTCCTATGTGGGCATGAACATAATATGTTCCCTAATTCAAACCATTCCATGAAATATTATAAATTATCTGGAGTAGATGCGGATACAGGTCTTGTGAATGGTAAGAACCTTGTAATGTCTGCAGATCGAGGTCAGAGTATTGGTGTTGTCGATCTTTCATTAAAGAAAAAGGGCTCCTCCTTTGATATCACTTCTCGTTCATCAGAAGTAAGGAGAGTAAAAAGTTCAACCTATGAGAATAACGATATTGCAAGTACTTTTGGTAAATGGGCAAATATCTTAGGGGATTATTACGAGAAGACGATAGCGACCATTGATAGTACAAGAAAGATTACGGATTTTTTTGGATTAGTACAAGATAATACAGGCATACAGTTAATGAATAATGCCAAGATGGCATACGCCCTTAATTATGTAAATAATATCAATACGAAATATAAAGATTATAATATTATTGCAGCTTCCAATTATATTAAGTATGGTCAGAACTCCTATAAAGATTTTGTTAATCTGTCTGGTAAGATAACGGAAGCAGATCTAGCATGTATGCAAAAATATAATAAATATATTGCCTTATATTCAATCACAGGTGAGCAGCTTAGAGAGTGGCTAGAATGGTCCGCAAGTGCTTATGAGAACATTGAACAACAATCCCCATGGACAGGTAAAGACATGTGGGATGTAATGAAAGAGTTCAATACTGCTTCCTTATTGAAATCAGATTGGCTTAAAAGTTGGGTCAACTTTACGGTATTTGACGGGGTAGAATATACTATTGATCCTTCGGCGAATGCAAGATATGACAAGGCAGGCAATAAGATTAGTGACTCTTATCGAGTGGTTAATCTAACCTATAATGGAACAACTGTGACGAATGGTATGCGATTCCTGCTAGCAACAGATCTTCTTGATGTTACATCCGAGGCAAATAGAGGAATTGATAAGCAGTCAGTTAAGAAAGGCTATAATCGAAGTCAAGTGGTGATTAGTGATTATGTTAAGATGTTAGCCAAGAATGGTGCAGTACAGATATCACCAGATTACAATTGGAAGTTAAAGATTAATGCGAATAATCAATATATTGTCATGGCAAGTTCACTTTCTGATTCCATTGCTTCAAATTATCCTTGGTATGTTAAGAAGCTAGATACCATTCATAACTATAATTATTATTTGGCAAGAGGAACTTATACAATATTAGATACCACACCACCGAATATCGTTGCTATGCCACTGAATCTCGTTCCTACGAACCAAGATGTAACGGTTGCAGTTCAAGCAAATGATGAGTCAGGGGTAACAAAGCTTAAATATGCACTTGGTAATCACGATATCAATGATGATATATGGAGAGAAGCACTAGACGTTACCAATGGAACATTTACTGTGAATCTGAATGGGACTTATAGCATCTTAGCAGAAGATCAACAAGGCAATTGTAATATAACTATGGTAACAATTGATAATATTAATAGAGATATTCTTCAAAACCCAAAAGTAGATACCTATACGAACCGTAAGACGAAGATTACAGGTACAGCCGAACCTTTAGCTAACATATATTTTGAAACTGACAATAAGACTTATCAGGGTACGGTAGCAGCTGATGGAACATTTTCCTATCCATTACCAGCCCAATTAGCCAATACAACATTAAATGTATATGTTAAGGATAGTGCTGGGCGTAGTAGTCAGAAGACAGAAGTAAAAGTAAAGTCAACTGGTCCAAACTGTCCTACAGTCAATCAATTTACCAACAAAGTAACTAGCATTACTGGAAATACAAGAGACGAAGCAGTCTACATGTACGCTGTAATTGGAAAGAATGCCTATGTAGCAAAAGATGGAGGGGCAGATATCTTACAAAATAGTGAGAAGTATGATAATTCTCTTGACATCTATGAGACGTCAGTAAAAGTTGATAAGGATGGAACATATAATATCAAAGTGCCAATTCAGTTGCCAGGTACGAAGATAGCAGTCTATAGTGTGGATAAGTTAAACCGAGTAAGCCGTGTAAATACGGTAACGACTAAAGATGTTGCACCTAATCCACCAAAGATCTATGAGGTAACCAATATTGAAAGAAAAGTATATGGTTATGTGCGTAATACAAGTAAAGAGGCCAGAATCTATGATATCGAAGTGGAGATTAATGGCGATGTATTCTATGGTCAGACAGATGATAAGGGATATTATGCAGTACCAGTATCGAAGCTTGCGATTGGAGATAAGGTAACAGTAAAAGCCATTGATAATGTAGGTGGTGAGACAAGAACCAGTTATCCAATGTCTAAGAAAGTTCAGAATATTGAAAACTATTACATGAATACGGATGACAGTATCATATTAGATGATATCAATAATAAACAATATGCAGTAAGTGGTCAATATTACGATGGAGAAGATAACGTATTTGTATCCATCAACAAACATGTCTATGAAGTTCCTACGGATACGGATGGTAATTTTGAATTGGAATTAAGCAAGACTTTAGCAGCAGGTACTCCAATCTATGTTTATTCCAGATATGTAGATGGTGGTATCATAGAAGCCGATCGATTTACAGTAGCGCTTGCAAGACCAGATGAACCAACCATTACAAGATCAGAGATTACAACTGCAACGAACACATTACGTATTATGACAGATAAGAACTGTACTGTAGTTGCTAAAGTTGGCTCGATGACTTATCAAACTGCAAAATACAAATATGACAGTGATCTTGGCGCTTATGTATATACAATTAAGTTTGCCAAACATAATTCAGGAACAGAGGTTAGAATCTATGCAAAGAATAAAGCAGGTTCTAGTAGCTCCTATTATTCCAATATTGTCAAGACTGCGCCAAATCAACCGAAAGTAAATGCAATTCATGAGAAGAGCAAAGTTATTACTGGTAAGGTAGATATCGTTCCACTTACGGATTCAGATGGGGAACAAGTGACCAAAGTCTATGCTAAGATTGGTGGCAAAACTTATGTCGGTAAGGTAAGCGAAGATGGAACCTTTAAGATTAAGATTCCAGCCCAGAAGAAAAATACGAAAATATATGTATGGGGCGGCAACATTTCCGGTAAGGGACCTGCTAGAGTAGTGAAGGTACAGTAGTTAGAAGTGTTAGAAAAAGTGAAACAAATACAGTGAAACAGACATAGTTATACAAACAAAAGAAATGCACTCATTTAGTCTTTATAAGTTTAATCAGCTCACCTGCCAAATAGCAGGGGCAGATTAAACTTTGGAGGTTAAGGGAGTGCTTTTTAATGTCGAAAAAAGTAGAATATTCAGAATGCATCAGAGGAGATGTCTTTGTATAGTGAGGAGTTAGAGAGTATCATAGATCGAATCTATAGAGTTAAGGTACAAATAGATTCAATGTCATTAGGGAAATATGGAATCTCGGAGGAACTAGGTAATATTATTGGAAATACAATACAAAGTAATGTTATAATGAAGAAGTATCATACAGCATTGAAAGAAGCATATGTACAGTATACGAAGACAGAAGCGAGTATTGAAGAAAAGTATAGTGGTTTAACAGATCAAAGCAAGGAAAAAGACAAGAATACAGACTCCAACACTAGCAATAGTCCATATTCAGATGAAATAGAAAAGCTTAAGTTAAAATACAAGAATCATGAGATATCGGACGATGAATTGCTAGATTCACTCATTAACCTATATCATGTGAATGATTATTTTGCAATACCAAGTTATGCATGTGTTGTATTAGGAAAAAAATATGATCCACAAAAGAAAGAAGAGTTAGTAAATCAAATAGCCCACGACCTGATAGACATCAAAGCCACCGAGGATTACATAGACAAACAATACAAGGAGTATGAGAAAAGATATGCTTCAAACTATTATGATCGTAACAAGAATAATCACAATACCAGTTATAATGTAGCACCTGTCGATAATCCACCGAAGATTAGTAGAGAAGACTTCCCAGACTTTCTTGCATCAGAGGAAGCAGAGAAGATAAAAGAAAAAGCCTACAGCGGGGAGGAATTAAAGGAGACCGCAAGAACATCCGTCGCTTCGCTTGCAGCAGGGGCATTGGCTCAGTATGGGTATAGTAAGTACAAGGGAAAAGCGAATAACAATAGAAATAATAATGAGCAGAATAGAAATAATCGCTCGAATAATAAAAATAATGAGGTTGATCAAAATAACTTAAATAGTAATTCAAATGATGCTTATAATTATCAACAATACAAAAAATCTTTAATTAAAGATGATGTTCTAGAAAATTCAGAGGTTATAATTACTGGAGATAAGTTAGGAGATAAAAAACTTATATCTGAATTAACGAAAGATGGTAGTTCTATAAATGATTGGGCAAAGATGGAATCGACTTATTCTTATAATAGTGAATATGGAAATGGAAAAATCCATTATTATAAGAATTTAAAAACGGGTGAGGTTAGTTTATATGATGCTAAGATGAAAGTTCCCGTTCCCCAAAATTTAAGGGGGAGGTTAAAAACACAGCTACCGATAAGGATGGTTTTTGGATTATTGATTTAGATGAAAAATTTATACCGAAAGGAGTCAGAAAATGATACTGAAATGTATAAAAGAAATAAGTAGAGAGGGATTATCTGTCGGTAGAGTTTACCCAGTAATCGGGTATAAAATTGATACGGTTAACGAAACAACATATTATCAAATTATAGACGATGATAGGGCAATATCATGGCGACAAAGTGATCGCTTTGTTGTACTTAGCTCAAAGATAGATAATTACATTAATAGTGGAAATGAAAAAACAAGTATAAAATATGTATACAAAGAAATTGCAGACTATGATATTATTAATGGCTATTACAGTGAAAATGATAGTTCTACCGAAGCTAGTTATAAGTTAGAAAATATATTAATTTCAATTATGGCAAATGAACTTAGTTTACAGGAATTAATGAGCAATTTATCAAATACTGGTTTTCATGATGAAAATTCTGAAATGTTATTAAAAACATTTTTCATGAAAGCGAATAAACAAGATATTATGAATATAGCTGAAATTTTATATAATAATGTTTTTGATTTAGACACTTATATAATTCAACTTGTAGTCAAAAACTTAGTGAAATATAAAGAGGTAATAATTGAAGATTTATTTATCGAGTTATATATGAAAAGCACGTCATGTGATGAAGAGACTTTAAGTATGATAAAGGAGTATTTAGAAATTGAATAGTATCTGGAATTGTTTAAAGAAAAAAGGATGAAACGGATCAAATAGAAGTATTTTATCTAAATTGACAAATTTATAATCAAATAATAAAAATGGTTGACAGAATGACTTTATAGGTGTATAACTAATATATATAAAACGTACTAGTTTAGTAGGTAATAAGAATATATTAGAGAGAGGTAATGATTATGAAGGTTTCAACGAAAGGTAGATATGGACTTCGAGCACTTGTTGACTTAACGGTGTATTCTACTGATAATCATGTCTCATTAGTCAGTATTGCAGAAAGACAGAAGATATCACTGAACTACTTAGAGCAAGTTTTTGCAATTCTTCGAAAAGCTGGAATCGTTAAAAGTATCAAAGGTGCACAAGGAGGATATATCCTATCTGATAAGCCTGAGAATATCAAAGTATCAACGATATTAAGAGTACTAGAAGGCGATTTTAATATTATAGATGAGAATATCTATGATGATGAACATATTGATGCAATTCAGGCAGCTGTTAAGAACCTAGTATGGCTTAAGATTAACGAGAATGTGAATCGTTATTTGGAGTCAACAACGTTAGAAGATTTGGCGAATGAGTATCGTAGATTAAATAACATTCAACCTATTATGTATTATATATAGGTGAGATGGTGTAGATTAATTGTATTTTTAATAAGTTTAGAACTAGATGCTAAACTTATTTTTTATAAAATAAATCCTACTAAACAGATAAGGAAACATTAATAAGAGGTTGAAATGGAGGAAGCTTATGAGTGAAAGAAAATTAAAATTTGATACACTAGCAGTCCATGCAGGACAGGAAGTTGACCCAACGACTGGATCAAGAGCAGTACCTATTTATCAGACTACATCCTATGTATTTGAAGATTCTAAGCAAGGTGAGAATCGTTTTTCACTAGCGGAGGGTGGCAATATCTACACTAGAATTATGAATCCAACAACAGATGTCTTTGAAAAACGTGTTGCAGCTCTAGAAGGTGGAGTAGGAGCCCTAGCTACAGCTTCTGGTGCTGCAGCAATTACATACGCAGTATTAAACATCGCGAGAGCTGGAGATCATATCGTTGCTGCAAGTACTTTATATGGTGGGACTCATAATTTACTTGAACATACGCTTCCAGCTTTAGGAATTACAACAACCTTTGTGGATCCTGATGATGTAGAGAACTTTGGAAATGCGATTAAAGAAAATACGAAAGCAGTGTTCATTGAATCATTAGGTAATCCAGGTATTAATATCGTAGATATTGAAGCGGTTGCTAGTATCGCTCATGAGAATGGAATTCCTCTAATTATCGATAATACATTTGGAACTCCATATCTGATTCGTCCAATTGAATATGGTGCAGATATTGTTGTTCATTCAGCAACCAAATTTATTGGTGGTCATGGCACTTCGATTGGTGGTATAGTAGTAGATGGAGGTCGTTTTGATTGGTCTAAGAGTGGTAAATTCCCTGGACTTACAGAACCAGATCCAAGCTATCATGGAATTAAATATTATGAAGCCATTGGAGCAGCAGCTTATATTACCAAATTAAGAGTAACCTTATTAAGAGATACTGGAGCAACTCTTTCTCCATTTAACTCATTTCTATTTCTTCAAGGGTTAGAAAGCCTTTCTGTAAGAGTAGAGCGACACGTAGAGAATACGAAGAAAATTGTAGAGTTCCTAGAGCAAAGTGATAAAGTAGCATGGGTGAATTATCCTAGTCTTGAATCAAGTAAATATCATGATCTTGCTAATAAATATTTCCCTAAGGGCGCTGGTTCTATATTTACATTTGGCGTAAAAGGAGGTAAGGAAGCAGCTATCACATTTATTGATAGTCTTGAGATATTCTCTATACTAGCCAATGTTGCGGATGCCAAATCATTAGTTATTCATCCAGCAACTACAACACATCTTCAGTTAAATGAAGAGGAGCAAAAGAAAGCTGGAATCACACCAGATACAGTCCGATTATCTATCGGTATTGAGGATGCAGAGGATCTGATTGAGGATATTAAGCAAGCACTTGAGAAAGCGGTAAAATAATAATTTTTTAGTATAATCATAAAGAAAAATCAGTTACAATAATAATAAATCTATTTTAAAGAATACTAACAATAATCGTATAAGAAAGAAAGGAAGTAATTATTATGTCAAAGATCGCAAAAAAATTAACAGATTTAATTGGAAACACACCACTTTTAGAATTAAGCAACTATGAGGCTAAGAATAATCTTGAAGCTACAATCATCACTAAATTAGAATATTTTAATCCACTTGGAAGTGTAAAAGATAGAGTAGCCAATGCTATGCTTGAAACTGCAATCAAAGAAGGTAAAGTAAATAAAGATACAGTAATCATTGAGCCAACAAGCGGTAATACAGGTATTGGTTTAGCTTTTGTTGCAGCAGCGAAAGGCCTACGTCTAATCCTTACAATGCCTGATACAATGAGTGTTGAGAGAAGAACAATCGTTGCAGCTCTAGGCGCGGAAGTAGTATTAACTCCTGGTGCAGAAGGAATGAAAGGTGCAATCGCGAAAGCAGTAAGCTTAGCAGAAGAATACGGCAATTCATTTATACCTCAACAATTCGAGAATTCAGCCAATCCAGAAGTTCATAGACTTACAACAGCAGAAGAGATCTGGAGAGACACAGATGGTGAAGTTGATATCTTCGTATCTGGTGTAGGTACAGGTGGTACTGTTACTGGAACGGGTGAAGTGTTAAAGAAGAAAAATCCTAACGTTAAAGTTGTTGCAGTAGAACCAGCAGCATCACCAGTATTATCTGGTGGTAAACCAGGACCACATAAGATTCAAGGTATTGGTGCAGGATTCGTACCAGCAGTAATTAATCTTGATGTTGTAGATGAGATTATTCAAGTAGAAAATGATGATGCATTCGAAGCTTCAAGAGCGGTTGCCAAACAAGAAGGCCTATTAGTTGGAATCTCATCAGGTGCAGCAATTCATGCAGCAACAGTACTAGCAAAACGTCCAGAAAATAAAGGTAAGAAGATCGTAGTCTTATTACCAGATACAGGAGAAAGATATCTTTCAACTCCTTTATTCAAAGCAGAATAATATTGCCAGTTTCATATTCATAATTATTAATAGACGCTATTCATTAAGGTAGCAGAAAATAGCTCCGACTTGAGAAATATTCATGTCGGAGCTATTTTTAATTTATATGACATTTCTTTAAATTTCTTATAAATTAAAAAGCACTACGTGCAGGATGCACATAAGCGCGAAGGGAAGATGTCGCTGATGCGTCCACATTTGGCGCGAGAGTTTGCAATGCCGATAACTATTTCAGAAGTACCTTTTATATATGGCATAAAAATACCTAGATTGAAATTGTTGTCTTAAAGACGGTTAGGTTGAGTACCAGATTACAATTCATCCAATTATGACCTGTTCCATAACCTTGCCTGGAAATATGTACAAAACAGAAAAAGTGAATGCGCCTTTGAGCATGTATTAGAAGTTCTTATTCTCAGTTCATTTTGTGTTATATCCTAGGACAGACCTGTTTGAGCAAAGCGAGTTGTCTGTCCTAGGATATGTCTTACACAAAATAAGCTGAGAATTAGAACTTCTTATACACGCTCAATGAAGCAATCACTTTTTCTGTTTTGTACATATTTCCTAGACTACCTTAACAACAGGTCATCTTATTACAAGAATAAAAAATCCCCACCTATTCAAAAAATAATACCTTAATCGAAAAGTTATGAAAATGTATAATACAAATACCAGAGTAGATTAGGGAGGAAAATCATGAAAGCATATGAATATATTGATAAAAAAGGAACCTTTGAGATGAAATATCCAGGAAATACGAGTTACTTGTATTTCCCATCGCCAACGAAAACGGAGTGAAAAGTGTAGTTAATCCATATCTTTCAGGAGATTTTAAAACGAGTCAGAATTCCTTTTTGTTACAACCAATCAGTAGTGAAGAATTGCATGCCAATAAAGTAAGTCGTAACTTTTGGTGTAATGTAAAAGGAAAAGGAGAATGGTCAGCGACAGGCGTATCTTCTAGTCAACAAGCGAAGGTATTTACAAGGGAGGAAGAAGAGGTAACCTTAAGAGCAGGTGTGTTATGGCATTCCATCCATCGTGTATCGAAGGATATGGGACTAAGTTCAAGCATATTGTCTTTTGTTCCAATGGATCATCAGGTAGAGATCATGAAGGTGGATATTCAGAATATAAGTAACGAAGAGATTACATTTACTGCAACTGCAGCAATTCCACTATATTGTCGCTCAGCAGATAATATCAGAGATCATCGACATGTAACTTCACTATTACACCGTATCAAGACTACTGGAAATAGTATTATTGTTAACCCTACCTTAACTTTTGATGAACGAGGTCATAAAAAGAACGAACTGCTTTATTATGTATCTGGCTCGACAGGAGAAGGGGAATGTCCAAAAGGATTCTTTCCTTGCGTGGAAAAATATATTGGAGAAGGTGGTTCTTTTGAAAGACCAGAAGCAATCATCAGAGAGAAAGAGCCTGTAGGCGAAGGAATCTTCCTAGATGGATATGAAGCTATGGGTGGAATTCAATTTGAACCATGCACGTTAAAGCCGGGAGAAGAGAAGAGCTTTATCATTAGAATGGGCATTGCAACTAAGGAGAGTGTGATAGAAGAGGTGGGACTAGCATATTCCACAGTGAAAGACGTGATGAATGCTTTGGAACAGGCGAAAGAACACTGGGAGAAGAAGCAGAATGTGTATTATGAGACAGGAGATGCTGATTTTAATCAATTTATGTATTGGGTAAGTGTGCAGCCGATTCTTCGTAGAATCTATGGATGTTCCTTTTTACCACATCACGATTATGGCAAAGGAGGTAGAGGATGGAGAGATCTATGGCAGGACTGTCTAGCACTTCTTATAATGAATCCAAATGGAGTTCGTAAGATGCTAATTGATAATTTTGCTGGAGTTCGTATGGACGGAACCAATGCTACGATTATCGGTGAACAGCAAGGTGAATTCATTGCAGATCGTAATAATATCACTAGAGTCTGGATGGATCATGGAGTATGGCCACTGATTACCACGAACTTCTATATTGAACAAACAGGTGATATCGATATTCTCTTAGAGGAGAATACCTATTTCTATGATAAGCAAGTGGTTCGTGGAGAAGAGATCGATACTACATTTACCAGTGATAGAAAGCCATGTCTAATAGACAAAGAAAATCATATCTATAGGGGAAGTATATTAGAACATCTATTGGTGCAACATCTGACTGCATATTATGATGTGGGAGAACATAATCATATGCGTCTACGTGGTGCTGATTGGAATGACGCACTTGATATGGCTGATCAGAAGGGAGAGAGTGTTGCATTTACAGCAGCTTATGCAGGAAATCTAATCACTCTTGCCAAGTTGATTCAGGTGTTAGAAGACCAAAAAGGGATGAAAGAGATTAAGATAGTCAAAGAACTTGGAAGTCTACTACAGGAAGAGACACAGATATATGACGACGTTACGAAGAAAAAGGAATGTCTTCATAACTATTGTTATACATGTAAGCAAGAGGTATCAGGAGATTTTATTATATTATCGAGTGAAGCTCTAGCCAGGGACCTAACGAAAAAGGCAGAGTGGATCAAAGAACATATTAAAAAGAATGAGTGGATCACGGTAGGGAATCATTCTTGGTTTAATGGGTATTATGATAATCATGGAAGAAGAGTGGAGGGTGAATTTGAGAAAGGAAATCGCATGATGCTAACGAGCCAAGTGTTCACCATTATGTCAGATACTGCAACGAAGGAACAGGTAGAAGCAATCATAAAAGCAGCAGATGAATACTTATATGAAGAAAAAGTTGGTGGATATCGCCTAAATACGAACTTCTATGAGGTGAAGGATGACTTAGGTAGAATGTTTGGATTTGCCTATGGTCATAAGGAAAATGGAGCAGTATTCTCCCATATGGCAGTTATGTATGCCAATGCATTATATAAGAGAGGATACGCGAAGGAAGGTTACAAAGTAATTCACGCATTATACCAACAAGTCAATAATTTTGAAGTAAGTAGAATCTACCCTGGAATACCTGAATATTTTAATGAAGAAGGTAGGGGAATGTATCACTACCTTACTGGTGCAGCCAGCTGGTTGATGCTAACGGTGATTACTGAAATGTTTGGAGTAAAAGGAAGCAAGGGCAATCTAGTATTCGAACCGAAACTTCTGAAGCAACAATTTAATTCTAAGAATAATGCTTCATTAACGATGAATTTTGCGAATCGTAATCTTAGAGTTACTTATCAGAATGTGAATGAAAAAGAGTATGGAGACTATCAGATTATGAGGGTTCTGTTAAATGGTGAAGATATAATGGTTACTAGCCATAAGGGAAGAATTGATCGAAAAGTAATTGAAGGATTAGAAGCAGATAGATACCATGAGATTGTGGTTTTATTAGAATAAGTTTGAATAAGAATGAGAGTGTTGCTTTATAATTCATCGGGTAACACTCTTGCATTTTACAATCGAAAGGATAGCATTGCTACATTTAAAGTTTGAGAAGATACATCCCATCAATAATGGAAATGGAAGAACAGATCGTTGCTACTTAACCTAGAACTTATGAAAGAAGTCTTTCCTGCTATTAATGTGAAGTTTTCAGACCGAAGAAAATATTATCACTGTTTTGAAGAATATCATAAGTCAAAAGGAAATCCAATAAAGTCCCCACTGAACAAGTCCCTTAAACACCTTGCCTAAATATTACGGTATGCACCTGCGTGCCTGAATTTTGTTTTAAAGAGTATTAGAGAATCTTAATGAAAGAAGAATCATTCAATAATCAGAAGGAGTGCTGTCTGAGCGCTTTTCAGCGAGTTCGCTCCTTCTGATTATGTTCTGAGTGATTCTTTTTTCATTTAGAATCTCTTATACTTCTTTATCCCAAAATCCAGGCACGCAGGTGCATACCGTAATATTTATCAATAAACTTCCTAAGGGACTTGTTCACGTCCAAGAACTAAATAATAGACTAAGAGCTAAAACTAAAAAAATGATACCATATTAAAAAATGAGACAATGTAAGAAAAATTACAAATTATTATAATGAAACTATGAAATGGAGGGCAACGTATGTTAGACAAGAATGAACGATTTGTAATTGAGAATTATGGTAAGAAATCAACATTTTCAAGTTTCCTACCTGGAATTAGTGGCAGATACGGAATCCCAATCTGGTGCTATTATGTAAATAGAGGACAGTGTATCACAAGTTTTGGTATTGAAGATAAAGATCATGCAATTATGGAATTCTTCCCTGCGCACCAAGCATATCAGAATACCAAGAAGATTGGATTTCGTACTTTCTTAAAAAAGAATGGCAAATACATTGAGCCATTTCAGGATGAGACTAAAGCGAAAAAGATGCTAATCGGTATGAATGAGTTAGAAATCATAGAAGAAGATTCAGAGAATAACTTAGAAATCAAAGTGACTTATTTTACACTTCCAAGTGAAAGAGTTGGTGGATTGGTTCGTAAAGTAAGTGTTAAAAATACAAGCAGTAAGACAATTGCCTTCGAGATTCTAGATGGTATGCCAGCACTTGTTCCATTTGGTGTTAACATGAATTCCATGAAGGAGATGGGACAAACGTGTAAGGCATGGATGCAAGTAGAAGATGTAGAGACAAAAGTTCCATATTTTAGAGTTCGCGTTAGTATGGAGGATACGGCGGATGTATCTAAAGTATTAGGAGGTAACTTCGCAGTAGCCATATTAGAAGATGGAGAACAATTAGCTCCAATCGTAGATCCAGAAGTGGTATTTCACTATGATACAACACTTAACGTGGCAGAAGGATTCAAAGGAAAAGCGGTTGATGCATTATTAGTAGAAAAACAAGTAACTCAGAATAATCTACCTTGTTGTTTCTTTGGAAAAAGCAAAGAATTAAAGACTGATGAGACACTTACCATCTATGAGATGATCGGTCAAGTCGAAGAGAAGAGTTACCTAGATATTTTAATGCAAAAATGTAAGGATGCTTCTTACTTTCAAGCAAAACAAAAAGAAGCAATCCAATTAACCGAAGAACTATGTAAGGTAATACATACTAAGACAGGTTCCAAGATATTTGATTCCTATTCCAAGCAGACTTATCTAGATAACGTACTTCGTGGAGGATATCCGATTGTATTAGGAAAAGATAAAATCTTCTACCTATATTCTAGAAAACATGGCGATATTGAAAGAGATTATAATTATTTTAGAATGCTTCCAGAGTTTTATTCGCAAGGAAATGGTAACTTTAGAGATGTGAATCAAAATAGAAGAAGCGATGTTCTATTTTCTCCATATGTAAAGGATGCGAATATTAAGACGTTCTATAACTTAGGTCAGATTGATGGCTATAGTCCATTATCCGTTGAGAAGATATCTTATCATATCGAAGAATCGAATCGTAAGAGAGTATTAGGATACGTGAAAAAGGAATACCAAGAAACATTTGGTAAATTTCTTAATTCAAGCTTCACACCAGGACATTTGGTTATGGAAGCTAGTAAATATGAATTAAATAATTTGGATTCGATCAAAGAGTTCCTAGATATCGTCATTAATGCATCGAGTGGGGATGTAGCGGGTGAATTTGGCGAAGGATACTGGACGGATCACTGGACTTACAATCTTGATCTCATTGAAGCTTACTTAAGTATCTACCCAGATAAAGAGGAAACATTATTATTTGAAGATAATACCTATACCTACTTTGAGACTCAGGTAAAAATTCTTAAGAGAGAAGATCGTTATGTAAAGACGGAACATGGTATTCGTCAATATAAGTCATTAGATCGAACTGTGAAAAAAGGGATAACACATAAGAAGTTAAGAAGTAAATATGGAAAAGGTGATGTTGTTACCTCCAATCTTATGGAGAAATTACTTCTATTGAACACAACCAAATTTGCAACACTTGATCCATACGGTATGGGAATTGAGATGGAGAGCGGTAAACCAGGTTGGTATGATGCACTCAACGGGCTTCCAGGAATATTTGGTTCCTCTATGGCAGAGACATATGAATTAAGTAGAATGATTAAATTTACGATTAAGATGATTGAGAAGCATCATCAATCCGTTATCGTATTTACCGAAGTAGCGAAATTGATGGAAGATCTGTATCATATTGCCAAGGGATATCAAGAGTCTCTTACAACAGAAAAAGAAGTAATCAGATTCTGGGAAGAGATAAATGAAGTCAAAGAAGAATACCGTGAACAGACATTATGGGGTGTCAGCGGAGATAAGATTGCACTATCAGATTCCTATTTACTAAGTGTATTAAAATTATGGGATCAAGTGGTGGATGCAGGTATTCAAAAGGCAATGAGCTATGAAGATGGAATCTGTCCTACTTACTTTACTTATGAAGTAACCGATTATAAAGAAGTGGAAGGAAAGATCTATCCTAAGAAGTTTAAAGTACAGCCATTACCATTATTCTTAGAAGGGTCAGTAAGATACCTGAAATTAGAACATTCGAAGGAAGACAAAGTAGAATTATATCAGAACATTCGAAAGAGCGATTTATATGATAAAAAGTTATCGATGTATAAAGTAAATGCTTCTCTAAAAGACGCTTCTTACGAGATAGGACGTACCAAAGCTTTTACACCAGGCTGGTTAGAGAATGAATCCATCTGGTTACACATGGAATACAAATACTTATTGGAACTGTTAAGATCAGAACTTTATCACGAGTATTTTGATGATCTAAAGAAAGCTTGTATCCCATTCTTAGATGTGGATACCTATGGAAGAAGTCTTCTTGAAAATTCCTCCTTCTTAGCAAGCAGCGCCAATCCAAATGAAAAGATTCATGGCAAGGGCTTTGTAGCTAGATTAAGTGGATCCACTGCCGAATTTATTAACATGTGGCAATTTATGATGTTTGGTAAGAAGCCATTTACTTATGAAGATGGAGTATTAAGATTAGAATTCGAACCTGCGATACCAGATTACTTAGTAGGTGATGAGAAGACAATTGAAGCAGCCTTTTTAGGAAAAGTGCTTGTAACCTATCATCTTACAAGTAAGAAAGATGTGATTCCAGGAAAATATACAATAACTGCTATGGAGTTAAACTATCAAAATGGAGATAAAAAACATATCGACGGAAGTGTAGTTATTGGTCAAAGTACAATTGATATACGTAACGGACTTGTAGATTCGATAAGTGTTACATTGCAGAATGACTAATAATTTATGAGATATAGGGATTCAGTTGAATAGAGATATGTCATTAATATCATAGCTTCCAAAGAATATTGAACCATACGTTGATAAGCAAATATAACATATATTCACAGCACAACAGTTCTTATGACCTGTTTCAGAATTTTGCCTGGCAATTTGCACAAAACAGAAAAAGCGATTGCGCCTTTGAATATGTATTAGAAGATCTTGTTCTGGGATTATTTCGTGTTATATGCTAGAACAGATCTGTCTGAGCGAAGCGAGTTATCTGTCCTAGCATATGTTTTACACAAAATAATCTCAGAACTAGAACTTCTTATACATATTCAATGAAGCATGAGTTTTTCTGTTTTGTGCAAATTGCCTAGACTGTCTCCCAAACAGGTCATTTGTCGGGCACTCATAAAATCAATGAAACAAGCTAAGAGGAGAAATTATCATGAAGATTAGAAGAATAACAACTGACTTTAATAACAATAGATTTCTAGAAGAATCGGAACTAAAAGAGATCGATAACATCGGAGAAATGAATATTGTAAATATCTATCCTGAGATCACATATCAAGAAATCTATGGATTTGGAGGAGCTTTTACAGAATCCTCTGGATATAACATTTCTCTATTAAGTGAAAAGAAGCAAAGAGAAATCGCAGAAGCTTATTTCGGTGAGAATGGAATTAACTATACCTTATGTAGAACTCATATCAATAGTTGCGATTTTGCACTTGGTAATTATGCTTATGTAGAAGATGAAAAGGATACGAACCTCGAGACATTCAATCGAGATCGAGATAGACAATATATTCTTCCATTTATTCAGCTAGCAAAAGAAGTAAGTGAGAATGAGATTACATTTTTAGCTTCTCCATGGAGTCCACCTAGTTTCATGAAGACCAACGGTGAGATGAATCATGGTGGTAAACTAAAAGAAGAACATCAAGATACTTGGGCAAGATACATTGCTAAATATATCAAAGATTGCAAAAATGATGGTATTGATATTACTATGCTTACTGTACAGAATGAACCAGAAGCAACTCAAACATGGGATTCTTGTAGATTCAGTGCCAAAGAAGAGATGGAATTCGTTAGAGATCATCTAGGTCCTGTTCTAAAAGAAGAAGGTCTATCTCATGTTAAGATCTATGTATGGGATCATAACAAAGAGATCCTATTCGAACGAGCAAGAGATATTTTAGAAGATGAGAAAGCAAAGGAATATATCGCAGGGGTAGCCTTCCACTGGTATACAGGAGATCATTTTGAAGCAGTACAATTGGTAAAAGAACAATATCCAGACAAAGAACTATTATTTACCGAAGGCTGTGTTGAATATAGTCGTTTCATGGATTCCAATGAAGTATACAAAGCAGAAATGTATGCTCATGATATTCTTGGTAATCTCAACGCAGGGATGAACGGTTATATCGACTGGAACTTAGTATTAGATGAAAAAGGTGGACCAAATCACGTAGGTAACTTCTGCGCAGCTCCAATCATGTGTGATACAAAGCAAGATACTTTTGAAAAGAGACTTACCTTTTATTACATCGGTCAATTCAGTAAGTTCATCTTACCAGGTGCTAAAAGAATTGCTCACACAAGATATACAGATCATATAGAGGTGACTGCCTTCCTTAATCCAAATGGAGAAAAAGTTGTAGTACTTATGAATAAGAGTGAAAAAGAAGTGCCAGTAATTCTTAGCGTATGTGGTACAGGTACAGAACTAACAATAGGGGAACACAGTATTGTAACACTTGTATTAGAAGGTTAAAAAATAGAGGAGTAATGGGGGAAATCTTATGAAAAAAAATATCCGAGTATTAGCTGTACTCTTAGTAATTCTTATCTTAGCAATTAGCACAGCATGCAATAAGGATGATGCTTATCAGGCAGATGATGTAGTAGTAACCGTGGATCAATCAAAGATTCACGTAAATGAAATGATGTATCATATTATGCTCACAACACTACAAGGTCAGATGTATGCCTCCTTTTTAAATGATACAGATTTTTGGAATAAAGAGTATAAAGACGGAAAAACAATGGGTGATGTGATGAAAGAAGAAACCCTAGATAATGCGATAAAATATGAATTACTTTACCAGATGGCAATTGATAATAAATATAAACTAACGGATGATGAGGTGAAGAATTGCGAGAGTAAGGTTGAAAGCATTGTAAATAATGTTCCAAAAGAAGAAATTGCAAAGATGAATCTTACAGAAGAGGATCTTTTATGGATACAAGAAAAGATTACCCTAAGTACTAGATATTATGAAGATAACTATAAGAATAAGGGAATAGATGACGAGACTGCTTATAAAGAGATGAAAAAAGGACATGAAGTAGAAGTCAACGAAAAGATATGGAATCAGATTGATTTAGGCGAAATAAAAAAATGACACCTAAAATAAAATACGCCCATTATATCGCAAAGGTTCAGAAGTTATAATTGTTATATAAGGTAGCTGTTCGATACGGAGTAGTTTATAGGAACGGAACAGACACTTATAAAGAGAAGGGACGGAGGAATAAGACATGGCAGGTTCAGCATTAGCGCTAAATCATACGAATAACCCAAAGGAACAAAAGAAAAAGGGAAGATTTAGACGACAATTATGGAATCAGAGATATCTTCAATTGATGGTAATTCCAGGAATCATATGGATGTTCATATTTAATTATATTCCAATGGGTGGTATCATAATTGCATTTAAAAAATTTAGAATCACAAGAACAATAGCAGAAGCACCTTGGGTGGGATTAGATAATTTCAAAGATTTCTTTCAGGATAGTAATTTTAATGATATATTAGTCAATACGTTAGGAATCAGCTTATTAAAGTTAATTATTGGTTTCCCATTACCAATTATTTTTGCTCTATTATTAAATGAACTACGAGGAATCAAATTCAAGAAATTGGCACAGACGTTATCTTACCTTCCACATTTCCTTTCATGGGTAGTGCTTGGTGGAATCTTGGTAACATGGTTAAGTAAAGAAGGCGTTATTAACGATTTCTTAGTTGCAATACATATTATCAGAAAACCAATCTCCTTCTTAGGTGATCCAAAGTATTTCTGGTGGGTGTCATTAATCTCAGATAGCTGGAAAGAGCTCGGTTGGTCGGCAATCATCTATCTAGCGGCAATTGCTGGTGTAGATCAACAGATGTATGAAGCTGCTACCGTAGATGGTGCGAATAAATTTCAAAAGATTATGAAGATTACATTACCTGCTATTACAGGTACGATAGCTTTAATGCTTATATTACAAGTGTCTGGTTTACTTAACTCTAACTTTGATCAGATCTTAATCCTTAAGAATCAAATTAATGTGTCCAGGAGTCAAGTTATTGATACATATGTATACCAAGTTGGTATGACAATGGGTAAATATTCTTATGCAACTGCAGTTGGTTTATTCAAGTCGGTAATTGCATTAATTCTATTAATAATTGCAAATACCACAAGTAAAAAAGTGTTAAAGAGATCATTATATTAAATTGGTATTAGCGCCTAAATTCGCGGTATTTCGGCAGAATGGAGAGTAGAATGAGTCAAGAGAATAACAGTTTAAAAGTGAAAAGAAAAATAAAGCGTTCCAAAGGAACCGTTATATTTGATACCATTAATGTTACATTCATGGTCATAATATGTTTTCTGTGTGTATACCCCATCTGGTATGTTGTTGTAAATTCATTTAATGATGCAACAGATGCACTTCAAGGAGGAATCTATTGGTTCCCTAGAAAGTTCTCCTTAGAAAGCTATAAGGCTGTATTTCAAGATAGTAGTGTAGTCCAGGCATTTAAGGTTACAATAGGTAAGACACTTCTTGGAACAGCTTGTAACGTGTTATTTACTGCAATGATTGCTTATCCATTATCCAAATCAAGATTAATTGGTAGAAAAATCTACATGGGAATTGGTATGGTAACCATGTTCTTTGCTGGTGGGTTGATTCCAACGTTCTTATTATTTAAGCAAATGCAATTACTAAATAACTTTTTAGTTTACATAATTCCAGCTGCATTCAATTTCTTTAATTTATTAATCTTCATTAATTTCTTTAATGAGATTCCAAATGCACTAGAGGAATCCGCTAAGATTGATGGAGCCAATGATTTTACTATCTTTCGAAAGATTATTCTACCATTATCCAAACCAGTATTAGCTACAATAGCCTTATTCGCTGGAGTTGGTCAATGGAATGACTACTTTGGTGGTTTAATGTTTATGACCAATCGTACCGATTTAGAGCCAATTCAGACTTATTTATACCGTCTCATTGCTCAGGTACAATCTTCTCAGATGGCGGATAGTATTGCAGTACAGGTAACAAAAACGGATACTACATCAACAGCGATTAAGTTAGCTGCCATGGTTATCACAACAGTGCCTATATGCTGTGTTTACCCATTCCTACAAAAATACTTTGTAAAAGGAATGATGGTAGGTGCAGTTAAGGAATAAAAGTATTAAGGGAGGAAACATTATGAAAAAAATCAAAAAAATGCTTGCTGTATTATTAGTACTAGTTATGGCAATCTCTTCTGTAGCATGTGGAAAGAAATCAGATGATACAAAAGAAACAAGTTCTTCAAAAGAGGCTAGTAAAACAGATGCGAATACTCCAGGTTGGCAACAACATGCAAAAGAAAAGGTGGATTTAACATGGTATATTAACTTTTCATGGTTTACAACACCTTGGGGTGAAAATCTTGTTTCAAAAACAATTACAGAAGAAACAGGATGTAACATTAAATTTATCGTACCAGCTGGTAATGAAGCAGAAAAATTAAATTCATTAATCGCTTCTGATACATTACCTGACCTTGTAACTTTGGGATGGTATGAAGGGCAAGTGAACCAATTGATTGAAGATGAAATGGTTTATCCACTTGATGAATTAGCTAAGAAATATGATCCATATTGGTTTAAAGTAGCAGATGAAGGTCGTGTAAAATGGTTTACACAGGAAGATGGTCATATCTACGGATATCCTAACTCCTCTTTCTCACCAGCAGACTATGAAAAACATGATAACATTTCATCAAACCAAACATTCCTTGTAAGAAAAGATATCTATGAAGCAATTGGTAGCCCAGACATGACTACTCCAGAAGGATTCACAGCAGCAGTGAAAAAAGCTACTGAGATGTTCCCACAAGTAAATGGTCAACCACTTATTCCTATTGGTGCACATGAATTTGGTGCAACTGGATGTACTTCATTTGATCAATATTTATGTAACTTTTTAGCGATTCCATATGAAAAAGATGGAAAGTACTATGATAGATTTACTGATCCAGAATTAGTAAGATGGTTAAAGACATTCCGTGCATTAGGTCAAGAAGGATATCTTGCAGATGACATTTTCATCGATAAGAGAGCTCAAATGGAAGAAAAGATTGCACAAGGTCGTTACTTCTGTATGTTATACCAAAGAACTGACTTAGCAGCTCAAGAAAAAGTTCTTTATTCAAAAGATAAGAACAGTGTCTATATTGCTGTAGATGGACCTAAGAATTCAAAAGGTGATAATTATACATTACCTGGAACAGGTATCAGTGGTTGGACATTAACTATGATCTCTAAGAATTGTAAACATCCTGACCGTGCTATCCAATTATGTACTTATTTAATGAGTGAACACGGACAACACATGACTTGGTTAGGCGTTGAAGGAAAGACTTGGGATTATGATGCGAATAAGAAAGAAGTAATGCATGAGGATGTTCGAGAATTATTAAATTCAGATCGTGCAACATATGATAAACAATATGGTGCTGACTCAGCATACTGGATGTTCCAAGACAATGCAATGGCACTTAAATGGGCAGTTAAGACTCCAGAACCTTTAGGACAAATGGAAGAATGGACTTATCCATATGTAATCAGTACATCACAATATGATGTTACTTTACCAGCAGATTCTGATGAAGCAGATAGTCAGTCTAAGATTGATAATGAATGGGGTGTTGTATTACCTAAACTTCTATTAGCAAAATCAGATGCACAATTTGATAAAATCTGGAATGATTTTATGCAAAAACGTAAAGACTGGGGTATTGATAAAGTTCTAGCTAAGAAAACAGAATTAATGAACGAAGCTAAGAAAAAATTAGGTATCCAATAATATAGAATAATGTAAAAGTAGGGCAGGCTAAGCATTTATAGTAGTCTGTTCTGCTTTGTGTTATAATGGAAGAAAGTGTATACAAAAGCAAAGGGGGAGAAATTTGGGGTATATCAAAGAGTTGTTAATGAAGCGAAAGATTACACAAAAGATTACGTTTATTGTTTTTTTCTTTACCTTGTTTCCTACTATAATATTTTTTGTATTCCTCCTACATAATGTACAAAAAAATGCAGTGAATGATCAAATTGGTCAGCTAAAGACAACCATTAATCAAGATTACTCTCATCTTCAAAAGATAATTGAATTATGTAATATGTCAACTCAGGTATTCCTCAATAGTCCCAATTTACTTCGTTATCTAGAACGAGTTAAGTCAGGGGAGAAAATTAGCATAACGGACTCTATGGAATTCTATCGAGATGATATCTCAAGTCTAGAACAGCTTGTAAATGGTAATCCATATCTATATCAGATACGTGTATATGCTGATAATAAAGAGATGCAGGAGATGATGCCAATTCTATATCGGACAGAACGGTTGAGACGATTGTCTTGGGGGAAAGAAGTTATTGAAAGTGGAACTTGGCATTATGATTTTAATGATTCCCTATTTCCAAAGCATGTGCGAGCCTATGAGGAACACATTATGTCATTAACTACCTTAATACCAGATCATTCCCACGGACGTCTAGGAATTATAGAAGTTGCAATTCATATGGAGACAGCCTTTCCAAAGCTTTTTGATACCAATGAGAGATCATGGTCCTGTTTTATCGATAATATTACTAGAGAACAATATTATAATAAAAGTAAGAAGAATCGTTGGAATCCTTACGTAAGTACATTGTTATCGAAAGTAAATAATAAAAGTAAGAAAGATCAGATTATAGTGACTAAGATAGCAGGTGAGGAGGTTATAATTGCTTCAAAGACCATTAATGAACTAGATGGTAGATTAGTGAAAGTAGTATCTTTAAAAAAGATAATCCATAATGTAAATGTCTTTCGTAATCTAGCTTGCTTACTATTAATTATCACATTAGAATTACTAATTATAGTCATAAATATTATTGTTAAAACTGGCTCAAAGAGGTTCTATGATGTTCTAAAGACCTTACATATCGTACAAAATGGTAATCTAGATGTGGAGGTGCCTTATTGTGGAACCGATGAGATAGGGGAATTATCGGAGCAGATTAACATAATGCTTAAGAAAATAAAGCAATTAGTGAAAGATAATATAGATCGAGAAGTTCTAGTTAAGAATTCTGAGATTCGTGCCCTGCAGAATCAGATAAATGCTCATTTTATCTATAATGTATTAGAATCTGTCAAGATGATGGCGGAAGTTAATGAACAATATGACATATCAGATGCCATAACCTCATTAGGAAAGATGCTTCGCTACAGTATGAAGGGTCTCTCAAAGAATGTTACAGTTGAGCAAGAGATCGATTATATTAAAGATTATATCAATCTTATGAATCTTCGATTCGACTATGAGATCTATCTGTCACTTAATATACCGGAGGAACTATGGCAGGAAGAGATTCCAAAGATGTCTCTTCAACCAATTGTTGAAAATGCAATCAGTCATGGAATTGAACAACTTGCAGAAGATACCAATATCTATATAAAAGGGATTGTGAAAAAAGAGGAGTTTATCATCGAAGTAACCGATCAAGGAAAAGGAATGACTGATGAGGAACTTGGTCTGCTTCACCGAAGGATAGAAGAGGATATAGAAACAAGCGGAGGTTCAGGGAATGGCATTGGTCTAAAAAATGTTCAAGATAGAATAAGAATTCATTTTGGCGAACAGTATGGTATTGACATATCCTCCATGTTAGGATGTTATACCAAAGTATCAATAAGAATTCCACGTAATAGAAGAGTGTAAGGAGTTGGGGAAAGATGAACACACTATTAATTGTTGAAGATGAGAAGATGATTCGACAAGGAATTAAGACAATAGCACTGCGGTCAGAAGTACCAATCAACAATGTGATTGAATGCAAAAACGGACAAGAGGCTTTAGAAATTATTGAGAATCAGAACGTTGATGTTATGATTACAGATATTCGAATGCCTAAAATGGATGGAATTACTTTAGTTAAGGAAATGCAAAAGTTTAACCATGTACCCTTAACAGTTGTAGTGAGTGGTTATGATGATTTCTCTTATGCAGTAGAACTACTTCGATATGGGGTAAAGGAGTATATTCTGAAACCTGTGGAGAGAACGCAAATTAACAATATATTGTTGAAATTAGAACAGGAAATACAAGAGGGCAAAGAGAGAACGCATAGAATCTTGAATATTGGATATCAGCAGTTAAAATATTTAATGTTAAATAAAGAAATCACTAGTACAGAGACAGAGATTATTCTGAAACATTTTAATAACTTGTTCTTTGAAGGGGATTATCAGGTATGCTGTACCAATTATGATAAAGATAGCTTTGGAGATATTGATGGGATTACCTATCTTAAAGATGTGGATAAACAGGGAATCTTTATCGTGGAAAATAAGAAAATGCGTGAACTTCTAAATGAGGAACTATGCAATTACTATGTAGGAGTAAGCAGTAGCCACAAGGGGCTTGGGGAATTGAAAGAAGCCTATCTTGAAGCTCTATATGCTAGAAAGATGGCGTTTATTAATGAGGAACATCAGGTATCTTACCAATCTTTGAATCTGAATAATAAGTTTACCCTAGAAGATGATACTCTAGATAGGAAAGATAACAATGCAAATAATAAATTGGATGAAAAGATAATCGATCAAATCGTTCAGATGCTTGGAACATCGAAAATAGACGAAGTATTAAAAATGATGGATCATATTCATTATAAATTACAAACAGATGAGGTATGTCCAGATTCTTTTTATGAAAATATGAATATGCTAATTGACAAAGTAATTAGTACCTATAAGAAGGCAATTGAACTAAGTGAAAAGGAATCCATTACTTATAAAGGAATCTATACCTTTGCATCAGCGAAGGAATTCTGCGAAGGAATGAAAGAGTGGTTTGTGAATCTGAATAAAAGACTTATTGTGGAATTTGACGATTACCATAATAAATTAAAGATTCAGCAAGCTGTGCTTTACATCAATTCGAATTTTAATAGTGACTTAAACATGGCAGTGGTATCCAATTACATATCCATGAATTATTCGTTATTTTCTTATGCATTTAAGCAATATACAGGATGTAATTTTGTGAATTACCTAAAAAATATCCGTATTGCAGAAGCAAAGAAACTACTAGAAACTACAGAGATGCGAATCTCGGAGATTGGCATGAATATCGGTTATGAAAATGATAAACACTTTATGAAGATCTTCAAAAGTATCTGCGGTGTGTCACCAACCGAATATAGAAAGAATACCTTGATTGGAAAAAGTTTATCGAACTAAATGCTTTCATTGGTGCAAAATCAAGAGGTGACCAATATATGACCTGTTCGGGATGTAGTCTAGGCAATTTTCACAAAACAGAAAAACTCATGCTTCATTGAGTATGTATAAGAAGTTCTAGTTCTCAGAGCATTTTGTGTAAAACATATGCTAGGACAGATAACTCACTTCGCTCAGACAGATCTGTCCTAGCATATAACACGAAATGATCCGAGAACAAGAACTTCTAATACATACTCAAAGGCGCAATCGCTTTTTCTGTTTTGTACAAATTGCCAGGCTATATTTTGAAACAGGTCATTTGTTAGGTAACTCATGACATTTAGTAAAGCAGCATCATAAGCTTAGGAATAGTTTTAATTTAGGAATATCCTCTGTTAAGTGCTATAACAGGTTCTAGAGATTATCCTGACTAAGGAGTTCGCTAGCTCAGATAGATATCCAGGTGATCAGGATATGTAATGTTAAAGTTGCTAGTTACCTGAATGACATAGTCCTTTGGATATAAAGCATTATAGTTAGCAAGATATTTATTGATTGTATCAATGAAAAGAGCGGCTTTATGCTCGTCATAGTTAATAGCGATGACGCGACATTCCTCCATACTTGTTCTTGCACAGTAGGCATCTTCTGATATAGAACGAGATAAGGCACTTGCTAATACTTTGATTGAGAATTCAGCTTCGGAATAACCATGATTCTCAAGAATCTTCTTGAAATCTTTCAGTGTAAATGTTGCAACCATAATGCTAGTGTTATGTAATTCTTCGGATCTCATAAGACTGTCAATCTGTTTCTCAAATCCTCTCTGATTATATAGATTCGTTACTTCATCTTTTAAATACAGTTCTTCTAAGCGATTCACTAAGGTATTCAGTTCAATATTATTACAGATTCTTTGTAGCATATTGTTAATGTTACGTAACCAAGACATAAAGCTAAAATCATAAGAAAGTAGATTATTCAAGTAGGATAGAGCAAGGTAACCAAATTTTCTATCTTTAAAATAAAGAGGCATATAAAAATAAGCACTTGAACTATTGGAATAAAGATATTCTGGTAAGAGCATCTTAGAATTAAAACTATATTCTGGTATTCTTTTTTTATTCTTAATACCAAACTTTAATGTAGTCATGGAATCATTTCCATCATGTTCATCCATTTCTTCTTCATAATTCGTGATCTCTCTAATCTTGTTCGAGATGGAATTCCAGTTATGATATAAACAGATATATAGACCCTCTAGATTCTCAATGCTAGTGATAAATTGTTCTAATACATCCATTCCTTCATCAATATCTGTTATATTAATTAAAGAGCCAGCCATATTCATATCAAAAATACTACTTTTTTCACGTTTGGCAATTCGATGGATTAATTTCAGATTATAATTCGAGTCCACATTGCAATTATCATTCACACAGCCACAGGAGCCACGAATGATAGGATGTGTTGGAATGACGGTAGTTCGTTCTTTTTCCACCCCTGAGATAGAGTGAATAATCTTATCCATTGCAATCATACCCATTTCATAGACAGGAAATTCAACACTTGTCATTGGAGGGATATTGTTTGCAGCTATCTCAAGGTTATCATAACCTGAAATTGCAATATCGGTTGGGATATGATAGCCTTTTTCCTTAAGAACTCTTGCGACATTTAAAGCAATCGTATCGTTATAACATACAATCGCATCAGGAAGCTTGCTGTCATTCTGTATAAAATATTCTACAGCTTGTAACACAGAAGTCTGAGAATCTAGGACCCAAGCTATATTCTTATCTTCACATGCTATTTGGTTTTCTGCTAAAGCCTCTTTATAGGAAATAATTCTCTGATTCGAATAGATCTCCTCATTTTTGTTGGCAATAAAGCAAATACGTTCGTATTTATGTACTCGAATCATATGATTCACTAGTTCTTTCATGGGCTCATGATTATCTATCTCGACACTAAGTAATCTAGTTTCTCCTTGATCAACATTGATAATAGGACATTTACAATTAGCTTCAATGGTCTTAAGGATATTCTCGCGTAATTCTTGATCTACATAAGTACCAGAAGCAATTATGATTCCACGGTATTCTTGATATTTTGGTATGTCTAATATTCCATCTTCTCCAAGACCTAAGTCATCAAATGATTCCCCATCGTTTGATGAAAAGATATCGACATTGAAACCGTACGAGGAGGCTTTATTTACAATTCCATTACATAATTCCCTTTGATAATCTCCAAATGCGTGAGATATAAATAATGCTACTTTTTTCTGCCTGCTCAATGTGACCTCTCTCCTTTGATATGATAATAGTACATAAAGTAAATCGATATTACTATTGTATCATATTTCCTGGACAAGTATGACATAAAATCATTATTTTTTAGAACTTTATAATAAAACATGAATAATTAAATGAAATTAACTATACAAAATAGATAAAGATGTAAACAGATATGCATGTCCCACAAATGACCTGTTTTGGAGGCAGTCTAGGTTATTTGCACAAAACAGAAAAACTCATGCTTCATTGAATATGTAATAAGAAGGTCTAGTTCTCAGATCATAGTGTGAAAAAAGAAAATTTTCACACCCCTTGATTGTTACATCGCCATAGGCGATAGAGGGGAGCTTTTGTGTAAAACATATGATAGGACAAATAACTCGCTTTGCTCAAACAGATCTATCCTATCATATAACACGAAATGATCCGAGAACAAGATCTTCTAATACATATTTAAAGGCGCATTCGCTTTTTCTGTTTTGTGCAAATAACTAGGCTAGATTTTAAAACAGGTCATTTGTGGGGCAAACCATAATATAAAAAAACAACACCATTTAAAAAAATAACATGTGAACTTATTGTTTTTTTACCTTTATAATTAAAGTAGATAAATAAAGAGCCATTAATAATAAGAAAAGAATTAGAAAACAAAAAATATTAAAAAGAAAAAAACAAAAAAATAACAACTTGAGAAAAGATAAGTGAAAATTGGAAAGGAATAGGTAACAAGACATGGAAAATGATATTACAGTAAGCGAATACAAAGAAGAGGGATATAAACCCGTAATTGATTATGAAACCTGGAGAGTAGCAATCCTAAGATATTGCGAAGAATTGGAGATTGATAACTTAGCGAGTATGCAAAAGCATACCCTAACGGATGAAATCTTTGTTCTTCTGGAAGGAAATTGTACTTTATTTTCTGGTGGTGATGGAGAGGGGATTAAAGAGATTAAGAGTATCGCCATGGAACCTCTAAAATTATATAATATCAAAAAAGGAGTATGGCATACACATACTTTAGAAAAAGAAACGACAGTGCTTATTGTGGAGAATCGTAACACTTGTGATGATAATTCACCAACTGTGTATCTGACGGAGGGTGAAAAAAGAGTGTTGAGATCTTTGTATGTATAGAACTACATTATAAACTAAGTTAAAAATACATAACGAAAAGTTTTATGAAAAGAAAATAGCTTTTAATATAAATGAGTTGCCCGACAAATGACCTGTTTGGGAAGTAGTCTAGGCAATTTGCACAAAACAGAAACACTCATGCTTCATTGAGTATGTATAAGAAGTTCTAGTTCTGGAATTATTTTGTGTAAAACATATGCTAGGACAGATAACTCGCTGCGCTCAAACAGATCTGTCCTAGCATATAACACGAAATAATCCCAGAACAAGATCTTCTAATACATATTCAAAGGCGCAATCGCTTTTTCCGTTTTGTGTAAATTGCCAGGTTAAATTCTGAAACAGGTCATTTGTCGGGCAACATCATTATATAGAGATATACACTCAGTAAACTAAAATAATGCTTTTGATTCCAACATTATCATATTGAGTAATTTGTAGAATTTGTTATCAAATTTATAAGAGGTATGATAGTAATCTATATAAAACCTAGATCTCCATCTCAGAAATCAGACTTCTCATGGCAAGGATGGTCTGCAGAATTAGATCATCAAGCTCCCAACCAAGCATATCGGCACCTCTTTGAATAACTTCTCTGGAACAACCAGCTGCAAAGTTTGTGGCTTTAAACTTCTTTTTCACCGATTTTAATTCTAGGTCGCCAACACTTTTAGAAGGGCGCATAATAGCAACAGCTCCAATTAATCCAGTTAATTCATCCACGGCATATAGAATCTTTTCCATGATATGCTCTGGCCTTATATCTACCGTAAGAGCATAACCATGGCTTGCAGCCCCACGAATAATTCTCTCATCAATATTTCGTTCGCGCATAAGTTCTTGCTCTTTGATGCAGTGTTCTTCTGGATATAATTCGAAGTCTAGATCATGAAGGAGCCCTACTACAGCCCAAAAGTCTTCTTCGTCAGGTGCATATTCTTTCGCAAAATAACGCATAACACCAGATACAATCTTACCATGTTTTAAATGAAATTCATCTTTGTTATACTGTTGCAATAATTCATAAGCTTCGTCAAGTGATGGAATATTACTCATCGGTACACCTCCAAAATAATTATAGTATATTCGTATGGTATTTACGGTTGGATTATAAAAAATCATTCACATAAAAAACCTTTTATGTTATAATAAGTCTCTGTTAGGAAGTTGTCAACCCTTAACAATACTAAAACAATAAGGTTAGTATGAATAGTCTCGCGAGAAGCGTGCGAGACATTAGGAATATGAAATAAAATTTCTCCGAAATTCATTTCATATTCCGTGATATTGGGGAGTGATAGAAAGAAAATCGATAATAAGAATATAGTCTTGAAGAATGCATGATATATATTTTTTTATATTATAGTTAGATCTCTTGTAATGCATACAATAATGTTTAGAGAATCAAGAATATTTCTTAAAAAATTAAGTAACTTAAGTGTAGCACAATATAGAATATGATGTTAGGGTCAAATAGCTAGCCTTTTATAACTTGCAATGTGTATATCGTTGTATAATTATTAATTTTGGCGTAGTCCGGCCGAAGGTATCGTTTATATTTTGTCAAGACTCATAGTGAAAATAGGAACGTGAGTGAGTATTTTCGCTAGTTCTGAGGCTTGTAAAAAATATGGTGCCTGAGGGAAAGGTAGCCAAAATTCATAATTATACAGCGATATACACTCAGTACACTAAATTAAAGCTATTGGACCCTAACATCAGAATATTATATAGAAATCAGAGGATAAATTATGTTAAATCAATTTTCAAGAACAGAACTATTATTTGGAACAGAAGCAATGAATCAATTAGAACAGGCAAGAGTCGCAGTATTTGGTGTAGGCGGTGTAGGTGGCTTTACAGTTGAGGCTTTAGCAAGAAGTGGAGTTGGTACTATTGATATCTTCGACGATGATAAAGTATGTTTAACCAATATTAATAGACAGATTATTGCTACAAGAAAGACCATTGGTAAATATAAAGTTGAGGTTATGAAAGAGAGAATTCTTGAGATTAACCCAAAAGCGATAGTAAATGCTCATCAGACTTTTTATTCAAAAGAAGTTGCAGATCAATATGATTTTTCAGAATATACGTATATAGTGGATGCAATTGATACAGTTTCTGCAAAAATCGAGCTAGTGATGAGAGCACAGGAAAAGAATATTCCAATTATTAGCTGTATGGGTGCAGGAAATAAATTAGATCCTACAAGATTTGAAGTTACAGATATTTACAAGACATCAGTATGCCCATTAGCAAAAGTTATGCGTAAGGAATTAAAGACAAGGGGCGTGAAGAAGCTTAAAGTAGTATATTCCAAAGAACCAGCACGTACTCCAATCGAAGATACTTCGAATTCTTGTAAGAATAATTGTATCTGTCCACCAGGAACAGAGAGAAAGTGTACGGTTCGAAGACAAGTTCCAGGAAGTACCTCTTTTGTACCTTCAGTTGCTGGATTAATTATCGCGGGGGAAGTTATTAAAGATATTACTGGAATACGATAGTATAATATAGAGTTTAGTTGGAAAAAAATACTTGAAGATATCTTTTAAATAGGATATAATTATTAAAAATAGTAATTATTATCAATATTAAGAATTATAATAACCTAAGAAAAAATCGAAAGGATGGATTGGAAAATGGCAGAATTTTTAGATGTAGTTCAGAATAGAAGATCAGCGAATGTATTTAAAGAAGGGGTAACGATACCTAGGGATGTATTTGAACAGATTTTCGAGAATCTTTCTTTAGCACCTTCTTGTTTTAATCTTCAACATGCGCATTATTATGTAGGAGAATCTAAAGAGGTAATGGAAGAACTATACGAAGCAGCTTATAAGCAATATAAAGTAAAGACTTCGTCAGCAACAATTATTGTTACAGGAGATATTGATGCTTACAAAAAAGCACATGAGATATACGAAAGTTCTAAACTGTTAAAAATAATTGACGAAGACGAATATAATAATATGATAGCAGCAATCAATGGATTATATGAAAGTAGAGGAATGGAATTTCAGGTGCAAGAAGCAATTCGAAATGCCTCTTTATCTAGTATGCTCTTTATGCTGTTAGCAAAGAATCTTGAATGGGATACTTGCCCAATGATATATTTTGATAATGATAAAGTAAAAGAAATCTTTGATATACCAGAAAATGAAATTCCAATTCTAATGATTACGATGGGAAAAATGGATCAAACGAGTTTCCGTGTAAGAGGATATCGTAAGCCTAGTGAAGAGTATGTGAAATTCAAATAATTTAGATTCATATCGAGTGTAGTTAATAGAATCTATAAAACGAGTAAGAAATTATAAATTATAGATAGAACAACATAAAGCTTTCTAAATACCATGACATGATAATGTTTTGGTATTTAGGAAGCTTTTTTAATTTATAGAAAATTGCTCTTAATTTCATACGTTAAGTTTAGAGAATTATACACGTATAGACGTTAAATGATAAAAAGGATAGATAGTCATATTTGTTTAGGTATTGACAAATAAATATGGCTATAGTATAGTAATAAAAAATATATATAAAACATATCAAAATAGTAGGATAAATTAAAGGAGCATAAAGCATGTACAAAAAAAACAAAAACAGAGTACTAATGATCTTGGTATTAACATTATTAGTGAGTTCATTAACTGCATGTAGTACTAATAAGACGGACGCTAATTCTAATAGCAAAGGTAGCAATGATAAAAAAGTAACCAGTGCCGTAGCTGATAATACCGAACCACAATATGGTGGTAATATTACACTTGCAGAAAGTGCAGATCCTCAAAATATCAATCCATTATATGTAGTAGATCAAACAAGTTTTGATATTCAACAAGCAATCTATGTTCCGTTTTTTGAAATAATAAAAGGTGATATCTATTATGGGAACGGACTATTAGAAAGCATCACACCAAACCAAGATTCAACTGAATTTACACTAAAGTTAAAACAAAATCTAAAATGGCATGATAATGAGCCAATTACAGCGGATGATATTGTATTTACAATTAACACTTTAGTGGATAAGAAACAAAATGTACCTTACCAATCTTATGGATACATAGATGGTAAAGCAATTCAAGTAGAAAAAGTCGATGATTTAACTGCAGTTATCAAATTACCAACAGCTTCAGCAGGATTTTTAGGTGGATTAAGTCAAATCTACTGCATACCTAAGCACATATATGAAGGTGTTAAAGATATTGGTAAAAGTGATTTAAATAATAAGCCAATTGGTAGTGGCCCATTTAAATTTAAAGAATATAAGCCAGGTCAGTCTTTTGTAGTAGAACGTTTCGATAATTATTTTGATGGAAAGCCATATCTAGATACGATTACCTTCAAAATAGTAAAAGACGCTAATTCTGCAAATGCATCTTTAGCAAATGGTGAGATTCAAGGTCGATTAATCAATAGTGAAGATTACGATACGGTAAAGAGTTATGGTACCGTAAATATTAACAGTTACAATTCAGGACGTGTGAATGCGTTAGGATTTAATCAATTAAATGATAATCTAAAAGATGTCAAAGTACGTCAAGCAATTGCATATGCATTAAATAAAGAAGAATTAGTTAAGTTTGCATACCTATCCGACGATTTTGCGACAGCAGCTTACTCAATCTTTACACCGGATACTCTTTACTATGATGATTCATTAACAAAGCAAGATAACGATATTGAAAAAGCAAAAGCGCTTTTAAAAGAAGCTGGTAAATCTAATCTAAAACTAAATATCTTATATATCTCTACAGATAAGACAATGGAGAGTGAAGCAACTTATATTAAAGAAAAATTAAAAGAAATTAATATTAATATTGAATTATATCCACTCGATGAATCTACTTACAAGAATAAAATAAAAGAAAAAGATTCAAAGGATTACGACCTTGTACTTCAATTCTATACATTAGGTGAAGAACCAAGCTTATATGCTGATATTGCAAGCGGCTCAAGCAGAAGTAACTATTCACATATTGAAGACAAAGATCTAGATAATCTATGGAACGAAGGTAATACAACATCGGACGCTACAAAACGTGGAGAGGTATATAAACAGATACAACAAAAAATTAATGATAATATGTATCTTTACCCAATTGCATATTCGAATGGATTCTATGCTGTAAATAAAGACTATGCAGGTTTTGATAAAGCAATATTAAAGACAATATATTATGATTACTCAAAAATTTACAAAGTGAAATAATAGAAAAGAAGGTGAAAAAACGTAGACTCTAAAAGCTTTGTAGGATAGAAGCTTTCTAGAGTCTTACGTATTTATTATGGAAAAAATATTAAATCGATTATTTCAAACAATACTTATTTTATTTATTGTCTCTATTCTATGCTTTACATTAACCAAAATAGCACCAGGAGATCCAGTTCTAACTTATGTTGAACCGAATATGAGTGAGGAATATATTAATCAACTTCGAGAAGATCTAGGACTTACCAAACCAATCGCTATACAATATATCATATGGCTTAAGAATATCTTACATGGTAACTTCGGTAATTCCTTAATTAATAATAGACCAGTGTTAGATCAAATCCTAGAAAGACTCCCTTCCACTATGTTGCTTATGGGTACCAGTCTCTTGTTATCTGTAATTCTAGCGATTCCAATCGGCTTATATACAGGTAAGCATAAGAATGGACTAGTAGACAAAATAATCAATATATTTTCCTATATTGGTATATCCATTCCAACTTTTTGGTTTGCAATCATAATGATATATCTATTTAGTGTATATTTACACGTATTGCCTAGTCTTGGTATGAGGAGTGATGGTATCAATACCTTTTCGGATCTAATGAAACATCTTATTATGCCGACTTGCGTGTTAACCTTTACGAACGTATCACAATTTACGAGATACATAAGAAGTAGTACGATAACAGAACTATCAAGTGATTATGTAACGGTTCAGAGAGCCTATGGAATGTCCGAGACAGGCATCTTATATCGCCATGTACTAAAGAATGCTATCCTACCAATGATTACAGTATTAGGTATGAGTCTGCAAGGAGTAGTGTCAGGTGCAATTATTACGGAACAAGTATTTGCATGGCCAGGCACAGGGCAACTTGCCGTAAATGCTGTTATGACATTTGATTATCCTCTCATTATGGGAATTACTATGTTTACCGCACTCTTAATCGTCATAGGCAATCTATTAGCAGATATTTTATATGTTGTAATTGACCCAAGAATAAGAAGCAATGGATGATAGGAAGGTGATATAATGCGAGACAATATAATGAAAAACTTAAAGTTAGGATTTAAAGAAGATAAATTAGCAGTAATTGGTGTAATCATTATTCTTATTCTAACAGTAACCTCTGCATTTGCCTTTTTATACCCAGTGGATGCGAATGCAATTAGTGTAACAAGCCGATTAGCGAAACCGTCACTCATACATCCTTTCGGGACGGATGATATGGGGCGAGATTACTTAGCACGGTGTTTATATGGAGGAAGAGCCTCACTATTAGTAGGTTTTCTTTCTATGATTCTATCAACGATGATTGGTGTTATTGTTGGTTCCATAAGCGGATATATGGGCGGGAAAATAGATGCCATCTTAATGCGTTTCGTTGATGCACTAATGAGTTTACCTACATTTCTAATCATGGTAGTAATGAATGCCTATCTGAAACCAGGAATTAAAAATGTAATTATTATCATTGGATTACTTACTTGGATGAGTATTGCAAGAATCGTTCGAGGTGAAACAATGTCATTAAAGGAGAGGGAATATGTAGTATATAGTCGAATCTCTGGACAAAGTAGATTAAAGATTATTTTACAGCACATATTACCGAATATAATGCCTACCATCATAGTAACAGCAACAATAAATATTGCTTCTGCTATATTAATGGAGTCAGCGCTGAGCTTTTTTGGACTTGGTATTCGTCCACCAACAGCATCTTGGGGAAGTATGCTTAATAATGCGCAAGGTTACATGATCAAAGCACCTTATTTAGCAATATTTCCAGGAGTTTTAATCTTGTTAACAGTAATTAGTTTCAATTATCTTGGTGAAGCATTACGTAAAATATTTGAACATAAATAAGGAAGGAGGATTTGATGAATCATCTATTAAGCGTAAAGGATTTAGAGGTCTCTTTTTATAAAGAAAGTAAAGAAATTCGAGCAGTTAAGGGTGTAAACTTTCATATAGAGGAAGGCGAAATCTATGGAATTGTAGGAGAGTCTGGTAGCGGAAAAAGTGTTGCTACGAAATCAATCTTAAGATTAGGTCCAGATAACTGTAAGATTAAAAATGGTGAAATACTATTTGAAGGGGATAATATCTTAGAGAAAAATAACAGAGAATTAAGAAAGATACGTGGGAATGAGATATCAATTATTTTTCAAGATTCATTAACTTCCTTAAATCCAGTATATACGATTGGTGATAAATTAGTGGAACTGATTCGTAGAAATCAGAAAATATCAAAATCAGATGCTAAGAAACGAGCGATAGAGTTACTTGACATAGTAGGCATAGCAGATTCGAAGAGTCATTTAAAGAGTTATCCGCATGAACTAAGTGGTGGTATGCGCCAGCGTGTGATGATAGCGATGGCAATTAGTAGTAATCCTAAGATTATTATTGCGGATGAACCAACAACAGCATTAGATGTAACGATTCAAAAACAAATTCTTTATTTACTAAAAGATCTGCAAAAGAAGCTTCATACCAGTATTATCTTGATTACTCATGATCTAGGTGTTGTAGCGCAAATGTGCTCTCGTATTGCCGTTATGTGTGCAGGGTATATCGTGGAAGAAGGAACTACAGAAGATATTTTTTATCATCCGAGCCATCCATATACAAAAGCTTTAATTGCTAGTGTGCCAAAAGCAGGTAGAACATTAGAAAGGTTCATAGAAAAAACAATTACAGAAGAGGAAAACGAAAATTTGTGTCCTTTTTTTAGTCGATGTAGCTATGCAATAGAAAAATGCAGATTAGCATTACCTGATAATTACTTAGAAAACGATAAACATAGTGTAAGATGTTATGTTAGGGGTGAGAAACTTGGAGAATAATTTGATTGAAGTAGAGGATTTACAGATATATTTTAGACAAAAGAAGCAGAAGCTTTTCTCCTTCAATACAGAGTATCTAAAAGCCGTAGATCACGTTAGTTTCACGATAAAAAGAGGGGAAACCTTCGGATTAGTTGGTGAATCAGGAAGTGGTAAATCAACAGTCGGGAAAGGCATCTTGCGTTATTATAATTTGACTGGTGGAAATATTACATTTGATGGAACTGAGATAGGATATCAAAAGGAAAAAGAACTTCTACCGATTCGAAAAAAGATGCAATCTATATTTCAAGATCCATATGCCTCCTTAGACCCAAGCCATACAGTAAAAGATATTATATGTGAACCTATGGAGATACATAAACTCTATGACAAGTCTGAAAGAAAGGAAAGAGCCTGTGAACTCCTTGAGATGGTAGGAATGAATAAGAATGATATCTTACGATATCCACATGAATTCAGTGGTGGACAAAGGCAACGTATATCAATAGCAAGAGCTCTATCAATCAACCCACAATTCATACTTTGTGATGAGCCTATTTCTGCTCTCGATGTTTCCTTACAAGCGCAAATTGTTCATTTACTTGAGGGCTTACAAGACAAATTGGGATTAACTTACCTCTTCATTAGTCATCAATTGCAAATGGTGCAACAAATCTGCGATAATATTGGAGTTATGTTCTTAGGCAATCTTGTTGAATTATCAGACGCAGATGATCTATATAAGAATCCATTACATCCTTATACCAAGATGTTACTGTCCTCTATGTTAGAAGCTGATCCTGGGGTTCGTTGTTTGGAGGATGATATACCGGAATATAAGGTTATGACTAGAGTGAAACAAGGATGTAAATTTAGTAATCGTTGTCCTTATGCAAATAGCCGCTGCAAAGAGGAAGTACCAAAATTGAAAGAGGTAGCTAAGGGGCATTATGTTGCGTGCTTTCAATATGAGGGATAGAATATAGTTGCTTTTCAGACTTTTGTACCACGAGGTGTTTTACGTTAGCAGAACTCTTGAACTTCATGCGCCAAACTGCTTATTTTTAGCAGTTTGTGCGCTTTTTTTACTTTCAGACAATATGGCTGAATAGCAACGAACACATAGAAGTTAAAGGATAAAAGAAACTAATATGAGCCATAATAAAAAACTAATAAAAGATATTAGAAAAAAAGAGGTAGAAAACTAATAAGAGCTATTTCAAAATTGCTTGACAAACAACTAATAAGGGTTTATTATTTGAATATACCCCATAGGGGTATGCCGAGATGCAAAATCTTTGTGAAAATATATGAAATTGCATAGAAAGGAGAACTATGAACCAAAAATTTGATATAACAGGAATGACATGTTCAGCTTGTTCTGCAGCAGTGGAACGTTCCGTTAAGAAACTAGACGGAATTGAGAATGTTAATGTTAATCTTCTATCTAATAGTATGACGGTAGCTTTCAAGGAAGAAGAGACCAATAATATAGCAATCATTGAAGCAGTAGTATCCGCAGGATATGGAGCCAAAGAACATTCTGCGCAGAATGTTAAGATTGAAAAGAGTAGTGGAAACGTAGTTGAGGAACAACTAAAAGAGATGAAAACAAGACTAATTACATCCTTTGTCTTTCTAATTCCACTTTTATATATTGCGATGGGGCATATGTTAAAGTTACCACTGCCTGATTTTATGCATGGAGAAGAGAATGCCATAACTTTTGCATTTACTCAATTCTTACTTGTGTTGCCTATTATCTATGTGAATCGTAAGTATTTTATCGTAGGATTTAAGACATTATCTAAGCTAAGTCCCAATATGGATTCCTTAATCGCAATCGGAACATTTGCAGCAGTTGCTTACGGTATCTTTGCTATCTATCAGATTGGCTATGGATACGGGCATATGGATATGGATCGTGTCATGAAGTACGCACATGATTTATATTTTGAATCAGCAGGTACGATTCTAACACTAATAACATTAGGTAAATATCTTGAGACAAGATCAAAAGGTAAGACCTCCGAAGCTATTACTAAGCTTATGGATCTAGCCCCTAAGACTGCAACGGTATCTAGGGAGGGAATAGAGATTGAGATTCCTATTGAGGAAGTTGTTATAGACGATATCGTAGTAATTAGACCAGGTCAAAGCATACCGGTAGACGGAGAAATCATAGAAGGAACTTCTTCTGTAGATCAATCAGCAATCACTGGTGAGAGTATTCCAATTGAGAAGAAGGTTGGAGATAAAGTAATTGCTGCTTCGATTAATAAAACAGGTTCCTTCCGATTTAAGGCGACCAGAGTCGGTGATGATACAACATTAGCTCAGATTATTCAACTAGTAGAAGATGCGAGTTCTTCTAAAGCCCCAATCGCTAAGCTTGCAGATAAGATATCAGGAATATTTGTACCGATTGTTATTACAATAGCAGTGTTAGCATCTGCATACTGGATGCTAACAGGGCATAGTTTTGAATTTTCTTTATCGATTGGAATTGCAGTATTAGTTATATCCTGCCCTTGTGCTCTTGGGTTAGCTACTCCAGTCGCCATAATGGTTGGAACAGGAAAAGGTGCTAGTAACGGAATTCTAATCAAATCAGCAGAAGCCCTAGAGATTGCACATAAGATTGATACGGTAGTTCTTGATAAAACGGGTACAATTACAGAAGGAAAGCCAAAAGTTACAGATATCATTACATTTGGTAATCTGAGTAAGAAAGAGCTATTGCAAGTAGCAGCTTCCATAGAGAAACTGTCCGAGCATCCATTAGCTGATGCTATTGTTGAAAAAGCAAGAGAACAAGAGATTGATATTTTTGATATCACGGATTTTGAATCGATATCTGGAAGAGGTATCAAAGCAAGAAATGGAGATTCCACTTATTATGCTGGTAATCTTGCATTTATGCAAGAACTGAATATACAGAGTAATGGAGAATCCATATCCAATCATCAAGTAGCAGAAGAATTGGCACATCAAGCTAAGACTCCACTTTATTTTGCAAAAGAGAATTCCTTAATTGGTATTATCGGTGTGGCAGATGTGATTAAGAAAACAAGTGAGGCAGCAACACGTGAATTAAAGGCAATGGGAATTCAAGTGGTAATGTTAACCGGAGATAATAAGAAGACTGCTGAGGCGATTCGAAAGAACCTATCGATTGACCGTGTAGTTGCAGATGTTATGCCACAGGATAAAGAAGCAGAAGTTAGAAAGTTACAGGAAAGTGGAAGAAAAGTTGCAATGGTTGGTGATGGAATCAATGATGCACCAGCGTTAACTAGAGCGGATGTTGGGATTGCAATTGGTGCAGGTACTGATATCGCAATAGAATCAGCAGATGTTGTATTAATGAAGGGTGATTTATTAGATGTAGTTACTGCTATTCAATTAAGTAAAGCAGTGATTCGCAACATTAAAGAGAATCTGTTCTGGGCCTTTTTCTATAATATCATTGGAATACCAATTGCAGCAGGTCTATTTTATTATGCCTTTGGATGGAAGCTAAATCCAATGATTGGTGCTGCTGCCATGAGTGTCAGCTCCGTATGTGTGGTATCAAATGCATTACGTCTTAAGTTCTTTAAGCCTAGATTTAAGTCAATCAGTAGTGATACATCTAGTGAGAATAAGGATAACAATTCAATATCTAATAATAACAAACAACAGAGTAACAATCAGGTAAATAATCAAGAAAGTGATTTTAGAGAAAATAATATCTCAAATAATTCTATTAACAATATAAAAGGAGACGATGAAATGAAAAAAGTAATGAAAATTAATGGAATGCACTGTGATCATTGTAAGGCAAATGCTGAGAAAGCGCTTAATGCGATTGACGGTGTAAACGCACAAGTAAATCTCAAGAAAAAAGAAGCAGTAATTAGTTTTGACCAAGAAGTAAGTGATGAAGTGCTTACAAAAGCAATCACAGATGCAGGATATGAAGTAGAAGGAATCGAAGTGAAAAAGGGACTGTTTTCATAAGAAAATGAGTATGTTCTATCAGAATAGCCTATTTGTCTAATGTTAGAGTTTGGAATGTTCATCATTGCACTTATCACCATGATTATACTTATAATCAAATCGATAACAAAAAAATAGCTATCCTTCTACCTCGCAAGTTGTAGGATAACTATTTCTGCTTAAAACTGATTAAGTAATCAATCGACCTCTCACAGTCCTTTGATTAGTTTATAACTTGATTATAAAACACTTGGGTTTATAATGCAAGTAGTTTTAAGAGTGTCAGTTTATTGCTGGCACTCTTTTTATTATAACCAATTAATATTTATATATGTATAGATTGAGTTGTCCGACAAATGACCTGTTTCAAAATCTAGCCAGGCAATTTACACAAAACAGAGAAAGCGAATGCGCCTTTGAATATTTTTAACTTATTTCGAATAAATGAATATTATAGTTTGTAATTCGTTTATTCATATCAATGATTCATACCATCTCGTATTCAACATTGTGATGGATTCACAAACGTCTAGATTTTTGGTTATTCGAAAGGAGGAAAAGAGATTCGGGTTTAAAAGAGATTGATTCACTATTTGAATAGAATGTAAATTTGTTAGATGAAGTCAACGTCTTCATCAGAAAGGTGTGTCTGTGGTAGATCAAGAAGAGCAGGAGTATTCGCGCTTACCAGTGATACGTAAAGTAAAATACCGCAAGAAAAATGGAAAACATACTTTTATTGTACATTATTCAGAACACTTCGGAATGGATTATGATTGTAAATTAACCTTATTACGTGAGAATAAAAAAGTACCTAACATTAGCCAGGTAGTAAATAAAGAAAAACATATTGCACAGTTAACAATTGAGGACAGTAATTATTCGTATACCAATTCCAATCATTCTATCATTTTAACTTGTATCACTTATTATGGTGTATTCCAAAGTATACCAGTAAAGGTGTTGATGGAGACATTGGAAGAAGTTAAAATCGTGATGGATGATGAACAATTGACGATTTTTTGGAAGGAAACTATAGGGAGATTAAGGGTAAAAGCCATTGCTTTTCGAATTACTGATATCATAACTAATAAGACTTATGTGGGAATATCACATTTATTCGGCAAGGTAACTATTGATAAGAGAAGTATTGGATTATCTTATAAGAATCCTTGGAAGATAAAATTGCTTCCGCTGATGGAAGATAACTCTTATGGACCTGCTTATGAAGATATTAGCATCTTACATGGAAGTATTGCATTGCAAGGTTCCTATTATGATAGAGATGGAAGGTTAATACTTCGCCTTCTGCAGAACTATTATGGAGAACTTCTGGTTGTGGTTGAAGAAAATGATGAGAAGGAGGAATATATAGTCACTTCTTCTGGGCAAGAGGTGAAGTTACAGCTAAAGAGACCTCTTCATCCTGCGAGAAAAAATCGCTTATATGTATGTAAAATCTCTAAGAATTATATAGGTCAGAAGAGTAATTCGTTAAGATTAGTTGCGGGTATTCCAAGGATAAATAAAATAGAGATGACAGAGGATCATAGATTAATCGTGTCTTCAAAGGTGCAAGATGACAATCAAGAGGCATATTTTGTGGAATATCAGGTGATATATCAAGATAAGTTGTGGAAACAAATCGTTGATATAAGAGAGAACGGGGAATTTGACTTAGGAGAAATCGATTCTAATCATGAGAATATAACAATTACAGCATCACAGATTCACGATGAGAGTTCAGGTCCATTATATATTAGTACCTTCAATCCTGAGGCTCCAAGGATAACTAAGTTAGAACATATAAATGGTAGATTGGAGATATCCTTCACCGATGTGGAGGCTGATTTATACCGAATCTATATCAAAAAGGGTGATGGGCAGAAATTAATCTATTCTATAGATGATACTAAGATAAGCATATCGTTATATGAATTAGGAGAGGATGTACAAGGCGTTGCCGTTCAGGCAGTCTATGGTATTGTTTCTGCTGGAATATCAGATTATGTCACACCGTTACTAAGTGAAGTAGAAATTAGTTTCGTTCAAATGGAATCTACAGTAAAGAAAATAAATAATACATCTACAGCGAGAATATCTTGGAAGGAAGTTCCAGGCTGTCAGTATAAGTACCAATTTCGTAATAATGATTGGATTCTTACAGAGGAAACCGAAGCTTTAATTGATATAGAACCTGGTGAGGTAGACTATTTTTCTATTCGCCTTGTAAGTCTTGATGGTAGATTAGAGGGTCCAATTATTAAGATTCCAATCGAAGAACTGGTAATCGAGCAAGCAGACTTTGACGGACGCTTTGCTTCGATTCGTTGGAATGACCTAAATAGTAATAGAGTTGGATTTATCAATTCTTTGAATGATAGTTCAGTAGAGACAACGGAGAACATCAGGAAGGAGAAAGTAACTTATCTATTAAAGATAACTAGAGTACTTCATGATGAGTGTATTGTTGTAGATTCTGTGGCTGAGATAGAAGGAAAAGAGTTACGATTCTGCCAAAAAGACAATTATTATCAAGGTACGTTATCAGATGATGACTACATGGTAAGCGTTCAGTCAATCTATGAAGGAGTTAATGAAAACAGAATCCATGGAAGAATCATAGAAAAATACCAAGGGGTAGAATCTACTGCAAGACCTTTATTATCCTCTGCTTATTTCTTTGCCTCAGAGCGAGAGAAGCCATATTTATATTATAAGGATCAGAATTCATGGGAAGAAAATAAAGTAGCTATCTATTCTAATAATAGTAGAATATCCATCCCAATTGAGATTCTAGGAGAGATTAATTCAGTAGAAAACGATTCATTTACCCTAAACAAAGATGTGATGAATGGTAAGTATATCTTATCCATCATACAAATGATTCCTACGGATGAACAAAGAGCAAAGATTAGAGAAGATTATAAGGATTTCATTAAGAGGCTAGAAGAGAATGAGATCAAGCCATATGATCTAACCGTTATCATGAATCTGATTGGTAGGTTTATTTCTCAGTCTACAGAAGATAGTCTCTATTATGGATTAGGATATAGAGAGGAAGAAGGAGCAATCGATCTAAGACCGGGAATGATCCTTCGTGTGGAATATGCTTCAAATCAATATTGTACCTCAGAAAGTGGATATTATAAGTCAGGTTATATGGCCAATGCAGTGGCTGAATATGAGATTGCCTCAAATAGGGAAAGGGATATTGAGGATCAAGGATATTATCTTGGCCTTGACGCTTTCTTTACAACGATATCAAATAATGCAATGTTAATACAAGAACCTACGAAGAATCAGTCAATGCAAGCTGGCGGTGCGAGTGGAATTGATCTTGCTAATGATATGATGCACCGCGCCTTTTACCGTCTAGTACTTCCTACTGATTTGTTCTTGCCAAACGATGATGGAGAAAGCAGGCTTCCATACTATATGACAATTATAGCTGCAGATCAATATTCCAAGTTAGAGGAAGCAACCTTGTTGCTACGAAGTAGTGGTACCATTACCGATACTGAGGTTGGTGCTGGATATTTTATGGGAAGAACTATTATCACACCATGCATTCGAATCAGAGTAAACGGTTCGGATCGTATCGTGCCTGTTGGAACAACATTAGAGCATGTCTTAAATTCAGAAGGATTCATACTTCCTAAGAAGACAGAAAGAATCACAAAGAATATTCAGGTAAAACGAAGCATCTCTTGTGACTATATCAATCAACATCAGATTACGGATAACTATGTACCTATTTGTATCTTAAGAGGAATTGGCGGATTGTATGAAGATTATGAGACTAGATTATCATTGCCATTATATAGCGGTGATGTCATTAGAATCTGGTAGGGGAGTAAGTGATGGGAGAGAAGGTTTTTAGGCGAATTGGATTACAGGTCTATCGGTGGATGGACAGTACTGTCACTTATTATATTGCCTCCAAAGTTCTAAAAGATACCCTTAGTTTACAGGAATCATTTGCTGATTCTGGGGGTATCTATGTCTTTGTAAGGAATGGAGTAACCAATATCTATAAGCTATGGGACTATGTTAAAAATAACAGATACAATGTTAGGTTTCTCTGGTTGAGTGAGGAAGCCAATTATCAGATTCTTGGAAGGATTCGTATGACGGATAATAAAGTTCGTGAATTGACGAAGCTATCCTTCGGGGAGTATTATCTGTTACTGTATGGTACGGTAACAAAGGTGTCTCTAGGAACGGATGGTTCAACCTTTCGTTTTCAGTCCATCAGTACTGGCCAACCAGTAATAAAATACGCAGAGTTTAACACGCCATATAAAGATATCACGGTTAATAATCAAGTTGATGTTTCGATTCAGGATGGTACATTTGGAGTTCAGATTGCTACATCGAACACGACATTTGAGGAACTGGGTGCAGGATTCGGATATTTTACCGAGAATAGTAAGGATAATCTTAAGGTAGATCATTTCTATTTTTCATTTTTAAAAGGAATATTAGGAGCAAGCGTTAGCGCGCATCTTGATCTATTTTATCGAGAGGATAGTGAGCGAACCTATATCTCCTTACCTAATCAGGAATCTTATGAGACTGGTTTTCTAACAATCTATGGAGAGAAGATACGAATGAAGACAGGAGTGAATTCAAGGCTTGTATTTGCTAGATATCCAAGTGACTCTTCTACTAATCCTGCAACTTTTACTTATTTAACTTATATGGGGGATTATACTGTAGAGCTTAACCAGACAGGAATCAAGAAAAAGCTATTATGTGGATTGTCGGGAATGGAATATATGGAGGTAGAACAGGGAGATATATTTCACTTGATACCAGGGCAATCTTCTTACTTCTTAGATAATGAATTCTATAATCGTGGAACTACAGCATTCTTTCAAGTATCAAGTAACGGAATGGATTATTACAGTAAGCCAAAGCAAGCAGCGCTATATGAATATATAGACTCGAATCTATTGCATTATTATGATATGGTGAGTGCGAGAATGCCAGTTGGAGTTACCTTTCCTATGATTCCATATGGAGCGAGAGTTCATGAAGAAGGGGAGACACAACAGAATTCTGGAATGGATCAGCTGGATTATAACAACCTTGAGAATCTGGTATTGTCAATTCGAGAACGTGTTCTCTTAATGCAAAATCAGAGTTCTGTGAATAAAGACTTATTAAGTAATTTCAAGCATGTGATCACTTCTCAAGGTCTTGTAGCAGCAGTGAATCCAACGAATTCTTATATCGAATATCTAGGAATTGCAAATAGTAAAGAGCAACAGAGTACGGACGATATACCATTACCTGATCTTGCATTTACTGCATTAAGGAAGGAATTCTTAAAATCCATCTCAAGTAATCGCCTATTTCTTATTATGAATAGTGATGAAGTATTAATGGGTGAGGCAGGTAATACCAATGAGAATCCAGGATCGGTACAGTATTCCTTTGATAAGGAGATAGCAGAGAGCATGTTAGAGAATGAGCCACAATATCAGACATTGATTCAAAGTGTTCTTGATTATTTTGTGAGCCATCAATTCGATCAAGTAAGATATGAGACGGAACAACTCTTTGTGCAGGCGTTACGAGAAGCTTTCATGGCGATTACAGTAGAGGAGATTACTTGTTTCTTGAGATATTGTGGTTTACTAAAGGTATCAATTGATGGTTGGAGCTTTCAGCTATCTCCACGTAACTGGAAGGAGCATAATACCATATTCCTATGCAAATATACCAGGGATTATAGCTTATATGAGTTAGTACAGGATACCAAGTATTGGGTATGGAAAGAAGGTTTATCTTATCAGGGAAGTAATCCAGAGAAGGTAAGAATTGATGTAACAAATATTTTAAATGAGGCAATGAATGCCTCGAAGGAAAGCATAGATTCTCCTTATGCCAAGTTAGTTAAGATTGTCGAGGATAAGACTTGGTGCGGATGCTTAGCGTTCAACGTCTCAGTATTATTTGACGAAGTTCCAGGGGAGATGAAGAGTATCTTATCGGGAGTGGAGAAAGAGAAGTTCTACGCTCATCATATTGGATTCGAACAAAGTGGAATTAGCATAGGTGTTCCGAATGTCTTACATCAGACTTCTATGTTTGGATTAATTGACTATACCAATGAAGAAGAATTGAATCGTGATACGGCAGAAGAATATGGTTTCCTAACAAAGGAACTCAAGCTTCTATTCTATAATTCCAAAGTGCAATATTTCTCGTGTCTATGTCAGTTAATGCTCAATCGCTTATTTGGAGGATATACGAGAAAGATTCCATTAACAACTGGGAATATACTTCATCTTATTGGCAGTTATCAGAGAAATCGTGCCAAAAACAATGAGGCATTGGAATATACATTTTCACTAAGAGAGCAAACTGATTTCTCATTAGACAGTGTACCAATCAATTCGATACGAATGAGTAAAGCGAGGATGTCGTTATCAAGCGAAGGTGATAGGTCCATTGCTACGATTACTCTAGCAGGAAGGATGAAGTTCTATCAACCGGAGAAGTTTGATCCTTTTGGTTACGGTGACCTGTTGGAGAAGGAAACCAATGAGGAGGGAGCATTAGATGATACTATTTTAGAAGAGGGTTGGCTAAATTATAATAATCTCGTGATTGTTATGACAGTGGAGCAAGGCATACAGAGCTTTTTCCTTGATTATGATAACATTGGATTTGACGCTTCAACAAGTAAGGAGAGAGAGGCATCTTTGGTACATCGCTTTCCAATGCAGTTACTTGGAATGATAACAGGTAATGAGGGAAACTTACCAGAGAAGAAAGGGTTTGGGGCTATTCAATGTCCTCTCAATCAGCAAAAGCTAGAGGGTGAGTGGTATGGTTTACTCTGGAATATTGATATGGGATCGCTAGGTTCCCTAATGAAGAGCAGTTCCATCCGACTAGAATGGTTGACTGCCTGGTGCGCACCTAAGAAGGAAGCAGGGGATGGAACTCATGTGAATCCGAATGCAAATAGCACTCCAGGTCAATATGGAGTGAGTCCGTCTCTCTATTTTGGAGTTCGAACTACATGGGGGGATGTTAACCCATTAGGAGATGTTAATTTATCGGTTGGAAACTATCATTTACCCCTAGAGGGAGTAATGTCCTTAGGTTTTCAGAGTATTCAATTCGGGGTAAGCGAGGATGAGAATGCAGATGACCTTGAGTACTATATTAGGCTTCGTAATTTTGGTCTGAAATTATTAGGAATCACCTTTCCACCTGGTAGCAGTGATATCTTCCTATTTGCGAATCCAGATCAGACCAGTGCAACTAAGCTTGGCTGGTATGCTACTTATTCGATGGGTGAAGATAAGGGGGAAGGTGTGAATTAGATGGATTATGTTAAGATATGGTGTATCGCAGTAGGACCAGGGGTTATGAATTTCGTTGAGATCTATGATAAGACTACGAATCAGGTAAAAGGGTTAATCCTTATCGATTGCGGGGGCAGTCAGTCAATTTATGAAAAGGTATCCTCTAGATTAGTAGACTCCATTTTAGCTAGAAACAATAATTTCATTAACCTGGTGCTTATCTCTCATACGAATGCAGAGTATAGCAATCTACTTAGTGAGTTGGAAGTAGATATGAATGGACTAATCTTTGGTGGAAGTAACGATTCTTACAAGCAAAGTAGTCTGAAAGAGACGATTGCTACTTTGGTGGATGCAGAATTTCTAGAGAAAGAAAAGGTATTCATTAGTGATTCCTCAAGTTATTCGAGGGTAGTTGGTAGTCTAGATCTTAGTGTCTTTGGGATTGATACGGATGTTATACTAAGGCTTCTAATCTCAGATTCCGAAGTGGGTGGAAAGGATGCGTCTAGTATATGGCAGATTACGGTAGGCAGTCATTACACACTCTTTACCGCAGATGCAAGTATTCAGACCATTCAGAAAGCTAATGGTATCATAGGAGAAAATCTGACTTATTTTACTGGAACTTCCATCTGTGATCTGATGACAATACCACACCATGGTTCTTATGTGATAGAAAGCAAAGAAAAGGTCACAAAGTTAGATCCTTCTTTAAAGGTATTCGGAACTTATATCAACGCACGTTATGGAATAGCGAATTCAGCATTACATCGTAACTGGATCTACTCCAGCCAATACGTGCAAGAAGCAGTATTGCCAAATCCTGTAGCTATGGCAAGGCATATTTGCTATATTCATAATAAATCAAATGTATACGGTAAGAGACAATATACTACTGGATATTTAACCAATTCCTCTGTCATAGAAGGTGAGGACAGGAGCATTAGTTATTCTTTAAAAATGGATGGAACGAGTCAGAATGTGCCACAGTATTATAAGGAAAATGATACAACACCACAGGATGATTTTACTCACCTTGCAGCAAATGTCAGAGAAGAAGAGGGGGTAGTATATGGCCCAGAATGATTTTTTTGATGAGCTTAATCTTAAGCTAAAAGAAGGGAAAGCATTCGCAGATATCATAAAGCTCCAAGAATCACGCTATTCTTTAGACGATAATCTAATGAAACTTAGACCTTCTGTGCTCAGTAAGATTAAGATCACAAATGGCAGTGTTACAAAAGTAAATACAGAGCGTACCATGGGAGAGATAACGTTTCTAGCAGATCTGCATGAGAGTGAGCTAAAGAGGCTGTCAGAATGGCTTGGTCTTGATAATCCTGTAGTAAAAGGGACAATCTCAGTTCCTGGTGTAGATGGATATTCTGAATTTGACCTTAACGTACAAGGTGGTAATTGCTATAATGAGCTATTTGCCCCTTTAGCAATCTATATCAATTCCTTTATCATGAAGTTAAAGAGCCATTGTGTGGATAATTATAGTGATAAACTCTTAAGTTCCTGTGAGTTGGTTGCAATGGCAAAGGTGGAAGGATTAGAAAATGAGATTCAGATTCGTGCAAATGGTATTGAAAGAAAAGATCACATACAATTTGTGGTGGAATTTGCACCAGAGCTTTCCATAAAGAATGGAACAACATTTATCATGAATCTCTTTGGTATCAAAGAAGAAATTGCTCTTCCAGATATCTTTGATATTGCTGGTGTAAAAGAGTTAATGGTTCAGATTGCGAATCCATATGCCACGGGTACCTTAAAGACAACAGGACTTCTAGAATCTGCTGGTCTTGTCATTACAACTAGAGAAGAATATAAGCCTTCCATACCTTTTTTGAAGCTAACCAGTGTTACAACGAATTGGGATATCTCCTTTACGAAGAGTGAAAGTAATCAGACGAATTATGTAATCAGTGGAAGCCTTCTTGGTAAATACAATTTAGGAAAAGAGGATACTCCACTCGCAAGACTTACAACGTCCTTGCATATTCCAAGTCTGGAAGCAGAACTGGCCTTACAAGAAGATACGAACATTCCGCTTGGATCAATTATGAAGGAATATCTAGGTATTCCAGCTGAAAGCCTCGAAGATACTCTAATTGTAACGAGGTTAGAAGGAAATGCTTCTGTTATGGCAAAAGAGTTCAGCCTTGACATGGAGATTACGAATGCATGGAATCTTCTTCTTGGCAATGTAACATTGAGTCTAGAGAACATCACTGCCTACCTTGGATATTATAATAATCAGCTAATTGGTTCCTTTGAAGGCAATATGTCAATAGATGATGAAGAGCACAAAGCAGTCTTACAAATGACAGCGGAGTATGAGAATCCTGCTTGGAAGCTATCCGGAGGGCTTAGTAGTGGTAGTCTGAATATACCAACTCTAATTGTAAAGTTCACTGAGACAGAACCACCCGAATGGTTGAAAAATATTGACGTAGAGATCAAGAAACTATGGTTGGAATTATCCACCGAAGAAGGGCATCCATTTCATCTAACCGGTGAATTAGAAGCTGGGTGGAAGATTGATGTTCTTGGTAAAAGATTTGTGATTGGCGCTTCTGTTGATTATGAGAGGAAGAAGAAGGGCACATCGAATCCTTCGGTTATATGGTTAACAACCAATGACGAATATGATTACAAAGGGAATCTTACAGGCAATCTTAAGTTCGGTACGTTTCTCGTTAAAGTTGGAACCAAGTTCAGCAATGATTCCAAGCCAATGTATGAGTTCTATTTATCGTATCAGAATAAATATCTACAAGCGTCTACGGTATTAGTAAAAAATAAAGATAATACGTCTCATCAAGCACTGAAACTAAGTCTAGGAGGAGCTACTTTTGGTGAACTTCTAGCATATCTATTTCATCTGATAAATCCAAATCTGGATATCAAATTACCTCCCCCATGGAATGTATTGGATTCGATAAAGTTATCGGATTTTGAATTTACACTAGATCCAACGTTAAAGAAATATAGTATCGAGTATAAAGCAAAATTGAACATTGGAATTGCAAATATTGATACAGTAGGCTTAAGCCTTGATGAATCCAGCCAGGCAACCAAATTAAATGTGATCTTAACTGGTGATCTCTTGGGTAAAAAGTATACCGAGAGTAATCCATTAGAGTGGGATACCGTAAATGAAAATGCGCCAGAAGCACCAGGAACAGGTAAGAAATTATGTATGATCTATTATCTGGGAATGGGGCAGTATATTAAGCCAAGTACAGATACTAGTAGTATTAAGTCGGTAAAAGATATGATTGACCTTTGGAAGAAGGCATTACCTGCAGGAGGAGAAGGATTCAAAAATCCTGTAAAAGGAGAGAGTAAGTTGCTAGCATTTGATGAGACAGTGGATTGGATGGTAGGCATTGATATGGCAGTTCTAGAATTCCTTCGAATGCGAATACTCTTTCAAGACCCTGATTTCTATGGTGCACAGATTACACTAAATGGAGCACAGGCAGGCTCACTTTCAGGACTGAATCTAGAGATCCTATACAAGAAGATTCGTGATAATATTGGAATGTTCAAAACCAGACTACTGTTACCAGAAGCTTTTCGTCGTTTTGAACTTGGAATCTTCTCAGTTACTCTTGGTATGATTGATGTTGAAATCTACACAAATGGTAATTTCATGGTGGATTTTGGATTTCCTCATAATGGTGACTTTACGAATTCCTTTAATATTCAGGCAGCTTGGTGGACAGGAGATGGCGGAATCTATTTCGGTGTACTAAGTTCAGAGACAACGAACTTGGTTCCTAAAGTAAGTAATGGAAGGTTCGCTCCAGTGATTGCATTAGGAATTGGATTCCGCTTTGGTATTGGTAGAAGTATTAATTCAGGAATCTTAAAGGCGGAGGCATCTCTACAACTATTAGCAATCCTAGAGGGCGTATTTGCTGTGTACCAGCCAAATGACTTGGCGAAGAAGAAAGAATACTATTACCTTATCAAAGGAACGGTTGGAATCATTGGAAAGGTCTATGCGGAGGTTAATTTTGCCGTTATTCAAGTTGCACTTAATCTGGAAGTGAAGGCTACCGCTAGCATCATAGTTGAGGCATATGAGAAAATTCTACTTTCCCTCGCTTTATCCATATTGGCACAAGCGAGAGTTAAGATTCTATTTGTTCGAATCTCATTTGAGTTCAAGTATACGATGCGCCTAGACTTATCCTTTGGCGAAAAGAGATTAGCACCTTGGCAATCAGGTAATATGACGACCAACCAGACGAGGGCTCTTAATAGAAATGCAATGAACTTACTAAGAAAAGACCGCAGTCTTCTCAGAGTACAAAGCATAAGAGAATGGAATCCGAACGTCTCATTAGATCTTGCGAAGAAGAATGTCAATGTGAATCTGGTACCTGTCTTTTCCATTGATCAAGCAGAAGTGACTAGAAATAACACTCCGACTAATAAACTAGCCTTCCTCCTCTTTATTGATCAGACTGAGATTATGAATAATAATAAAAAAGAAAAATGTTTTCACTACTTAGTGGAACTTATGACTAGATGGAGTTTATCCGTATTGGAGGGACTGAATCAGGAAGGGTCAATTGATGTTACACAACTAAAGGAACTTAGCGAATGGTTTGATACCAAGGAAGCGAAAGCAGGATTTACCAAGGAGAATCTAAGTATTCTATTTGAGAATTATATGATGTTTAACCTAAGGCAAGTTCCAATCATCACAACAAGTGAAGGAGATACCCTTAGTGAGGTAGATGGTGTGTTATTACCAGTATTTCCTGAGTTAACCTATAATTATTCGATGAATGGCATTGTTCAAGTTCGTGATTTCTCAACATACCAACCAATTGATGAATCCTATGAGGAGAAGTTAAAGGAATACTTTGAGAAGTTAAAACACCTTGCAAGGGAAAGAAAAACTACCGTAAAAGTAGGCAGTTCAAGTGTCACCTCATATGCTACCATGATCTATTCGGATTATTATTATAATCTAGCCAAAAGTTGTGTAAATACCCTAGCTAGCTGCATGGAAGAATATCGAATCCGCTTAACAGAACCTTCTTCCTTAAAAGAGATTGCAAATAGCTTCCCTACAGAAGAGATTGAAGAGATGGTAACCATTGACGATACGATTTCTTCCATTGCAAAGAGACTTGGTCTATATGAAGAAGAACTTATCTACTTAAATACAGATATAGAAAATAAGATATCGAATGCTTTACTCAATCAGACTTATAAGATTAGGCTGAATATTGGAGTTACGCCACATTCCATTGCACTACAGAATGATTCTTTAGAACTTACTGCTAATAAAACATATCACATACGTAATTATGCATATAACATTTCTCCAGAAGACACATTCCAGAGCATTTCCGATAAGTATCATATTATGGTGGGGGATCTGATAGAAACTGTTATGGAGGAACATGTATTACAATATAATGCTCCATTTACCGTGCCAGCAATCCTATATCAGAATGATACGAATCTATCCAGAGAACAGATTGCAGCAGTATTCTATGAGAGATACTATCGTCCAGAGAATGAATGCTTAGAGTGGTATCTATCTGCCATAAGTGAATTAAATACAGCGAAGGATTCTAGCATACCAGAGGATGTTATTCTATATCCTTTAACATTTGGTCAGTTAACACCAGTAAGACAGTGGAGAAAGCTTCCTGACGATACCATTGCTACCGTTGCTTCTTATTGTGCAATTTTATCCAATCCTTCTGAGGAATTTAATGAATTTAAGTTAAAGGTTCACTTAGTGCTAGGGGATATCTATCAGGTAGTTGGCAATCATACCATTCGAATCAATACAGAAGTTCCAAGTTCTTTTATGAATCGATTGTTGATTAGCCAAAATATGTTAGTTCAGATACTAAAAGAAGCAGATGTATTGATGCCATATATCGGAGTTATCATTCCAGAGGTGCTAATAACAACCAATGAGAAGGAGACACTGAAAACCTTTGCTGACAGGTTAGAATTATCTGTAGTGGAACTAACAGATTATGTTGTGGATGACAAAGAATTATTTAAGATGACTGCTGGAAATGAACTCCTTCTGATTGTACCAGATCTTCCTAAGATAGAGATAAGTTCCCTCATAGAACAATTGCTTACGGAATATTCGGATAATATCGCAGGTCAAGTATCTCGTTTCTTCTTACAGGGGTTAAGACTACCTGGACCAGGCGAAACAGAGGATCCAGCCTTGCCATCCATATTACAAAGTATGTATGAATGGACGGGTCAACAATTTGACGTCGTAATGTTAGAGGATACTCCAGAAGAGGATGCCATTCATCTAACAGTAAATAAGGATAGCATCGCTAATTGGATTCAACTTGTAGAGACGATCATATCTAAGATTCAGTTGGAGGATAATGGCATAGAGGTAAGCCACTACCAATTAGAAGGCTTTACGAATGGTAATCATGAACTCTTAATGAATGAACAAGAGGAAGCTGTGCTAGAAATTAGCTATACCAAAACACAGATTATTTCTCAATTACCAGCAGAAAGTTTAAGTCCAGCAATTATAAAAGGACTTTCACCTATGTCGCCATATGAGTTAAGAAAATTAACAATTAATCTTGGTACTCCTTCCAATGTAATTGGAACAAATCAGGCATTAAGAAGAATGGAATCTCTGCCAGAGTTAACAGCAGGTGGTACTCCAGCACGATTAGTAGAATATAGGGAGCTATCATCAGAAAACGATACGAATGCAGAGACAAATATGTTTGATGTTGGATTCTATACTAGGATATCAATTAAGAAAACGAAAACCAATGGTACCTATGAAGTATATGGCGTGAAGGAAGAAGATAGAGAGCCACTCTTAAATATGAGTAAATTAGCAGCTAATACGGAATTAGAACCAGTTCACATTATGCTTTATTATGTGCCAGACGTAACGAACCGAACCGATGCAGGATTATGCAGAATCAAGAAGGAAGATAGTACTACGTTCTTATTGAAGGCCAATCTATCAACGGAGACGAAGCATGTTACGCAAGCTACGGGCTTACTTAATGTTTCTGGTAATCGTGATTATGGTTTGGATTCTGTTAACAGTATGTACTTTAAAGATACATCCGAGGTAAGTGGATTCTTAAGATTACTATGGGAATGTACTACGATTGGTGGAGGAGGTTATTGGATTCACTTGCCAGAAGAATTACCAGATAATATCTTTGATGAGACTGGAACAGCTTCTATCTATCTCTTTGCATATCGTAAGGATAACAGGCTCTACGCATCTGACCAATATGTGTTAGTCGATATGAGTAAAGATGTTGTAATAGAATGTACCGAGATAGAAGAGAAGAAGAGTTGCTTAGATACGGGAGAATTCGGATTCGAGTTGACACTTGCTCCAACCGATACGGATGCACTGAATCTATCAAGTCCCGAAGACAGGATGCGACAACTATTCCACATCATCATGTATCAACTTCTAGAAAGTGATTCTTACCAAGGAAGTGGTCTATCCCTTCCGGTATTTCCGGTTGATAAAGAATCGAATTGGTGGTATTCACAGATTATTCCGCTATATCGATTCCTAAATAAGACGTATCACACTACCGTGGGTCTCCCTTCACTGGGGGATAATCCATACAATGGAGTAGATGGAATCAGTGCTACTAAGATGAAGATTAACTTTTACGATATCCTTGGTAATAGCACTGCTGATCATGAGAATTATAAGTTAGATGTACAGTCCTACTATACGACTCCTATCCTTTCACCAGTTGATTTACCATTCCTTCATAGCGCGTATGGTGTAGAGAACAATCAAGTGCAAACCGTAATAAGTCCAGACTTAATTGCATTAACAGGTCGTGTAGCAACGGATCATGAGAGAAAAATCTATCAAGATGCTTTTTATCAATATCATCAAAAAGATATCAAAGTATCTTTAGCTGGTACTTTATCGAAAGAAGTGAAAAAAGGTCTAAAAGAGCAGACCTTAGATATGATATCCGCAGTATGGCTTACCCTAAATAATCGAAAAGCATGTCCTTCTTATCAAGCTCATGAAGTAACAATAAAGGATTATTACACTCGGTATGGCATTACAACTGAACAACTTGTGAAAGCAATCAGGGATAAGACTTTGGAAGAACTATTTGTTGCTACAAATCAAGTAATTAAAGTACCTCATATCCTAACCATTCAAAGTAGCGAGACACTGAATAAAGTATTTGAGGAATCAGGAAGCTATGTTACGAATATTGCTACCGTAATGAGTATGCCAGAGAATAAAAAGATAACATTCCAGAGTGGTATCTACCTCCATACAAAAGTAAACCATGTTACAACCACAGTGAATTCAAGCTTTTCAAAGATTGCGAAAGATAAGAAGACCTCACTAGAGAGTCTCGTCGCATTAAATCAGGAGAAAGCTGATATATTCATTCTAGGAACAACGATTCCATATCAAGGAGTAAGCATAAGCATAGATCAAGAAGGTGTACGGTTATTAGATATCTGCCAGAGGATGGAAGCGGAATATAATATCACGGTATCTCCACTTGAGTTAATGGTAGAGAACAAAGAGAAGGTATTGATACAATCAGGTACGATGCTAGATTATGATGATTATCTATCTGATGGTCAATCCTTTGCTAGCTTTGAAGAAAATCCAGATATTAGAGAAGATATAATCACTGCAATCAATCGTAATCTTTTGGTAACCAATCTTTATGAAAATGGTACCATAATAACATTGTCGTATCTAAACTTGAATCAATTCACGGTAGAAGAAGCTGCTAAGATAGCAGGATGTAGTGAAGAATATCTAATTACTTGTAATGAAGAACTGCAGCTAAATCAAGAGGTTCAGATCACAATTGAAGGTGTCTGCATGCCTCCATTAGATCCTATGGGTCACTATCAGCCATATTACTATGTGAATGCACAATCATTTAAAGCAATATCAGATGAAGAGGGCATCCTTGACTTAGCGGTGGCTGAGATAAATAAGGAACGTAATGTCTTATATGGTCATGGTCAGACAATAACAATTGGTGAGAAGACTGTAATCTGTCCTGTAGGTGCATTTAGCTTAGATGAGATATTGGAACGGTATTCCAATATCAGTATGGAAGAACTCCTGCCTTACCTTGCAACTCTCGTTAGAGAGAATAGTATGTGGGTAGTACCAAGTAATACGATTCTAGGTAATAGGAATACGATTGGAGAGATAGCAGAACACTTAAATGTTACCCCAGAATCATTTGTCGAGTGTAATGCATATCTAACAGATTTATTAGTAACTGGTCAGACAGTAACAATTGTAAAGAATCAAAACAATCAATATGAGACGCTTTATCAAGCTATCTACGAACATGATACTTTTTCTTGCATCTTAAAGCGCTTCCAGAAAGATTACAAAGAAGCTACGTATCAAGATATTGCTAACTACAACTTGAATGCATCAATGATTAAGACGAATGCTTGGTATTTTCTTCCACCAAGGGAACTGGTCATCAATCAGAGCATACAAGATACAGCATATGAGGAAGCTCTTTGGGAGATTACTATGAATATGACTATAGAGCGTGATGAAATGTGTGTTCATCCTGATTTTAGGGAAGAAAGTGGTTATGTATCCAAAGTGTCTAGTATTCCAGCCTACTATGAATTGGATGATGGAGGTAATGTATCTTATAAGACATTAGCGAATGGAATTGAAAAAGCATTCACTCATATTCGAGTAGTAACAGGTAAAAGGATAGGCGAATCAAAAGAAAAATTATACGCATTACAGTTGCTGGAGAATGGTATCAGGAAACTTATGGTAACACAACCAGTAGAAGTAATGATTCAAAATAAAAAGCACACACTCCCTAGATATTATGCGATACGACCTTTATCCAATCAGTTGATATCCAAGGAGAATATGGCTATTTCTCTCTATGAAAATGGAAAACTACTTACAGATACTAACATACAGAACTTCCACAATATTGATATGGATATCTGGGCATATCAATTCTTTCAAGACGTTGAGACACTCTTAACCAGTGATTATTATACCGCAATCTATCAATCAGCTTTTTCTAGAGCCAATCTGGATGCACTTGTAACCTGTAAGAAGGAGTTAGCATGTAATGTGGCAAATGGTATTGATCTCGTTCTTAATGTAGAGAACAAGGAATCAGAGGATGCAAGGAAGGAAGTAAAGAAAGTACTCGAGCAGCAATTACGAAATAATCTAATAAAAGGATATCAGATTGATGCGATTGCTCAGTATGAGGTAGAAAGTACTACAGGATGGGAGGAACTAGCACCAAGACTGGATGGAGTTGCTTACCGTAAGGATAATACGAATATCCAGAGTAAAACAGTTACAATTAAGAGCAGTCCAATCTCATTGAAAAATGGAGTTACCTATCAACATTTAGTACTAACAACGAATCTCCCAGAGAATCAAAAACAGATTCCGCTAAAGTCCATTTCCTATCATGTAAGTCAGTTGGAATATGATAGAAGTGAAGTATCCTTTGAATCGATTGGTTTCACTGGTGAAGAGAAGAATAATCTAGAGAATGATAACCGATATATCAGAAATTATCTTGAGAAGATGGAAGTGAATGAAGTAGAAGAGTCAGTGGAAGATATTGATCAATATCTGAATTCCTCTTGGTTATCATTTGTCATACCATTCCATATTGAAGCGTCGGAAGAAGATAATATTAGTCTTAATTATAGTACTGACGTTCCAGCACCAGTACCATTACGCCTCTTCCCATCGATTCCAGAGATAAAATACCATAACACAAGAAAGAGTATGGAAGCACCAAAAGACTATGTGAAAGCATTGAATTGGGATTACATGTTCTCTTATCGACACGAACATTATGAGCAAGATAGTGTTCATGTTCATATTGAATGGAACGATGCTCCTACCATGGCGCTTCGTGAAGGAAGAGGGCTCTTTGAAGAACTCGCTCAATATATGGTAGTTCGTGACCAATTGATGTCAGGCTTAACTGGATTCCTAACGAATAGTGGCAACGAAGTAAGTAATGAAGCTTTTGGCACCTTTTATCTGTTAGCAAATAATATTAAGGATGCATGGGGGGAATATTACGAGTCTTCTTCAATCTTAATTACAGATGTTATCGATAATCTATCCTATGATTATGTCATTCAACCAGCCTCGCCAAACGAATCGGAGGATACGAATGAGGATTGGAATGAAGGTTCAGAATGCATTCATATAATCAATATGACAAGAGGAAAGGAAAGTGATAGGTGGCCAAACGTACAGATTGAATTAGAATCGACTGGTGAGAAGATTGATCTTACCCTCAAAGAAAGAGTTGAAAATACACTGGAAGCAGATTATTGTTATAGCAGTCGAATCGAAGTGACTGATAAGATGACAGTGAATCTAATCTTTACAGACCTAAGTATCAATCAGTTCCAGAATGCAAAGGGAAGCGTGTATCTAAAACGGAATGACGACATCATGAAAGAACAATCCATTACCATGAATCAAGCATTTATCTATGAAACAGGCAAGGCAGAGACACCATCTAGTGTAACCCCATATTTGGCCTATAGTGATACCTTTGCAGCAGGTAAATTATTTGATAAAGTGACGGCATTAGGTGAGACGATGAATTCTGCAGAAATAGAGAATAATACGCCAGACAATGAAGGTAAGCATCAAAACATGATAGGAAATACACTGATTCGCCAAGGTAGCTCATATAAAGGGAGCGATTTACCAAAAGTAATGCAACAGTTAACCGCTGGTTCGAATGAGATTGGTATTAGCATGGAGATACGTTATGGATTAAAGATTGCTACAGTAGATGAGAAGCCTCTCTATTCGTATGTGCCAGCTTTCTATACTCCAAGTACCTTCCTTGAGTCAATATCAGAAGAAACGGTTATTGACTCCTGTATCGAATGGTGGAAGGCTAATCATCTGACCGATAAAGAGGGGATATGGCAATTGGAATTTACCTTGTATTCAAAATATGAGGATAAATTACCGCTATGCAAATTGCTCTTAGAATTTACGAATTAGTTTACATTTTCACAGCTTAATTAAATTTCACACAGTACCATATATTTACTTTTTGGTAAATATATGGTACTGTTGATTTGCAACTTATAAACGATTTATAAAGAGAGATAAGTAAAGCGAGAATTAGCTTGTAGGTCTCTCAAGCGATTTTGATAGTACAGTATGCGGAAAGAAAGAGAAAACATTATTATGAGGTGATGTATTGTCAACATTCAGTTTGAAAATAGTAGCTTTAATATTTATGGTAATCGATCATATTGGGCAGTTTATTCCGGATACCCCAATATGGTTTCGATATATTGGAAGATTATCAGCTCCATTATTTATGTTTACCATGGTATTTGGTTTTTCATATACTAGAAATAGGAAAATCTATATTATTCGTATGTATCTATTTAGCGTTGGTATGGCTATTATGGATTATATATTAAATTGTTTTAATAATGTTGGTGATGAAGTAACAAATAACATATTTGCTACTTTGTTTTCCATTGTAGTGATTATAAGATTAATAGAATTTAAACGTGAAAATAATCGTAAATGGAAGTTTTACTTATCATGTTTTTGTATATGGCAAATGATAAGCTTAATAATTTGTTATAATATTGGTGTACATTTTGATAACTTAGGTTTGGTATTTGTTGCATTTATGGGTAATGTTTTTTATGATGAAGGTGGGTTCATTTTTGTAGTATTAGGAATACTTCTTTATTATGTAAAAGATAACAAAAAAAATACTGCAACTTTTTATAGTCTTTTTTGTCTTATATATGCATTCATTATTAATACTAATTTAGTCCCTAGAATTATGACTCGATTAGACTATTATGGATATGATCTTCTTTATAATATCTTTAACTTTGTTTTTTCTATTTTAGGATTTGATGTATTAGGTTTTCGTCAAAATACATTTCAATGGATGATGATAGGTGCTTTACCATTTATGCTACTGTACAATGGTAATAAGGGGAAAAGTATGAAATATTTCTTTTATATTTTCTATCCTTTACATATTTTTATTTTGTTCATATTAAGTAACATGGTACTGTAACTTAATCAATAATATGATAGTTCTGCAATTAAATATTGCTTATTAAACCTGGGTTAACCCAGGTTTTTTTACGTTGAAATAACAAAAATTATGAGGTGCGTATTTACTTATGTTTAAAGTTACTTTTGCATTTTTCAATTATTCGGGTATTTAAGCCTTGATAATTGAAAATGAAATTAATTATAAATGTATATTGAGTACTCTACCATATGACCTGTTACAAAACCTTGCCTGGTAGTTTGCATAAAACAGAAGCATGAGCGCTTCTGTTTTATGCAAACTACCTAGACAACCTCCAAACAGGTCATTAACAAATATACGTTTTTAAATAAATCATAGAAAACATATTGACAAAGTAGGTGATTTATTCTATATTATGTAAATATAATAAAGAGAGTAAATTTTCCAATACTAAAGTTTATTCATTAGAATAAAAAACCGAGACAATTTCTAAGGGAAGGAGTAATCAGCATGGAACTAAAAAGTAAAAAGTTATTTACCGATGTGTTAATCATTGGAGGAGGGATTGCAGGTTGTTATGCTGGTATCACACTTGCACAAAAGAATCATGTTAAGGTATTAATAACGGAGCAGAACCATATAAAGAAAATGGATAATGATAACTCACAGGTAGAGGAATGTATGGAAGAATGTAATTATTTATCATCAAATATGAAACAGAGGGTAAATGATATCATACAGAATCTAAAAGAAATAGGATTGAATGACATATCATTGAATATAGAAAAAGAACAAAATAATCAAAATGATACAGCAGATATAATTGATGACGTTTATGGAAAGTTTAAGCGAGAGAATGTGAAGCCAATTCTTGTTAGTGCAGTTTATCGTCAAAGACAGATCAAAGTAATGAATCATGTCAAAATTGTTGATTACATTTTAAAAGGGAAAAAGGTCATAGGTGCATATGGTCTGGATTATGCCAATGATACATTGTATGCAATTTATGCAAAGGCAGTCATTTGTGCAACGGGTGGAAGACTGAGTAGTGATAAAAAGTATTTATTGGAGGGGAGTCAGTCTAAACCATATTATAAGGATTCTTATTTTGGCTGTGGTTGTGCTATGGGAATTCGAAGTGGTGCGCAGAATAATAACAGAAATGGTGTTGGATGCGGATACTGTGTGGAAGCAGATCGTAAGACAACGTTGGAAGGGTTATATGCAGCAGGAAGTATAACAAACGGATGCATGCAGAAGTATATGATGGAAAGCTTGATAGAAGGAATGATAGCAGCAGAATCCTCTTATAAGTATGTAAACGGGAAAGATTATGATACTATTGAGGATAGTACTCTTTTGAGACAATTGTATCAGATGACGAATTTTCTTCGGAATAAATCAGATAAACAATATTATAATGATGTAAAGAAGAAGATAAGAGAGGTATATCTAAAGAAGATCATTTGGGAATATACCAATCAACCAGATAATACTGATTCTATACTACAACAATTAGAAACAATACAACGATTATTATTACAATCATATACAAATAATTTATATGAATTAATGAAATTGCAAGAAATTATGGATCTGATTGCTATTCTAAAGGTACAGATTAAGGATAACAATGACACCAATATACAGTTTGAAAAATTATCCTATATAAATTAACTTGAGAAAAAGTATACTTAGTACTGAAAAATATCCGAGCTTTTCAAGGTTATAATAAATTTTATACCTTGAAAAGCTCGGATATTTTTGATTATTATCAAATGGGTTCTTAAGATTTAATGATTGATTGATAAATAAATTTAGAAAAATATACTAATATGTAGCCACGAGCCTTGTTCACACTTTTTTCGTGTGATATGATGGAATACAGTGTAGGACTGCGAGCAAGTCGCAGGCATGTTGGTTAGTGTTAATAATCCCCTAAGTGGGTAATTCACTAAGTGGGATAAAAATATAAGGACGTTATGTAAAGAGAAAGAGGCGCGAAAGAGAAAATGAAAATCTATAATGTTAGCATAAGTCATAAAACAGCTCCAGTAGAGGTCCGTGAATTATTGGCATTTACAGAGGAAGAGAAAGTAGACTTTATCTGTAATGCTATTAGACTTGAGTCAGTTTCTGAATGTGTACTAATTACGACATGCAATCGAAGTGAAGTGTATCTTTCGGGAGAGCAAAATGCAGTAGAAGACATTATGTTATTATTAGTTCAGAAAAAGAAGTTAGAGTATGAACCTATGTTAAAATATTTTCGCATTTTTCAACAGGAAAAGGCGATTGAACATCTATATAAAGTGGCAAGCGGAATGGATTCTATGCTAATTGGAGAAGATGAGATTCTAGGGCAAGTGAAGAGTGCATATGAATTAGCACTTAACAATAAAACGACTGGATATTATCTAAATACTCTATTTCGTGATGCTATTACTTGTGCCAAAAGGGTAAAGACAGACACTAATCTATCCAAGACTTCAATCTCAATTGCTACATTGGCAGCTCATGCCGTATTTGATTTTCAGAGTCAAACTGGACATAAAAAGGTATTGATTATTGGTTTAACGGGTAAAATGGGAACAATAGTAATGAAAAATCTCTATAAACATCAGGAGATTACGTTGATTGGAACTACAAGAAAGCATAAATCAAAAGAGGACATTCAAGTAATTTACCCAAAAGTGACCATGGTTGATTATGCTAATAGATATGATTATATTGATGAAGCAGACATAATCGTAAGCGCAACGACTAGTCCACATTATACCATTACAAAAGATATGCTTCATAAGAACATCACGGTACAGAAAGAACGGTTATTCCTTGACTTGGCTGTGCCAATGGATATTGACCGAACAATTCGAAGTATGGAAGGTATTACTCTATATGACATTGATTATTTTACTGAGCTATCGAAAAAGAATAATGAACAGAAGTTGATGGAAGTCGAACGAGCAAAACAAATCATTGAGGAGGAAGTGGATGAATTCCTAAAATGGATGTCATTTAAAGAATTTATTCCCCATCTATCGGATATTAAAGAATTGGTGAATAAGGAAGGGTTTGAAAAGGTTATATATCAAGTTAGAAGTCAATCCAGTAGTAAAGAACTTGATATAATCTTGGATTCTTTCAAAAGATTGTTGGAATCATGATAAATAATATATAGTTTCGACTGAATTTATCAAGTATAATATAGATTTTTAATGGGAAGTTTGAATCATAAATATAACAGAATGCGTAAAAGCGCGGATAGGAGCAATATGGCATATTTTCCAATGTTTATTGATGTTAAGGGTACTGCAGTTGCAATTATTGGAGCTGGTGATGTTGCATTAAGAAAAGTAAAAGTAATGTTAGAATATGAAGCAAAGATTACGGTAATTGCTATAGATGTGTCCGATGAGATCTGGAAATTAGAAAAAGAGAAGAAGATAATAGTTAGACAAAAGGCATATGATGAGGAAGATATCAAAGATGCAGCGCTCGTTATTGCTGCAACAAATGATACTACTTTAAATAAACGAATCTCAGCCTATTGCAAAGAACATAGAATACCAGTCAATGTAGTAGATGTACAAGAAGAATGTAGCTTTATCTTTCCTGCCTATGTAAAGCAAGGTCCTATCACAGTTGGGGTTACAAGTTCTGGAGCAAGTCCTGTGATAAGTCAGAAGATTAAAAAGATGGTAATGAATACACTTCCAGATTATTATGGAGAATTGGCAGATAGTCTAGGAAAGGTTCGTGAAGAAGTACAGAAAAAGATAGATACGGAAAAAGAACGCAAGCAGGTATTTAAGAAATTAATTGCGATTGGTGAGGAAAGAAAAGGCAGAATATCCTATGATGATCTAGAGGAAGTATTAAAGAAGAAGTAGGAACAGTTATAGTTAAAAGTTAGGATCATGGTAATTTAGATAACCTAAACCTCTGAATTATCAAGTATTCAATAAACTTTTTACTGGGAAGTTTGAGTAATAAAATAACGTAAAATGGAGGATATAATGGGTCAAACAATTCGTATTGGTACAAGAAAAAGCAAACTTGCCCTGGCTCAGACGGATTATATTATTGAGCAATTAAAAAATGTGAAACCATCACTTGAGATAGAGAAGGTATTGATAAGCACCAAAGGAGATAAGATCTTAGAACGTTCGCTTCAAAGCTTTGGTGGCAAAGGAGCATTTATTACTGAATTTGAAGAGTTAATGCTTAGAAAAGAGATAGATTTTGCAGTACATAGTGCAAAAGATATGCCCATGGAATTACAAAAAGGACTTACTATCGTAGCTGTCTCGAAGAGAGAAGACCCTAGAGATGTGCTTGTTACATTAAAGGGAGTCGGGAGAAATCAAGCGTTAAAAGGCATCATAGGTACTTGCAGTTTAAGAAGGAGACTATTTATTGAGAAAAATTATCAAGCTACAGTAAAAGAACTACGAGGAAATGTAGAGACTAGGTTAACAAAGCTAAGGAATCATGAGTATGATGGAATTATCTTAGCAGCAGCTGGTTTACGAAGATTGAATCTATTAGATGACGACTTATATGATTATCATTTTTTCAAAGAAGAGGAATGTATTCCTGCTGCAGGCCAAGGAATTATTGCAGTGGAAGGTAGAGTAGATGAGGAACTGAGTTTGGTATTTAATAAGATCAGTGATAAATTCGCAGGATACTGTTTAGAAACAGAAAGAGAAGTACTTCGATTATTAAATGCTGGATGTTCAGAACCAGTAGGAGCTTATGCAAAGATTGTAGTAGAACAACAGATGCATCTGTCTGTGGTATATGAATGTCAAGGTGTTGCACGTGAAGAAGCTGGAATAGCAGATATAGATGACAGGCTTTCTTTGGCAGCTGATATTGTAGATAAGATAATTGGAAAGGCATAGTTGAGAAGATGGAAAAACAAGGTATGGTTTATTTAGTAGGAGCAGGACCAGGAGATATCGATTTATTGACTAGAAAAGGAGAACGGTTATTAAGAACATGTGAAGTTGTCATATATGACCGACTCGTATCCATGGAACTATTAGACTTTGTTCCAAAGACATGTGAGCGAATCTATGTTGGTAAAACAGTAGGTAATCATGCAATGAAGCAGGAGGAGATCAACGAAATCATCATAAAGAAGGCACTAGAAAATAAAAAAGTGCTTCGACTCAAAGGTGGAGACCCTTTTGTATTCGGAAGAGGCGGAGAAGAAGTATTGGCTTTACAAAAGGAGAAAATTCCATATGAAGTTGTACCTGGGGTAACTTCGGTAACCTCATGCCTAGCTTATGCGGGAATTCCAATCACACACCGAGGTAGTAGTAATAGCTTTCATGTTATTACTGGACATACAAAGGATTCAGACAACCAACTAACAGATAATTATGAGTATTTGGCTAAGCTAGATGGGACGCTGGTATTCTTAATGGGTATGGGGAACCTAGATAGAATTGTAGAACAGTTAATTGCATACGGAAAAGATAAGAATACACCAGTTGCAATCATTTATAAGGGTACAACAATTCAACAAAAAGTCGTAAGAGGAACTTTAGATACGATTTATCAAAAAGTATTGGAACAGAAAATAAAATCCCCATCCATTATTGTAGTAGGAGATGTAGCTGGGCTACATATGGAGAAGATACATCAAGGTGTGTTAAATGGCATTAGAATAGGAATTACGGGCACCAACAAGTTGACGGATAAATTAAAATTTTTATTAGAGGATAATGGAGCTAAGGTATTGAATCTTAGTTTTTTGAAGGTTGAAGAAATTAAGGAAGAAGATAGCCTTTATAATACAATTCATCGCATAGGGGATTATAATTGGATTGTGTTTACAAGTACCAATGGCGTGGAGGTATTTTTCCATAGATTATTGAAAGAAAAGATTGATTATCGTATATTTTCAAACATGAAGTTTGCAGTTGTAGGAAAAGGGACCGAAGAAGCATTGCTAAGAAAAGGCTTTCAAGCAGATTACATGCCTACCAAATATACAACCAAAGACCTTGGAGAAGGATTGAAAAATATATTAAAAAAAGAGGAATCGGTACTGTTGGTTAGAGCCAAGGAAGCATCGATTGAACTAGTTAATATATTAAAAGAGGCTAATATACAATATCACGATTTGGCAATCTATGATCTAAGTATTGATGAAGAGAAAAAGAATAGTGTGTTAGAATATATCGATGATATCGATGTTATAACATTCGCAAGTTCCTCTGGTGTTCGTAGTCTGCTAGGTGAGCTTAGTATTGAGAAGAAAGAACAATTAAGACAAAAGAAGATTGTATGCATCGGTGATATTACAGCCAAGACTTTGGAGAGTTACGGTTATGATAATTATATCATTGCAGAAGAATATACAGCTGATGGTATGGTAGAGAAGATTGTGGAGAGTTATACACAAAAAGCAGCGAAGAAATGAGGAATAAAATGAACAGATTAAGAAGATTAAGAGCAAATGAGAATATAAGAAGTATGGTTAGGGAGACGAGCATAGTAGTATCCGACTTAGTATATCCCATTTTTGTTATAGAAGGTGAGAATATCAAGAATCCTGTGGATTCCATGCCAGGAATCTATCAATATTCCATAGACCGCCTAGAGGAAGAGTTACAAAGAATTAGTGATAGTGGTGTGAAAAGCATTCTAATCTTTGGAATACCAAGTCATAAAGATGAAGTTGGTAGTGAGGCCTATAATGAGCAAGGAGTAACACAACAAGCTATTCGTTATATAAAGTCTAGATACCCAGATATGATAGTGATAGCAGATGTCTGCCTTTGTGAATATACCTCTCATGGGCATTGTGGGCTAGTGAAGGATGGAAAAATCTTAAATGATGAAACCCTTCCATTATTAGCAAAGATGGCTGTAACCTGCGCAAAGGCAGGAGCAGATATCATTGCGCCTTCCGATATGATGGATGGAAGAATTGAAGCAATCCGTAAGTCACTTGATGAAAATGAGTTAGAAAATGTGATTATCATGGCTTATAGCGCTAAATATTCTTCTGGCTACTATTCACCATTTCGTGATGCAGCTCATTCAGCACCAGGCTTTGGAGATCGTAAGACCTATCAGATGGATTATGCTAATGGGAAGGAAGCTGTACGTGAAGTGTTAGAAGATATTAAGGAAGGCGCAGATATTGTAATGGTGAAGCCTGCTCTAGCCTATCTTGACGTCATCAAATCAGTTTCATTAGAAACAACTTATCCGCTAGCTGCTTATAATGTAAGCGGTGAATATGCAATGGTGAAGGCAGCTGCTAAAAATGGATGGATAGATGAAAAAAAAATTGTAATGGAAAATATTATTGCAATGAAACGCGCTGGAGCAAAGATATTAATAACATATCATGCTTTGGATGTTGCAAATTGGATTAACAATGGGGAAGTATAGAGTTCGCTCATAATAGAAGTTGTGGGAATCTTGCTGTATGCATATGCGTGCCTAGAGGTTGTTAAAGAAGTATAAGAAGTTCTAAATAGAGCTCAATCACTGAAAGCATGATAAGAATGAGATAACTCGCAAAAAGACGCTCAGACAGATCTCATTTTTATCATTGGCGTGATTGTGCTCTATTAAGAACTTCTAATACTCTTTAAAACAACCTTTAGGCACGCATATGCATACAGCAAGATTCATACTACTTTTATAGTGGAGTTGTGAGGAAAGTATACTAATAAGGATGGCATTGATAAAGAATTTGGAATAAGGAAGATTCAGTTTCACGTATATAATTAGATAAGTAATTAAGAAACTAGTTGTTTTAATTAATTTATGATGAAATTTATAACTTTCTTTCACTCTAACGTTCCTTTAATAAAGTGTGCATTTCATATTTCCTTTAGCTCCAACAATGTAATAATTCCATATTAATCAATAAAATTGGTAAGTTATTACAATCTTGTTTTATAGTAAAACAGATAAAAACATAGATAAAGCACAGAAAAAAAACATAGCTAGAAAAGGGAGGAAGTAGTTTGAATACACAGATATCAGATAATTTATATCAAAGAGCAGTAAATATAATGCCAGGAGGGGTTAACAGTCCAGTGAGGGCATTTGGAGCTGTGGGACGTAATCCTTTATTTATCGAAAAGGCAAAGGGAAGTAAAATATACGATGTTGATGGCAACGAATATATAGATTATGTATGCTCCTGGGGACCTGGAATCTTAGGACATGCACATGATGAAGTAATTGAAGAAGTTATGAAAGCAGTTAGTGATGGACTAACTTTTGGAGCACCTACTAAGAAAGAAGTTATCTTAACTGAGTTGGTATCTGAATTAATGCCTTCTATGGAGATGGTTCGATTAGTTAGTTCTGGAACAGAAGCAGTGATGAGTGCCATTCGAACTGCAAGAGGATATACAGGAAGAGATAAGATTATTAAGTTCAAGGGGTGTTATCATGGGCATTCGGATGGTCTTTTGGTTAAAGCAGGTTCAGCAGCGCTAACAACCGCTGTTCCAGATAGTGCAGGTGTACCAAGATCCTATACAGAGAATACTTTAATTGCTTATTATAATGATAAAGACTCAGTTCGTGAATTATTTGAAATGAATAAAGGACAAATAGCTGCTATTATCGTAGAACCAGTGGCTGCAAATATGGGAGTTGTGTTACCACAAGAAGGTTTCTTGGAATTTTTAAGAGAGATTACGTTAGAGAATGACGCCTTACTCATCTTCGATGAAGTTATAACTGGATTTCGATTAGGTCTTGATGGTGCACAGGGGTATTACCATATTACACCAGATCTTACTACGTTAGGAAAAATTATAGGTGGGGGTATGCCAATAGGTGCATATGGTGGTAAAAAGGAAATCATGCAAATGGTATCCCCAGTTGGACCAGTCTATCAAGCGGGAACGCTATCTGGTAATCCAGTAGCTACTGCAGCAGGAATCAAGACACTAGATATCTTAAAGAATAATCCTTTATTCTATCAAGAACTCGATAAAAAGGCGAAGCGTATCGTTGCTGCAATTACAGAAAGAGCCAAACTAATGGATAAGGAGATAAAAGTGAATCAAATCGGTTCACTAATCTGTAGTTTCTTTACAAAAGAAAATGTGGTGGACTATCAGAGTGCAGTATCATCAGATACCAAAGAATATGCAAAATATTTCAATGAGATGTTAGAAAAGGGAATATATCTGGCACCAGCTCAATTTGAAGCAATGTTTGTATCGGTTGCACATAGTGATCAGGATATACGTAAAACATGTGAAGCAATCCTTTCAACTACTATTGACAAGTAAAGTGCTACAGTGTATAAATATATAAAACATATCATTTATATAGGAATTAAATCAAAGTAAATTCTTACTTATTTATAGAAGTACAGTGAAATCAATAAGAGAATTATAGGAGGTTCACCATATGAGACAAGAAACAAGATGCGTACACGGAGTTAAAGGCTTTGATAAAGAGACGGGAGCAATCAGCTTTCCAATCTATCAATCAGCAACATTTCGTCATCCAGGTTTAAACCAAAGTACTGGGTATGACTATTCAAGGGTTCTGAATCCAACAAGAGAAGAACTTGAGAATACAGTAGCTCTACTAGAGGAGGGGAAGAAAGCATTTGCTTATTCATCTGGTATGGCTGCAATCTCTGCGGTATTGTCATTGTTTCAACCTGGAGATCATATTCTATTCTCTGATGACTTATATGGCGGGACTTTTCGTATTGCTAATGAAGTATATAAGAATTATGGAATTGATTTTGAATTAATTGATACTTCGAATCTTATAGAGGTTGAACAAGGAATCAAAGCGAACACAGTTGCAATATTTATTGAAACACCTTCTAATCCTATGATGAAGGTAGCAGATATTGAGGAGATAGCGAAGTTAATTCATAAGATCAATGGATTATTAATTGTAGATAATACATTCTTGTCTCCATACTTTCAGAAACCTTTAATTCATGGAGCTGATATTGTAGTTCATAGCGGAACAAAATATCTAGGTGGACATAACGATGTGATTGCAGGATTCGCTATTATTAAAGATAATGATGAAATTATTGAAAAATTGCGTAAGAATTATATCACAGTGGGTGCGATTCTTTCGCCAAATGATAGTTGGTTAATGATTCGTGGAATTAAGACGTTAGCAGTTAGACTAGATAGACAAGAGCAAAATGCAGTTACAATTGCGAATTGGTTAAAGACACGAAAGGAAGTAGATAAGGTATACTTTGTAGGCCTTAAAGAACATGAAGGTCATGAGATTCATATAAAGCAAGCAAGAGGTTTTGGGTCTATGATTTCTTTTACTGTCAAGGATTCATCTCTGGTAGAACAGATACTTAGTAGAGTTAAAATCGTATATTTTGCAGAGAGCTTAGGAGGAGTAGAGAGCCTCATTACGTATCCAATGAAGCAAACCCATGAGGCTACACCAAGCGAATTATGCCAAAAGTTAGGAATCAGTGATACACTTCTTCGTCTATCCGTTGGTATAGAAGATGTAGAAGACTTAATAGAAGATCTAACACAGGCATTTGAAGGGGAGAAAAGTGTGAAAGAAGAACATTTTCACACTCCCTTATTTGAATGTCGCCAAAGTCGACAGATGGGAGCAAGTGTGAATGAAGAACATTTTCACACTTACAATTTTGATGAAGTAATAGATCGCAGAAATACAAATTCCGTAAAGCATGATTTTGCAGTGGAGAGGGGTAAATCAGAAGACGTAATGCCATTTTGGGTAGCAGATATGGATTTTCGATCCGCTCCTGCGATTGTAGAGAAGATGAAAGAAAAGGCTGAGTTTGGAATCTATGGATACTCAGATCCAAAGCAAAGTTATTTTGATTCTGTTATTAGCTGGATGGAGAGACGACATGGCTGGCAGACTAAGAAAGAATGGTATATATATACACCAGGAGTAATATTTGCATTGGGAATTGCAATTCGTTCGTTAACCAAAGAAGGAGATGGTATACTAATACAAAAACCAGTATATTATCCATTTCAAAGCATGATTCAAAAAAATAATCGTGTAGTCATAAATAACCCACTCCACTTGGTAGAAGATGAAGATGGAATGGAAACATACAAAATGGATACCCTAGATTTTGAACAGAAGATCATTCAAAATAACGTAAAAATGTTTATCCTATGTAATCCTCATAATCCAGTCGGAAGAGTATGGTCAAAAGAAGAGTTAGAAACGATAGGAGATATATGCCTAAAACATAATGTTATCGTCGTATCAGATGAGATTCATGCAGATTTCGTATATGAGCCATATAGGCACATCGTCTTTTCCAATATGAAAGAGGAATATAAAGACATTACTGTAACGTTAACATCACCAAGTAAGACTTTTAATCTTGCAGGAACGCAAGTATCGAATACCATAGTATGCAATCAGGCTATTCGGGATATAATGAAGATAGAACAAGAGAAAATTGGTTATGATAATCTTGGTTTATTTGGGTTAACTGCAGCCCAAACTGCTTATTCAGAAGGTGAAGAGTGGTTAGAAAGCTTAAAAACCTATCTGCAAGAGAATATGCGTTATGTTGAAGAATTTCTTAAAATTAGAATTCCCGAGATAAAGTTAATAAAACCAGAAGGAACTTATCTGTTATGGCTAGATTGCAGGGGCTTAGGTTTGTCGGATAAAGAATTAGATACCATTATTCTGGAAAAGGCAAAATTATGGTTGGATCACGGTATCATGTTTGGAGAAGAGGGTAGCGGATTTCAACGTATTAACATAGCAACGAGTAGAGTAAATCTTGAAAAAGCACTTGAGTCTTTAGAATATGCTCTAAAACACTAATGGATTTACTACTTATTAGTATAATGAGTTTTTTATACTAAAATAGACGAAATACTTATAATAAAAGGTTATTGTATTGATTCGTGAAAAGTAACAATACAATAACCGTTTTTTGTCTAATTTAATAGAAGAATTAAAGTAAAAATGAACAGATAATATTCAAAAATATAGACCACATATGTGTAAAGTACTAGTTGAAATCTTGTAAAAATGGTGTTAAGATGAATGGGAAAATTGATAAGGTTAAGTATCCTACGTTTTAGGCAACAGATGGGAGCTAATGTGTATGAGGATATGAATAAAATTCATAAAAATGTAAGAAAATATTAAGTTTACCTGAGGTGAGATACGTGATATAATTTACGATTGAACGGTAGGTAAAGGATATGTAAAATTACATAAGAAATTTTACATGAAATTGATAACTTGTTAAGTAACCATAAATGGACACATAGAATAACAATTTAATTGTTAAGGTTAGGAGATGTTTATTACGAGAGAAAAAATAGAAAAAGGTGCGAAATTTCAAGTTGTAATTTGTTTCGTGCTTGCATTTATCATTAATTTTACAATAGAAACCTGTGGACGAGGCGGAGTTGGTAACGCCATTGCATATCTATTTAAGCAACCTTTAATTTTCTTTTATAATTACCTATTAATACTAGTTACCTTATCATTTGTATTATTAATTAGAAGAAGAATGTTTGGTTGGTGTGTTGTATCTGTAATCTGGCTAGCATTAGGTATAGCGAACGGAATTATCTTAGGAGTTCGTGTAACACCATTTACAGCAGCCGATTTGTTAGAAGCCAATGCAGGTTTAGCTGTTATGGATAAGTATTTGAATAGTTTTCAGATGGCATTATTGTTTGGATGCATTGGATTAGCAGGAGTTGTATTTATCTTAGCGTTTATCTTTGCGCCAAAGTATAAGAATAAGATACGTTATGGAAGAAATGTAGTATGTATTGGAACTTTTGTTGCTTTATTCTTAGTATTAACTAAATTCTCACTTTCTGAGGGAATCTTGACAAGACATTTTGGTAACATAAATCTTGCTTATCAAGATTATGGAGTTCCATATTGCTTTACCGTTAGTTTATTAGACAGTGGAATAAAAGAACCAGCAGATTATACGGAAGAAAATGTTCTAAATGTGCTAAATAACACATTACCAGATGCTAAGTCTCCAATTGTTGCTACTAAGAATGCAAAGACGAAACATCCTAATATTATTTTTGTTCAATTAGAGTCTTTCTTTGATATAACTAAAGTCAAAGGATTAACTTTCTCAGAAGATCCTATTCCTAATTACCATAAACTGATGCAGAAATATTCATCAGGATATGTTGATGTACCAGTAGTAGGAGCTGGAACATGTAATACAGAATTTGAAATGATTACAGGTATGAACCTTGACTTCTTTGGACCAGGGGAATATCCTTACAAAACAGCATTAACGGATAAGACAAGTGAGTCTGCAGCTTATGATTTAAAAGAAATAGGTTATGGAACACATGCAATACATGATAATACCGCAACTTTTTATGGTCGTAATAAAGTATATCCAAATCTTGGATTTGATACATTCACTTCAATTGAATATATGAATAATATTGAAAAGAATCCAAATGGTTGGGCAAAAGATAAAGTATTAACAAAGGAGATTATTGATTCATTAAAATCTACCTCAACACCAGATTATGTTTATACAGTATCAGTACAAGGACATGGAAGTTACCCAAGCGAAAAAATTGATGATACACAAACTATTACAATTAGTGGAATAGAAGATGAAGCAAAGAAGAATCAATTTGAATATTATACAAATCAAATTCATGAGATGGATCAATTTGTAGGTGAGTTAGTAGATCAATTATCTGCATTAGATGAGAATACTGTATTAGTTCTTTATGGAGATCATCTTCCAAGCTTAGGATTCAAACCAGAAGATTTAGAGAATAATTCAATTTACCAAACAGAGTATGTAATATGGGATAACTTTGGTATGAAAAAACAAGATATGAACCTAGAAGCATATCAGATGGCAGCTGCTGTATTAGGAAGAGTTGGTATTGATAATGGAACATTAATCAAATATCATCAAAATAACATGGGTGCTACTGACTATGTGAAAGATCAGCAAATGTTAATGTATGATATCCTATATGGTAAGAAATACGCCTATAATCAACAAGATTTATACAAAACACTTCCTATGACTATGGGAGTTAGAGAGATTCGAATTAGTGATATTTATAATTCAGATGATACAACAGTGGTAAAAGGAGAGAACTTTACACCTTATAGCAGTGTGTATATTAATGGTGAGTATGTAGATACAACTTTTGTAGATGAACATACACTAAATATTGCAAGTGATGAGCTAAGTGATGGTGATAAAGTAACAGTTAATCAAATTAGAAAAGATAAAAATATTCTAAGTACATCAGAAGAATTTACTTATCAGTCAGTAAAATAATAAAAGCATAGATATCATTTAATAATACAAAAAAACCAAGGTTAGCAATACAACCTTGGTTTTTTGTATACTACACCTTAGAAGCTTAACATACTTTTTTAAAACTACTTTAGCGAAAAAAGACGAATAAAATAGAGCAAATAAATAAGATATCGAATATAATGATGTATCGTCGAATGAAGCAAAATCACGCGATTTAAATAGCAATTAGCACAAAAGAAGAAGTAGAAGATGGTATAATTTACCTATTAGATTCGTTTGAAAATAGGACTAAAGTATGATATTGTAAATAGAACAACAGATATTAACCTTTTCTATATAAAATAGCTACAAACAATGAGTAGAATTAAGTAATAGATACATAGTAAGGGGGCATAAAATGGATGGCATTAAAGATATAGTATGGAATGTATTAAGACGAGTGAAAAATAAGTCATTATTAAAAGAATATAATGCACTAAGCCCCAGATTGAAAAAGAATATAGAAATAGATCTTCAATTCTTAAATATAAAGCGAGTAGCAATTTTTATACTTGTTTTTATGCTTTTACCAGCATTTAATATAATTGCAGTTATCTATGAAGAATCAGAGCTTATTAATTACAAAATTATAATAAATAGTATAGTTTTATTAATTCTATTCATTTATTTAGCTGTTATTAATTTATGTATTACTAAAAATAAAAGTGAAAAATATCAATTATTATATTTAAGTTTTTGGATATTCTTTGTAATAGGGTTTTATGGCTTATCTCATTTGGATATGACAGTTAATCAACAGTTAATAATATATATTATATTATTTGTATCATTATGTAATGTACCGATATTGCCAAGTGGAGAGTATAAATATATATTTTCGTTACAAATAGTATTAATCGCAGTTATGGTTATTAGTGGAAGACATGATAGTATGCTTATATTAAATCTGATTATCATTAGTGGTACATCTTATGCTTTTTCAAGGCTAAATTATAATACGTATCTAGATATTCAAATCAAAGAAAAAAAATTAGAGGAAATTAACTCAGATTTAACAGAATTAGCTTCTAGGGATTCATTAACAGGATTACTGAATCGAAGAGGGCTTGATGAAAAATTAGAACTATTATGGCCATTATGTATTCGAGATCAACAAAGCGCAGTTATTATTATGTTAGATATTGATTATTTTAAAAAATATAATGATAGATATGGACATGCAGAAGGGGATCGTTGCTTAAGAGAAGTTGCCGATGCAATTAAAAAGGCAGCAAAGCGAAAAACAGATGTTATTGCAAGGATAGGGGGCGAGGAATTTTTAGTATTTGCCCATAATGCTGATTCTGTTCAAGCACTACAACTAGCAATGGAAATCAAGCAGAACGTGGAAGAAATTGAACTTAACACGATAAATAGTAATGAGATAATTAAGGTAACTGTAAGTATAGGGATTGAAACAATGGTACCAGAAAGAGAAGACAACTTTTTGGATTTATATATCAAAGCAGATACGGCTCTATACGAGGCAAAAGAAACTGGACGTAACTGTATTATAATGTGTAATAAGATGTATTAGTATATAGAAGTTATTGTATGAAATACATAGAGAGAGTAAAAAATAAATCGAATATCGAGGAGCTTTTACATTAGTGGATGTTATGAATCCTACCTACTTGATAGGGAGCGTTCATTGCTAGTGTGAAAGCTCTTTTTGGAATGTAGCAGAGAATGTAATCATATATTATAAAGGTAAGAAACAAGTGTAAGGACTGATTGTATGGAACGAGTAGCGATATATTGCAGATTATCAAAAGAAGATATCGATAAATTAAAAAAAGGTGACGATAGTGGTAGCATACAGAATCAAAAAACATTATTACTAGATTATGCTAAAAAACAAAACTGGTCTGTATATGATGTTTTTTCAGATGATGATTACAGTGGAACGGATCAAAGCAGACCGGAGTGGAATCGAATGATAAAAGCTGCCAAAATGAGAAAGTTTGATATCGTATTATGTAAAACTCAATCACGATTTACTAGAGAAGTTGTTATTGTTGAGCAATATATACATACATTATTTCCAATATGGAATATACGCTTCATAAGCATTGTAGATCATATCGATACGAAGATAAAAGGAAATAAAAAAGCAAGGCAGATTAATGCACTCATTAATGAATGGTACGTAGAAGATCTCTCTCTTAATGTGAGAACAGTTTATAAGCAAAAAATGAAGGTTGGAGAATATTTAGGAGCGTATGCGCCATACGGTTATAAGAAAGATAGTAAGAATAAATATAAATTAGTAGTTGATGAAGAAGCAGCCAATGTTGTGAAGGATATATTTAACATGGCGTTAGAAGGAAAAAGCATCAAAGCAATCTGTGACAGTTTAACAAGTAAAGGAATAATACCACCAAGCTTATATAAGTTGAAAGGTACTTATTCGAATGAACAGCATCTGAAATGGTCAACAACTACAGTCAATCGAATCTTACATAATGAGATGTATCTTGGAGATATGGTACAACATAAAGCGGAAAAGTTGGATTATAAAAGTAAAAAAATTATAGCAATTCCTAAAAAAGATTGGATTATTGTTAGGAATACACATGATGCTATTATTCAGAAAGAATTATTTGACGAAGTGCAAAGAGTATTAGATAAAAGGAAAAAAAGGTAACACATAAACTTTACTTTATAAATCAATCTATGATATACTTCATGATAAAAAGTATAAATGAAAGAAATTCTACTATGAATATCTAAAATTATTAGATACTTCTTATTATGTTAGGAGCTCCAACTACCGTTAGTTGTTACATTATGGCCAAGAACATGAAGAATGATGGAGTTCTAACCTCAAGTATTGTAGTAGCTACAACTTTTATTTCAGCTTTTACAATAACGATTTGGATTTTTATGCTAAAAATATTGCATTATATATAAAAGACGAAAATATATTCTGTGATTATCAAAAATTAAAAAGATGTTTAATTCGAAAAGCTGATGACTCTATTGGAGATAAATCTCATTAGAGTTATCAGCTTTTTACTATTAAGACCCTTGAATAGTAATGGAAATTTTCTTTACTATTTTCAAAAAATACAAAAGAAAGTAAACAAAAATAGAATATTGACAAAATAATATGAAAAACATAAGAAATAGGCAAGTAAAAGAAGAATTTTCCTAGTAAAAATAAAAAAATGAAGGTATAATGTAAAAGCCAATAAGTGCTAGAATTAGAGTTTTATAATACTTATGCGTTCAAATCATTCTAGTGAAAACATCATAATTGGTTATACTAAAGTTGATAATAGAATTATTAGGAGGACTCCATGAATATCTTTGATATATTAGGTCCAGTAATGGTGGGACCATCAAGTTCACATACAGCTGGAGCAGTGAAAATCGGTTATATCGTTCGAAAATTATTAGGTGAAGATATACAAACAGCCAAACTTTTATTGCATGGTTCATTTTTAGCAACAGGAAAAGGTCATGGTACAGATAAAGCACTGATAGCCGGACTTCTGGGTATGAAACCAGATGATATAAGAATTCCAGATAGTTTCCAGTTAGCAGATGAATCTGGTATGGAATATTCCTTTGGAAGTATTATGTTGAAAGATGTGCACCCAAATAGTGTACAGATAACAGTTACTGGTGTAAACGGTAGAGAAATTGAAGTGATTGCATCTTCCTTAGGTGGAGGAAGAATCAAAGTATGTAAGATTGATGGACTAGAGGCTAATTTTTCTGGGGATTACCCAACTCTAATTGTTCATAATATTGATAGGCCAGGTTATGTAACAGAAGTTACGTCAATGTTAGCAAGTCAATCAATTAATATAGGTACTATGCAATTGTATCGTGACCGAAGAGGTGGCAATGCAGTGATGGTTATTGAGTGTGATCAAGAGGTTCCAGAGGAATCAATCAAAGGATTAGAGAAGTTGGATGGTATATTAAAAGTGACTTACTTGAATCTTAAAGTATAGAGTCTGCTATTATTGATATCAGAAAAACGTTACTTTATATAAAAGATTATAGAATCAATGTATCAATGATTCATTGAATACTGTGTTAAATAGTATTATATTTACGATAAATAGATGGAAGGATGCAATATAATATGGGATTTCGTTCGTTAGATGAAATTATGTCTCAAGCTAAAAAAAATGGGATTAGGTTTTGGGAGGTTATTCTTGAAGAGGATTGCAAGGAACGTCAGGTAGCAAAAGAGGATTCCATGAATAAAATGCTTAGTTTATATCATTCCATGAAAGAAGCAAATGATTCATATGATAGTAAACTTCGTTCTTCTAGTAAGCTTGCTGGAGGCGATGGTGAAAAGTTAATGAATCAAATTGGAAAAAATACGATTTGTGGAGATTTTATAAATGATGTTATGGCCAAAGCAGTTAAAATGGGTGAATCAAATGCATGTATGAGAAGAATTGTAGCTGCACCAACAGCGGGTTCTTGCGGAGTGGTTCCAGCTGTGTTAATTTCATTACAAGAGAAATATGATTTTTCGGATGAAAAAATGGTTGAAGCCATGTATGTAGTAGCTGGAGTTGGAGAGATTATTGCCACAAGAGCTTTTATCTCAGGTGCAGAAGGTGGATGTCAAGCGGAGATAGGATCTGCATCAGCTATGGCAGCGGCAGCCGCAAGTTATCTAATGGGTGGTGACGATGAATGTCAATTACATGCAAGTGCAATTGCATTAAAAAGTTTATTAGGATTAGTATGTGATCCAGTAGCAGGATTAGTAGAGGTCCCTTGTATAAAGAGAAATGTAATAGGGGCGGTAAATTCTTTAACTAGCGCAGATCTTGCGTTAGCTGGTATAAGAAGTGCCATTCCACCGGATGAAGTAATTGATGCAATGAGGACAGTTGGTATGAGAATGCATAGTTCATTACGTGAGACTGGAGAAGGTGGATTAGCAGCCACTAAGACTGGAATACAGATTGCAAATAAAGTATTGTAACCATACTTCGCAGTTAGTAAGTTTATAGAATACTTGATAAATTCAGAGGGTAGGTTATCTAAATTACCATGATTCAAACTTTTACATCTTACGTTCCATTTCCTCATTTGGAAGCTACTAATGTTTTATTATTTTAATAAAAACAGATATAAAAAGTTCAAACTAACCCACATGCCTGCGACTTGCTCGCAGGCCTAAATTTTACTAAGTTAAGAAAGACTTTTGAAAATTAAATCAATGATATTGTAAAAGTAAGAGATTCTTAATAAAAAGAATTTTCACATAAGAATAACATATAGATTGCTTTACATCATATATGGCTTAGTGAATACTAGTTATTAAGAATCTCTTTTATATTTTAGTTTAAGATAACTGTTTTGCTAACACATTTGCAGTAAATTTTCCAGAGTAAAGAGCACCTTGCATCCATCCTTGCTTTGTTGAAGCATGTTCTCCAGCAAAATAGAGATGATTATTATATTCTGGTTGAATCATAGCATGAAGAAAATTAATTTTTTGCCCTGGATTACTGCAAGCGAATGCACCTCTCGCCCAGTATTCAGTACTCCAATGAACCGTTTTATGTAATACTACTTGGTCATCTAAATAATGATCTGATAATCCATGTACTTGTTCAACTTCCCGTTTAATTAATTCATAGCGACGATTACTATCTTGATTAGATAGTCGTATGGAATCTTGCCCTAAGTTATAGGAAGCCACTAATACACCTGGTTCATGATATGAGCAATCGTCAGTATTCATACAATGAATATGATCGGGTGGATAGACAATAGATTGTATTGGAAGATCAGTAAATGAAATTCCACCATTCATTCTACCTGATTCATCATCTTTTTCCCAAAAACGTTCCTTACATAAGAAAAGAGTCTTTTGAGCATCACAGTAATTAAGTTCTTTAATTGCTTGTGTTTTCTGATTACTTAGAGAAGGAGTAATATCAATTTCTCTAAGAGTTGAAAATGGAGTGGTACATATGACATAATCATAGGTATCGGAATGCTGCTCATTAGCTGGATTGTTGTAGTATAAAGTAATCTGATCCAGACTTAGAGTTTGCTCTATCTTATTAACAGGGCTACCAAAGAGAAAAGTTACATTACCAAGGGGTTCGTCAGAAGACACTAATTCAGGTGGATTTTTATTGGTAAGAGATTGATAGAAAGCATTTGGTAAGTTTATCATACCACCTTGGATTCGATAAGTATTAAGAAAATCTAAAGTGTATTCACTATTCATGGCTTCATCATGGCTAACAGATAAAAGCGCCGAATTAAAGGGTTCTACAGCTGATATTAAGTTGATAGCTTCTTGACTTAAGCCTAATTGTTCATATACCTCTCTGGTACTTAATCTGGTAATATCAGCATATTGTTTAGAGTACTCAGGAAGAATCTTAAGAATTTCTGTTCTAAGAGCTGGAGTTAAGCTTTTAAGCATGGAAGAGGATGCATAATCACTTAATACAGGCCAGGGTGTATTGCGTTCTTTTTCCGTTAGATTATAAAGTGGATAGAGTTGTTCTTCAATATTTTTACCACTACGTTCACGACGTAATCTAATTCCGTGTGCATATAGAATATTATTAGATTGTAAAGATGTAAGGCTTTCTGTGGCTAAGCCAAAGAGATTGATATAGTGCCAAGTTGTTTCGTGTGATACTGGAATACGCATAGCACCAGTTTCACCAAAGAAATGATTAGTTTTATCAAAATAGATAGTATAAACTCTACCACCAATTCGATTCATGGAGGCTTCATATATTGTAATGTCTGCTCCTAACTTCCTAAGTTCATAAGCAGCAGCCAACCCAGTTAATCCTGCACCAATGATTCCAATCTTTTTATTCTTTAAAGAACCAGGTTTAGCATATTGATTAATCTCTGGAGGAGGATTTAGTAACGCTATTATATTATCATAATCATCCAGTCTTTCATCCCTCTCAAGTGCTTGCCGCAGCAGTTGATGCCTAAGTTCATCGGAAGGGTTTGTGTAGCTATTTGAATTTGCCATAGAATAACTCCAATATGTATTTAATGTATTTTATGTATTAGATAATTAAATATGCCATGTCAAATCACATACTCAAATTTTGCCATGGCTAAAAGTCTACACTATACTTGATAAATTCAGTCGTGAAGTATATTAATTACCATGATTGAAAGTTTTACTTCGTTGTGACTTTGACTGATTTGCGAAGTTACTTATGTCTTATCCCTTTGACTTAGATATAAAAAGTTCACTGTTTGACGAACGAAGAGAGGAGTGTGAAATAAAAAGAATTTCACACGTTGAATTTAAGCCTGCGAGCAAGTCGCAGGCTTTGGGTTAGTTTGAACTTTTTATATCTGTTTTGTCAAAGTGATAAAACATTAGTAACTTCCAAATGAGTCAATGGAACAAAGAGGTGAAACTTTCAATCATGGTAATTTAGCTACCCTAACCTCTGAATTTATCAAGTATTCGATAACCTTTCTATTAGGAAATTTGATTATAATCCGAAGTTAATAGCTTTCTTAGCTGATTTTAATGAAATATTTGTAAAATAGTATTGTAAATCAATCTAGATAAATAGTACTATTAGAGTATGGTAAATAATTCGTTTAAAATGTTATGATATTGGGGGAATATTAATGTATCAGTTTTTTCTTGTTTGCTTCTTAGTAGGTGTAATTCTAACGGTAGTTTCATTTATTCTTGGTCATTTATTTGAGATCTTTGGAATAGACGGACTAGATTTTGATTTACATTTCTTTGGAATTGATTTGTTTTTACCAATGAGTCCGTTAGTCTATCTTTTGTTTCTAGTTGTATTTGGTGGAATGGGAATGATTTTAATTAATATGCATATGGGATTATCAATTTTATTTATCTCGATTGTATCATTTTTAATCGCAGCTCTAATTGCATACTTCGTATATCATTTTATTATTAAGCCATTAAAAAAGGCACAGAATACGAGTGCAGCAGATAAGGAAGAACTCATTGGTATTCGAGCGGCAGTTTCAGAGACAATACCGGCAAACTCATATGGTGAAATCAAATATTTGATTCACGGTAATAGTTATGTCGCACCAGCAAAAGCAACCACGGAGGTTGAAATAAAAGCTGGTAGTAATGTAGTTATTTGTTGGATAAAAGATTATGTCTTTTATGTTGCAAGTATAGATATTTAAGAGTTTACTTGAGAAACAAGTAATATTGAGAAGGAGGAAAATGTATGGATCAATCACTTATCATAGCAATTATTATTGCAGCAGTCTTTCTGTTAGTAATAATATCTGTGATGGCAATGTGGAAGAGAGTTCCACAAGACAAGGCTTTAGTTGTAACAGGACTTAAGAAGAGGGTTATCTCTGGTGGAGGTGGTTTTGTTGTTCCACTATTAGAACGTACAGACAAGATCTCATTAGAGAATATGAAGATCGAAGTACAAACCGAAGGTGCTAGAACAGAGCAAGGAGTAGATATTAGGGCTGATGGTGTTGCAGTTATTAAAGTAAAAAGTGATAAGGAAAGCATACTGAGTGCCATTGAACAATTTAACACTGGTAAAGAGCATCAGACGATAGAAGTGATTAAAGATACTTCGAAAGATGTTCTAGAGGGTAAACTTAGAGAAATTATCTCTAAGATGACAGTTGAAGAAATCTATAAAGATAGAGAAATCTTCGCTTCCCAAGTACAAGAAGTGGCAGCAGTTGGACTCGCTTCTTTAGGACTTGAATTAAAGGTGTTCACAATAAGAGATATATCTGATAAAAATGGATATCTTGAAGCATTAGGTAAGCCTAGAATTGCTGAAGTAAAGAAGAATGCAGCAATTGCTGAGGCCGATGCTGCCAAAGAAACAAGAATTAAGACATCAGAATCTGAAAGATTAGGTGCTGAGGCAAAGATTGTTGCAGAGACACAAGTGGCAGAAGCTACAAAGGTGAAGGAACTAAAGATTCAAGCCTACAGAGAAGAGCAGGAAACAGCTAAGGCTAGAGCCGATTCAGCTTATGAAATTGAAAAAAATATTGTTCTCAAAGAAGTAACGGAAACTGCAATGTCGGTTGAGATTACAAAGAAAGAAAAGGAAACAGAAGTTCAACTTAAGGAAGCTCTAAGACGTGAAAAAGAATTAGAAGCGACTGTTAATAAGCAAGCAGATGCAGAATTATACCGAGTAGCAAAGCAAGCAGATGCTGATAAATATAAAGTTGAGAAACAATCCGATGCAAAAAAATATTCAGAGTTAAAAGAAGCAGAAGCTATTGCAGCTGCAATTAAAGTAAAGGCAGAAGCCGAAGCCGAAGCAATTCGTATCAAGGGTGAAGCAGAAGCTGCAGCAATCTTAGCAAAAGGTGCAGCAGAGGCTGAAACTATGGATAAAAAAGCCGAAGCGTTTAAGCAGTACAATAATGCAGCCGTTACTCAGATGATTATTGAGAAACTTCCAGAGATAGCAAAAGCAGTAGCAGAACCATTAGCTAAAACAGAGAAAATTGTTATTATTGATAATGGTGGAAAGAATGGATCAGAATCAGGAGCAGCAAAGGTTACTGGATATGTAACAGATATAGTTAGTCAACTTCCAGAAACAATCGAAGCAATGACTGGATTCAATTTTCTAGATGCAATTAAGGATAAATTGGATACTGTGAAGACTGATAATTCAGAAGTAGAGAGTAGTATTGTTGAAAGTAAAGCAAATGATAGTAAAGAGAATAATAACTTTGAAGAAGTTGTTATGGATTCCAAAGAAACAGAATAGATGCTATATGATTAAATTACATAACTAACAAAAAGCCCAAAAAGAGCCGCCAATAATATGGCGGCTCAAGTTGTTGATATTCAATTACAAAATGCTGTTCATATTAATTGTCGGAATCAGTATTATCAGTTACGATAATTTTGCAACACGCTTCATCATCTCTTACCTTAGCATAAATATATGCAGTACCTTTGGACACAGCGGTTATTTTACCGTTAGAATCCACAGTGACAATAGAAGGATCAGAACTTGAAAAATCTGCTTCTTCAATAGTATTATTCGGTATCAAAATTACCTTTAAGTATTTTTTCTTATTTACCGAAATTAAAATATCACCTTTTTGAGAGAACACAATACTTTTTGCAGCTGGACCAACTGTTATTGTACATTTTAATGTATCTACTGTTTTTGAACCATCTCGTATAATAACTGAAATGTATGTTTCACCATTTTTTTTGGCTTCAATTAATCCATCATCATTTACAGAGGCAATATTAGAATCGTCAGATTTAAATATAACCTTATAACCCTCTACATTATATAACTTTAGAGAATAGGTGGTATCAACGATAAGAGATTTACTGTTTACATTAAGCTTAGGATCACGTTTATTATCATTAGATGCAGCAGCTTTAGCAGTTGGTGAGCTCACGAAGAAGGCGCTGATGATTAAGAATGCAGTTAATAAAAAGAAAATATGTAATTTTGCTGCATTGTCAGAAAATAATTTCTTTTTCATAAGTGTCCTCCTACATATAAATCTCATGAATATTTATAAATAATATTTCAGAAATCTATATTTTTTATACAAGTTAAGAATAACATTCTAATTTGTCAAAATAAAGGCAGTTTATAAATATTTTTCTAACATAGGAAAATTAATTTGTACCTGCTAATACCGAAAGAAGTGTAAAATAGCTAAATATTAGGATGCTTAATTATGGTAAATTGACATGTATTTGACATAAGCATGAGTAAACTAATGAATGGAATAAATTGTGATTATTGTGCAAAGCATAAGGAAATCTAAGAATCAACATCAATTAATAAAAGGATTAAATTTTTACCTCTTGTTTTGCAATTATGTCTTATATATAATAAATAGTAAGAGTTTAATATAGGGAATATAAATACTTAGGAGGTATGAAATGCAGTATATATTGATTGCTGATGACAATGAAGACATAACTGATATCCTTTCAAATTACGCGACAAAAGAGGGGTTAGAGCCAGTCGTTGCTAAAGATGGAGAGGAAGCATTATTATTTTTTGAAAAATACAATCCTTCCGTGGTATTACTTGATGTAATGATGCCAAAAGAAGATGGATATACTGTTTGCAGGAAGATTAGAACGAAGTCTAGTGTACCTGTCATATTAATTACAGCAAGAGGGGAAGATTTTGAGAAAATCATGGGACTTGATATAGGTGCTGATGATTATATCGTAAAACCGTTTAGTCCAAGTGAAGTAATGGCTAGGGTTAGAGCTGTATTAAGAAGAATGTCCAAAGTGGAAGATACTCCAACAGGAAATATTGCAGTGGTTGGTAATCTAAAGATTAATTTAGATGAGTATTCGCTGTACATAGACGGTAATAAGATGTCCCTAACGAAAAAGGAAATTGAGACAATGTGGACACTTGCCAATAACCCGAATAAGGTATTTACAAGAGATAATTTACTAGATAGTTTATGGGGATTTGATTATTTCGGAGATAGTAGAACTGTAGATTCCCATATCAAGAGATTACGAGCAAAGCTCGATAAAGTGGAGCATCCTTTGTGGGATATCAAGACAATCTGGGGGGTAGGATATAAGTTCGAAACAGCAGAATAGATGCCTTGAAAAATATAAACCCCTGATATAAGCCACCAGAGGTAGCACGTGGGAGCGGATATGAAAAATGAATTAAATAAACCATTAGATATAAAAGTAAAAGCTTATAATCGACTTTTTTTAAAAGTATATTTTAATTATGCGGTCATGCTATTGGTTTTTGCTGTACTTCTTGGTTTTATTTTTATGAAACTTTTTGAGAATAGTACAATGAAAATATATAGTGCTAGATTGGAGAACGATGCTAAGAAAATTAGTGAAAGAGTATCTGAATTTGTAGAAACAGATGATGCGGAATATGCCTCATATGTTGAAATACTAATAGAAATGAATGCTCCAGATACGGATGTTTGGATTATATCAAATGCAGCAGCTAAGAATCCAATGAGCGATAAGTTTGAAAATATAAAAATAAAAAATATAGATTTAGAAGAAAATCATATACAAGATGTGATCCAAGATACATTTAATGGAGAAATCATGTCGAAGACTTGCTATATGCCTATTTATGGCAATACAATGCGTGTGGTTGGTTATCCGATATATAATGAGAATAAAGAGGTTATCGGAGGTGTATTACTATCTTCTCAAAAGGAATCACAAGCAGATACCATTGATACCAGCCAGAAATTAATCTATATAAGTGCTGCAATGGGATTATTCATTTCCTTTATTATAGCGATTCTTTTTGCAAGAAAATTATCACAACCAATTGTTAAGATGAGAAAGACAGCGCTTATATTAGCAGACGGTAATTATAATGTTAAGACTGGAATCGAACAGAAAGATGAAATTGGTGACCTTGCAACCACAATCGATATTCTAGCAGAGCGATTGTTAGAAAATGAGCAAGAGCGTAAGAATATGGAACAAATGAGACTAGATTTCTTCGCTAATGTATCACATGAACTTAGAACACCTATTACTGTAGTGAGGGCATATGTCGAAATGTTAGTGGATGGCGTGGTTACGGATTCCAATAAAGTTGCTAATTACTATGATAGAATGTTAAAAGAGTGTAAGAGTATGGAGCGTTTGGTAGGGGATTTGCTTATTCTATCTAAGATGCAGAATCCAGATTTTGAGATAGAAAAAGAACCTATTAATCTCATTCAAATCTTTGAAGATATTATTCGAAGTATACATGCAATAAGTAAGAAAAAAAATATTTCAATTGAAATTTCCAAAGAACAAGAGTCCTATATTATGTTAGGAGATTATGATCGAATAAGGCAAATGTTTCTTGTCATCATAGATAATGCAATAAAATTTTCAGATATAAACTCATCCATTTACATAAATCTATCGTATATGGATAAACTAATAATATCAATTGAAGATCAGGGAATTGGTATTTCAGAAGAAGAATTACCTCATATCTTTGAGAAATTCTATAAATCCAAACTTAGACAAAATGCAACTGGTTCAGGTCTAGGTCTTGCAATTGCTAATCAGATATGCTTAAGGCATGGTGGTAATATCAAAGTAGAAAGTATGCCACATCAGGGTACTAAATTTACTTTTGAATTTGATACTTGTATGAGTGAGACAGAGTTGGAAGAATATGAGACAACTCATTGAAAATATTTATTACAATTCAGCCTTGTGGCTCAATTGTAACAAATGATGCACATAAAATATGCTGAATGCATAATTTCGCGCATGTATATCTCTGGAATTCTGTGACTTACGCTTCGCTCCACTCACAAAAACACCTCGCGATATTGTAGGCTGATTTGTTACAAATATTCTGTTTAATTGCATTAAAAGCTTGAAAAAAATAAATTATTAGAGTATAATAAGTTTAGAATAAAAAGTTCAAACAAATTACACAATAGATAAAGTAATATTAGTAAATATTGTGTAGAATTCAAGTGAATTTCCTGAGATGTACGAGAATCTTGCTATTTTGAACCTACAATAATTTATATGGGAATCCGATATTTACAGGGCTATGTCAAGCCGCCGTTCGCAGCGGAAGACAGAATCTTGTGTGAGGACACCCACCTAGCGCGGGCTAGGAGTCAAAATACAGGAAACGGCATTTTGGGTATTACTACGAAAGATAAGAGGCAGCGTAAGCTGCCTTTTTTTAATTTATAGGAAAGTGCTCCACATTTCCTATAAATTAAAAAGCACTCCGTACAGGATGCACACAAGTGCAAAGAGAAGATGTCGCTAATGCGACCGCGCTTGACGCGAGAGTTTGCATAGCAAAGTATTTATTCATTTATTAAGTTACATCTCAGACATGATACTAAACTGTAATCATATAAAACATCAATGGTATAAAATTCTTGTATTTTAGGAAAACTGCATCTATAATAAAAGTTATTAAGGCCTGCGCAATTATAGTATTTAAATAGGTTTAAAAGAAATTTAATATAGACCATGCGTAGGATTCGAATAAAAACGGAAGGCGTGAACATAAAGATGAAGCATGGATTTATACGAGTTGGTGCAGCTACACCTAAGATTAAAGTTGCGGATTGTGAATATAATACAGATCGAATCATTGAACTAATAGAAGAAAGTAAAGAAAAAGAGTTAAAAGTTGTGATATTTCCAGAGTTATGTATTAGTGCATATACTTGTGGTGAATTATTTCTACAAGATGCTCTTCTTAATTCTGCGAAAGAACAATTGGTTCGTATTATAGAATATACAAAAGGCAGCGACATGGTGGTTTCAGTTGGATTACCATACTTAAAAAGAAATAAATTATATAATGTTGCAGCAGTGATTCAAGATGGAGAGTTACTTGGAATGATACCGAAGAAGAATCTCCCAAATTATTCGGAATTCTATGAAGCAAGACATTTTAATATTGGAAATGAAGTTCCAGAGTATATTAATTTTGAGGGAAAAGAAGTACCATTTGGTACAAACATCATATTTGAATGTCAAACAATGAAGGAACTTGTCCTTGGAATTGAGATCTGCGAGGATGCATGGGTTCCAATTCCTCCAAGTACCAGACACGCACTAAAAGGTGCTACTTTAATCGGTAATCTATCAGCGAGTGATGAGAATACTGGTAAATCAGCTTTTCGAAGAGAATTAATTAGATCCCAATCTGCAAGGATTATTGCAGGTTATATTTATGCGGACGCAGGGGAAGGTGAATCTAGTACAGACTTGGTATATAGTGGACATAATATGATTGCAGAAAATGGTACGTTATTAAAAGAAACCAAATTATTCTTTGATGGTTTATTATATACTGAGATTGATATGCAGAGAATTGCAAACGAAAGAAGAAGAATGACAACGTATCCAATGGATGAGGTTACCGAATATGTATCAGTTCCATTTACATTTTCATCTATAGAACATGAAAGAAATAATGGTAAAGTTGACTATATCACGCCACTATCAAGATGGATTGATAAGGCTCCATTTGTACCATCGAATAAGCAAGAGAGAGATATTAGGTGCCAAGAGATTACTGATATTCAAGCAATGGGATTGGTGAAACGACTAAGCCATACAGGAGCGAAAAATGCCATTATCGGAATCTCTGGAGGACTTGATTCTACATTAGCATTATTAGTAATTACGAAAGCATTTGATTACTTAAAAATTGATCGTAAGAATATTATTGCAGTAACGATGCCTTGCTTTGGAACAACGGACCGAACATATCAGAATGCAGTAACGTTAACGAATAAATTAGGAGCAACATTGAAAGAAATTCCAATTAATGAGGCGGTACTGATTCATTTAAGAGATATTGGACATGATGTGAACGTGCATGATATTACGTATGAGAATGCGCAAGCAAGAGAGAGAACCAAGGTACTAATGAACATCGCAAATCAGTACAATGGACTTGTAATTGGTACTGGAGACATGTCAGAATTAGCACTTGGGTGGGCTACTTATAATGGTGACCATATGTCAATGTATGGAGTGAATTGTTCTGTACCTAAGACACTTGTACGCTATTTAGTTGCTTATTTTGCAGAGACAACTAAGGATGAGGAATTACAGACCGTATTATATGATGTACTAGATACCCCAGTAAGTCCAGAATTACTTCCACCAACGGATGGTGAGATATCACAAAAGACAGAAGATATTGTGGGACCATATGAACTTCACGATTTCTTCTTATACTATATATTAAGATTTGGTTATATGCCAAGTAAAGTATATCGTCTAGCAACTATTGCATTTGAAGGAGAATACAGTAACGAGATTATCTATAAATGGTTAACTTGTTTTTATCGTAGGTTCTTCTCTCAACAATTTAAGCGTTCCTGCCTTCCAGATGGACCAAAAGTAGGTTCTGTAGCGGTTTCACCTAGAGGAGACTTGAGAATGCCAAGTGATGCAAGTGCAAGTATATGGATGAAAGATTTGGAACAAATTGATATCACAAGGAGGTTCTAATGGCTCTTAAGATTATCACGGATTCTGCTTCGGATATTCCGAAAGATCTGGCGAAAGAATATGATGTAGAAGTAATTCCTACACCAGTCGTTATTAATGAGATTGATTATTTGGATGGTGAGACAATCTATCCTTCGGAATTTTACAATTTATTAAGAAATCATGTTGACATTAAGACGTATCATATTAATGCTTATATGTTCAAAGAACATTTTGAAAAATATGCAAAAAATAGGGATTCACTTATTTATATTTGTTTTTCTACAGGAATTGCAGGAACGTATAATGCAGCGAATCTAGCAAAAGAAGAACTATTAGAGAACTATTCTGAATTTGACTTAACAATAATTGATTCGAAATGTGCTTCCATTGGATTTGGTTTAGTTGTCTATAAAGCGGCTAAAATGTTAAGAGAGAATGCGCCAAAACAGATGATAATTGACGCAATTAAGTATCACTGTGAACATATGGAGCATGTGTTCACGGTAGAGACCTTAGATTACTTATTCAAAGGTGGAAGATTGAGTAGAAGCTCCTTTGTGGCAGGTGGCCTACTCGATATAAAGCCTATCATTAAGATGGATGATAAAGGAGCTTTAACTTCTGTCGAGAAAGTAAGAGGACGCCAAAAGTCATTAAAGCGTCTGGTCGAAATGGTTGGAGAGACTGGTGACTCTCTAAGTACTCAAGTAATTGGATTATGCCACGGAGATGATGAGAAGACATTAAAGCAGGTAAAGGAAATGTTACGTACTCGTTATGGCTGTGAGAACTTTATAGAAACTTATGTGGGATGTGCGATAGGAGCTCATACAGGTCCTGGTATTATAGGGGTTACATATCTGAATTCTAAATCACCTTACGAACATAGGAAAGCATAAGAGTGAAAGAATAATTCTTTCATCTCAACGCTAGTGATTTCACCCTTGCAAGCAAGTGAAATCACTACACTAAATCATGGAAATGATTGTAATTATATATAGATAGTTAGAATAAAAAACGACAGGAGAAATGTTATGATAGAAATGGATTTTGAGGATTTTATTGAAGAGGTTAAGTTTCAGATGACAGAGTTTGATGCTCTAGATGAAAAAACAATTAAAGAGTGGGAAGCCAAAGCAAGAACATGGGTTGATAAACACGATGATAAAAAACGTAGAATTATCAAGCATGATGATGAGATTATTGTAAAAGTAAAAGACGAAGAAGTATGTATCGAGATTGCTGAGAAATTCTATAAGGCTGTTAAGAATGATAAAGTAAAAGATTACTGGTATAAGTTCACATTGATCTAAATTAAAATGAAATATTCTTATTCTATCTATTGAAATATATTTAAAAGTGATAATAAGAATACTAACGAAAAAGGACCTTCTACAAAAATATATCTTGTAGAAAGTCCTTTATTAATATGTACTAATTTATAATATTTATGGAGTTGCTTTTGAAAGAGCATTATTAATACCATCAATTAATAACTCTTGTGTATATTTACTTTCATCGGATAAAGTGAGTTTACTGACTGCGACTCCTTTATTCAATTGTTCCGTAATATCGTCTAGTGAAGGTTGAAGAAGCGGAAACATCGTTGTTATAGCATCATCAATATTTTTAATGGATACGTTGTTAATGTGGTTCTTATCAACAACTACCTCGATGTTAAGTGAGGTATCATTCAATACAATGGTGGAGGTGTAAACTCCTGCTTTATATTGTGTCTTTGCTGCAACATCGGTACTATCGTTCTTATGCCAAAACATAAAAATTAATAATAGTATGAGTAGGATTCCTAGACCTACGAAGATTGCCGTGTATATGATTTCTTTCAGCTGAAATATTACAATTTTGGTTTTTGACATGATTTATCCTCCATTTAATTCGTTTAATATATAATATTATGGATGAGTTCTATTTATGTATAAATTTTAGGTTTTATTAGAAAAGAATTTTCGAGTTGTATCCGGTAATTTGTACAAAATAGAAAAACTCATACTTCATTGAATCTGTATAAGAAGTTCTAGTTCTCAGTTCGTTTTGTGTAAAACATATTCTAGGACAGACAACTCGCTTCGCTCAAACAGATCTGTCCTAGAATATAACACAAAATGAACTGAGAACAAGAACTTCTAATACAGATTCAAAGGCGTATTCGCCTTTTCTATTTTGTACAAATTACCTGGGACATTTCGAAATAAATTATTTGTCAGGTGAATCAATATATTGGTATACTTATAAATAGAAAAATTATTCGTAAAAAAACATGAAGAAGAGAAAAAGTAGTAATATATAGTAGATGGAAAAATAAAGTGTGACCAAGGTTCGCCTATGTATATTGGAGTAAAAAGACTTAAAAAAGGCAGAATTATTTGAAAAGATTTTTATAGAAAGAAATAGAAAAGGAGATAGGTATGTCACTACAATTAATACTAGGTAGTTCGGGGGCAGGTAAATCATATCAGTTATACCAAGAGATGATTCGCAAATCTATGATAAATGAGGATACGAATTATATTGTTATTGTACCCGAACAATTTACCATGCAGACACAAAAGGATCTGGTAAGTATGCATCCGAATAAAGGAATTATGAATATCGATATTTTAAGTTTCTTAAGGCTTGCTTATCGTATTTTTGACGAAGTGGGGGGACACGAGAAGTCCATTCTTGAAGATACGGGAAAGACAATGATATTAAGAAAAGTGATAGAAGAGAAGAAGAATGATCTTAAGGTCTTCGGTGCGAATGTGAAAAAGCAAGGGTTTATTGGGGAGTTAAAATCTCTGTTATCAGAAATTCTTCAATATAGTATCACATCCGAACAATTAGATCAGATGGTTGAAGTTACGAAGAACAAGCCTCTATTACAGACCAAATTGAAAGATGTTCGTCTTCTATATGATGGGTTTAAAGAATCTATGAGCGAAAAATATATTACAGCAGAGGAAATCTTAGACCTGTTAGTCTCAGTTATTGATGAATCTAAGATTATTCGTAATAGTGTGATATGTTTTGATGGATTTACTGGCTTTACACCATCTCAATACAAATTGCTTCGTCACCTTATGAATCTAAGCAAAATGGTCTTGGTTACGGTTACGATAGATCCAAGAGAGAATCCTGATGTTGTAGATGAGGATTTCAAATTATTTCATCTAAGTAAGAAGACTATTACGAAGTTACTTGAGATTGCGAAGGAAGAAGACGTTAAGATAGAAGAACATATTTATGCAAATCAGAGTAATAATCATAGAGAACTAGTTCCTTATCGATTCCTTAATAGTACACCACTTGCTTCTCTAGAACGTAATCTGTTTCGATATCCTTATAAAGTATATGAGGAGGAACAAGACGATATTGCCATTCATGCAGTGAAAGATCCTCTAAGTGAGGTACAATTTGTTGGAAAGGAAATCGTCAGGTTAGTAAGGGAAGAAGGATATCGCTATAAGGATATTGCGGTAATTACAGGGGATATTGAAGGATATAGTGAGATCGTAGAAAGAGAATTTGTTACCTCCAAGATTCCTTGTTTTATTGATCATAAAAAAGGAATTTTATCCAATCCGATGGTAGAGTTAATCATGTCTTCGCTAGAGATAATTACGAAGGATTTTTCCTATGAAAGTGTATTTCGTTTCTTAAGATGTGGATTATTAGACATAGAAAAAGAAGAAATTGACCAATTAGAAAACTATGTTATTGCGCTAGGAATTCGAGGTTTTAAAAGATGGAATAGCGTCTGGGAGCGAAAATATAAGACGAAAACAGAAATTGATTTTACAACCCTTAATGAAACAAGGGAGAAAATCATAACACCATTTGAAACAATGCGTGATGTGTTGCAGAAGAAAGACAGCACCGTTCTTGACGTAACTAGAGCATTGTATGAATTCTTGGTTTACCATCAAGTAGCGCTTAAATTAGAACAATACAGAGAATATTTTGAAACGAATCTTATGCCACTAGAGGCCAAAGAATATAAGCAGATGTATCGAATTGTGATGGACTTATTTGATCAATTAGTTGATCTATTGGGAAATGAAGTCCTATCGATTAAAGAATATTCCGATATCTTAAAATCAGGCTTAGAAGAAGCAAAAGTTGGTCTGATACCTCCAGGAACAGACCAGATTGTAGTCGGTGATATCGAGAGAACCAGGTTAAAGGATATTAAGGTACTCTTCTTAATTGGGGCGAATGAAGGTTTAATTCCAAAGAGTAAATTATCTGGAGGTATAATATCCGATATTGAGAGAGAACTCTTAGAGAGCAATCATTTTGAGTTAGCACCAACGAGAAGACAAAGCAGTTATATCAGTCAGTTTTATTTATATCTAAATCTTACTAAACCTCAGAATAAACTATTTGTCACCTTTAGTAAGGTATCAAGTGATGGAAAATCGCTACGCCCATCAAGTATCCTATCGAAAGTTAGAAGTTTATTTCCAAAGTTAAAGATAGTAGATGAGGACTCCAAAGTGAAAGATTACAATGATATTCTAGGACTAAAGGGCGGCATGGAGTATCTGGTTGCTGGACTTAGAGAGTATCGATACAAAGATATGCCTCAGGAATGGAGAGAGTTATTCTCTTGGTATTTTAAGAGGGAAGATTTTAAAGAGGAGCTTATTCGTTATATTGATGCAGCATTCTATCAGAATGATGAGACAAGTATAGGGAAGGCAGTATCGAGAGTGTTATACGGAAATGAGCTTATCAATAGCATATCTAGGCTTGAAAAATATGCAGCCTGTGCATTTGCTCATTTTATTAATTATGGATTAGAACTAAAGGAACGACAAGAATATAAATTAATGGTTCCAGATATCGGAAATATTTTTCATAACGCAATTGAACTATTCTCAAGTCGTCTTGAAAAAAGTGAATATAACTGGCATACAATAACCGATGAAGTACGTGATGCATATGTATCAGATTGCGTAAATGAGGCAGCACTAGAATATGGAAATGCAATTCTAAAGAGCTCGAAGCGTAATGAATATATGATAAACAGGGTGGAGCGAATTACCAAGAGAACCATATGGGCTTTATGTGAACATATCAAGCAAGGAGAATTTGAACCTACTGGTTTTGAACTGAAATTCTCATATCTAGATAATTTAAAATCAGTGAATCTTTCGTTATCGGATAATGACAATATGAGGTTACAGGGTAGAATTGACCGCTTGGATACTTATGAAGATGATGAACATCTATATGTTAAAGTTATAGACTATAAATCAGGAAGTACAACCTTTGATATTCTATCCTTGTATTATGGACTACAGTTACAATTAGTTGTGTATATGAATGCGTCCATCGAATTAATGCAAAAGAAATATCCAACCAAGGAAATAATTCCTGCAGGAATCTTCTATTATAATCTGGACGATCCGATTGTTGATAAGGTTGTGGTAAATGATTCGAACATGAATGATATTCTTATGGAAGTCATGGAATCGGAAGAAGATACTAATGAAAACCAGATACGTAAACTACTTATTCAAAAGAATATCCTAAAAGAGCTTCGCATGAATGGAATTGTTAATAGCGATATGGATATTGTGAAACTAATGGACAAGAACTTTGCGCTACAATCAGGGGAGACTGCTCCATCTAGAAAGTCGGATATTATACCAGTTGAGACAAATAAGGATGGAACTCCGAATAAGAGATCCAATATTGCTGATAAAGAGAAGTTTCATTCGATGAGTGATTATGCGAACCAGAAGATGACAGAGCTTGGAAAGCAAATATTAGAAGGAAGTACTGAGATTAATCCTTATAAAATGGGAAATAAGACAGCATGTGATTATTGTAGCTATAGCAGTATCTGTGGATTTGACCTAAAGCTACCTGGTAATAAATATCGTAACTTGAAGAAATTCTCGAAAGAAGAGGTATGGGATAAACTTGAGGAATCTGCGGGAGATCTAGAAAATTCAGAGGATGAATTAACTGCAGTTGTTGAAGAAGCAGAAGAGAAAAAAGTAGCAGGCAAAGATAGTAGAACAAAGCAGAGGAAGGAGGATTAACGCATGGCAAAAATGGAATGGACCGCAGAGCAAAAGAAAGTCATTGATTTAAGAAATCGTAATATATTAGTTTCTGCAGCAGCTGGATCTGGTAAAACAGCTGTATTGGTTGAGAGAATCATTACGATGATTACGGATGAAGAGAATCCAGTAGATATCGATCAATTGTTAATCGTTACCTTCACAAAAGCAGCAGCGGCAGAAATGAAAGAAAGAATCGGAAATCGAATTGAAAAGAAACTACTTGAGATGCCGGATAATGCACATCTTCAAAAGCAAATAGCTTTAATCCAAAATGCAGAGATAACAACAACACACAGCTTTTGCTTAAATATTATACGTAACCATTTTAATAGCATTAATTTGGACCCATCCTTTCGTGTAGCAGACGAAGCAGAAATTAAACTTCTAAAATCGGATGTCATCTCGAATCTATTAGAGGCTCATTATGAGGAACCAACGAAAGAGTTTATTAATTTCATAGAGTGTTATTCCTCTGGAAAATCGGATGAACAGATAGAAGAGTTAATACTAAATTTATATAACTTCTCAATGAGCTATCCATGGCCAAAGGATTGGTTAGAAGAGAATCGGAAGCATTTTGCGATTGCCTCCTTAGAGGAGATGGAACAGACAGAATGGATGAAATCACTGTTAGATTATCTGAGATTAATATTTCAGGATATATTAGAGCGTAATGAAGAAGCACTAAGAATCTGCCTAGAACCAGATGGACCGATTCATTACCAAGAAGCATTATTAAGTGATAGAGAACTGTTAGAAAGCCTTGCTAATCAGAATTCATATGTTGCCTACGAACAAGTATTAACTAGTATTCAGTATAAAAGGCTATCTACCAAGAAGATGCCAGAAGTATCAGAACAGAAAAAAGAATCAGTCAAATCCATCCGCGAAGATATGAAGAAAGCGATAGGAGATACCGTAAAGAATTATTTCTTTCAATCACCTGAGGAAATGCTATCCGATATGAATCAAGTACAAAATGTGATGAATGTACTAATTGATCTCACCATACAGTTTATGGATGATTTCGCAAAGGAAAAAGAGGAGAAGAACCTAGTTGATTTTAATGACCTTGAGCATTTCGCTCTTAATATACTTGTTCATAAAGATGGGGATCAAATTAGCCCAAGTGAGGTTGCTCAGGAATTAAGTGATCATTATGTAGAGATTCTAGTTGATGAATATCAAGATAGTAATTATGTGCAAGAGACAATCATTAATAGCATTTCAAAAGAAAGATACAGTAATCCAAATATCTTTATGGTAGGAGATGTAAAGCAAAGTATCTATAAATTTCGTTTAGCAAGACCTGAATTATTCATGGATAAATATAATACTTATACAGTAGGTGATAGTAGTTATCAAAGAATTGATTTACACAAGAACTTTAGAAGCCGTTCAAATGTTCTAGAGAGTGCGAATTTTATCTTCGAACAGATTATGACGCGTAATCTTGGTAATATTGAATATAATGATGAAGTTGCCTTATATCCTGGTGCAAGTTTTAAGGAATATATTTCAGAAGATAACTTGGAAGAGGACATCAGAGATAGTAGATCGTTCGAAAAGGAAATAACTTCACAGACTACAGAACTAATTCTAATATCTGAAGAAGACAATGGGGAAGAAGAGAATGATCTTGAAGAAATCAATCAAAAAGAAATGGAAGCAAGAGCAATTGCAGCTAGAATTCGAGAGATTACCGATGATAAGAATGGATTATATGTGTTGGGAAAAGACAACACATATCGTAGAGCAAAGTATAGCGATATTGTAATCTTACTTCGAACTATGAGTAATTGGGCAGATGTCTTTGTAGATACACTTATGGCAGAGGGGATACCAGCTTATTCTGATACACAGTCAGGATATTTTTCTGCTATTGAGATTAAGACTATCTTAAATCTACTAAAGATTATAGACAATCCAAGGCAAGAGATTCCACTAGCAGCAGTACTGCATTCTCCGATGTATGAGTTTAATTCTGAGGAGTTAGCTGTAATTTGCAGTAACCGTAAAAAGACAGATCTGTATGATGCACTAGAAATCTATTCCATTCATGGATCTGATGAAGCATTAAGTGCAAAAGCAGCAGCTTTCTTTGAACAGCTTGAGAAGTTTAGAAACATGGTTCCTTATACCAGTGTACACAAATTAATATTAACGATACTAAGTGAGACAAATTATTACTACTATGTAACAGCTATGCCTGCAGGGGATAGAAGAAGTGCTAATATTGATATGCTCGTTCAGAAGGCAATTGAGTTTGAGAAGACAAGTTATCATGGATTATTCCATTTTATTCGTTATATTGAGAAACTAAATAAATATGATATTGATTTTGGAGAAGCTAAAACAATCGGAGAAAATGACGATACGGTTCGAATTATGAGTATTCATAAATCAAAAGGATTGGAATTCCCTGTTGTATTTGTATCAGGATTAGGAAAATCCTTTAACAATCAAGATGCAAGAAGTAAGATAGTACTTCATCCTGACCTAGGACTAGGACCTGATTATATCGATTATGAACTGAGGATGAAATCACCAACCTTAATGAAGAAAGTAATTCAAAAGAAGATGCAACTTGAAAATCTATCAGAAGAATTACGTATTCTATATGTTGCGTTAACTAGAGCAAAAGAAAAATTAATCTTAACAGGAACACAAAAGAAGCTAATTGATAAGATAAAAAAATATAGTAATATCATTCATCAAGAGAAGAAAGAGCAATTATTTCACGATTTATCTTCTGCTTCTAATTACTTGGACTGGATTATACCTGCTTTACTTAGACATCGAGGATTTGAAGAAATTCTAAAAGACAATGAGCTACAAGGAACTCCATCAGGTATTTATTATAATCACATCTCTAAATTTAAAGTAAAGATTGTTGATTATTTTAGTTTGACCAGTACAGAAGTGATGAAACAGATTGCAGGAGATGTTCAAAAAAGAGAGTTATTATCATGGGATTCAGAGAAAGATTGTGATGAAACGGTGAAAAATGAAATCGTAAAGCGTCTTGAATATCAGTATCCTTATGCGAAGGAAAAGGATATCAAAGCAAAGATAACAGTATCTGAATTGAAACGCTTAGGTCAAATGATTGATGAAGATTATAGCGAAAAATTATATGAGGAACCATCTATAGAAAAGTATAAAGAAGAGAATTATTCAGAAGAAAAACAGCAGTCACAACAAGAAATGACTTTGGAAGAAATGAATTCAGAAGAAAAGCAATCAGAAGTAAGCATTCTTGAAGAAATTATACCAAGATTCATACAACCTGAGAAGGAAATTACAGCTACTTCAAGGGGTACTATTTATCATAAGGTTCTAGAATGTATTGATTTGTTATCCATACAATCGCCAGCTGATGTAGAAAAAGAATTAGAACGTCTCTTATCAGAAGGAATATTAACTGAGACTGATACCCGGGTGGTCAGAGTTCACCAAATCTATCGATTTACACAATCGGATCTAGCGAACCGTATGAGAAAAGCAAAAAGTAACGGAAAGCTATTTCTTGAGAAACAGTTTGTATTAGGTGCACTGGCAAAAGAGGTATATCCAGATACAGATAGTGAAGAAACGGTTCTTATTCAAGGAATTATTGATGCGTATTTTGAAGAAGAAGATGGTATTGTGCTTATGGATTATAAAACAGATTATGTAGTAAAAGGCAAGGAAGAAACCTTGGTTCAAAAATACAAGGTCCAATTAAATTATTATCAGAAAGCGATAGAACAGATAACGAATAAGAAGGTAAAAGAAAAGTTAATATATTCTTTTTCATTAGATAAGACAATAAGTATTCTTTAGAAAAATCTAAAATATTTAGTAGAAATTTGTTGCATTATTGTGCAAGTGTGGTAAAATAGCAATATAGTAAATTTGCACTAATTATAGCAATTTTCACTATGAATTGTATGGAAAATTAATATAAAGTAATTATTTGTGCAAAAATAGTGTGTACTATAAGTAAAAAACATTAGTGCTTAAGGTGATTTTGTTGAATTATAATTGCATGACAAGCAAAAAGAATATCATTATTACACATCAACAAAATATAAAAGTATTTCAAAGAATAGTTGAGAGGTATGTCTATGAAGATAAGTGAAGTAATGAAGAAGAAAACTGCAATGACGAAAGACAAAGTAATCAAGAAAGAAAAAGAACCCGATAAGAAGAACACTGAGAAAAAGATCTTAAAGAAAAAGAAGACTGAAAAAAGCAAGATGGTGAAAACCAGTACAGAGAGAAGCAAGGAAAAGGGAAAAGGACTTAATATTAATCATAAGAGTATTAATTTCAATAGTATTCGAGCTAAACTGCTAGTAGTGTCAATAACACCAGTGTTGTTAATTGTATTATTAGGAGTGATTTCATACTCGAAGGCTTCAAAAGCTATCATTAGCAATTATGAGAAATCAACTTTATCTACGATTGAATCAACTGGTAAATACATGACACTTCAATTCGATAATATTGACGCTAAAGTACTACAATATCTTTCTGATTCTCAGCTAAAAGATTATTATTCAGGTACGAATGAAACAGATACCATTAATAATTTAAAACAATATCGCGAGTTACAAGCTTCTTTAGCAGCAGCTCAAGTTGCAGACAAGAATATTTATACCATTCATGTATTCGGTAAGAGGGGAAATGGAATCTCATTAACGAATTATTTACCTAAAAGTATATATAATGATTACACAGCTAGTGAAGATGGAAAGGTATGGGAAGATAACTCTGTTTATGCATATTGGACTGGAGAACATAAATTCCTCGATAAAATAACGAAAGAAGATCCTCAAAAATATGCAATATCAGTTACACGTAAATTTATGGGCTCCAATGGTTTTATGGTTTTTGATATTAAAAGAAGTGCAATTGAAGGTACATTAAAGTCTTTAGATTTAGGAAAGGGTAGTATTATAAGTTTTATAACTGCAGATGGTAAAGAGACTTTGGCTAATACAGATAAAACAAGCGTATTTGGCAAATTATCTTACTATAAAGAATCAGTAAAGTCAAAAAATACAACTGATTCTACATATGAAAAATACAATAACAAGGAATATCTTTACTTATATACTAAGATAGGTGATACAGGTGCAACGTTATGTAGCTTAGTACCTAAAGATATGATATTAAAACAAGCAAATAGTATTAAATATATAACAATTATTATTGTTTTAGTAGCAAGTATCATTGCTGTATTTGCAGGTACTTTAGTATCATCTAATATTACTAAAGCACTTTCAAAGTTCAATCGTTCTTTAGAAAAAGTAGGACAAGGTGATTTGACGGTAACATTTGATGAAAATAGACACGATGAATTTGGCTTGTTAGGTAAGAGTATCGCTGATATGATAAGCAATATGAGAAACCTAATCAAGGAAGTATATAGTGTTAGTAATAAAGTAAGTGAATCTGCAAATGAAGTATCTGTTTCATCAGAGCATATCTTGATTGCATCAAAAGATATCTCTACTGCAGTAGATGAGATTTCAACTGGGGTAGTTCAGCAAGCATCAGATTCTGAAAGTTGCTTACATCAGATGGGAACTTTATCAGAGAAGATTAACCTAGTATCAGATAATACAAATGAAATTGATCGTATTGCAGTCAATACTAAAGAAACAGTAGCCAAAGGTTTTGAGATTATTGACGAGTTAAATAAAAAATCGAAAGAAACAACTGAGATTACTGGTGTTGTTATCAATGGAATTGAAGAGTTAGATAAACAATCAAGAACAATTGAAGGTATTGTTGGAGTAATTAATGACATCTCCGCTCAGACGAATCTATTATCATTAAATGCATCCATTGAAGCAGCAAGAGCTGGAGAAGCAGGAAGAGGATTCGCAGTTGTTGCAGATGAAATTAGAAAATTAGCAGATCAATCAATGACAGCTGCAAATGATATTAAGAAGATAGTGGATGATATCAAAAATAAAACACAGGGTACCGTAGTATCAGCTAAGAAAGCAGAAACTATTGTTGATTCACAGGCAGCAGCCCTACAGAATACGATTGAATTATTTAATAATATCAATTCACATGTTGGTAATCTGACAATTAGCCTAGGTAGGATCTCAGAAGGTGTAGATACTATTGAAGAAGCGAAAAAGGATACGCTAGAAGCTATATCAAGCATTTCAGCTGTTTCTGAGGAATCTGCAGCAGCTACAGAAGAAGTAAGTGCAATAGCTACTACTCAGATTACATCTGTAGAAGATATGAACCAATTAGCAAGCGGTTTATTAGAGAATGCTAAGAAGTTAGAAGAATCAGTATCTAGATTTAAAATCGAAGAATAGATAATATAAGTATCAAATACAATAAGCTCTAAATTGCCAATAAACATAACTTTGCAATTTAGAGCTTACTTATTATTAATTAAAATGTTTATGTTATAATTGCATTTGGGAATAGAGAGTCAGATTAATGGCAAAACTTAAACTAGAATGATATATTAGTGAAGGATAGGTGGGTTTATGTCATTAAAAAAAGATAAAGTTGATAAAGATACAAATCTAAAAGATCTAAAACCAGAGCTACAAATGAAGTATGAGATTGCCAAAGAACTTGGTTTATTTGATAGAGTACTTGAAAATGGATGGAAAAACTTGTCTGCCAAAGAAACAGGCCGAATTGGTGGGCTTATGACAAAAAGAAAAAAAGAGATGAAAGAAGCTGAAAATAAAGCAGCTGAAAGTAAAGCAGTGGGATTGGAGACGAACAGAGATAAAATAAGTTAAATGAGAGAAACATAGATATAAGGATAAAGTAGTTAGTCAGACGATTAGTTCTGTTGGCTAACTACTTTACTAAAATTTATCTATAAAATCTAAATTCATGATAAGAAACAATAAAATCTTTATAAATTAGCCAAATATAGTTGACAATTAATTGGCAGAAGTTATAATTGTAAAAGAAATGTAAACTTACATAGTTTCTCTTGGGAGAATATGATGAACGGAATGATGAATAAGATGAATAAGAGAGTATTATTTATTTATAATCCACATGCGGGAAAAGGAAATATCAAATCTAAATTATCAGATATATTAGAGATTTTCTCAAATGCAGATTATGAAATAACAGTTCAACCTACCAAATATAAAAGACATGCAAAAGAGTTGGTAAGTGAAAAAGGAACAGAATATGATTTGATTGTATGCTCAGGCGGAGATGGAACATTAAATGAAGTAACGGATGGATTAATGTTATTAGAGAATCGTCCTCATGTTGGTTACATACCAACTGGAACAACGAATGATTTTGCCTCAGGATTAAATATATCAAAGAATATGATAAAAGCAGCACATACTACAGTAGAAGGAGAAGATTTTCCTTATGATATCGGTTCGTTAAACGATGATTTTTTTACTTATAGTGCAGCTTTTGGTGCTTTTACAGATGTATCATACGGAACTCCACAGGCTACAAAGAATGTACTTGGACGACTTGCGTATATTCTAGAAGGAGTAAAACGAATACCAAGTATAAAATCATACCATTTGGTAGTTGAACATGATGGAGAAACCATTGAAGATGATTTCATTTTCGGTATGATTACTAATTCAACTTCAATTGGAGGATTCAAAGGATTAAGCGGTAAAAAAGTTATTCTAGATGATGGTTTATTTGAAGTCGCATTGATTAAAATGCCTCAGAATCCACTTGATTTACAACTTATTATATCATCATTGGTATTAAGAGATCCAAATGCGAAATATATCTATTCCTTCCACTCGAATGAAATTAAAATTACCTCAAAAGAAGATCTACCATGGGCATTAGATGGAGAGTTTGGTGGAGAATTTAAGGAAATGACAATTAGGAATCACAAGCAAGCAGTTACTTTTCGAAGAGATAAGAAAGTGCCTACGATTAAATAGTATAAAATAAAAAGTAATAAAAAAAATAAAAAAAGTGGTAAGGAGTTACTCCCTAACCACTTCTTTTTATTATAAAAAACAAATATCTAGTCTAATTGTATTTCACATTTATTGATTTGAATGAAAAGTCTTCATTGCATCTTTCATATTACTTAACTGTAGTTTATTTACTCCTAGAAAGCTTTTAATTGCCACACAGATTCCGCCAAGAAGAATGGAAGTATCTTGAAGAGCAGAAGGGACAATTTGATCAAATGTATTCATCCTGCTAGTTAGGCTAGCTTCAATCTTCGTGATAAGATTAGGAAAATAGATAGTGAACAAGCTATTGATAATAATAATATCTGGATTGTATGCATTTAAGATATTATTGACACAAACAGTCATATATTTTACAAACTTATGAATGATATTAATTGCATCACGGTCGCCCGTCTGGTACATGGATGAAAAATAGTCGAATTCTACTTTATCAAGTCCTTTTAAATCAGCAAATTCTTGTAGTAATACTCTTTCAGATGCATATTGTTCAAGACATCCATGATTACCGCATGGACATAATCTACCATCTATCTCAATAATGGTATGACCGAATTCACCAGCATGGCCACTAAAACCATTGTAAAGTTCATTATCAACCATAAGTCCAAGACCTACACCAGAGTGAACACTGATATTAACGATATTAGGATAATCATACATAAAAGTCTTTTCACCAATTACAGATAAGTTTGCTTCATTTTCCACAAAGACAGGAACTTTAAAATAGTTCGATAACTCAGTGGTTAAATCAATGGAGGTTAAATCATAATATGGTGTAAAGATAATCTTATTATTGGATGTAACACCATGAATTCCTAATGTAATACCAACAAGCCCATATGGAGTGTTCTTAGTATCTTCTAATAAGGATTCAACCAATTTAATAATAACTGGAACAAATTCTTCATGATATTTTGGTGTTTTAACTTGCTTTAATCTACAACTTTCGCCTTGCAAGTCTGATATCAGTGCTGATAAAGTATCAACTGCTAAGTCAATACAGATAGCATAACCTGCATTTTGATTAAAACTCAATAATATCGGTTTACGACCAAGACTGGTATCATCACTACCAATTTCCATTACTAGATTTTTATTAATTAATTCCTGAACAATTGCAGAAATAGTTGCTTTAGTAAGTCCTAAGTTCTTAGAAATAGTTGCTCTTGAAATAGGATTTGAATTTATAATAGACTCTAATACTAGATTACTATTAATATCTCGAATCAGTTCTTTACTTCCTGTAATCATTATTATACCCGTACCTTTCTGGTTATATAATATATCTAGCGCGCTATTGGGTAGATATACGGTTAATGCGATATGTAATTATAAGTCAATTTATTAATAAATTAGTTAATATAAATATTTTATCGATACAATTTATTATTTATTTTTACTATTTATAACATTTGTTTTATTATAATACTAATTCAGCTTTTTCTATATTACCATATTATTTCGTTGAATTAAAGTAAGAAAATGTCATACTTTTCATGTGTTTTTTGTGAATTATACTGAATTTAGGAAAGAGTTGCAGAATACGGAATGTTAAAGTTGCTTTTATTTTAGAAACACTTGACAATTGCTAGTTAAATTGATATATTAAAAATATCATTATAATTAGTTTAATGAACGAACTAAATAGGAGGATATATTCATGGCATATTTTGAAGGTATTGATAAAATCAATTACGAAGGACCAGAAAGCAAGAACCCATTAGCTTTTAAATACTACAACCCAGAAGAAGTAGTAATGGGTAAAACAATGAAAGAACAATGTAGATTCGCTATGTCATATTGGCATACATTAACTTATATGGGTGGAGATCCATTTGGTGTTGGCACTATGTTCAGACCATGGGATAACCAAGCTACAGCAATGGATATTGCAAAGGAAAGAGTACATGTTGCTTTCGAATTCATGGAAAAGATGCAGATTCCATTCTTCTGTTTCCATGACAGAGATATTGCTCCAGAAGGTAAAGACCTTGCTGAAACATTTGCTAACTTAGATGAAATCGTTGTTGTGATTAAAGAAGAAATGAAGAGAACAGGAATTAAATGTCTTTGGGGAACAACTAATGCATTTGGTAATCCACGTTTTGTTCATGGTGCAGGTACTTCATGTAACGCAACAGTATTTGCTTACGCTGCAGCTCAAATCAAAAAAGCAATGGAAATTACAAAAGATCTAGGCGGAGAAAACTACGTATTCTGGGGTGGTAGAGAAGGATATGAAACTTTACTTAACACAGATACTGGTTTAGAACTAGATAATCTTGCTAGATTAATGAGAATGGCTGTTGAATATGCAAAAGAAATCGGATTCACAGGACAATTCTTAATCGAGCCAAAACCAAAGGAACCAACAAAACATCAATATGATTTTGATACAGCTACTGTATTAGCATTCTTAAGAAAATATGATTTACAAGATTACTTCAAGATGAACATTGAAGCAAACCATGCTACTTTAGCTCAACATACATTCCAACATGAATTAAATCAATGCCGTATCAATGGTGTTCTTGGTAGTGTTGATGCCAACCAAGGTGATCCAATGTTAGGATGGGATACAGATCAATTCCCAACAAACGTATATGATACTACATTAGCAATGTATGAAATCCTACTTGCTGGTGGATTAACAAAAGGTGGATTAAACTTTGACTCTAAAGTAAGACGTGGATCATTTGAAGAAAGTGATTTATTCTATTCTTACATAGCTGGTATGGATACATTTGCAAGAGGTCTTAAAGTAGCAGCAAAATTAATCGAAGATAAAGTATTCATTAACTTTATTGAAAATAGATATGCAAGTTACAAAGAAGGTATTGGTAAAGATATCGTTGAAGGTAAAGTAGGATTCAAAGAATTAGAAGCTTATGCACTTAATAACGGTATTACTCCAAATGTATCAGGAAGACAAGAACTTCTTGAATCAATTTTAAATCAATACATTATGGAAACTAAATAATTGATTACTATGATTTTATAGTAATGTAGAAGTGTGGCTGTGCTTAAAATCGAGTACTATAGTGTAATCTTTTTTAGGTACGCCACATTTTTACTTTTAATGTTGTGTAAAAATTCAAAAAGAGAGGGAGAAAAGTATGTTATATATTGGCGTAGATTTAGGTACTTCCGCTGTAAAATTATTATTAATGGATGAAAATGGTGATATTAAAAATATCGTATCAAGAGAATACCCATTACATTTCCCAAAGCCAGGTTGGTCAGAACAGAATCCAGAAGATTGGTACAATGGATTTATGGATGGAACAAAGGAATTAATTAAAGATTGTGATAAATCACAAATTGATGGAATTAGCTTTAGTGGACAGATGCATGGTCTTGTTATCTTGGATGAGAAGGATCAAGTAATCCGACCAGCAATTCTATGGAATGATGGTAGAACACAAGCGGAATGTGATTATTTAAATAAAGAGATTGGAAGAGAGAAGATCTCTAGTTATACAGCAAATATGGCTTTCCCAGGATTCACTGCTCCTAAGTTATTATGGCTTAAGAAACATGAACCAGAGAACTTTGCAAAGATAAAGAAGATCATGCTTCCAAAAGATTATATTGCTTATTGCCTATCCAAAGTACATTGTACAGACGTATCCGATGCTTCTGGTATGCTTTTATTTGACGTTGAGAACAAATGTTGGTCAAAAGAGATGCTAGAACTTTGTGACTTAAAAGAAGAACAATTAGCAAAGATATATGAAAGCTACGAAGTAGTTGGAACAGTAACCGAAGAAATCGCGAAAGAATTAGAAATTCCAACCACAACTAAAGTAATTGCAGGTGGTGGAGATAATGCAGTAGCAGCAGTTGGTACTGGTACAGTTGGAAATGGAATGTGTAGCATATCTCTTGGAACATCTGGAACTGTATTTATTGTAAATGATAATTTTGCTGTAGATGATCAAAATGCGCTTCATTCCTTTGCTCATGCAGATGGTAAATATCATTTTATGGGTGTAATGTTATCCGCTGCTTCTTGTAACAAATGGTGGATGGATGAGATTATTAAGACAAAAGAATATGGTAATGAACAAGCTGGCATCACAGAGCTTGGACAAAATAATGTATACTTCTTACCATATCTAATGGGTGAGAGAACACCTCATAACAACCCTAATGCTAGAGGAGCCTTTGTTGGAATGAACATGGGAACAACAAGAGAAGATATGACTCAAGCAGTATTAGAAGGCGTTGCTTTCGCAATTCGTGATTCTTTTGAGATTACCAAATCACTTGGAGTAAATGTTGAAAGAATACGTATCGCAGGTGGTGGAGCTAAGAGCCCACTATGGTGCAAGATTATGGCTAATGTACTTAATGTAAAAGTAGATAAGACAAACAGTGAAGAAGGCCCTGCTTTCGGTGCTGCTATCTTAGCTGCAGTTGGTTGTGGTAAATATTCTAATGTAGAAGAAGCTACTAAGAAATTAATTAGTATCGTAGAAACGACTGAACAAGATGCAGAATTAGTGGAAAAATATAATGTAAAATATAATGTATTTAAAGAAATTTATCCCGCATTAAAAGATGTATACGAAAAAATGGTGTAATAAATAAAGAAAATAGCCTTCTAGGTTGCAACCCTAGAAGGCTATTTTCATTGATTAGTTATAACTACGCAGTCACTATTGGTTATATAATTGGCTCACATTTAACTAATTGAAAGAAATTAAATTCGCTAATGAATCTCCCCTTTATCAAAAAATTATTTCACATTGTTTTCAATCATATAACGAGGTAAGTTGGTTACGAATCTTTACATATGTAAGCAAGTTAGATTTCTCTGATAAATAGCGTTCGAAGCTATTTCATAGTATGAAATGTAGTAAAGATGCTTAATATCAACTCCTTTTTGAATTATAATCTATATATATGTAACAAATTTACAAATGTTACAGCCAAATTACGAATATATTATTTTAATATATATTATTTATTGTTTATATTCTTCTTTTAGCATGTCCATGAAGACATCGTCATGAAATTCCCCATTTAAGTAATAGGCCTTTCTTCTACGTCCAATTTCTTTAAATCCAACTTTTTTATAACAAGAGATGGCTCTTTCATTAAAGGAGAAGACTTTTAACATGATATTATTGAGGTTCAGATAATGGAATCCGTAATCAAGGAGCAAGTCAAGTACTTCTGTTCCATATCCTTTGTTTCGATTCTCCTCTTCACCTATAAATAAACCTACTTCAGCACATTGTCTTAAGTGATCAATAGAATTGATTCCACAATTACCAAGTAGTTTATCATCTTCTAAACGTACAATAGCAAATTGATAGTTGCCTGCATTATCAAGAATCCACTTCTTCTCACTTTCAAGATCCGCAACACGGAAAGATGAACCAATACCATCTGTCACGCTAAAATCATTTAGCCATTTTACGTAAGTTGCTGCGTCTTCTACATTCATTGGAGATAAATAAATATGTTCGCCTACCAGTTTTTTGAAATACTTCATATAGAAACACTCCTTTTCATGTGTGATACCTAGTTTAATTCATAGGTAACAATAACAAATTATTAAGTAACCAATATATACCAAATAATGTTGGAATATTTCAACTACGATACCATATAAATAGACCAATGACAAGATAAAAAGCTAACATTTGACTTATTATTAAAAAATTGCTAATATCTTATTAGCCAAGAAGAAATCTATGAATTTTATGAACAAAATCAAAAAAATAAGATAGAGGATAATGGAAACACTATCTAATAAAGTAAGTTTAGAGACAAGGAGATAATATGCAAGCATATACAGGATTTGCGCAGGTGTATGATACCTTTATGGATAATATACCTTATGATAAATGGAGTGAGTATTTAATTCAGTTACTAAGTAAATACGAAGTGTCAGAAGGATTGGTCTTAGATTTAGGATGTGGAACAGGTAGTATCACAGAGAGACTCTTTAAAAAGGGATATGACATGATAGGAATAGATAATTCCGAAGAGATGTTAGCAATAGCGCTAGAGAAGCTAAGTGAAAGCTTATCCGAAGAGGAACTTGAAGAAGGTAGAAGGAATATCTTATATCTATTACAGGATATGAGAGAGTTCGAATTGTATGGAACAGTAAAAGCAGTGGTAAGTATATGCGATAGTATGAACTATATTTTATCCGAAGAAGATTTAATAAAGGTATTTGGTTTGGTAAATAATTATCTTGATACCAATGGTGTATTTATCTTTGATATGAATACAGAATATAAGTATGAGAAGATTCTTGCAGATAACACAATTGCTGAGAATCGAGAAGATACAAGCTTTATCTGGGATAATTATTATGATGTCGAGGAAAAGTTAAATGAGTATGATTTGACAATCTATGTGAAAGAAGAGGAAGACCTCTTTCGAAGATTCGATGAGACACATTATCAGAGAGCATATTCTCTAGATACGATAAAAAGGCTAATTGAAGAAGCTGGAATGGAATTCGTAACAGCTTACGATGCATTTACGAATGAGGAACCAAAAGAGACAAGCGAGAGAATCTATATTGTGGCGAGAGAGAAAAGACAAGAGAAGAAGTATTATACGGATGAGCAGTAACGCAAAACAATTTTGAGATAATGTGGGTTGTAAAATTACACCATACACGATTGAAATAAAATTTTGCCTATTACCAATGAATGATTTTAGATGAAAAAGGAGAATAACATGTCAGATTATATAGTAAGAGCAACTGCTGCCAATCACCAAATTCGTGCATTCGCAGCAACAACAAAAGAATTAGTAGAAGAAGCAAGACAAGCTCATAATACAAGCCCAATTGCAACTGCTGCATTAGGTAGATTATTAACAGCAGGAAGTATGATGGGAAGTATGATGAAGGGCGAAGATGAACTTCTTACACTACAGATCAAGTGTAGTGGACCAATTGAGGGATTAACTGTCACAGCAGACGCAAAAGCAAATGTAAAGGGTTATGTCTTCAACCCAGACGTTATGCTTCCACCAAGTGATAAAGGAAAACTTGATGTAGGTAAAGCATTAGATCTTGGAGTATTAAGTGTTATCAAAGATATGGGATTAAAAGAGCCATATGTAGGACAAACACATCTAGTATCTGGAGAGATTGCAGAAGATTTAACTTATTACTTCGCAACAAGTGAACAAGTGCCTTCATCCGTAGCACTTGGTGTACTGATGAATAAAGATAATACAGTAAAACAAGCTGGTGGTTTTATTATTCAATTAATGCCATTTGCAGAGGAAGAGGTAATCAGTAAGTTAGAAAAGAAGATAGGTGAGATTACATCAATTACAAGCTTACTAGATAATGATTATACACCTGAGATGATTCTAGAGCATGTTCTTGGTGAATTTGGCGTTGAGATTATGGATACAATGCCAACACAGTTCTATTGTAATTGTTCTAAGGAACGCGTGGAGAAAGCAATTGTGAGTATAGGTAAGAAGGATATTCAGGAGATGATTGATGATGGTGAGCCTATTGAGGTAAATTGTCATTTCTGTAATAAGCATTATATGTTCTCCGTGGAGGAATTGAAGGGGATTATTAAGAGGAGTAAGTAAGAAAGTAGAATAAAATCAACCTATAGAACGAACTAGAATAATTGAAGTTTGTTTTATAGGTTGATTTTTTATTATCTAAAAACATTGCTAATTTAGTGAACAATTAATACTGTTTTTCTTTGCGCTGATGATTAATTAGTCCTAGAATACTACAAAAATCCATTTTTGACATATGCTAGACAAAAAATTGACATAATCCAGGACTAATTTAGCAAGTGTTCAGATAAATAAATGGAAAATTTCTCTGATAAACAATAGTATATTCCAGGGAGGGAAAAGTAAATGAAGCGTAAATTATTAAAAAGCATTGCATCAAGTATGGCAATAGCACTTGTTGTGACAACAGCAGTCCCATCAATGACTGCATCTGCAGCAACAGCAATTCAAAGAAACATAACGAATGATAATATTACTTTAGAAAGAACATATGGATATAAAGTAAATGCTAAAAAAGCACACTCGAGTAAGAAAAAGGTAAGTGCCAAAGCAATTACGATCAATAATCCAGCTACAGAAGTTGGAGTTGGTAAATCAGTATATGATTTTAATACAACTATAACGACTAAATCGGGTAAAAAATGTACAGATAAAGTCTATTTTTTTATTGACAACAATAACAATACCGCTGGTGCAACTGTGAATTCCAAAGGAGTTGTTTCAACTAAGAAAGCAGGTTCTTTTACAATTACAGCTAAAACTGCTAAAAACAATGCTTATAAAAAGGCTGGAAGATTTACTGCGGTATCACAAGATTTAACTGTAAATGTACCTTTAAAGATCTCGAATGTGAAATTGAATAAATCCAATACGTTTACAGTTGAATTCAATTCCCCAATAGACTCTACAGTAACCAAAGATGATATTATTATATACAACGCATCAACCCAAGGAAGAGAATATGTTAAGGGGGTAATACTATCTGCTGATAGAACGTCCTTGCTTATTGAAAGCTACACCAATCTTACACCTGGCCAGACTTATAATATCAATGTAAGAGTGGGAGGCAATATGCTAACAGGTACATTGAGTTATTCCCAAGGCAGTGTTGCAAGAATCAATGCTAATGATCAGACTGTGAAAGCAGGTACTGCTTCACCTATTGCTTATACTGTATATGATCAAAATGGAATGGATATAACAGGGGATACGTTTGTAACATTTGAATCTACGGTTCCTGTTGTGAATAATAAAATCACATTATCAGCTGGAGCAATGGCATATGTAACAATTGTGTATACAAATGTTGCAACAGGTACTCAAGTAAGATCCAATAGAATTAGTGTGACTGGCAGCAGTTCCATTATTAATAGTATTGATAATTATACCATTGCAGCTACTGGATCTAAGGTCTCATTTACGTCACCTGTAAATACAATCTCATTAAATGAGAGAAATAAATCATTATATGTACAAATCAACGATAAATTCCAAGGTCAATCGACTGGAGCGAATGGTAAAAATGTTACTTTTGAAGCCTTAGATTCGAACATTGTTATTGTAGACTCTCGTTCTGGAGTAATTACCCCAGTAGCTGTGGGAACTGGTTATGTTAAGATTATCGCTGGTTCTATTACAAAAGTAGTTCCTATTATAGTTACCGCTTCTTCGCTTGCAGCTACAATACAGGTTCCTACAACTGTAACAGGTTCATTAACTGGTGGAATGAATAATCCTACAGCATACGTATCGATTGTTGATCAATACGGTAAGCCTATGGATGGTCAAACAATTACTTTAACTAGATATACCGGTTCATCTGTTTCAAATACAAGTTTATCAGGGGTTACTGCAAATGGAGGTTATACATTTGCGTTTACACCAGTAGCAGCTGGTACGACTGTATATCAAGTAAAGTCGGGAAATTTAGCACCAAAATACATCACAGTAACGGTAGTTGCAGCAGACAACGTAGAAAAAACGTACTCCATTATTGGTATCAAGAATCTGGATATTGCACATAGATATGATAATACCATATCTACACCACATGTGGCACAGGTATCTCTTTATACTTTGAATGCATCAGGTTATAAAGTACAGAATGTTACCTCAAAAGCAGTATTTAAAATAACAACTCCAAATGGCAATGTTTCATCGATGACGGGTAATGCTATTAATCTTGATACATCTGGTAATATCATAGCAGAAACAGTGGGTACTTATACAATTATTGCTTATATCAATAATGTTGAAGTTGCTAGAGGAACTTTTGGTGTTACAGATTCAGCAGCAGCTCCTAATGCTACATTAAATTCGAACAGAATTACAAACGGTGTTGTATCAAAAGCAACCATAGAGTCATGTTTATCGCTACCTACAGGATATAGCTTAGCAGATGTTAAATTCATCTCTAGTAATACATCTGAAATAGCGTCAAGAATGAACTTTGATGGAAGTTCATTTAGTGTATCGCATGTAACTGCTACTTTATACAATGTCTCGATAAAGATTACTAATGGAACAAGAACTTACACATTAAATAATATTGGAAATATAGTTGTAACGGAATAATAAATTGTGAAGTAAATATAGTGAAAAACAAAAAATCTATAAGGTTGCCCAAGGGTACTCTTATAGATTTTTTTAACACAAGTAGCTATTTAGTACAATGTATATGTGGAAATAATGCGAATATTGTGAAATCACAATAATGATAAAATATTGCATATTGTTTAAAAATATAATTTATAATATGTTGGAAACAAATGTGCTAAATGTATTTATTTTTATTATAATTTTATCATTGAAATAATTGCTCCAAAGTGTATCTCATAATCCAAATCTATATAAGATAACACATTGTCTAATCAAATAATTCAACATAAAATACTAATATAGTTTTATGAATTAACTAAACTGTAATACATAAAAGCAAAAGAAAAAATGAAGTTATAAAAAGAAAAAGTAAACATATAAAGGAGACTATCAATGAATTACGGTTATTTTGATGAAAAGAACAAAGAATATGTTATTACTAAACCTAATACTCCAGCTCCATGGGCAAACTATTTAGGTTCACCAGCATATGGTGCAATCATTTCTAATAACGCTGGTGGATACAGCTTTGTTAAGAGCGGTGCAAACGGAAGAATATCTCGTTACATATTTAACCAAGAAGATAAACCAGGTAGATACATCTACTTAAGAGATGATGAAGCAAATGATTACTGGTCAGCATCATGGCAACCAGTTGGTAAAGATTTAAGCGTTTACAAAAATGAATGTCATCATGGTACAGCTTATACAAATATCAAAGCTGAATATGCTGGAATCAAATCAGAAGCTTTATACTATGTACCACTTGATAGAACTTACGAAGTATGGAGACTTAAAGTAACCAATACTACTGATAGAGTAAGAAAAATCTCTACTTTTGGTTTCATTGAATTTACAAACGACAGTAATTATGAAAACGATCAAGTAAACTTACAATATACACTATTCATCACAAAGACAGATTTCAAGAAGAATAAGATTCTTCAATCCATCAATCCAAACATGTGGAAAGATGAAACAGGAACCAATCATAAAGAAAGATTCTTTGGTTTAGTTGGTGCAGATGTTACATCCTACAATGGTGATAAAGAGGCCTTCATTGGTAACTACCATAGCTATGGTAACCCAATCGCTGTTGAAAAAGGTATGTGTGATAACACTCTTAACTACAATACAAATGGATGTGGAGCACTTCACTCAGCACTTACACTTCAACCAGGAGAAACAAAAGAAATCGCTTACGTACTAGGACAATATGATGATGTAGAATCATCTAAGATCTTAGATAGCTATAAAGATTTATCAGTTGTTGATAAAGAATTAGAAGAATTAAAAGCTTACTGGCATGGAAAATTATCTCATTTACAAGTTAACACACCAAGTGAAGCTTTCAATGCAATGATCAATACATGGAATGCTTATCAATGTTTCATGACATTTATCTGGTCAAGAGCAGCTTCATTCATCTACTGTGGTCTTCGTAACGGATATGGATACCGTGATACAGTACAAGATATTCAAGGTATCATTCACTTAGATCCAGAGATGGCAGTTGAAAAGATTCGTTTCATGTTATCAGCTCAAGTTGATAATGGTGGCGGACTTCCACTTGTTAAATTTGATCACAATGCAGGTCATGAAGATACTCCAGATGATGCTTCTTATGTTCAAGCAACTGGACATCCAGCATACCGTGCAGATGATGCTTTATGGTTATTCCCAACTGTTCTTAAATATATTGCAGAATCAGGAAATAAAGAATTTATTGATGAAGTAATTGTTTATGCAAATGGTGGAGAAGGTTCTGTATATGATCACTTAAAGAGAGCGATCAACTTCTCAATGGAAAGATTAGGAGATCACAACATGCCAGCTGGTCTTCATGCAGATTGGAATGACTGCTTAAGACTTGGTAAAAAAGGTGAATCTTCATTCGTAGCACTTCAATTATACTATGCAATGACAGTTCTTCGTGGATTCGCAGAAGACAAGAACGATACTGAATACGTTGCATACCTAGATAGAGTACAAAAAGAATTATATGATACCATTCAAAAATGTTGTTGGGAAGATGATAGATTCATCCGTGGATACAAAGAAGATGGTCAAGTAATCGGTTCTAAGAAAGATCCAGAAGCTAATATGTGGTTAAATCCTCAATCATGGGCAGTTATCTCTGGTCTTGCAACCAAAGATCAAGCAGAAGCAGCATTAGAATCTGTTCATAGAGAATTGAATACTCCTTATGGTGTAAGATTAATGGCTCCTTCTTATGTAGATCATGCTTTTGACGGTGCACTTGCATTATTATTTAACCCATCTACAAAAGAAAATGGTGGTATCTTCTCACAACCTCAAGGATGGATTATCTTAGCAGAATCACTAATGGGTCATGGTAATCGTGCATTCGAATACTTTACAGAAAGCTCACCAGCTTCTCAAAATGATGATGCTGATACAAGAAAATTAGAGCCATACTGCCATGGACAATTTACAGAAGCTACAGGAAGTCCATTCGAAGGAAGATCTCATGTACATTGGTTAACTGGTACTGCATCAACTGTAATGGTTGGATGTGTAGAAGGTATCCTAGGTATGAGACCTGATCTTAACGGTTTATTAGTTGCTCCATCTGTTCCAAGTGATTGGAAAGAATTCGAGATCTCTAAAGTATTTAGAGGAAAACAACTTAACATTAAAGTAGAAAATAAATCAGGCGCTGAAAGCGGATATAAAGAATTCTACTTAAATGGAGAAAAATTAGAAAAGAATTACATCCCAGCAGATAAGATGAAAGATGTAAATGAAGTATTACTTGTAATGTAATTAAGTATATTTAATTTAAAATATACGAGAAAATATATACTACAACATAATAAAAGCCAGGTACAAAGCATAGAGAGATATTAACATGAGTATTGTGTTAATATCTCTTTTTTATGTGGTTTTCTGACATGGGCGAACTCTTATGGATGAAGGTCATTAACACGCTTATGTAATGTGAAGTTTCCATCTTACTTGATTGCCTTCTAGATGAGGGTAAACTTAGTTATTTACAGATTGATGAATTAGACTACAAAAAGAATCAAAAGTAAATATTACCAAGAAAACATTTCGAAAATTTACGAAAAAATATATAGAAATCACGTGGTTTTTGTTGTAAAATATAAAGTAATAGTATGAAGAATGGATTCAACAATGATTACACAGATCTTTAAATAAAATCAAATGAAAGTGAAAGGCGAGGAAATACATATGGGTATATCATACAAATTGGGGAGAAGTAATTATCGTAATTTTCATGAAGGTTTAGAAAAAGAATGGTTATTAACAAATGGAATAGGTGGTTTTGCTTGTTTATCAATTATTGGAGCTAGAAATCGTATTTATAGTTCTTATTTAATTGCATCACTAAGACCTCCTATGGATCGTAAACTTATTTTAGCCAATATATATGAAAGCATTACAATTGGAGATAAAGAATATGATTTTGCTACTCAAGAATATAATGGGAACATAAGAGAAGGTCAAAAGTATTTGACAAGATTTGAATTAGATATTGTACCAACCTATTGTTACGAGGTAGAAGATGTAAAGATCAAAAAAACTATATCGATGGAATATGGAACGAATTCCGTTGTTGTTTGTTATGAGATTCAAAATGGAAGTTCTAAGGCAAAAATGAATCTTACTCCATTATTTAATTATCGCAATCCGGGTGAAGCATCGGAGAGAAGTACCCTTCTATTTAAGACGATTGTTCATAAAAAGGAACTTAAATTATATCCAATAGCAGATAGCAATTATGAGATTGTATTTTATACATCAGAGGGTGAGTACTATGATAGAGGACAGAAACCAGTTTCTATGGCTACACCAAATTATATCATTGATGAGAACCAGGTATGTTATATTGATAGGAGAAATGGTTTCTTAGGAGTGGATAATCAATATACCCCTTATGACGTTATTATTGATCTTGAAGCCTTTGAAACAAAGAGATTCTATGTAAAGTGTGAATTAAAGGAATGTAATCATAAGGAAGATGATTATGAGATGAGTCAGGGTCTTGGTTCTCATATAAGAATTCAAGTTCAAAAGGAAGAGAATGAGTACATATACAATTGTAAAGATGGATTTGAGGTTATTAAGGAATATAAGAAACGCTTATTAGATTATATAGAACGCATACCTGATTCAGATTCTTTTATAAAGATGCTCACAATTGCAGCAGATCAATATATTGTAGAGCGTGAGTCCACTGGTTTAAAGACAATACTAGCAGGATATCCTTGGTTCTCTGATTGGGGAAGGGATACTATGATCGCAATGCAAGGACTAACATTAGCAACGAGAAGATATGAAGATGCAAGAGGAATTCTTGAATCCTTTTCAAGATATATTAAAGAAGGAATGGTTCCAAATGTATTTCCACAAGATGCCAAGGAAGATCCAATGTATAATACAATAGATGCTTCTCTTTGGTACTTCATAGCCGTGTATCAATATCTGCAAGCTACTGGCGGTAAAGAAGATTATGAATTTATTAGGGTGAAGATATATCCATATCTGAAAGAAATTATTGAGGCTTACCAAAACGGCACAAAGTATGAGATTGGAATGGATAAGGATTGTTTAATTAAGGGTGGAAGTAACCTTGACCAGTTGACTTGGATGGATGTGCGTGTTGGAGAGATTGTTGTTACACCTAGACACGGAAAAGCAGTTGAGATTAATGCACTTTGGTATAATGCATTACAAATAATGAATGATTTGACTGTATACTATGGAGAAAATAATACTAGATACTTGGAGATAGCAAAGAAAGTAAAGCAGTCTTTTGTGGAAAAATTCTGGAACGAGCAGTCTGGTTGTTTATATGATGTGATTGAAGAAAAGATGATAGAAAAACAGCAGATCAGTAAAGAAATTACGAGTCAAGGAAATAAAAATCGGGAAACTACGAATTGTGATGCCAATAAAGAAAATCGACATCAAGAATATACAAATCGAGAAAATATGGATAAAGAGAATATATATAAAGAGAATATAGATAAAGAAATTATAGATAGAGAAGATATAAATAGAAAAAATATTGGATATGTTAATCAAGATATCACAGATAAAGAATATATCAATAAGAAAAATATAACTACAAACAATATCTCAGAAGGAAATATTGAGATTGTTGAGATAAAGGATAATAAGATCAGACCAAATCAGATCTATGCCGTTTCACTACCATTTTCTATCTTAGATAAAGAAAAAGAAATGAGTGTAGTTGAAGTGGTTCATAAACATTTATATACTCCATATGGAATTCGTTCACTCGCTTTACTAGAAGAAGGATACAAAGGCGAATATATAGGTAAATTAATTAATAGAGATATGGCATATCATATGGGAACAGCATGGGGATTCCTAATGGGAGGATTTATAGAGGCATACCTAAAGGTACATAATCATAATGAAAAAGCTGTATTAAGGGCAAAAGAAATGTGTGAATATTTTGAAGACCACATGCAGGATGGTTGTATAAATCAAATTGCTGAAATATTTGATGGTAATTCTCCAACAACAGGTAGAGGTTGCTTTGCACAGGCATGGAGCGTAGGTGAGATATTAAGAGTATATACCAATGATATTTATCCTTATTTACCAAAGGATAAATAAGGATAACGTCTAAGTATAAGGTGAATGGAATACTTAATAAATTCAGATGCTAGATGATCTAAATTACCATGATTAAATCTTTTTAACCTTAATTCAAAAACTCGTCAAAGTTATGACAATAAAAAAGTTTTGATTATGGTAATTCATATTCTTTTAGCCTGAAATTATCAAGTATATTAAAGATTTTAAATTGGAAAGTTTGAGTAACTAATAATTAAAAGTGTTAAACGATTCTTTACTCCGTATTCTAAAATATACAGATATAGAATATAAATATTAGTACAAATACGTTATTAAATATTAAATACGTAGATTATAGACAAAACAAAGATTCTGATAAATACGTATATTACAGATAAAATAAAGATACTGATAAATATGTAGATTAAAGATTAAAACAAATATATAGATAAAGATAATAAAAACAAAATACAAAGAAAAACATAAATCTAAATCTAAGCCAAAGATTGCCTTCCATATGACCTTCATAACCTTCACGGCAATTTGAACATAACGGAAAAAGCGAATGCGCCTTTGAATCTGTATTAGACGTTCTTATTCTCCGAGCATTTTGTGTTATATCCTTAAACAGATCTGTTTGAACGAAGTGAGTTATCTGTTTTAGGATATGTTAACACAAAATACTCGGAGAATTAGAACTTCTTATACCGATTCAATGAAGCATAAGCGTTTCCGTTTTGTTCAAATTGCCTAGACAACGTAGCAAGGTCATTTTCACTAAACTCAAACTTTAACCCAATTAGGAAGTAACACAATGATTCTCTCTGCATAGAATAAACTAAAAATATTAATCTAGGAGGAGAAAAGATGTCAAGATGTTCAAAGAACAATTATCCTTCCGGCAAATTTTTTGGCGTTGATTGTGATGAGGATTTGACGATAAACGGTGAAACTCCAGCAAATATTCCAGACGGAAGAACGGATCCTTGCTTGAAGGCACCATGTGGAGAACCAAAGCTTTTGACTTTGTTAGCAAACGCTATATATGATGAGTCAGGTATTAACTTATGTAGAGTAATTAGAGTGACACAGGATGTTGACGGGGCATTTATCGATTTAGCTCCATATTTAAATGCAGCATGTAATATTTTACTTGAAGTAATTGATTATAATTTATCAGATAGTGATGTACAATTAATACCTAATAGACCTAATTGTGTTAGCGTTAGATTAACTAATTTAGAATTAACATTTGCAGCTAGGCTTGTAGATTCCTGCGGTAGAATATTAACTTCCTTCCGTTTTAGAGCAACTTATTTATTAGAAGATGAATCAGATGAATCGTATAACCCAGATACAAACCCAACTTCCATCTGTACTGAATTATATGCTCCTTATGGTGTAAGTTACAATAGTCAAACAAATAGTCCAATGATAAGTAGTATTGGTTTTGTAGGAATACCAATTACAACAGGACCAAATGCAAACTTTGCAAATAACTTTATACCTCAAGGCATAAGTATTCAAGCAATGGCTAAAGTATTGAGTCTTGAATTGACAAATGATACATCAAGAGTTGTTCCAGAGATGGCAGTAGGTTTAACTTTATTATTGAGATCTTCATACATTGTTGAGTATAAATTTGAGCATGCTGGAATTTCTGTACCACCAAAAGCAGTTCCAATTATTGAAGAAGATTTAGATTGCATACGATTTGTTGAAGGTGACTTACTTGCAAAGAATGTTAAACCACTTGAGTTAAGAAGAAATAATAGACATTCGGATCCTTTATGCCCAAAGCCTTGCTATCAACCAGGAATATCTGGAGGATCTAGAAGTAATGATACTGCTGCAACATCTGATGTATTTGATGAATTAGCTGGAAGTAGTGAAGATTCTGATATTGAAGATACTTTTGATTGATAATTTGAATGATACATGAACTACATTTTATATAGTAGATGAAAACCAAAATAAAATAGTATAAATAAAAATAGAACAGAGAAATTGTTTTAGAATAAAAGTGTAATTTAGTGAATCACTAAATTGCGCTTTTATTTTTTAAATTATTAATGTTATTACTTTTATAATGCGTGACTGAAATTGATTGAAAGTACTAAGCTACAATGAAAATAATGGATAAAAGGCATTCAAAAATATAAAAAACACAAAAATAAGTAAGAGATAAAAAACGAAATTGTGCAATATGACGAAAATAGCTTCATATTTTTGGCGTTTTATTTGACCGATTTTGATTTACTTTGAACGAAAATGATGATAATATTAATGTATCAAAAGAGACACAATATAACAAATAACTACTTAACAATATTTTATATGACATGTGTCTTTGCATTTATTATTTTATGAGGTGACTAAATTGTGTTAATAGAAGAACGATTTTGTGAGATACTAAAGCTTGTAGAAACGAAAAAAACGGTTACCGTACAAGAATTAACAGAACTTCTTGATACTTCCGAATCAACAATTCGAAGAGACTTAACAGTACTTCACAATAAAGGAAAATTAATAAAAGTTCATGGTGGTGCAACTACAATAGGTATTAGTTTTAATACAGTAGACCACGAAGTTGCAATCAGACAAGATCTAAATACAGAAGAGAAGATGCGAATAGCTAGGTATGCTGCCAGTTTAATAGAATCTGATGATTTTATTTATCTGGATGCAGGTACAACAACAGGCTACATGATAGATTTCATAACAGAGATGAAAGCAGTATTTGTTACCAATGCTATTGAACATGCGAGAAAGCTTTCAAGTAAAGGAATTAAGACTTACTTATTAGGTGGAGAATTAAAATTTGCAACAGAAGCAACCGTAGGAAGTAAAACGATAGGTGAATTAAGACAATATAATTTTACAAAAGGTTTTTTTGGTACAAATGGAGTAAGTAAAAATAGTGGATTTACAACACCGGATATCAATGAGGCAATGGTAAAGTCAGTTGCGATTGAGAATACAAAAGATAAATATATGCTATGTGATGTTTCAAAATTTAGTCAGATATCACCAGTTACTTTTGCAGAAGTGGATGATGCAACAATCATTACATCAAAGTTAGAGGATAAAAGTTATAAAAATTATATGAATATAGTGGAGGTTGATGAAGAATGATTTATACAGTGACGTTTAATCCCTCTTTAGATTACATCGTAGAAGTTAAAGATTTTAAACAAGGAGTCGTGAATCGTACGAATGACGAACATATTTTTCCAGGAGGTAAAGGGATAAATGTATCAATTGTTTTAAAGAATCTTGGATTTGATAGTGTAGCATTAGGATTTACAGCAGGGTTTACAGGAATAGAGATTGAAGAAAAAGTAAAAGCTCATGGATGTAACACAGATTTTATTCGATTAGAATCTGGACTCTCAAGAATTAATGTTAAGTTAAAATCCAATGAAGAAAGTGAAATTAATGGACAAGGACCATCTATTTCCAAAGAATCACTTGATAAGCTAATGGTTAAACTAGAAGCATTAACAGAAGAGGACATCTTAGTATTAGCAGGAAGTATTCCAACTTCCCTACCAGAAGATATTTATGAGAATATCTTAAAAAGATTAGCAGATAAAAATATTAGAGTTGTAGTGGATGCAACAAAAGATTTACTTCTTAATGTATTAAAATATCATCCATTTTTAATAAAGCCAAACAATCATGAGTTAGGGGAAATGTTTGGTGTGACACTTAAAACGAATGAAGAAATTATTACTTATGCTAAAAAGCTAAAAGATATGGGTGCAAGAAATGTATTAATATCAATGGCAGGGGATGGAGCTATTCTACTAACCGAAGATGGAAGGGAATATTTCTCAAAAGTACCAAAAGGTACAGTGGTTAATTCAGTGGGTGCTGGAGATTCCATGGTTGCTGGATTTATCGCTGGTTTCCTAGAAAGCAATGAATTAGAAAAAGCTTTTAAAATGGGGGTTGCAACTGGAAGTGCAAGTGCTTTTTCAGAAGAATTAGCAAAGAAAGATGATGTATTGAGATTATTAGCAACAATATAATTCGTCGAAATGTTACAAATTGAATTTAAAAATACAATGTTTTATTCCTAACATTGGTTCAAATTAACATGTAAAGGAGAAAAGAGATATGGGTATGAGAATAACGAGTTTACTAAAACAAAATGCCATTTTGTTAGATGGTAAAGTATCCAGTAAAGATGAAGCAATTGATAAAATGATTGAACTTATGTCTGGTACTGGTAATGTCTCAGATGTCGAAGAATACAAAAGAGCAGTATTACAAAGAGAATCCGAAGGATCAACTGGTATTGGAGAAGGAATTGCAATTCCTCATGCAAAAACTAGTGCTGTAAAGCAAGCAGGATTAAGTGCAATGGTAGTGAGAGATGGGGTTGATTTTGATTCACTAGATGGCGCACCAGTAACATTAGTTTTTCTAATTGCAGCACCTAACACAAAAGATAATGTACATTTAGATGTATTAAGTAGATTATCCGTACTATTAATGGATGAAACATTTACTAATAATTTAAGAAATGCAAAATCTATTAATGAATTTTTACAAGTAATTGATGAAGCTGAGTCAAAAAAATTCCCAGAGGAGAAGGTGAATAGTATGGCAAATGGAGCAAAATATCGAGTACTAGCTGTTACGGCGTGTCCAACAGGAATCGCACATACTTTTATGGCGGCAGAAAGTTTGGAAACAAAAGCGAGAGAAAAAGGAATTACAATTAAAGTTGAAACAAATGGTTCTGGTGGGGCAAAGAACGTTTTAACAAAAGAAGATATTGCAGGTGCTGATTGTATCATCGTTGCAGCTGACAAGAAAGTTGATATGGCTCGTTTTGATGGGAAACGAGTAATTCAAACTAAAGTTGCAAATGGTATTCACAAAGCTTCTGAATTGATTGATGAAGCAGTTTCAGGAAATGCACCAATTTATCATAGTGATGAGAGAAGTGAAGGCGCAAGCTTTGAAGGTGAACAAGAAAGCATTGGTAGACAGATATACAAACACTTAATGAATGGTGTATCACATATGTTACCATTTGTAATCGGTGGTGGTATCTTAATCGCATTAGCTTTCCTACTTGATGATTATAGTATTAAACCTTCTAATTTTGGCTCAAATACACCAGTGGCAGCATTCTTCAAGTCAATCGGTGGTGGCGCATTCGGATTTATGTTACCAATCTTAGCAGGTTACATTGCAATGAGTATTGGTGATAGACCAGCATTAGCGGTCGGTGTTGTTGGTGGTTATATAGCAAGCCAAGGTGGTTCAGCATTCTTTGGTGCATTAATCGCAGGTTTTGCAGCAGGTTATTTAGTTGTTGGTTTAAGAAAATTATTTAGTTTCTTACCACAAAGTCTTGAAGGTATTAAACCAGTATTAATTTATCCTTTCTTTGGTATACTAATCATTGGTGTACTGATGACCTACGCTATCAATCCACCATTAGCAGAATTAAATAAAATATTAACAGATGCTTTAAATGGAATGAGTGGTTCAAGTAAATTAGTATTAGGATTAATCCTTGGTGGTATGATGTCAATTGACTTTGGTGGTCCAATTAATAAGACAGCATATGTATTTGGTACAGCTTCCCTTGCATCAGGTAACTTTGATATTATGGCAGCAGTTATGATCGGTGGTATGACACCACCATTAGCAATCGCAGTTGCAACATTATTATTTAAGAATAGATTTACAAAAAGAGAAAGAGAATCAGGAATCACAAACTTTGTAATGGGACTTGCATTTATCACAGAAGGAGCAATACCATTCGCAGCAGCAGATCCACTTCGTGTAATACCTTCTTTAGCAATTGGTTCAGCAATATCAGGAGCATTATCTATGGTATTTGGATGTACACTTAGAGCACCACATGGTGGGGTATTCGTATTCCCAGTAGTAGGAAATGCAGGAATGTATATCGTAGCTTTAGTAATTGGTACATTAGTTGGAAGTGTATTATTAGGATTACTAAAGAAGCCAGTTGAGGAATAAAAAATTTAATATAGTTCGTTGCTTTCTAAACATGATCAAGAATTAGAGATTAAGTATAATAGTGTTAACCAATTTCATTATTTAATAGGTCACCAATGACCACAAATGGAAACTATTATGAAAAATTAGTACAGATGATGAAGAAATTAGGAACGCGGTAAGAAAAAACAAGACAATAGATAGGAATTTTTCTATCTATTGTCTTGACTAGTTATAAAATTTAAGGTATTATAAGATATCAAATCGATGTTGTCGAACTTTAACATTTTTCATCGATTCTTACAATTCGATAGTAACCCTTAATTCAAAATATAATAATAAAGGAGATAAAAATTATGAAACAATTTAAGTATGTAATCAAAGATGAACAAGGTATTCACGCTAGACCAGCTGGTTTATTAGTTAAAAAAGCGAATGAATTTTCATGTAAAGTAACTATTGGTAAAGATGGAAAAGATGCTGATGCAAAAAGAATATTTGGTATCATGGGACTTGCTGCAAAATGTGGTAATGAAGTAACTATCACATGTGATGGTGAAGACGAAGAAGCAGCAGCAAAAGGTTTAGAAGCTTTTCTTAAAGAAAATCTTTAATTCATGAGGAGTTAGAAAATGATCGTATTAAATGGAAAAGGTGTCTTTGGAGGTGTTGCAATTGGTAAGTTATCTTTATACCAAAAACAACAACATCAAATTAAAAGATATCATGTAGAAGATGCAGACGCTGAGATTGCTCGTTTTGAAGAAGCAAAAAAAGGAACTTTAGTACAATTACAAGAACTATATAATAAAGCACTAAAAGAAGTTGGTGAAGCAAACGCAGCTATTTTTGAAGTACACCAAATGATGGTAGAAGATTTAGATTATATAGAATCAATCATTAACATGATTAACACACAAAATGTTAATGCTGAATATGCAGTAGCAACTACTGGCGATAATTTTGCTGAAATGTTTGCATCTATGGATGATGCATACATGAAAGAAAGATCTGCAGACGTTAAAGATATTTCAGAAAGAATCATCTCTGTATTATCAAATGCAACTAAGAGTACAGTTGATTCTGATGAACCAGTGATTATTCTAGCGGAAGATTTAGCGCCAAGTGAAACAGTACAATTAGACAAAGATAAAGTATTAGCATTTGTCACAAAATTTGGTTCAAGTAATTCTCATACTGCAATTCTTGCTAGAACAATGAATATTCCAGCGTTAATTAGCGTAGATGTTGATTTAACAGAAGAACTTAATGGAAGAATGGCAATTGCGGATGGTTTTACTGGTACTGTATATCTAGATCCAGATGAAGAAACACTAAAGAAAATGCAAGAAAAACGTGCGAAAGACTTAGAAAAGAAAGAATTATTACTACAATTAAAAGGCAAAGAGAATGTAACACTTGATGGCAAATCCATCAATATCTACGCTAATATTGGTAATGTTTCTGATGTTGCTAATGTTCTACAAAATGACGCTGGTGGTGTTGGACTATTTAGAAGTGAATTCTTATACTTAGAGACAACAGATTACCCAACGGAAGAAGAACAGTTCCAATCATATAAAGCAGTAGCTGAAAGAATGGCTGGTAAAAAAGTAATCATTCGTACTCTTGATATTGGAGCAGATAAGCAAGTTGACTATTTCAATATGGATAAAGAAGAGAATCCTGCACTTGGTTACCGTGCAATTCGTATCTGTTTAGATCGTATTGATATCTTTAAGACTCAACTTCGTGCTTTATACCGTGCTTCTGCTTATGGTAAGATTTCAATTATGTTCCCAATGATTATATCAGTGGAAGAAGTAAGAGAAATCAAAAAAATCGTAGAAGAAGTAAAAGCTGAATTAAGAGACTTAGGCATCCCATTTGATGATTGTGAATTAGGTATCATGATCGAGACTCCAGCAGCAGTTATGGTTAGTGATTTACTTGCAAAAGAAGTAGAATTCTTTAGTATTGGAACAAATGATTTAACGCAATATACTCTTGCTATTGATCGTCAAAATCCAAAACTTGATAAAATTTATAACCCTCATCATACAGCAGTATTAAGAATGATCAAAATGGTAGCAGATAATGCTCATGCTAATGGAATCTGGATGGGTATCTGTGGTGAATTAGGTGCAGATCTTGAATTAACAGAAACCTTCCTAGCAATGGGAATTGATGAATTATCAGTATCTCCTTCGTTGATTCTTGGCTTAAGAAAGAAAGTAAGAGAAACGAATGTTGATGCAGTGAAAGATGCATTATTAGATCGATTAAAATAGTTTGAAATTTGTAATAGTAGTTAAGAATATTTTATTATTCACAAAACAGTATTTAAGAATGAATTAGTCACTCATCTTAAAATATATTTTCTCATATAATCAAAAAAACGCAAGAATGTTATCATTCTTGCGTTTTTTATATATTAATGGCTTTTGTAACGTATTTGTGTGCAAGTTAAAGCTGTACCAAACTACATCTATATTCATCAAATATTATCAAAATATATAAAATTTTATACATATTGAAAAATATTTCGGGACAAAAAGTGTAAAAATATGATATAATACCATTATAATACAAAAATACTATTAATTCGACAGAATTTAAAATTAATAGATTATGCAAAGTATTATAAAATAATCTTTGAGGGAGAGATAGCCATGTCAAATAATGTAGAAAACATATCAAATATCAGATTGGAAGATGTAATAGATATACAAGTTTTACAAAAATTTCAAGATAATTTTGCAGATAGCATGGATATTGCAAGTGTAACAGTTGATATGAATGGGCAACCTGTAACAAAACCTAGTTCATATTCAAGCTTTTGTATTGATTATACGCAGTCAACAAAAGTTGGATGTGATCGATGTGCTTTATCACATAAAAAAGGGGGAGAAGAGGCAGCTAAAACTAAAAAACCTTATATCTATAAATGTCATGCTGGGTTAATAGATTTTGCAGCACCTATTATGGTTGAAGGAGTACAAATAGGTACAATATTAGGTGGACAAGTATTAAAACATAAACCAGAAGCTGATGAATTTAGAGAAGTTGCAAAAGAGTTAGGTGTTGACGAGGAAAAATATATTGAAGCATCACATGAAATTGTAATTAAAAAAGAAAAAAATATTAATGCTGCTGCGGAAGTATTATATATTGTTGCAAACTCTTTGTCTCAGATTGGATATCAAAATCTAAAGGTTAAAGACATGACCAACAATCTAGTAGATAGCTTTTCACAAATATCATCAACAATGGAAGAATTAGCAGCTACGTCTATTTCAATTAGCAATAATCAAGAATCTTTAAATGAAGAAATTATTAGTGTAAAAAATATATCTGAAAAGATTAATGAAATATTAAATTCAATCAAACGAATCGCTGATCAAACTAAAATGTTAGGTTTGAATGCGTCAATAGAAGCAGCAAGAGCAGGAGAAGTAGGTAAGGGGTTTTCTGTAGTAGCAACGGAGATAAGGAACCTATCCGAACATTCGAAAGAAACTGCGATGCAAATTGTCAAACTAACATCAGAGATTCAGTCTTCTTTACAAAATACATTAGGATTGTCAGATCAAACAATGGAAAGTACGGAACAACAATCTGCTGCAATCCAACAAACAACAGCAAGTATCGAAGAGATTCTAGCATTAACGAATGAATTAAATGAAATGGCAAATCATAAATTGTAAAGATAGAATGTGCATAGAATTTGTGTTCAAATATTAGACGAATAAATAAATTTCGCCATACATTCACCATAAGATATATCGATTATAATAGAAGAATATACCTATGGATTTAAGAGTTAGGATTATGATAAAATTAGATTACAAAAGATAAAGAATTTATACTAATAGATAAAAAATTAATATTATATTCTAATTGGTAACTCTAACTATACATGGTATTTTAGATATTTTATAGGAGATTCGAATGGAAAAGAATAGAATTGTCATGAACAAGAGTGATTTATCAAATATTCAGTTAAAAGATGTTATTGATCTTGATTTATTACAAAGGTTCCAAGACAACTTTGCAGAAAGTATGGATATTGCAAGCGTTACAGTAGATATTAATGGGGAACCGGTTACAAAGCCAAGTTCTTATACAAGTTTTTGCATGGATTATACGCACTCAACGAAAATTGGTGATGACCGATGTGCAATGTCACACAAAAAAGGTGGTGAAGAAGCAGCGAAAACTGGTCGTCCATATGTCTATAAATGTCATGCTGGATTGATTGATTTCGCAGCTCCAATCATGGTTGACGGCGTTCAAATTGGTACAATATTAGGTGGACAGATATTAAAGGGAAAGCCAGAAGAAGAGGGGTTCCGTCGTGTCGCTAGGGAGATTGGTGTAAGCGAAGACAAATATGTAGATGCAGTGAATAAGGTGAAAATTACTACGGAGAAGAATATCCAAGCTGCGGCAGAAGTATTATTTATTGTAGCCAATTCCTTATCACAAATAGGTTATCAAAACATAAAAATTAAATCTATGAGTACTAATCTAGTAGATAGCTTTTCACAAATATCATCTACTATGGAAGAGTTAGCGAGCGCATCGGTTACTATTAATAGCAATCAAGAAACCTTAAATCATGAGATAGTAAATGTAAAAGATATTTCAGAACGAATTAATGTAATCTTAAATTCAATTAAGAGTATTGCAGATCAGACTAAGATGCTTGGATTAAATGCATCAATAGAAGCGGCAAGAGCTGGAGAAGCTGGTAGAGGATTTGCTGTTGTTGCAGCTGAAATAGGTAATTTATCGAAGAATTCTAAAGAGACTGCGATGCAGATTGTAAGCTTGACTAAGGAAATACAAGATTCGATTCAAAATACGTTAAAACTCTCTGATTCAACAATGGAAAATACAGAACATCAGTCTGCTGCAATTGAAGAAACAACTGCTAGTATTCAAGAATTATATGCATTGACAAATGAATTGAATGAAATGACTAATATAAATTAATAGAACAAAAAAGATTAGGTGTTGATGACATCTAATCTTTTTTTATGGACAAAAGTTAAAAGTATTATTATTTTGGCTCTTTGTCAAGTGTTGGGGTGCGAGGTGCATTGCACCCGCACTAACATTGACAATAGAGCTATTTTTATGACTAGGTTCTATAATAGATGTTTTTTTGCATGACAAATAAGCCTCTTGAAAACCGACCATTTTTTTACATAGAACTGTGAATGATACGTGTACGAAATCTTTCAAAATTACGTACACCATAAGAACTTCTTTTTAGTACTTTGATTTTATTATTAAATCCTTCCGTAGGCCCATTTGTATATCCATACTTAAAAGCATTAAGTATATACTCAGACCAACGTCTATATGTTTTTGCACAAGCTTCAAATTCGTGTAATCCAGAACTTTCAGCATTCTTTACCCATTCCCAAAATTCAGTTCTTTGATATGTATAGCTGTTACTCTGACATATTTCATAGAACCATTCTTTTAACTTGTGAGCTAGTCGTAAATCATCACTGTATAGTAGCATTAAATCACAGGCTTTTTTGTTTTCGTCTTTTAATTTAGAATATCGAGTCAGTATAAGTTTTCTACTTCGTTTATAGTACTTTCTAAGAGTTGGTGTCATGGATGCTTGTAAACGTTTACGAACACTTTCAATTGCCCAAGAAACCTGACGGATGTAATGATATTTATCTACGATGATTGTAGCATTAGGAAAGAATGTTTTGGCAAGATCAATATAAGGTTGCCACATATCAGAAATAAAAAATTTAACACGATACCTTTCGTCCCGACTGCAAGATTTAAAATAATCAATAAGATGAGACTGAGTACGATCCGGTAAAACATCAAGAATACATTTTTTCTTTGCATCTACCAGAATACATTGATATTTGGAATTACCAGCATTCCCTTTAAATTCATCAATTGAAATACATTGAGGAATAGGTGGTTTATCATACGAGAGTGTGTCAAGAATACGTGTTACAGTATTCGTAGAGACATTAGTTTGTGAAGCAACATATTTAATACTGTTGGTTGAACGAAGCAATTCAACAATCTTATAGGATAGTCGTGTTGTACGTTGCTGATATTTAGCGATAAAGCTATATTTCTCATAAAAACGTTTGCCACAGGAACACACATATCTTCGTTTCCTCAACATTAAATAAGCATTTGATAACTGAAAAGGTAAGTCTTTAATTTTCTGCCAACGATAATCGTGTATTTTAGAAGTTTCAGCTCCACAACAAGGGCAATTTTGAGGTTTGGGATTGGTTTCAATCTTGATAATAATCCCCTCTAGTGTGTGTTGCACACTTTTTAATTTTACACCTTCTAAATTTAAAAGATTTTTGTTACAATTAGATTGCATCTATATAAAATACCTCCTTTAAAATGTTTACTTTGGTCGGTTTGCATGTTAAGAGGCTTTATATAGATGTATTTTAATATAAAAACAAAAATGTTGGAAGTGTTTTTAACACACCCCAACATTTATTATAGAACCATTATTTTTTATTGATTATGCATTAATAAAGCTTATGACACTTAAACCTAATCTAATTTTGAAATAAGTTGAAGTAAGAAATATAGAATTAATACAAAAACAGAACTTATGTTTGCACACAATACATATGTGTGGTAAAATAGATTTGTAAAAATCATATTACAACTAGGCCACTATAAAAATATGCAGATAGGATTATCATAAGATACTTAATAACTATGAATGATTATATACAAAAATACAAGAAAGAACCAGAAGAGATTATAAGTAAAAAGCATCGATCAAGCATACTAAAGAAGAGTATGATGTTAAGTGTTATTCTAACGTCATTATTTTATTATTATGAGTATAGTAATAATAGAAGTTTCAATTTTGAAATTAATATAGAAATAATACCAGGATTATTTGCTGTGTCTGTATTATTTTTCTACTATTTACATTATCGTAAAAAAAGAAAACTATTAGCATCTGACATATGCGTTGTAGATAAGCTGTCAGGAACAGATTTTGAATTGTTCCTATATTACCACTTTAAGAAGATGGGATATAGAGTCCGATTAACTCCAATAACTCATGATTTTGGAGCCGATTTGGTATTAAAATATAAAAGAAAAGTTACAATAGTACAAGCCAAGAGATGGAATGAATCGGTTGGTATTAAAGCAGTACAAGAAATTGTTGGCGCACTGAATTACTATAATGCAGATCATGCTATCGTTGCAACAAATAGTGTTTTTACAAGAAGTGCTAAGATCTTAGCGCAAGCGAATGATGTACAACTAATTGATCGAAGATTATTAATTCAATTAATAGAAGAAGGCAATATCGGTGATACTGTTGATGAGACAGAAAGGATAGCAGAGCTAGATTCTATAGAATGCCCATTTTGTGGCTCTTCCCTACAATTACGACACGGCAATTACGGAACATTCTACGGTTGCAGTAATTATCCAAAGTGCAAATATACAAGGAATTTATAAATTTATGTAATAGTTTATATGTAATAAGTGAATTAATGGATTTCAAGGATATTCTATGATTTGCCTGATAAATGAGCTGTTTTATAATCTAGACTGGCACTTTGCACAAAACAGAAAAGCTAATGCGCCTTTGAACATGTGTTAGTAGTTCTTGTTCTCAGATTATTTGGTGTTATACTCTAGGACAGATCTGTTTGAGCGAAGCGAGTTATCTGTCCTAGAGTATGTTTTACACAAAATGATATGAGAACTAGAACTTCTTACACATGTTTAATGAAGCATTAGCTTTTCTGTTTTGTGCAAAGTGCCTAGACTATCTCCAGAACAGGTCATTTGTCGGTCTATAATATTATAAATAAGACAAAATTCTTCAAATACCTATTCTATTCGAAGAATCGTTGTGGTATAATACAAAAAAATGTAATGGAGGAATAAAAGATGTATTCATTTGAAGATATTCAAGCTTTTGATCCTGAAATTTCAGAAGCAATTAACCAAGAAGTAACAAGACAAAACGATCATATTGAACTAATTGCATCAGAGAATTTTGTTAGCAAAGCAGTCATGGCAGCAATGGGAAGTCCTCTTACGAATAAATATGCAGAAGGATATCCAGCAAAGAGATACTATGGTGGTTGTGAGTACGTTGATGTAGTAGAGAATCTTGCAATTGAACGTGCTAAGAAATTATTTGGCTGTACCTACGCCAATGTACAACCTCATTCAGGTGCACAAGCGAATATGGCAGTATTTTTTGCTATTCTTAATCCAGGTGATACCTATATGGGAATGAATCTTGCACATGGCGGACATCTAACACATGGAAGCCCTGTTAATATGTCAGGTAAATACTTCAATGTGGTACCATATGGAGTAAATGATGATGGATACATTGATTATGATGATGTAAGAAAGATTGCATTAGAAGCAAAACCAAAACTTATCGTTGCAGGTGCAAGTGCTTATGCTCGTAAGATTGATTTTAAGAGATTCCGTGAGATAGCAGATGAAGTTGGTGCTGTACTAATGGTAGATATGGCACATATCGCTGGATTAGTTGCAGCGGGTCTTCATGAGAATCCAATTCCATATGCTCATGTTACAACCACAACTACTCATAAGACATTAAGAGGACCAAGAGGTGGTATGATTCTTTCTAGTCAGGAAGTGAATGAAAAGTATAACTTCAACAAAGCAATCTTTCCAGGAATTCAAGGTGGTCCATTAATGCATGTAATTGCTGCAAAAGCAGTTTGTTTCAAGGAAGCACTTGATGATGAATTTAAAGTATATGCTAAGAACATTGTAGATAATGCAGCAGCATTAGCGAAAGGTTTGATGGATAGAGGATTTAAGATTGTTTCTGGTGGAACGGACAACCATCTATTATTGGTTGATCTTCAGAATATGGGTGTTACAGGTAAGGAAGCGGAAAAATTACTTGATTCTGCGAATATCACGTGTAACAAGAATACGATCCCTAATGATCCTGCTTCTCCATTCGTGACAAGCGGAATTCGTCTAGGAACAGCAGCTATAACAACAAGAGGAATGAATACGGCTGATATGGATGTTATTGCAGAAGCAATTTCCCTAGTTATTAAAGATGTTGATGCCAATAAAGAAAAAGCAATGGCTATGGTAAAAACTCTAACAGACCAATATCCATTGTATTAGAACACTATAAGAAAACTATAAGAAAAAGAGTTGAACATTAATCATTCATAAAAGTGATTATGTACAACTCTTTTTCTTTATCATTCTAATATATCATAGAAATAGAATCATTGTGATGCATTATTGATCTAACATTTTTTCATATGTCTTTGTTCCAAAGATGATTGCAACTATTAATACGCCAGCAGTACATACGTATCTTACCATTTTCGTAATGTTTAAATCGATTTTTAAACCATTTGTCTTTTCTTCACAAGTGTTTCTTCTCATAAGAATCTTTCACTCCATTCCGCTTTATAGTAGCTAATAATAGAACCTATATTGAAGTAGGCATATAAATAATTTAGTTTCATTATACTACGATTTGCCTAAGAATATGTAATAAACCAAGATTATATCCCAATAATATTTAACTAAATGATATTATTTGAATTTCTTAATGAAACATACTCCAAGAGCTCCAGGACCTGTATAGGTACCAATGGTTACACCAATCTGAAAGATTGGGTAATCAATAGATTTACCAATCAATGCTTCTACACGTGGCTTAAATGCATTAACTTCATCCAAAGTGGTAGCATTAGCAAAACAAAAATCATAATCATCATAGCTTTCATTGTGTTCTGTAAAATATTCTTCTACCATAGATAGTACTTTTTCTAAGGATTTTTTTCTACCTCTAACGTTGGAATAAGGAATTAGCTCTGCATCCTTTAATTGAATCAAAGGTTTTAAATTAAGCATAGTGCCAGCAAGTGAAGTTGCCTTACCGATACGACCACCTTTAGCAAGGTATTCTAGAGTATCTACTGTGAACATAATTCTTGCTGTTTGTTTTAACTCTTCTAGTTTTTCGATGGTGTCATCAATCGAGTATCCAGCTTGCTTCATATAAGCAGCTTGTAATACAACAAGTCCTTGACCTGCTGTGGCTTGGATAGAATCGATAATACTAATCTTAGCATCTGTATATTTTTCTTCAAGAATTAATTTTGCATTAACAGCAGATTGATAAGAGCCACTGAATTTATGACTTAAGCAGATACATAGAACATCTTTCTCTGCTTTAATTGCTTCTTCGAATACATTCATGTAATCCTGAACAGAAGGTAGAGAAGTCTTAGGAAAAACATTACCAGAATTTAATGTTTCATAAAATTGTGAATTAGTAATTTCAATATTTTCTTTCATATAATTCTCTTGATCAAAAGTTACATAATACGGGATTAATTGGATATTAAACTCCGACAGTAACTGAGGTGGTGTATCACAAGATGAATCACTGAATATTTGATAATCTTTCATGGTTATCCCCCTGGTTATTGTTGCGTTTGGTTAAACTATTTTATATTATAAAGTTTTACCAGAAATTCTATATTTTATTATGGTCCGTTATAGTGCGATTTTTATACTATTTAGGCTTGCATAGATTATAGCATAGAGAATATTATACCATATAAATAGATGCTATGTATACCCAAAAATCAAATCTTGCAATCTTTAAATAAACTCGATATAATGATAAGAGCGTCAAAAGTACTCTGTGAACAAAACAGATACCATATATAGATTAGTATATTAATAATATATCAGATATGGTATCTGTTTTGCTTACAAGATACTTTTGACGCTCTTATCATATAATGTGACTACAGAATAATTACAGATTCGTTATATTTCGAACTAAAGGATTAGATTTAAGAAAGTTGGAAAATACATGTCTAAAAGTTTATACATTTCAGAAAAGCCCAGTGTTGCGCAGGAGTTTTTAAAAGCGCTTAAACTAAATGCAAAGAAACATGACGGGTATATGGAAGCAGATACTGCAATTGTAACTTGGTGTGTTGGTCATTTAGTAACCATGAGCTATCCAGAAAGCTATGATGCTAGCTTAAAACGTTGGACTCTTGAAACGTTACCTTTTCTACCAAATGAATTCTTATATGAAGTTATTCCTAATGTGAGTAAACAATTTAATATCGTAAAACAATTATTAAACCGTGATGATGTTGATAAAATCTATGTCTGCACTGACTCTGGACGTGAAGGAGAGTATATTTATCGTCTGGTTGATCAGATGGCAGGAGTTCCTGATTCAAAGGAGAAGAGAAGAGTTTGGATTGATTCTCAGACGGAAGAAGAGATACTTCGAGGAATTAGAGAAGCAAAAGAATTGTCGGATTATGACAATCTATCTGACGCAGCTTATCTAAGAGCAAAAGAAGATTATCTAATGGGAATTAATTTCTCTAGGGTACTTACTTTAAAGTATGGACAATCTGTATCGAATTTTCTAAAAAGTGAGAAACGTGCGGCTATCAGTGTAGGACGTGTTATGACTTGTGTATTAGGAATGGTTGTTCGAAGAGAGCGTGAGATTCGAGCATTTGTAAAGACACCTTTTTACCGTGTGGTATCAACATTTTCTTTATCAGGTAAAGAATTTGATGGTGAATTTAGAGCTGTAGAAGGTTCAAAATATTATAATACACCTATGCTATATAAAGAAAATGGGTTCAAGGAAAGAATCTATGCTGAAAAATTAATTGAAGAATTAAGTGTGAATCAGCCAATCAAAGCAGTGATTGAAAGTATAGAGAAAAAGAAAGAGAATAAGAATCCACCGTTATTATTTAACTTAGCAGAATTACAGAATGAGTGTTCCAAGTTATTTAAGATTAGTCCAGATGAAACGTTAAAAGTCACACAGGAATTATACGAGAAAAAACTAGTGACGTATCCTAGAACGGATGCCAGAGTACTCTCTACCGCTGTCAGTAAGGAGATTCATAAGAATCTATCTGGTTTAAGGAATTATATGCATGCAAAAGATTTTGCGAGTGAAATATTGGAGAATGGATCCTATAAAGGTATTGCAAAATCAAGATATGTAAATGATAAACAAATAACAGACCATTATGCAATCATACCGACTGGACAAGGATTTGGTGCGTTTCAATCCTTAAATAATCATGCAAAGAATGTCTATGAGACGATTGTAAGGAGATTCTTAAGTATTTTCTACCCACCTGCGGTGTATCAAAAGATTAGTATTGTATCTCAGATTGAACAAGAAAAATTCTTTTCCAACTTTAAAATTATAGTGGATGAAGGCTATTTAAAAGTAACTAAGAATTCTTTTGATAAGAGAAATCAAGATGTAAATTCACAAGCTCCACAATCAAGTGATTCAGCAAATAAAAATGATATTTCAGATAAAGGTGATAATTCAGAGGAATCCAATGATAAAGTCGACCTTGATTTAATTAATCTAATAAAGAATCTAAAAAAAGGGATGGAGATTGATGTTCAGGGTTTAGCCATTAAAGAAGGAGAGACCTCACCACCAAAACGTTATAATTCAGGATCTATGATTCTTGCTATGGAGAATGCAGGTCAGTTAATAGAGGATGAAGAATTAAGAGCGCAGATTAAAGGTAGCGGAATAGGAACAAGTGCAACAAGAGCTGAGATTCTTAATAAACTATGCAAGATTGAGTATCTTAGTCTGAATAAGAAGACACAGATTATCACTCCAACGAAGCTTGGTGAAATGATCTTTGATGTGGTGAATGCTTCGATTAAGTCCTTATTGAATCCAGAATTAACAGCTAGTTGGGAAAAGGGACTTACTTATGTATCAGAGGGAAATATCACGAAGGATGAATATATGCTTAAGTTAGAGGGATTCGTTAGCCGTATGACCGTAGGGGTTAAGAATCTAAATAACCAAAGTTATTTACGGAACGGATTTGAAGCGATAGCAGAAAATTATCAGAAATAGTATTAGGTATTTGATATATCTAGTTTGTCCGACAACACATAATAAACAATAAAACCGCGATTTGTTTTGACTGACAAATGGCGGTTTTATTGTATTATTTATACATTCTAGATAGATATAATAATCCCGAGCAGTCATTGCAAAAGCTTAGGGCTATCTCAAAGATGCTATTGACTAAATAGCGTATTAACTATATCATTAATTTACAAATGATATAAGATATTGTAAATAACATGCATATGGAGGCAAGTGGTTGATGTTGGAAAATAATGCAGCACTTATTATAAAAGAAGTGAAAAAAAATGTAATTGGTAAAGATGGAGTAATAAGAAAAGTGTTATGTGCCCTACTTGCACATGGACACATTTTAATAGAAGATATACCAGGACTAGGTAAGACCACAATGGCGATGGCTTTTAGTAAAGCGATGGGACTAAAAGCAGGACGAATGCAATTTACACCTGATGTTTTACCTTCTGATCTGGTTGGTTTTCATATGTTTGATAAGGATACTGGAGAAATGAAATTTCATCCTGGTGCCGTATTTTGTAATCTCTTTTTAGCAGATGAGATAAATCGTACATCTCCAAAGACACAGTCAGCTTTGCTAGAGGTAATGGAAGAAGGAAAAGTAACGATAGATGGTGTTACAAGAAAATTAAAAGAACCTTTCATTGTATTAGCAACTCAGAATCCATCAGGTTCTATTGGAACACAGATGTTACCAGAGTCCCAACTTGATCGATTTATGATAAAGCTTTCTATGGGTTATCCGGATGCTATAGATGAAGTGGAGATATTAAAGTCAAAAAGAAATAATCAAGCAGAGGTACATGCTGTAATCACTCAGGATATCTTTCTTGAGATGCAAAAAGAGGTGGAACAAGTCTTTATACACGATAATGTCTATTCCTATATTGTAAACTTAATAAAGGAGACAAGAGAACATTCCTTTATTGAGTTAGGGGCTAGTCCAAGGGCTTCTGTTGCATTAACTAGAATGTCTAGTGCATACGCTTGGTTACTTGGTAGGGATTATGTAATTCCAGAGGATGTAGCTGCTGTATTCCAAGATGTAGTAAGTCATCGTATTCTATTGAACAGTAAAGCGCGAATTAAATATATTACAAAAGAGCAGATTATCACACAGATTCTAGAGAACGTGAAAAAGCCAAATACTCGTACAAAAGTAAATGCATTACGTAATGCAGATATGATACGTAACACAGACAAGGTACGTAACGAAGATACGATACGTACTGCGAATGGATTTGGCCATTATAAATGATTCCTTTAATTAAATCATCAAAGAAAGGAAAGGCATTGGTAAAGAGATGCATAAGATTATCATTTATCTAATTGTTTGGGGTTTGGTTGTCTATCAAGCAACCATAAATATCGAACCTTCCATTACAATTACTGCAATAGGAATGGGGATATATCCAGTTGTATGTTTTCTAATTGCAGTTATTCAGACATATATGATTAAGATTCAATTAATAACAAAAGAAGAATCAACAGAGGCTAATGAGCAGGTACTTATTGATGTTCTTATAAAAAATAATACTTTCTTACCAATAGGAAGGGCTTCCTTTACATTAGAGGCATCTTTCAGCCATGACGAAGCTAAGAAAACCTTTAAGGTTGAATTTGCATTGCCATCAAGAAGCGAAGCAACAATAAGTGTTCCAATCGTAATTGACCATTGCGGTATCGCTAAGATTAGATTAAGGAAGATTAAAGTATCCTATTTTATTGCGCTATTTTCTAAGAAAATACGAACAGATAGTAAATGTACAATTCTTGTTATACCAATAATTAAGGAGATTCCATTATCAATCGGTAGAAAAAGTACAATTTTATCTTCAGATTCCGAACGATATTATCCCGGACAAGTAGGAAATGATACTTCTGAAATCCTTCAAGTTCGTGAATATAGACCTGGAGATAAGCTACAGAGAATTCATTGGAAATTATCCGCGAAAAAGGATGAATTACTGGTTAAAGATTATACGTTACCAATTGATTATGATACATTTCTTATGTTAGATCTATACCAAGTAGATCAACAATGCTTTCATACAATTGTACAAGCGGTTTCCTCCTTATCTTGGTCATTTATAACATTGCAGATTCAGCATATAATTGCTTGGTATGATGAAGAAAGAAAGGAAGCAGTATGTCATTATATCGATACTGAGCAAGATGTATTTGATATGTTGCATGTTCTATTATTGGCAAAACCAGTGAAAGAGATAGATGCCTTTGATGAGATTATAAGATTAAGTTGTAATAAGCAATATATGAGGGTGCTAACTTTTGTGGCGCCAACGCATAACATAGAGTACAATCTTAAAGATTACAATTGTATTACAAGAAGATACTATATCATTGCAATTGGAGAAGAGGTTACAAAGGAATCTGTTGTACCAGAAGAAGCTAGTATAATTAAAATTAATCCAGCTGATATTGAGAGTTCAATCAATCAATTGGGATTAAGGATAGAGTAGTAATAGGCTACCGCAAGTTATCACAGGAGTGAAGAAAATGAGAAATAGGAAACACAAGAATATTGGTATCCATATAAGTGAATTACCTGTCATGACTGTAAAAAAGGAAGAGAATTTTATTATTTTATGGTCTTTTTTCTATATTTTATTATGTGTTGTGGTAAATGGTATTGGAGTATGGGGCTCAATTGAGGCTATCAACGGTACATTTAAAATGAATGTAACAATGAATGGGTTATTAATTGGTATTATTTTATTTTCGACTATTTTTACATTAGATAGTATAGCTAAGAAGAGATGGTGGATGTTAAGGGGCGTAGGATTTGTCTGCTGGCTTGGATTGTTAATAAAGTTTCGAAAAGAAGTCTATTATGGGGGTAAACTTTTAGTATATTCAGTATTGAAATATTATAATGAATATTACGGTTGGTCATTAACTGTTCAGGGAGCAGATAAGATATCAAGAGTAAATCTTGTATTTATGTTCTTGATTTATGCTGGAATTATTGCATTACTACTAAGCTTTTGCATTGGGGAAAAGAACAGACCTTTCCTAGCGTTTGTATTCTTCTTACCATCATTACTATTGTCAATATTATGTGGAGAAGCACCTAACGTATCAAGTATTATGGGGATACTATGCTGCTTATTATGCATAATGTTAAATGCAGACATTGATCGTAGCATTCGAAAGAACAAGAAAAAGAGAAGGATTCATTTTCTACATTGGAGTGATAGGACTACGATATGGGCAAGCGATATAATTAGAAAACAAGCAAAGATAGGCACAACTATTCTTACATTAATCTTAGGATTTACAATAATTTGGGTATCTGAGAACAAAGTCTATAATGAACACAAGAATGATATTACATCTTACCGGAAATCCTTTCACGCTGAAACGTTTATTACGAATCTGTTTAGTTTTAGTGGTTTTTCGCTTGGAAGAAGTGGAAGTACTGGATTGAATGAGGGGGCGTTAGGAGAACTTGTAGAAGTAAAACCATTAGGAAAGACAGATTTAAAAGTAACCCTAGATAGGCCAATTTCAAGTAATCTCTACCTAAAGGCATACACAGGGGTTACTTACACTGGCAAACGGTGGCTGCCAGAAGAAAATAAAGGATATAATAAGATTATAGAAGATTCAGGTGTTGATAGTCATGAACTCCTTCAAACTGGTACCCTTACATTAGATACGTATCCTAATGTAGGTCTTAATAAAATGCAAATTACTACTGTAAATGCAAATAATAAATATTATTACATTCCTTATTTTTCAAAGGTAAATCAAGATATAGGAAAGAATAAGCAAGATCTCTTTCTTTATAATACGGATAATAAGAAAAGTTATAGTTTTGATTTTTATCGTTATAATGATTCCTGGTTAGATTTTGAGAGTGATTATAGTAGTAATGCAAGTTGGGAGAAGGAATATAGAAAATATGTTTATCAAAATTATCTTGGCGTACCAAAGTCTTTAAAGAAACTTCGTGCAGAATATAAAGGTAAAAAGGTACATTCATGGCGAAGAGCAATGCACATTATTCAGAACAATTTATGGAACCGTGCTACTTATACTCAGAGCCCTGGTAGTACACCAATGTGGGAAGACTTTGTGGAGTATTTTTTATATAAGCAGAAAAAAGGATACTGTGTGCATTTTGCTAGCTCTGCGACATTAATTTTTCGTTTACTTGGAATTCCAGCAAGGTATGCTGAGGGATATATAGTAGAGCCTTCTGGCAATTCGAAAGTCATTGATGTAACTGACAAATACGCGCATGCTTGGGTTGAAATCTATGTGGATGGATTTGGATGGATTCCAGTTGAAATGACACCTGGATTCGGGTCTGATCAGACGAATTCGGAATGTACACAAGGAAGTTCAACAATGGCTTGGAATGAGGCTTTTAGTCAATCAGACAATACAACGCAGAATCACGATACCAAAGAGGCAGTCGATACAACGAAAGAAAAAGAAGACAATCAATTGCAGAAGGAACAGTCAGAGAATAAAGATAATTCCAAAAGTAATAATAAAAAGAAATCAGATGATACTACTAAAAATAGAGGAATATCAAGCGATGAAAAATCAGGTAAGACTTCTTACATGGCAAATTATAAATTCAATAAAGGAACGTTATTGAAATGGTGTCTGATATTGGTTATGATTAGCATTGCATTTGGCAGTGTATTAATAAGAAAAAGTTATTTACGTAAGAAATATAAGAAAAAGTCTTATGAATATTTTAAAACCCAAAAGCCATCTGGTGAGATTAGGCATATTTACAACGAGATTAGGCAGTATGCACGATATAGGGGAAGAGGATTTGATGTTCATTCTTCAATTGATCTAATTAATACTGCTTATCCATTTCTAGAAGATTCAACAACTAGTAAGATGCAAGAATTAGCGAAAGAAGCTATATATAGTAAACATGGTATGTCAGTGGAAGATAGTCTGTCCATGTATCATATTTATGTACAATTTCATGATAATCTAGATACTAAGAAACATAAAAAAGAGCAAGGTAGCTTATCGTGAATCAAATTCTTTTGACAAATTTATTGAAAAAAAGACAATCTTTCGTTATAATATCATTTACTTGAATTGACTGTCTTATGAAGACTGCAATTAGCAGGATTCGAGGGTCAAAAGCCTTTCTTAACGTACATTGTGTATAGCGCTGTATAATTATGAATTTTGGCGTAATCCGGCCGAAAGTATCGTTTATATTTTTTCAAGACTCAAAGTGAAACGTGAACGTAAGTGAGTGTTTTCACTTGTTTTGAGGCTTGTAAAAAATATGATGCTTAAGGGAAAGGTAGCCACAATTCATAATTATACAGCGCTATACACTCAGTAAACTAGAATAAGGCTTTTGACCCTCGAATCCTAACTATAATTTTTATACGAGGTGATAATAATATGAATATACTAGAAATGATATCAGGCCCTGTAATAGGTGCAATCATCGGATACGGTACTAATTACATTGCTGTTAAAATGCTTTTTCGTCCATTACGACCAATTAAGATAGGAAAATACACCTTACCATTTACACCAGGAATCATACCAAAAAGAAAAGATAAGTTAGGACATGCATTAGGAGAGATGGTTGGAAATAACCTATTAACAAAGGAGGATATCGAGAATATTCTTCTATCTAGCCAAATGAAAAATGCGGTATTAGATGATATATTAAAAAGAGATCAGGAATCAAAGAGAAAAGTTAGTATAGAGAATATAATTAGCGATTACAGTAATGATGAACAAGCAGCAAGTGGTATTACGAAATTAAAAGATAATATTTGTGAAAAATTAATAGATGGTGCTAATAAAATTGATATCGGTACTGTAATTGCAACAGAAGTAGGGAAAGCTATAAAGCAAAAAGTGCAAGGTACGATGATAGGATTCATGGTAAATGATCAGTTGATATCCTCTTTTCAAGGGCCAATTGCTGAGAATATTAATGAATATATTGAGCAAAATGGGCAAGATATCTTTATGCCGATTATTAGTGATGAGATAGACGAATTAGTATCTAAGTCTCCAGAAGAGGTGCTTTCGGATCTGGGATTTGAAGAGAATCAGCTTAGAAATGTAATTGAAGTAATATATACAAAATTTATAGCTGAAAAAGCTGAAAGTATAATAAAGCAATTTGATATTGCTAGAATTGTTGAGAAAAAAGTAGATGACATGGATGTACTAGAAATTGAAAAATTAGTACTGTCTGTAATGGAACATGAGTTAAATGCTGTTGTAAACTTAGGAGCAGTTATCGGGCTGATTCTGGGGTTATTTAATTTATTATTTTAAGCCTATTTATGTAATAAAAGCTAAGCCTTTTCAATTTAATTAATATAATTTAAGATATATATTTAATCGGTTTTTTATTATTAGATGAGGATAATTCAAAAGCAGCCTAATGGGCTGCTTTTGTGGTTGAATATATGCTAATTCTTCATTAATCTTCATCATCAGCTGAGAAGTTATCCGAGTTATCATCGGATTGCTCATCGTCATTTGAATTATGGTATTCACTATCTTGATTGTCATATTCTGAGTCTTCTTTCGCTTTTTCATAAGATTCCTTCGCATCTTCTCTAGCTTTTTCGGCAGCTTCTTTTGCTCTTTCAGCTTCTTTTTTAGCTATTTCAGATTTTCTTTCGGCTTCTTTCTTATATTTTTCAGATTTCTTTTCAGCTTCTTTTTTAGCTATTTCAGATTTTCTTTCAGCTTTTTTCTTAGCTAGTTCAGCGTTTTTTTCTTGTTCTTTCACTTCTTTATCATTATCGTCTTGATCGTCGGCATCGTCTTGATTGTCATCGTTGTCTTGAATGTCCTCATACTCTTGGTCTTCTGAATTCTCTGTATCGTCAGAAATCTCTTCTTTATCAGCGTCATCCTCATTATCAAGAGTCTCGTTCTTCATGTCGCTTATATCCTCGTTACCATTTTGGTTATCATCATCTAATTGAGTTTCTTCTGTTGCAGTGATTCTTGCGGCTTTATTATTTTGCTTAATCGCTTTCATAATTTCTTTTACTGGTTTATTAAGCCATTCTTCTTTTGAGATATCTCTAGTTTCTTTTGAACTTTCGATTAGTTTTTGAACAAGATTTAATTTACCAGGTGTAACTCCTAAAGTTTTTGCTTCTTCTACACGTTCTTTTGCAACGCTGAAGGCTTCTACTACAACTTCGTTATCAGCCACTTTTTCTTCTACTTGTGCTTCAACTGTTTCCTTAAGTGTATTCGCTAATTCTTCGGATTTCTCAGAGTCTGCACTTGAAGTTGAAATAACAATTCCACCATCGGTTGTACCACTGAAATAACCATTTTCGGCAATTGTATCAACAGTTGAAGAGAGTGCTTCTTCAATGGATTTGTTTTCTAATTCTTTTAAGTCGATTTGACTAAGAATTGCTTCGCCATCCTCGTTAACTGCTTTAACGTCAATTACAGTATCAAAGCGATTTACTGAATATTCAATAGATGGATTAACATCTAAACTAACATATGTATATGGTGTGAAATACCCCCACGCACCATACGCGCTTGCAATACATATCGTTGTAATAGAAGCAATTGCTGCATATTTTTTGGCAAACTTTTTATTCATCATAAATACTCCCTTCTTAGCGTTATCAAACGACTTGTTCGTTAACTGGGTGTTTGATAACAATTGAAAAATAGATCGTTTTCGTTGCATCTGTGGTAGGGGCTGAGAAATTAGCATATCAGTGCAGATTTCGATTTCCTCACCCAACGAATAGTTCTTGTTTCTTATTTTAGTAGAAATATGATAAGTATAATCTGAGTATATTAAAAAGAAGAGGTCGCAACAATAATGAATCATTTCCAAGTATGTAAATATTAAGAATTATTGATTATTAAAGACAAGTAATGACATAATGGCTCATTTATGATAGAATATTAAGTATTGGTTAGGTTGTTAAAAGCCTTTCTCAATCTAAAATGTAATTTTTTGTGTACTATGCAATTGAATCGGTCAATTTATAAGGTGAATCGTAAAATAAAAGTACAAATAAGATGATATTGAATAAACTAATCATAAAGAGTGTATTAAGGAGAAAAGAATATGTGTGGTATTGTTGGATACATAGGTGAAAAGGAAGCAGCACCTATTTTACTTGATGGATTATCAAAATTAGAGTATAGAGGATATGATTCTGCTGGTATCGCAGTATTTGATGGAGAGAAGATTAATATTGCAAAATCAAGAGGAAGATTAAAAGTATTAAGTGATCAGACGAATGGTGGTAATAATCTAAAAGGGACGATGGGAATAGGTCACACAAGATGGGCAACACATGGTGCACCATCAGATAAGAACTCACACCCTCACTATAATGCAGATGAAACCATAGCAGTAGTTCATAATGGAATTATCGAGAATTATTTAAAATTAAAGAATAAGTTAATTGAAAAAGGTTATACGTTCCAATCTGAAACTGATACGGAAGTTGTAGCTTTATTATTAGATTACTATTATAATGGCAACATTCTTGAGACCATTACAAAGGTAATGTCAAAATTAGAAGGATCATATGCACTTGGTATTGTGCTTAAAGATTATCCTGATGAATTCTATGCAGTTAGAAAAGACAGTCCTTTAATCGTAGGTGTTACAGATAATGAAAAATTCATCGCATCTGATGTGCCAGCAATTTTAAAATACACAAGAGATGTATACTTTATTGAAAATCAAGAAATCGTTCGATTAACAAGAGATGAAGTGACATTCTACAACACAGATCTTGAGGAGATTGAAAAGAAGATGACTACAGTTGATTGGGATATCAATGCTGCTGAAAAAGGCGGATATGAACACTTCATGCTGAAAGAAATCTTCGAACAACCAAAGGCAGTTCATGATACGATTCATCCAAGAATTAAAGATAATAGCATCGTAATTGATGAACTTAATATGTCAGAAGAAGATATTAAAGGCATCAAGAAGATATTTATTATTGCATGTGGTTCTGCATACCATACAGGGGTAACAGGTAAATATGTTATTGAAGACCTTGCAAGAATTCCAGTTGAAGTGGATTTAGCATCTGAATTCAGATATCGTAATCCAATTCTAGAAGAAGGAACAATGGCTATTATTATAAGTCAATCAGGAGAGACTGCGGATTCTCTTGCTGCATTAAGAGAAGCTCAAGCACAAGGGATTAAAGTTCTTGGTATTGTCAATGTAGTTGGAAGTTCAATTGCAAGAGAAGCGGATAATGTAATGTATACTTGGGCAGGACCTGAGATTGCAGTTGCAACAACAAAAGCTTATAGTACACAGTTATCAGCATTATATATATTAGCATTACATTTTGCATCAGTTAGAGGAAAAATTACAGACGATGAGTTAAGTACAATGATTCATGAGCTAGAGTTATTACCTAAGAAGATTCAAAGCATCTTAGACAATAAAGAAAATATTCAAAAGTTTGCAACAAGATTTGTAGCAGCAAAAGATATCTTCTTCTTAGGTAGAGGTATTGATTATGCAACAGCCTTAGAAGGTTCTCTAAAATTAAAAGAAATATCTTATATTCACTCTGAAGCATATGCAGCAGGTGAATTAAAGCATGGTACGATTTCGTTAATTGAAGAAGGAACTTTGGTTACTGCAATCTTAACACAAGAAGATTTATATAAGAAAATGATTAGTAATGTAGTTGAAGTACAAACAAGAGGTGCGTATGTATTATCAATTACGAATGAAGGAAATACAGAATGTGAAAAATCAACAGATTTAATCTTCTATATTCCAAACACAGATAAACATTTTACAACTTCATTAGCTGTAATACCATTACAATTGTTATCTTATTATGTTTCTATTGGTAAAGGCTGCGATGTTGATAAGCCACGTAACCTTGCAAAATCTGTTACGGTAGAATAGATTAGAGGTAAAAAGTCTTATTTTAGTCTAAACGATACTTTCGGCTGGACTACGCCAAAATTAATAATGATACATCAATATACACGTTAGGCATAGAAAGCCTTTTTACACTCAAATCTAGATATTAGATAGAAAAAGAAAGGAAGTGCTTGCAGTTATGTTAGAACAAGTAAAAGTCTCGAATTTATACAATTTAGAGCAAACGATTGCAGCAAAAATCTTTGAGGGAGTTACTTATCCATGGGAAGTACTTAGTAAGATCGGAGATTTTATTATAGAACTTGGCAAGACTTTACCAGAGGATGAGTATATCAAACAAGGGGAAGATGTATGGATTGCAAAATCAGCTAAGGTAGCACCTACTGCATGTATTAATGGTCCTGCGATAATAGGAAAAGATGCAGAGATTCGTCATTGCGCTTTCATTAGAGGAAAAGCAATTGTCGGAGAAGGTGCTGTTGTAGGCAATTCCACAGAACTAAAGAATGTAATTCTCTTTAATAAGGTTCAAGTACCTCATTACAATTATGTCGGAGATTCTGTATTGGGATATAAAGCACATATGGGAGCTGGATCCATTACATCGAATATCAAATCAGACCGTTCTCTTGTTACAATTAAAGGGGATGCAGAGAAGATTGATACTGGCCTAGTGAAGATGGGAGCTATGCTTGGAGATAATGTTGAGGTTGGATGTAATAGTGTATTGAATCCTGGAACCGTTATTGGAAAGAACAGTAATGTATATCCATTATCCATGGTAAGAGGATTTGTTCCAGAAAATTGTATATTTAAGAAGCAATCTGAGATTGCAGTGAAAGAATAAGATGATGTAAAGAAGAGCCAACATGAAATTCTAAGGATTTGATGTTGGCTCTTCTTTTATATCATTCTAACTTTCTGAATACATGTTTAATTATATCTTTAATCCAACCGGCAAGGGTTCTGGAAAATATTACCTGCAAAATACCAATTGCTATGAATAATATATAAATGATTCATAGTGATATGCACGATTAATGCACAAAAATAACTTGGTAATAAGTGCATAAATATAACAAAACAAACTATAAATAATTGACTTTTTATGTGCAAATTAATATAATGAAATTGATAGTAAATATAAGGCTAAGGTAAAATAAACTCAACTTAATTAATTGTATAAAAGGAGAAGATACCTATGGGAATTCATTTTTATGAAAAAGAAAGAGTATTTAAGCTAGACACTAAGAATACAAGTTACATAATTGGAATTGTAGATGAAGAGAATTTTGTGGGTCATATCTATTATGGCAAAAAGTTAGAAGATTATAATCTACAGTATCTAATGAGGGTTGATGAAGCACCATTTGTACCGTCCATGAATAATCGAGATAGGTTATCTTTCTATGACAGTTTTCCTATGGAATACTCTACGCATGGAATTGGAGACTTTCGTTCCGATTGTATTGCAGTTGAGACTTTGTTAGGGCATACTGCATTACAATTAGGTTATGTATCTCATGAAATATATGCTGGTAAATCTGAGTTAAAAGGGCTACCTGCCACATTTGGTACAGAAAATGAGTGCACCACTTTAGAGTTATTATGCAAAGATTCTGTGCTAGGTTTAGAGGTAACATTAACCTATACTGCATTTGAAGAGGTAGATGCCATAACAAGAAGCGTTAGAGTCTTAAACCATGGAAGCGAAGATATTTATTTAACCAAAGTGTTGTCCGCATGCCTTGATATGGATAATGAAGAATTTGATATGATTACGTTACATGGTTCTTGGGCAAGAGAACGTCATATTCAAAGAAGGGCAGTTGGATATGGTAATCAAAGTAGTTCTTCGATTCGAGGGGAATCCAGTCATCAAGAACATCCATTTATGGCATTGGCTAAGAAGAATGCAACAGAAGATTGTGGCGAGGTATATGGATTTAACTTTGTATACTCTGGTAACTTTATTGCAAGCGTAGAGATGAATCAATTTGAGAATATCAGAGCAATCATGGGCATTAATCCTTATGATTTTAAATGGAAGTTAGAAGTGGGAGATTCCTTCCAGGCACCAGAAGTAGTATTAGTATATTCAGATCAAGGTATTGGAGGAATGAGTAGAACGTTCCATGACCTATATCGTAATCACCTAATCCGTGGAGAATATAAAGATAAAAAACGTCCAATCTTAATCAATAACTGGGAAGCAACTTACTTTGATTTTAATACTGAAAAATTATTAAATATAGCAAGAGAAGCTTCTGAACTAGGAATAGAAATGCTTGTCATGGATGATGGTTGGTTTGGAACAAGAAGCAGCGATAACTGTGCATTAGGAGATTGGATTGTAAATGAAGAGAAAATCAATGGTGGATTAACATATTTAGTAGAGGAAGTGAATAAACTCGGTATGAAATTTGGTATCTGGTTCGAACCAGAAATGATATCACCAGATTCTGATCTTTATAGAGCACATCCAGATTGGGCTATCGCAGTGCCTAATAGAATAGCAGGACTTGCTAGAAATCAATATGTATTAGATTTCTCAAGAAAAGAGGTAGTAGATTATATCTATGAAAGCATTGCTAAGATCTTAAGAAGTGCCAATATAGAATACGTAAAATGGGATATGAATCGCCCACTTAGTGATATAGGTAGTGTCGGACTTCCAGCAGATAGACAAGGTGAATTATATCACCGTTATGTACTTGGAGTGTATGATTTACAAGAACGATTAACGAGGGAGTTCCCTTATCTATTATTAGAAAACTGCTCTGGTGGCGGAGCAAGATTCGATGCGGGAATGCTATATTATAGTCCACAGATCTGGTGTTCCGATGACACAGACGCAATAGAACGATTACAGATACAAGAAGGAACAGCGCTTGTTTATCCACTATCTGCAATGGGGGCTCATGTTAGTGACTGTCCAAATCATACAGTTGGAAGAGTAACACCATTTGAGACGAGAGGTTATGTAGCGTTAGCTGGAACTTTTGGCTATGAATTAGATGTTACTAAGATTCCAGAAGATGATCGAAAGATGATTCCAGATCAGATCCAGATGTATCATAAATATAATGATTTGGTACGTACTGGTGATTACTATCGTATTGCATCTTACTCCGAAAATCATATGTATGATTGTTGGCAAGTGGTCTCAAAGGATAAGAAGGAAACGTTAGTAACGTTCATTCAAGTATTAAACCGAGCAAACTCACATAGTAGAAGAATCAAAGTGAAAGGACTTAATGAGGATAAAGAATATCGTATTGAAGGAGAAGATAGAATATTCAAAGGAAGTACATTGATGAATGCAGGTATTCTCGTTCAGAATCCATGGGGAGATTTTAAAGGTCAATTGATTCATATTGTTGAGTGTTAATCGATATATACTCAGTAAACTAAAATAAGACTTTTTACCCTCGAATCAAGTTTCATAATTGCCAATCTATTTCTAATTATAAGAAAGGAACTATCATGAGACAAATAAATATAAGTGAAAATGGAATTCATATTGTATTTCGCATCAATGAAAATAATGAATTGAAATTAATACATTTTTCAAGTGCTGAGTTTTATGAGAATAATTTAGCCCAACCTCAGATGATGAATGAATCCTTCCAACTGGTGCAAGTTAATTTTGCTGGGTACAATAGACCTTATGAAAAGCATGGAAATAAACATATCGTAACGGCACCTGGCTACTTATTAAAGTATGTTGATATGAAGGATGAAGTAAATGAGATAGGTAGAAAGCTTACCATCACTCAAGAAGATCTTGAGGTTACTGGTGCAAGAGTTGTTACATATATGCAATTCTATAAAGATACAACCATAGTTAGATGTAAAAATGTAGTGAGTAATATTGGAACTGAAGAACAGACACTAGAATATCTTTCCTCTTTCTGTTATTTTGGGATTGAAAAAGAAGGTGATTCTAATTCGGATCATAAAATGTTTCTTCGTATTCCACATAATGGTTGGCAAAAAGAAATGAGTTGGAAAACGTATACTTTTCCAGACCTAGGCATGGCGCAGACACAACCAACTAGATATCAACGAACATCGAAAACCATAGAAGTGACTAATACAGGTAATTGGTCCACGAAAGAATATTTACCAATGGGATATCTTGAGAATCATGAGGCTAATACTAGTCTATTCTGGCAGATTGAACATAATGGTTCTTGGCATTATGAGATTGGTGATATGCATGGACACTTTTATGTATGTATAAGTGGACCAACGGAGGTACAATCCCATTGGTTTAAGACGCTGAAACCAGGTGAGAGTTTTGAATCAGTTCCAGTAGCAATTGGTGTTGGAAAGAATGATTTCTCCGAAGATATGGGGGAACTAACAAAGTATCGAAGAAAGATTAGACGCCCTAATGAAGATAATGAAAAGCTTCCTGTAATCTTTAATGATTATATGAATTGCCTATATGGAGATCCTACAACAGAAAAAGAAATTCCACTCATAGATGCTGCTGCAGGATCAGGATGTGAATATTATGTTATTGATGCTGGTTGGTATGCTCCTGGTGAATGGTGGGATAGTGTAGGAGAATGGAGAGAATGTAAGGAAAGATTCCCGAATGGTCTAAAAGAAGTGACAGACTATATTCGAAGTAAAGGAATGATTCCAGGAGTATGGCTGGAATTAGAAGTAATGGGAATTAATTGTGAGAAGGCAATAAATGCTCCAGATGATTGGTTCTTTATACGACACGGAAAACGTGTCTATGACCGTAGTCGTTATCAACTTGATTTTCGTAATCCAGCTGTAATTGAACATGTAACAGAAGTCATTGATCGAGTGGTGAAAGAATATGGTGTGGGCTATATCAAGATGGATTATAATATTGAGCCAGGTATTGGAACTGAGCTATATGCTGATAGTGTAGGCCAGGGTTTATTAGAACATGAAAGAGCATATCTTTCTTGGTTAGATGATATATTTTATAAATACCCAGATCTAGTAATTGAGAATTGTTCTAGTGGTGGCCTTCGAATTGATTATGCATTGCTAAGCAGGTATAGTATCCAATCGACGAGCGATCAAGAGGATTACCGACATTATGCTACTATTTCAGCTAATGCACCAGCTGGAGTCACACCAGAACAAGCAGCTATATGGTCTTACCCACTACGAGAAGGGGATAAAGAAGAAGTTATATATAATATGGTAAATACCATGCTTCTTAGAATTCACCAAAGTGGTCATTTGGCTGAATTGACGAAAGATAGAATTGAGCTAGTCGAAGAAGCAATCAAATATTATAAAGAAATTCGAAATGATATTAAAAATGCACTACCATTTTGGCCAATTGGTTTAGCAGATAACCTTGATCACTGGCTTTCTCTCGGTCTTAAGACTGATAATAAAGTGTATCTTGCAGTATGGAAGAGAAACTCAAAGGAGAAAACATTGACACTTCCAATCCAGAAGTATATCAAAGGAATGGAAGTAGTTGCGGTTCATCTTACATACCCAAAGGCAGAACTTTGTTCTTTTGATTTCAATAGAGTAAAAGGAGAATTGAATGTAACTTTTGAAGAAGATACGATGGCCAGGTTATTTGAATTTGAATTGAAATAGTGGCACTTATAAACTGTGCCCTAAGAAACTTATCATGTTTATCACATCAATACGTAAAAGAATAGCGTAAGATTATAATTCATATGGAGACCGTTTGTCGCCATCGGTACTTAGGCTGTGTCAGATGCCTTTCTGACACAGCCTTATGTACCGCTATGAGCGACAACGAGTGAAAACGGGTCTCTTTATGGATTATAATCTTACGCTATTTTGTAAAACTAAAATGTGATAAACTCATCAACTTAAAAGGGCACCATTCAATAGGAACTTGCTAATTGCTTGCGAAAGGATAGTGGAGTAATCCCAGTTTGTTGTTTGAAAAGGCGTATAAACTGATTTGTATTTTCATATCCCACAAGTTGCCCAATCTCATGAATTCTTTTATCAGTGGATAGAAGGATTTCTTTTGCAATCTCAATACGTTTCTGATTTAAATATTGAATAGGAGGTGCTTCAAAGTACTTCGTAAACTCATGACAGATTCTATATTTACTAACATGGTATTCTTTTTCTAATTCATCTAATGAAATATTCTTTTGATAACATGTATCAAATCTATGCTTCAATTCTCTTAGATAGTTCGGTACGGGTGCAGTAGCATTATTTTGGCGGTCTCTTTCAATAATTAATTCTAGTAAAATATCTAGTATGTATTTCGAATGCAGATATAATTTTTCTGGTTTCTTTTCCAAAGAATCATATAAGTTTCGAATAAGATTATGTATTGTTGATTCTGATGGAAGTTCTAGTAGATTACCTTGCCCCTTCGTAAAGGTTCGATAAAGCAAAGGAATTGAATCTCCTTTTATATAAAATACCTTGTAATTCCAAGGAGATTGTTTAATTTCAATTTTATGTAGTTCGCTACAATGGATGAAAGCAGCAGTATTAGGAGATAAAGTATAAAGAATGTTATCGATGGTTAAGGTTCCGCTGCCATATTCGGTAAAAAGAAGGCAAAAACAGTTGAAAGCAGATAATTCGTAACTATAAGGAAAGTTTGCGGTAATGTGATTGTATGCTTCTACATAAGGTAAAGGTTCATCTATAGATATTGAGTGTGGGATATTCTTAAGTAAAAAGTTGTCAAGAGAGTTGGATTTTGAGGATGAAAGACTTGAATTTATCTTAGGTAAAATTATTTCGTTGATATTCATGATGTCACTCCTTAATTAAGTTAAATTAAATAAACTTTTTTAGTTAAAGTAAGTATAAGTGAAAAATATGAAAAAACGTATTATATAATAAAAAATAAATTAATAGCAAGAAAACGTGAAGTAAATAGTATAGTTATGTTAAGTAAAAATAAAGTAAAATAATATGCAATTCAGTGCACAGATGTAAAAGATGTACATAAAACATTGAATATATAATTAATTATATAAAAAATGCATAATAAAAGCAAGAACTAAATATAAAAAGCAATAATTAGTGATGACTTAAAAAATATATATGATAAAATAAATTTAAGTTATTTAAATGTTATTGTTTTAGTAACTAAATAATTAATTTGGAGGAGAAAATAATGAAACTAAAAAAATTAATAGCAATCGGCTTAGCTACCGTACTAACTTTCTCATTAGTTGGATGCGGTTCCAAAGACAGTAAAAAAGATACGAAAGAAACTGCAACTAAAACAGAATCAACAAAATCATCGGATGATGCATCAGCTTCTAAGTTAGATTATCAAAAAGTTGTATTTGGGGAAACAGGAAAAGACTTATCAACTACGATTAAGTTCTTCTCACACAAAACAGATTTAAAAGAAAATGGAACATATGATAAATTAATTGCAAAGTTTAACGAAACATATCCAAATATCAAAGTTGAAGTGGAAGCAACAACTACATATGCAGATGATGCACTTCTTCGTCTTACAAGTGATAATTGGGGAGATATTATGATGATTCCAGCAGTAGATAAGAATGAATTATCTAAATATTTCATGCCTTATGGTACATATGATCAATTAAGTACTCAATATAACTATATTACAAACTGGATGTATAAGGGTGACGTATATGGTATGCCATCAGCAGCAAATGCACAAGGTATTGTTTACAACAAGAAAGTATTTACTGATGCTGGAATAACTTCTATTCCAAAGACTCCAGATGAATTCATAGCTGCACTTCAAGCTATTAAAGATAAGACAAAAGCTATTCCTTTATATACTAACTATGCAGCTGGTTGGACATTAGGAGCATGGGATGCTTATATTGGTGGTTCAGCAACTGGAGATGCAGATTTCCAAAACAGAGTATTACCATATCAAAAAGATCCATTTGCAGATCGTAAAGATGGAACTGGCCCTTACGCATTATATAAGATACTCTATGACGCAGTTAATAAAGGTTTAACAGAAGAAGATTATACAACAACTGACTGGGAAGGTTGTAAAGGTATGATTAACAAAGGTGAAATCGGATGTATGGCACTTGGTTCATGGGCAGTTTCTCAGATGCAAGCAGCTGGTGACAATGGCGCTGACATTGGATATATGTCATTCCCAATCAGTGTAAATGGCACACAATATGCAACAGCAGGCCCTGATTATTGCTATGGTATCAATGCAAAATCATCTGATGATAATAAGCTTGCTTCTGAATTATTTGTAAAATTCATGGTAGAACAATCAGGTTTAGCATTTAGCGAAGGTAGTCTTCCAATCGTAAAGAGCGATACAAAATTACCAGAACTATTTTCAGCTTTCCAAGGTGTTGAATTCGTAGTTGATACTCCAGCAGAAGAAGGTAAAGAAGATATCTTAAATCAAGTTAACACTGAATCTGAATTAATGATTAATGCAGGTGGTAATACAAAAGTTGCAGAAATTATTGAACATGCAGCAAATAAGGATGAATCATTTGATGATATTATGGCTGATTGGAATCAAAAATGGTCAGATGCTCAAGATTCTGTTGGTGTAGATGTAACAAAATAATAAGGTGACCAAAAGGCACTAAAATAAAATAACATGAGCCAAGGAGAAGGGTATTCCTTGGCTCAATCTATAAATCATAATCCATTGCTGATAATGCTTTTGGATAGTTCAGGACAGCTAGAAAAGGAGGTTCTATACGAATGGATACAACTAAAAATCTTCAACAACAGAAAAAGCCATTTGACTTCATGAAATGGTTAAAAAGCAGAAAAGGTCAGCAGATGGTTGTCATTATTACTTTCATGTTTGTTCCGTTGCTTTTACTAGCAGTGTTTACGTATTTCCCATTTGTTGAAATGTTTAAATTCAGTTTTTATAAGATGAAATATATTGGTGACCGAGAATATGTTGGTTTGGATAATTACAAACAAGTATTTGAAAGAAAAGATTGTTTTTCCGCATTAAAGTTAAGTTTATATTATATGGGTGGTTCTGTAGTACAACTCTCCCTTGCTTTATATTTCGCTACACTTTTAAGTTTTAAAACAAAATTAGGTAATTTTTTTAAAGGTACCATGTTCTTTCCATTTTTGATTAATGGTATCGCAATCGGTTTTATTTTCAAATTCTTCTATACTAGAGGATTCGTATTCGATACAGTTTTACAATGGTGTGGCTTTAACTTAGATCATCTTCCATACTGGTTACAGAATCAATCGATTAATAATATTTCTTTGGTTGGTGCTTCTATCTGGCGTTATTTTGGACAGAACATGGTTCTATTCATTGGAGCTATTATGTCAGTTGACGCCCAAATGTATGAAGCAGCTGAACTAGATGGTGCAAATAAATGTCAACAATTTAAATACATTATTATGCCAAGTATTAAGACAATAATCGTCCTTAATATGATTCTATCAATCACAGGTTCTTTAAGCTCCTTTGAGATTCCATTCGTAGTTACTGGTGGTAATAATGGAACAGGTACTTACTTTGTTATTATGAACAAGATTGCCCATGTAACACAAAAGGTAGGTCTTGCATCTGCGATGGCAATTGTCTTACTAGCTATTATTCTAGTAGCTACCTTATTACAGAAGTTATTCTTTAAATACTTCTTTAACGATGGAACAGAAGATAATGCAAAGGTGAAAAAGAGCCGTAAGAAAAACTTGGAAGGAGCGAACTAATTATGACAATAATACAAAAAATTAAGAGATATGTAGGAATATTCTTGAAGTATTTTTCGTTAGTATTTTTTGCATTTGTATCGCTTGTACCAGTTGTATCTTGCGTGATTACAGCTTTTAAGACAGATAAAGAATATGCTTCAACGAATGTTATGGTGTTACCAAAGAATTGGTTTAATTTTGATAACTTTATGACTGCATGGGATAGAGCCAATATGGGGTTAGCATTTTTAAATTCATTTATTATATTAGCATGTGTACTTGCTGGTTCTATTATGATTGGATCAATGCTTGCTTATGTTTTGAATCGATTTAAATTCCCTGGTAATGGATTGGTTCGTAATCTGTTCTTATTTGCAACTTTACTTCCAGGAGTTGCGATGCAAGTATCCGTATATAAGATTATGACTAATTTTAATCTAATTAATAGTATACCAGGTTATATCATATTAATGATGGGTACTGATGTTATATCAATCTATGTATTTATTCAATTCTTTGAAAATATACCAGTATCACTAGATGAATCTGCAATTATTGATGGATGTTCTTATTTCGGAGTATTCTTTAAGATTCTTTTACCATTACTGAAACCAGCGATTATTACCTGTATGATCTTAAAAGGTGTTGCTACATATAATGAATACTACATGGCTAATCTTTATCTACAAGATAAATCAAAGTTTGTAGTGGTTGCGACTTCCCTTTATACTTTCACCGGACCTATGGGAAATAAGTATAATCTGATCTGTGCAGGATTATTAATCACACTTCTTCCAGCGTTAATTATATTTATTGCATGTCAGAAACAAATCTATAGTGGATTAACGAATGGAGCAGTAAAAGGATAAGATAATAGGAATAGGAGAAGGAGAGAGTAGAATGATGGTAGATGAAGTAAGAGAGCATTTAGAAAAAGTAATTATTCCTTTTTGGAAAGGTCTTAGAGATAATGAACATGGTGGCTATTATGGATATATGGATTATGATCTGAGCATTGACAAAAAGGCAGTGAAAGGTTGTATTCTAAATAGTAGAATCACCTGGTTTTTTGCAAATGCTTATCTAGTATTAAAAGATGAGTCTTTGTTAAACGAAGCGAGACATGGATTTGAATTTATGAAAAATTATTGTATGGATAAAGAAAATGGTGGAATCTATTGGTCGATGAAGTATGATGGAACGCCAGAGGATACCATTAAGCATACTTATAATCAAGCTTTTGCTATCTATGCATTATCTTCCTATTATGATGCAACCAAAGACGAAGAAGCGTTAGAGATGGCTTATGATTTATATCATCTGATTGAAGATAAATGCACCGACTCAGTTGGATACTTAGAAGCGTTCGATAAAGAGTTCCATGAGATTGATAATGATAAGTTATCTGAAAATGGAGTTATCGCACACAAAACCATGAATACACTACTTCATGTCTTCGAAGCGTATACAGAATTGTACCGTGTTACACATGATCCAAAGGTTAAAACAAAGTTAGAGTGGATTCTTGATATGTTTGCAGATAAAGTATATAACCCAGAGCTTCATCGCCAGGAAGTATTCTTTGATAAGAATATGAATTCCATCATTGATCTACACTCCTATGGACATGACATAGAGACTGCTTGGTTAATTGATAGAGGCGTAGAGATTCTTGGGGAGAAGAAATATGAAGATAAATTATCCCCTATCACCAAAGATTTGACGAATCAAATCTATCAAGTAGCTTTCGATGGAGAATCATTAAATAATGAATGTGATAAAGGAATTGTGAATACTTCACGTATCTGGTGGGTGCAAGCAGAAACTGTCATTGGTTTCTTAAATGGATATGAGAAAGATCCATCAAGAACAGAGTACTTAGAGGCTGCGAAAGCTGAATGGAATTACATAAAAGAACATTTATGGGATCATAGAGAAGGAAGTGAATGGTTCTGGGAATTAGACGAGAATAAGAAGCCAACAAGTAAAAAACCTATTGTCGAACCTTGGAAATGCCCATATCACAACGGAAGAATGTGTTTCGAAGTAATAAGGAGGAATCAATAATTGAATAAAAAATATATGGAATTACTTGATAAACAGAATAAACTGATTGAGAGAAAGAATGTAAAATCAGACTTCTATAATGGAATCTATGATCGTTATGAATATCCAGTATTGACGAGAGAGCATATTCCGTTATTCTGGAAATATGATCTAAATGAAGAAACGAACCCTCGTTTCATGGAACGTCTAGGAGTCAATGCGGTCATGAATTCAGGTGCAATCGAGTTAAACGGTAAGTTTTATCTTGTTGCACGTATTGAAGGAAATGATAGAAAATCATTCTTCGGTGTAGCTGAGAGTGATAACGGTATTGATGGATTTAGATTCTGGGATTATCCAATCCTATTAGAGGACACATGTCCGGAAGAAACGAACGTATATGATATGCGTCTAACGAAACATGAAGATGGTTATATCTACGGCGTATTCTGTTCCGAGAGTAAAGACAATACAGTAAATGATTTATCTGCAGCAGTTGCAGCGGCAGGTATTGTAAGAACGAAAGATTTAAAGAACTGGGAAAGACTTGAGAATCTAAAGACATTAAGATCTCCACAGCAAAGAAATGTTGTTCTTCATCCTGAATTTGTAAACGGAAAATATGCTTTCTATACAAGACCAATGGATGATTTTATTGAAACGGGATCAGGTGGTGGAATAGGATTTGGCTTATGTGATGATATTAATCATGCCGTAATCGATGAAGAAATCATGACAAGTAAGAGAAAATATCATACACTAACAGAAGCCAAAAATGGCGCTGGAGCTGTACCGATTAAGACAGATAAGGGTTGGATTCATATAGCACATGGTGTACGTAATACTGCTGCAGGATTACGTTATGTTATCTATGCATTTGCAACAGCTCTTGATGATCCTAAGAAAGTAATTGCAGAGCCATCAGGACTCTTAATTGGACCAATGGGAATGGAACGTGTTGGAGATGTGTCTAATGTCGTATTTACAAATGGTGCAATCGCGAGAGATAATGGAGATGTATTCATTTATTATGCATCCAGTGATACAAGAATGCATGTTGCAACCACTACCATTGATAAATTAGTGGACTATGTGTTCAATACACCAATAGATCCACTTCGTTCTGTAGAGTGTGTTGCTCAAAGATGCGAGTTGATTAAGAAAAACTTAGAGTACTTAAAGAAACAATAGCAACTCGTATGACAACCACATCAAGAGTTGTAGAAATAAAATCAGGGGGAACAGTCATGGGATATAATATTGACGTCAAGAAAGCAATTGCGAATAGAGGTAATCTATATCGCATGAAAGAATTAATGAAGAGAGCAAGGAATGGTGAAAAACTAACCATTGGTTTTCTAGGGGGATCTATTACACAGGGAAGCTTATCCTCAACACCAGAGACTTGTTATGCATATTTAGTATTTGATTGGTGGAGAAAACAGTTTCCAGAAGCGGAGTTTACATATATAAATGCTGGAATCGGTGGAACAACTTCACAATTTGGAGTAGCACGTGTACAATCTGATTTGCTTAACTATGAGCCTGATTTTACAATTGTTGAATATAGTGTGAATGACGATAATAATGAGCATTTTCTAGAAACATACGAAGGTTTAGTTCGCAAAATCTATATGGATAAGAACGAACCAGCAATGTTAATCGTTCATAATGTACGTTACAATGATGGTGGTAATGCAGAGGATCAACATGTGAAGATTGGAAAAGCCTATCAGATTCCTTGTGTTAGCATGAAGAGTAGCATTTATCCTGAGATAGAAAAAGGAGTGATTAAGAATAGAGAGATTACTCCAGATGATCTACATCCAAATGATGCTGGTCATGCATTAGTTGCTAGTATCATTACTAATTTTCTAGAAAATGTGTATACAGAGATTGAGGAAAAGGAAGAGAAGGTTGGTGAGCTTATATCACCAATTACTTTAAATACATATCAGAACTCAGTTAGATATCAGAATACTTGTACGAATTATAAATCAAATGGTTTTGAAGGTGATTCCTCTAAGCAAGAAGTAATTACAGATTGCTTTAAAAATGGATGGACTTCAATGAATCAAGGGGATTCTATTACATTTGAGATTGAAGGAAGTGGTATCTCAGTACAATTCCGTAAATCCATTCATAAGCCAACACCAATTGCTCTTGCTATTGTTGATGATGATATGGAACATGCAGTTCGATTAGATGGTAATTTTGATGAGGATTGGGGAGATTGCCTATATCTTCAAACAGTGGTTGAACATGCAGAAAAGAAAGTTCATAAAGTTGAAATTAGATTGATAGAAACACATGAAAATGATGTAGTTCCATTTTATTTAGTTTCAGTTATTGGAACATGGTAATATTGAATAAAGAATACAAAAATGATAGAATCTCTTAAATATCAAGGTTAAATATGAAATTACAGAAAAGGTAGAAAATTTTAATTTTCTACCTTTTTCTATTGATTCAATATAAAAAAATGATAATCTATCCTCTTGATGAAAAGGAGTTTACGATACGAGTAACAGTTAGTGAACCACTAAATGCATTGCCAGCAGTACCTATGGCAGGTCTTAATACAATATCATGACCAGAGCGGTTCACGAAACGTAAAGTAGTTCCAATTGGCAGATCTAACAGAGTGGAGCCAGAGAATGAATTCGCTATAGTCAAAGCAGGTATTATTATATTACCTGAGAGAGCATACTGTTGACCATTTGTATTTTCTAATGCAATAACAATAGAACCAGAAGGATCTGTAGTTGTGGCTAGGAATGTCCAATTAAATAAATATATGCTTGCCTTTTGTATTGTGATTATTCCAGTAGTCGGATCAAAAGAAACGCCGATGCCTACAACTCGATCATTTGGAGTGCGATCAAATGTAATAACACCTCCGTTTGGTATTGTTTTTGTTGTATTTATTTCATTATATATGCCTCCTAGTCCAAGCTGTATATTAGGATTTATTGTTGCAGGACAAGGGCGGTAAGGAGCAATACTAGTTGTTTGAACCATATCTTTTGTATTATTCATTGGATATTTTTGTGTCATGTAATCACCTTTCGTTTTGATAAGTAACAACAGTACTTTTAGATAGGACAGTTGTATTTATGCTTAATATTATAGTATTTAAAAGGATGCCACTCTGCTACTCCAAAATGGATTATTTTATATTTTAATAAAAAAAGGTAGAAGCCTTTAGAGTTTCTACCTTTTAAGGTGGATTATTATTTGGCTGTGCGTATTATTTATTGTAAAATGTTATGCTTTTGTTGAGTAAACATTCTCTATTCTTGCAACAGTTAAAGAGCCACCAAATGATAGTCCACCACTTCCTGTTACATTAACTAGAGTGATAGAGTGCCCAGAACGATTTACAAATTGAAGTGTAGCTCCAGCTGGGAGTTCTATTAGAGTTGAGCCAGAGAATGAGAGTGGTAAACCGGTATTTCCGGATAAAGCATAAGGGATACCTGTAGTGCTTTCAAGCGCAATGAGTACACCAATTGGTTCACCTGCATCCGTTGCTCCAGCAAGGAAAGTCCAATCAAATAGATAAAATCCAGCTTTATCTATCGTTATAATTCCAGTTGTTTTGTTAAAAGATACACCAAACCCAATTTTTCTATCAAATGTAGTACTGTTAAAAGTGATGACTCCACCTTCAAGAACAGTTGCTCCAGTATTTCTTTCGTTATAAGTACCACCAAGACCAGTCTGAATCGTAGGGTCAATAGTGATAGGACAGTGTGGTTCATGAAAATATGACATAAGATCACCCTCCAAATTTATATTAATTAAATGATAATGAATAAAAGCAAATATATTTAAGGGAAAGACCACAGGACATTCTAAATGCTGTGGTCTTTCTTTCGTAAATAGAGATTAAACTGTGACATCTCCAAGACGTATAATATTTAAGATAGTATTTACAAATGTAACATTAGCGGTTGCTCCAGTAGTTAATGATGAAGTCACCCGAGCAGCTACAGTTAATGGAGTTCCAGCTGTCTCAATTATTATAGACTCTTGAATATACTGTGAGATTGGACTGTATATCTGAATAGGTTCAGTGGTTGGATTCAATGGTATGCCATTATCCAGTATGGCAGTATTGATGGAGAGTACCTCAGCAGATGCAAGAGTAGGAATTATTGCATAAGTAGAAAAGTCGATGAAATAAACACCAGCAGCTAGTGTAATTACGTTATCGGTTACCGTTTGAGTAATAGCTTTTCCATTGATATTACTGTTATTAAATAAGAATACGGATATTGGAGAACGTACAGGAAGTGTCTGAATGTTATCTAAGTCGGCGTTTCGATAGAAGAATATAGCATTATCATTGGTACTTGTAGTTCCAGGAATACCTTGAGGCCCTCTTAGACCTCTTCGTCCTATGTGATATGGTTCTGGGTAAGTAAAGCAATGATCATTGCCCATGATATCACCTCATCTTATTATTAGAATGGATTGAGTAGTTTTTCATACTACTTAATATATAATATGCCTTAAAACGACAAAATGCTACATATTACGAGGAATATGTAGCATTTTATGGGAAAATATTCTGATACAAAATTATACTATACTAAATCAAATCATTTCAAACATGATATAACTTATTTGATTTATCGCAAGTAGATATCAAATGATAAATCGGTCGAGGAAGATTTACTCTCTATAATAGGCAAGTAATAAATCAATCATTCTTCCATAACTTTGAACACCTGCGGATTGAGAATTCGCTTTTAAGTATGTATCATTTACTTTGTCTTGTATGTCAGCTAAAGTACCGTGATATTGGTGCCAATATTGATAATCAGCATCTAATTCTCTTTTTACCCCAGGAAGTAATTGGTTATATACTTCACGATAACTCTTTTCTCCCAGATTATCATATAAGGCATTCATACAGTAAACCAAAGAATTCAAGGCACCGCTATATTGAAATACAACATTATCCGAATGGATACAAGCTAAGAAGGCAATGAATTCAGCTTCATCTTCACGCATGAAACCTTTCAGATGAGATAATTCGTGACACATTGTTTCTGGAATATCTATGTCGGGCATATTGTTATTGTAATTCGCTTCGACAGTAAATGGGGAATAGATACCACCTAGTCCTTGCAAGGACATGAATTCAGAAAATAGTATCGGTTTGGGATTAGGGTAATATCCAGATAACGAGGGATAAGTTTTACCTAATTGATTCATAGCATTTACTGCAATTTCTTTCGCGTGGTTCGGTAAGGTTGTTAATCCTTTTTGATTTACTGGTACTTTCTCGGAGTATTCGTTACACATGTTAACTAAACGAAGACACAAGTCTTTTAATTCCTTCGAACTTGACTCTTTCATATCAAGGTTTAGATAACTAGAGAAAGGCGTTGTATGATAATTAATTCCACAAGTTAATGTATAGATTAAAAACAATACACTGATTGTGGTTATGATACGAAGAAGTAATGTAATAAATGAAGAGTAAACCTTACGATATACTGATTTCTTTTTCTTCGAGATATTCTTTACTTCTTCCAAGGATTCATCTGTAGATGAAATGCAAGTAAAATGCCTGAATATCTTCATTATGATTCGATATAGACAGAATGCAAATCGAACAAGAAGATAGAGAATAAGAAATATCAGTAGCATTTCACTCATTGAAAAAGGAATATAAGATAATATTCTACTTATTGTATTGATATAGAACGGATAGACATTATGTACATACCAATCAGGAAAAGTCAGTGATTCCTTAATTAATATGCGAATAAGAAGTGTAGAACATAACGTAATAGTTAGCACAAGAAAAAGTAATTTATGAACTTTTATGTAACTGAATATCTTACTATTTTTAAGATTTTTAAACATAGGTACGGTCATCCTCTCAGGGTTCATTTTCCTATTTACGAAACTTATTTTATTGGTTATATACCTTATATTTTAATATGAATGAGAAGGTTATACAATCAAATTTCGATAAAAAATGCAGTGTAAATATTGTATTTATTGTTCCAGTATTACATAGATTCCTTAAATTGTAACTATTTAAGGATTTCTTTACTATATCATATGGTTTGACAGATAAATGTGCTAAGTATAAAATACTTTTTTGTCGTTATCAAATGAAAAACATAAGAATGACAATTTTGTTAAGTTCTTACAACATTTTATATTGTGTTTGTGCTAATTGAAATAATTCATCTAAATTAAATGAAATTGAGAAAGTTATAATTAGAGCATATTGAATAAAAAATAATTGATATATTTATGCAATACTTACAATTAATGAAATGGTATACAAAATACATCTAGGGTATTTGACAAAAAAATAACGAAATAAGATAAGCTCATTATTTACGAGTGATAAATTATAGTAATTTTGCTAAAAACTATAGACTAAATTGTCATTTTGTGAGAAAATGTTATCAAGTGCGAGGTTAAATGAATAAAGTGTAACCAATATGGTTACACTATTTCATTTGTAGTTCTTTAGAAAATATTCTATGGGGCAGAATAACGAAAGCACAGAGAAATGAAGCGCTACGCATCGTATGAACTAACTACATAGACAAAAGTTTACGAACGTAACATACGCTATTAATAATTATGTATATTTGAAAGGAGTCTCAACATGATTTATTCACATGAAGTAGAACAAATGTGTCCAGTTGCACAAGGTGTTAACCACGGAGCAGCTCCAATTCCAGAAGAAGGAAAATGGGTAAAAGCAAAAGAAATATCTGATATCTCAGGTTTAACACATGGTATTGGTTGGTGTGCACCTCAACAAGGTGGTTGTAAATTAACTCTTAACGTTAAAGAAGGTGTAATTCAAGAAGCATTAGTAGAAACTATTGGATGTTCAGGTATGACTCACTCAGCAGCTATGGCTTCTGAAATTCTACCAGGTAGAACAATTCTTGAAGCTTTAAATACAGACTTAGTATGTGATGCTATTAACACAGCTATGAGAGAATTATTCTTACAAATCGTATACGGAAGAACTCAAAGTGCTTTCTCAGAAGGTGGACTACCAATCGGAGCTGGTCTTGAAGATTTAGGAAAAGGTCTTAGAAGTCAAGTTGGTACAATGTACGGAACACTTAAAAAAGGTCCTCGTTACTTAGAAATGGCTGAAGGTTATGTAACTGGCGTTGCACTAGATGATGAAGATAATATTATCGGATACCAATTCGTTAACTTTGGTAAGATGATGGATTTCATCAAAAAAGGTGAAGATGCTAACACAGCTTTAGAAAAATCAAAAGGTCAATACGGTCGTGTAGCAGATGCTGTTAAGATTATCGACCCAAGACACGAATAATTAAGGAGGATATAACAATGGCTTTATTTGAATCATATGAAAGAAGAATAGATCAAATCAATACAGTACTTAATAGTTATGGAATCGCTTCATTAGAAGAAGCTGAAAAAATAACTAAAGATGCTGGTCTTGATGTATATAACCAAGTTAAAGGAATTCAACCAATCTGTTTTGAAAATGCTAGCTGGGCTTACATCGTAGGTGCTGCAATCGCAATCAAAAAAGGTGCTAGAAGAGCAGCTGATGCTGCAGCAGCTATCGGTGAAGGTCTTCAAGCTTTCTGTATCCCAGGTTCAGTTGCTGACCAACGTAAAGTAGGTTTAGGACATGGTAACTTAGGAAAGATGTTACTAGAAGAAGAAACTGATTGTTTCGCATTCTTAGCTGGTCATGAATCATTCGCAGCAGCAGAAGGTGCTATCGGTATCGCTGAAAAAGCAAACAAAGTTCGTACAAAACCACTTAGAGTAATCTTAAATGGTTTAGGAAAAGATGCAGCTCAAGTAATCTCAAGAATCAACGGATTTACATTTGTTGAAACTGAAATGGATTACTATACTGGTGAAGTAAAAGAAGTATTCAGAAAATCTTACTCAACAGGTCTTAGAGCAAAAGTTAACTGCTACGGTGCTAACGATGTAACAGAAGGTGTTGCAATCATGCATAAAGAAGCTGTTGACGTATCTATCACTGGTAACTCAACTAACCCAACTAGATTCCAACATCCAGTAGCTGGTACATACAAAAAAGAATGTATCGAACAAGGTAAGAAATACTTCTCAGTAGCATCAGGTGGTGGTACAGGAAGAACTCTTCACCCAGATAACATGGCAGCTGGTCCAGCTTCTTACGGTATGACTGATACTATGGGAAGAATGCATTCAGATGCTCAATTCGCTGGTTCTTCATCAGTTCCTGCTCACGTTGAGATGATGGGTCTTATCGGTATGGGTAACAACCCAATGGTTGGAGCTACTGTAGCAGTTGCAGTTAGTATCCAAGAAGCAGCTGACGCTGGTAAATTCTAAGGAATATTGATAAATCAAGGGTTTAAGTGGTAGAAGATTTTAGAAAATAGTAGAAAAAATCGAAACGTTTGTATATTATTTGTAAACCGCTATTTGTAAACCAATTTTTAATAAAGTATGAGTATGTCTTTGATAATGGGCGTACTCATATTTTATTTATCTCTTCTTTTAATTCTTCTATGGATCTATGAGTATATACCTTTTCAGTTATATCTTGTATGGCATGTCCAACAATTAGTTTTAATTTATATTCATCTATATTAGCATTCTTTGCAAGAGTAATAAAAGTATGTCTCGTTTCATGAGGAGAATGTATCATCTTTAAGCGTTTCATAACTTTATCAAAACGATGTCTATATTTGTCATAAGTCATAGTAGTACCTTGTTGCCCGAACTCATCATTAAACAAATATTCATTATTAATATCAAACCTATTTTTAACTAAGTCATAGATTTTATTATGTATAGGGACGTATCGGTTTTTACCGCATCCGTTTTTAATCCACCAAACATTGTGTGGTTTTCAAGATCAATATCTTGAACTTTGAGAATTGACATTTCTTGTGGTCTCCATCCAGAATATATACCAATTAATATCATATCTACAAAAGGAATATCAAATATCTATATTATTCCACAATAACTGGATTTCCTCGTTAGTGAAAGGAACTTTTTGTTTTTTTACAGCTAATTTTTCCTTTTCTATATGATCAAGTTGAAATAATCTCGCATAAAAATATACCCTATTAAATTTCATTTCTTTATTGCCTTTTAAGTTAAGTTCTTTCACTTTAATTCCAATGTGATAAGCTTCATCTAATAAGTCCTCGTATTTCAAGTAAACACTCCTTATAAACTAGTTCCGTAAATTATCGTCATTCATTAAATCTTCATCGTGCTGCTTGTCCAAAGCCTTCTACCATAAAAAATTGAAATTATAATTCAAACTTGCTATATTATGGAATATAAACTATAAAATGAAATGAGGATAATAAGTTAATGAAAGAAAAAATTGCAAAAGTTATTTTACATGTATTATCTATAATCTTATTTATAATCAGCATAAAAGGAATATTAGAATATAAATTACAATTAACTTATTGGTTATCTTTCTGTTATGCGGTAATAATTAATCCTATATGTATAAAAAAAATGAGTAAAGGATTACATACTAAAGAGCCAAGTTATTTGGTAATAATTTTCGTACCATTAATAGTGATATCGTTAGTTATATCTACGTTATTACCATCATTATTTATAGGTACAAAAACATCGATTAATGAATATAATGGCATGGTTAAGATATTATTATATGTTTTAGTATTATTCATATTATTTTTATATACTGATTTTAATCGGAAAAAGAAATTTATTATTTTTGGTATTGTATATATTATTTTTAATGCTATTTATATATCAAATGAAACAATAGTAAAATTACTATCTGATATTTTAAAATGTTCTTCTAATGACATTATGTTTTATTGCGAAAATATTCTGAGTCCAATAAAAGAAGGAATACTTACATATATAATATTTGAAACTATTATAGAATATAAGAAAAAGATTGAAAAAAACGATATTGAAAATAATGATATCAATAATTATGAAAATAAGAAAAATGAATGCAAAAAGGATGAAGGTAATGTTGTGAAAAATGCAACTATTATGTTGGAAGAACTAAATAGTTTAAAAAAAGAATACCTAAAAAGGAATTCTAATATTGAAACTATAAGTAAAGATTTATATAACTTGCTATATTCATTTAGAAATCAAAAAGAACTGCATATATTAAAAATTACAATTGAAGGGATAATAAAACAGGATACAAATATAGAAAAATCAAATATTACAATAAAGGATTTAGGGTATATTCTAGTGACATTATTGCTTGCATCAAATACATTTATATTTAAATTAAGTTCTGATAAATTTATCAATATATCAAATATAGAATTTATTGTTTTGTTATTGACGGTTATTTTTGGGGTTGTTGGATTATTATTAGTTATTATACCAATTTGTAAAAAGCATTTAGGAAAATATGCAAAACAAAAAACATATTTTGAATTATGTTTATCTATTTTAAATAAATATTTTTAATAAAAAAAACTATCAACTATTAAATTTAGTTGATAGTTTTTTTTATCAAAAATAAGAAAGGATGTGATCCGATGAAAAGACATGATCCAATTCCAGTAAAGCATATAACCATGAAAGCGTTACAAGATGATGGAACAATGCTTTGTGAAGTAGTACTTAGTAGAAAGTCATATAACCAGAAAGTAGTTGCAATGAGTGAGGATATAGCCAAAGCCAATCATCAGCAAGAGCCTATTGATTTAAAAGGCTGCTTATATACGTCATTTAAGACATATGATACTTTACCAACTAATAACAATGGTAATTTATTATTTACATCAATAAAAGCCTATACAGATACGGAAGATGAAGGAAGTGATTATCTTTGTAGCTTGATATATGGAGTTTATAATTAAGAGGCTTATATCCTGGATGTGTATTATACCAATGAACCTATGGAAGTAACCGAAGTAGAGACAGCAAGAAGGTTATATGAACAACAGTATAGCATTGCAGATATAGAGAGTAATAATGGTGGACGAGTTTCGCAAGGTCTGTAGAAAGAATCTTAAGAGGTAATTTTGGTTCTAACAAGACTAAGATTTGTTGGTTTCATCAATCCAAGTACAAGATAGCAAGAATATTATCTAATTCAACATGGGTAATGGACCATATATATTATCCAAAGAATTGGAGAAACGTATAAATGTTCGAGTAGTTCCATTGGGTGGGTACATTATTGGGAATCAGAGGATGGATTAGAGTGGGCGGTTGTTGATAGTAAGCAGATTATTCCGATATGGTCCAAGAGTCTAAAGAAAAAAGCTAATAGCTGTATTTCGAGTGTATGAGGAAAGCGACGAGAGTTTAGGTGATAAAATAATGAGAAAATCCATTGCTCCAGCTATATTTAATGAGTGCTGCTCTGTAGATGATTAAACGACATAAAGTGATATAACTACAAATCAATGGCTAAAGCTGTTGTAAAATGATTCTGCCCTAAAAAAGCTTAAACCTATAATTATACTTATTAATTTTATTGAAAAATAGACTGCAAAAATTAAGGCAATTAGTGTAAAATTGTAGAAAAATAAAGAATAAGAGGTAAAATAATGAAAAAACGAATTGGAATTTTATTAAGTGCTTTACTGTTATTGAGCGCGTTTGGATTTACGAGCGTAAGTGCTGCGGATAAGACAGGTACAAAAACAGATGAAATAATGTCTCTTCTAATGCATATGGATGGTAGTAATAATAGTACTACATTTAAAGATGAAACTGGAAAAAATGTTAAAGCATACGGAGATGCTAAAATTAGCAATGAGCAAAGTAAATTTGGGGGAACTAGCTTATATCTTGATGGTAACAGTGACTATCTAACTGTAGAATCTTCTCCAGATTTTGCACTAGATGGGGATTTCACTTGGGAATGTTGGCTTTATTTAACTGAGCTTCCCAAAGAATATTATGTTATTTATTCAGGTGATACTACTGGGGAATTATCTGTTCTATTATTTAAAGATGGTTTTAAATTTAATGGGGCATGGACTCCATATACGGATTTAGACATGTCATGTACTAATACTCCATTATTAAATCAATGGTTTCATTTTGCTATAACAAGAAGCGGATCTACATGTTATATGTTCATAAATGGTAAATTAATTGGTACAAAAACAATTACAAAATCATATACACAAGGAGCAGCGTCAATTGGACCAATAGGAGTAGATGACTGGCATAAGAATACTGTTGATTTTAAAGGGTATATAGATGAGTTAAGGCTAATAAAAGGAAAAGCTCTTTATACTACAGATTTTACTCCACCTACTGAACCTTATCAATATAGTTCTACAACCAATAAATTGAAAGTGGTCTTGGAGCCAAAAGAAGTACTACAACTAAGTGTAGATGATGATCTAAGTGAAAATACAAAACTTGAGTGGACATCTTCTGATCCATCTGTAGCTACCGTTGATAGCAATGGTGCTGTAACAGCAATAAAAAAAGGTAATACGGTAATTACAGCTAAAAGTGCTGATGGCACATATTCAGATTCAGTTAATGTACTGGTTGTGGATGATGCAGACGATTACCGTCTTGCAGTAGATCTCAAAGTGGGTAAGTCTTGCAGGTTAACCATAGATGATTATACAAACACAATACCAGTTACATGGACTTCTATGGATCCAACAGTTGCGACTATTTCTGTTAAAGGAAAAGTTACAGCAGTAGGTAAAGGTTTAGCTTTAATGACAGCTACAGATAGTTCCGGAAATGTTATTGGACAGATATATGTAAGAGTAAGAGAATAATAAAACTACAGCCTCATGGAGTAACCATGGGGCTTTTTAATACATAATCTTAAGAAATTGTGAATTAAAATGAGTGATATAAAAGGGGAGCCCTAGCATAAGCTAAGGCTCTTAGTGTACGTAGCGGAGTGGTGTTATTTCATCCGATAAGTAACATATTGCACCTATATAATAACAAATTATGGCAAAAATTTCAATATTAAAAATATTATTCTAATAATCTAGGCATCCATTTAGGTGCTTTTTTAATACATAAAATAAATGAAAGAAGGAATTCAAAATGAACCAATTTATCACAACTTTAGCAGCAAACAAATTTATCTTAATCGTAGTAATCTTTATTTTCTTAGATACTATTCTAGGTGTATAAAGAGCAATAAAGGAAAGAAAGTTTAATTCAAACATTGGAATTAATGGTGCTATTAGAAAAGTAGCAATGTTATCATGCATTATTATCCTAGCAATAATTGATATGATATTTAGTTTCAATGCGTTGTTTTTAGTTCCAGAGTCACTACTGGAGTATCTTAAAATTGATCATATAGGACTATGCGAATTTTTCTGTGTTTTATTTGTCCTATATGAAGCTATCTCATGTATGAAAAATGCAATGTTGTGTGGATTGCCAATGCCTAAGAAAGTAAAGACCAAATTGGAACAATTTTCAAATGAAATGACTAATGAAATGTCAGCTAAAGAAAGCGAGGTAAAATAATATGAGAATAAATATACATGCAGGACATAATCCAGATGGTAAAGTAGCTTGTGGAGCTGTAGGTTTAATAAAAGAATCCACCGAAGCTAGAAAGGTAGTAAAAGAAGTTATTTCTTTACTAGAGAAGAAAGGACATACGGTATATGAGTGTACTTGTAATAATGGGACAAGCCAAGCAGATGTTCTAAAAAAAGTAGTTTCTAAAAGTAATTTACATAAAGTTGAATTAGATATTTCAGTACATTTCAATGCTGGCCGTAATGATTTAAAAGGCGATGGAAAAATTGCAGGGTGTGAAGTTCTAGTATATTCTGATAGTTCAAAAGCTGTTAAATATGCAACTAATGTTACAAGATCTTTTTAAAATTAGGATTTATGAATAGGGGAGTAAAGGTAGAAAATAAATTATATTTTTTAAGAAAATCTAAGGCTCCTGCTATGCTTATTGAGTGCTGCTTTGTAGATGATAAAGATGATGTAAAACTTTATGATTATAGATATATGGCGAAAGCAATAGTAAATGGAATATCGTCTTAAAAAAATCTAAACTTTTATTATATATATTAATTTTCTGGAAATACAGACTACAAAAAACGAGGAAATTAGTGTAATATTGTAAAAAAATATAGAATAAAAGGTAAAAAAATGAAAATAATAAAAAGATTAACAACATTTATAGTAATATGCGCTATTGCAATAACATCATTTTCATCTGTTAGTTTGGCAGCAATAGGAGAAAATTCATTAACTGATTCAGAAACGGGATGGCAGAGATATGATGATAATAATTCAAATATTGTATATTATGGTAATTGGAAAACGGATAATGTAGTAGGAAACTATAATAGTACTGCTCATTATGCTAATTCAGTCAATTCTGGTTATAAATTTAAATTTTATGGTACAAAACTTAGATTAATTGTTGGAACAGCTAGTTCTCAATCAACAAATGTAGCAGTAAAAATTGATAGTAAAATATTCACATATAATTCATTTAGCACAGATATTGAAAGATGTAAACAAAAATTTGAACAATTGGATTTAGGTTTAGGATATCATTCTGTAGAAGTTGTTAGTTTGATAGATAATAAAGATATACAGATTGATGCTATTGATGTTGATGATACAGGATACTTAATTAATCCATTTGAACTAAAGGCAACATCAGGAGAAAAGGAAGTAGAATTGTCTTGGAATACTTTTGATGATAGAGTAACTGGTTATAATGTCTATAGATCAGATAAATCAGGTGGACCATATACTGCACCATTAAATACAAATCCGATTACTTCTACAACTTACACTGATAGTTCAGCAAAAAATGTTTCAACATATTATTATATTGTTAGAGCCGTTATGAATGGAATTGAAAGTTCTAATTCAAATGAAGTATGTGCTACTCCTAAGAGTGAATCTGTTTATACAGGTAACAAGGCTATACTTGAAATCACAATGACTAACGGTACAATTAAAGAATATGATTTAACCATGAATGAAATTGACAAATTCCTTACATGGTACGACAATCGTTCTGACGGTGTTGGTAAATCCTATTATCGTATAATTAAAAGAAGTAATGTAAAACCTTTCAACAGTCGATATGAATATCTACAATTTGATAAGATATACAGTTTTGAAGTAAAAGAATATAACGATAAGTAGACTACAGCCTCATGGAGTAATCCATGGGGTATTTTAATACGTAATTTTAAGAAATTGTAAAAGAAGTTATTTCTTTACTAGAGAAGAAAGGACACACGATATATGACTGTGCTTGTAATTCTGGTACCAGTCAAGCTGATTTTCTTAAAAAGATTTTGTAACTTACATATAGATGAAACGTTTTTGATGTAATTTTATGTCGAACCTTTAATCATACAATTTCTACCATGGAAATATAAGTCTTATAAATTTTAGGAGAAGGTTGTAGAATAAGGTAAATAAATGATAAAAGGAGAGGCTTTATGAAAAAATAAGTAAAATTTTTAGTTTTATTATGGTATTAACTTTAATACTTGGAATTAGTATGGTTTATGGTACGGAGGCCAGAGCAGAAGATACAAATAGTGGTGGAGTATATATAGATCCTTCTCTTGTTTCCCCTAGTTCATGCGCAAAGTATTTATCCGAAAATAATCTACGATTTACTGGTGATTCAGATGTAACTACTAATAGTGGTTACGCTAATGTAAATACTAGCGTAAGCTCTGGAAAGTGGTATTGGGAAGTTGAGATGTTAGGTAATCCATCAGCTTTTGGAATTAATACAGAAATAGGCGGTCAGTGGATTGCTATAATGAGTAATGGTGGTATGATATTTAGTGGGCAATCTAAGTCATATGGATCATCATTTGCAAAAGGTGATGTAATGGGTATCCTATTAGATACAGATAATGGTAAAATAGAATTTACTAAAAATGGAGTATCGGAAGGAGTTATAACAGTAAATAAAGAAACATTTGGACACACATTCAGACCATTTTTATCAATAAATTTTCCTAATTTTGATGTACGTTTTAATTTCGGAGCTACAGCGTTTAAATATGCAAATAAAATACCAAGCGGTTATCTACCTTATTCACTGTCAGAACCAATAAAATTAGTAGCAGACGCAGGAGATAATCAAGTAAATCTAAAATGGAACTCTATCGCTGGAGCAACTGGCTATAATATCTATAGATCAGATAAATCAGGTGGACCATATACTACTCCATTAAATGCAAATCCGATTACTTCCACAACATACACTGATAGTTCAGTAAAAAATGATTCGACATATTATTATATTGTAAGAGCTGTAGCAAATGGTGCAGAGGCTATGAATTCTAATGAAGTATCCGTGACTCCAAAGAGTAATATCGTTTATACTGGTAACAAGGCTATACTTGAAATAACAATGACTAATGGTACAATTAAAGAATATGATTTAACCATGGATGAAATAGACAAATTCCTTACATGGTACGACAACCGATCTGACGGTGCTGGTAAATCCTATTATCGTATAATTAAAAGAAGCAATGTAAAACCATTTAATAGTCGATATGAATATCTACAATTTGATAAAATTTACAGTTTTGAAGTAAAAGACTATAACGATAAGTAGACTACAGCCTCATGGAGTAATCCATGGGGTATTTTAATACGTAATTTTAAGAAATTGTAAAAGAAGTTATTTCTTTACTAGAGAAGAAAGGACACACGATATATGACTGTGCTTGTAATTCTGGTACCAGTCAAGCTGATTTTCTTAAAAAGATTTTGTAACTTACATATAGATGAAACGTTTTTGATGTAATTTTATGTCGAACCTTTAATCATACAATTTCTACCATGGAAATATAAGTCTTATAAATTTTAGGAGAAGGTTGTAGAATGAGGTAAATAAAAGACAAAGGAGAGAGCTTATGAAAGGTTTAAGGAAAGTTACTTGTTTTATTTTGATGTTTAGTATGATTTTGGGGTTAAGTATCAGTAACGAAGCAAGGGTAAAAGCGGCAGATGCATCTGCTAAGGATAATGGAAAGACTGTATTACTTATGCATATGGATGGTGAAAATGGTAGCACCTCATTTAAAGATGAAACTGGAAAAAATGTTATATATACGGGTAATGCTAAAATTAGTACTGATCAAAATAAGTTTGGAGGTGCTAGCGCGTATTTTGACTCGTCAAGTTCTTCAATATTAAGAATTCAAAAAAGTTCTGAATTAGATTTTGGAGCTGATGATTTTACAATAGACTTTTGGTATTATCCAACAAATGAAACACGAAATGCCTTATTGTATATGGGTGCAACAAATTTTGCGATAGATTATAATTATCAAGGTACTCGTAATATAAATATTTGGGCAGGCAATGATGAAAAAAGTTGGAATCTAATTTCTTCCGATCCAGGAGGAAATGGTATTGGTCATAAATCTCTAAATCTTAATCAATGGAATCATATAGCAGTAGCAAGGGAGGGAAATGTATGGAGAACATTTATAAATGGTGTTAAAGATACAGAAATTACAGTTGCAGGCGAAATCAATTGCACGCCCAATACTGATTATGGTACGGTTATAGGAGGTATGGGTGAATTAGGAGAAAATTATAAAGCGCAAGGATATTTTGATGAATTAAGAATAGTCAAAGGTGCAGCTTTATATACCAAAAATTTTAACCCACCAACAACTCCATATCCATATTCTACTACTATACCAACTGAAACAATAACTGGTAATAAGGCAATTCTAGAAGTTGTTATGACAAATAATACAATTAAGGAATATGATTTAACAGCAGATGAATTAAATAATTTCATTACATGGTACGATAACCGTTCTGACGGTATTGGTAAATCCTATTATCGTATGATTAAAAGAAGCAATGTAAAACCATTTAATAGTCGATATGAATATCTACAATTTGATAAAATTTATAGTTTTGAAGTTAAGGACTATAATGAATAAAATTTTATATAGTACTAAATAAAAATTGCATCTTGCCATTTTAGCAAACAAGTATTTATTAAAAATGATTAATTTTTATTTATTTGTACATTATCTGTATATTTTATTCTAAAACCCTTGATTTTTTAGGTATTACTGCCTCTATCCAAGAAGCAGCTGACGCTGGTAAATTCTAAGGAATACTGATAAAACTAAATCTGGCCAAGTGTGGATTAAATTTGGTCATTAAAAAATAATTTTGAATAAAAAAGCATGAGGAAAATGCATGGGTTTTATCCATGCGTTCCTTCGTGCTTTTTGTGTTAACCGTTCCTATTTGCAGTAGGAACGGTTTTATGTTTTTAATATTTGAAAGTTCAGTAAATAACATTATAAGTTACGAACATCATATTGAAATGAAGTGTCGCAATTGGATGCTAATAAAAATGGAATTGGAACCTTTAATCTATTTGGTTGAGAGATTTACGCATGCTATCAGCCGATTTTAAAGTTCCAAGGTTGTAAATACAGAGCCGGGGAAGAAAAGTAAAACAGAAGCAATTATGTTAGCTACTTCTGTATGGGCTTATCCTGGTGGTAATGATTATGTTACGGATCCAAAATCAACTGTAACAACTCTATAATTAAGATTGGACTTTTTAAACAACTTTCCTATGCTAATTGATGATATGGCACAGTTAAAAGAAAATATAATGGAGACATCTCAGAACTAGTTTATATGCTATGTTCTGGAAAGGGTAAAGATAGAACAAATGCTAATCTTGTACTAAATAAAATCTACTACATGGAAAATAGGTGGGGACATTGTAATAATATTAGGGTGATATCATGGCAATGAATCAAGATATGAAAAAAGAGTTTTAATTATTTGGAAATTTGTTAGTATAAGCAATAGTTGATGAATTAGACAGAAGGAATCAACTATTAGGTGATTTAAGGATTGTATTCAATAATATAATAGTTTTGGTAGATAATTGGTATAAAATAGAGAACATTGACAAATTAATATTTAAAAGTTGGAGAAGATGTTATATAATAGTTAAAAATAATATAAAGGAATTAGTATGTTAATTAAAGGAAGAATTAAATATAAAAATGCTCTTATTGTTAATAAAGAATTACTTCAAAATATGGATCGAATTTTAAGCAAGTACTATGATAATATTTGTTATAATACTACATTGCGGAATGGTGATATCATTGATTATGATTCTTTAGAAGAATTAGTAAGTTATGATAATTACGGTAAGCGTAAAATAAAAAATTTGCGTATGTATTCATTAGCTAACTTTAGTATAGATTTTGATCTTAATGGTTTATCTATACATAGTTACAGTTCTACAGTCTTAGGTAATTACAGTATTAAAAATTATGATGATAGTATTATAATAGAAAATAAATTGCTAGAGGAGATAAAAAAGTATAAACAGCCTTGGTATTGTACATTATTTTCTAAAATATCAATTGTATATTTTTTGATTTTCCTGACTTTTTTGATTGTTTTGGCAAATTTAATAACATTAGCAAATCATAATAGTACTAAAGACAATATGTCGATTTCTGAATATGTCAATGTAACTTTTATAGGAACAGCGATTATCTTAGGGGTATCATATTTCTGTTCTAGAATTAGAGATGCATTATTTCCTCCTTTAATATTTTATTGGGGACATGAAATTGAAAAGTATAATGAATTAAAGGGGATAAGAACACAGATCTTTTGGGGAGTTATAATTGCTTCAATGCTTCCTATAGTACCATCTTTAATCAAATTCTTTTTATAAATATTAATTAATCTAAATACATGCTGTATGGAGGTGTTAAATGGATAAAAGGTATCAAGTTTTTATCAGTTCTACATTTGAAGATTTACAAGAAGAACGTAAAGAAGTGATGCAAGCTTTACTTGAATTAGATTGTATTCCAGCTGGTATGGAATTGTTTCCTGCATCAAATGATGATCAATGGACCTTGATTAAAAGAGTGATAGATGATAGTGACTATTATTTATTGATTTTGGCAGGAAGGTATGGGTCAACTAACGATGAAGGTATGGGATATACAGAAATGGAATATCGATATGCGGTTGAAAAAAATAAACCTATAATATCATTTTTACATAAAAATCCGGGAGCTATTCAATCTTCAAAATCTGAACAGTCATTAGATGGTAAAGAAAAATTAAAATTATTTCGTGAACTTGCCCAGAAGAAAATGAACAAATTCTGGACTAATCCAGATGACTTAGGGAGTGTCGTTTCAAGAAGTATGATTAGATTAACAAAAGATTATCCTGCTACTGGTTGGGTAAGAGCAGATGAAATTGTAGATGAAAATTCAATGAAGGAAATCTTACTTTTACAAAAAGAAAATTCAGAATTAAAAGAAAAATTACAATCACTCAATACAACAGCGCCTGTTGGCACTGATAAATTATCTCAAGGAGAAGATGAAATAGATATTAGTTATGTATATCATTATATTAATACTCAAGATAAAGAATATATAGGAGAAGACGCTTATATGTTTACTTGGAATGAAATATTTAGAATTATTGCCCCTTATCTTATTGATGAATGTGATGAAAGTACTCTATCAAAAGTGTTAAAGAATTATTTGAAAGATAAATATTATGATGCTATAGTATTAATTAAGCAACAGGAAAAGATAAAAAAAATTTCTAATTCATATATTAAGCCAGAAAATTTTCAAGTTATAAAAGTACAATTAAAAGCGCTTGGATTAATTCAAAAAAGTCTTAAAAATCGAAGTGTTAAAGATACATTTAATTATTGGAAATTGACTCCATATGGTGATTATGTAATGACTCAATTAGTTGCAATAAAGAATAAGAAATAGACTTACTACCAACTATTAAATTAAGTTGGTAGTTTTTTTATTATTACATTATGGGCATTGATAAAGAAAAATGATTGCAAGGATATTTGCTGTTTCTACAAGTATGTGTGTAATTTAGCGATGTTAATGAAAAACAAGAATTAGTATAAAAAGACTGAATTTAGCAATAATAATAGCATTTAACATAATTAAGGGGATTTTATGACAGTGGATATTATCTATTTACTTTATAGAACTAGTATCATATTTATTGTGCTATTAATGCTAGCAAGAATATTAGGTAGGAAGCAACTAAGTCAATTGACATTTTTTAATTATATAACTGGAATTACTATAGGCTCCATTGCAGCTAATATGATAAGCGAATCGCATAAACTGTATATGGATGACTTTGTTGGTATTGTATGGTGGTGTGTATTAACTGAACTTACAGGATATATAAACCTTAAGTCAGGAAAAATCAGAAGAATTATTGATGGCCAACCAACGATTATTATAAAAAAGGGTAATATAATAAAAAAGGCATTAAAATCAACACGAATTAACTTAGATGATTTATCTATGCTGTTAAGAGAAGAAGGAATATTTTCAATTAAAAATATAGATTATGCAATATTAGAACCAGACGGTAAATTAAGTGTATTGAAGAAACCAGAGCAGGAACAACCTAATAAGAAGGATTTAAATATCCAGGCTCCATCATTTGGGTATTTACCATCTGAAATTATATCGGATGGTAAAATAATGAGAAATAATTTAAAAGAATATGATTTGAATGAAGAGTGGGTGATGGAACAGCTAAAGCATAATGATATTAAAAGTGTCAAAGAGGTATTTTATGCGGAATTACAGGAGGATGGAACATTGTTTATACAGAAATAAACTCTAATTTGATAGGAAAAGTTATCATCCTCAAAGATGCGGTTGTAATGTAGGATATAGAAATTTTATAAATGAAAGATTTTTACGCTCTACACTACTATTTATTGATGGTGCAGGGCGTATTTTATAATGGGATTTCTTTAGTTCTTCATTGAACTAAGATATTTATACTTTATTGACGTATGAAATTATACTATGTTAAAATATGGATATATTTACAGAAGGTAAAAGGAGTTCCCTGATGAAGAAAAAAGTAGTGGTATCAATAATATTATTTATATTTTTGATGATTGTTATTTTGTTTATGTACTCATATTTTAGACACGATAATAAAAGCTCTATCAATAATAAGAATGTTTATGTTAAAAATAAACCAACCGAGTTAAGTAACGATTTTTCCTCATTCATTATTGAATTGGATAATGACATGTATCAGATGCCAATTTGTGTTTCAGAATTAATTGAAAATGGATGGAAAATAGAAGAAAAATATATAGATATTTCGGTTGATCCTAACGACTTGTGGAATGTTACTTTTACAAAGAACATATATGCTATTACTCTTAGTGCTAAAAACTATAGCGAAAAAGTTAGATCTATTAATGAATGTTATATTACAACTATCGATATTATGAAAGAGTCGAATGTTCCTATAATACAATTACCTTATGGTATACAATTAGGAATGAAGCGTGAAAAATTTGAGAATGTAATTAATAGAATGAAGTACGATGAAGAAAAACACTACAATGAAATATACTACACATTTAATTTACGAACAAAAGACATACTGCAATATATAGATATTACTGTTGATAACGAAAAAGATGAGATAACAGAAATTTTAATTTATTGCGATCCTTTTTGGGCGAAATCTAGAAAGAAGTAATTGATTGTTAGTGTAATATTTTATAGGAGAAGAAACGAATGGAGAATGCCGGTGAGTAATGATACTCAACCGGCGAAAGTGAGGGGAATCTATTCAAATTTTAGTAATTAGTTTGAGGAGTACTGGTAAGTACTAAACTCACCAGTTATTTATGAAAAAAATTTTATAAAAAGCTTCTTGCTTTATGTTTTATAGTATAAAGGACAAATGTGGTTGCTTTGTGTAGAAAGATTGAAAGAAATGTGAACATTGAATAAAATACTTTGAACGCATAATATTTAGATTATGGATTACATACTGAACATGGTTCATAGTATTTCTTAGCTTCTGATAATTTCATAGGAATTCTAGAGTGCCATAGGTAACGACAGCCATCTCTGTGATATTTTTTTCCTGATTCAGTTACATATACGATACGTTCTTTTTTATTGGAAACAGTTGTACTTGTTGCCTTTATATGTAGTGATTTTAATAACGATTTATTTATTGTACCAGTGACCTTAAGTCCTTTGTCTTTTTGATATTCTCTTATTGCAGTTTTTGTATGATTGCCTATTTTCCCATCAGGTTCTCCACAACTATAACCATGATAATTTAATTTTTCTTGCACTCTATATACGGTTGATTTACTGTATGTAGCTGCTTGCACTCTAACTACAGACTCTGAGTTAGAAATAGGAAAAGCATATGGGGTGACCATAGATGATAAACATAATACGATCATAATTTTTGCGAGTATTCGTTTGAAATTGTCCATTTTAATTACCTCCAACTTTTTTTATATAGTTATTATAAACAAATGGAAAGATGATACAATTTATGCATAAATAGTCCAACTAATTACCAATTTTAATATATATAATATTTTTTAAATTATACATACCATACTTAGATATTGATATGTGGTTAAAAATGTAATAGTATATTGATAGAATTAAAGTAATAACATAAGAATAAGATAAATTTGATAGTAAAATAAGACCTATAATAGGAGGGGAACGCATGAATAAGAATACAGGAATAATATTAGCAGTAGCTAGCTTCTTCGCTGGCATGGTTTGTGGATTTTTTATTGCTCCAATGAAGCAAGGAATTGGAAATAACAGTGGAAATAATTATAATTATTACGATAAAAAAGAAGAGGAAGAAATTAAAAAAGATATAGAAGAAAATTAGTTAATGAAGTAATGAATAGTTAAATTACAAACAATAACCACCAATTATGAAAAATGATTGGTGGTTATTTTATTGATTCATAACAATCAAGAGTAGAAAGGAAAATTACATGAAAATTTCCACAGTAATCAAAGAGTATAATCTGGATTTTAAAAAAGTAAAGTTAATAAGACACCCTTTAAATAGACCAGATGCTTACAAGCACTTTCAATTCACCATACTTCGTGTATTGCCCAAAATAATATCACCAGAAGAAGCTATTAATATTGAAAACCTATATAAAGATAAATTTGCTACAAGAATATTTGGTATGAATAAAAATTAGGATACAAAAAAATGCCGGTTAGTTTCAAACTTAACCGGCGAAAGGGAGGGGAATCTATATAAAATTTTAGTAGTAGTTTTGAGGAGTACCGGCAAGCATTACACTCACCGGTTATTTATGAAAAAAGTTTTATCTATTTAAAAAGCCTCTTGCTTTATGTTTTATAGTATAAAGTACAAATGTGGTTGTTCTGTGTAGAAAAAATGAAAGAATTGTGAACTTTACATAAAAAAATTTTACAGTATAGTATTCCTATTAAGGGTAGCAAACGTAAATTATTAAATTAAACGACACAATTATGCAAGAAAAATAAAAATAATGGCTTTCTATATAAATAGTACTCACAATTCTATCTAGATAGAATATATTAAAATTGTAAGTATTTTAGTATAGGAGATGTTTGAAGAATGACACATTATGATTGTAATGGTTATGAATCTCATAATCATGATTGTATAAAAAAATGTTATCCTGTTAAAAGTTTTTGTGATTGTAGAAGAGGTCCAACAGGTCCAACAGGTCCAACGGGTCCAACAGGTCCTTCTGGTCCATCAGGTCCATCAGGAGGCCCAACTGGTCCATCAGGTCCATCAGGCCCATCAGGTCCATCAGGACCAGCAGGCCCATCAGGTCCATCGGGTCCATCAGGTCCAGCAGGTCCATCAGGCCCATCAGGTCCAGCAGGAGCAGGAGCTGTAATTCCATTTGCATCGGGTGAGAGTTTTATTTTAGGTACTACAGCAACAGGAGTTCAAAGGCAGGCTGCTGTTCTTGGATTTGGAAATGCCAATGGTACTGCTTTAAATACGATAATTGGTACACCAATCTCAGATACAACGGTTATTCAAGCTTTTGCTTTTGTAGCTCCAAGAAATGGAACAATAACAAGAGTGGCAGCTAGTGCAATTGGTAATAGCGGTAATGAGACGACTGTGGATATTGTTGCACGTGTTTATACTGCTGCAGGTAATTCAGCAACTTTCAATCCAACTGCTGCTTTTGTTCAAATTGATACGCCAGCGCAAAATGCCGTTACTGGGGGCGTAGGAGCAACAGTATCTGTTACAGTTACTGCTGGTACACGTGTATTGTTAGTAGTATATACAACGGATGAAGAAGAACCACAAGGAAATGTTAATGTATTTTTCAATGCAGGAATCACATTTGAAGCATAAGGCTATAGTAAGAATCGGTTAATACCAATGTAATCATGTATAAACTAATATCCTCGTCAAATTCCTAAGAAGTTAAGAAATAAGATATAGAAGGCTTGTTGTATGTATAATTACACTGCAAGCCTTTTATAAAATATCAAATATTTATAAATAAGAGAGGTTATTGAATGTCAAAATTGCGATTCCACTTATTAGGGCTGGCTCATTTGGAAACAAATACAAATAACTCGGCATGTGCCTATACACAAAAAATTATTAAGTTAGCCAAAATGATAAAAGAATATGGTCATACGATTTATTTTTATGGTGTTGAAGGGTCAGAAGTACCGTGTGATGAATTCATACAAGTGTCAACTCAAGATATTCTTAGGCAAGCATATGGTGATTATGACAGAACGACACAATTTTTTAAGCAAGATCCTAACGATATTGCACATAGATGTTTTAATAGTAATGCAATAAAAGAAATTATGGAACGAAAACAGGAACGAGATATTCTACTATGCCCTATGGGTATTTATCAAAAACCTATTGCTGATGCTGTTGAACTTATTACTATTGAACCAGGAATAGGTTATTCTGGAGTATTTTCTGATCATCGTGTTTTTGAATCGTATGCATGGATGCATCATATTTATGGGTTACTTAAGATTGAAGATGGAGAATGGTATGATGCAGTAATTCCAAATTACTATGACCCAAATGATTTCACGTTTAAGCAAGATAAACAGGATTACTTGCTTTACTTTGGACGTATAATTAACAGAAAAGGAATCCAAGTGGCTTCTGATGTAGCTAAAGCAACAGGAAACGAACTATATATTGTAGGGCAAGGATCATTAGATAATAGCGCAGAGGGCTTTAATTTAAGTTCGGAAAAACATATTAAATATCATGCAGCAGTTGGTCCAGAAGAAAGAAATGAATTATTAGGAAATGCCAAAGCAGTTTTGATGCCAACTTATTATCTTGAACCTTTTGGTGGAGTTAATGTTGAAGCACAACTTTGTGGAACCCCTGTTATAACTACAGATTGGGGTGCTTTTCCAGAAACAGTTTTGCATGGGGTAACGGGCTATAGGTGTAGAGTATTTGAAGAATTTTGTTGGGCAGTAAAAAATATAGATAACATCAACCCAAGAAATTGTAGAGAATGGGCTGAAAAAAACTATTCATTGAAGCGTGTTGGCGAAATGTATGAAGAATATTTTCAAAGGATTAATCGACTTTTTAGCAAGGGATGGTATGAGCCTAATGAAGAACGTAAAGAATTGAAGTGGTTGGAACGCTTTTATCCAAATAATTCTAATTAATAAAGCCATAACTATATTTCTTATGAAGTATAAAAAATATAGTTATAAAATGGAACTATTGATATATCCAATGATAATATTGGGTACACGGTAGTTCCTTTATTATTAAATTTAACCCAATCTATATCACTAAATAAGAAAAATATGGTATGATTAATAAAAAACCAGGGAGATAAATATGTATAAGCACACATACAAGAATTACATTTTTGATTTATATGGAACGTTAGTCAATATTCATACGAATGAGAAGAAGAAATATCTATGGGATAAACTAGCGCTATTCTATAGATTTCAGGGCGCCAATTATCAACCTTTGGAGTTGAAGAATGAATATAAAAGATTGTGTGATTTGTTAGAAGAAAAGTTAACTAATGTGGACTACCCAGAAATAGAGATAACAAAAGTATTTCAAATGTTATTTCAAAATAAGTCAATAGATGCTAATCTACAGCTAGCGAAGGAAACGGGTACTATCTTTCGTGCACTCTCAATTCAAGATATCGGATTATACGATGGAGTAATTGATTTATTAGATGAGTTACAAAAGAAAGATAAAAAAATCTATTTATTGTCCAACGCCCAACAGATCTTCACAGAACCAGAGATGAAAATGTTAGACATATATGATTATTTTGATGGAATTTTATTCTCGTCAGATCAAGGATGTAAGAAGCCATCACCACTTTTGTATCAGGCAATCTTGCAGAAATATAATTTATGTAAGGAAGATAGTATTATGATTGGAAATGACTACATAGCAGATATTAAAGGTGCCAATACGATTGGACTTTCATCACTATACATACATTCTAATTTATCACCTAATATAGAGGATGAACTATTAAGTAACTATTCTATTATGGATGGAGATGTTAATAAGATTAAGAAAATGATTCTATAGTGTTAATATTGACTGATTTTATTATTTTGAGTGGTTTCATTATTCTGATTACTTTCTTTATTTTGATTGCTACAGATCTGATTATGCGTTAGCATTGTGGCGAGACTATCACCTAGTTGACTAAAGGTATCAGCTAGTAATTCCACTTCTTCTTCTGAGCAACAGTTAGATATGGTACATGCAATAGCTGTAATAAAAGCTATATATTCACAAGAATTCATTACTATCACCTCAAACATAATATATGAGAAATATACTTGTCTAAAGAACATAAAAAAAGAAAAGGCAATCATTTGATCCCTTAACATGAGGAGTGCCGGTAAGTTAACTTACCGGCTTATTTATGAAAAAAATTATTTTATCTAAAAAGCTCTTGCTTAATATGTATATAGTATATCGAAAGAATGTGTACTTGGTATGAATGGAATATGAAAAATGTGTGAAAGAAAATATAAAATATTAATTCAAAATTTACTTTCACATTTTATTATATATCGCCATATAACCATTCATTTTCAAGAAAATTAAGAACCAAGTCATTATCGTCATGGATCTGGTAACGATGTTGCTTTTTCTTCAATCCTAATTCCTTAATTCGATAGGTAATAGAATCTTTACTTACACCAAAATAGTCACATAAGAATGGAATATCACCTTCGCAGTATGCATAAGCTTCTTTTAATATCTTAGAAGGCATTAGAGCATAAGCGGCTGCATGATTGGCTTGCCATTCAATACCTCTCGTTGTTTCCTTATAATGCTCAAAGCATACCGTACGAGATTCGTGTGGATGAAACCAGTAGTGCGATAATTCATGAGCTGCTATGAAACGTTTGGAAGCATCATTTCGATTTGAATTAATCAGAATTCCACTGATATTAGGCCCATGGACTAACATCCCGCGAATATTATCATCGTCAAATGGAGAGAACTGTAACATAATATTTTCTTTTTCAATTAATAAGTATGGATCGAGGGGATAATCATCTTCGGTGATTCCTAGGCTTTTTAACTTAAAGTATACTAACTTTTCTAATTGATTCGATCCTATATAGCCTCTTATTGTCAAATGGCTCACCTCATCACATCTTTTTAATCATCTCATAAAATTGCCATAGTTTTTGCATATCTTCTTCGGAAACATTCTTCTCTTGCATCTCTTTCGCAAAACTAAAATAGGTATCCTTAAGCTCAAAATCTCTTGTATCCTTTTCAACATCAGGTGAGTCTGATTTACCAATCACCCAGGATGGATTAACACCTAGAACTTGAGCGATAGCATTGATTACAGGTAGTTTAATATTTTCGATGGTACCTGCTTCGTATCGTTGAATCGTTGATTTTGCTACGCCAACTTTATCAGCAACTTCTTGTAACGTTAGATTCTTTTCTTCACGTCTGGATTTTATTCTAAGACCTATTTCTTTGTTTTCCATGTTCACACCTTCCTTATGGTTTATAGGTTTATATGCATATTATTAGCTATTGTACTTATTATAATATAGTATTTTGCATAGCGCAATATAGGAAATAAAAAAGTTTGAAAAAAGTTGCGTTATGCTATTGACATAGGTGGTATATGGTGGTATTATAATAAATGTAAGTTGCATAGCGCTACATAAGGTGGAAAATGTGTATCCTAATGCTACAAGTGTTATTTTTTTTACAAAGAGAGTTGCATAATGCAACACGGGCTAATAAAGTACAATCCAAATTTGGACTACCCAAAGGTTAATATGCCATATATAGAATGATAATAGGGGGTTAGCGTTATTTTATTAAGCAGTAAGTAATAAAAATAAGCAATCAGATGCAAAATGCAACTTACAAAAATCATAACGTTATGAGAGCAACAGAAGAATCAAGCATTAACGAGACAATAAGCTTATTTATGCAAAGAGAGGGGAAAGAAAAAATGATTAATTGGAGAATGAATGGTTCTATATTGATTAGACCTATTCAAACGAAATGGGGTTGTAATGAATAATGAAGGGTTTTCATTCGGAAAAGAATATGGTGATTTCAAATGACAACAATACAAAATATTTATGAAAGCTTAACAACTAAGCTAACAGAAAAGTATCCAACTTATGGAATCTATGGTCAAGAGATCAAGGATACTTATGGGAAACCTTCTTTTGTGGTTTCAATTTATCCAAAGACAATAAGTATGGAGAATTACAATTACAAGAAATATACATATGCAATCAGCATTACTTACCTGCAAAACGAATTTAATTTCATGGATAACATGCAAAAGATTGAAGAATTACAGCAGATCTTTGGAATGAATCTTACGGTTTCAGACCGGATACTTACGGTAGCGGATTATCATTTTGCTTATTCAGGAAGTAATAGTAATATGCTAACTCTGACGTTTGATCTGGAATTTAAGCAGGCAAATGAGATTGTAGACGAGCATAAGACGATGAGTGTTTTAAATTTCAACCAAAATATAAAGTAGAAAGAGGTAGAGAGAATGGGATTACCAAACGTAAATATATCATTTATTGAACGTGCTATTGCAAGTATTGCACGTTCAGAGAGAGGAACAGTTGCATTAATCTTAAAAGAAGCGACTGTACCAACGACCAATCCAGTGGTTGTTCTAGATCCTAGCGATATCCCTAGTAAGATTAGCGATGTTAATAGGGAGCAAATTGAACTTGCATTAATTGGTTATACCAAAGCACCGAAGAAAGTGATTTGTTATTTCATAGCAAATGGTCAGACTGTTGACTATAGTACGGCTTATAGCTACTTAGAAGTTACACCATTTGATTATCTTGCAATTCCAACTGTTGAGACGGATGGCAAGACTGCAGAAGTTGCATCTTGGATCAAGGCACAGAGAACTTCTGGAAAGATGTGCAAAGCGGTATTACCTAATAGCGCAAGTGACTGTGAAGGAATCATTAATTTTGCTACACCTATGTTAGTGAAAGGAAGTACCACTTATAAGACAGAGGAATATTGTTCTCGTATTGCTGGGCTACTAGCAGGAACACCTTTGACTATCGCATCAACCTTTGCGCCACTACCAGAATTAACGGATTGTACAAAGTTAAAGACATCAGAATTAGATGCAGCAATTGATGCAGGTAAATTCATCGTATTTCACGATGGAGAAAAAGTAAAAGTAGGTCGTGGTGTTAATAGCCTTGTGACAACAAACCAAGAAAAAGGTACGCAATTTAAGAAGATTAAGATTGTAGAAGCCATGGATATGATCTTTGATGATGTCAAGAAGACAGCAGAAGATAATTATCTTGGTAAATATTCAAATAGCTACGATAATAAATGCTTATTGATCTCAGCAATCAATGGTTATTTTGAAAAGTTAATCTTAGATGGAATCTTAGAGGAGGCTAGTGTTGGCATTGACATTCCAACGCAAAGAGCTTATCTAAAAGGCACTGGTGTAGCTACGGATTCTTTAAGTGATAAGGAAATCAAAGTATACAACACAGGAGATAAAGTATTTTTAACAGCTAAAGTAACTATTTTGGATGCAATCGAAGAGATTTCATTACCAATCTATCTGTAATATTAATTAGGAAAATAGGAAGGACGTGGAAACATGGGATATCAAGCAAGAGAAGTTATTAATGGTTCATACGGAAAGATATGGATCGACAATCATGAAGTTGGAGAAGTATTAAGTTTTAAAGCAACAGTTACACCAAAGACAGAGACTGTGTCTCAGATTGGTAAACTCGTAGATGGTACGAAGATTGTTGGTCTGGAATGTAAGGGTGAATTAAAAGCAAATAAGATTAATTCAAGATTTATTCAATTATTAAGTGATGATCTAAGAAAAGGAAAGGCAAAAACCTTTACGCTTATTAGTCAATTATCAGATCCTGATTCAAGAGGTACAGAAAAAGTAGCGTTAACAGGATGTACCTTTACAGATCTTGATCTATCCAACTGGGAGAATAAAAAGTTAACGGAAGAATCTATGTCCTTTAACTTCGAAGACTGGAAGTTCTTTGATACGATTGAGGTGTAAGGTATACGCTGATATGTTAACTCAAGTACAGTAGTAACAGACTTATATGCGATTCATAATTATTTCATGTGTTCCAAAGGTAATGCTTTGGAACACAGAGGAAAGAGATAATGAAACAAGTATATAAAACTAAGTATACGAACAATAAGCAATGTTTATAAAAATAAAGTGAGGTAGAAATATGAATTTAGTAGATGGTTTATTAGCATTAGATAAAGAGGATGTCCTTAAGAAAGAAACAGCCAAAGTTGAGATTAAAAGATTGTCAAAGCTAACAGGAGAGCCTTTTATGGTTGAGGTTCAGGCGATATCAGCTAGAAGATATCAAGAGATTCAATCAGATCTATTAAATAAAAATGGCTCTGTAGATTATTCCAAAATATATGAAGTGAATCAATCTATTGTTATGGAAGGTGTGATTAATCCAAACTTAAGGGATCAAAAATTATTAGATCATTTTGACGTGAGAACTCCTAGAGAATTAACACAGATTTTATTCCAAGGTGGAGATATGGTAAAACTTGCGGATCTCATTGCTAATGTTAGTGGATTCTCAGATGAAGATGAGAAAGAGCAGGAAGATGAAATAAAAAACTAATGGAGACGGATGGTAACGTACAGCTTATGTACCTACTGTTCCGTTTACACAGTATCTTACCTAGCCAGTACCAGGGGTTAGGAAGAAATGAAAAGAGAATCTTAAGAGTATTTATTGAGCAGGAATTAAAAGAATATAGGGAAGGTGGTGAAGAGAATGGCTAATGTAACTACAGAGACGTTAAAATTAGATGATAAATTAAGTGGGCCGATGAAAAAGGCTATAGATGAAATAGAAAAAGCAAGAAAAAGCATGGAGAAAGTTGATAAGCAAACACAACAAATTGGAAAAACCACCAACTCTTTAGGTAATCTATTAATCAATTATTTTATCAAAAGTATTTCAAAAACATCAGTCACTTGTTCAGATTTATCTATTCAAATAAGTAAATCCACTAGAAAGATGGATGAGTGCTTTAATACTAGTTTAATTCAAATTAACAATTGGAAAAGTAATATACTTCAAGATTGTAATGAGATAAATAATAAAAATATAAAATTGATTAAAAATTTTAAAGACATAGGGAATAATTCAGCGCCATCCTTGAAAAAGGCAAGAAAAGGTCTGAGTAATATTTCAAATAGTAGTGTTGGTGTATCGAATCAAATAAATAAAACGTCTGTAATATTAATTAAATTTTCCACTAAGTTAAATAATGTGGGAGTATCTACAGAAAAAGCTAAGAGCAAAAACAAGAGTTTTCTTAGTACACTAGGAAATTTATATGATAGTTTTAGTGATCAGTGTGGAAAAGTCAATAATATTGTTGATTGTTATAAAAATTTAAGAGGTGATACTGATAAAAGCATAAAGACTGTTATGTCTGAAAGGCTAAATAAAATTAAGAATATTGCTACATCAGTTAAAGAAAAATCCTCTTGTTTAAATTTGTCAAGAGTAAAAAGAGCACTTAGAGTAGATACAATTAGAAATATTGCAACAAATAAGGCGGATAAAGTTCTAACGCATGCAGTTACTATTAAAAATAAAGCATATGAGTTAAGTACAAATATGCTAAAAAAAGCAAAGAAAGCTTTAAATAAGGAGAATATAAGAAGCAATATAACGAAAGCAAAAGATAAAATTGTATCAAAGGCAGCATATGTACAAGAAAAGGTGCAATCAAAAGCTACAGGGTTATTGACCGTTGCTAAAAAGGCTTTGAGAAAGGAAACATTAAAGAATACGGCTTCAAACTTGAGAGGTAAGGTGGTTGGAGCCGCAGTATATATACAGCAAAAAGCTCAAACAGTTGGTACACTAGCGTTAGCAGCAGCTCAAAAAGTATTAAATGCAGCATTTCGTGCTAATCCATTAGGAATGATTATCACGGGTATAGTTGTAGTACTTGGTGTTTTTGCTTTACTTTATAACAGAGTGAAAGCTGTAAGAGACATATGTAAAAGTGTATTTAAATTTGCGGGAAAGATCTTTTCTTTTTTTTCAGGTGGTAAGAGCTCTAATAAGAAGAAGGGGATTAGTATTTCAGGTGGTCCAGATACAATATCCACTCCAAAACTAGCACATGGAACCAGCAACTGGAGAGGCGGTCTAGCCATCACTCAAGAAAAAGGTGCCGAGATCATGGACTTACCAAGAGGAACAAGAGTATATCCACACGACAAATCACTCCAAATGGCAAAAGCAGAAGGAGCTAGAGGAAGTTCAGGTTCAAGCATAAGCATTAATATCAGTAAACTTGCAGATAAATTAGAAGTAAGAAGTGATAATGACATCGATGCCATTGCTGGTAAGCTTGCAAATAAGCTTGAGAAAATCATGAATAATGTAGGAAAGGTGGAATTTGCTTAATGGAAATATGGTTACTTCAAAACTATGAATACATAAGACTACCTATATTACCTTCTTCCTTAGAGATTGGTAATACCATGCAAAATTCAACGGTTAATATAAGTAATTTTGGTGAAGTGAATTTACTTGGTAATAAAGGTTTGAGAACAATAACATTATCCTCTTTTTTCCCAAAGAAATTTTATAGCTTTGTTCAATATTCAGATTATCCTACACCCGACAAGTGTGTAAATTTAATTAAATCATGGATGAATAATCCGATTGATGTATTTATTACAAGCATAATTAAGTTGAGTATGACAATAGAAAGTTTCAGTTATTCTAGACAAGATGCTACAGGAGATGTCACCTATACATTAGAACTAAAAGAATACAAGAAACCAACAGTTAAAACATATAAGAAAATTAAAGTGGAGAAGAGTAATAAGAAGATTCAACATCCTGCTTTAAAAAGAAAATATAAACTCAAGATGCCTATAAACTATGTAGTTCAAAAGGGTGACACAATACTCAGTATTGCTCAGAAGCTAACTGGGAGTGCATCTAATTACAGAGCAATAGCTAATCAAAATAATATTAAGAATCTCATTAATTTGACTGTTGGTCAGAAGCTGGTAATCAAATTGTGAGAGGAGCAATCACACTCTAGCATTTAGGATTATAGATTTTGAACAAAGCATTCAAAAGTCCATAATCAAGGGAGGAATTATGAGAATACTATGGCAGAAACACAATGACAAGAAAAAATATGACATCACCGAATTTATCTCTACAGTAACATGGAGTGGATCAGCTACTCAGGCAAGTCGTTCATTACAAGTATCAGTATTATATAGTCCGCTAGATAAGAATATTCAAGACTTAAATATCAAGATGGGTGATCGCTTAATTCTAAGTGACGATGGTAAAGTGCTAATCAATTCCATGGTCTATAGTAGAGAAAGAACAAGCGAACAAGGTACCATTACATATAGTGGTTATGATGATTTTAATCATTTACTAAAGAGTAATGCAACTTATGTCTTCAAAAAGACAACTCCTGAGAATATCGTTGAAAAGTTATGCAAAGATTTTCAGATAGATACGGGAGATATTGAGAAGACGAAGGTTCCTATCGCCAAACTGCTAATTGAAGGGGATAATATCTACAATATTATCATGAAAGCGTATAGCAGAGCCTACAAAGCAAAAGGGATAAAGTATATGCCGATCATGTATGGTACCAAGCTCTATGTGATTAGAAAAGGACAGAAAATCAAAGATTTTAATCTAAGTGATACCTTAAATATTACATCGAGTAGTTATAGTGAATCCATCGATTCTATCATTAATAAAGTTAAGATATACAATGATAAGAAAGAACAAAAGGGTGTGGTAACAGAAGAAACATCGGTTAAGAAATATGGAATCTTTCAAGAAAGTTATACGATAGAGGATGGTGTCAATTCAGTAACAGCAGCCAAAAACATGTTAGTTAAGGAAGAAAAGACAGCTAGTGTAGAAGCACTTGGACACACATCTTGTATCAGTGGATACGCAGTGGACATAAGCGATTCGATTACTGGGTTAAAGAAGGAATTCTGGATAGAAAATGATACACATACCTGGAGTGGGGGAACTTATACGATGTCCTTAGAATTAGCATTTAAAAATGTGATGGATGTACAGGAGGAAAGTTAAATGAATGGTTATGAGAAGATAATCAGGTTGATGCAGCAACAAAGTAAGAGTCCTTCAAGCATTTTTCTAGCTACTATGGACACCAATTCCTCTTGTAAAGTAAATGGACTTAATCTGGATTCTGAGGATCTATTAATTGCAGAACCTTTGAAAACAGGTTATTACACAAAAGATGGTGATGCCTCGAAATTCATTGAACCAGTGAAAGCAAATGACCTAGTTCTGGTACTAAAAATGAATGAGGAGCAATATGCCATCATTGAAAGGTTGGTGAATCTATGAGTTTTCCTTTTGAAACCGAGGAAGCAGTCATTTTGGAGGAGAATAATCTAAGCCAGTATGAATATGGTATCAATTTCAAGATGGGTAGACTAACAGGGGATAAGGTGGAAGGAATCGAAGCGCTAAAGATCTGGATCTATCTGGCTTTACATACAGCAAGATATCGATTTGTCATCTATAGTTGGGATTATGGCAATGAACTAGACGAGTTAATTGGTAAATCCTATTCAAAAGAATACCTAGAGATGGAATGCAAGGATATGGTAGAACAGTGTCTTCTAGTCAATGAAAAGATTGAGAGCATTGATAACTTTAACATGGCGTTAAACGAGGATAAGTTAACAATAAGTTTTACAGCAAATACAATATACGGGGAGGTGGATATCAATGTATGAGGATCTAACGTATGAAGTAATATTAGAAAATATGCTAGCAAGAATTGATACAGACGTAGACAAAACCGAGGGTAGCCTAATATACAACGCATTAGCTCCAGCAGCTTGGGAACTAGCAGAGGCTTACATAGCAATTGATCATATCTACGATTCAACGTTTGCAGATACGGCTCCAAGAGAGGAGTTAATTCGCAGAGCAAAAGAAAGAGGAATAGCCCCAAGAGAAGCTACGAATGCAATCTTAAAAGGTGAATTTGATGTAGATGTTCCGATTGGAAGCCGATTTTCCTGGAATGATTTAAACTATATAGTGACAGAAAAGATAGAACCTAAAGTCTACAAATTGCAATGTGAAACGGCTGGAACCATTGGTAATAAGAAATACATTCCATTAACTGCGATTGAATTTGTCGAAGGATTGAATGAGGCAAATATAACTGAGGTGCTCATACCAGCAGTGGATGAGGAAGAAACGGAACACTTTCGTGAACGTTACTTCGCTTCCTTTGATAGTCAAGCATTTGGAGGAAATATCGCAGATTACATAAGGAATACAGAAGCAATGGAAGGTGTTGGTGGTGCGAAATATTACCGAGTGAGTGAAGAAAGTAGTCACATCAAGATCCAGATAATTAGCTCTGATTATGGTGTCCCAAGCAATACGTTAATTGATCGAGTTCAAAAGACACTTGATCCGAAAGCAAATGAACAAGGAGTTCTTGCGCAGGGACAAGGTTATGGAATCGCACCGATTGGACATGTTGTAGACGTAGAAGGCTGCAGTAGCATCGTAGTAGATGTTAGTGCGAAATTCACATATGATACAGGTTATAACTGGGATTCCGTGAAGAATAAAGTAGGTTCAGTAATCGAGAATTATTTCTTAGAGTTAAGTAAGACGTGGTCTGATAACCAGAATCTGATTGTAAGAATTGCGCAATTAGAAGCAAGATTATTAGGAGTAGTTGGAATCACGGATATTTCGGAAACTACACTAAACAGCAAAGCTGAAAATCTAATCCTAGAGGCCAATATCATTCCAGTAAGGGGGAACGTAAATGCTAATTAATTATTTACCACCCATACTAAAAGAGATTAAGGAATTCCAAGTATTAATGTCCGATGAGGATGTGGAGAAGGAGAAGTTATTTACCACAGTCGCAGATCTAGAAGCAAATCAATATATAACCAGTGTAACAGAAGATGCAATATCAAGATATGAGAAAATGTTAAAATTAAGTAGTAAAGATACAGAAACTCTAGAAGATAGAAGGTTTCGTGTGTTAGCAAAATACAATAAAAAGTTACCATATACCAGAATTCGCTTGGCAGATGATCTGTCTACCTTATGCGGCAAAGATGGGTATTCCTTAAGCATTGATTATGAGAAACATAAGTTAACAGTAAAGGTTGCTTTAACCGTGAAAGACATGTTCCAAGTAGTCGCAGATTATCTGGAAACCGTTGTTCCTTTGAATATGATGATTGACCTTGTGTTATTGTATAATACTTGGAATATGGTTGGTGAGAAACTCTCTTGGGAAAAAGCGAATACGTATACATGGGAGCAATTAAGAGAGGATGTGATATAATTGGCGAATTATACAAAGAATTATAATTTAAAAAATCCAGCAGCCAGTGATTTTGTAAACGTGGATGATATGAATGGAAATTTTAGTATTATTGATCAAGAGATGAAGAAGATTGCTGAGGTTGCTAATGGGGTTAGTTCGCAGTTGAGTGAGAAAGCGAACATTATTCAGGAATTGGTGGATAGTAAGGGGAAAGCGGATACGCTGGATGGGAAACATGCTAGTGATTTTGCACTAACTAATCATAATCATACTAAAACACAAATTACCGATTTTCCTACTTCTCTGCCTGCCAATGGCGGTAATGCAGATACAGTAGATGGTCATCATGAATCTCACTTTGTTAGGTCAAGAGATTATGGCGGTATAGATGTATCTTTAACAACTTATCCTTATCCATATATGACAGATGTATCTGGACTTGTTACAATGCCTGATACTGGATGGTGGCATGTTATCTATGTTCCACATAGTAACTATGGTGCTGGGTATGGGTGTCAGATAGCTGTATCTTTGAACACAGAGAATAAAACGTTCTTTAGGTCATCTTTAGGTACAACTTGGAATCCTTGGAATCTTGTGTATCACAATGGGAATTCTAAGCCAGTAGCTATTCAGCCATCTGCTCCAGGGGATACCTCGTCCCTTTGGGTATACTAGGAGATAGCTTATGAGTATTAAGATATACGAAAATGGAGCTTGGAGAGATACCAACACTCACAAGATATACGAAAATGGAGCTTGGAGAGATGCCAAATATATGAAAGTGTATGAGAATGGGACTTGGGTTGATAAGATGACAGCTCCAAGTATAATACCTATTGGTAATCTAATATTTGGAAAAGAATACTCAAGACTTAAAAATTGGATTCCTATAGGTATCTACCCACCTGCTTATAGTAACCCTCTCCGTTCAGATATTCTACAGTATAATATGAATGGTAAAGGAAACTTTATTAGATTTGGTATTTATAGTGATACACTTGAATATCGCAACAACATATTTGCTAGGTCTGAATCAGCTATGTATTTATCTGGGGTGTACTTAAAAATGCACTATACAATAAATTGTACAGCTACAAGAGGGGCTAAGTTTTATGTTAATTTAGGTGTTGGAGCACAATCATGTGACAGTTGGTTATCTTCTAATAGCATAGTACTAGAATCTTGTATAAATAATGGAGGAGAGTATCACGGTAGTGATTATTTTGGGGACGTGTATAATATAGCCTATACTGGGGTTCTACTTATATCACTCGAAAGATTTATAAATGAAGGAACTTTGACACTAACTACTCCATATTACATATACACGGGTTTTTCTACTGAATTATCTAACCTATACTCATCTGATCACATGGATTATGTACTAACTATACACAGTATGTGGTTTTCGGATACCACTAAACAAGAGAATGTAAATCTAATATAGGATAACAATAGGAGGAATTTTAAAATGACAAAGCAATTAAGAATTGGAGAAACAAAATTAACAGTAACTAACGTTTACCCTTACAGATATGATGGAGGAAAGGGTAAGCAAGTATTAAGAATTGATATTCAAGAGAGTGCGCATGACTTTGCTACTATTAAGTCAGCACTTGCAAATCAAACTACAACAATAGGCTATTATGAGAGTGAGAATGACACAAATTTCACACTAAAGAATGAGTACGAAAATTATTGTCTTGATTTCAATTGCCAATATAGCAATGGAATCTATTCCGTAGAAATTACTAGATTATCAGATACAGAACAAGACATTAAAGCTTTATCAAGTGCAGTAGCAGATTTGGCATCAGCGATTGGAAGTGAAGCATAATGGTAGATTTTTATGTAAGATGGATCACAGTAAAAAAACAATGACTTTAGAAGAGGTTCCAGCAAAATGGCATAATGAAGTAAAATCCGAGCTTGTTAAAATCGGATTTGTAGCAGAATAAAATACATATTGTTTTAGTTCGCAATCTTAAGAATTTGCGAATACATCCTTACAACAATATCCATACATTAAATATGCGTAGCATATCTAATTAAACTTTAAGCTCTAGGATATGTCATACATTCCTAGAGCTTAAGCAACTAGTTAAAGTTAAATATCCAATCAAGACGGACATTGATTAAAAGATGAATCAATCCTATCTTAAATAAAAACGTAATACTTAATAATATAAATACTTTCAAATCAACAAAGAACCAAATAATAAAAACACCCATCATTAAAATCCATCCCAGAAAGGAGGTCAAACCCCATGACACATCTAATCACCCTATTAAGCACAAACAAATTCATCAGCATTGTAATCATCTTCATCTTCCTAGACACCATCCTCGGTGTCCTTAGAGCAATCAAGGAAAGAAAATTCAACAGTGCCATCGGAATTAATGGAGCAATTCGAAAAGTAGCAATGTTATCATGTATCATTATCCTAGCAATCGTCGATATCATATTCAGCTTCAATATGTCTTTCATGGTTCCAACATCGGTACTGAATGCAACCAACATTACACAAATAGGCATCTGTGAATTTTTCTGTATTCTATTTGTACTCTATGAAGCAATATCGTGTATGAAGAATGCGATGTTATGCGGCTTACCAATGCCAAAGAAATTGAAAAGCAAGTTAGAACAATTCTTAAATGAAATGACAAGTGAAATGCCTACACAATCGGATAACAATAAGAGCAGATAAGTGTGGAGGAATCAGTTACTTCCTCCACTTGTTAAGATTTTATATGAGATGCATGAATCCATATGCGATATATGAATCAATATACTAGATATGCGCAAAAGTAGCATAGAAAGGAGATAAGAGTGAAATTTAATATACATGCAGGCCATAATCCAGACGGAAAGGTTGCCTGTGGAGCAGTTGGATTGATGAAAGAATCCACCGAAGCAAGAAAAGTAGTAGATAAAGTAATCACATTATTAGAGCAAAAAGGACATACCGTATATAATTGTACATGCAATAATGGTATCAACCAACAAGATGTGCTAAAGAAGATTGTCACAAAATGCAATATGCATAAGGTTGATCTTGATCTATCCATACATTTCAATTCAGGAAGAAATGATTATGAGGGAGATGGTAATACTACTGGCGTCGAGGTATGCATTCATTCAAGGACTAGTAAGTCAAAGCCATACGCCAAAAAGGTATGTGAAAACATATCAAAGTTAGGTTATAAAAATAGAGGAATAAAGATAAGACCTGAATTGTATGTATTAAAGCATACAAGTAATCCAGCAATACTAATAGAGTGTTGCTTTGTGGATGATAGAGATGATGTGGATCTCTATGATAGCAAAAAAATGGCACAAAAAATTGTAGATAGCATACTCTATTGAAAACTAATCCATTAATAATCTATTCATATTATTTATAGCCTAAAGTATTAATAGAATATCAAAAATCTATATAACATACTAAATAATACCGTTTGTATTCACTTTCATCCGATGCTATGATAAGATATATAGTAGCGAATCACAATATCACAAGATATTCGGTAGAAGTGGTTGATTCAATTCTTAAGTAATAATTCCGCTAATAATTAATAATAAAGAAAATTCAAGCATAAATAATGATACATAAGCAGAATTATCATAAGCATTTCTACACAATTATCATCAATACTACATAAACATAAGAGTAGAAGATGAATGAAAGATAAGAGGGATACGAATGAAGAGATTAATTAAGAAGAAAGAATTAAAAAGTACATATCAAGAAAAGCTTTTTCAGCATGATTTATATGAAAAGGTAAGATTCCAAAAGAAATCATCCTTAACAAAAGCATTTATCCTAACCACATTTCTACTAACTTTTCTTTTGATCGCCACTACTTCAAAGAATGTTAGTGCTGCCACTGTAGAAAGTGATGAAACTGTGAATGGTGTTAGACAATATGTCATCAGCCCGGGTGGGGAAGACGATTATAAGATTATTGAAAGATGTCTAAGTAGTAATGGTGATAGTGGAGTGAATATTACACTAATGCCTGGAACCTATAACCTAATCTATTCACTAAAAGTATTTAACAATACAACAATTACCGCAACAGGTGCGACAATCATTCAGACAGCGGATGGTAAAGGGCTGCTCATTAATGCAAGGTACGCAGGTAGTAAATATGGTGAAGGTACAAGTGGGTATACGAGCTGTGAAAATATTACGATTGATGGTGGTACTTGGATAGGAACTTACAAACCAGATACAACGAAAACCTTCAAAGATACAGGGTATTATGTAGGATATTCCAGTATAATGTTCATGCATGGAAAAAATATAACAGTAAAGAATGCGAGCTTTAAACATAACTATAATGGTCATTTTATTGAATTTGCAGGAATTAATAATGGTAAGATTATCAATTGTAATCTAAATATGTCAGACAGCATCTATGTTGGAGAACCAAATAATGAGGCAATTCAGATTGATAATACCTATGCTCAGGCAAATTCACCAGTTGGTTCTCCTTGGGATGATACGGCGTGTCAGAACATTACGATTCAAGGATGTAATATCAAATATGTAAGAGGAATCGGAACCAATCGTATCGGTAATTCACCATTTGTTAATATTAAAGTGCTATATAATACAATTGTTACGACAAAAGGAGAAGGGGTGAATGCCTACGATATTAAAGGTTTCACTGCTGACCATAATACGATTAAAGTAACACATAAAAAAGATGATTATACCTCGGTTGGACTTTATCTAGGATTAAGTTCCAAGATGAGTAACTGGGGAACGTATTCCACGATGATATCAAATAATAAGATTACTGGATATAGTGCTGGTTTAAAGATAGTTGGATTCAATGGAGCAACTTTCAATAAGATTACGCTAAAGAACAATACATTTATGTCAACAAAGGACTTGAAGTCTGCGCTAGTATTAGCATATAGTGGAAAACAGATTCTGCAATTAATCAATGTAAATAATATTTTAAAAAAAGTGAATTAATATAAAAAGAAAAGGAAGAAATCCAGGTAACGAATGAATTATACACGTTACCTAGATTTCTTCCTTTTTAATTATTTTGATATATTTATTCGTTAATTTAGATCATCAAACAAGTGAGTTATCAAGTATTTCAATGAACTTTTAAATGGGAAGGATAAGTTAATGCTTAGGGTATCAATACTCGTTTGTTTATTAGTGAAAGTTCATTTCACTAATATCAGTACCACTATCTTTCTCCTCAATGACATCCTCGAGAACATGAATTAGGTCTTCGAGAGAAGTCAGACTGACATCACGTTCCAGAATGGAATTTTTAAGATCAATGGATAAGGATTCAAACTTATCTCTTAGGTCTGGTGATACATAGGACATATTCAATTACATCCTTTCATTAGTGACGAATCCATCACTATTCCGTCTTCTTATTACTGGTCTTATCTTTCAAAACATTATGAGGTTTATCAATATCAGGAATATCACCATCACCGTATTCTGAATTATAGTCGTAATCTAGATTAATACCATCTTTGGTACTAGTACGTTTGGTAGGGGTACTTTTGTTATCATTATATTTCTCCATAGTTTTATCTCCTTTCGCGAATAGTAGTCTAATAGTCTATTCATGAATTCTAGTCTGCGTAGATGATTTAAAAATATTCATAGAATTTAAGTTGAACAAATCATACATAGGAGTGATGGTTGAAAAGCTAGATTGTTAAGACCATAAATGTAATCAGAATAGTAAAGAGTGGAGAAACCTGTATTGTGAAATTGGTATAAAAACTCTTAAGGATAGCAGAAAACACCCAGGGAGTCGGGTGTTTTCTGGTGAGGGGGAGTGTATCATATTGATTAATACACTTTTATTATACGATTAGTAGGAGTTCGTATCAATAATAAAAAAGTGGAATATTAGAGAATATATGAATATACTTGAACATTTACTCAATTCACCATTAATCCATCCTTTTGTTTTCATTAAAATACCAATTCACAGACAATTTATGTATATTACCTTACGTATCAGTAATAATAATATTAATGAATAGTATTTCTAAATGAATACTTGCCAAAATATTATTATGGATAAAGTGAGGAAAACAAAGTGAATATCTTAGTTATGAATTGTGGTAGTTCATCATTGAAATATCAGTTAATTAACATGGAGACAAAAGATGTCTTAGCAAAGGGAATCTGTGAACGAATCGGAATCGAAGGCTCCAGACATGTGTACTCTGCAAAAGATAAGGACAAGAGAGTTATAGAGAAAGCAATGCCAAATCATTCGATAGCAGTTAATATGGTTTTGGAAACTCTAATAGACAAAGAGGTTGGAGTTATAAACGGCATTAATGATATCAAAGCAGTAGGTCACCGTGTATTAAATGCAGGAAAATATTATCCTAACTCTGTCATTGTAGATGAAAATGTCAAAAATGCAATTCGTGATTGCTTTGATCTTGGGCCTCTTCACAACCCAGCCAATCTAACGGGTATTATTGAATGTGAAGCAGCGATGCCTAATATACCTCAGATTGCTGTTTTTGATACCGCATTCCATCAGACTATGCCTCCAAAAGCATATCTCTATGCGATTCCAAAAGAGTACCGAGAGAAATACAACATCCGTAGATACGGTTTTCATGGTACAAGTCACAGTTATGTGTCAAAACGCCTCGTGAAATTTACAGGACTCGATATTAATAACTCGAAAGTAATTGTCTGTCATTTAGGAAATGGTTCTAGTATATCTGCTGTCATGAATGGTAAATGTGTAGACACCACAATGGGATTTACCCCTCTAGAGGGGCTTATGATGGGAACAAGAAGTGGTGATATTGACCCTGCAGTTGTTGAATTCTTAATGAATAAAGAAGGTTTATCAGTAAAAGAAGTAATGGATATTTTAAATAAAAAGTCTGGAGTGCTCGCAATGTCTGGAATCTCTAGCGATTTTAGGGATGTAGAAGATGCAGCAAATAATGGTGATGAAGATGCTATCAATACGCAGGAAGCATTTTCCTATCGTGTAGCAAAATATATTGGAGCGTATGTTGCAGCAATGAATGGTGTTGATGCAATCGCATTTACAGCTGGAGTAGGAGAAAATGATTCTGCAATTCGTGGCTTAGTATGCAAGTATCTAGGTTACCTTGGGGTTGTGATTAATCCAGAAGCAAATAAAGTAAGAGGAAAAGAAAGCGAGTTAACGACTCCCGATTCTAAAGTGAAGGTATGCATTATCCCAACGGATGAGGAAATGGCAATAGCAGAAGAAACGGTAGCTTTAATAAGTAAATAGAAATTCACTGGTTAGGATGTCAAAAGTCTTATTTAGTTTACTGAGTGTATATCGCTGTATAATTATGAATTTTGGCTACCTTTCCCTCAAGCATCATATTTTTTACAAGCCTCAGGACAAGTGAAAATACTCACTCACGTTCCTATTTTCACTTTGAGTCTTGACAAAATATAGACGATACTTTCGGCCGGACTACCAATGTCGTCAACTTAAGAATTTACAATTTAATACTGTATAAAAAATAAACATAATTTTGTTTATAATGCAAATTGACAAACAAATGTTTGCTCCAAAATTTTAATAGATACATTTTTACTATTAAATTTTGGAGGACTTCATATTATGATTAAAAAAATATCATCTTTATTAAAATCAGTTAATAACCTTATTACTAGCGAAGAGTTTATTGAAAAACATAGGATTAATCAAAAAAGCTTTAATCGTAATCGAAAATTAACTTTTAAGGATATTATTTTATTCCTTTTAAGTCAGCCACAAAAATCTTTATCTGTGGCTCTTTCCGATTACATAGATTCTTCAAACCTTGCAATTGACTCAATTTCAAAACAGGCTTTTTCAAAAGCTCGCTTTAAAATTAAACCTGATGCTTTTCGTGAAATTTTTCTAATGACTACTGATGTTAATAAAACAAGATCAAACCTTAATACTTGGAATGGTCACCCTGTATTAGCGATTGATGGTACTTCATTGCAGATTCCTAACACAAAAGAAAATCAAACTTATTATGGTTCTAAAAAAAATCAATATGACCCTGTCGCTCTGGCTTCTGCTTCGGCTTTGTATGATGTTTTGAATGATAACTTACTTAATACAAAACTCGTTCATTATCGTACTTCTGAATTAGTTCAAGCCCAAACATTAATCGATGAATTTAATTTAAATCAAGTTCACGGAGAGAAAGCACCAATTATTATTTTTGATAGAGGTTATCCATCTAGAAAACTCTATGCGCAACTTCAAGAAAAGCAATGTTTCTTTGTAATGAGACATAAAACAAAGTCCCATGGTGCGTTAAAAGCGGTATATCAATGTAATTATGGTGATACTTCAATACAGTATTCTCATAACGACTGTTCCTATCCGCTAAGAGTTATAAAGTTTGATTTGCCATCAGGCTTACAAGAGACACTTGTTACAAATCTTTTTGACCCCAATATAACTGTTGAAATGTTTAAAGAACTATATTTTATAAGGTGGGGGATTGAAACGAAATATCGTGAAGTCAAATCGATATTAAAGCTAGAAAATTTTATGGGCATAAAACCGGAAGCAATTGAACAGGAATTTTATGCTGCGATGTTTGCTTCAAACCTATTATCAATGTTTGCTTCTGTTTGCAATGAAGAAATATCTAATATTCAACAGGAAACAAAGAAAACAACATGTTATAAAACAAATAGAAATATTCTAGTAAACTATCTTTTTAATAAGCTATATACTTTGATTTGTAACTATCGTATTGCTAAAAAGGTTATTAATAATTTGATAAAAATAGGTATAAAAAATCGCTCACAAGTACGTACAAACCGTTCTTATGAGCGAAAGAAAATGCGAAGCAGGATGAAGTTCTCCCAGAACACAAAATCCACTTTATAATATACATTGTAAAATGAAAAACTGCTCGCTCATATAGTTTACACTATTTTTATAAATAATCAAATATGATGTTTTATTTTTGTACAATTTTTTGTAACCTTTTTTACTACAAGTGTTAAGTTGACGACATTGGCCGGACTACGCCAAAATTAATAATTACACATCAATATACACAATTTATGTTGAGAAAGACTTTTAACATACTAACCTTTACTCAAATTTCGAAGTTAATAAGTTTATTGAATACATGATAAATTAAAGGTTGAGTTATCTAAATTATCATAATTATTTAAAGGCAATACAGCTAAGGCAGATAGCCAACTGTATTGCCTTTTTATGCAGATGTCTCCTATATTCAACTATAAAAGAAATTTGTACATCACCTAAAATATGAACATTTTCGACCAAAAAGAATAAAATAGTATAAGAGAGATAGAAAGGGAGTTTATCTATGAGAATAAATATACATGCAGGTCATAATCCAGATGGAAAAGTAGCTTGTGGAGCGGTTGGAATATTAGAAGAATCAACCGAAGCAAGAAAAGTGAAAGACTCTCTGATTAAAATCTTAAAATATCATGGACACACTGTATATGACTGTACTGTGAATAATGGAATGAGCCAGTCAGATGTATTAGCTAAGATTATTAAGAAGTCCAATGCACATAAAGTTGATTTGGATGTTTCAATACATTTTAACAGTGGTCGAAATGACTATGACGGAGACAACAAAAATGGAGGAGTAGAAGTATTTATTTATTCAGAAGATTCCAAAGGAAGGCAATATGCAGAAGAGATCTGTAAGAAGGTACAGAAATTAGGGTATAACAATCGAGGCATAAAGATTAATAATAACTTATATGTATTAAAGCATTCTCTTTCATCCGCTATTTTAGTTGAATGTTGTTTCGTTGATGATGTAGATGATGCTATGTTATATGATTATGATAGAATGGCAATTGCCATAGCTTCTGGTATCCTAGGAGAAAATCTTTTGGAAGCGATAGTAACGAAAGATAATGTGACACTTCATAAATCAGAGAGCCTGGATGCGATATCGATAGGAAACCTTAGAAAGGGCGATAAGGTAAATGTGTTGCGAATTAGAAAATTATTTATAAAAGTTCGTATCGATGGAAGAACAGGGTGGGTATATAAGAAATACCTTAAAAGTTTATAAATATAAGAAGTTGAGCCACTATTATAGTGGCTCTATTCTTCTGTGTTTGTTTCATTTGTAAGGTTTTGCATATTTTCTGTTTCAGATTCTTTAAATACCTCTTCATTATTGTTTTCAACATTCATTTCTTCCGAGCTATTATTCGGAGTTGTCTTTTCCTTTGTGCAATTATTTACGTCTTCTGCTTCCTTTTGTTTTTTTTCAAGATTTAATAGAAATTCATTTTGTAAACGTATAGTATTCAGCGTATCGCTCAGCTGGCCAAAAGCGGATACGAGTACTAGAAGTTCTTCATTTGTAGAACATTTTGAAATAGCACAAGCAACAGCTGTTATAGAAGCAACAAGATCACAAGATTGCATAATTATACCCATTGTATAACGCATTTTATATACAGAGGAATTATACAATAGGTATAAAGAACTGTATATAAATGTGTTATCGCCACAATAAATGAAGCTGAAAGAATTCTAATATGGCATTCCTTTCATTGGTATTATGATTATTTATATTCAAAATAGTGTAATAGTAGAAGAGATAATTACGGCTTAATTCCCTTTACTTAGCATAAGAAATGATAGATATTACTTTGAAACTATGATATAGTAATGAGAAGAAGTCCTAGGGCAAAAATATGTTGCTTAAAGGAAAGGTAGCCAAAATTAATAATTACATAGCAAGATATATTCAGTAAACAAAAATAAGACTTTGAACACTTTAATCTAGAAAGGTTTTTTATATATGAAGAAGAAATTATTATTATTAACTGTCTTCTTTTGTATGCTGTTATTTACAGCATGCAAAGGTACAACTATTACATCAACAACTAAATTTAATCAAGATGGGTCTGGAATTCGGACAGTATCTGCAGTGCTATCGAAAAAAGATGTGAAGAAGATGAATCTATCTTTTGAACAATTAGATAAATTATTAGAAGGTGTTGCACCAGAAGCTGTTAATCTATCAAGAACGATGGATGACAATAATAAGGATGCTACCTATGAATTCTCTTTCGCTTTCTCAGATATTGCTGATTATAATCAGAAGATTCAAGAGATTACAGCCGAGAGCCATGATGCAACTTGGTATTCTGACTCTTCTATATTTAAGAGTGACATCAACTTTTCTGAGACACAATGTACTTATGATCTCGTAAAATGGGCTTTTAAAGCATTAGAAAAGGCTGGGTATTCTGGAGCATTTGATAGCCTAGATCTATATGAGATAGGAAATAATAATATATATTATAATAATAAGCTAGTCTATCAGGAGAGTGGAGAAAATGATAGTCCAAGCTTTCAGATTCCTAATGCACAATTATTAAAGAAAATATCCGCATATTCTAAATATGATCGAAATGGTAAGTTATCAAAACAATTTGTACTTGAATTTAATAAAAAGAATTTTTCAAAGCTTAATATGAATATGGCGAAAAGCCTATTAAGCCAATATTCCAGTGAATTTAATATAGATAAGAAAAAGGCAACCATTACATTAAATCTTGATAGTGAAGAGAAAATCAGAGATTTCTTATCCAAAGCAGATGATTCCTATCAGGCAGATAATCTAAAATATCAGATGGAAGACTCAACACCATTTGTTTTACACTTTGCCTTTATGGAGAATTATAACTTATCGAAGTTTTTCAATAATTTTGCCATAGATACAGAATATATCAATAATTATTTGGCATTACCAGAGAACATTGATTATGAAGATAGAATCTATTACGAACCAAATGAAGCAGACGAGACCCAAAAGGGATATCAATATGCAAGTAAATATAGAGTAACTGATACTTATAAGACGAATTTTACAGCGAATCATCAGGTAAGTGTTAGTGATATCCATGTACTTTATGAGATGAAGAAAGGGTATCATCTAGCACTTAAGACAACCTTTACACTATATCAGATGGATGGTAATCTTAGCATTGACCGATTAAAGGCTTATTATCAGAAGAAAGCAGATGATATAGAGGTTGAAAGTACAAAAGATGCATATACAGTTACGTTAACGAATCTGTATGTGTGGAATGGTAAAAAAGATACTAAGTCAGAGTTATCTCATTTTGTTAGAAAGAAAAATACGTTACTTAGAAAAGAAGATGAATATCGTAGTGTATATCAATTGAAAGATTATATTCCAATTGATAGCAATGCAAAGATAGAGTATGAATTTAATATTGCAACATCCTTAGGTCTTAAGAAGCTAGTCTATAACGGAAAGAATCTATTGCAGGATAGTGAAGGTAGTAATTCGGACAATAAGAAATCGGTTAGTGTAGAATACCATGAGGCAGAGGGGTATCGTATTAAGCTTACAGAAGGAAATCTTACAAAGAGCAATATTAAAATGGAATTCGTAACAACAAAACCTATAATTCCATATATTGTGGTACTATTCATTCTTATTGTTATAGTCACTGTGATTGTTATATCGATGAAAGATCTAAGAAATAATGAAGACAGTACAGTCTTAGATAACTGGATAACACGTGTGAAAAATATAATACAAAGATTACGAAAAGAGAAAGAAAACTAGCCTGTAAACCTATTTAGTTAAAGGAGAACCAGATGTTAATAAGAGATTATTTGAAAACACATAAATTAATCATGGATGGGGCAATGGGTACTTATTATTCAAAGTTAGTGAATGATGAAAGTGCAATCGCTGAAAGAGCCAATCTACAGAATCCTGAGATAATATTGAATATCCATAAAGAATATATTGCTTCTGGTGCAAAATTATTGCGAACAAATACATTTGTAGCGAGTAAAGAAATCTTAGAGATTACAGAAGCGGAGCAAAGGAAATTAATCAAAGCAGGATATCAGATAGCCAAAGAAGCAGCAGAATCTAGTTCAGAAGAAGTCTATATCGCTGCTGATATCGGTCCAATTCCAGAGAATGCGGAATCAGAATATGAAGATATATTATCTGAATATAAAGTACTGATTGATAGCTTTTTGGAAGTTGGCGCTACAATCTTTTTATTTGAAACATTTTCAGATATTAAATATATTGCTCCATTAGTAAAATATATCAAACAAGATAAAGAGTCGGATATATTTATTATAACGAACTTTTGTCTAAATAAAAATGGCTATACCAAATCAGGATTAAGTGCTAAAAGACTTCTTGAAGAGATTCGAGATATAAAAGAAATTGATGCAGTTGGATTTAACTGTGGAATTGGTTCTGGACATATGTATCAGATATTAGAAGGACTTACTTTCCCAAGTAATAAATATCTAGTATCTGCTCCTAACTCAAGTTATCCAGAACAATATCAGAACAGATTGGTATATCTTGATAATGCTAATTATTTTAAGGATAAAATGCAGAAAATCGCAGCACTGGATATTAATATTATAGGTGGATGCTGTGGTAGTACTCCTCTACATATCAAAGGTCTAGATACGATGATTGATATGCAAAATCATAGGGTATTAAGTGAATATAGTGCAGATAATATAGAAAACATAGTGACAGAGCAACGTAAAAATGAATTCTATGAGAAGCTTAAATCAGGTAAAAAAGTGATTGCAGTGGAGCTAGATCCACCTTTTGATGAAAAGTATGATAAAGTAATGGAATGTGCGCACCAGCTGAAAGAACATGGGGTTGATATGATTACCATGGCTGATTCGCCAATGGGAAGAAGTAGAGTGGATTCTATCTTAATGAGTCTTAAATTAAAGCAAGAGTTATCCATACCAGTGATGCCACATGTGTGTTGTCGTGATAAGAATATGATCGCCATGCGTTCAGGATTACTTGGAGCCTATATTAATGGGATTCGTAATATTCTGATTGTAACAGGAGATCCAGTTCCTAGCGAAAGAAAAAAAGAGACAACCAGTGTATTTGACTATAATTCAATCCAACTTATGGATTACGTGAAAGAGATGAATAAGGAACATTTTAGCGAAGAACCAATCTATTATGGTGCAGCTCTTAATTATGGAAGAGGATTGATTGATAAAGTAATCGAGAGAATGAACAAAAAGATTGCTGCAGGTGCAAGTTATTTCTTAACACAACCAATCTATTCGGATGAAGATATAGATAGAATCCGTGAGATTAAGAGTCGCGTGGATACAAAAATACTATGTGGAATTATGCCTTTAGTAAGTTATCGTAATGCGAACTTTATTAAAAATGAAATAGCTGGAATTCATGTACCAGACGATATCGTAAACCGATATCATATGGATATGTCAAAAGAAGAGGCAGAAATGGTTGGTGCAACCATTTCTAATGAAATCATTGAAAAGTTAAACCCTTTTGCAGACGGATATTATTTTATGCTACCTTTTAATCGTGTTAGTTTAATGGATAAGATAAAAATAGATTAGTTTCTCATATTCGAAGGACAAAAGTCATGTTTAGTTTACTGAGTGTATATCGCTGTATAATTATGAATTTTGGCTACCTTTCCTTCAAGCAACATATTTTTTACAAGCCTCAAAACAAGTGAAAATACTCACTTACGTTCATATTTTCACTTTGAGTCTTGACAAAATATAAGCGTTACTTTCAGCCGGACTACCAATGTCGTCAACTTAACACTTGTAGTAAAAAAGTTTACAAAAAATTGTACAAAAATAAAACATCATATTTGATTATTTATAAAAATAGTGTAAACTATATGAGCGAGCAGTTTTTCGTTTTATAATGTATATTATAAAGTGGATTTTGTGTTCTGGGAGAACTTCATCCTGCTTCGCATTTTCTTTCGCTCATAAGAACGGTTTGTACGTACTTGTGAGCGATTTTTTATACCTATTTTTATCAAATTATTAATAACCTTTTTAGCAATACGATAGTTACAAATCAAAGTATATAGCTTATTAAAAAGATAGTTTACTAGAATATTTCTATTTGTTTTATAACATGTTGTTTTCTTTGTTTCCTGTTGAATATTAGATATTTCTTCATTGCAAACAGAAGCAAACATTGATAATAGGTTTGAAGCAAACATCGCAGCATAAAATTCCTGTTCAATTGCTTCCGGTTTTATGCCCATAAAATTTTCTAGCTTTAATATCGATTTGACTTCACGATATTTCGTTTCAATCCCCCACCTTATAAAATATAGTTCTTTAAACATTTCAACAGTTATATTGGGGTCAAAAAGATTTGTAACAAGTGTCTCTTGTAAGCCTGATGGCAAATCAAACTTTATAACTCTTAGCGGATAGGAACAGTCGTTATGAGAATACTGTATTGAAGTATCACCATAATTACATTGATATACCGCTTTTAACGCACCATGGGACTTTGTTTTATGTCTCATTACAAAGAAACATTGCTTTTCTTGAAGTTGCGCATAGAGTTTTCTAGATGGATAACCTCTATCAAAAATAATAATTGGTGCTTTCTCTCCGTGAACTTGATTTAAATTAAATTCATCGATTAATGTTTGGGCTTGAACTAATTCAGAAGTACGATAATGAACGAGTTTTGTATTAAGTAAGTTATCATTCAAAACATCATACAAAGCCGAAGCAGAAGCCAGAGCGACAGGGTCATATTGATTTTTTTTAGAACCATAATAAGTTTGATTTTCTTTTGTGTTAGGAATCTGCAATGAAGTACCATCAATCGCTAATACAGGGTGACCATTCCAAGTATTAAGGTTTGATCTTGTTTTATTAACATCAGTAGTCATTAGAAAAATTTCACGAAAAGCATCAGGTTTAATTTTAAAGCGAGCTTTTGAAAAAGCCTGTTTTGAAATTGAGTCAATTGCAAGGTTTGAAGAATCTATGTAATCGGAAAGAGCCACAGATAAAGATTTTTGTGGCTGACTTAAAAGGAATAAAATAATATCCTTAAAAGTTAATTTTCGATTACGATTAAAGCTTTTTTGATTAATCCTATGTTTTTCAATAAACTCTTCGCTAGTAATAAGGTTATTAACTGATTTTAATAAAGATGATATTTTTTTAATCATAATATGAAGTCCTCCAAAATTTAATAGTAAAAATGTATCTATTAAAATTTTGGAGCAAACATTTGTTTGTCAATTTGCATTTTAGACAAAATAATGTTTGATTTTTGTTCAGTATTTATTTGTAACTTCTTAAGTTGACGACATTGGCCGGACTACGCCAAAATTAATAATTATACATCAATATACACAATTTTAACTATGAATGACTTTTGATATTCGAGTTATTTCTTATAATTTATATTAAAAAGTTCACTAATTACTTGATTAATTCAGATGTTATATTATTATCTAAATCAAATTGTTAAACATAAAGTAACTTCAAAAACTTGTTAAAGTCCAGGCGATGCAAAATTTTCAAACATGGTAATTGATTTACTGTATCGATTGAATTTGGAAAGTATATTATAGTTTTTGAACTGCGAATTTTGATTATGGAATATATAAAAAACAACAAAGGAGCTGGTGCTATGACGAAAAAAGAATTCTTAGATTTAGTAAAACATAAGATTATAATCTTAGATGGAGCAACTGGAACTAATCTGCAAGAAGCAGGGATGCAGGTTGGTGTGTGTCCAGAACAGTGGATTCTTGAACATAAAGATGTGTTGATAGGTTTGCAAAAAGAGTATGTAGAAGCTGGAACAGATATTTTATATGCACCAACTTTTACAGCAAACCGCGTAAAACTTGAAGAGTATGGATTAGCGGATCAGATAGAGTCGATGAATCGAGAGTTAGTTAAGTTATCGAAGGTAGCGACAGCAGGGAAGGCCTACGTAGCAGCTGATTTAACGATGACAGGAGAGCAGTTATATCCGATTGGTTCATTAAAGTTTGAAGAACTTATTACAATATATAAGGAGCAAGTGGCCAGTATTCTGAAAGAGGGCGTAGATCTATTTGTTGTTGAGACTATGATGAGTCTTCAAGAAGTGCGTGCAGCAGTAATCGCTATCAAAGAAATCAGTGATTTACCAATCATGGTTACCTTAACGTTTAATGAAGATGGTAAGACTTTATATGGTACAGATCCTAAGACTGCTGTCATTGTGTTACAGGCTCTAGGAGTTGATGCTATTGGTGCGAATTGTTCCACGGGTCCAGACAAGATGATTGGCGTGATTGAGGAAATGAAGCAATATGCGACAATTCCAATTATTGCAAAGCCTAATGCTGGTTTACCAAAGCTTGTGGATCGCAAGACCGTATTCGATATGGGACCAGAAGAATTTGCAGTGGAGGGAAAGAAACTGGTAGAAGCAGGTGCTGGAATCATTGGTGGCTGCTGTGGAACAACCCCACAACATATGAAAGCGTTATGTGATAAATTAAATGGATTGGTACCGCCAGTGATAACAGCAAAACCAATTCGTGCAATCACAACCGAAAGACGTACTTTAGAGATTGATATCGATGGTAAGTTTCTTGTGGTAGGAGAACGAATTAATCCTACTGGTAAAAAGGCTTTACAAGAAGAGTTAAGAAATGATTCATTAAACATTGTAATGGATATGGTAGAGAGCCAGATTGAGCATGGCGCAGATATTCTGGATATCAATATGGGTATGAACGGAATCAATGAAAAAGAGATGATGATGAAAGTAATCGAAGAGGTATCTTTAGCATCTAGTGTCCCATTATGTATCGACTCTAGTCATGTAGATGTCATTGAAGCAGCACTTCGTATCTATCCTGGACGAGCATTAATTAATTCAATATCTCTAGAGAAAGAAAAGTTTGAACGATTAATTCCAATAGCAAAAAAATATGGAGCTATGTTTATACTGCTTCCACTATCAGATCAAGGGCTTCCTAAAAATATCGAAGAGAAAAAGAAGGTCATCCATACCATTGTGGATGCAGCCAAGCAACATGGTTTAGTAGAAGAAGATATAGTAGTAGATGGTCTTGTTAATACAGTAGGTGCTAATAAAAAAGCTGCTCTTGAGACACTCGAGACTATTCGTTATTGTAAGAATGAATTAAATCTTGCAACTATAGTAGGACTATCGAATATTTCCTTTGGCTTACCTGAACGACAATTTGTAAATAGCACATTTTTAGCATTTGCTATAAAGGAAGGGCTTACGATGGCAATCGCGAATCCTTCTCAGAGCTTATTGATGAACACAGCATTTGCTTCTGATCTGTTATGTGCAGTGGAAGATTCAGATATCAGGTATATCAATCAAGTAACGAAGAATCCAGTGGAAATAAAAAATACGATAAAAGTGGACAGTGCTACAAAAGAAAATGTGAGTAACAAGGAGAAGGAAATAATAAATTCTTCTACTGATTTGCATAATAAAATAGATTCTGATTTAACCAAGACTGTAGTATATGAAGACGTAATTAAAGGGAATCGTAAGTCTATCTTGGATAATGTGAAGAAGACATTAGAACAAGGAATTAGACCAGAGACAATCGTAGATAGTATCCTAATCCCTGCGATTAATGAAGTGGGAAGTTTATTTGATAAACAAATCTATTTCTTACCACAGCTTATTTCCAGTGCTGAAGCAATGAAAACAGCTATAGAATATATTGAACCTATGCTTAAGAGGGATGAAAATTCACAGAAATTAGGAACGATAGTTATTGCGACTGTAGCTGGAGATATTCATGATATCGGTAAGAATTTAGTTGCACTTATGTTAAAAAATTATGGGTTTGAAGTCATTGACTTAGGTAAAGATGTACCAACAGAAACCATAATTCAAACAGCCAAAGAGAGAAAAGCGGATGTTATAGGTCTATCTGCTCTTATGACGACAACGATGCTTGAGATGAAAGAAGTTGTTGATAGAGTGAAGAAAGAAAAACTAAATGTACAGGTAATCATTGGTGGTGCAGTTATAACACAAAGTTATGCCGATGAAATAGGTGCAGATGGGTATTCCAAAGATGCAGCAGATGCTGTAAAATTAGTGAAGAGATTATTAAAGATTAATTGAGACTTGTTGAACTTATAACTGACAAGTTAGAGTTGAAAGAGGAAATGAAAATGAGTGAAACTAATTATCCTAATCGAACCATTGATGTGATTATACCAACCTATAAGCCATCGAATAAGTTTGATCGATTATTACAGATGCTTGAAAAACAGTCTGTAAAGCCAGGGCATATTTTTGTCATAAATACAGAAGAACAATATCTAGCATCATCACGCTATGAAGGCATGGAGAATGTTCATGTAACACATATTAAAAAAGAAGAATTTGATCATGGCGGTACAAGAAATTACGGAGCAAGCTTATCAAGTGCAGATATCATCATGTTTATGACGGATGATGCGGTGCCAAAAGATGAATATCTAATCGAGAATATGCTAAAAGCTTTTGATAAAGAGGAAGTTGCAGCTTGTTATGGAAGGCAATTAGCGAATAAGGGTGCAGGTATTATTGAAAAATATACAAGAATCTTTAACTATCCTGATACAGATCTTCTAAAGTCTAAAAATGATATCAAAAGACTTGGAATCAAGACCTATTTTTGTTCCAATGTGTGTGCTGCATATCGTAATGATATTTATAAAAACCTTGGCGGATTTGTTACAAAGACAATCTTTAACGAAGATATGATTATGGCTTCTAAAATAATTCAGGATGGATATTCGATTCAATATGCTTCCCAAGCGAGGGTAATTCATTCTCACAAATATACCTATCGTGAACAGTTTACAAGAAACTTCGATTTAGCAGTATCACAAAGGCAGTATAGAGAGATATTCGAAGGAATTAAATCAGAAACAGAAGGAATGAAATTAGTAAAGAAAACGATAAAGTATTTATTCCATATCAAGAAGCCATATCTGATTCCTAGCTTTATTATGGAGACGGGATTTAAATATCTTGGATATAAATTTGGTTATCATTATGAACAACTTCCTAAGAAGTTGGTAGTAAAATTCAGTATGAATAAGACCTATTGGAAAGAAAAATAATCGAATTGATTCAGTATGTACAAGCGTTTAGCAAGATGAAACACTAAGAAAATAGAGACATAAATAAGAAACAGCAAAAATTAAGAAGATAGAAAAGAGGAACGGTATGAGTACAATTGGCATTATTATGGCTACTTATAACGGAGAGAAATATCTAACAGAGCAAATTGAGTCCATATTATCAAATACTTATACGAATTGGAAGTTATCCATCTATGATGATGGTTCAACAGATTCTACATTATCCATCATAGCGGATTATGAGAAACGTTATCCAGATAAGATTAAAGGTTATCAGAACCCAAAAAATCTAGGAGTGAAATTGAACTTCTTACATGCCTTAAAGAATTCTAACGAAGATTATGTTATGTGTTGTGATCAAGATGATGTATGGCTTCCAGAGAAGATTCAGTTAACCTATCAGAAGATGCTTGAGCTAGAAAAAAAGTATCCCAATAAACCAAATACCGTTTATACAGATGCAAAAATAGTAGATGAGAATCTGAATGTGATGCAATCATCTTTTTATAAGACAAGCAATCTAGATGTGAGAAAGGTAGATCTACCACATCTATTAATGGAGAATAAATTACTAGGTTGTACCATCATGGTAAATAAAGAGGTAATTACAAAATTAGAAATACCTCAAAATTTAAGAATGCATGATTGGTGGATTGGTTTATTGTCGGCATGTTTTGGAAATATAGCATTTCTGAAGCAACCAACAATTCTGTATCGTCAACATGCTGCTAATGTAATTGGTGGGCAAGGAAAGTTAGCTTATCTTACCAATCGTATCTCTTCATTGAATAAACAGAAAAATGTAATTAAAGATACTGAGGAACAAGCAGAACAATTTTATAAATTATATAAGAACAGCTTATCAGAAAATCAGAGAAATATGATAAAGCAGTTTGCTAGATTACACAAAGAAAATTGGATGAAACGTAGATATATTGCGATAAAATATGGTTTCTTAAAAACTGGGATAATTCGAAATATTGGCGTGTTATTAATTTTATAAAAGTGTAAGATATATAAGAAATAAAAGCGTGTTGTTAATTATCGAGTTATTTAAGTGGGAGTAAAGTTGAAAGAAAGTAGAGATAGAAAGGAACGCCACACACGGGTTCTTTCAACATATTAATAGTGGCAGCAACCTATCTAGGAGCAGTAGGTTGCATTATGGTAATTATGGGAAACGATAGTAGAGAAAAATTAGTAAGTAATAACGTAAAGAATGATAGAGAAATCTTGCGTAGAAAAGAATTGTTAAAGAAGAAAAAGCGAAAAAAGATGATACGAAGAACAGTTCATATTGTTCTAATATGTCTTGCGGTATTGATAGGATGGGGAGCAGCAAGGCTTCAATTAGAAGTTACCGTTGCACTTAATTCTATTAATCGTGATAATGTAAAAGATTTATCTACCGTTAATGTAGATGAAGATAAACTGACATCGGATAAAAAGATTATTAATATTCTATTAGTTGGATCAGATAAGAGAGCAGAGTGGACACAAGCAGGCCGTTCCGATTCAACAATGATTGCTACGCTAGATTTAAAACATAGAAAATTAAAACTTACATCTTTGATGAGAGACATGTATGTTCCGATTCCTGGGCATGATAATAACAAGTTCAACGCTGCTTATTCATTTGGTGGAGTTAGCCTCTTATATCAAACCATTGCATCGGATTTTGGACTAAAATTAGATGGTTATGTATTGGTTGATTTTGAAGCGTTCAAAGCAGTGATTAATAAAGTGGGTGGGGTTAAAATTGAGCTCACAGATGCTGAATATGAATATTTAACAACTGCATATAAAAAAGGTCCAGTGTTAAAATTAAAGCGTGGAGTAAATATTATGAATGGTTCCCAAGCTTTAGCATATAGTAGAATAAGACAAGATAACAAAGGAGACTTTGGTAGGACGGAGCGCCAAAGAAAGGTATTACAAGCAATCTTTACTGAGGCGAAATCGATGTCCTTAACAGATCTGTTAGGATTAGTAGAAGAATTAATGCCTTATATATCCACTGATTTAAGTAACGATGAGATCATATCCTATCTAAAATCTATTGTAATGCTAGGCACTACAACAATTAATCAAATGAGAATTCCGATTGATAATTCTTATACACAAGATCGTATCAATAATATGGCTGTGTTAATTCCTGACATGGATACTAATATTAAGGCTTTGAATGATTTTATATTTGAATCTTCAGATACACAAGAGTAATAAATAATGAATTTGGTTCATATTACAGATGGTTATTCAATTAAGGTTGAATAACCATCTATAATATAAGCATATAATTCTTGACAAAAATATTAATTGTGATACAATATAAACTATTAAAAATTTTACAGATTAATATCATAAATCATTAATGCGTTAAAGTGTGAATGCACACAATCAACTTACTTTTATCATAGGAGAGGAAGGATATAGATATGAGAAAAATGATATTGTCAATATTAGTAGAGAATACTTCAGGTGTTCTTAGTCGTGTCTCTGGCTTATTTAGTCGTAGAGGTTATAACATAGATAGTTTAACCGTTGGAGAGACGCAAGATTCAACTTATTCTAGGATGACAGTAGTCGTGAACGGTGATGATCAGATATTAGAGCAGATTGAGAAACAATTAAGTAAATTAGAGGATGTCAAAGAAATTAAGGAATTAGAGCCTGGTCAATCGGTAGCAAGAGAATTAATTCTTGCAAAAGTAGCTGCCTCTCCACAGGACAGACAGGCGATAATTGCAATAGCAGATATCTTTCGAGCTAAGATTGTTGATGTTGCAGATGATTCATTAATGATTGAATTAACTGGTAACCAAGAAAAGCTGGATGCTTTTATACATTTACTAGAAGGCTATACACTATTAGAACTAGTAAGAACAGGTATCACAGGACTTACTAGGGGAGCTAGTTCAAAGTAAATTAATTAGAAATTGTGAATAATTTACCTTTTAGTTTCACAATCTTAATACTAAGATTACTGACTATCAGATAAATTCTATATATTATTTTATTAAAATTAGGAGGATATACCAATGGCAAGAATATTTTATCAACAAGATTGTAATTTATCATTATTAGAAGGCAAAACAATAGCTGTTATCGGTTATGGTAGCCAAGGACATGCACATGCGTTAAATGCAAAAGAATCAGGTGCTCATGTAATTATTGGTTTATACGAAGGTAGTAAGTCATGGGATAAAGCAGTAAAACAAGGTTTTGAAGTATATACAGCTGCAGAAGCTGCTAAAAAGGCTGATATTATCATGATTCTAATCAATGATGAGAAACAAGCATCAATGTATAAGAATGATATCGAACCAAATCTTGAACCAGGAAATATGTTAATGTTTGCACATGGATTTGCAATTCACTTTGGTCAAATTATACCTCCAAAAGATGTTGACGTAACAATGATCGCTCCAAAAGGACCAGGACATACAGTAAGAAGTGAATATCAAGTAGGAAAAGGTGTTCCTTGTCTAGTAGCTGTAAAGCAAGATGCTACAGGAAAAGCTTTAGAAGTTGCATTAGCTTATGCATTAGCAATCGGTGGAGCAAGAGCTGGTGTACTTGAGACTACATTCAGAACTGAAACAGAAACTGACCTTTTCGGAGAACAAGCAGTTCTATGTGGTGGTGTATGTGCACTAATGCAAGCTGGTTATGAAACACTTGTTGAAGCTGGATATGATGCAAGAAATGCATACTTTGAATGTATCCATGAGATGAAATTAATCGTAGATTTAATCTATCAATCAGGATTTGCTGGTATGAGATATTCAATCTCAAATACAGCTGAATATGGTGATTATATTACTGGACCTAAGATCATCACAGATGATACAAAGAAAGCAATGAAGAAGATCTTATCTGATATCCAAGATGGAACTTTTGCAAAAGATTTCTTATTAGATATGTCAGAAGCAGGCGGTCAAGCTCACTTTAGAGCAATGAGAAAATTAGCAGCTGAACATCCATCAGAAGTTGTTGGTGATGAAATCCGTAAACTTTACAGCTGGAATAACGAAGAAGATAAATTTATTAATAACTAATAATATATAACGATTAATAATTCATACTTATTAATTAATTTAAGCCCTTACGATGCTATTAATTAGCAGTAAGGGCTTTTTTATAGTATAGTTTTTCATTATTTTGAACTTAGATTAATCTTACATAAGAAATTACCATCATAATCGCATATCCCGATTGCATTATCTCGCATAATCTGTAAATAAGATTCATTTATACTCAATATCTTTTCACTCTTTTTAGAAGAGTATATCTTTGCCCCATTCTTATCATATATAATATGCTTTGAGTTCATGAGTGCAGAATAAGGGGTAAAGGTTGAATCTTTGTCTTTAATAATTTTTTTACTACTATCTTTAGTAACATTAGTTACTACGATATTATCATTAATTAATTCAATATAACTTTGACTTCCTTGATAGACTAACTTGTCTTTATAATAGATTAAGACCGAATTTGGATCATCATGGCTTAAGATAAAGAAAAAATTATTGTGTATCCCAGATAGATAAGGGGAAGATAGCTTACTTACATCCAAAGTGTAGGTGGTGTTCGTGGTATAGTTATAAAGTTCGATTGTATTTTCTTTGCTGTAATAATAATTAGGATATATGAAATCTGTGAAATCATTATTATCACTTGATACATATTTTGTACCATTTTGATTGTAAAAGGATAATTGAGTTAAATCACTTGAGTAAGTAAAATAGCCATTGGAGACTAATCCTAGATTTGAGTTAGGTTCTTCATTTTGATTGAGTAATTTAATAATCGTTCCGTCTAATTTACATATGATATAAAAGTGACTGATTTGAACTTCGACTAATGAAGATTCTTCATTGTATTGATAAATGGTCATAGTTTCATTTGTGCTAATTCCAAGGTTAGTATTCTTTTTGAATAAGCTATCTTTTGAAAATATAGAATTTCCATTTTCATCGTACACAATTCCGTCCTTGTTTGTATCGCTAGTAATGATACAATTTTTATAAAGGGTAATATATTTGGCATTTAATGTTTTAATTAACTCGCCAGAGGAAGAGTAGATTGATGCACTGGAGGTTATGTCATTTAATGCTACAATATGATTACCAAGAAGTTTAAAGTTAGTATTGCTATCAAAATCTTTCTTGATTACTTTACTTCCATCCTTATGTAAAAGCAATGGAACTCCCTCATTGTCATATGCTATGTAATAATCATCGCCTAATTCACTGATATAAGAATAGATACGTTTGATGATCCAATCATTATGTGTTAAATCGTATACGCCATAAGTATAGGTTTTATTTTTTTCTTTTGAATTCTTTGCATGCTGTCCTAAGATTAAGGGAACATTGGAATCGATAACACCTAATTCTGAATTCTCAATATACGTATCACTAGCTTCTAATACAATATTCATATTCTTATCTAACAATGCTATATAGTCGTATGAGTATTTTGAAATGTCATCTTGGTCGTTTGAAGCAGTATCATCTGTAGAAGCAGAGTTACTTGATAGATTATCGTTTGATAAAGCATTTTTATCTTTTGAATCATCAACTGACTCACTGCTACTAGATGTTAAATAACTAGTGGAAGGAATAGCTAGTAAATACAATTGATTGCTCTTAAGATTTAAAGTAGATTTATGATTCGTCTGCTTTATTTTTTGTAATTTCGGTATAAAACTCTTGGTAGATACAATTGTCTCAGTATCTTTGCTATGTATATATTTTAGTGTGAGTGATACAATTATCGTAACCGTTATTAAGATAAAAAAAATAGTTTGTAACTTTTTTGATTTCTTCATAGTTTCTATTCAACTCTCCATTGGTATATTTTTGCTTTCATAACATTGCATTTTAAATCTAGTAATTAGTAATATGAGTTACAAAATATTAATTACAAATAATTACAATTACAGATAGGTTTAATATATCACATATAGAAGAAGAAAAAGGTAGAATGCTGTAAGGGATGAAAAATTTTTATTACCAAAAATGCGGTTCTTGAAGGACTAAGTGAATTGGTGTAATATAATAGGATGAACCATCATCGAGTTATATGCTAGATTATAATCTTATCTAATAATTAGAAAGAAAGGTGTATATGGAACAAGTTACGCATACATTTTTACCAATATATAGTGAAAATTCAAAGATTCTGATATTAGGGACATTTCCATCGGTAAAATCAAGAGAGGGTAATTTTTATTACAATCACCCACAAAATAGATTTTGGAAGGTGCTAGCTTCCATAACGAATGAAGCAATCCCAACAACAATTGATGAGAAAAAAGATATGCTATTAAGAAATAATATTGCAATATGGGATGTCATAAAGTCATGTGAGATTGAAGGTTCCAGTGATAGCAGTATTAAAAATGTGATACCGAATGATCTTTCAATCATATTAGAACATAACAATATAAAGAATGTCTATGGAAATGGAGATAAGGCATACCAATTATATATGAAATATTGTTATAAGAATATAGAAAGAGATATGATTAAGCTTCCCTCTACTAGCCCAGCGAACGCCTCATATACATTAGAACGGTTAATTGACAAATGGGAAGTAATTAAGAAGGACTTAAAATAATAGAAAGGCATTGTATAAATGAACAAAAAATACGAAAACATGGTAGGATATTTACTGGATTGGTACGATAAGGGCGTAAGAATATTACCATGGAGAGAGAATCCGAAGCCATATTATGTATGGATATCTGAGATTATGTTACAACAGACTAGAGTTGAAGCAGTCAAACCATTTTTTGATCGATTTATTAAAGCATTACCTGAGGTTAGAGATTTAGCTGAGGTAGAAGAAGATAAATTATTAAAACTATGGGAAGGATTGGGCTATTATAATAGAGCTAAGAATCTAAAGAAGGCAGCAATCATGATTATGGAAGAATATAACGGGACTCTTCCAGCTTCTTATGAGCACTTATTAGAGTTACCTGGAATTGGTTCTTACACAGCAGGTGCAATCGCATCGATTGCATATCAGATTCCTGTGCCAGCTGTTGATGGGAATGTTCTTAGAGTAACTAAGAGAATTACGAATAGCTATGATGATATAACAAAGCAAAAGGTAAAGTCAGAGCTAGAAAATGAGCTAAAAGATATAATGCCTGGTGACCGTCCAGGTGATTTTAATCAATCACTTATGGAGCTAGGAGCAACAGTGTGCCTTCCTAATGGTAAACCTCTTTGCGATAAATGCCCAGTTTATTCAATTTGTGAAGCAAGAGAACAAGGTAGCTACATGCAGATTCCAGTAAAGCCAGCAAAAAAGGCAAGAAAGATTGAAGAAAAGACAATACTATTAATTGAACATGAAAATAATATTGCCATTAGAAAACGAGACGAGAAAGGACTTCTGTCTGGTCTTTGGGAGTTCCCTAATTTTAATCAGAAACTTAGCTTATCTGAAATAGAAGAGTTATTAAAGAATAACAATGTGGAATTGGATGAAATTGAACTGTTAGGTGAAGCAAAACATTTTTTTTCTCATATTGAATGGAGAATGATTGGATATAAAATAAAGTTGGATAAAAGGATAGATCCGGATAGCTTAATTAAGATAGAGAGTACGGAATTATTATGCGATAATAACATGCAGTTCAATTGGGTGTCGCGTAATAAAATTGATGAAGAATACTCCGTTCCTACAGCATTTAAGGCTTATAAAGAAAAAATGTAATAAGACTAATAATACTGCAGACCTACTGTAATAATCACAGTAGACTGTAGCATTATTTTTTTTGTTAGAAATGTTTATATATAATTTTTTAATTATTGAATGTTTCAATATTATTAAAAGTCCAATATGATATGCATATTATTTAACTAATAAGGTATAAGATCCAGAAGTAGCTTCTGTTGATTTTTCAATTTTAATATAATACGTTCCTTTGGCTAATTTAGATTTTGTAGTATAGGTTAATTGACTGCTTTTCTTTGATGTAGTACAAGTTATTGCTTTATTATTTTTATCATAAAGAGTAACTTTTAGATTACCACTTGTCATAATATTGCTTAATTCAATCTTAAGTTTCTTTTGTTTACTAGTCTTTATTTGGTACCAATCTGCCTTATTTTCATTTAATGCTTGAAGTCCATTGACTTCTTTACCTAAATAAATTTTTTTAGCAGAGGATCGATCTGATCCACTTTTTTTAGTTATGTTGTTATAGTATGTAGAGATAGTATACAAGGAAGGTTTAGTGTCTTTGGTAGCTGTTGCAGCTAAGGAAATATAATAATCACCTTTAGTTACAGCAAAAGCAACACCGTCTTCTTTTTTCTTCATGTCATATGTGTTTGATATCACTTTCTTATTTGCATCACATAAAGTGAGTTTGGCTTCTTTCATCGAATAATCAGTCGCATCTGTGACATCAATCGTTAGTAAACCATCTTTTGCAGGAGTAACTTTATAGTAAATTGGACTATTATCAATAGCACTGACCATTACTTGATCATTTGTTTTTAAAGCTCTGTCTTCGCCAGAAAAGCTAAGAGTATAAAGGTTATATAGCAATTTCTCTGCTCCAGCATAGTCTTTCATGGATAGTTTCATATAATAAGTGCCAGCTGCAGGAACTTTGAAGGATGTAAGATAAAAACCATAGAGTGGAACGCCTAGATCTTCACTTACTAAATTAGAATCAGAGCAAGCTGCATCCTTATAGAGCTTAAAATTGATATTATTTTGAGGTGCTTTGGAATACAGTGCTTTGTACTCATCTAGCATATCTATAATGTCATAATTAAAATTATCATAATCACTTTCATCATAATCTTCGTCATCGTAATCCTCATCATCATAATAATCTTCATCAGATGATAAATCTTCACCTACTAAATCTCTGAGATCAGAAGAATCATCTTTCAAAGCAGAATTTAAGGATTGAACCATACTTTCTAAGGCATTGTTATATGCTAAAAAGTAAGTAGCTCCTTTGGAGTTGATTTTAATTGGAACAACAACCTCTTTGGTATCACTTGCTAAATCGAATTGATAGGCTTTATAAGAATCTAAGCTTTCGTATTTTGCAACATCTTCAGCTGGTGTTGTTGGAATGGTATCAACAGTCTGTGTGGTGCCTTTTACCGTAATGGTTGCTGCAAAAACGCTGTTTTGTGGCATCACACACATAACGGATACCATGGTAATAATTAATAATTTTTTAATCCCTTTCTTCATATGTCTCCCTCTCTTATATGTAAAATTTAACTATTCTATTTTAGGATTAGAGCCCAATGGTGAATAGTTACATATATCTTACAATATTTCCAGAATATTATCAATTATTATTAAAAACAACAATTTTCAACATTATTCTTCGCTAGCAATCTGATTAATCTTAAAATAATCAATAAAACTTCTCATAGAAGGGGAGAGGTAAGTTGATCTAGAATAAGCAAATCCTACAGCACGTTTACCAATTGGAGTGGAGAGCGGTATCTCTGTAATTCTGTCACTTATTAAGTCCTCTAATACAAATTCCTTAATGACGCATGCTACACCGAGACCAATCTTTGCAAATTCTATCAGTAATTCCATGGTATTGATTTCAAGTATTTGATTCGTTTCAATCTGATGTGTATTAAAGTATTCATTAATATATACTCGTGTGATATTTTCTTCATCTAGAAGCATTAAGTTCGCTTTCTTAAAGATCTCAGCTTCCTTTAGTGGATAGGGCTCACCCTTTACTTGGACCAAATCGTCTATAGATTCGCTAGAATGTTCTTCTCGTAGCTCAAGATTTTTAAGATACTGCTTTGTTGCAACAAAAATATCTTCAATTTCCATAACTGGATGGAATGTTATATTTTTTTCATTAGAAGGTTTACCAATGAGTCCAATGTCAATTTGATTATTTTCTAACATTTTTATGGTATGAAACGTAGATTGGCAATGGATGGTGATTTTAATGTGTGGATAAGCTTCAACAAACTCTTTTAAATAGGGTAGAAGGATATACTTACATAAGGTAGTACTGACTCCGATTCTAATTTGCCCAATTCCTAACGATGTAATTTTCTTAATACTCTCTTCGCCAATAGTGATAGAATCAAAGGCTTGCTTTACATGCTCATATAGAAGTTGCCCCTCTTCGGTAAGATGAACCCCTCTAGAATTACGGATAAAAAGTGTAACCTTTAGATTATCTTCTAATTTACTGATTGATTTACTAATCGCAGGTTGGCTGATATATAGCTCCTTTGCTGCATGTGAGATATTACCTGTTTTAGCTACGGTATAAAATATTTTATAGAGAGATAAGTTTTGCTCCATAAGTGCTCCATTTCTAAGTAAAATAAGCCAATTTATTTGTTTATATAAATATGAATGAGCTTTTCTATATTGGTTAAACTGCTAGGAAAAAGTAAATGAGTTATTTTCATAACGAATTATAAATATTTTCTCAATATACTCTGAATAGTATTAGGGTTAAGTAAGTGATAAGAAATTGGTTCTATCGGATTCTCCTTATAATCACATAATTTCTTATGTAATACCGTTAGTGAATGCCATTTCCCTTGTTTAAATCCTGTGTTTTCGTAAAAACTAATTGGATGAAAATCAAAATATTCATGAAAATGTATACTCTTTTCATTAGAAGAAGTAATTAAAGCGTAGACATTATAATATCCTTGAAGTGTTAACAGATTAAGAAGTGTTTGATAAAGGGATTTGCCGATACCTTCTCCTTGATGAGAATTACTTAGATATATGGTTACTTCGGTATCCCACTGAAAGGCTGCTTTCGTTTTAAATAAAGATCCATAAGCATAGCCAACAATTTTTTCATCTATTTTGTAGACAAGACAAGGAAATTGTATAGCATTCGAATGGATTCGTTCTTTGAATTCATTAAGAGAAGGAACTTCGTACTCAAAGGTTATTGGTGTTTCTAATACATAAGGGGCATAAATATGGAGCATTTCTTCAATATCATGGTCATTGACGAGTTCAATTGTTCGATTCATAGTGTCTCCTTTGTTAATAAATATAATTAGGTTTGGTTAGGTTAGGACGTCAAAAGTCATTTAAAGTTTACTGAGGGTATATCACTGTATAATAAGTGAATCAACTTAATATAACTTTAGGTTATATTAAATATATATAATATGTATTTCAATTATATCAAAGACTATGCTAAGATACAATTATAAACATAGTTCAAGAAGAAAAATTAGAACTTGTACCGAACAAAGTAATATGTGAAATGAAGGAGGATTTATCTATGGGTATGACAATGACACAAAAAATATTAGCAGCACATGCCGGGCTTGATAATGTCCAGGCGGGGCAGTTAATTGAGGCAAACTTAGATCTTGTTCTTGGCAATGATGTTACTGCTCCAGTTGCCATTCATGAGATGGAAAAGATGAATACAAAAGGAGTATTTGACAAGGATAAGATAGCTCTCGTTCCAGATCATTTCACACCAAATAAGGATATTAAATCAGCAGAACATTGTAAATGTGTACGTGAATTTGCTTATGAACATAATATTACGAATTACTTTGAAATAGGCGAGATGGGAATTGAGCATGCTTTACTTCCTGAAAAAGGATTAGTTGTAGCAGGTGAGGTAGTAATAGGTGCAGATTCTCATACTTGTACGTATGGCGCATTAGGAGCATTCTCAACAGGAGTTGGAAGTACAGATATGGCAGCAGGTATGGCAACTGGAAAAGCATGGTTTAAAGTTCCAAGTGCTATAAAGTTTGAACTTGTTGGTAAGCCAAGCAAATGGGTAAGCGGAAAGGATGTTATTCTTTATATTATCGGAAAGATTGGTGTAGATGGAGCATTATATAAATCTATGGAATTCGTAGGAGAAGGAATAAAGAACTTATCCATGGATGACCGATTTGCAATGGCTAATATGGCTATTGAAGCAGGTGCTAAAAATGGTATCTTTCCAGTGGACCAACAAACTGTTGAATATATGAAAGAACATTCAATAAAAGAATATACCGTATACGAAGCGGACGAAGATGCCGAATACGAAGAAACTTACGTAATTAACCTATCAGAATTAAAACCTACTGTAGCATTTCCACATTTACCTGAGAATACGAAACCAGTTGAGGAAGCTGGTGAAGTAAAGATTGACCAAGTCGTTATTGGTTCTTGCACGAATGGTAGAATCAGTGATTTAAGAATAGCGGCAAAAGTCTTAGAAGGTAGAAAGATTGACAAAGGAATGAGATTAATCGTATTTCCTGCTACGCAGACAATTTATCTTCAAGCAATGGAAGAAGGTTTACTAGCAACCTTTATTAAAGCTGGTGGTGTTGTAAGTACACCAACTTGTGGCCCTTGCTTAGGAGGACATATGGGTATCTTAGCAGCAGGAGAAAGAGCAGTAGCAACAACCAACCGTAATTTCGTTGGACGTATGGGACACGTAGAGTCAGAAGTATATCTTGCAAGTCCAGCTGTGGCAGCTGCAAGTGCTATTACGGGTAAGATATCAAGCCCAGAAGACTTAGGATTATAGGAGGAAACGAAGATGAAAGCATACGGAACAGTACACAAATATGGAGACAACGTAGATACTGACGTTATTATACCAGCAAGATATCTTAATTCTTCTGATCCAAAAGAATTAGCAAAAAAATGTATGGAGGATATCGATAAAGAATTTGTTAACCGTGTAAAGATTGGAGATATCATGGTAGCGAATAAGAATTTTGGATGTGGTTCTTCAAGAGAGCATGCTCCAATTGCCATTAAAGCTGCAGGAATAAGTTGTGTTATTGCAGAGACATTCGCAAGAATCTTTTATCGTAACGCGATTAACATAGGTCTTCCTATTATTGAATGTCCAGAAGCTGCAAAAGGAATTGAAGCAGGCGACATGGTAGAAGTCGATTTTGACAGTGGAATGATCTATAACAAAACCAAAGGAACTGAATTCAAAGGGCAGGCATTTCCTGAATTCATGCAAAAGATTATTAGGTCTGAAGGATTAATCAATTATATAAATAATAAATAACTGGATAGGGTGTCAAAAGTCATTTTTTAGTTTACTGAGTGTATATCGCTGTATAATTATGAATTTTGGCTACCTTTCCTTCAAGCATCATATTTTTTACAAGCCTCAAAACAAGCCAAAATACTCACTCACGTTCCTATTTTCGCTTTAAGTCTTGACAAAATATAAACGTTGCTTTCAGCCGGACTACGCCAAAATTAATAATTATACATCGATATACACAATTTATATTAAGAATGACTTTTGCTACCCAGATCATAACTCAAACTTCGTCAAAGTTAGAACCATGGTAATTAATATACTGTTTCGATAGAATTTATCAAGTATAATATAGATTTTATCAAGGAAGTTAGAGTAAAGTAAATTAATGAAATAAACCATATCGACATATGAATGCATGAATAATTTCATAAGAATTGAGAAACATGTAAAATGTGGATTAATGAAATTAGAAATGAATATGATACGAAGCTTATTAAGTAATCATGTTGAAGAAATAGGAGGAATCGTATGTCAGTATCGTTAAAAGAAAGCAAAACAAAAGAGAATCTACTTCGAGCATTTGCAGGTGAAAGTCAAGCAGCAAATAGATATACGTTTGCAGCTAATGTTGCGAAAAATAATAAATTGCATTTAGTTGAAGAAGTGTTCTTGTTTACAGCCAATCAAGAAAGAGCACATGCAAAAGTATTCTTTGATCACCTAAAGGAAGTTGCTGGTGAGAACATCTATATTGATGGTAACTTTCCAGTAGATATTTCAGATGATATTGTATCTTTATTGAATAAAGCAAAGCACAATGAATTTGAAGAGTTTGAAGATGCGTATCCTAACTTTGCAAAAATAGCAAAAGAAGAAGGATTTGCACAGATTGCTGCAAGTTTTGAATTAATTGCAAAGGTTGAGAAGACGCATGGAGAACGTTTCGGTTTCTATGCTAAGATGCTAGAAGAAAATAAACTATATCAATCAGATACAAGTGGAATCTGGATGTGCTTGAATTGTGGGCATATAGTTACGGGAAACAAAGCACCAGAGATATGTCCTGTTTGCCAATATGATCAAGGATATTTTGTACCAATTGAATATGCTCCATATTCTGATAAAGCAATGCTTGGACTATAAGAAAAGTTAAATATCATATTACTGAGCTAGTGTGAAAAAAAGGCGCTTCACACGTTGAATTTAGGTCTGCGAGCAAGTCGCAGACATGGACGCTAGTGTGAAATACACTAAACTTTCACACTAGCTTATTAAGAAAAAATAGTAAAAAACATATTGACATATATAAGAAAAACGCTTATAATTACTTTAACTTAATGCAGTGTAAAAGCAATGATAAGGAGGAGTACATACTAATCCGAAGCCAAGAGAGAAGATGGTTGGTGAGAATCTTCATGAAGATAGTATCGAAGTAGCCTTTGAGCTTTGAACCGAACAGATAATCTAAGTAGGCTTCAACGGACATTTCCACCGTTATAGGGAAGACAATATCGGAAGAACTTTACCTGTATTGTAATGAGAGCAGAGATTTATCTCTGAAATTAGGTGGTAACACGGACTAATGTTCGCCCTATATAAGCAATGCTTGTGTAGGGCGTTTTTTTATACTTATTTGGATCAATCAAAGGCTGCTTAACTAAAATTGATTATAAGAACCCTAGAAAGAGAGAGGATGATACGATGAACTATAAGATAGCATTAATTCCAGGAGACGGTATTGGACCAGAGATAGTAAGGGAAGCAACTAAGGTGTTAGATAAAATAGGAGAGCTTCACGGACACTCATTTTCTTATACAGAAGTTCTAATGGGTGGAATCTCAATTGATAAAACTGGAGTCCCTCTAACAGAGGAAGCACTAAATACTGCAAAAGCAAGTGATTCTGTCCTCTTAGGTGCAGTAGGTGGCAATGTTGGTCAGTCTAATTGGTATACTCTACCTCCGAATCTAAGACCAGAAGCAGGATTGTTGGCAATTAGAAAAGGACTGAATCTCTATGCAAATATCCGCCCAGCAGTTCTATTCGATGAACTAAAAGGAGCATGCCCATTAAAGGATGAGCTTATAGAAGGTGGATTTGACTTTGTAGTAATGAGAGAGTTAACTGGCGGACTTTATTTTGGAGAACGTCATACCACTACTGAAAATGGAATTAGAAAAGCAACGGATACCTTAACTTATGACGAAGTTGAGATAAGAAGAATCGCAAAATGGGCATTTGAGATTGCAAGAAAGAGAAATAAGAAAGTATGCAGTGTTGATAAAGCTAACGTTCTTGATTCTTCAAGATTATGGAGAAATGTTGTGAAAGAAGTTGCAAAAGAGTATGAAGATGTAGAGTTAAGTGATATGCTAGTTGATAATTGTGCAATGCAACTAGTCAAAGATCCAAAACAATTTGATGTTATTTTGACTGAGAATATGTTTGGTGATATATTATCAGATGAAGCAAGTATGGTAACTGGTTCTATTGGTATGCTAGCTTCTGCAAGTCTAGGTGATACCAAGTTAGGTCTATATGAACCAAGTCATGGATCTGCTCCAGATATTGCTGGACAGAACAAAGCGAATCCAATTGCAACCATTCTTTCAGTCGCTATGATGCTTAGATATTCTTTTGATCTGGAAGTGGAAGCTGATAAGATAGAAGCAGCAATCAAAAGTGTGTTACAAAAAGGATACCGTACCATTGATATCATGTCCGAAGGGAAGACTCTCGTTGGAACAATAGAAATGGGCGATTTAATAGTGAATGAATTGGTATAAAAATACAGACTGAGAGGAATGTTATTCAATATACACAGTTTAAGTTGAGAAAAACTTTTGAAACTCTAATCAACAACTAAGATAGTAGATAGAATACGAAGATAAAAATAGAAAATCAAATAGAAAAGGTGGTAATGATATGAGAAGTGATTCAGTAACAAAAGGTATGCAACAAGCACCACATCGTTCCTTATTTAATGCCCTTGGATTAACAAAAGAAGAGATGGAAAGACCATTAGTAGGTATCGTAAGTTCTTATAATGAGATCGTTCCTGGGCATATGAATCTTGATAAAATTGTAGAAGCTGTGCGTATGGGAGTGGCTATGGCTGGTGGAACCCCTATTGTATTTCCAGCAATTGCAGTGTGTGATGGTATTGCGATGGGACATCAAGGAATGAAATATTCCTTAGTTACAAGAGATTTAATAGCTGATTCAACCGAAGCAATGGCAATGGCTCATCAATTTGATGCTTTAGTAATGGTACCAAACTGTGATAAGAATGTACCTGGGCTATTGATGGCAGCAGCTAGAGTTAATATTCCAACCGTATTTGTAAGTGGTGGACCAATGCTTGCAGGTAAAGTAAAGGGATGCAAGACTAGTCTATCTAGTATGTTTGAAGCAGTTGGAGCTTATGCAGCAGGAACAATGACTGAAGAAGATGTAGAAGAATACGAGAATAAAGTATGTCCAACTTGTGGTTCATGTTCTGGTATGTATACAGCAAACAGTATGAACTGTTTAACCGAAGTATTAGGAATGGGCTTAAAGGGAAATGGAACAATTCCAGCCGTATATTCTCAGAGATTAAAACTTGCAAAGCAAGCTGGTATGAAAGTAATGGAATTATTAGAAAAGAACATTAGGCCAAGAGATATTATGACAGAAAAAGCATTTTTAAATGCGCTAACTGTTGATATGGCACTCGGATGCAGTACGAATAGTATGTTACATTTACCAGCAATTGCTCATGAAGCTGGAATTGATCTTAACTTAGATAAAGCAAATGAAATCAGTGCAAAAACTCCTAATCTATGTCATTTAGCACCAGCAGGCCATACTTACATGGAAGATTTAAATGAAGCCGGCGGTGTATATGCGGTAATGAATGAGCTAATGAAAAAAGATTTAGTATATACAGACTTAATTACTGCAACAGGTAAGACGGTTTATGAAAATATTAAAGATTGTAAGAATATAGATCCAGAAGTAATACGTCCAATTGAACAGCCATATAGTGAAATAGGTGGTATTGCAGTATTAAAAGGTAACCTTGCACCAGATTCTGCAGTTGTAAAACGTTCAGCAGTAGCACCAGAGATGATGAAACATGAAGGTCCTGCTAGAGTATTCGACTGCGAGGAAGACGCAATTAAAGCAATCAAAGATGGAAAGATTGTATCAGGAGATGTAGTTGTTATTCGTTATGAAGGACCAAAGGGTGGACCTGGTATGAGAGAAATGCTTAATCCTACCTCAGCAATTATGGGTATGGGACTTGGTTCAAGCGTAGCATTAATAACAGATGGACGTTTTAGTGGAGCATCTAGAGGAGCTTCTATTGGTCATGTCTCACCAGAAGCAGCAGTTGGTGGAAATATTGCATTAGTACAAGAAGGAGATATCATTCAGATTGATATTAATGCGAATACACTAAACTTTGTAATCTCTGACGAAGAATTAGAAGAGAGAAGAAAAGCATGGAAGCCAAAAGAAGATAGAAAATTAACAGGTTACTTGGCTCGTTACGCAGCACTCGTTACATCAGGCAACCGTGGTGCAATCTTAGAAGTGCCAAAATATTAATTCTAAAAAAAGACCCCTGATTTATACTTCGCCAAAGGCGACAGATGGGAGCAAGAATAGAAAGGTAGGTAATGTATGAGAGAGTTAACAGGTTCTGAAATAGTAATAGAATGTTTAAAGGAACAAGGTGTAGATACTGTATTTGGATACCCAGGTGGTTCTATTCTAAACATATATGACGCACTTTATAAGCATCAGGATGAGATTACGCATATTTTAACATCGCATGAACAAGGGGCATCCCATGCAGCTGATGGATATGCAAGAGCCACAGGAAAGGTGGGTGTATGTTTAGCAACCTCTGGACCTGGAGCTACCAATCTTGTAACAGGAATAGCAACAGCATATATGGATTCAGTACCTTTGGTTGCCATAACAGCAAATGTAGGAGTAAGTTTACTTGGTAAAGATAGTTTTCAAGAAATTGATATCGCTGGCGTAACGATGCCAATTACAAAGCATAATTTTATCGTAAAAGATATCACTAAGTTAGCGGATATTTTAAGAAGAGCATTTAAGATAGCACGTACAGGACGTCCTGGGCCAGTTTTAGTTGATATTCCAAAAGATTTAACAGCTGCAGTAACTGAGTATACACCAGTATCAATTGAGCCAATTAAGAGAATTACAGAACAGATTACTGATGAAGATATAGAGACTGCTCTTCATTTAATTCGAGAAGCAAAAAAACCATATATCTTTGTTGGTGGTGGAGCCATTATTTCAGAGGCTTATGAAGAGTTAAAAGAATTTGTAGAGAAAGTGCAAGCACCTGTTGCAGATACTTTAATGGCAAAAGGTGCATTTGACGCAACACACCCTTATTACACAGGAATGTTAGGAATGCATGGAACAAAAACATCGAATTTTGGAGTTACACAATGTGACCTTCTTATTACAATTGGCGCAAGATTTAGTGATCGTGTTACAGGAAATGCTAATAAATTTGCAGCAAATGCAAAAGTACTTCAATTTGACGTTGATCCAGCAGAAATTAATAAAAACATATTAACATATGCCAGTGTAAAAGGTGACGTAAAGAGTATCTTACAAATACTTAATGAAAAACTAGAAAAACAAGACCATACCGAATGGCTAGATTGGATTCAAGAGTCAAAAGAAAAGTACCCATTAAAATATAAAGATACTATACTTTCTGGCCCTGCTATTATCGAGAAAATCTATGAGTTAACCAAAGGCGATGCAGTTATCACAACAGAAGTAGGTCAACATCAGATGTGGGCTTCTCAATTTTATCAATATACGAAACCAAGAACCTTTATCACCTCTGGTGGTGCTGGTACTATGGGATATGGCCTTGGCGCATCCATTGGAGCAAAACTTGGTAGGAAAGATAAAACCGTAATCAATATCGCTGGAGACGGCTGTTTCCGTATGAATATGAATGAGATTGCAACAGCAGCAAGATATAATATTCCAATTATTCAAGTAGTTATAAATAATCATGTTCTTGGAATGGTAAGACAATGGCAGACGTTATTCTATGAAAAGAGATATTCGAATACGATTCTTAATGATGGTGTAGATTTCGTGAAATTAGCAGATGCTTTAGGAGCAAAAGGTGTTCGCGCTACAACAATTGAAGAATTTGAAGAGTGTTTCAAGGAAGCCTTGACATACAATAAACCAATTGTTATCGATTGTGTTATTAATGAGGACGATAAGGTATGGCCTATGGTAGCACCTGGAGCTGCAATCAACGAAGTATTTACTGAGGAAGATTTAAATAAAAAATAAAGCAAAGATTGATAACATATAATCAACTATGTTAAGCTAGGATAGAGAGTCTATAAAGATTCTCTATTCTAGCTTTTTATCTGGAATAGACATATATCTATAATATGATTCGAGAGTCAAAAGCCTTTCTTAACCTAGATTGTGTATATTGATGTATAATTATTAATTATGGCGTAGTCCGGCCGAAAGTATCGTTTATATTTTGTCAAGACTCAAAGTAAAAATAGGAACGTAAGTGAGTATTTTTGCTTGTTCTGAGGCTTGTAAAAAATATGATGCTTGAGGGAAAGGTAGCCAAAATTCATAATTATACAGCGATATACACTTAGTAAACTAAAATAAGGCTTTTTGACCCTCGAATCATAATATACATAAGGAAAGGCAAAGGTTTAACAATGACAGCGACATCTGAGAAACTTTATGGACATATTTTAGCAACAATAACCATCATAGTATGGGGAACAACTTTTATAGCGAGTAAGCTATTACTAGAAGAATATACACCCGTACAAGTTATGATTATGCGTTTTGTAATAGCATACGTAACATTGTTTGCTTTAAATCATAAGTTACAAAAAACATGTTGGAGAGAAGAAGGAATATTTCTATTATTAGCACTTACAGGTACAACGATTTATTTTTATTTTGAAAATAGAGCACTTACCATATCAAGTACGTCCAATGTAAGTATTCTGCTATCTGCAGCTCCTATATTAACAGCCATATTAGCTCATTTTTTAACGAAAGATGAGAAGATGAACAAAAGTATTGTACTGGGTGCGGTTATTGCATTATTTGGAGTAGCTCTTGTCGTATTTAATGGTACTGTCGTACTAAACTTAGATCCTGTAGGGGACTGTTTAGCAGTAAGTGCAGCGCTATGTTGGGCAATCTATTCGGTCATATTAAAGCATCATGTACATAAATATGATTCCATTTATCTGACACGTAAGGTCGTGTTTTATTCTATTATAACTACGCTTCCAATGCTTTTATTGGAAGGTGCTCCATTTTCGACGGAAGGGATAAAAAGACCCTCTTTTCTATTTTGTCTGATATTTCTTGGGGTATTAGGAAGTGGAATCTGCTATGTTGCATGGAATGTTGCAACGGTAAAGCTTGGTATTGTAACGACGAATAATTATATTTATCTTAGTCCATTTGTAACAATGGTTGTGGCGTGTATTATTCTTCATGAGAAGATAACGATTATGGGGATTCTAGGTGCTATTCTTATTATAGCTGGCGTAGTTGTGGCTGGAGGGAAGACGAAGACGCAAGAATCCTAATAGTAAAAGAGAAAAAGATGTATGAAGGCATCTTAGATATCATAGAATGATAGAAAACAGGAGTGGGATAGTATAAGAAAATTCATAAATATTGGAAGAAAGAGCAAGTTTCTATATATTCATGAATGAATCATTGGGTGAAAAATGCAAGTAGTGAATGAATGTAGAGTTGATTATAGCTATCGATTATCAATGGATAGCTATAGTATAAGTAAATCTATAATAAGTAATACTGTTTCAACTCAAATCATCATGGATCAACTGGAAGTTCATAAAAGAGTTAATAAAGACGTTACTTTTGCATATGACATCTTAACGTATACCATTCTTATTCAGAATAATAGTAATGTAAAGATTAAGAATGCATATTTTTATGATGACATTCCTACAAGACTTAAATATATTAAGAACTCATTTCTTGTGAATGGTAATATAATAGAATGTATCAATTTAAATAAAGGTATTTATATTGGTGATGTTTATCCTAATCAATGCATTGATATTAAGTTTAAAGTTTTAGTATTACCACAGCAGCAGGGAGAAATAAGGAATACCGCGTTAGTAAAATATGATTATATCTATCATATTGAGAGAAAGCCAATTGCAATCTATAAAAAAAGTAATCTAACTACTGTAATGTATACTGGAGAAGAAATACAGAAGATTGCATTTATGGATAGCATACTTTTATATTTCATGATCCGATTCATTAGAGACAATTTATGATTATAACCTATATTTTATCAAGATAAGCTAGTGATGTTGAGGAGAAATAAGGAAAATTCCTCAAGATATCGCTGGCTTTTTTTATCGGCGCTTTACATCTAATTCTGAAACTTAAGAGTGACAAGTCACCAATCAATAGAATCAGATATATCATAGAATAGAGCATTTTAGAATAGAATTATGACTTAATTAGTAGGAGGTAGATTATGCCCTTATTGCAACATTTTACAACCATTGATAAAGCAATTCTAGTAGCGACGGGCAATAGTTTGGTTGTATGTGGTAGTACAACAGAACCATCTGTGAATACGTCAGATCTTATTAAATTAGATGGAACTACAACGAGAAATTGGACACAATCTGGAAGTGCTGCACATTTAGAAATCTTATCAAATAGTACAGTACTTTACGCAGAGTTAGTATGGTATTCATCAGTAAAAAGTAATGTAGTAGGAGCTTTAGATTTAAGAAGTATTGAGGATGGTACAATCAGTTTTCAGACTCCAAAAGGAACGTATTCCATTGTACCTGAATATGGGGAAAGTTATAAGGCTGATTCGGGGACGATTGATAGATACCGAGCAGCGAATGCTACAAACTATGTACAAGCTGCATTATCTGGGGAATACAGCGTATCAAAAGTACCAATTAGTGTTCCAAGTTCAGGATTAAGCAATACAAGAGCTGGATGGTCGTTATCGGTGATATACCGTAATGATAATTTTAAACCTCAAAAGATTATCTATTCTTCTGGAATTGCAATAGCAACGTCGAATACTCCATTGCAGGCAACAATATCAGGTTTTACAATGAGTTCTGAACTTGATAGTCTAAAAGGAAATATATTTATGGCTTGTGCAAATGGTGGTGTATTAAATGGTTACGAGGTAGTTGCAGTAGGACCTTCCTTTGCAGGGCTTAAAAATATAGGAAACTCTGTTCATTCACCAAGTGCTAATCCAGGAACTGCACCTAATAATCCAGGTAACAATTTTTTCGCTGGGATAATTAATGTTGTCAACCCAACCAGTTTAACAAATGGATTATTAAATATTGATGGTACTAATGGAACCAAAAACCATGATGGATTTGTACCAACTCAGACAATGGGAGCGAGAAATAAATGGGATATATCAAATGTTGACATATCAAAAACACTTGTAACGAATCAGACATTATTAGCTGGTCAAGTAACCGAAGAAACAATAGGTGACGGTGTACAGTTAGTAGCGTTAGGAGTGCAAGTATTATCAAAATCGCCAGATATGATCGCAACGATGGATGCCTATGATATTGACGGAGATAAAGAGTATAACATAGAGGTTGGAGAAACATTAGTATATAAGGTACAAATTCGTAATGACGGAGATATAGACGCTAACAATGTTACAATATCTAGTAACATTAATACAAGTACATCATTTATACCAGGATCTGTAGTTATTAACGGTAAGGAGAGCCAAACTGCCAATGTTATCGCTGGTATAAATCTAGGAACCATAGAAGCTAGAGGTATTGTTACTGTACATTTTTCTGTTAAGGTAAAGAATGTTCCGGTAGGTGGTAAGTTAAAACAGAATGCGGACTATAGTTATCAATTCACTTCTGGAGTTGATCGAATAACCAATACAGGAAAAACGAATGCGATTGAGTTAATTGTACAAAATGGTGAATTGAAAATCATAGAATCTGTTTCAAAAAATACGGCAAGCTTAAGTGATATTCTTACGTATACTGTGAATATTGAAAATGTTGGTACTGAATTAGCTAGAGAAGTGTTTTTCCAAGATAAATTAGATGCTTGTTCTAACTTTGTGCTAGATTCTGTAACAGTAGGGGGAATGCGTGTTCCAGGGCTTAATCCTGTTGATGGATTTCGTCTAGATGATCTAAGCGTAGGAAACCAGTTGGAGATTACCTTCCAGTCAAAAGTAATGTCTTTATCCGCTTCCACTAAAGTAATGAATCAAAGTGCTGTTACACATGGCTATATCTTTAATCAATATGGATATCTAAGAAGGAAAACGGAACTTAGCAATAACACCTTCGTGCAAATACAATATAGTAATGTAGTCGAAGAAAGATGTAATGACAACAACTATCCAAAGATAGGTGATAGGGTAGGTTATCAATTAGATTTAACGAATAACGGTAATATACCAGCGAATAATGTTCTCGTAAAAGAGCCTAATATTCCTGGGGCATCTTTTGTTAATGGTAGTTTAACGATTGATGAGATAGATTATCCTAGTCTTAACCCATTTGATGGATTTCATTTACCAGATTCAATTAATCCAGAAATGACAATAGAAGTTAAATATAAAGTCTTAGTAAATAGTTTGAATCAGGAAGATAACGTAGAGAATAAAGCCAAAATTCCTTTTAAATATGAGATTGTACCAGGAGAAACAATGATAACGTCTGAAAAAGATTCTAATATTGTTAATACGAAAGCAAACTTTGTATGTATGGATTTTATTAAGTTAGTGGATAAAGAGTATGCTGAGGTTGGCGATATTCTATATTATACAATCAGAATTACAAATCACGGTAATATAAGTGTGATTCAGAGTACATTTCTAGATGCCATTCAAGCAGAAGCATCATTTGTCACAGGAACTGTTACGATTAATGGTATCCCTTATACAGATTATAATCCTATTCAAGGTTTTGGTATTGGTACAGTGTGCCCAGAAGATACGGTAGAAGTTAGGTTTAAGGTAAAGGTGAATTCCCTACCAAGTCCAAATCGCATTGAGAATAAAAGTGAGATAATATATCAATATAAACCTGATCCTAATGGTAAAGCAGTGGTAGAAACTGGGTATAGTAATACCGTTCAAACAGTAATTAATCAAGCAAAGTATAGTATCGTAAAGAGTGTTGATAAGAGTTATGCTGGGTTAAATGATGCACTTATATATACCGTTACGATAACAAATACAGGAACTGTTACGCTAAAGGATCTGAAATTTTCAGACTATATTGGAACGTATATGGAATTCTATCCAAACAGTGTATATATTGATGGAATTAATTATAAGGACCTAAATCCAAGTACCCAATTTTCAATAAGCGATCTAAAACCACAAGAGGTTCATACAATATCCTTTGCTACGATTATTATTTCTAATCCTCCAGTAGGTTATATTTCCAATGTTTCAGAAGTGTTACTAACCTATCAAACGAACCCTAATAGTATGAAGATAACAAAGACAGAATTCTCGAACACTGCGATAACGTATGTTCCATATGCATCCGTGTCTTTAAAAAAAGAAGTTGATTATCAATATGCAACCGTTGGGGATATCTTAACGTATAAAATAACGGCAGCTAATGTTGGAAATACAGCAGCAGTTCAGACATTCTTAACAGATATCATCCCTGTGCAGGAGAGCTTTGTTACAGGGTCTGTATATGTAAATGGAGTAAACAAAACGGGATATAATCCAAGTACTGGATTTACCATAGGGAAACTTGAGATGGGGCAGGTTGTTACTGTCGAATTTAAAGCTACAGTAAATTCTGTGCCAGTACCAAATACCTTAACAAATGGAGCAAACTTAAGTTATAGTTTTTTCGTAGATCCAAATGGGCAACCAATTACCAAATCAACTACCAGTAATCTAGTAAGTACCATAGTCAATGAATATTCTGCATCCATCACCAAAACAGTGGATAAAGCTTATGCTACAGTGAATGATATCTTGAATTATTCCGTTGAAGTTCATAATACAGGAACTGTAGAGTTAAAGAATGTATTTTTTACAGATGTATTATCGAACGGTGGTAGTTTTGTTGAGGGTTCTGTTATTATAAACAGCGTTAGTAAATCAAATCTTAACCCAATTACTGGTTTCACTCTAGAGAATATTATGCCACAATCTACAGTAACAATTATTTTTCAGGTGAAATTAAATAGTGTTCCTTCCAGTAATAAGATTACCAATACTTCAAAGGTAAAATTCCATTATCAACTAAGTCCACTATTACCAGATGTCGAAGTTAGTTTAACCAGTAATACAGTGACGACCAATATTAATCAAGTAATCGTTACGAACACGAAAACAGTAGATAAAGTGTATGCTACCGTAAATGATAAACTAATCTATACTTCCATCATTCGAAATACTGGAAATACTAGCATAATAGATGCAGAATTTATTGATGTTATACCAGAACAAACCGTGTTTACTAGTGGTTCCGTTACGATTAATGGAACACCTTACAGAGATTATAATCCAAATCAAGGATTTCCGATTGGAGAAATAAGACCACTATCAGATGTAAAGGTAATATTTGAAGTTAGCGTTAATAGACTTCCAAGTGAAGGCTATGTATCCAATTCTTCAAATGTTAATTATCAATATAAGATAGATCCTAGTAAGCCAGCAACCATTGGAAGTATTACGAGTAATCCAGTTATAACCTATATTAAACTTGGCAGCATTACGATTACAAAATCAGCCAATCGTACCGTTATGAGATTATCTAATGAGGTAACCTATAGCTTTGTTGTCACAAATACAGGAAATGTTCCTCTTTCTAATGTATTTTTCCAGGATATAGTACAGAAAGAATCTGCTTTTCAAACGGGAACCGTATATATTAATGATCAAAATCAACAACAATATAATCCAAATACTGGATTTTCACTTGGTGATATACCAGTAGGGCAACTGGTTAATGTTCGGTTTAATGCTATTGTTAATGCAATTCCTACTGATAATAAATTACGAAATACGGCAAAGATTGATTATTCTTATTTCATTGATCCAAATGAAAGTCTAATTACAAAGAATACCACTTCGAATACTACAATAATTGATGTAAATGATACGATTGTGTCAGCGAATAAAACAGTAGATAAGGCTTATGCAAAATTAGAGGATACCATTAAATATACAATTATGGTCATCAATCAAGGTAATATCGCAGCACAGAATGTCATATTCAAGGATGTACTTGATGTGAACATTGTCTTTATAGAAGATTCCGTTTATATAAATGGAGTACAGAAAAAAGGATATAATCCAAATGCTGGATATATACTCTCTGATATTGCAGCGAATGGAACAACTAAAGTTGAATTTATGGCAACTGTAAAGAGTAGGCCAAAGAATAATATTATTTATAACTATGCTACTATTGATTATGATTATTTAGTAGGATCAGAACTAGTTGCAGCTACAATTAACACCAATACAACACAAACTTATCTGTCGATTGGTGAATTGACCATTACGAAAATGGTAGATAAATTATATGCAACGCTAAATGAAGATTTAACCTATACCATTTTAGTTAAGAATACAGGATCAGTAAAGGCTACGAACCTGAATTTGAAGGATTTGATTCAGGATGATGCTTCCTTTAACCTAGAAAGTGTAATCATTGATGGTACACCATATAATAATGTGAATCCAAATAGAGGAATTGTACTTACGGATTTAATGCCTGATCAGTCGCATAATATTCTATTTAGCGTTCATGTAAATCGAATTCCTGATCTTGGATTATTCAATAATAAAGCGGATATTACATTCACTTATCAATATACTCCAGATGATACGCCAATTACAATTACTACAACATCGAATCAAGTAACCACAATGATTAATTATGGTAATCTAGCTCTTACGAAAGAAGTAGATAAAAAGTATGCTACATTAGGAAATACCTTAAATTATACGGTTACTGTTGAAAATCAAGGGAATTCAGACTGTGTTGATGTATTTTTTCAAGATATCATAGGGACTAATGTAAGCTTTGTTACTGGAAGTGTAGTAATAGATGATATTAGTTATTCAGAATATAACCCAAATACGGGATTCTCATTAGGAGTTATTAAAGGTTATAAAAATAGAGTTGTGAAGTTTGCTGTAACAATTCAAACATTACCAACAGATTATACGATCTATAACTCCTCGAAGTGTAATTATAAATATGAGATTAATCCTATGAATCCACCAATAGTAAAAGAGAGTGTATCAAACACTGTTACAACAACAGTTAATATAGGATCGGTGATAGCTTACAAAACAGTTAGTAAAAGTTATGCAACCATAGATGATGTCTTAACTTACACTGTTATCGTTGAGAATAAAGGTAATACAATTGCAAAGAACGTGAATTTTAGAGATGTCATCTCTAATGGTATAAGTTTTGTTAATGGTTCGGTTATGATTAACGATACTTCTTATCCAACGTATCACCCATATTCAAGTTTTACATTAGGAAATATTCCTCCAGGAAATAAAGTAGTAGTATCGTTTGAGGTTGTAGTAACTAGCATTCCAATCCCGTCCATTGTTCGTAATACAGCGGATATAACATTTGCTTATCGCATTGATCCAAATGGTTCCGATATCATTGTTCAACTCAAATCAAATACGGTAACAACTCAGATAAATGTTGGTGTAATAAAGTTAACAAAGAGTGTAGATCTCTTATATTCTACCATAGGTGATGTGTTAACCTATAAAATAGTACTTCAAAATGTCGGCAATATAAGAGCGGAGCGTATTTATTTTACAGATAATCTACAATCAGATATTACGTTTGATGTAGGTTCTGTGCAAATAAATGAGGTATCGTATCCAGATTACAATCCGATAAAAGGATTTCCTGTTGAGAATATGGAGCCGTTAGATAGTGTTACCATCCTATTTACAGTCACAGTAACAAGCCTTCCATTAGAAAATAGTATATTAAATTATGCTCTTGCTACGTTTTCTTACAAGATTAATCCAGACGAACAATATTATAATAAGTCAACCCAATCGAACACTGTATATACGCTTATAATACTACCAAAACTAACGGCAGTAAAAGAGGTTGATAAAACGTATGCAACCTTACAAAATATACTTTATTATAATATCTTAGTGAAGAATGAAGGAAACAATACCTTATCAACATTGTTCTTCCAGGATTATTTGTCAGAGGGAGGAATTTTTACTGCTGGAACAGTAAAAATAGATTATATAAGTTATCCTAACTATAACCCAATAGACGGATTTAACCTACCAGACTTAATAGCTGGTGAGAATACGTTGGTACAGTTTAATGCTCTTGTGAATTCATTACCATTGCCACCAATTATTACGAATAAGTCAACTGCTAAGGGAGAATATAAGATAGATCCAGAAGGGGATAACTATTCAATTAATGCAACTTCTAATACGGTGTCTACAAACGTTAATATAGGTAGATTAAGCAATGTGAAAATGGTTGATAAGATGTATGCTAGAGTAGATGATACAATTACGTATACCTCAACGATAATTAATACAGGTAATGTAAACGCAACTAAGGTGTTCTTTTTTGATTATTTACAACCAGAGTGTAAGTTTATAACTGGAACTGTTAGTATAAACAATACTGTATATCCTGATTTAAATCCAACAGTAGGATTTGATTTACTTGATTTAGAACCAAATCAAAAAGTGATAGTTGAGTTTAGTGCGAAGATAAAATCACTTCCAACAACTTCCTTCATTGCAAATACTTCATCGGTACAATTTCATTATCAAGTTGATCCAAATGGAACTATTTTAACAAAAAATCAAATAAGCAATGAAGTAGTTACCAATATAGTATTAGGTAGGTTGAGCGTTGTTAAGAGTTTAGATAAGTTCATTGCGACTCTTGGAGATGAGATTCTGTATTCTATTCGAATAACGAATGATGGAAATGTAATGAATAGCAATATAGCATTTAAGGATCTTCCATCAGCAGGAGTATCTTTTAAGCCAGGAAGCGTAAAAATAAACAATGTAAGTAAACCAGATTATAATCCTATTACTGGTTTTAACCTAGATAATATTGATGTTGGTAATGTGGTTAATGTAACATTTACGGTAATTGTTGATATGGTTCCTGCTACCAATAAAGTTACCAACCAGGCTGTGATTAACTTTGAATATTTAGTAAATCCACAACAACAGCCATATAAGGATACTGCTTATTCTAATACAGTAACTACGAATATTTCTTATGGTAACTTAAAAGTAACAAAAGAAGTTGATAAACAATATGCAACCATAGGAGAGGGGTTAACCTATACTATCACAATCATTAATATTGGTAATATTGATGCTACTAATGTAGTCTTCCTTGATCCAACTCCTCATAATACCAACTTTGTATTAGGCAGTGTAACAGTAAACGGAACGTCTTATCCAGATTATAATCCAGAAGCTGGATTTCAACTAAATACTATGACCCCAGGTCAAATTATTAAGGTAGTATATAAAGTAAAAGTAATGGAATTATGTTAGTAATTTAAGATATATCTCTAGAATTCTTGTCTGTGAATTCTAGAGATATACTTTTTATACATACTTTTTGGATTGAATTGATAAAAAATTTTCTTATGCTATGTAATGAATATATGGTTTGGTTTCTTCATATTACTAATAATAAAGCTAACTAAAATATAAGAAAAAACCTTAGAAATTATAATGATGTTGCTTAGCTCTACATTAGCAGTTAACAAAGTGCTGTTATACACATTACGAAAAAATATATAATCTGCAAATAATAAAAAAATTATAGACTTCATATTTTTTTCTAGAGAAATAGGTTGACTTCGATATACTTTCGTCTTATAATCAGTCTATGCATTAATGTAGTAAAGCATTAAAAATTTACAGTGCAAGTTCGAAGCAAAATAAAGGAGGATTCACAACGTGGGAAGAATATATAATTTTTCAGCAGGTCCAGCTGTACTACCTGAAGAAGTATTAAAAGAAGCAGCAGACGAAATGTTAGACTATAAGGGTACTGGAATGTCGGTAATGGAGATGAGTCACAGATCGAAAGCATTCGAATCGATTATTGGTGAAGCAGAACAAGACCTAAGAGATCTAATGAATATTCCAGATAATTATAAAGTATTATTCTTACAGGGTGGAGCTTCGCAACAATTTGCAATGATTCCTATGAATCTTATGAAGAATAAAGTGGCGGATTATATCATTACTGGTCAATGGGCAAAGAAAGCATTCCAAGAAGCAAAAATCTATGGAACAGCAAAAGCCATTGCATCAAGTGAAGATAAAACTTTTTCTTATATTCCTGATTGTTCTGATCTTGACATAGATGAGGATGCTGACTACGTATATATCTGTGAGAATAACACAATCTATGGAACCAAATTCAAGACACTTCCTAATACCAAAGGAAAACCATTAGTAGCGGACGTATCCTCTTGTTTCTTATCTGAACCTGTGGATGTAACGAAATATGGATTAATCTATGGTGGTGTTCAAAAGAACGTTGGACCAGCTGGTGTAGTTATTGCGATTATTCGTGAAGATCTAATAACAGAGGATACACTTCCTGGAACACCTACTATGTTAAAATATAAGATTCATGATGACAATAAATCTTTATACAATACACCTCCAGCATATGGTATCTACATCTGTGGTAAAGTGTTTAAATGGTTAAAGAAAAATGGCGGACTTGAAGCCATGAAAGAATTAAATGAAAAGAAAGCAAAGATTCTTTATGATTACTTAGATCAAAGTAGTATGTTCAAAGGAACAGTAAGAAAAGAAGATCGTTCACTTATGAATGTACCATTTGTAACAGGTAATGATGAGTTGGATGCTAAATTCGTAAAAGAAGCAAAAGCAGCAGGCTTTGAAAACTTAAAAGGACACCGTTCAGTTGGAGGCATGAGAGCAAGTATCTATAATGCTATGCCAATCGAAGGTGTTGAAAAGTTAGTTGAATTTATGAAGAAATTTGAAGCAGATAATAAGTAATTTACACGTTGCCAGATGCGACAGATGGGAGCCTTTATGTATAAAGTGAATTGCCTCAATCCTATTGCTAATGTAGGATTAGACCTTTTTGATAATCAATATGAAACAGTAAAAGAATTAAATCAAGCAGATGCTGTACTTGTACGTAGTGCAGCAATGCACGATCTAGAATTACCAGAAACCTTAAAAGCAATTGCCAGAGCAGGCGCAGGGGTGAATAATATTCCATTAGAGGAATGTGCGAAAAAGGGTATTGTAGTGTTTAATACACCTGGAGCGAATGCAAATGGTGTTAAAGAATTAGTAATCGCAGGATTAATGCTTGCAGCAAGGGATGTTGTTGGTGGTATTAATTGGGTTCAGACAGTAAAAGAGGATGAAAACGTAGCAAAGCTTGTTGAAAAACAAAAATCTCAATTTGCTGGAACTGAAATCCAAGGTAAAAAATTAGGTGTTATCGGTCTTGGTGCCATCGGAGTATTAGTTGCAAATGCAGCGAATCGTCTGGGGATGCAAGTATATGGTTGCGATCCTTATATCTCAGTGGATGCAGCATGGAATCTATCTAGGGATATTACTCATGTAAAGAATATTGAAGATATCTATAGAGAATGTGACTATATAACAGTACATGTTCCACTACTTGATAATACCAAAGGAATGATTAATAAAGATACGATTGCATTAATGAAGAATGGAGTTGTTGTTCTTAACTTCGCAAGAGATTTGCTTGTAAATGACAATGACATAGAAGAAGCTTTACAATCAGGAAAAGTGAAAAAGTATGTTACGGACTTCCCTAATGCTAAGACAGCAGGTATGGCAGGAGTAATTGCTCTACCTCACCTTGGAGCTTCCACAGAAGAGTCAGAAGATAACTGTGCAGTAATGGCAGTAAAAGAAATCAGAGATTATCTTGAAAATGGTAATATAAAGAACTCTGTAAATTATCCTGCTTGTGATGCTGGAGTATGTACATCAGTTTCACGTATAACAGTAAATCATAGGAACATACCAAATATGATTACGCAATTTACGGGTGTTTTGTCAGAAGAAAATATTAACATATCAAATATGATTAATAAGAGTAAAGGGGAATTCGCTTATACAGTATTTGATATTGAAGTAACAGCAACAAAAGAGATTGTAGAAAAAATTGAAGCAATCCAAGGAGTATTAAAGGTACGAATCATTAAATAAGAGGAATATAAAAGGACAGGATATTTTGGGGAAACCTAAAACATCCTGTCTTTTTGACTTTTTAGGATTGATAGTTTATTTACTATATTTAACATGAATGATATAATATGAGTTGCCCGACAAATGACCTGTTTGGGAGGTTGTCTAGGTAATTTGCACAAAACAGAAAAACTCATGCTTCATTGAATATGTATAAGAAGATCTAGTTCTCAGATCATTTCATGTAAAACATATGCTAAGACAGATAACTCGCTTCGCTCAGACAGATCTGTCCTAGCATATAACACGAAATGATCCGAGAACAAGATTTTCTAATACATGTTCAAAGGCGCATTCATTTTTTCTGTTTTGTGCAAATTGCCAGGCTAGATTCTGAAACAGGTCATTTGTCGGGCAACTCATAATATCATCTAATAAATAAAGGAGGTTTCGTGCATGGCAGATATTAGACCATTTTCCAGTATCAGACCAAAGGAGCATCTAGCTGAAAGAGTTGCTGCATTACCATATGATGTATACTCAAGAGAAGAAGCTAGAAAAGAAGTCATAAGAGAGCCTATCTCATTTTTAAAAATCGATCGCGCAGACACTCAGTTTCATGATTCTATCAGTATGTATGATGAGAGGGTGTATTATAAAGCTAAGGATATCTTAAATCAGATGATAGAAGAGGGAATCTTTATCGAAGATTCAACAGAGTGCTATTACATCTATGAGCTGATTATGGAGGGTAGACACCAGACGGGAATAGTAGGATGTGTGTCCATTGATGATTATCTAAATCATACGATAAAAAAACATGAAGATACTAGAGAAGATAAAGAAATAGACCGAATCAATCATATTGATGTATGTAATGCACAAACAGGTCCTATCTTTTTAGCCTACCGTAATAATAACAAATTGACTAAAATAACATCTGATATTAAGAAACAAGACTGCTTATATTCATTTGAAAGTACCGATCATATTCATCATAATGCTTGGAGGGTATCGAACCCAGATGTAATAAAAGAGATAAAAGGAATCTTTAGCGAAATGAAGCAAATCTATATAGCAGATGGTCACCATCGTGCTGCTTCTGCAGTTAAAGTGGGATTAAAGAGAAGAAAAGAAGAGGAAAATTCGAAGTTAGAAAGTCAGTCGATAAAGCTAGAATCGGATTATTTTCTATCTGTACTTTTTCCTGATAATGAACTTATGATATATCCCTATTACCGTGTAGTTAAAGATTTGAATGGATTATCGAAGGATGATTTCCTACAAGAGGTAAAGAAAAGCTTTGATATCTTGGATTGTGGAGATAAAGAGTATCAACCAGATTCAAAGCTGAGTTATGGTATGTATATAGATGATCATTGGTATCGTTTATCATTTAAAAAGGAACAATTAGATAGTATTGAAAATGAATATAATAAGGAAGAGAAAATCATAAAAACACTTAATGTATCGATATTACAGAATTTTATTTTAAGTCCAATTCTCGGAATTACAGATCCAAGGATTGATAAAAGAATTGATTTTGTCGGCGGGATAAGAGGAACAAAGGAATTAGAAAAAAGGGTAAAGGAGGATATGGTGGTAGCTTTTACACTTTATCCAACATCAATAGAGGAGTTGTTCATGGTAGCAGATCTAGGTAAACGAATGCCACCTAAGTCCACTTGGTTTGAACCAAAATTAAGGAGTGGTTTATTCCTACATTCAATTAATAGTAAAGAGACAAATCAATCTAAGGAATAATTATTTTCTTATAAAATATTACTTGAACTTATTTCGAAGCTTGTATAAAGAATATTATAGTGCAAAATAAATAAAAATGTAAACTAAAAGTGAAATATTGTTGCATTTATTGTGAATTTTTATTATGATTAAATTAGAAGAGTTTATAATTTAATCATAATGAAAATTCAAACGAAGGAGATGCCTTATGAAAGAAATACTATTTTTAGATCCAGTGATGAAAGAGATGATATGGGGAGGAAATCGATTGTCAAAAGATTTCCATTATAATATTCCAAGTGATAAAACGGGAGAATGCTGGGCTGTAAGTGCACATGCTAATGGAGATTGTGTTGTAAAAAGTGGTACTTATGAAGGAAGAAAGCTAAGTGATATATGGAAAAAGGAAAAAGATCTTTTTGGAAATGTAAATGGAGATACTTTTCCGCTTCTTGTCAAGATTATAGATGCAAAAGAGGATCTAAGCATTCAAGTTCATCCAGATGATACTTACGCAAAGCAGAATGAGAATGGCTCTCTAGGAAAGACAGAATGTTGGTATATACTAGATTGCGATGAGGGAGCTCAGATTGTTATAGGGCATAATGCGTCAAGTAAAGATGAACTTAAGAAGATGATTGAAGATAAGGCATGGAATGATTTAATCAAAGTACAACCTATTAAAAAAGGTGATTTTTTTCAGATTACACCAGGGACGGTACATGCAATTAAAGGTGGTACGTTAATATTAGAAACGCAACAAAATAGTGATATTACATATCGTTTATATGATTATGATAGATTGCAGAATGGAAAACCAAGAGAATTACATTTAGAGAAGAGCATAGATGTAATAACTTGTCCATTTGAAGAAGTAAAGCCACTACGAGAGACTATAACAATTGAGAATAATACGATTGAAAAATTAATTCAATGTGAGTATTATGAAGTAAGTAAGATTGATGTTAATGGAGAGATTTCCCTACCTGCAAAAGAACCTTTTACAATTATGAGTGTAATTGGAGGAGAAGGCTTAATAGACAATGTTAAGATTTCAAAAGGTGATCATTTCATTTTGTCATCAGGCTATGGAGAGTATACATTAGAAGGAAACCTTAGTATTATATCATCAAATATGATACACTAAAGGTAACCTAAGTTCCAAAATACTTAAAATAAACGATAGAAGAGATAGGAGAATATTTATGGGGAATTTATTTAACTTGGAAGGCGGATTAATGACAGGCTTATCAAAGGTATTTGATATCTTTTATCTAAGCATTTTATGGTTGATTACGTCAATACCTATAGTAACAATTGGTGCTTCAACAACAGCTTTATATTATGGGGTAGTAAAAGTAATACGACATGAGAGAGGCTACTTAACCAAAGAATATTTTCGTTCCTTTAAAGCTAACTTTATCACTGGAACGATACTATGGCTTATTATATTGTTATTTGGTTCTTTGTTATATCTTAATATGAGACTTGCAGTTAAAATGGGAGGGACACAAGGATATATTCTCATCTGCATTTACCGAGCAATGTTCTTCATCTTGTTATGTGTTAGCGTTTATATATTCCCTAATCTTTCGAGATTTACAATGAGAAAAAGACAATTGATTCATACTTCATTTTTCATGGCTATGAAACATCTTCCTACTACCATTGTTTTAGTTGTTATTGTGGTAGTTAGCTATTATGTAATTCGAATTATACCAATTACTGTATCTTTTTTACCAGCACTTAGTTGTTTACTATTTTCATTTTTAATGGAGCGAGTTTTGAAAAAATATATGCCAAAAAAAGAAGATGGTAATGATGAATCTGCTGATGAGTGGTACCTTGAATAAATTGTTGAAAAATTAGCTATATGAGTGATAAAATTTAGCAATTTAATAATTGTAATCTAATACGAATAATGTTACAATAAAATTCATTAGGAAAAATATGGTAATTACTTAACCGTATTATGATTTCAAGGAGGAGTTATAAATGGATGAAAAGCTATATAATTTGTGCAATTGGGGCGAAATAGAAGCGATTGTTTATTCGGAACATGATGATCCGCATAAAATATTAGGCCCTCAGATTACAGAAGAAGGCATTTTAATCAATACATTTATACCAACTGCAATTTCAATAGAGGTTAAAGTTGCTAAAACAGAGAAGAAATATGTAATGGAGCGTGTGGATGAAGCAGGTTTTTATGCAGTTCTAGTTCCAGGTAAAAAAATATTTAGCTATACTTATTGTGTTACATTTGATAATCAGACAGAGATTGAGATCTCTGATCCATATGCATTTAAGTCTAGTATCACTGAAACTGATATCAGCAGATTTTCTAACGGAATTCATTATAATGTGTATGATAAATTAGGTGCTCATGTAACTGAAATGAAGGGAGTAAAAGGCGTTTCATTTGCAGTATGGGCACCAAATGCAATTAGAGTTAGTGTTGTTGGTGATTTTAATTTATGGGATGGAAGAAGACATCCTATGAGAAGATTAGGAACATCAGGTATATTTGAATTATTTATACCAAATATTAACGAGGGAGAGCTGTATAAGTTCGAACTTAAGTTAAAAGGTGGATTAGTAATCTTAAAATCTGATCCATATGCTTATTACTCCGAATTAAGACCAAATACAGCTTCCATTGTATATGATATCAATAAATATGAATGGAATGATGATAATTGGCTTGAAAAAAGAAAAAAAGTAGATCATGAAAAGCAGCCTTTGTTAATCTATGAAGTTCATTTAGGATCTTGGATTCAAAAAGAGGATAAAGATGATCCATTTTATAATTATCGAGAGTTAGCTGTTCGGTTGTGTGATTATGTAAAAGAGATGGGATATACGCATATTGAACTTATGCCAATCATGGAACATCCTTTTGATGCTTCATGGGGCTATCAAGTTACGGGGTATTATGCTGCTACGTCTCGTTATGGCACGCCAGAGGATTTTATGTATTTTATGGACTATATGCACCAACATGGAATTGGTGTTATATTAGATTGGGTACCTGCACATTTTCCAAGAGATACTTTTGCATTGTCTAATTTTGATGGAACCTGCTTATATGAACATCTTGATCCAAGACAGGGATCGCATCCTCATTGGGGGACTTTAATCTTCAACTATGGAAGACCACAAGTAGCTAATTTCTTGATTGCAAATGCCAACTTTTGGGTAGAGAAATATCATGCTGATGGTATCAGGATGGATGCAGTAGCATCGATGCTCTATCTTGATTATGGTAAAAAGCATGGTGAATGGGTTGCCAATATATATGGTGGAAATGAAAATCTGGAAGCCATAGAGATGTTAAAAAAATTGAATTCATTATTTAGAAGTAAAAAAAATGGTGCAATTCTCATTGCAGAAGAATCAACAGCTTGGCCACAGATTACCGATGCGGTTGAAAATAATGGACTAGGTTTTCAATATAAATGGAATATGGGATGGATGAATGATTTTATCAATTATATGAAATGTGATCCTTTATTTCGTAAAGGTCGTCAGAATGAATTAACCTTTAGTATGGTATATGCTTATAGTGAAAAATTTATTTTGGTATTATCTCATGATGAAGTAGTTCACGAAAAAGGTTCTATGATCAATAAAATGCCGGGAGATATGGAACATAAATTTAATAATTTAAGAGTAGCATATGCTTATATGATGGCTCATCCAGGAAAGAAATTATTATTTATGGGTCAAGAATTTGCTCAATATAATGAATGGAATGAAGATAAAGGTTTAGATTGGTACCTTCTAGATCAAGATAAGAATCAGGAAATGAAGAATTATGTTAAAGATTTGAATTGGTTTTATCAAAAGCATCCTGCTCTTTATAAAAAGGATTTTTCTATGGAGGGCTTTGAATGGATAAATAACATGGATAGCGATAGAAGTATTCTATCCTTTTTACGTAAAGCCGATCACAAAGAAGATACATTATTAATTGTATGTAATTTTACTCCTGTTGTATATGAAGACTATATCGTAGGTGTACCTTTTAAAGGAAAGTATAAAGAGATATTTAGTAGCGATAAAGTGGAATATGGTGGTAAAGGCAATTTGAATCCACGATCGAAAGTAGCGAAAGATACAGAGGCAGATGAAAGAGAGTATTCCATTGCAATTACTGTACCTCCAATGGGTATGACAATATTTAGTTGTACACCAGAAGAAGTAACGATTACAAAGTCGAAAGTAAGAAGAAAAAAAGAAGTCATAACTAATAATAAATTAGAAGTAATGAATGAAAAAAAAGAGAACTTAGAGTCTGAAAGTGTAATAATTGATACAGAAGATAATATTGATGAAAATAGCACTATAGATGTAGATGAAGTAAGAGTTGATAAAGAGTTAGACATTGATACTGAGATAGCAGTTTCTGAAAATGAATCTATAAAAGCGAATGTCACTAATTCTAATGAAAATAAGGAAATAGAATTAGAAATCGAGAGAGAAACAAATGTAAACGAAGCAAATAAAAAAGAAATATCCAAAAGCAAAGCAAGTAAAAAAGAAACGATTAAAAAAGAAACAAGTAAAAGGCAAACGGGAAAAAAAGAAATAAATAGAAAAGCATCAAATAGAAAATCAACAAGTAATAAAGAAACAAGTAATAAAGATACAAATAAAAAAGGAACAAGCAGAAAAGCAAATAAAAACATAAATAAAGAAATAACGAATATCAAGAATGAACAAAAGGACGCAATAGAGCTAGATACAAAAGTAGAAGATATAACCAGTTATAGAGATAAAAATGATACCAATAGAGAAATTCAGATAGAAACAGTGAATAATAACTACGAAGATAATGTCGATAGTGATGGAGTAACAAATATTACTACGGAGGAATAGAATGTTTTATAATTTAGGCATAAGAGTATTAGGGGAAACAAAAGGTACAGAAACAACAAAAGTAATAACAGAGCAAACAACCGATTTCGTTACAAGAATTGAAAAAATGATTCCAGATAATCTTTTAGAAATTACAATAATTTTTGGTTTAAAAATAATTTTTTCACTACTAGTATGGTACATTGGAAATAAAATTGTTAAGTTACTAATGAAGCTCTTTGAACATTCACTTGAAAGAGCGCAGATAGAAATTAGTGTTTCGCAGTTTTTAAAGGCATTAGTTCGAATCGGATTAAAAGCTATGCTGTTAATTATTATTTTCTTTGTAATTTTAGGTATAAAGAGTACTTCATTTGTAGCTTTAGTTGGTTCAGCTGGTTTAACACTTGGTTTAGCTTTGCAGGGTAGTTTATCTAATTTTGCGGGTGGAGTCTTAATCTTAATAGTGAAACCATTTAAAGTAGGGGACTATATTATTGAGAAAAATGCAAATAATGAAGGAACAGTTACAGCAATTGATATTTTTTATACAAAGCTTCTAACGATTGATAATAAAATGGTTGTAATACCGAATGGAGCATTGTCTAATTCAAGTATTATTAATGTTACAAACGAGGCAGTTCGTAGACTTGATATTAACGTATTGGTAAATTATTCCGAAAACATTGATAAAGTAAAAGGAATTTTATCGGATATCGCTTGTCAGAACGAAATGGTATTGAAAGATCATGATATATTAGTTTTTGTAAATAGTTTTGATCCAAGTGCTATTAATATTGGAATGAGAGCTTGGGTAATGCAAGAAAATTATTATTTATTAAAATGGGAGATGCTTGAAAAGATTAAAAAAGCATTTGACGAAAATAATATTACAATTCCATTTGATCAATTGGATGTTAATATACGAGATAGAGCTACAAATCAAATGGTATTAGATAATATTTTAGAAAGCAAGGATCATTGATAATAATAAATATTTAGGTAGCATTATGAACTCTTTATCAAGTTAAAATGTTAATAAGGTAAAACATACAAAAAATAATTTATTTTTTAAAGTTTTTTGTAAAATATAATAAAAAATCAAAATAATAAAAAAAATACTTTCTTTTTAGCTAAAAAAGTGTTATCTTACTTATAGGCGAATATAGAAGAATCGTTTGGAACAAAGGTGTTCTCAAATTTTATTTGAGGACACCTTTTTTCATTTATATAAAAATTCTTCGAATTTCCTATAAATTAAATAGCACTCCGTGCAGGATGCACACAAGCGCGAATGGAAGATGTCGCAGACCGCGCTTGGCGCGAGAGTTTGCATTGCAAACTCTTAGTTCTATTACAAGAGATATAAATGTTTTACACTAGAATCGATGCATAAGTTGATTTAAACAGAATCATCTGCATTATTAACATACCAGATAGTATGAATAGAATAGTTACTATATCAAAATCAAAAATCTGGTGAATAATTAACTTAGATTTATATAATAATTTTAATGAATAAAGAAATATGGAAGGATGGATTTATCTTATGGCAGAAAAATTTTCATTAACTGAACTTTTTGGAAGCAAAGTATTCAATGATTCTACAATGAAAGAACGTTTACCAAAAAAAGTATACGCTGAGCTTAAAAAGACAATTGAAAACGGAGAAGATCTAAACCCTGAAATTGCTGATGTAGTAGCTAACGCTATGAAAGATTGGGCAATTGAGAATGGAGCTACTCATTATACACATTGGTTCCAACCAATGACTGGTATTACTGCTGAAAAACATGATTCCTTTATTAATCCAACAAAAGATGGCGGAATCTTAATGGAATTCTCAGGAAAAGAATTGATTAAAGGTGAACCAGATGCATCCTCTTTCCCAAACGGTGGTATTAGAGCAACTTTCGAAGCTAGAGGATATACAGCTTGGGATTGTACATCACCAGCTTTCTTAAGAGAAGATGCAGCAGGTGTTACACTTTGCATACCAACAGCATTCTGTTCTTATACAGGTGAAGCTCTTGATAAGAAGACTCCATTACTTCGTTCTATGGAAGCTATCAGTAAAGAAGCAACTCGCGTTCTTCATTTATTTGGTCATGATGAAGTGAAAAATGTTTCAACTTCTGTAGGTCCAGAACAAGAATATTTCTTAGTAGATAAAGATAAGTATTTAAAGAGAGAAGATTTAATCTTTACAGGCCGTACTTTATTTGGTGCAATGCCTCCTAAAGGACAAGAATTAGATGATCACTATTTCGGTAGTATTAAAGAAAGAATCGCTTCTTTCATGAAAGAGCTTAATATTGAATTATGGAAACTTGGTGTAACAGCTAAGACTCAACATAATGAAGTTGCTCCAGCTCAACATGAATTGGCTCCAATCTATGCAACAGCTAATATTGCAGTAGATCATAACCAATTAGTTATGGAAACAATGAAAAAAGTTGCAAAACGTCATGACTTAGAATGTTTATTACATGAAAAACCATTTGCAGGTGTTAATGGATCTGGTAAGCACAACAACTGGTCAATGGTTACAAATACAGGTAAGAATTTATTAGAGCCAGGTAAGACACCTCATGAAAATGCTCAATTCTTATTAATCTTATCTGCTATAATCAAAGCTGTAGATGTACATTCTGATTTGCTACGTTTATCAGCAGCTAACCCAGGAAATGATCATAGACTAGGAGCAAACGAAGCACCTCCAGCTATCATCTCTATTTTCCTTGGAGAACAATTAGAAGATATCGTGAATCAAATTATTGCAACTGGATCAGCTACAACTTCAAAACAAGGTGGCAAATTAGATATTGGTGTACATACACTACCAAATCTACAAAAAGATGCTACTGATAGAAACCGTACTTCACCATTTGCATTTACAGGTAACAAATTTGAATTTAGAATGGTTGCTTCTTCTATGTCAGTTGCGGGTGCTAATACAGTTCTTAACACCATCGTTGCAGATGTATTATCTGAGATTGCAGATGAATTAGAAAAAGCTACTGATTTTAATGCAGCAGTACAAGAATTAATAAAGAAGACATTAACAGATCATCAAAGAGTTATCTTTAATGGTAACGGATATTCTGATGAATGGGTTGTTGAAGCTGAAAAGAGAGGCTTACCAAACATTAAATCAATGGTAGAAGCTGTTCCTGCATTAACAACTGATAAAGCAATCAAAGTATTTGGTAAGCATAATGTATTATCAAAAGTTGAACTTGAATCAAGAGAAGAGATTCACTATGAAGCATATGCTAAAGCTATTAACATTGAAGCTAGAACAATGATTGAAATGGTTAATAAGAAATATATTCCAGCTATTATCAAATTTACTTCTAACCTTGCAGCTTCAATCAATGCTGTAAAAGCAGCTGTTCCAACTGCTGATGTATCAGTTCAAGCTGATTTACTTACAAAAGCTTCTGAATTATTAGTTGCTGCTAAAACTGCAGTAGTTAAATTAGAAGAAATTACTGATAAAGCAGCAGCAATTGAATCACCAGAAGAACAAGCAAAAGCATATAGAAACACTGTATTTTCAGCTATGGCTGAATTAAGAGCACCAATCGATGCATTAGAATTAATCGTTGATAAAGAGGTATGGCCAGTACCTACTTATGGTGATTTACTATTTGAAGTTTAATTTATCAATTCATATTGATAGTTAAATACCAATTAATATAATTGGGAATAAATTTACTCTTTCTACTTTAATAAGGGTCTATAAATAACAGAATGTTATTTATAGACCCTTTTCTCAATTCTATGGGGAAATTCACTTGATGCCATAGCAATGAACTAATTGCACAATTTAGTTATGCAAATTTAGAATAAAAGTAAATTATTTTGCATTATAAATACAATCTAACTGAAATATAAATTTAATATCAATGCATTAAATAGTGTCGAATGCAGTCAAAAATGGTTGTAACTTCCTAGAAATAGTGGTATTATGAAATAGATAATATTACTAAATAACAGATAATATTGCATAATTAATAAAATATTTACCATATGAATATTATCTAAAACAAATTCATAGTGCTTAGTGTACTTAAGATTATTACGAGGAGAAGTGTATAATATGAAAAAAATGAAAAATAAGACAAAGCTTAAACCAAGTAGTATCAAACGAAAAAGTATTAGTGGTAAAAAAAGTAGCATTAAGTATAAAATGATAGGATACATATCTGTATTAATTATTACTATTATTTTAGTACTAACTGTATGTTCACTAAAAGCATCTGAAAATGCACTAATTAAGACTTCAAAAACAATGCTAAAAGCAATTGTTACGGAATCTTCAAAGGTAATTGAATCAAGAGTAAACGAACAATTATCAATAGTTCAACAGATTGCTAACTCACCAGATGTATCAGATCCAATGGTGCCTACGGTAAATAAGTTACAAAATTTACAAGATGAAATTGTTAGATATAGTTATATGAAAGTTGGAATTGCTGATGCAACTGGAAAAATAATATTCTCTAATAATAAAGATACCGATATTTCAGACAGAGAATATTATAAAAAGGCATTAAGTGGAATTCCAAATGTATCAGACCCATTAATGAGCAAATCAGATAACAAGATGGTAGTTGTTTATGCAGCTCCAATCACACTTCATGGTAGTATTATAGGGGTATTTACTGCCACTAAAGAAAGTTCAGAAGTTAGTTCAATGGTTGATGATATAGCTTTTGGTAAGACTGGAAAAGCATTTATGTTAAATAAAGATGGTGTAAAGATCGCGCACTATAATTCAAAATTAGTTGAGAAACAAGATAATGATTTCGAAAATGTCAAAAAAGATTCTTCATTAAAACAAGTAGTTGCATTAGAAAAGGAAATGGTAAAAGGCAAGACAGGAGTTGGAGAATATAAGTATGGTGGAAATAAAAAGGTTTTAGCATACACATCCGTTCCTAAAACAAATTGGGCACTTGCAGTTACAGTGAATCAATCAGAATTATTATCAACGTTAACTGCACTAAAAATTACAATTGTAGCAGTATCAATTATTGCTTTAATTTTATCAGGAGTACTTATATATGCAATTGCAGATGTTATTATTAAGAATATAAAAACTGCAATTAAATATATAAATCCGATGGCAAATGGAGATTTTTCAAATGAGATTGATCCAAAGTATTTGAAAATAAATGATGAAGTCGGTCAAATGTTAAATGCAATTCATTCAATGCAAGGATCGATTCGAACAATGCTGCAAAAGGTAATAGATAATTCGAAATCAATTGATATGGATGCAACTAGTTTATCTGCGGTATCAGAAGAAATGAATGCCTCTTCAACGATTGTTGCGGAAGCAATCCAAGAGGTAGCAAAAGGTACTATATCACAATCAGATGCTTTAATTACAATAGCAGAAGGCATGAATCAATTTGCATTTAGTGTTGAGAATATCGCAAAAGATATGAATGAAGTCGATCTTAAAGCAAAAGATATTATAGATTTGGCAGAAGAAAGCAATCAGAATATGATGAGTTTATCTAAGTCTGTAGACAATACGAATCACTCCTTTACAAGCTTTGAAAATGGTATTGAAAAGCTTTGGGAGCATATTAACAAGATTAATGATATTACAAATCTTATTAATAATGTATCAGAACAGACGAATCTATTAGCTTTAAATGCTGCGATTGAGGCAGCAAGAGCTGGTGAAGCTGGAAAAGGTTTTGCAGTTGTTGCAGATGAGATTCGAAAGTTAGCAGAACAATCAAGTAATTCAGTGGCTAATATAACAGCTCTCATTGATGCAATCTATGTAGAAAATCAGGAAATGGTGAAGACAACGAAAGAAGTTAGTAAAGAATTCTCGGAACAAGCTGTTGTTATTGATACAACCCTTCAGTCCTTTAATAAAATTGTAGATTCTGTTAAGATTATTATACCTAAGATAGGTAATATCAATACTGCAACAGAAAGCATTAATAAGCAAAAAGATCAGATTATGGGAAGTATTGATGACATCTCAGCAATATCTCAAGAGAATTCAGCTTCAAGTGAAGAAATATCTGCTTCTGCAGAACAGCTTAATAGTTCTTCCGATGAAGTTGCAACATCAGCTGTTAATTTGGGAAGTAGAACAAAAGAAATGTTAGAAGAAGTAAGTAAATTTAAACTTTCATAATAGGAAAGACTCTTTATTCAAGCTGTCTGCTGTATCAGCTATGAATAAAGAGTCTTTTTTTATATATTTAAGTACTCTTTATAAATCTTTAAAACTTTTTCCATAGCGTCCTTGCCAGGTGCACCAATGGTATTACGTTTATTTACACAAGTATCCAGACTGATTGATTCATAAATATCATCTTCAAATACGGGGCTAATTGCTTTGAATTCCTCCAAAGTCATATCATCCAATGAGATATCCTTTTCGATGCAGTAGAGAACTAATCTACCAACAATACCATGAGCATCTCGAAAGGCTACTCCATGGTTTACAAGATAATCAGCAGCATCTGTAGCATTTGTAAATCCATTCTTAGCACTAGACTCCATAATAGTCTTATTAAATTTCATAGTGTCCATCATTCCAGTGAATAAAACAATACATCCTTTCACAGTATCAATGGCATCAAATGTAAGCTCTTTATCTTCTTGCATATCTTTGTTATAAGCAAGTGGTAGACCCTTCATAGTAGTAAGAAGCGATACTAAGGAGCCATAGACACGACCTGTTTTACCACGAATTAATTCAGCTATATCAGGATTCTTCTTCTGGGGCATGATGCTACTTCCAGTACTATATGCATCATCAATCTCGATAAATTGATATTCATTCGAATTCCAGATGATGATTTCTTCTGAGAAACGACTGAGGTGCATCATAATTGTTGATAGTGCATTAAGTAGTTCAATTAAGTAATCTCGATCTGCAACAGAATCCATGCTGTTTAAGGTTGGTCCATCAAAGTGAAGAAGAGAAGCAGTATATTCCCTATCCAAAGGATATGTTGTGCCTGCTAATGCGCCAGAACCAATTGGTGAGTAGTTCATTCTCTTATATATATCGTCTAGTCTTGATTGATCACGTTTAAACATCTCAAAATAAGCACCAATGTGGTGAGCTAAGGTAATTGGTTGTGCTTTTTGAAGATGAGTAAAGCCAGGCATGAATGTATCAATATTATGTTCCATAATATTGTATAAGGTCTTTAAAAGCGTATTCAGCAAATCTTTCATTTCTAAAAGTTCTTCTCTTGTATAAAGTTTCATATCTAAGGCGACTTGATCATTACGACTTCTTCCAGTATGAAGCTTTTTACCAGTATCACCGATTCGTTCTATTAAATGTGCTTCTACAAAGCTATGAATGTCTTCATGCGTACTATCAATCAATAATTTACCAGTTTCAATATCGGTTTTAATATTGTTTAATCCTGATACAATGGTATCTTTCTCAGTATTTGTAAGGATTCCTTGCTTAGCTAACATGGTTACATGAGCTATACTACCATCAATATCCTGCTTGTAGAATTTCTGATCGAAAGAGATGGATGCATTGAAATTATGCACAAGTTTATTTGTTTCTTTTGTAAAACGACCGCCCCAGAGTTTCATATCGAATACCTCATTTCTATTCATTAAAATGTATAATTATAAGTTCTTGACATCTATTTTAATTGTTTTTTACATAATATGCAACAATTAATGAAAAAAAATTCATGATTATATTTATAATCATGAATTTTAAAATGCGATAATCCGGAATAAGGTATCAAAAGTCTTTTATTTTACAAGGTTAATAATTATACAGCGATATACACTCAATACATTAAAATAAGGCTCATAAGTATTATAATTCTTTACGACTTTCTAATACTTTCTGTGAGGTATAGATTGATTTGTTACCACTAAAAAGGTAAGCAATGGAACAGGATAGAAAGAAATAAGGTAGATTCTCATATCCAAATACCTCAACTCCAATAAAGATTGGTGCAATAAAAGTATTCGTTGCTCCAGCAAATACAGAGCTATATCCTAAAGCAGCAACCAATGTGCAAGGTAAACCAAGTAAAGATCCTAATATGACACCTAGACTAGAACCAATGGCAAAGAGGGGTGTTACTTCACCACCCTGAAATCCTGCTGCGAGAGTTACTATTGTTAATACGAATTTGAATAACCAATCATACACATAGATATGATCAGAAGATTTAAGAAAACTATCGTTAATAAGATTAGTTCCAAGTCCAGAATAACGGCCGAAGTGAATCGTAACTAGGGTTATGCTTAAGATAGCACCTATTATAGCTATTTTCATATAAGGATTCGGTAACTTTTTTGTAAGAAATTGCTTCGTATGATTGAGTATATGGGCAAATAACCCACCAACAATTCCAAATAGAATACTTATTATTGAGATTTTAATAATTGTTTCTATATTAAAGACTAAATGAGTCTTTAGGATTACATGAAATTTCTCCAGTCCTAATTGACTGGACGTATAGTTGGATACAAAGGAAGCAATAACAGCAGGCAGTAATGCGTTATACTCGAGTGAGCCTACAACTAACACTTCTAATGCGAAAAATATTGCTGCAATTGGTGTATGAAAAAGCCCAGAGAAGCCAGCAGCCATACCTGTTACAATTAATATTTTTTTACTGTCTTTTATCTTGGTAAGCTTACCTAGATTATCTGCAATAGTAGCACCAATCTGTACCGCAACTCCTTCACGTCCTGCACTACCACCAAAAAGGTGCGTCAACCAGGTACTGATGATAACAAGTGGAACAAGTCTTAATGGAATGCTATCTTCCTCATTATGTGCGACACCAAAGACAAGTGACATACCCTTTATAGAATTTTTACCATACTTTTTATACAGAAATATAATGAAAAGCCCAAGGAAAGGTAGTAAAAAAATTAGCTTTATAAAATTTGCATCTCGAAAAGTTGAAATATTGATTAATATTTTACCGAAGAGACAATCAATAGCACCTGTAATAACTCCGATGATAACTGCTATGATTGCTAGAAGGAAGGAATCTCTATATTGTTCAAAAATCTTTTGTAGCATTTAAATACCTGGCCTTTCAAATGTATTATATCGTTTAAATTTCTGAAAACTTGATCTTTTTATACATACTCAGTGAAGCATGAGTTCTGCAGTTTTGTGCAATTTGCCTAGCAACTCATATTATATAAAAATATAGCATTCCTATTTTTATAAGTCAAATTTATATTTACAACAAAAGTGTAGTTTATAAGAAATATTAATGATATAATGTTAGACATAGTTTTACCAAATATTATAAGAAAAGAGGCTACGATATGAGCAAAACATTTGAACTTTTACAACCGTATTTAGATAAAGACATGGCACTAAATACAGCTTTAACCTTACTTAGTTGGGATATGGAAACTCTAGCACCAAGTGGAGGCATGGATTATACAGCAAAAGCAGTAGGAGTATTGGCATTAGAATCCTTTAATACTTTAATTAATGAAGATGTAAATAGTCTTTTAACAAAATTAGAAACACCAGATGAACAAGCTGGGTTAGATGAAGTAGAGAAAGCTATCGTTAAAAAATTAAGAAAAAATTATAATGATCTAAAAGTTATACCAGCAGAAGAATTCAAAGCTTATAGTGAGCTTCAAGCAACTGCAAGCAATGTATGGGCCCAAGCAAAAGAAAAAAATGATTATAATCATTTTGCGCCTGTTTTAAAGAAATTAATTGATTTTCAACGTAAATTCATTGGTTATCGATATCAAGGGGAAGGAAATCGTTATGATGTTCTATTGGATGACTACGAACCTGGATTTACAGTAGAGATTCTTGATAAATTCTTTAATGAAGTGAAAGAGACAATCATTCCTCTAGTTCAAAAAGTATCTGCTAATAAGGATAAAGTAGATAATTCTTTTAATTATAGAACATATAATATTGAGAAACAAAAAGAGTTCTGTCACTTCATGGCAGAATACATTGGATTTGACTTTAATAGAGGTGTTATCGCGGAAAGTGCACATCCATTTACAACCAATCTACATAACCATGATGTAAGAATTACGAATCACTTTCTTGAAAATAATCTTGAAAGTGCAATATTCTCAGTCATTCATGAGACAGGTCATGCACTATACGAGATGCAGATTGATGATCGATTAACACAAACAGTTCTTGGTAGCGGTACTTCTATGGGAGCTCATGAATCACAATCTAGATTCTTTGAAAATAATATTGCAAAGAGTACGGATTTCTGGTTACCAGTTTATCCAAAATTACAAGAAGCATTTAAAGAAGAGTTAAAAGATGTATCCTTAGAAGATTTTATCAAAGGGATTAATCAATCTACGAATAGCTTAATAAGAACAGAAGCGGATGAACTTACTTATTGTCTACACATATTAATACGTTATGAGATTGAAAAGATGATGTTCAATAATGAAGTAGAAGTGGAAGAGCTTCCTGAGATCTGGAATAAGAAATACGAAGAATACTTAGGCATTAGACCTGAAACAGATTCAGAAGGTGTATTGCAAGATATTCACTGGGCATGTGGTAATTATGGATACTTTGCTTCATATGCTATAGGTAGTGCTGTAGCAGCTCAAATCTATGCTCATATGAATAAAGTAATGCCAGTAGAACAGTATTTAAGAGAAGGTAACTTAACTCCAGTTCGTGAATTCTTAAAAGAAAACATTCATAAATATGGAATGCTTAAGAAAACAAATGAACTTCTAAAAGATATGATGGGTGAAGAACTAAATGCGAAATACTTCACAGATTATTTAACAGAGAAGTTTACAAAATTATATGAGCTAAACTAGTTGTTATTTGGTATGATTGATGGTTAATATAAAGGTTTTTTATACTTAAATTATATAGTTAAAGAATAGAAATATGAATTGAGAAAGTTGTACGAGTAAAAACTTAAAATCGTACAACTTTTATACTTTCGTTAAAAAGTTATTATTAACTACACAAATATAGACTAAACAAAGTTTATTAAAAGGAATGGAGTGGAAAAAACTTGTATTTTATTGTAATATAGTCCTATAATAAAGATAATTAAGTGAGGAGAAGGAAAAAGTGTATCAATATTATATTGGAAAAGAAGAAAAAACCTTTGAGGAAATTTATAAAAGTATTGATAATAACAATCTTATTTTTTCAAATGATTCTTTTGAGCCTCAAAATGCAAATGCAACTTTAAATTTCAATAGATGTACATTTTCAATGGTAAGTTTTCATAATATTGAATTTGATATATCAAATTTTTCGTTTTGTGTATTTATTGGTTGTTACTTCAAATCTAGTAAATTTAGTCGTATTAATTTTAAAAACTGTACTTTTATAGACTGTGGATTTTATGATACCATGTTTGAGAATTTTGAATTTTTTTATTCTGAATGGAATAATTCATATATAAAATTTGAAAATATTAAAAATTCCATTCCATCAGAATATAATTACAGAAAGAAATTTTGCAAAACAATGGCAATTAATTGTATAAAAGCAGGTAATATGGATGAATATAAAAAATATTTTTTTGAAAGCATGAGAGCTAAAGAACTAAATTATAAAGCAATAATACTTAGGGAAGAAAAGTATTATAAAGATAACTATAGTAATTTCGATTCGATAAGATACTCAGTAAAGTTTATGTTCAGTAAAATATCTGGATTAGTATGGGGGTATGGTGAGAGGATATCTAATGTGATTTATAGTATTATTGTTGTTTTATTAATTTATGCTGGAATCTATTATTGTACAAATGATATTACAAATGTAAAAAATATAAATTTAGAAAGTTCTATCTATTTAAGCATTGCATCATTTTTTAATATTAATATTGGTTATAATTTTAATAGTATTAATTTGAAGGTTATATCAATAACAGAATATGTGTTTGGTTTGGTTTTCATAGGTATGGTTGTAACTTATTTATTTAGATATATAGATTCAAGAGAAAAATAATCATTTAGATTATAGACTATAAAAGATAAACCTCTTGATGTTAGACAATTAAATATATACATTAGGAAAAGTCGGGGGAAATTTATGAAACATGAAGATAAAATAAATACTCTAATTGAAATTGATTATTACTCAAACATAATAATTGAATCATTAATAAATGAAGAAGATAAAAAATTTATCTCTGAAGTTTATAATAGATATAATATCAATAAGTCGGATATAGTATCTATTATGAATATATATGAAAATGAAATAAAAAGATTAGCTAAAAAAATAGATACTAATTGGGGAATTTCTATATGTATGTCAATTGTATCAAAAACATCATATGGAGGAGATAAACTAGCAGGATATAAGTTACAAATGTTTGCAGCTTGGGCAATCGAATATATATATTTAAGTAAGCCATATAATTGTGAATCTAAAAAAACAGTTGAAAACTTAACAAGTTTAATTGCAAATATTAGAGTTTTTAGAAAATTAGAATCAATCTACTCAATCTATGATAATTTGCCAGATAAAAGAATAAATTTTATCAACAGTGAAATATTATTTAGTCATGATGATTTAAATTATGTGAAAAAATATATGGAAGCAATCAGCGATAGAGGGACCAGGCAGAGAACTGCAAAGGATAATACATACTTTTTTTTGAAGAATAATAAAGAATTTATAGAAGCTATACAAGAAGTACTTAATGGTGCAGATCCTAAACGCATTAAATTATTTAATAATAGAGTTCATAAGTTTTTACCGTTAGCAAATGAAGATCATGAATCAATGGAATTGTGGAATGATCTTTATGTAGGTGCAAATTTATTCAAGGATTGTATAGAATTTACAACAATCTATTCATTATTATGCAAGTTGACTAATTTGGGAATCGTATTTTTAGATAATTACAGTATAGAGGATAAAACTTGGAATATAGAATGGTGTAAAGAAGCTAAAAGTAAAGATAAGATTCTGCTTTATGAAAGACCTGTTATTAAATTAAATGGATTTAATATGTATATAACCTCCTATCAAATTTTGGGTGATTCAATAAACTCAACTCTTGAGAATGTATTCTATAATTATAGAAGAGATATTCAAGCATCGGAAAAGCAATGGAAAATAGATTTTAAATATAATATATCATTAGATTTTGAAAAAAAGGTTAATAGGTATTTAATAAATAAGAATTTTATATCAGGAGAAGTGACTTCTAAAGGGGCTTGGAAAAATAATAAAAAAGTTCAATTAATTAATATGAGTGGTGATAATAGTAAATTTCCAGGCCAAATTGATGTTTTAGCAAAAAGTGACGAGTTTGAAATATTATTTGTTATAGAATGCAAAGTATATAAAGACTTAATACATGGCCAGAGAATAAACAGAATAAACGATTTATTTTTAGTAGAAGATAAAAACAATATACTAATTCCTTTAAATAATAAAGCTGAGTATATAATGAAATCGAATATTTTACAAGAAGCTGAAACAAAGCTAGATGTTATTACAATTTTGTTAACAGATATACCGTTTCCAATTTATCCAGATTTTAATCAATTTCATGATAATAGAAAAAATATCTTAGTGTTAGGTTTTGAACAATTTAAAAGGTATTTAGATGACATAACGAATAATGGAAGACTAAATAAAGACAACTAGTTTACACAAAACGAATTTCCAAAAAATTTCGAATAGATTCCTTATTTTTGTAAATGATATATATTGAATTCATGGTACCTCAATTAAGGTGCTCATGAAAGAACGACTCAGTAAAAGTAACTGTAGAGTTCACGAAAATAACAATATAAGTAGTAAGAAAGGAATCCATATGAAGAAAGAACTTTATATTACAGAAGTAACAGCAAGAGAAATACTTGATTCAAGAGGTAATCCAACGGTCGAAGTAGAGGTTATGTTAGAGGATGGCAGCGTTGGTAGAGCAGCAGTGCCTTCTGGTGCATCCACTGGTGCATTTGAGGCAGTCGAATTAAGAGATAATGATGAGACTAAATACTTTGGCCTTGGAGTTACCAAAGCAGTTAATAATGTAAAAGGTCCAATTGCAGATCTATTACGTGGTATGAATGCATTTGACCAAGTAGCAGTAGACAAAGCTATGATTAAAGAAGATGGAACTCCTAATAAGGGCAAATTCGGTGCGAATGCCATTCTTGGAGCTTCGTTAGCAGTTGCAAAAGCAGCAGCTGTAGCACTTGATATTCCTCTTTATGAATATATCGGTGGTGTAAATGCTAAAGTACTTCCAGTTCCAATGATGAACATCATTAATGGTGGTAAACATGCGGATTCTAGTTTGAATATTCAAGAATTTATGATTATGCCTGTTGGTGCAAAATCATTTTCTGAAGCTCTAGAACAAAGTACTAGAGTATTCCATACTTTAAAAGGACTATTAAAAAAAGATTCCTATATTACAGCAGTAGGAGATGAAGGTGGATTCGCACCAAAATTTGATTCAGATGAAGCTGCTTTAAAATATATTGTGAAAGCCATTGAAGAAGCTGGTTTTAAACCAGGAGGAGATTTCTGTATCGCAATGGATGCAGCTGCAACTGAAATGTATGAAGAAGCAATTAAAGCAGGAAGAAATGGTGAATATCTATTCTGGAAATCAGGTGAATTCAAAACAGTGGATCAGATGATTGATTACTGGGAGGATATTTGCAACAGGTACCCAATCATCTCTTTGGAAGATGGACTTGCAGAGGAAGACTGGGATGGATGGAAGAAGTTAACCGAGAGATTAGGACATAAAGTTCAACTTGTAGGTGATGACTTATTTGTTACGAATACAGAACGTATCCAAAGAGGTATTGATAAAGAAATATCTAATTCAGTACTAATCAAATTTAACCAAATTGGTACACTTACTGAAACATTAGAAGCAATTGAGATGGCTAAGAATAATAAGTGGACAGCTGTAGTATCACATCGTTCTGGAGAAACCGAAGATGTAACCTTGGCTGATATCGCAGTTGCTACAAATGCTGGTCAGATTAAGACAGGTGCTCCTTCAAGAACGGACCGTGTTGCAAAATATAATGAACTTCTTCGTATTGAGGAAGAACTTGGGGAATGTGCAGTATATCCAGGAAAGAAAGCTTTTAAAATATATCATGAATTACCATAATATAGTTTAAAGGATATAGAATAAAGTACAGACAATATAGAATAATATTAAATTTTAAATGGAGCTGTAGCACTAATGATTGTGAAATTGAAAGTGTGGCAGCTCCTTTTTGCTTACCTAAAATCATAAAAGAAATCAATATAAAAAACGCTATAATCAAAAACTAAGCTCTGTCACAACCTGTTGTTGATGTTTAGAACATTTGTTTGTAAATTTCTTTGGAATGTGCTATAATATGCCCAATAACCACGAAACTATGAGTTGCGACAGAGCCAAAAACTACAGCAAAACTATAACAAAAAACAAGGAGGCAATAGAATGGAACAGAAAAATCATATCTATATCGCGATTGATCTCAAGTCTTTCTATGCGTCTGTTGAATGTCTGGAACGTGGGCTTGATCCATTATCAACTAATCTTGTTGTTGCAGATGCAAGCCGTACAGAGAAAACCATTTGTCTTGCAGTATCTCCATCATTAAAATCGATTGGGATATCTGGAAGGGCAAGGCTATTTGAGGTAGTTCAGAAAGTGAAAGAAGAAAATGCAAATAGAAAGAGCAAAGCACCGAGGCATGTCTTTACTGGTTCATCGTACAATGATATTGAATTGAAAAGATCACCAGAATTATCATTAGATTATATTGCAGCGCCTCCAAGAATGGCAAAGTATATGGAATATAGTACACGAATATATAATATTTACTTGAAATATGTTGCTCCAGAGGATATCCATGTCTACTCTATAGATGAGGTGTTTATGGATGTAACTCAGTATTTGAAGACTGCGAATCTTTCTGCTAGGGAATTTGCAGCGAAGATGATAGGTGAGGTTTTTCAAACGGTCGGAATCACTGCAACCGCTGGAATTGGGACAAATCTTTATCTTTGTAAAATAGCAATGGATATCGTAGCGAAACACATACCTGCAGACAAAGATGGAGTGAGAATTGCAGAATTAGATGAAATGTCATACAGACGAATTCTATGGACTCATAAACCACTGACAGATTTTTGGCGTGTAGGTAGAGGGTATGCAAAGAAACTAGAGGAGCACGGAATGTATACAATGGGTGATGTGGCAAGGTGTTCCATTGGTAAGAAAAATAAGTATTATAATGAGGATTTGCTATACAAGTTATTTGGAATAAATGCAGAACTTTTAATTGACCATGCTTGGGGATGGGAACCGTGTACAATTGCAGATGTAAAGGCATATAAACCAAGCACGAATAGTATTAGTTCAGGGCAGGTTCTACAATATCCATATAATTATGATAGGGCAAGAATTATAGTACGTGAAATGACAGATCTTCTTGTGCTTGATCTGGTGGATAAAGGACTTGTAACTGATCAGATGGTTTTGACAATAGGCTATGATATTGAAAATCTAAGTAATCCAGAGATTAAAAAGAACTATCATGGATCAATAACGACAGATCACTATGGTCGTCAGATTCCAAAGCATGCGCATGGAACCATAAATCTGAAACGTCAAACATCTTCAACAAAGCTAATTATTGATGCTGTTATGGAGTTATATACTAGGATAGTGGATGAGAACTTATTAGTTAGAAGAATAAACATTACAGCCAATCATGTAGTGAATGAAAGTATTGTAAGGAAAGAGGAGTCTTTTGAACAACTTAATTTATTTACAGATTATGAGGCTAAGCAAAAGGAAAAAGAAGAAGAGGAAGCTAAGTTACTTCGAGAAAAGAAGATGCAACTTGCGATTCTTGATATCAAGAAAAAGTATGGAAAAAATGCAATATTAAAGGGAACGAACTTTGAAGAAGGCGCTATGACAATAGAAAGAAATAAACAAATTGGAGGTCATAAGGCATAGGTTATGAATTACACTAATTACACACTTATAATTCTGTGAAAGGATATGGAAATGATACAAGATTATAAAGACAAACATCCGTATGAAGATATTATTAACTTACAGCATCCTGTCTCTAACAATCGAGAGCATATGTCTATACTTGACCGTGCTGCGCAATTCTCTCCATTTGCAGCATTAACAGGTTTTGAAGGAGCAATCAAAGAAACTGCCAGACTGACTGACCAAAGGATAAAACTCGACGAAGCTGCAAAAACTGTATTAGATGAAAAAATAAAGATTGTACAAGAGCAGTTAGATAGATTAATAGAAGTAGAATTTTTGTTTTTTAGAGCAGATGAATTGAAGGAAGGAGGGGCTTATATCTTAGTGAAGGGTCCTGTAAAGAAAATTGATCAATATAAACATGTTATAGTTATGCATGACGGGACAAGGATACCGATAGAAGAGATTGTAGAAATATCAAGTGAAATGTTTCAAACTAATAGATTTCCGATTGTGGGGGTATAACCTTTTTAAATAGTCTTGACATAGCTTCCATAAATTAGATCTATATTTTTCTTTCTAATTTATGGAGGTACACTTATTTAGACACTGCTATTGCGTACACAAATGACATTTCTAATAAAATAGAAATGAAAATTGACAAATTATAGACAAAGACGTATTATTTAGGATAATACAATACATACAAGGAGTTACATAACATGAAAAGAAACGCATTAATTCTATTAATATTACTATTTCTAATTATAAATTGTTCTGGATTAGTATGTTCTAATACAGTAAAAGCAGAAGAAATCAATACGGTTACTCAGATTAGAATTACGCAAAATCCTACTAAAATGACCTATCTGAGTGGAGAAAATTTTGATACGACAGGGATGGTTGTAGAAGGTGTATATGCGGATGGAACATCGAGCTATATTACAGACTATGAAATAGTAGATTTTAATAGCAATCAGGTTGGTTTACAGAATGTTACGATACGATATCAGAATTGCACGACCACCTTATCTGTTATGGTTAACCCCGGTAAAGTTACGGGAATTAAGAGCACTTATCATGATACAACAACCATAACGCTTGCTTGGAACAGTATAGCGAATGTGACAAGTTATGAGATTTATTCCAAAGATGCTACAACAGGCAACTATAATCTAGAAACTACAGTGAATACGAATAAGGCAACATTTCACTATACGCCTGCCACAATACATAGTTATCAAATACGTGCTATAGTTGATATTTCGGGTACAAAATATTTGGGTGAATTTTCGAATCCTTATCAGACTGCTACAAACCCAGAACAAGTTATGAATCTGAAGGTAGTGAATTCTACTACAAATTCCATTGAGTTATCATGGGATATGGTATCAGGTGCAACAGGCTATAATATATACCGTTATAATAGTAGTACTAAAAAGTATAATAAGATTGCTTCTTCCTTAAATACAACGTATGTAGATAAAAAAGTATCTTCTGGAAAAGGGTATACATATAGAATAAAAGCTTACATATTAAATAAATCCTATCAGGGTATCTACTCAGATAAAGTTCAATTAAGTACCAATCCTGACATGGTGGTGCTAAAGGGCAAAGCAGGGGATAAAAAGATAAGACTTACTTGGGCTAAGGTTACGGGAGTAACCTCTTACGACATCTATATGGATGATGGAGTATCAGGTTATACTCTATTAACAACCAATACTGGAAATAGTAATTGCAAATACATTGCTGAAGGTTTAGTAACTGGTAATACCTATTCGTTTTATGCAATTGCCCATCGAAAATACAATGGGGTTACATATGACAGCGAACAATCAAATACAATATCGGTAGATGTTGTTGAAGTGCAAGCAACCAATACGGATGCAAAATATTTTCCAACCGTGGATGATTTTATAAGTTCAGATGCATATAAAATTCCTTTTTTTAGAAAAAATGTTGTATATTCAAAGAGTTTTATTATACCAGGTTTAATAAATACGAAATCAGGTGGTTTTAGCTGTTCCAGTATGTGTCCACAATCAATTACATTTGCAGGAGATTATTTACTAATAACCTGTTATGACCGTTCTTTTCAAGAAAATTCTGTTATCTATGCGTTGGATAAAAATACTAAGGAGTTATTAACTACGTTTACTGTTCCTGGAAAATCTCATCTAGGCGGTATTACATATGATGGCACTAATGTGTGGATCACTCTTCATAAAGGTGTTGCTGCCATTCCATTTTCTCAGATGGAAAGCAAAATTAAAGAAGGCATTACAGATGCTGATATTGAGATTAGCACTACCATTAATTTAGATATCATAGCATCATATATTACTTATTATAATGATAAACTTTGGATTGGTACCTATGATGAATTAAAAGAAACTGATATGAACAGTTATTCTATACTAAATAAAGATACTATACCAGAATTAGAACTGGATAGTACTTATACAGTACCAACCAGAGTTCAAGGTATTGTATTTAACAGTTCCGGGGATTTAATACTATCCAGATCCTGCCAGTTGTATAAAGGATTAAGGGGTTATATGCGTCAGTTAGATATTTATAAGCCAGAAGTATCAGAAGAAAATGAAATCATATCTTTAGGAGAATGCATTAATACAGTTGAAATGCCATCTATGAATGAAGGGGTAGCTATAGATGGGGATTATTTATATGTTATCTATGAATCTGGATCATTTGACAATGCATCCTATAAGATGGATCGAGTATGTGCTTTTGAATTATCCTCTTTGAATCCATCGAAGGCTAAGAAAAAATAATAATCAAGCTACTAACTCTTTGTCCTACCTCACACGGATTAACAACAGTGTATGAAGCAATGTCATGATGTTGGGGTTAAAAGCCTTATTTTAGTGTACTGAGTGTATATCGCTGTATAATTATGAATTTTGGCTACCTTTCCCTCAGGCACCATATTTTTTACAAGCCTCAGAACTAGTGAAAATACTCACTCACGTTCCTATTTTCACTATGAGTCTTGACAAAATATAAACGATACCTTCGGCCGGACTACCAATGTCGTCAACTTAACACTTGTAGTAAAAAAGTTTACAAAAAATTGTACAAAAATAAAACATCATATTTGATTATTTATAAAAATAGTGTAAACTATATGAGCGAGCAGTTTTTCGTTTTATAATGTATATTATAAAGTGGATTTTGTGTTCTGGGAGAACTTCATCCTGCTTCGCATTTTCTTTCGCTCATAAGAACGGTTTGTACGTACTTGTGAGCGATTTTTTATACCTATTTTTATCAAATTATTAATAACCTTTTTAGCAATACGATAGTTACAAATCAAAGTATATAGCTTATTAAAAAGATAGTTTACTAGAATATTTCTATTTGTTTTATAACATGTTGTTTTCTTTGTTTCCTGTTGAATATTAGATATTTCTTCATTGCAAACAGAAGCAAACATTGATAATAGGTTTGAAGCAAACATCGCAGCATAAAATTCCTGTTCAATTGCTTCCGGTTTTATGCCCATAAAATTTTCTAGCTTTAATATCGATTTGACTTCACGATATTTCGTTTCAATCCCCCACCTTATAAAATATAGTTCTTTAAACATTTCAACAGTTATATTGGGGTCAAAAAGATTTGTAACAAGTGTCTCTTGTAAGCCTGATGGCAAATCAAACTTTATAACTCTTAGCGGATAGGAACAGTCGTTATGAGAATACTGTATTGAAGTATCACCATAATTACATTGATATACCGCTTTTAACGCACCATGGGACTTTGTTTTATGTCTCATTACAAAGAAACATTGCTTTTCTTGAAGTTGCGCATAGAGTTTTCTAGATGGATAACCTCTATCAAAAATAATAATTGGTGCTTTCTCTCCGTGAACTTGATTTAAATTAAATTCATCGATTAATGTTTGGGCTTGAACTAATTCAGAAGTACGATAATGAACGAGTTTTGTATTAAGTAAGTTATCATTCAAAACATCATACAAAGCCGAAGCAGAAGCCAGAGCGACAGGGTCATATTGATTTTTTTTAGAACCATAATAAGTTTGATTTTCTTTTGTGTTAGGAATCTGCAATGAAGTACCATCAATCGCTAATACAGGGTGACCATTCCAAGTATTAAGGTTTGATCTTGTTTTATTAACATCAGTAGTCATTAGAAAAATTTCACGAAAAGCATCAGGTTTAATTTTAAAGCGAGCTTTTGAAAAAGCCTGTTTTGAAATTGAGTCAATTGCAAGGTTTGAAGAATCTATGTAATCGGAAAGAGCCACAGATAAAGATTTTTGTGGCTGACTTAAAAGGAATAAAATAATATCCTTAAAAGTTAATTTTCGATTACGATTAAAGCTTTTTTGATTAATCCTATGTTTTTCAATAAACTCTTCGCTAGTAATAAGGTTATTAACTGATTTTAATAAAGATGATATTTTTTTAATCATAATATGAAGTCCTCCAAAATTTAATAGTAAAAATGTATCTATTAAAATTTTGGAGCAAACATTTGTTTGTCAATTTGCATTTTAGACAAAATAATGTTTGATTTTTGTTCAGTATTTATTTGTAACTTCTTAAGTTGACGACATTGGCCGGACTACGCCAAAATTAATAATTATACATCAATATACACAATGTATGTTATAAAAGGCTTTTGACTCCAACATCATGTCATTTAGTTAAACTTAAAACATATAAGGTTAGATTTCCAATCGTGGGGTCTAACTTTTTTTATGATTCAATTTTAAGGGGCTGTCGTATTAGCCATTAAATTTTTTAATGGCTAATACGACAGCCCCCTATTTTTAACTAATTCAGACTATTTTATTTAATGCTTGATGAATTAAGAGAGGAGTATTTTTATTGTATATGATCAGAATCTAAGTAGTAGGGTTCTAGTAGTCTACATCGATAAAATTTAATAATGTTTCCGCTAATTAATCGTACTGTACTTTTATTACATAAAGATTCATCTCTTACATAAGGCATTTTATCATACATTTCTAAGTTCACATGTAGAGATCTGTTATACATCATTAATGGTACTGTAAGTAAATTATTTGTTTCTTCCATTCTTTTTTCTTACACCTCTTTCGTTGTCCTAAAGAATATTCTAGTTATGTATCGTCACAAATATTTGAATTATTAAGAACGATTTTATTCTTTTAGTAAGATTTGATTGTCAAAAGTCTTGTTTTAGAAAAGGATTTTGACATTATTTTTAATAATTATTTGCACGTTTTTGCATCTCGATAATGATAATAGGTACAAAAGACAATGCAAATACAATAACCCACTGTAAGCTAGTTAATGGAACTACTTTAAATATGGCAGCAAGTGGTTCATAGGAAATAACAATAACTTGTAAAAAGGTGCAGAATAGGAAGGAAAGGAAGAGCTTCATATTGGTTAATAACCCAATTGTCATAATGGAATGATCGCTTCTCATATTAAAGGAATGGAAGAGCTGGGAGAGGCTGAGTACCGCAAATGACATGGTACGACCGACTTCAGGATTAAGAATTCCAAGATATGTCTTCTCATCAAAGCACTTAATACCAATAACAAAAGCTGATAACGCTAGGGCACCAATCATCATTCCCTCAAATATAATCTTAAATACCAATCCGTCAGCAAACATTCCTTTTTTGAGTGGAATAGGCTTCTTCTTCATAATGTCCTTGGCAGCAGGTTCCACGCCCAATGAGATAGCAGGTAAGGAGTCTGTAACAAGATTAACCCATAGAAGCTGAACTGCTAACAACGGAGAAGGTAAACCAAGAATAATTGCTACAAATATGGTAATAATCTCACCGATATTACTTGATAGTAAGAAATGAATCGCTTTCTTAATATTATCATAGATACCACGACCTTCACGTACTGCGGACACAATGGTAGCAAAATTATCATCAGTAAGTATCATATCAGCTGCATTTTTGGCAACATCAGTTCCTCCAATACCCATTGCACATCCGATATCTGCAGACTTTAGAGCAGGTGCATCATTGACCCCATCACCAGTCATTGCTACGACTTCATTATTGTTCTGAAATGCTTTTACAATTCTTACTTTATGTTCAGGTGACACCCTTGCGAATACACTATATTGGTAGATATTATGATCAAGTTCTTCTTTACTCATTACATTTAACTCTGCACCAGTTATTGCTTTATCAAGTGGACCCATAATTCCAAGCTCTTTTGCTATTGCGCATGCTGTATCAACATGATCTCCAGTAATCATAACTGGTTTAATTCCAGCCATCTTACAAGTTGTAACTGCATCATATACTTCTTTTCTAGGTGGATCAATTAATCCAATTAGGCTTACGAAGATGAGGGAACTTTCTATTTGTCTTTGAGGTTGACTTTTTGAAAAGGTTGGTAAATCTTTATAAGCTACAGCAATTACTCTAAGAGCTTTATTGGCCATTTCGGTATTATGCTTTAGGATTTGTTTTTTCTTTAAATCAGTTAATGTAAGTATCTTGCCATTTTCATAGATAAAGTTACATTTGGATAATAAGACATCGGGTGCTCCCTTTGTTATAATGCGAAAAGTTCGGTCTTCAAGTTGATGTACTGTAGTCATTAGTTTTCTTGTGGAATCGAATGGAATTTCATACACTCTATGATTTAATAAATCAAGTTTTGTCTTTACTAGACCTACTTTATAAGCAGCATGAATAAATGCAGTTTCGGTTGGTTCACCAGTTGTATTTACTTCTTTCTTGGTTACTTGAAGAATTGTATTATTACAAAGTGCAGTTAATGTTAGTGTGAATATACCTAATGGACTATCAGGATATTCATTACCTTTTATAGAACGAATCTCTGTAACTGTCATCTTATTCTGTGTCAGTGTTCCAGTCTTATCAGAGCAGATTACAGTTGCACTTCCTAAGGTTTCAACTGCTGGTAACTTACGGATAACAGCATTCTTCTTAGCCATACGTTGTACACCTAAGGACAGCATGATAGTAACAATTGCAGGGAGCCCTTCTGGAATAGCTGCTACAGCTAGACTAACAGATGTCATAAACATATCAAAGATATCATGTTGTCTTAAGATTCCGATAATAAATATAATAACGCAAATGATAAGGGCTGCGATACCTAGTGACTTACTAGTTTTCGCAAGTCTTTTTTGCAATGGAGTCTGAGGGGCTTCATCTTGCATAATCATTTTTGCAATATGGCCAACTTCAGTATCCATTCCAGTATGAACTACAATTGCATGACCACGTCCAGTGGTGACGATACTGGTTGCCATGACAAGATTAATGCGGTCGGAGATAAGTGTATCTTTATGTAATGTTGTTTCTGCATTTTTTTCTACTGGATGGGATTCGCCAGTGAGGGAGGATTCTTCTACTTTAAGATTATTTGCTTCAATAAGTCTGGCATCGGCTGGAACAAAATGTCCTGTTTCAAGAAAGATAATATCACCAGGTACTAAATCGTTTGACTCAATGGTTTGAATGCTTCCATCTCGTTTTACTAAAGCAGTAGGTGAAGACATTTTTTTTAGTGCTTCTAGAGATCTTTCTGCTTTCGTTTCTTGAGCAACTCCTAGGATTGCATTCAACGTGATAATTAAGAGAATAATGATTGGGTCGACAATATTAAGTTCTCCATTTAATAAGGATACAAGAAATGAGATGATTGCGGCGACAATCAAGGTAATAATCATAAAATCAGAGAATTGTTCTAAAAATTTGATTAATATACTTTTGTTCTTTTGAGTTTCTAATATATTCTTACCATATTTCTTTTGCCGTTTTAATACTTCTTTTTCACTAAGGCCTTTTTCAATCGTAACTTGAAGTTCTTTTGCAACTTCTGCTGGCGATTTGGAATGCCAATTCATTGATATATTCACTCCCTTACTAGATTTAGTAGCTTTAATTTCGTTGGTAATTAATCAAGTCTACTGTCCGTTCTTAGGACAATTAAAGCTTATCTTTTTGTTCATAGCTAATTATATGTACAATGTGAATAAATATAACAAGCTTTGTTAATTTACTTGAGGTGAGAAGCAATTCTGAAATTTTTATGAATTCCTTAATAGTTGGAACGTATTATACTTTATGGCATATTTTAAAATGATTATGACAATCTAGAATAATATTTATAAGAAAACAATTTATAGTTTTTGAGTATTTAAGGTAAAGAGTTATAAAAGATTAGTCAGTTGTTGAGGGAGAATAAATGGTATGATATTTAGCATAATTATAATATCTATTTCTTTGAGTATAGATGCGTTGGGAATTGGTGTTTCATACAAAATAAAAGGAGTTCGAATCCAGCGTGAGGCAAAAGCAATCATAGGAATTGTATCAATGCTAATGATGCTCGTAGCAGTAATGATAGGAAGACACATGAGTTATTATATGCCAGAAGATGTATGCAAAATAGTTGGAATAAGTATCTTAGTACTTATGGGAGCATCAATTATTCGAAATAGTATTAATCATGAAGAAGAGAATACGTATGATAGGGATCATTCAATGGAGATTACGGGTATAGAAGCGATACTGTTAGCATTAGCTTTATCCCTTGACTCTGTAAGTGCTGGAATCGCAGTTGCAGCAATTGGACTTGGAAATCTAATCATACCAGTCTGTGTTGGACTTACGCAGATGTTCTTTTTGGCTCTAGGGGAATGGTTAGTGGGAAGATTCCATCAGTTGCAGAATCTAAATAGTAAAGTATGTGGGTTGTTCTCGGGAAGTTTACTTATATTGATTGCGATTATTCGGGCTATTAACTAGTGGGGGATATTCATTCATGGCTCCTTATAGGGCAGTCTATCAGAATATTGCGGTATCAATAGGCCAGAAGTTATTTGGGTTAAAAAGCATAAGAAGTTCTAAAAGAGAATCCATCATTTAAAACATGATAAGAAGAAACCAACTCGTTGGGATACACTCAGACACGGCTTCTTCTTATCATTGGCATGATGAATTTTCTTTAAGAACTTCTAATGCTTTTAAAACAAAATAACTTCTGGTCTGTTGATACCACAATATTCAGGGAAAGTTATGATTAGGGCTGATCGAATGTGAAGTATTAGAAGATTTAATTATTTATTTTATAGCTTGTTTAGAACTCCTTTAGATGTTAATATATAATGTAGGTTTGAGTAAAAAAGAAGAAGGCATGTATTATTGCTACATGAATATAAATGGATAATGCAAACTTTAAGGCATTTGTCGGATGCAGCTGAATAAAATACGAAATTTTAAGAAAATATGAATAAGACTGAGATACAGAAAGGTATAAATAAATGAGAAATTTTAAATTAGTAATAGAGTACGATGGTTCAAGATATGATGGTTGGCAGAAACAAAAGAATCCAAAAAGTATTACGATCCAAGATAAGATAGAAAGTGTACTTTCTAAGATGGAAGAGGAAGAAATTACTCTAATTGGTGCGGCTAGAACTGAAGCAGGGGTTCATGCGAACGCTCAGATTGCTAATTTTACTTCTAATACAAAGATGAAACCTTATGAGATTAAACATTATTTAAATCGATTTCTTCCAAGAGATATTGCTGTTATTGAAGTTACTGAAGAAGCAGATCGTTTTCACAGTAGTTTTAATGCAAAATCTTTTAAATATCTTTATAAGATCGCAATGGGAGAATATGAATCGGTATTTGAACGTAAATTTAGTTATTATTCTTTTAAGAAATTAGATGTTTCAAGAATGAAACTAGGAGCGAAGTACCTTCTTGGAAAGCATGATTTTAAAGCCTTTTCTGACAATAAAAGAATGAAAAAGTCAACAGAGCGTGAAATCTATAGTATTGATATCTATGGTAACAATAGTGAAGTTCAGATTACTATACAAGCTGATGATTTCTGGCCTAATATGGCAAGAATACTTGTTGGAACTCTAATGGAAGTTGGATTGGGAAATATTGATCCAGAGGACGTAGCTAATATTCTTGTAAGTAAAGACAGAGAGATGGCAGGACCAACTGCAGAAGCAAGAGGTTTATTTTTACTTGAGGTTGAATATTAAATAAAATTTAAATGTGGTAATTTAGATAGCCAAATTTATTATGATTTAATAAAGTATCCATAACTTTTTTACTGTTAAGTTTAAGTGTTTTATTAAAAATTATTATAAGTCAGGATAGGATTGTACTAAAAAATACATAACATGTATTTTAAAAAGTACATACAATATCTTGACTTATTTTTTATTTGCGATACAATATATAGTACACGCAATCAAGGAGGAAGATATCATGGTAACAGAAATTAAGAAGAGAGACGGTAGAGTTGTTGAGTTTAATAGAGAAAAGATTTCTACCGCAATATATAAAGCTTTTGGAGCAGGTAATGCAGAAGCATCAATGGAAGAAGCAAGTCGAATTGCTACAATCGTTGAAGAAAAATTAAATTCAGAGAAAAGAGAAGAACCATCTGTTGAAGAAATACAAGATATGGTAGAAGAAGCGTTAATGGAAGCGGGATATGCCCATGTAGCGAAAGATTATATCTTATATCGTGCTGAAAGAACGAAAAGTCGTGATATGAATACTAGATTGATGAAAATTTATGAAGATATCACATTTCAAGCAGCTTCTGAGAATGATTTAAAAAGAGAAAACGCCAATATTGATGGTGATACAGCGATGGGGACAATGCTTCGCTATGGTTCAGAAGGTTCAAAACAATTTTATGAATTATTTTTACTAAACCCAGAACATGCAAAAGCTCATAAAGAAGGCGATATTCATATCCATGATTTAGACTTTTTATCCTTAACGACAACTTGCTGTCAAATTGATTTGTTAAAACTATTTAAGGGTGGTTTCTCAACAGGTCATGGGACATTAAGAGAACCAAATTCCATACTTAGTGCTAGTGCGTTAGCAGCAATTGCGATTCAATCAAATCAGAATGATCAACATGGTGGACAGAGCATCGTGAACTTTGATTATGGCTTAGCACCATCAGTGGCAAAGACATATCGCAAAAAATACTATGATAATTTAGCAAAGGCAGCCGCATTATTTACAGATAATGATGAAATAGATGATATAGAGACACAAGTGAAATTAATGGGAAGAGCATTAAGAGAAGACGGATTCAAAGTTTCACTTGAAGAAAAACAAGAATATAACGATGAAGAGTTAAAACGTATCGTAGAACTATCCCTTGGTATTGATGATAAGACTGCTAAGAAAATACAAAGATTTGCTAGAAAGCAAGCCTATAAGGAAACTGACAAAGATACGTATCAAGCGATGGAAGCATTTATACATAACTTAAATACAATGCATTCACGTGCAGGTGCACAGGTACCATTCTCATCAATTAACTATGGTATGGATACTTCACAAGAAGGAAGAATGGTTGTTAAGAATATCTTACTTGCAGAAGAATCTGGTCTTGGTAATGGTGAGACACCAATCTTCCCAATTCAGATCTTCCGTGTAAAAGAAGGAATCAATTATAATCAAGGAGAACCAAATTACGATTTATTTAAACTAGCTTGTAAAGTAAGTGCTAAGAGATTGTTCCCTAACTTCTCCTTCCAAGATGCACCATTTAATATACAATATTACAAAGGAACTCCTGAAACAGAAATTGCATACATGGGATGTAGAACAAGAGTTATTGGTAATGTATATGACAAGGCTCGTGAGATTACAAATGGTCGTGGTAACTTAAGCTTTACTTCTATTAATCTTCCTCGTATTGCAATCAAAGCTAAAGGCGATGTAAAATGGTTCTTCGAAGAGTTAGATCGTAAGATTGATCTATGTATTGATCAATTATTAGAACGTTTTGAGATTCAAGCGAGAAAGAAAGTGAAGAATTATCCTTTCTTAATGGGACAAGGTGTATGGATAGATAGTGAAAAATTAGGACCAGAAGATGAAGTTCGTGAAGTATTAAAGCATGGAACGTTATCCATTGGATTTATTGGATTAGCTGAAACACTGAAAGCATTAGTTGGTAAGCATCATGGTGAATCAGAAGAAGCAAGAGAATTGGGTATTAAGATTATTGGACATATGAGAGATCGTATGGATAGCGAATGTGATGTTACTGGCCTTAACTTCTCCTTATTAGCTACTCCAGCCGAAGGTCTATCAGGTCGTTTTGTAAATATGGATAAGAAGATCTATGGAGAAATCGAAGGGGTTACCGACCGTGAATATTATACAAATAGCTTTCATGTTCCAGTATATTACCCAATCAGTGCATTTGATAAGATTCAGATTGAAGGACCATATCATGAACTTACGAATGCAGGACACATCTCTTACGTTGAGTTAGATGGAGATACAACAAAGAATATCAGTGCATTTGAAAAGGTAATTCGTGCAATGCATGATGCTGGAATGGGATATGCTTCTATTAATCATCCAGTAGATGAAGATCCAGATTGTGGTTATGTTGGTATCATTGATGATGTATGTCCTCAATGTGGAAGAACAGAAGCGGAACATAAATTTAACCGTATCCGTCGTATTACAGGATATTTAGTTGGTACTCTAGACCGTTTTAATAATGGTAAGAGAGCCGAAGAACGTGATAGAGTAAAACATGGAGTATCAAAGGCAGAAAGAGAATAGATTACTCCGTATCAAAAACAGAAAGGCAAGGGGATAGAATGAAGATTAGAGTTGCAGGTTTTGCAAATGATTCCATTGTAGATGGGCCAGGCCTCCGTTATACTATCTTTACTCAAGGATGCATGCATAATTGTAAAGGGTGTCAGAATCCACATACCCATGCATTAGAGGGCGGCTATGAGATTGATATTGATGAAATTATAGAGAAATTAAAAGCGAATCCTCTACTTGATGGAGTCACTATTTCAGGAGGAGAACCTTTTCTTCAACCTGAGGCTTGTTCTGAACTTGCCAGACGAGTAAAAGAGCTTAACCTATCCGTTATAACTTATACGGGATTTACTTTTGAGAATTTAATAAAGAATGAGGCATCACAACAGCTATTAAGAGAGACAGATGTATTAGTGGATGGACCATTTGTGGAAACCAAGAAGAGCTTGGCATTACTTTTTAGAGGTTCTAAGAATCAGAGATTAATCGATGTAAAAAGAAGTTTAATGGAACATGAGGCAATTCTATGTGATATTGATGAGTATGGAGATCTCTGCTTTGCCTAATTATAGAAAAGGTACCTGACACATAGAATGTTAGGTACCTTTTTCCACTATAATAAGGTGGTAACTTGATTTAGTTTAAGAAAATATATTCCGATATATATAATAACTTATCATGTTTTGATTTTTTTGAAAAATTTTTTTCGTAAGATAAGAATTATGATAAGGAAAGCTATAAGAGGAATGAAGATCGCTTTATATTCATGATAATAAGAGCCTACATTACTCCAATTTTCGCGAAGAGTATATCCAAGACCTATCAATATTGTGTTCCATACAGTGATTCCGATAAGGGAAGATACTAGAAAGGTAATGATATTTTGTTTGGCAGCACCAGCTACAAATGCAATATAGGTACGACATAATGGTATTACTCTACCAAAACACACAGCAAAACTTCCATATTGATTAAATTTCTCCAAGGAGGTATCAATTGGTTTCTTAGATTTTGGAAACTTACGCTTTATTCTCTCAAGGATTGGAGAACCCCCATATCGTCCGATGGAATAGCATATACAGGTTCCTAGAATACCGGCAATTACGCTGGCAAATAAGATTACAGTGAATCGAATATTCTGAGTTGATGCAATAGCACCAGAGAAAGGCAGAACAATTTCACTCGATACTGGAAAGCATGCATATTCTAATAAGATAATAACAAACATAGATGGAAGTCCATATTCATAAATAAGGTCAATAATCGATTGCATGGATTACTCCTTTATGCATTTCAATAAGATTTATTTTTATATTTTATTATGGAGGAATTTGAAGTATTCCATATACATCGAAATTGTTCTATTCTTTAGATTGAGTGACTGATATTACGTAGTAAAATTATTTGAATAGGGAATAAATAATTTTATTAATAAAATAAAGTACTAATATAAAAAGTTTTGCATACATTTATGTAATGTACTAGCATATTAAACCAAAAATATTACAAAACCTTTAAGTTTTGCCATTAGATATTGTAATCCAAGGAGTATTTGGTATAATTGCAGAGTGTAGGAAAATGACAATAAGAAGAAAGATCATCTTATTGTTGATAGTAATAGATAGGTAATTGTAAAACTTAAATAAGGATCCAATTATCTAACTAGTAATAGAAAGTAAGAGGAGAGACGCATGATTAAACTTTTTAAACGGACAAAATTACAAAGTTGTTGTATGATACTGCTGGCATTATTAATAATTGGAACAGTGATGTCTAATAATACAAAGTCTTCTGCATCTAGTACAGCACCATATCTTATCAAGGTAAATCGATACATGAACTGTATTACAATATACAAGAAAGATAAGACTGGTGAGTATACTGTTCCATATAAAGCAATGGCATGTTCTACTGGCGGTGCTAATACACTTCTAGGAACATATAAGACTCCAGCCAAATTCAGATGGAAGTTGCTTATGGGAGATGTTTGGGGACAATACTCTACGAGAATAAAGGGAGGAATTCTGTTCCACTCTGTATGGTATTACAAACAAGATCCATCAACATTATCAGCAGTTCAATTCAATAAATTAGGAACAACAGCTTCTCATGGATGTATTCGCTTATCTGTAGTTGATGCAAAATGGATCTATGATAATTGTCCACTCGGAACAACAGTAATTATATATGATTCTAAAGATCCAGGACCACTTGGTAAGCCAGAAGCAATGAAAATGCCTACATCATCTGGTTGGGATCCTACGGACCCACTAAGTAATAATCCTTGGGCGAATAAAAGCCCTTCAATCGCTGGAGCAACTAACAGAACAATAAAATATGGTTCTAAAGTGAATGTATTAAGTGGTGTTTCAGCAAAGTCATCTACAGGATATAGTATTACAGGACTAATTCAGGTAAGTGGTACTGTAAATACCAGAAAAGCTGGTACATATAAAGTTACATATGAAGTTACAGAAGCAAGTGGCAAATCAGCTAAGAGAACAGTTACTTATAAAGTACTAAGAGACGATAGAAAACCAACACTAACAGGAATCAAGAACCGATTAGTAAACGGAACAGTTACGATTAACCGCGCTCTTGCAATCAAAGGTGTAACTGCTAAGTTTGATGGTAAGGTATTATCCGATAACCGAATTAAAGTAACTTTCACAAAGGCAAGTGCTAATAAGTATATTGTTACTTACCATGTAGTAGTTTCAAATGGTAATAGTGTTACTAAGAAATCAACCATTGTAGTTGATAAAACAGCACCAGTTCTTCATGGTATTAAGAATAAAATGGTTAGTGGCGAGACAGATGTGACTCGAACTTATGCATTAAAAGGTGTTACAGCTACAGATAATGGTAAGACACTAAGCCAAAGTAAGATCAAAGTAGCTATCAGCTATGTAGAAGATCACTGGAATATTGTTTATAAAATTACTGATAATGCTGGAAATGTTACCAAGAAGACAGCTAAGTTTACAGTAATTGATGGTGCAGTAATCTATGGTGTCAAAAATCAAACAGTAACATCTGATGTGGTTGTAGATGAAGAATTCGCAATGAATGGTGTAACAGGATATATTGATGCAGTGAATGCAACAGATAAAATTAAAGTTACTATTTCAGAGTTAGTTGATAATCAGTATACCATTACTTATTCCTTAACGGATAACGGCGGTTATGAAGAAACAGCAGAGGCTGTTATTACTGTAAAACCAAGTGTTGTTATTAAAGGTGCTACAGATCGAGTAATTAGTAGTGCTACTCCATTAACAAAAGAGATTGCCCTACAAGGTGTAACAGCTACAGAAGGAAGTGATGATGTTACAGATAGTATAGAAGTAACAATTTCGGATTTAGTGGATAATAAATATACTGTAACTTATACAGTAGTTGATTCTAATGGATATGCTGTAGAAACAAAAGTAGTATTTACAGTAGTTAGTCAATAGAATTCTAAATATGAAGTAATAGAAAAAGTGTCCTTCTTGATAAGGGCACTTTTTCTATAAAGGATAGGATAGGGTTAAAGTGAATAGGAAAATTGGTATAAACACTTGACAAAAATCATCTTATTGATATAAAATATTTTCTAGTTATAATATTAGGAAAAACATAGAAGAGGAATAGTAAGAGAAGATGGTTTCAAGAGAGCTGACGGTTGGTGTGAGTCAGTAGCAAGAATCTCCGAACTCGCCTTGGAGTTCTCTAGGTGAAAAAGTTTAATTGTTTCTAATTAGACTTATAGTTTAGAGCGGGGTATCCCGTTATAGATATTGAGTGCGTAGATTCATTGAGTCTACGAATTAGAGTGGTACCACGGAAATATACCTTTTCGTCTCTATTATATTGATATATAGAGATGAGAAGGTTTTTTTATTCTATAGGAAAGAGAAGGTTACTTTCTTGTGACCAAGTTTATGAATTCCATAGAATATGAAGAATCTTAAGGAGGAATTGATGATGGCAGTAGCTTACAATCATAAGGAAGTAGAGAAAAAATGGCGTAACATATGGGAAGAGAAACCAGTCAATGTAAATGACGGAACAAAACCAAAATATTATTGCCTTGATATGTTTCCATATCCATCTGGAAGTGGCCTACATGTAGGACATTGGAGAGGTTATGTAATCAGTGACGTATGGAGTCGTTATAAATTATTAAAAGGATACTATATCATTCATCCAATGGGATGGGATGCGTTCGGTCTTCCAGCAGAAAACTATGCGATTAAGATGGGAACACATCCAAGAAAATCTACGATGGAGAATATCTCAAATATCAAAAGACAGATTAATGAAATCGCTGCAATCTACGACTGGGATATGGAAGTTAATACAACAGATCCAGAATTCTATAAATGGACACAATGGATCTTCGTTAAGATGTTCAAAAAGGGATTAGCGTATGAAAAACAAATGCCAATTAACTGGTGTCCTTCTTGTAAGACAGGTCTTGCAAATGAAGAAGTAGTAAATGGTGAATGTGAACGTTGTGGTTCTCCTGTTACGAAGAAGAATTTAAGACAATGGATGCTTAAGATTACTGCATACGCAGATCGTTTATTAGATGACCTAGATAAGCTTGATTGGCCAGAAAAAGTTAAGAAGATGCAATCTGATTGGATTGGTAAGAGTTATGGTGCTGAAATTGACTTTAAAGTGGATGGAAGCGATAGAGAAGTTAAAGTATATACAACAAGACCAGATACTTTATACGGTGCTACTTTCATGGTAATTGCACCAGAGCATGCTTTAGCAACAGAACTATCAACAGAAGAAAATAAAGCAGCAGTAGAAGATTATATCTTTAAAGCTTCCATGAAATCCTCTGTAGATCGTTTACAAGATAAAGAAAAAACAGGCGTATTCACTGGAAGTTATGCAATTAATCCTCTAAATGGAAAGAAAGTTCCAATCTGGATCTCTGACTATGTATTAGCAGATTACGGTACAGGTGCTATTATGTGTGTTCCTGCTCATGATGATAGAGACTTTGATTTTGCTAAGAAATTTGGTATTCCAATTGTTCAAGTTATTGCAAAAGATGGTAAAGAAGTCGAAGAATTAACAGAAGCTTATACTGAACCTGGTGTTATGATCAATTCCGGAGAATTCAGTGGAATGAATTCACTAGATGCTAAACGTGATGTTCCTGGTATCTTAGAAGAAAGAGGAATTGGCAAGAAGACTACCAATTACAAACTTCGTGACTGGGTATTCTCTAGACAACGTTACTGGGGTGAACCTATTCCAATCGTTCACTGTGAAGCTTGTGGAGCAGTTCCAGTGCCAGAAGAAGAATTACCATTATTGCTTCCAGACGTAGAAAGCTATCAACCAACGGGTACAGGAGAATCTCCACTTGCAGATATCCATGAATGGGTGAATACTACTTGTCCTTGTTGTGGTAAGCCAGCAAAGAGAGAGACTAATACTATGCCTCAATGGGCAGGATCATCATGGTACTTCTTACGTTACGTGGATAACAAGAATACTGAAGAATTAGTTAATAGAGAAAAAGCTGATAAGTTATTACCAGTTGATATGTATATAGGTGGAGTTGAACATGCGGTTCTTCACTTATTATATTCTAGATTCTATACCAAATTCTTAAATGATATCGGTGTTGTAGACTTTGATGAACCATTTATCAAGTTATTTAATCAAGGTATGATTGGTAAAGATGGCGCTAAGATGAGTAAATCAAAAGGAAATGTAGTGTCACCAGATGAATTAGTGAATGAATACGGTTGCGATGCTCTAAGAGTATACGAATTATTCGTTGGACCACCAGAATTAGATTCTGAATGGGATGATAGAGGTATCGATGGAGTTTATCGTTTTATCAATCGTTTCTGGAATCTTGTAATGGATAATCATGATAAGAATATAGAAGCAACCAAAGAAATGATTAAATTAAGACATAAGATGATTTATGATATTACGACTCGTCTTGAAACCTTTAGCCTTAATACTGTAATCAGTGGATTCATGGAATATAATAATAAATTCATCGATCTTGCGAAAAAAGGTGGAATTGATAAAGAAACATTAGAAACATTTATTATTCTATTAGCTCCATTTACACCACACGTTAGTGAAGAATTATGGAGTGAATTAGGTCATGACACATCTGTATTTGACGCAAGATGGCCAGAATACGATGAAGAGAAGATGAAAGACGACGAAATCGAGATTGCTGTTCAAGTAAATGGTAGAACAAAAGGTACAGTATTAGTAGCTGTTGATGAAGCAAAAGATTCTGTTATCGCAAAAGCAAAAGAAGTAGTTGCAGATAAACTTACTGAGAATATCGTAAAAGAAATCTATGTTCCAGGTAAGATTGTAAATATTGTTGTAAAATAGGTTGTAAAATCTCTAAATAAGATCAATATGATAGGAAGTTGTTCCTGATACATTAAGAACAGAGTGCGTAGTAAATACACACTCTGTTCTTTTTTGACCAAGTAGGTCCATATTCTAACAAGAGGAATAGAGAGTTATATGATAGTGTGACTAAAGTTTCATTTTTTTCAAGTCTCCATTTTCTTGAGCATAAAGTCTTCCTGACTTTTTTATAGTAAAAGAAATCATTTCTATTTAGTATACCGAATAAGATAGTAATAGCTTTTTAGTTAATATAAGAAGGAATATAGCACACCTTTAGATAATTCAATATAGGATTATAGCTTTATATCATCATGAAAGGTATGGGTTGATATATGACACCAGAAGAAGGAAAACGAATATATAGTAATGATTTTGCTGATTTATTAATTAATTATAGTGGGGATGAGTCTGTATTTAAACAATTTGAAGATGCAACCGTTCAGATTATAGACTACTTTTTGGCTGTCGTAAGGGTGCCAATCAGTCAAATAACTGATAAAACACTTACTCAAAGGGGATATGCAACACTACCAAGTGTATTTGGCGTTATTAGCGAAGGGAGTTTAGAAGCATCTGGTATTCCTAAATTACGAAGTATACCAAATCTTGATTTGAGAGGTCAAGGAGTATTAGTTGGGATTGTTGATACGGGCATTGATTATACCAATCCAATCTTTCGAAGAGAGGATAATACAACAAAAATAATTACTATTTGGGACCAAACTATTGTGGGAGAGAATTATCAAACAAATACATATTATGGAATGGAGTACACAAGAGAGCAGATAAATGAAGCACTTCAAAGTAAAAATCCTTATGATATAGTTCCATCAAAGGATGAAAATGGGCATGGAACAATGATAGCTGGGATAGCAGTAGGCAATGAAGTACCAGAAAGTGATTTTTATGGAATAGCGCCAGAAGCTGATCTTGTGATCGTTAAATTAAAGCCAGCAAAGAAGTTTATAAAAGATTTTTGGAGAATTAAAGAGGACGCAGTCTGCTTTGAGGAAAATGATATTCTATTTGCATTAGAGTATTTAGAACAGGTTGCAATTAAATTCAATAGACCAATGTCTATTTGTTTAGCACTTGGAACATCACAAGGAGCACATGATGAAAGAGGATCGTTAACGAGTAATGTATCAATTCGTGCGGAAAATTTAAATTTTGCCATTGTAATTGCAGCGGGTAATGAAGGAAATGCTAGAAGACATTACTCAGCAACTATTAATCCAAATGTAGGATTTGATAAAATGGAATTGAATGTAGGAAAGGAAGGAAGGAATTTCTCGATGGAAGTGTGGGGGAATTCCCCCGGACTATTTGGTATTGATATCAAAAGTCCGTCTGGCGAGTATATTCCAAGAATTAATCCTAGAATAAATGAAAGTCGAGACGTTACATTTATTTTTGAAGAGACAAGAATATTAATTGATTTTGAAATTGTTGAATCACAGAGTGGAGATCAGCTTATATTACTTCGATTTTCGAACGCATCACCTGGAATATGGACATTTAATGTGTATGGGAGAGGAGATCTTAGCTTAGGATATAATGTATGGTTACCAATGGAAGGTTTTATTGCAAATGATACTTACTTTTTACAATCGAATCCATACACTACAATCCTTTCTCTAGGAAATGGAGTGGAGCCAATCACAGTGACTGCATATAATCATGTGGATGGAAGCCTTTATCTTAATGCAAGTAGAGGATACACAAGAACTGATTATGTGAAGCCTGATATAGCAGCACCTGGAGTAAATATTGTTAGTCCTACACTAAATCAAGGCTTTGCTGAGGTTACTGGAACAAGTCCTGCAGCAGCACATACAGCTGGTGTTGCTGCTATGATTTTAGAATGGGCAGTTGTAAGAGGTAATCTACCATCGATTAATAATGCAGATATTAAAATATTGATGATTCGTGGAGCGAAAAGAGATCCAACGATTCAATATCCCAATAGAGAATGGGGTTATGGAAAATTGGATGTATATACAATATATGAAAAAATACGTAGCGGTTAAATAAATATATAAGGAGAAGGATATTGTGACACAGGAAGAAAAATATAAAATTATTAGCAATGACTTTGTTGATTTATATATTGAGTATAACCGGAATCCAAAACTGTTGGATATTTATCAAGGTGCGACAACACATCCTATAAATACTAGATATGCGATTGCTTATGTACCTGCTTCTCAATTGACAGAGGAATTTATAAGCAAACGAGGGTATGCACCATTACCACACCTATATGGTCTAACGAGTGAGAAAAGTATAGAAGCTTCTGGAGTTAATAAGCTTCGAAGATTACCTGGGTTTTCCTTAAGGGGGAACGGTGTAATAACAGCAGTCATTGATACTGGAATCGATTATACCAATCCTATTTTTCAAAGAGAAGACGGAAGCTCTAAAATAATAGCCATATGGGATCAAACAATTGATAGTGCGAATCGTTATCCAGAAAACACCTTTTATGGAACAGAATATAGTAGTGAAGAGATTAATAAAGCATTAAAAAGTGAGAATCCGTTACAACTAGTTCCAAGTACTGATACAAATGGACATGGCACTATGTTAGCTGGACTTATTGTTGGCTCAGAAGTGGCAGGAAGTGATTTCAGCGGTGTTGTCCCAGATTCAGATATAATTATAGTTAAATTAAAAGAGGCAAAACAGGTATTTCGCGATTTTTTTATAATACCTTCTGACGTTCCTTGTTATCAAGAAAACGATATAGCATGGGCACTAGACTATGTAGTAAAGGTGGCACGGAGAGAGAAGAAACCATTATCCATCTGCATTGGTGTTGGTAGTTCTCAGGGGTCTCATGATGGTAGAGGACCATTTGACAATACCCTAGGTTTTTATGCAGATTCTATTGGAATTGCAGTATCGATTGCAGCTGGAAATGAGGGAAATGGGGGGAGACATTTTTATAGTACGGTGGATTCTTCGGTTGGTTATAGTACGGTGGAACTTAAGGTGGGTGAAAATGAACCGGGTTTTGCAATGGAGATATGGGGTACACTTCCAAATACTTATTCCATCGATATTTATTCTCCATCTGGAGAGTATATCCCAAGAATATCAGAAAGTCTAAGAGTAAATCAAGAAGTTCGGTTTATTTTTGAAGATACCGTTATTTATATAGATTATCAATTAGTTGAAACACACACAGGTAGTCAACTTATACTATTACGATTTAAAAATCCAACAGCAGGTATATGGAGATTTCGCGTCTATAGTAGGGGAGATTTAATGGGGGCATTTCATATTTGGCTACCAATGGATGGGTTTATCTCAAATAATACTTCTTTTATACAACCAGATCCTTATACAACAGTGTTGAATCCAGGAAATACCATACAGCCTATCACGGTCACTGCATATAACCCGAATAATGATGCATTATATCTACAAGCTAGTAAAGGATATTCGAGAGAAAATAAAATAAAACCAGAACTTGCAGCACCTGGAGATAATATTGTAATTCCTAATTTACAGAAAGGTTTTACTACCGCTTCTGGAACAAGTCTTGCAGCAGCACATACGGCAGGAATTGCTGCCATGTTATTACAATGGGGAATTGTAGAAGGCAATTACCCTAGAATAGATTCTATCGCGATAAAAAAATATCTAATAAGGGGAGCCAAAAGAATACCAGGGCAGACCTATCCGAATAGAGATTGGGGCTATGGTATAATTGATCTTTATAACACTCTAAACGTACTAAGAGCAGACTTCCCTAATATTTAATAAGATAGTTTGTTAGAAATGTTGTAATAAAAGAAAAGCAAAGCTGGAATAGAAATGGTAGCATATTCCGACTTTGCTTTTTATGTATATTTAACGTTTGCTGTTTTTCTGTATTACATTTTCCATCATCACACGCATGGAATTAAATTTCTGCTTTTCTGATGGGGACATATCTTTCGTTAAGATTTCAAGAATTAAGTTTGTTTCTTCTGCAGTAAAAGATAAGCCCATAGTTTTTAATTTGGCATTGGCGCTCATTAAGCTAGGAAGAGATTTATCCAAAGGTTTTCCCTCTGCATCACCAATTAATTCAACGAGAACTGCTAATTTTCTAGGATCAATATTCTTCATTGCTGGATGGTTAATCCAAGACATATTCTTCATATTATCACTCCATTTCTTTTATTTAATTTAAATGAATAACAACTGAATATATAAGTATTTAATAAACATATTAACTGTGGAGTTTGAGTTAATGATTATGTGTTTAAATTCATGGTGCTCATTAACATACTAAGAGTATCGAAGTTGTTTTTTTGATCAGGTGGCATAAACGATAATAGCATTTCGAACATATTTGAATTATCATTAAAACCAAATGGATTGGAAGAAGTATTCTTCTGGTTGCTAGCAGAGGAGGGAGAAGCTGATGCTATTGTTTGATAGGTATTATAAAGGTTTTTAGCTTTCATAAAATTTATTATTAAATCAATGAAATCTCTTTCTTTTGGAGTGCAGACACTTTTTATTTCTAATAACATTCCTTCAGTATCTATTTTGTCTTCTCCAAGAGAACAAGCTGATAAATCATTTGGAGTATTATATTCACGAAGCGATTCAGTTAATTCGGTCATTTTTATAATCATATTAACATTTCTTCTTGATCTACTGTCTAGAAAAGGAGTTGCAGTTCGAAAGATGTCTAAACCATGCCTATTAAATGGATTATTTCCTCTCTGGTTATTTTGATTTTTTTGATTTCTCTGATTCTTTTGGTTCTTTTGATTCTTCTGATTTGGAATTGAAGCAATTTTTATCTGACTCTCATCCAAGGATTCCGCTGATGTAGTATCATTTCTATCACTATTCAATTCATTATTTATATCATCATTCCTGTTAACAGATGATGGATTATTATTTATATTCTCCTCCATTTTTATATCCATGCCTTTCTCCAATCTAGCTTTATCGATATAGTATATTCGAAACGAAAATAAAAAAGAACACTCTACACTTAATTCAAATAAAAGAAAGTAAGTGTAGAGTGCTCTTGTTTTACATTTAAACTGGATAGATTAGGTGTTCTTCGCTTATGTTATATAATACTTCGTTAAGAAAATGTTTTGCTAGATATTTCGCCATATTTAAGTTCATATCAAGATAATTTCCACAGCCAATTGCAGAAGCACCAGGAACGTCTCCTTCAAAGTCACGGATGAATTCATACATGGAAGTTAGTAAAGGTATTACGTCTTTTGATTCGTATTCACCTGCTAATAGTAGATAGAATCCAGTACGGCATCCCATAGGTCCAAAATAAATTGTTTTATTACCGTAAGTTTCATCATTTCTTAAATAAGTTGCTGCAAGATGTTCAATGGCATGCATCTCAGCAGTATTCATAACAGGTTCCATATTTGGTCTTGTCATGCGAATATCAAAAGTAGTAATCACTTGATCTCCAACTTTATCTTTTCTAGATACATATACTCCTTTTAATAATCTTAAATGGTCTATTGTAAAGCTTGCTATTTGTTCCATAGATAGTCCTCCTAATAGGTTGAAATTGATATTATTATAGCATTAATGAAATAGGAATGTAAATACATTAAAATTCACCATGCAAAATGGCCCATAAAGAGCACTTTTATAGTTTCTGATTCAACGGATAAAGTTAATTATTACTTCCAGAATTTTCGTCTAACTTTACAAAATAAGCTTGCTATGGTACACTTACCGTAAGAATATAATAGAAAAATATAAGGATGTGTTACAATGATAGATGGTAAAAAGACGCTATTTAGTGGTATGCAGGCAACAGGAAATCTTACATTAGGTAATTATCTTGGAGCATTAAAAAACTGGGTAACGCTTGATAGTGAATATGAATGTTTCTATAGTGTAGTAGATATGCATTCGATTACAGTAAGACAGAACCCAGCGGAACTAAGAAAAAGAGCTAGGGCTTTACTTACATTATATATTGCAGCAGGGTTAGATCCAGAGAAGAACTGTATCTATTATCAATCCCATGTATCTGCGCATGCAGAATTAAGTTGGATCTTAAATTGTTATACTTATATGGGTGAATTAAGTCGTATGACACAATTTAAAGATAAGTCTCAAAAACACTCAGATAATATTAATGGTGGTTTATTCACATATCCAGTCTTAATGGCAGCGGATATTCTATTATTCCAAGCGGATGTTGTTCCAGTTGGTATTGATCAAAAGCAACATCTTGAATTAACTAGAGATATTGCAGAACGCTTTAATAGTATATATGGTGATGTATTTACGATTCCAGAACCTTATATTGGTAAGATTGGAGCAAAGATTATGAGTCTTCAAGAACCAACGAAGAAGATGTCAAAATCTGATGAGAATCCAAATGGAAGTATCTATTTATCCGATGATCCTGATACCGTAATGCGTAAATTTAAGCGTGCAATCACTGATTCTGGAAGTGAAGTATTATATACTGAGGACAAGCCAGGGGTTAAGAATCTAATCGATATTTACTCCGCATGTTCAGGTAAGACACCAGATGAGATTGTTAGAGAATTTGATGGTAGGGGATATGGCGATTTTAAAATAGCAGTTGGTGAATCTGTTGTCAGTGTCTTAAAACCAATTCAAGACAAGGTAGATGACCTGAATAAGAACAAAGATTATGTGGATGGAATTATCAAAGCAAATGCTGAGAAAGCTTCCTATTATGCAAATAAAACATTAAGGAAAGTCCAGAAAAAGGTTGGATTTCCAGAAAGAATAAGATAGAATAGAAGTTCAGTGAAGAGACGTTTTCATATAGAAGACGTCTCTTCACTATAGGGATTAGAGTATTAAAGCCTTTCTTAGTGTACATTGTGTATATTGATGTATTATTATTAATTTTGGCGTAGTCCGGCCAATGTCGTCAACTTAAGAAGTTACAAATAAATACTGAACAAAAATCAAACATTATTTTGTCTAAAATGCAAATTGACAAACAAATGTTTGCTCCAAAATTTTAATAGATACATTTTTACTATTAAATTTTGGAGGACTTCATATTATGATTAAAAAAATATCATCTTTATTAAAATCAGTTAATAACCTTATTACTAGCGAAGAGTTTATTGAAAAACATAGGATTAATCAAAAAAGCTTTAATCGTAATCGAAAATTAACTTTTAAGGATATTATTTTATTCCTTTTAAGTCAGCCACAAAAATCTTTATCTGTGGCTCTTTCCGATTACATAGATTCTTCAAACCTTGCAATTGACTCAATTTCAAAACAGGCTTTTTCAAAAGCTCGCTTTAAAATTAAACCTGATGCTTTTCGTGAAATTTTTCTAATGACTACTGATGTTAATAAAACAAGATCAAACCTTAATACTTGGAATGGTCACCCTGTATTAGCGATTGATGGTACTTCATTGCAGATTCCTAACACAAAAGAAAATCAAACTTATTATGGTTCTAAAAAAAATCAATATGACCCTGTCGCTCTGGCTTCTGCTTCGGCTTTGTATGATGTTTTGAATGATAACTTACTTAATACAAAACTCGTTCATTATCGTACTTCTGAATTAGTTCAAGCCCAAACATTAATCGATGAATTTAATTTAAATCAAGTTCACGGAGAGAAAGCACCAATTATTATTTTTGATAGAGGTTATCCATCTAGAAAACTCTATGCGCAACTTCAAGAAAAGCAATGTTTCTTTGTAATGAGACATAAAACAAAGTCCCATGGTGCGTTAAAAGCGGTATATCAATGTAATTATGGTGATACTTCAATACAGTATTCTCATAACGACTGTTCCTATCCGCTAAGAGTTATAAAGTTTGATTTGCCATCAGGCTTACAAGAGACACTTGTTACAAATCTTTTTGACCCCAATATAACTGTTGAAATGTTTAAAGAACTATATTTTATAAGGTGGGGGATTGAAACGAAATATCGTGAAGTCAAATCGATATTAAAGCTAGAAAATTTTATGGGCATAAAACCGGAAGCAATTGAACAGGAATTTTATGCTGCGATGTTTGCTTCAAACCTATTATCAATGTTTGCTTCTGTTTGCAATGAAGAAATATCTAATATTCAACAGGAAACAAAGAAAACAACATGTTATAAAACAAATAGAAATATTCTAGTAAACTATCTTTTTAATAAGCTATATACTTTGATTTGTAACTATCGTATTGCTAAAAAGGTTATTAATAATTTGATAAAAATAGGTATAAAAAATCGCTCACAAGTACGTACAAACCGTTCTTATGAGCGAAAGAAAATGCGAAGCAGGATGAAGTTCTCCCAGAACACAAAATCCACTTTATAATATACATTATAAAACGAAAAACTGCTCGCTCATATAGTTTACACTATTTTTATAAATAATCAAATATGATGTTTTATTTTTGTACAATTTTTTGTAAACTTTTTTACTACAAGTGTTAAGTTGACGACATTGGTAGTCCGGCCGAGAGTATCGTTTATATTTTGTCAAGACTCAAAATAAAAATAGGAACGTGAGTGAGTATTTTTACTTGTTATGAGGCTTGTAAAAAATATGATACTAGAGGGAAAGGTAGCCAAAATTCATAATTATACAGCGATATACACTCAGTAAACAAAAACAAGGCTTTATGAATCTAGTACTATAGGGTTAATGAGAGACGGGGAAGTAATTAATACATGTTAGAAAGTGAGTGAATAAGATGTCAGTAGGATTAGTACTAGAAGGTGGAGGTATGAGAGGTATCTACACCGCAGGTGTATTAGAATACTTTATGGAAAAGGGGATAGAATTTCCATATGTAGTAGCAGTATCAGCGGGAGCATGTAATGCTACAAGTTTTGTAACAAAACAGAAGAAAAGAAACTTTAATGTTCTTACGAAATATATTAATGATCCAAGATATATTAGTCTGCGTAATTTGATTAAAAAAGGATGTATCTTTGATTTTGATTTTGTTATAGATGAACTAGGAAGAAAGCTAGAACCACTTGATATGGATGCATTCTTTCAGTCAGATATTCGTTTCGTCACTGGTACAACAGATATTACAACAGCGGAACCAGTTTATTATGAGAAATCAGAATATCAAGAGAGCTTTGATTGCCTTAGAGCGTCCTGCTCACAGCCATTCTTAGCCAAGATTATTGAATATAAGGGATTAGAATTATTAGATGGTGGAATATCAGATCCGATACCAATTGAAAAATCAATTGCTGATGGCAATGAATTTAACGTTATTGTCTTAACGAGACATAAAGATTATCAAAAGAAGAGAGAAGTAAATTATCGTATCTGTAAACATATCTATGGAGACTATCCAAAGTTAGTAGATTTGTTAATGACAAGGGATCAGATGTATAACAAGAAATTGGCATATTGTTATGAACTTGAAAGACAAGGAAAAGCTATAGTAATAAGCCCAGATGAAAAGTTACCAGTCAATCGTCTAGAGCGAAACCATAAAAAATTAGTTAACGTATATCGCTTGGGTATTCATGATGCAAAAAGTAAAGCGGATCAGATTCGTGAATTCATTGGCTAATCTATTGGAGAATTAGCATACATAGACAATAGAACTGATAGAGATAATCTATTAATTTAGTAGAGTGTAGAGCCTAAGAAAAAGGTAGAACCTTTTCTTAGGCTCTACCTTTTTGTACTTATACCTGTAATCATAAAAAATGGATCAATTACAGGTTGCTTTTATAGGCTACTTTAAGCATACATTTTGATTTCTTTTAAAGCTTATTTTTGAATAGCATTTTTAATAACTCTAGATAATTGAATCACAATCAAATTTAAGAATGCCAATCCATATATCGTTAATATTTGATTTATCTCTAATTGTACAACCTCGAATACAGAATAGAAGGCTGGAACGAAAAGCACAATATTAAGTAATATAAATCCAACTGCAAAAGCACCGATTAAATATTTGTTATTAAAGATTTCCTTTTTAAATAATATGAATTGTTCTGATTTACTATTAAAACCATGTACAAGTCTTGATAAACATAGGGTTGCGAATGCCATTGTACTTGCAGTTTTAATGCCACCATTTTCTAGGCCAATATAGTAAGCAGACATCGTTAATATAGCAATGATCAATCCTTCAAATAGTATATTAAGTAAGAAGGATTTCGTTAATATTGATTCGTCTTTTCGTCTTGGGGCATCCTTCATTACCTCTTTGGAATGCTTATCTAAACCTAACGCGATTGCAGGAAGACTATCTGTTAGTAGATTGATAAATAGTAAATGAACCGATGCAAAAGGTACTGCTAAACCTAAAAGTGAAGCATATAATACGGATAGAATACCAGCAGTATTACCAGATAACAGGAACTTAATTGATTTCTTGATATTTGCGTAAACATTACGTCCATTTTCAATTGCTTTTACAATGGTTGCAAAGTTATCATCAGTCAATACCATAGAAGCAGCATCTTTGGCAACTTCGGTTCCCGTAATACCCATGGCTACACCAACATCCGCTTGTTTTAATGCAGGTGCATCATTTACACCATCGCCTGTCATTGCAACGATGTTACCCTTTTCTTGCCATGCACGAACTATACGAATCTTATGTTCAGGAGATACCCTAGCATAAACACTTACTTTATCAACAAATGTTCTTAATTCTTCATCAGTTAATGATTCAATTTCTTCACCTTCTACCGCAATATCGCCATCTCTTAAGATTCCTATTTCCTTTGCAATTGCAGCAGCAGTAATCTTGTGGTCGCCAGTAATCATGATTGGACGAATACCAGCTTCGATACAACGAAGAACAGAATCTCTGGATTCTAGTCTTGGAGGATCCATCATAGCGATAAGGCCAATGAAAGTTAAATCATTTTCATCATCTAAAGTGATACTTTGATCAGTAACATTTTTATATGCAAACGCTAATACACGAAGTCCTTGTTCGGAATATTGCATATTCATTTTCTCAATATTTTTCTTATCGTCTTCGGTAATTTCTCTTACTTGCTGGTCAATTTCAATACTTGAGATACGATTTAATAGAACATCAACGGCACCTTTGGTAATCATAACATTTTGATTATCTATATTGCATAACGTAGACATTAACTTACGATCAGAATCAAATGGAACTTCACTGATACGTCCATATTGCCTTCTAATAAATTCAGGATTTACATTCTTATTATTTGATACTTTCTCGATCGTAAGAGCTAAATTAATTAATGCTACCTCGGTAGGGTCACCAACTTCTTTTCCATCGATATTACTAGCATCATTACATAATACACTGTACTTTAATAACTTATCTCTTGTTTTATTATCTAAGGTATATTGATCCGTCTTGTGAGTTTGAACATTCACATAAGCATGCATCACGGTCATTTTATTCTGAGTTAAAGTTCCTGTCTTATCAGAACATACGATAGAAACACTTCCAAGGCCTTCAACAGCATGAATTTTACGTATGATTGCATTTTCCTTAGCCATTTTCTGAGTTCCGAAGGCTAATACAATCGTAACAATAGAACTTAAGGCTTCTGGTATGGCAGCAACAGCTAGAGCAACAGCAAAGGTAAATGCATCAATTACGCTAGTTCCTTGTAATACACTAACTGCAAAGAGTACAGCACAGATTGCAAGTATTACAATGGATAAGTTTTTACCAAAACGATCTAGGTTCACTTGTAATGGTGTTTTGTGCTCTTTAGTTTCTTTTAATAGAGTAGCAATTTTACCAACTTCAGTATTCATACCAGTATTCGTTACTAAAAAGCTTGCACGTCCATAAGTAACAAAGCTACCAGCGTATACCATATTAATACGATCACCTAATGGTACTTCTTTTTCAATTATGAGATCTTGTTTTTCAACATTTAGACTTTCACCTGTTAGAGCACTTTCGTTCACTTTTAGACTTGCATTTTCGATGATACGACCGTCAGCGCAGATATAATCACCAGCTTCAAGTAGAACAATATCACCTACCGCAACTTCTCGTGATAAGATAATTTCCGTTACACCATCACGAATAACTTTTGCATTTGGTGTAGATAATTGTTTTAAGCTATCTAAGGATTTTTCAGCTTTCTTATGTTGAAACATTCCTAATATAGCATTTAGTATTACAACAGTAAATATTACAATTGCACCTTCCATATCACCTAGAAAAGCAGATATTGTTGCAGCAATTAGTAGTATAATTACTAAGAAGTCTTTGAATTGCTCCAGAAAGATAATAAACAAGCTCTTTTTCTGATTTCCTACGAGTTCATTATAACCTTCTTGAATTAATTTCTCTTTAGCTTGATCCTTTGTTAATCCATTTGGGTTTGTATGATATTTATCATACAGGCTTTCTTTACTTTGTTGATAGTCACGATTCATAGCATCTCTCCTCATTCAATAGTTTTTGAGCGCGCAAAAAAGACTTTTGCTGCATATGCTCGATGGTATATTACAACAAAAGTCTCGCTACTTAGTTACGAAGCAGATTATCTATCTTAATACATAAATAATCGAAATGACGCAAACGCAAACATATTGAAATGACATGTTAGCTACTCCCTTTTGATATCGATAATGTTATCAGAAAAAATTATAACTGTCAACAATATTTACTGTTTCATGAATTCTATTTGTGATTTTATATATAAAAAATGCACTTATACATTTGACTTTTTCTCCAAAAATACATAAGATTGGAAAAAATATTGGATAAGTGCATTTGTGTATTTGTTATTTTGTGGTAGTTAAATAGATGAAAACTATATCAATTGTAACTATAAATAGTCTTTCTTGAGCAAAATGCTGAAAATATTAGTGAGACTTAATTTCTTTCCATTGCTCATTATAATAGTCTTCCATTTTCTGACCAAGATAGTGGAAGGTTTCACAATTATCTAAAAGGGAAGCATCAGGAAAAGCTACTTTATTATTTTGTGTCTCTTTATCTAAAAGAGCCTTTGCAGCGGAATTAGGTGTTGAATATGTAATATAATCAAAGTTCTTTTTTGCAATATCCGCTCTGCATAGGAAATTTAAGAATTTCTCAGCATTTTCTTTATTCTTTGAATTCTTTGGAATAACCCAAGAATCAATCCATACGTTAGAACCTTCTTTTGGTACAACATATTCAAGATCTTTATTTTCACGTTTTGTAAAGTTTGCCTCACCAGAGTAGATAACGCTGATTGCAGCATCATTACCAATCATTTTGTCTCGAACTTCATCTACGAAATATCCTTGAACTAATTCTTTTTGTTTGATTAACAATTCTTTTGCTTGTTTGATTTCATCTTTATTCGTTGTATTTAAGGAATAACCTAAATAACGAAGAGCGATTCCCATAGCATCTCTAACACTATTAATCATTAAGATATTATCTTTATATTTTTTATCAAATAGAACAGACCAACTATCAATTGGTTCCTTTACCATCTTTTTGTTATACAGAATACCTAGAGTTCCCCAACAATATGGAACAGAATATTTGTTTTCGGGGTCAAATTCTTTTGACTTATCTAGGTAAGTCTTATCAATATTTTTTATGTTTGGTACATTATCAAAGTTGATTTCTGCTAGTAATTTTTCATCAATCATCCTTTGAATCATGTAATCAGATGGACAGATAAGATCATAATCAACAGCACCGGTTTTTACTTTTGGGTACATATCTTCATTCGTAACATAGAAGTCATAATGAACTTTAATTCCTGTTTCTTTTTCGAAGATATCAATGACATCTTCATCCATGTATTCACCCCAGTTATATACATAAACGTCGCCATTTTTACCAACATCGGATTTTTTACAACCACTTAGAATAAAAATGCTAGAAAATGCAAGTAGTAGTAATATTGAAGCTTTTTTCATTTTATAAGTTCCTCTCTTGATTGAAGTATATGATTTGCCCGACAAATGACCTGCTTAAGGTAGTCTAGGCAATTTACACAAAACAGGAAAACTCATGCTTCATTGAATATGTATAAGAAGATCTAGTTCTCAGTTCATTTTGTGTAAAACATATGCTAGGACAGATAACTCACTTCGTTCAGACAGATCTGTCCTAGCATATAACACGAAATGATCCGAGAACAAGATCTTCTAATACATATTCAAAGGCGCATTCGCTTTTTCTGTTTTGTGCAAATTGCCAGGTTAGTATTTGAATCAGGTCATTTGACGGGCAAATCATTATATATAGTTAGAGTAATAGAATCAACGTATTTTAAGCACGTTGATGCTTGCTTGATTTACTATTAATAATTAATAGAAGTACAAGTACAGTTACGAAGAGTAACGTAGATAGTGCATACATCTCTGGTTTAATTCCTTTTCTAACTTCAGTATATATCTTAGTAGATAAGGTATCAATTCCAGGACCCTTTGTAAAATGAGTAATTACAAAGTCATCTAAAGACATGGTAAACGCTAATAAAAATCCAGTTATTACGCCAGGAAAGATATCCGGTAAGATAACTTTAAAGAAAGCAAAGGCTGGAGTGGCACCAAGGTCAAGTGCAGCCTCATAAGTTGATTTATCTGTCTGTGATAATTTTGGCATAACACTTAGAACAACATAAGGTATATTAAAAGTAATATGTGAGATTAACACAGAGGTAAATCCAAGTTCAAAGTCAATTTTAAAAAGTTCACGAAAGCCTATAAATAATAACATTAAAGAGATACCAGTAACGATGTCTGCATTTAACATAGGAATATTTGTTATGTTTAAGAATAAGGACTTCCATCTTCTTTTCATAGAATTGATTCCAATAGAAGCGAAGGTTCCTAGCGCAGTTGCTATAAGCGCAGATAAAAACGCGATGATAAGTGTTGTAGTCAAAGCGGTCATAATCTGCTCATCGTTAAATAACTCGGTATACCATTCAAGTGTAAAGCCACCCCATCTTGCTCTTGATTTTGAAGCATTAAAAGAAAGGACGATTAATGTTAAGATTGGAGCGTATAGGAATAGGAACAATAAAAAAATATATATTCGCTGTGATATCTTCTTTACCATAGATTTGTTCCCTCCGATGCTTTATCATATTTGGCGATTAAAGCCATACTGAATAGAATAAATATCATTAATACAAGGGAAAGACCGGATCCTACATTCCAATTATTTGATACCGTAAATTCTTGTTCGATGACATTACCAATTAACAAGATCTTACTTCCACCAAGTAAATCCGAAATAACGAAAGTAGTCATTGCAGGTACAAATACCATAGTAATACCACTAACGACACCGGGAAAACTAAGTGGGAAAATAATCTTTATAAAAGTCTGAATATTATTTGCACCAAGATCTCTTGCTGCATTAATGGTATTGTTATCAATTTTAATTAGTACATTATAGATTGGTAATACCATAAAAGGTAAAAAGTTATATACCATACCAATCACAATAGCAGCTGGTGTATTGATGACATCAATTGTTGGAAGATGAAGAGCAGTAAGAGCGGTATTAATAATGCCACTTCGATCTAATAATGTCTGCCAAGCCAAAGTACGAAGTAAAAAGTTCATCCACATAGGAAGAATAAATATAAGCACGATAAAGCTGTTATTATTCATATTCATTCCCTTAAGAATCATTGCTAATGGATAGGCTAGGATCAGACAGATTAACGTACTTATAAATGCTAATTCTAAGGAAAGCCATAATGATTTTAGATTAATCGGATCTAGAATACTTTTAACATTATCGATTGTGAAGTTACCGTCCATAGCAGTAAAACCATAATATACGATTACAAATAAAGGAATTACGATAAAAGCTACCATCCAAAGTAAATACGGAAAGGATAGGAAGGTCTTTTTATTCATTCACGATCACCGCCTCTTCATCTTCAGAAGCAGGTTTATTCATAATCTGAATATTATATGGATCAACTTTTAAACCAACTTCATTTCCAACTGGGGAGAGAGTAGTACTATGTACAAGCCATTCATGACCATTTGCCATAACTCCCATTTCATAATGAACACCTTTAAAGATAAGGGAAGTTACTTGACCTTTGATAATACCATCCTCAGGTCTAACCAATTCGATATCCTCAGGACGAATGACTACGTCAACTGGTTGATTCTTACCAAAGCCAGTATCTACACAAGGGAATTTTGTTCCAAGAATATTTACCACTTTATCTTCAACCATTGTACTGGGAATAATATTGCTTTCTCCAATAAAATCAGCAACAAAGGCATTCTTAGGTTCATTGTAGATATCCTCAGGTGTACCAATCTGTTGGATGTAGCCTTGATTCATAACAACGATGGTATCCGACATCGTTAAAGCTTCTTCTTGATCATGAGTAACATAGATAAATGTAATACCTAATTCATTTTTTAAACGGATTAATTCATATTGCATATCTTGACGGAGCTTAAGGTCAAGTGCACCAAGTGGTTCATCTAATAGAAGAACTTTTGGTTCGTTTACGATAGCTCTTGCAATAGCAATACGCTGTTGTTGACCACCGCTAAGAGAGTCTACGGTACGATTCTCATAGCAATCTAGATTTACTAGTTTTAGAGCATACTTTATTTTATCTTGTATATAAGATTTTGATTTTTTCTTAATCTTAAGTCCAAAAGCAATATTTTCAGCAATTGTCATATGCGTAAAAAGAGCATATTTTTGGAACACTGTGTTTAATTGTCTTTCATTTGGAGGAAGCTTGGTAATATTATTTCCTTCAAAGATTACACTTCCTGAATCGGGGTTCTCAAAACCGCCAATGATTCGAAGTGTCGTTGTCTTACCACAGCCACTTGGGCCAAGTAGTGTTAAAAATTCATTTCTCTTGATATAGAGATTTAAATCGTCTAATACGACATTATTATTATAAGCTTTGCGTATATTAACTAGATCAATTAATTTATCGTTAGCCATTATGATTCCTCCTAAATCGTAAAGTTTATATAGTCATATTTATTCTGGTTAAAAACTTGGCGGTGTCGACACCCATATAAGAGTTGCACCAGTTTTTCCTGAGGCACTGATATGATGTTTTTTATTTGGAGTAAAATAAAAAGCTTCTCCTTTTTTCGCCTTGTAAGTCTTGTTACCAATGTGAATCGTAATGTTGCCATTCAGAACATAGCCAAATTCTTCACCTTCATGAGGATTATCAGGATATGTTGAGCCTCCAGTATCTAGTGTAAGGTAAATAGGCTCCATCATGTTTTTCTGAGCATTTGGGATAATCCATTTTATTTCACTTTTCAAGTCGGCGTCATATTTTTCGAAGAAATCTGTTTTCTTAAATACAACCTGTTCAGAAGAAGTATTAGTAAAAAATTCTTCTAAGTTCGTTCCAAGGCATTGAAGAATATCTACCAATGTTGCAATCGAAGGAGAGGTTAAGTCACGTTCTAATTGGGAGATAAATCCCTTAGATAATTCAGAACGGTCTGCAAGTTCCTCCTGTGTTAGTCCTTTTTGAACTCGAAGTTCTTTTATTTTATGTCCTATATTCATAATTCAAAATTCACTTCCCTTTTATTTTCATATCATTCCTAAGTTTGATGTTATTTTATAGATTAAGTGATTATTGGTCACACTGATGTTAAACAGTAAGTTTAGTTACACTAAACATATTTATTATAAGCATTATATGGAAGTTGTCAATATATTTATGAAAATTTATGCAGTTCTAGGTTTAAATTATTATAAACGTACATTAATACATAGCTTCCCAGTAATAAGTTTCTCGAATACTTGATAAATTCATATGTTAGGTTATCTAAATTACCATGATTCAAACTTTTTCATCGCTGCTCCATTTCCTCGTTTGGAAGTTACTAATGTTTTATCACTTTGATAAAACAGATATAAAAAGTTCAAACTCCTCACTTTGTTCGTCAAATAATTTAGTGTGGTGATTTCACTTACTTGCAAATGTGAAACACAAACGTTAAGAATGAAAGCATTTTTCTTTCACTCTTAATACAGCAATATACACTAAGTAAATTAAAATAAGACCTTTGACATCCTAACAAGTTAATAAAAATTACTTAGAGAAGCTGAAAAATGACATATTGTAGAAATGAGGTAGTGAATGGTGTCCTAAGCAACCTAGCATGTTTATCACATCAATACGTAAAAGAATAGCGTATGAATATAATACATAAAGAGACTGTGTCTCTGTATGAACTATAATCATACGCTATTTTATAAACTAGAATGTGATAAACTTATTAACTTCTATTTTTTGAAAAATTCTTTTACATTATCCATACGAGAAGTCATACTCATAAAAAGCATATCAACAAGGGTAATGGCCACCATGGACTCTACAACAACAACAGCTCTTGGAACAATAATAGGGTCATGTCTGCCTTTAATATTTATTGAAATATTTTCATTATCTTTATTTACTGTTTCCTGAGTGGATGCAATAGAAGGAGTAGGCTTAATTGCTGCTCTAAGTACAATATCGGAACCATCACTTAACCCACCTAGTATTCCACCTGAATGATTGGTATCTTTGGTAAGGATACCATTAACATAACGGAAGTTGTCGTTATTAATAGAGCCAGTGGAATTGGCGGATTCGAATCCTGAGCCGAATTCAATACCTTTAACTGAACCAATCGACATAACGGCTTTCGCGAGATTGGCATCTAATTTATCAAAATTAGGTTCGCCAACCCCTACAGGCATACCAGTTACAATACATTCTATGATTCCACCTACGGAATCTTTTTTTAACATTTGTTCTTGAAGAAAGTCTTCTGCTTTTAAGGAAGCTTCTAAATCAGGCATATAGAATGGACTTTTCATTCGATCATCTAAATTAGCTTTGCTTTCATTAATTGTAATATTGCCAATTGATTTGGTATAAGCAAATACAGATATACCAAGTTCCTTTAGTATGCTAGAAGCAATTGCGCCAGCTGCAACTCGAGCAATCGTCTCTCTACCAGAGGAACGGCCTCCACCACGGTAATCACGAAATCCGTATTTCTCGTCATAAGTATAATCAGCGTGTCCAGGTCGGTAATAAGAAGCAATGTCAGAATAGTCGCTAGAACGTTGTGATTGATTCATAACTACCATAGATATTGGTGTTCCTGTAGTAAGATTCTCAAACGTTCCTGAGAGTATTTCAACCTTATCACTCTCAACTCGTGGAGTAGAGTATTTGGTTTGACCGGGCTTCCTTCTATCTAAGAAGGTTTGTATTATTGCTTCATCGATTGAAAGTCCAGCTGGGCAGCCGTCAACAACAACACCAATCCCTTTTCCATGAGATTCACCCCAACTCGATATTCGAAATAAATTACCATAAATGGAACCTGACATAATATCACTCCTTTTTTATATTTTAGTTGTCTTATCACAATTATCATATTATCTATTCATTACTCAAACGCCTAGTTTTGTTTGTTAAACATAAGATAGTAAATTTATATGTTACATATTATATAGGCTAATAAATATTTGATTCATGCAAGCTTACTGATTAACGTGTTAAAGTTTAAAAGTACAGATAAGTTAAATTAATCTAATTATATAGGATAAGGGAAAATGATTCAAGTTTTTAAGGACATTTGTAGAAAAAATAACATATATTAATATATAGTAAGGATACAAAGAAGAGGAGAATATAGAAATGGATTATAGGAAGAAAGAAAATCAATATATAGATTATGAATTTTATGATTATCAGATGCAGCAGGATGATTCTGATGATTTTGATATATTAGGTGACTTAAAAATAGAGTCATCTGGATTAATTATTGAAGATAATACGGTATATGAGATTGACGAGGAATGTATTAAATGTTTGAAAGAAAGATTAAAGAATAAGGATAAATTAATAAATAACTAATTCAAGCTTATAGTAACTATTTCAATGAATACTTGATAAATTCATCTATAAAATAAACATATAAGGAACTTTATATACTTGTAAAAGTAAAAGTCACTACAGTGTGTTACGTTACAATTATGGTAATAAATATTGTTTTGTATGAATTTATCAAGTATAGTATAGAATTTAATATGGAAATTTGACTTAATGAAACTTAGAATTGTTTTAGAATGCATATATACGAAAAAAGCTGCTTTAAGCAGCTTTTTTCGTATTACTTTTCTGATTGAAAGTTTTCAGGTCTCATATAACAAGTTAATTAAGAAACTACGAATACAGAGATTAAGCAATAAATTAAGTTTTAGTTGTTCCTAGAAGAAAGAGTTTCCGCCGCAAAGGCAAAGAATAAGTAAAATCCAGATAATACAGCTGCAGTCGCCGTTACTACTTCCAAATCCACCAAATCCACTGCCATTTCCGCAACAGCATAATAATATTAAGATAATCCAAATACAGCTATTATTATTAGAGTCACATCCTCCACCACAACTAGTTGCTGCTAAATCACTCATTTTTGTTCCTCCTATAAATTAATTATAGTGTATCTTATGTAACACTGCTTGGTCATTTTCCTATTTATTTCAACTTTTTTAAAAATAATTTTCATCTTATAATGACATTTTTAGACTATTGCAGGATATTTTCTTATCAAATAAGGATAAATGAAGAGAACAACACAAGATGCAAATTCTGAAAATTAGATTTTGGTGAAAAGGAGATTATCATAAGAATAAGTTTTTCGTTATGATTAATAACTTCTCATAAAATAAGAGTCTCAATCAAGCCTAAATCTGAATATTATATATGGATAATGTGAAAATGATAGTTTCACCATCCAATTCATTACATTATGTTCTAATGTTTAAGTGAACCTATTGTATGAGTTTCATAAGTTGAATGTGGACTTTAGGGTGAGAAGAAGGAGATAGGTTGGATAATTTTATACTACTATATTTCGTGCTCGTAATTGTTAGTAAGAGAAGATTAGAAGATAGTGGATATGATAATCTTTACATTAATAATATTAGAGAACCAAATAATAAAGTAATCACAAAGCCTGACAAAAAGCATGTTCAACTCATTGTTAAGTGTGATGAATATGAAAATAAACAGTATGAGATTGAAAGATTTGGAAAGATTATCTATCACTTACCTATGATAGACTCTTTTGTTATTGAGGTTAAGAAAAATAAGCTTAAGTATATTGAAACAAATAATGATAAATGGCAAGTAGAAGTGGATGCTCAGATTATGGCGCAAATGAATCATTCAAGAAATCTTTTAGGAGTTAATTATGCTCATGAAAGAGGAATTAAAGGAGAAAAGATTGGTGTAGCAATCGTAGATACTGGAATAAGTCCACACCCAGACTTTGTATATGGAGATAATAGATTGGTTGCGTTCAAAGATTTTATTAATTATCGTAATGAACCTTATGATGATAATGGCCACGGTACACAGGTGTATGGTATGATTATAAAAATGAGTTGCCAGACGAATGAACTATTAAGGAAGTAGTCCAATTTGCACAAAACAGAAAACTCATAAGAATTAAAAAAACTGTAAGAATATATTAAGGACAAGTACAGAAAAAACTGGTATAATGGGGGATATGAGCTAATAGATGTTGAAAGTGACTTTTAAACTCAGTATTTCGTGAATATACATAGTTTTAAATGAAGAAAGAGGATAAGAAAATTGAAAAAGTTTAGTATGAATAAAGCATTTTTTATGGTATTATTTATTATGCTATCACTAACGTGTACTAATAAAGTACATGCCCAAAAAGTACATGCCCAAAATGGGCATACCAAAAATGGACAAGTTCTTAATTCAGGTACGAATAAATCAAGTCCAGCAAGTAATAGTAAACAAGATTCGAAGACTGGTGATAGTTCTGAGGTAGTAGATAATAGTGAAGATGGAGATGAAGGTTCCAGTAGTACCGAGGAACCAGATGATTATTCAATAAAAATATTAAGAAGTGAAGATGTAGAGAAAGATAATATTACAACAAAGGATGATTATATCAATCGCCAGTTTATTATAACAATTCCAGGAGATTATGTTGACTTTTATAATGAAAATGTTCCCGAAGAAATGGATGATTCCATCAAATCAATTTCTGTCAAACTAGATAGTAATGGTGATACAAAGATTTATTTAAAAACAAAAACAGTTAGAGCATTTGCAGTTGAAGAGAATGATGAGGCTATCTTTGTAACTGTGATGGCACCAAAAGATATGTATGGTAAAATTGTTGTGATTGATGCGGGACATGGTGGAACTGATCCTGGAGCTATGGGGAATTCTTTAGTTGAGAAGAATCTTACGCTTAGTATTCTACAGCATGCAAAAGAATATTTAGATGGAGAATCTGATATTAAAGTTTATTACACTAGACTTACTGATTTTGAGAAAATGATAACAAAAGGAAAATCTACAGATCCAATAAAGACGTCAAAAGCATCATTAATAGCAAGGTATACATTTGCAAATGAGACGCAAGCAGATTTATTTATTAGTATTCATATTAATGCAGCCGGTAAGACAGCAAAAGGTACAGAAATTGAATATTCTCCAAATAATCCAAGAACCAATCGTATGGGAATATCTTCGAATCAATTAGCAAATTTATGTTTGCCTAATTTATTAAGTGCAATCAATAGTACCAATCGTAATATTAAACCAAGACCAAATCTAGCAGTGCTTAAATATACGAAAATGCCTGCCATATTAATTGAATCAGCATTTTTAACCAATAAAAGTGATGCTAAAGTGCTAGCAGATGATTCAAAGAGGGATGAAATAGGGTATGCTATCTATAGCACCATTCTACAAGCATTTGAAGAATATTAGATATTTAAAATCTATATTAAATAAAAATTAATATAAATACATAAAATGAGATAATAAAATTATACGGAGGATAATTACATGTTTGAAATGAAAGAGGAATATTTAACAGGAATTACTGAAGTTGATGATCAACATAGGGAATTATTTCGTATCGCAAAAGAGGCATACGAATTATTAAATCAAGATTTTATTGCAGATAAGTATGATCATATTGTAGCTATCATTGAGGAATTAAGGAATTATACCAAAAAGCATTTTGCTGATGAAGAAGCTTATATGGAGAGTATCGGTTATAAAAGAATGTTTACACAGAAGATGGAACATAATCAATTTATTGAGAAATTAGAAGAAATTAATTTAGATGACATTGATAATAATCAAGTTGAGTCATTACTTAAAATCCTAGAATTTTTAGATTATTGGTTAGGACACCATATATTAGAAAATGATATATTAATTGGAAAGTAATATACACATAATTAATAAAATATGAAGTATTATATAAAGCCTCGAATTAATTTCGAGGTTTTTAGTATATTATTATATTATATAAATGTATAATATAATACAAAAAGACAAGCTTATATAACCTTGACTCAACCAAGTTCTATGTTGTAAAGTAAAAAGAAATTGTTTTATAAATATGTGGTTTTGCTATTTATAGGAGGAGAAGAATGTATCAAGCAAGTGAAAAAAGATATGAACAAATGCAATATATTCATTGTGGGAAAAGTGGGTTAAAATTACCTAGGGTAGCACTAGGCTTATGGCACAATTTTGGTTCAGTTGATCCATTTGAGAACCAAAAGGCATTATTGTTTAAAGCATTTGATCTAGGAATTACACATTTTGATTTAGCAAATAACTATGGTCCAGTTCCAGGTTCTGCAGAAGAGAATTTTGGTAAGGTATTAAAGGAAGAGTTTAAAAGCTATAGAGATCAATTAATTATATCTACAAAAGCAGGATATACCATGTGGGAAGGCCCATACGGGGATTGGGGATCAAGAAAATATTTATTATCAAGTTTAGATCAAAGTCTAAAGCGTATGGGGCTTGATTATGTAGACATTTTCTATCATCATAGACCAGACCCTAATACTCCATTAGAAGAAACAATGAATGCATTATCTGATGCGGTAAGACAAGGAAAAGCCTTGTATGTAGGATTATCGAATTATAGTGCAGAAGACACAAAAAAAGCAGCAGCAATCTTAAGAAAAAATAAGACTCCTTGTATTATACACCAACCAAATTATAATATGTTTAACCGTTGGGTAGAGGATGGATTATTAGATGTATTAGAAGAAGAAGGAATTGGATCAATCGCATTTTGTCCATTAGCACAAGGAATCTTAACAGATAAATATATCAAAGGAATCCCAGAAGGTTCAAGAGCAACGAAAAGTGTATTCTTACATGAAAATGATATTACAGAGGATAAGATTAATAAGGTTATAAAGTTAAATGAAGTTGCAAAAGATAGAGGACAGTCATTAGCGCAAATGTCTTTATCTTGGGTACTACGCAAAAATCGTGTGACAACTGCATTAATAGGTGCAAGTAAAGTAAGTCAGATTGAAGCTAATGTCGAGATTGTTAATAAATTAGATTTCACTGATCAAGAATTGCAAAGAATAGAAGAAATATTGAAGTAAAACTTATGCGAAGTTTGAGTTATCATCATGAACGCATTACTACTAAAATTGAAGATTTTAAGCATACAACATATTAAAATAATAAAACCATCATCGATGAATTTGTTGCAATAGGAAACTATTTGCTTTATCGATGATGGTTTTTCTATGAGATATTATAAGTTTAATAATGCTTAATAAGGTCAGTCACGCAGTTATTAATTATCACATTCATTTTTTTACTGCGACATTTGAGGCTATTAGTATAAATTAAGTATTATCTATCAGTGTAGTTCACATGAAGTAAGGAATGGGCTTTATCTTTTAGTAATCCATCATATAAAGAGAGTACCATAGGATTTTCTTCGGAACTCTTTACTTGAGATAGACGATCTGCACTGTATAGGCCATCCGCTCTCTTAACTTTTTTATTCGCAAGTCCAAAAGGTTGACCAGCACCACCAATGCAACCACCTGGGCATGCCATCACTTCAACTAAATCATATTGAACATTACCACTTTCTATTTCTTCTAACAATAACTGAGCATTATGTAGTCCATGTACAACTGCTATTTTTATTTCATGATTATTAATCAGAACTGTAGCTTCTTTCAAGGCAGACATTCCACGAACACCGCAGAATTCTAGGTCCTTAAGTGTAGCAGAGGTCTTCTTTGAATAGCATCTTCGAATAACTGCCTCGGCAACTCCGCCCGTTGCTCCGAAGATGACACCTGCACCACTTCCCATACCGAATGGCATGTCTGTTGCATTATTCTCAAGTTCTCTAAAGATTAAGCCACTTTGCTTTATCATAGTACTAAGTTCTTGAGTTGTGATGACATAATCAACATCAGGTACATTATCGCGTAAGAATTCTTCTCTTGCTGCTTCATATTTCTTAGCAGTACAAGGCATGATAGCAACAACAATAGCCTCCTTCTTAAGCGTATCTTGTATGGATTTATAATGTTCTTTTAATACGGCCGCGAACATCTCCATTGGAGATTTACAAGAAGAGATATGAGGTAATAATTCTGGCTTATTCATTTCCACATAGCGAACCCAAGCAGGACAGCACGAAGTGAAAAGTGGAAGGTTTTCACTTTTTTCAAAACGTTCTAAGAATTCATTCGCTTCTTCCATAACGGTTAAGTCAGCGCCTAAGGTAGTATCAAATACCTCGTCAAATCCAATTCGTTTTAATGCAGTAACTAATTTGCCAATTACATTATCACCTGCCTTTAAGCCGAATTCTTCTCCGATAGCAACCCGAACAGCTGGAGCTATTTGTACAACAACGTGTTTGGTAGGATCAAAAATTGCATCCCATACACGGTCAATATCTTGTTTTATGGTAATAGCACCTGTTGGGCAAACAGCAGCGCATTGCCCACAGTTAATGCATTTGGTTTCACTTAATTTTCGATTAAAAGCTGGCATCACTTGAAGGTTAGAACCACGATGTACAAAATCTAGAATACCCATTCCTTGAATCTCGTCACATACGCGAACACAATCTCCACATAGGATGCATTTATTATTATTTCGAACGATTGCAGGACTAGAGGTATCTAACTCAATCGTCTCCCTGGTATCTTGAAAACGAACACGATTGATTCCTAAGCGAAGAGCTAATTCTTGGAGCTTACATTTACCATTTTTCTCACAAGTTGTACAATCTCTGCAATGGGAGGAGAGGAGTAGCTCTAATATCATCTTGCGATGTTTCTGTAATTTGGCGGTATTTGTTCTAATCTTCATTCCATCTTTTGGTATCATAGAACAAGATGCTTCAATAGAGCCCCATTCGTTTTCTACTACACACATTCTGCAAGCACCGTATACAGAAAGTTCGGAGTAGTAGCAGAAAGTCGGAATATCGATTCCTGCTTTTCTTATTACTGAAAGTACATTTTTTTCTCCATCAAAAGGTACTCTCATATCATCAATATACATGATTCCTTTGCTCATGATTATGCCTCCTTAATTGCTTTAAATGGGCAGGCAGTAATACATGCACCACATTTAATGCATTTTGATGAATTAATTTCAAAAGGTTCTTTCACTTTTCCAGAAATTGCACCAACAGGGCAAGTTCTTGCACATTTACTACAGCCTTTACACTGATCTTTTTGAATAACAATTTTCTTTAAAGCTTGGCAATCGCCAGATGGACATTTTTTATCTACAACATGAGCAATATATTCGTCTTTGAAATACTTTAAGGTACTTTGAACTGGTGATGCAGCAGTTTTACCTAAGCCACATAGAGCGGTTTTGGATATGGTATCTCCGAGCTCTTCTAAGAGATCAAGATCATCAATTGTACCATCACCATGAACAATTCTCTCAAGAATCTCAAGCATTCTCTTTGTTCCTTCACGACATGGAACACATTTACCACAGGATTCATTTTGAGTAAAGTTCATAAAGAAACGGGATACTTCCACCATACATGTGTTTTCATCCATTACAACGAGACCACCAGATCCAATCATTGCGCCTACCTTCTTAAGACTATCAAAGTCAAGGGAGAGATCAAGATGTTCTTTGGTTAGACATCCGCCAGAAGGTCCTCCAATCTGAACAGCTTTGAATTCCTTGTCATTCTTAACCCCACCGCCGATATCAAAGATTATCTCTCTAAGAGTGGTTCCCATTGGAACTTCAATTAATCCAGTATTGTTAACATTACCTGTTAGGGCAAATGCCTTAGTTCCGGGACTATTTTCAGGTCCTATGGATTTGTACCAGTCGGCACCTTTTGTAATAATCAATGGAACATTAGCATATGTTTCAACGTTATTTAATACTGTAGGCTTACCAAATAGACCTTGTTCCACGGTTCTTGGAGGTTTGACACGAGGCATACCTCTTTTTCCTTCGATGGAAGCAGTTAAAGCACTACCTTCCCCACATACAAAGGCACCAGCGCCACGGTTGATATGTATATCAAAATTGAAGTCAGAACCTAGAATATGTTCACCTAATAATCCTAGTTCTTTTGCACTTTTTATGGCAGCCATTAATCTACTTACTGCAAGAGGATATTCTGCACGCACATAGATATATCCTGTATTAGATCCAGTAGCTAGTCCAGCAATCATCATTCCTTCAAGCATTTTATGAGGGTCGCCCTCCATGATACTTCGGTCCATAAAGGCACCTGGGTCACCTTCATCACCATTACATACAATATATTTTACTGGCTCTGTTTGTCTTAATACCTGTTCCCATTTTCGCCCAGTTGGAAAGCCACCGCCCCCACGGCCACGTAGATTAGATTCACTGATTTGTTTGCAGATGTCCTTACTTGTCATTGTAAATAAGGCTTTGGTAAAGGCTTCGTAGCCATCCTTAGCAAGATATTCAAGAATATCAAGAGCATCACTACTACCACAATTCTCAAGAACTAGACGAGTCTGCTTTTTATAGAAAGGAATATCTTCTTGCTTACGATAGGTAACATCGTTAATCTTATAAAGAAGTCGATCGATAATCTCGTTATTCATAATGGTACTTTCAACAATTTCTTTACAATCTTCAAGCTTTACCTTTATGTAAAGGATTCCTAGTGGTTCTATTTTTAAGAGTGGGCCCATTTCGCAGAATCCATGACATCCACTTTTCTTAAGACCTATGTTGTCACCATGTGGTTCCTCTTGCAAGGAGACACATACATCTAGGCCCTTCTCTTCGCATAATTCTTTTATTCTATCGTAGATTAGGAGAGAGCCACCTGCGACGCAGCCAGTACCACAACAAACTAAAACCTTTATTTTTTGTTCATCGAGTGATCTTTTAGCGAAAGAACGAAGAGTATCTAATTCTTCTAGATTGTTTAGTCTATTCATTATTTTTCCCTCCTGTTTCCTTCATATCATTGGAACTAGAAGCAGTTTCTAACGAATCTACAGAATCGTTTTCTCGTATACTAGTTAATAGTTCCATAGCTTTATCTGGTGTCATTGCAGGATGAACCGTATCATTGAGTGTCATTACGGGCGCAAGACCACAAGCCCCGAGGCAAGATACGGTTTCTAGGGTGAAAAGCATATCATCTGTAGTTGTTTTATGTGCACTAAGATTCAGTTCTTTTCTTAATCGTTCTAGAATTGGAATTGATTTTCTGACGTGACAAGCTGTTCCGTCACAAATACGGAGAATGTATTTCCCTTTTGGTTCAAGAGAAAAATTTTCATAGAAAGTGGCAACACTATATACCTTTGCAATGCTTAATTCTAATTTTTCAGAGATGTATTCCAAAATCTCTTTTGGAAGATAGTGATATTCTGTCTGAATATCTTGCATTATTGCGATGAGATAGGCTTGCTGCATACCATATGATGTTAAAATCTCATCAACTTTAGTGAAATCATGAGTTATTTCCATAGTTGTTCCTCCAGTTTCAATTGTATAAGTTGATGTAACAAAGTTAGAATAATAATGTAAAATTATTGCATTGATAATATTATACCATTAAGGAAATTATCCGTAAAGAAAATTATGGTTAAAATGCACATGAAATATGACGAAAAAAGTTGAAAGTGTTATGAAATGTAAATAAAAAAGTGGAAAAATATAAAGAAAAATAATATAAAATAGAGAAAATACAATTTTCTCTACCAAAAGACTGTATTATATTAATAATCAGTAAATAGAACTAATAAAAAGTGGAAATACTTATAAGTGATATCTATTTTTCACAAAATGAATTGACTTATAACAAAATATATGATAAAATTCGACTATCCATAGGGGAGTAGTTAGCGTCCCAAGAACGTGTCAAGTCAACAATCATGGTGGTAAGAAGCCTGGCTTGAATTAAAAAACCAGACCTATGTATAGCTATAATGCTATACATAGGTCTTTTTTTATAGATATTTATTAAGAGAGGAAGTGTATTATGAAATTTTATCTAGATAGTACCAAAGATGTACTAGATGAATTAAAGACTTCAGAAGAAGGTTTGAAATCGAAGGAAGCAAGCAGCCGTTTAGAAAGAGATGGTAAGAATAAGCTTGCAGAAGGTAAGAAAACTACTCTTCTAGAACGTTTTATCAGTCAATTATTAGACCCAATGATTATCGTTTTAATCGTAGCAGCGGGTATTTCATTAGTAACATCTTTGTATGCTGGTGAATCTTTTGCAGATGTATTTGTTATTCTATTTGTTGTAGTACTTAATTCTGTATTAGGAGTACTTCAAGAAAGCAAGGCCGAAAAAGCCATTGAAGCCCTTAAGGAGATGGCAGCAGCAACGTCTAAGGTCCTAAGAGACGGTAAGATGCAACAAATTAAAAGTGAAGATCTAGTAGTTGGAGATGTTATTCTATTAGAAGCTGGGGATGCAGTTCCAGCAGATGCTAGAATCATTGAAAGCGCTAGTATGAAGATTGAAGAGGCAGCACTAACAGGAGAATCAGTTCCTGTTGATAAGATTGTAGATAAGTTATCTCTTGGTGATCAAAAAGATGTATCTCTTGGAGATCGTAAGAATATGGTATACATGGGAAGTGTTGTTGTATATGGTAGAGGTAAGGCTGTTGTAACTGGAACCGGTATGAATACTGAAATGGGTAAAATTGCACATGCAATTACTCAAGCAGAAGAAAGACAAACACCATTACAATTAAAGTTAGCACAATTAAGTAAATCATTAACAATAATCGTAATGGGAATCTGTGTATTTATCTTTGCAATTGGATTAATTCGCGAAGGTAATATGAGTGGTGAAACTATCCTTAATACATTTATGTTAGCAGTAAGTCTTGCAGTAGCTGCAATTCCAGAAGGATTAGCAGCAGTTGTAACAATCGTTCTATCCATAGGTGTTACTAAGATGTCAAAACACAATGCAGTAATTAGACAGTTAACTGCAGTTGAAACTTTAGGATGTACTCAAGTTATTTGTTCTGACAAAACTGGTACTTTAACTCAAAATGTTATGACCGTAGTTGGTCAATATACTACTGATGAAAAATTATTAGCAACTTCAATGTCACTATGTAGTGATGCTGAACCAGATGAAAATGGTAATGCAGTTGGTGAACCAACTGAATGTGCATTAGTTAATTACGCAACAAAACTTGGTTTAAGCAAAAAGACATTAAAGACAGAAAAACCTAGAATAAATGAAGTACCATTTGATTCGAATCGTAAAATGATGTCAACGATTCATGAAGAAGGAAATGGATTCGTTCAATATACAAAAGGTGCTCCAGATGAAGTATTAAAAGCTTGTTCTAAATATTTAAAAGATGGACAAGAAGTTCCAATGACAGATGAAATTCGTAAAGAAATCTTAACTGAGAACAAGAAATTTGCTGATAAAGCGTTACGTGTATTAGGTGCAGCATATACTAAGTATAATACAGTACCTGAGACAGTAAATCCTGATACTGTTGAAAAAGATCTTACATTTATCGGATTAACTGGTATGATTGACCCAGTTCGTCCAGAAGTTGTTGATGCAATTAAAGAGTGTAAGAGCGCTGGTATTAGACCAATCATGATAACTGGTGATCATAGAGATACAGCAATCGCAATTGCAATGGAACTTGGAATTATTACAGATGCTAGTCAAGCAATTACAGGAGCAATGTTAGATGACATCAGTGATGAAGAATTAAATAATACAATTGATAAATATTCTGTATATGCAAGAGTTCAACCAGAACATAAAGTACGTATCGTAAATGCATGGAAGAAAAAAGGTGCAATTACAGCAATGACTGGTGATGGTGTTAATGATGCTCCATCCATTAAGAGTGCAGATATTGGTATCGGAATGGGTATCACAGGTACTGATGTTACGAAGAATGTTGCAGATATGGTATTGGCAGATGATAACTTTGCAACGATTATCAATGCAGTAGAAGAAGGTCGTAAAATTTACGATAACATTCGTAAAGCAATCCAATTCTTACTATCTTCAAACTTAAGTGAAGTTTTAAGTATTTTTACAGCAACAATCCTTGGTTTTACTATTCTTAATCCAGCACATATTCTGTGGATTAACTTAATTACAGATGCTTTCCCAGCTTTAGCACTTGGTATGGAGGAAGGCGAAGATGACATTATGAACCGTAAACCTCGTAAACCAGAAGAGGGTATTTTCGCAGGCGGTCTAGGAATCGATTGTATATACCAAGGTATTATGGTAACAGTACTTACATTAGCAGCTTACTTTATTGGACATTATATGGAAAATGGAGTATGGGAAATCACAAATAGCCAAGATGGTATGACTATGGCATTCTTAACTATGTCAATGGCTGAGATCTTCCATTCTTATAATATGCGTTCACAAAGAGGCTCCATCTTCAAATTAAAGACTCATAATTGGTACTTATTTGGAGCTATGATTTTATCATTAATCTTAACAACAACTGTTATTTATATTCCATTCTTAGCTAAGATATTTAAATTTGAACATATCTCCTTAACGGAATATGCAGTAGCAATGGGACTTGCAATAGCAGTAATTCCAATCGTTGAGATTGTTAAGTTCTTTCAAAGAAAAGCATCAAAATAATCATATAAAGATACAAAACTGGAAATATTCATCTTTATAAAATGTTAAAAGGCTATTTGGAAAATTAAAATCCAAATAGCCTTTTATGCTACTAATATTATAAATAAAGTTGGGAAAAATAATTAGTATATTAGTGAAACTTTCTAGTTAAAAGTGCAATATATCCAAATTTTGTTTGACAGTTTTATAAATCTTAAATATAATAAAAATAAATAAAATGATAAGCAATGACGAGAAGAGTAATTATTATGTAATCTTACAGAGAAGTTTTCGAGACGCTGAGAGAAAACAGACAAAATAGTAATGAAACAAGCCTCTGAGCTTCATACGGATTTTAATACTTGAAGATAGAATAGAATGTTTTTAGACAATATCAATAACTATAGATTATTGATAATCTTATTTGAAAGTGTTAGATGATGCTATGACGTATGTTCACGTTACAGAACTAGAGTATATGCAAAGTGGTTGCTGTACTTGATAAGATTAATATGGTGACATATTAATAAAATAGGGTGGTACCGCGATATTCTCGCCCCTACAGATTAATGTAGGAGGTGATTTTTTTTATACTTTTTTAGTGTTATATTTGCGAAATAGTAAAAAGAATATTAATAAGAAATATAACTGAAATACAATTTAAATATAGTATATTGAAATTGTATTAAGAGATTAACGGTAAAGATAGGAGAAAGAGAATGGAAGACAATAATAAAATTGATAGAAGACCCAAAAAGGAAAAAGTCAGACCTGAATTTCCTAAAAGAGCAGTGATAACAGCTGGTATGCCATATGGTAATAAAGAATTACATTTTGGTCATGTTGGTGGAGTATTCGTTCATGCAGATACCTTTGCAAGGTTCTTAAGGGATCGAATTGGTGAAGAGAATGTAATCTTTGTATCTGGCACGGACTGCTATGGATCACCAATCTTAGAGAGTTATCGTAAACTTGTAGAGAATGGTGAATTTGACGGAAGTATTCATGATTATGTGAATGGTAATCATGAAAAGCAAAAACAGACATTAGAAGATTATGATATTAGTTTAAACCTATATGGAGCAAGTGCTCTAGATAGAGCAAGTGAGATTCATGAAGAAGTATCAAAGGATATTTTTGAATCACTTTATCATAATGGATATCTTGAAAAACTATCGACACCTCAATTCTATGATCCAGAGTATAAGGTGTTCCTAAATGGAAGGCAGGTAGTTGGTAAATGTCCAATTGAAGGATGTCAATCAGAGAAAGGTTATGCAGATGAGTGTTCTTTAGGACATCAGTATATGCCAAGTGAATTAATTAACCCAATTAGTGCTTTATCTAGTAAGAAACCCGAATTAAGAGAAGTATCCAATTGGTATTTCAAATTAGAAGAATTCTTTGAACCGCTGAGAGAATTGGTATCCTATTTTAGAACAAATACAAACTCAAGAAAATATCAATTGAATACCATGGAAGAATTCTTAAAAAAACCTATCATATATATTAAGAAATCTTACTATGAAGAGAAGAAAGATATCATAGATGCTCTTCCTAAACATAAGCTACTTGAAGAAGAGAAAAAAGCATCAATAACGATCTTGTTTGAAAAGTTGACAGACAGGGAAGAAGCTTGTAACATCTTAACCAAAGAGGGAATTAACTATCGAACAGGTAAGACTTTAGTTCCATTCCGTTTGACAGGTAATATTGAATGGGGAGTGAAAGTACCAGAAATTGAAGGTGAATCGAATCTAACTTTCTGGGTATGGCCAGAATCCTTATGGGCTCCAATATCATTTACCAAAACTTATCTAGAATCAATTGGTAAGGATAAAACAGAATGGGAAAACTGGTGGAAGTCCAAAGATGCAAAGGTATATCAATTCATAGGTGAGGATAATATCTATTTCTATGGAGTTGCGCAAATGGCTTTATTTATGGCTTTGCAGGGAAAAGATTATACGATTGATCCAGAAGAGGGTAAGTTAAGATCAACTCACCTAATTGCTAACAATCATATACTTTTTATGGATAAGAAAGCAAGTAGTAGCAGTGAGATTAAGCCTCCAATGGCAAAAGAACTACTGAACTACTATACAAAGGAACAATTAAGAATTCATTTCCTAAGTCTTGGATTATCGAATAAAAGCGTAAGCTTTAAGCCACAAGTCTATATGAAAGAAGAGGAAAGAGAAGGGGTAGATACAGTTCTAAAAGATGGCAATTTATTAACCAATGTATTCAATCGCTTGGTTCGTTCTTGCTTCTATACAGCACAAAAATATTATGACTCTAAGATTCCAGAAGGTTCCATAAGTGATTCTGTGCTATCAGAAGCTAAAGAAGCTATTCTTGATTATGAACTAAAAATGTATAATCACGAGTTTCATATGATTACTTATTTGTTAGATACTTATCTTCGTAATGCTAATAAATATTGGGTAAATAATATGAGAATAGCTGAGAAAGAGGAAGATGATGCTCTTAGAAAGCAAGTGTTAATTGACTCCTTCCATGCTGTTCGAACTGCAACAGCATTCATTCATCCTATTGCCCCAGAAGGATGTGAGATGATTCGTGATTATCTAAATGTAAGTGATAAGATCTGGAATTGGGAATATATCTTCGAGACAATGGATTTCTTTACAAAGGATGTAGAGCACCATGAGTTGAAATTCTTGGAACCAAGAATTGACTTCTTTGCAAAACATGAGAGCCAGATTATAGCAGAATAAGTGATGAAATACCGAAAGGATAGGGAATCTATTCTTTCGGTATTTTTATTTATTGTATAAATGGTTAGGGTGTCAAAAGTCATTTTTAGTTTATTGAGTGTATATCGCTGTATAATTAATGTAGAGAATGACTTTTGACACCCAAACCATAAATACAATTTTATAAAATGCATAGTATAAATTGCTACTAAAATATTGATAAAATATCCATTTGTGTCAGAATTATTCTATATTGGAATAGAAATGACAAGTTAGTATCACATTTTGAGCTTAATATATATATAATCAAAAATTAAGAAATCAGGAGGCTATTTAAACACAAATGAAAGGAATAAAAAATAATTTTAGTATCATTCTATTGTTTCTAATTATTACTGGAGGACTCGTATTACCGGAGATGTCTGCTAGCGCAGCAACGAAAGCTCCATCTAAGCCAGGAAGTGTGAAAGCTGTATCTTACTCTTATAATAGTTCCTATATCAGTTGGAACACGGTATCTGGGGTAAGTGGATACAAAGTTTATAGAGCTACATCGAGTAAGGGGACTTATAAACTGATTATGACTACTACTGCTCATACATATAAAAATACAGGATTAACCACAGGAACAACATACTATTACAAAATAAAAGCATATAAAATTACTTCAAGTAAAATGACTTATAGTTCATTTTCTACAGCTACAAAGGCAAAACCAATTCCTTCATCACCGACTTTAGTAAAAACAACATCTTCTTATGATAGTGTTAATATCAGTTGGGGAGGAGTAGCTGGAGCCACTAGGTATCAGTTATTTCGTAGTACAAGTAAAACTGGTACATATAAATCTATTGCTACTATAAAGGGAAAGAGTTATAAGGACAAAACAGTAAGCACAGGAACAACCTACTACTACAAAGTGAGAGCATGTAAAACCGTTGGAAAAGCAAGTGTATATAGTAATTATTCTGTAGTGGTATGTACGAAACCCTCATTATCAGCGCCATCTTCTTTAAGTGTTCAATCCTCAACCGAAAGTAGCATACAATTAAGTTGGAAAAGTACATCGGGAGCAAGTGGATATCAATTATATCGAGCAACGCAAAATGCAGGTACTTATGAGCTGTTAGCAACGGTATCAACAACTAGTTATGATGATTCAGAGTTAACATCTGGAACAACTTATTATTATAAAGTTAGGGCGTATCGTAAAGTAGATCAAAAGAAAGTATATAGTAGCTATTCCTCTTCCATTAGTAAAAAGATATCACAAGCGGATGTGCAGTCTGTATCACTAAATAAGACTTCAAATACACTAGCATTAGGAGAGACATATACTTTAAAAGCATCAATAACGCCTCAAAATGCTACAAATAAGTCTGTGACTTGGAAGTCTTCAGATAAGACGGTTGCTACAGTAAGTAGTAAAGGTAAGATCACAGCCGTTGCTACAGGTTCCGCTATTATTTATGTAACAACGGATGATGGGGAGAAAACTGCAACATGTAAGGTGACGGTTAAGAATGCTGAGATTAAAGGAATTGATGTATCAAAATGGCAAGGTAACATTGATTGGGAGGCAGTAGAGGAAGACGGAGTTGAATTTGCAATGCTTAGAGCTTCCTATGGAAGTAGTAGCGTTGATCCTATGTTTGAGAAAAATTATCAAGGGGCTAAGGATAATGGAATTGCGGTAGGAGCTTATCATTACAGTTATGCTACTACTGTGGCGAAAGCAACCACAGAGGTAGAATTTTTTATCAAACAATTAGAAGGAAAAACATTTGAATATCCAGTATGCGTTGATATTGAAGATTCTTCTCAAAGTAAACTTAGTAAGGATACATTAACTAAAATTGCTCTTGTATATTTAGATAAACTAAAAGAGGCAGGATATTATCCTGTTATCTATACCAATAAAACATGGTTTACAACCAAACTGGATGATACCAAACTAGAAGATTATGATCACTGGCTAGCACAGTGGGGATCTTCTATTACCTATAGTGGAGCTGTTGGATTGTGGCAATATAGTTCTTCGGGTTCGGTAAATGGAATCTCAGGAAGGGTTGATGTCAATACTTCTTTTGTTGATTATGCTTCAAAAATAAAGCTACTTAACTTGAATGGTTTTTAGAGTAGTAGAATTAAATAGATAAAATTATGAAGATAAATAAGCTAGTGAAAAACACTAGCTTATTTTCAGTTCTTATTTGAGGTAATCTTCAATAATCGAGACAATGGCATCATAATCGCTTGTTTTATCTATTTCATTCTCAATAATCTCAATAATTTTAATAAGGTTACGAATGGAAGTTCGGTTCTCCACTAATTTACTAAGTATTTGAACAAGAGTTAAGAGAGAGATCTTTTCTGGTATAACCCCTTCGACTACTGCTGGATAGTCCAACCTAAGGCTTGTAATTAAGTTACTTACTATTTCTTTATTAATAATCTTAGAATAGTTCTCATAAGCAACTTTTTCAAAGTGTTCCATTATTACTCGAATGGCATCTTCTTTTTCTTCTTCATAATTTATAAAAGGTGTTAAAGTACCAGAACCAATTAATTTATCATAACTATAAAATCGATATTCATATTCACCGATGCTATCAACATCGCGAATACGAACAAGTGGAAGTATTATGCCATATTGTTCAGCTAGATGTTCCTTAACGGTATGGAGATGTTTGAATTGATTTTGATTTTCCTCAATCATCAATTCAACTAAGGAGGTACCTATTTCTAGAAGAAGAGGGTCTGATAAAGCACTTTGAAGTAACTGCTGTTTCTTAAGTTCATTAATATCATCTGTCATTTGAGAGGATTTTAACTGGATATTTAATAGATAATCCAAAGAAGAATCTAGAACATTTGCAATAGAGCAAAGTAATTCTATATCTGGATAGCTATTATTTCGCTCCCATTTTGAAATTGCCTGAGGGGTAACACCCAAGCGTAAAGCTAATTCTTCTTGAGTATATCCTTTTTCTTTTCTAGCTATGATAAGTCTTTCTGCAAAATTATTAATATTCATGTCAGTGACTCCTTTATTGTTATTTTCTTATTGTATAAGATATCTTGTTTTCATTATTTTGGAATTCCATGTAGATAGCATACCATAGAAGTAGAACAGTGTAAAACAATGAAATGTTGATATGAAACTCAACAAAGAGATGGCTTGGAATAGGACTAAGATATATTTTACATCATAAGTTAATTCACAGATTTGTTATGACTACGACAATGTAAAAGGTTCAAGCACTGATATAAAATGGCTTTAAAATAGTATTAAAAGATACAAAAAAAGTATTTAACATGTTGTCTGTCAGGAAAACATGTCGTCTGTCAGGAATTCAACACAAATAATATAGTTTGTGATAAGATAAAATAAGGATAAGGAGGGATAATTGTGCAAGATCTGTTAGTTAAAATTAAACAGTTAGTAGTCGAAATTAATACACTAAATGAATATAAGAAGACATTAGAACAATTACATACAAGAGTCGGTGATGTTAGAAGTGGAATACGTTCATCTATCAGCTTTGAATGTGGTATAGGAGAGCAATTAAAGCAGATTGAAGATGAACTGAAGCGATATCAGATAGGTATGAATGCTATGAAAGAAACTCTAAAGCAATCAATCAACAAATATCAAGAAGCAGAAGAAGACATTGTAACCCAATATAGTCCAATCTGGAAACAAATATATGATATAATGAAGAATGGAAAAGGTAATGATGGTTTTGAATTTTTCTTTAATGCTTTTGGGCAATTTAAGGATAAATCCTTTGCAGAGGCCTTAGATATTCTTCGTAGTGGCTTAAGGTTTGAAACATTTGAAGTCAATGGAGTAAAATATATCAAAGCAATAACGGATAAGACAAACAGGGAATTAAGTGATAGTCTTACCAATTTACTCGGTGGTTCCACTACATGGACAGATTATTTGACGAGAACACTTAAAAATAGAGGGATAGATATATATGATTTAAGGAACGATGTATTTACACGTGGAAAAAATCGTTACTTTGATAATGTAGATTATAAAATGTTGGGTAATTATATGGATAATTTATCAAAAAGTAAATTGAACATATTTGGAAATAAACTGATGAATGGATTAACATTTAAGGAATTAACAGATGGATTTAAAAAAGCTGATTATGAAGGCTTGGGTAAGCTTGGAAAGTCAGCAAAATTTTTAGGAGCAGCATCCACTGCATTTGACGTAGGTAGTGATTTTGTTGATAATTTTTATAAAGATGGAAAGTGGGAATATTCCGCTGATAATACAGAAAAATTTGTTATAGATTCAGCGGTAGATTTGGGTACAGGAGCAGGAGCAGTAGCAGCAGGAGCAGCAATTGGTTCCTTTATAGTGCCTCCAGTAGGTACAGTTGTTGGAGCAGCAAGTGGAGCAGCAATTAACTGGGCAATTAATTGTGAGATATATGATTTTGATGGAGATAACCAAAGTGATAGTTTAGTTGATGGTGTGAAAATGCTTGCTGAGAACTCGGTTGATGCAGTAGAAGAGGGGTTAAGTAACGGATATAACTCTGTATGTAATTTCGTAAGTGGAATATTTTAGAACATTGTTAGTAGACGAAAATATATTACAGATTTAATAGAATAGATTTACAGAAGCTCTAATGAATTGTAAAATTCTTCTAGAAATATTTGCAAAATGGAGGTAATTATGAAGATTAAAAGAGGCTCTTTGATATTACATCATGTAATAAGCGTAAAAGAAATATGTGAATCAAATGAATGGATGAATGCATCAAAGGAATTACGTAATGCCATCATTAGAAATGGTTTGTATCCAACAGGACCAATGATTTATCAGATGAGGAATATCAAGGAAAGTGATAAGAAGGAATTTACATTATTTATACCTGTGAATGCTCCGATTAATATGGAGGAAAATGAGAAATTCTTCTATTTGGATACATTATCTTTCGAAGATGGATTAACCTATCGTCATTCTGATATGGATGAGGATTTTGAAGATTCCTACGAATTATTAAAAATGACAGCACAATCGATTGGTGTGGAGCTTGAAGAAACATTCTATAATATATATCTTCCAGTGTTTGGAGGTAGTATTGTTGATATTTATGCACCGATTATCAAGATGTAAGAAATGAGGATACCTACATGATTAATCTGAAAGATTCGATTCGTTATACCAATGTTGTTTCAAAAAACTACGCTTTTCATTATAATGATATGAAAGAAGTATTAGATGAATTTGGATCAGAAATAAAGAAATTAAATTTACATAAAAATGGACCACTATTTTATTCAATGAAAAACGTTCCAATGGATGAGATTATGTCAGTTGAATTATTTATGCCAGTAGTAGAGGAAAATATCACTCTGCCAGATACTATGTATTATCATTCTTATTATTCTGTTGAGAATATGATGTCTACAACTGTATGGAAGGATTATGAGCAAGATACAGAATTGGCATATTCAGCACTACTTACACTGATGAATCAGTCTTCCTTAAATCAAACTACACCTATGTATCATGTTATTTTTAGTGATGATAGTTTTTCTTATATGCAAGTTAAAGTAGGATATGAGAAAAAAGGGGAAGAGTAAAGTGGTAAAGGGATAAATAAAAATTAGAAGATAGGAGAACAAAGAGGAGGAAACTAAAAAGATGGCATATAATTCAGTAAATGAATGCGAATTAAAAAAACTACATCCTTTAAAAAAAGTTATAAGTCTTTTGGTATATTCGTGCTTGGCAATTTATGTAATAGATAACATTATCGTTTATGTTTCCAATTATATTTCTGGAAATTCTATCGATATCAAATCAAACCAACAAGAACTTTTAAGTGTATTGGTAATAGTTATAATTCTTGTGTTATGGTCTCCAAGCTTTATTAGATATATAAAAACTCCATTGTTAAGCGTTCCAAGGATTAGTCAGTATATCCCTAATAATGTATTGAAACAGCATATAAATAGTCAAAATTTTAAGGGTGTACCGGAATCTAATCTGCCGAATAAGTGCTTTATGGAATCGGAAAATTGGTATAAGATTAATGGCTATTTTATTCCTAAATTTTTATTATATTATTGTTATGCAAGTGTGTCAGAAGGAAACCAAAGAGTATATAGTGTAGAATTTAGATTTCTTACAGGAGATTCATTTACAATTATTATTACTGGGTATAAAGATCTAATCATTGATCGCGTTATTAAACAAAGGATTGAGCAAATTAGAGCCCAATATCATGTTGAAGGTGGAGAAAAGAGAAATAAAGTTATTAAAGCATTCTTTAAGCAGTATATAGAAGCGGGAAATAATCCATTTGATCTGATAACCGACCAAGAGAAAGCAAAACAATATGTTGAAAATTTATATTATTATATTCAACATAACAATTAGACAGATTGCGGAGGAAAATGAAGTGAAATAAATAAATTCATAAAAACCAAAAAAGTCCTTAATTAGTAAAAAATGCTAATTAAGGACTTTTTTGATTAATAAATATTAAGTGTTTTTTGTAATACTATTATACAATGCTTCAATAGAAGGTTTTGGTGTAATACCTAATTTGTTTTTATACAAACGAAGCATATGATTATAATGAGTTACAAAAGCAATACGATCTTTTTTTACATAATATACTTTTAATAAAGTTTCATGAGCATATTCATCAAGTGGAAAATTCTCTAATAATGGTTTAATAATTTTCTCTATTGCTATTGTATTTTTCTCTTTTACATAATAATTTACCAAAAGTTTTATTAAGTTACGATATTTTTGATAATAAAGCTCTCTTGTTGGTAAAGACCATAAGTATTCATGGCTATCAAGATAATTATTTTTATAGAGAATGATCGCACGCTCATATTTTTCGAGGGTAGAAGAATCAAGAGGAAGATCAGAATCTATGATAGAATCAAATTCTTCTATATCACTGTATGTATTAGGGAGCGTCATATAATAACAACCATTACTGAATTTTATCTCCACAGGAATATGGTAACTTTGTAGATCTTTTTTCATTTTATATATAGAAGTGTGGAGATATACATCTACTTTATCCTCTGGAATATCACTCCATAATGCACTACAGATTGCGGTCTTAGGTACACTATTGCCTCGGTTTTGATAGAGAAAAGCAAATAATTCCTCTGCTTTTGAAGTTCTCCACTTAATTGGGGTATCTTCGGGAGAACCATACACTAAGAGTCTCCCAAAACAATGAATTTTTGCCGTTTTGTTTACTTTCGGTAAAGATGGAGTAGTTATAATTCTTTTATTAAGCCTTTTTACTGTTTTTTCTATATCATCCATGGAGAGTGGCTTTAAGAGATAGTCAATAGCATTTACACGAAATGCATCAAGTGCATATTGATTATATGCAGTAACAAATACAATCTCTGTATTAATATTTTGATTTTGAATGATTTCAGCCATCTCCAAGCCATTCATTTGAGGCATATCAATATCAAGAAAAATAACGTCAGGCACTAATGTTATAAGAGTTTCTAGTGCTTTGGGTGCGTTTAAATAGCAACCAATCACTTCGATTTGATTTGTCTTTTCTAAGAATAATTTTAATATTTGTATTGCTGGTTTTTCATTATCTACGATAATTGCTTTTATCATGGGATTCTCCTATCTATCGTAAAATGGAATAAGTTATCTTAACATTAATGAGTCTTCTTAAGAATCTTTATTTTATCTGCATGGGTATGTGAAAGGATACAAGGGTACCCTGATCCTTATTACTTGTAATTCTAAGAGAAGTATTATAGTAGTTTAATAATCTACAATTTATATTATAGAGGCCTACACCATCACCAATTGGCTTTTCACTTAGTAGAGAAGAAATCATAGTTTGATCCATTCCGATACCATTATCAGATACTTCAATAAAGATGTCATCATGATCAGTAGTAATCCGGACTTGAATAAGCCCACCACCAATTCTTTTCATAATACCATGGCGGATGGAATTCTCAACAATTGGTTGTATCGTTAGTGGAAGAATACTGTACTTTAGAATGGAAGAATCGTATTGATAATCAATCTCCAATCTATTATCATATCGTGCCTTTTCTATTGAAACATAAGCCTTTACTAAGCGAAGTTCTTTTTCTAATGTAACATAAGTTGCTGTACTTTTAAAATCAAAACTACCTCGTAAGAATACACCAAGTTCCATTAATAGCTTACTAGCTTGCTCAGGATTGCTATAACAAAAGGAGTTGATGGTGTTTAATGCATTGAATAAAAAGTGTGGTTTAATTTGTGCCTGTAAAAATGCAGTTTCTCTCTCAAGCAATAATTCTTTTGATTTTTTTAGTTGGATAAGAGTATTTACCCTACATTCTAACTCTTTTGAATCAAATGGTTTTTCAAGAAAATCATTGGCTCCTGCATGAAATCCAGCTTGAATATCCATAGGTGAATTCTTGGCTGTGAGTATTAGGATAGGAAGATCAAGAAAATTATATCTAATTCTTAAATGTCTGCATACTTCATATCCTGACATAAAAGGCATCATAATATCTAAGATAACAAGATCGTAGCTCCGGTTATTCATTAGTAATTGAAGAGCTGTTTTGGGATTATCCGTTATGGTTACGTTATAATTCCATAAGGTAAGTACATTTAATAAGGATTTAAGATTTGAATATTCATCATCGACAACAAGAATATTTGCTTTCCCTTTCATATGCTTTGAATAAGGTAAATGATATTCTTTGGATAAATTATTATCATCAACTTTTGGATTGATCTCATCTTTTTCTTTTAGAGTTAATTCATTCTTTGCTTTTGCAGGAAATGATACGGTAAAGCAACTACCTTTTCCTATATCTGATTCTACGAATATACTACCATTATGCAATGAAATTAATTGTTTCGTAATTGAGAGTCCTAAACCTACACCGCCAGTTGATATGTTACCATTCATTTCAAGCTGCTCGTAAGAATAAAATATAGTTGCCAGTTTAGAACTTGGGATACCGATTCCGGTATCTTTGACTGCTATAAATACTTCTGAGTTATCATAATATGCAGATATGGTTATAGATCCTTTGGGTGTAAACTTAACGGCATTGTCTAGAAGGTTAAAAACAATCTGTTTAAATCGGTTCTCGTCTGCAAGGATAAAATAAGTATTGGAAGGCACCTGGTTATCAAATTCTATTATCTTCCCTTTTATTAGATATTGAAAGATATTTAGAGTAGAGTCGATTACTGGGTAGATATCAATAATAGTTAGGTGAAGAGAGAGAGCACCATTCTTAAGTTTTGAATAATCTAAAATATCATATACAAGATTGGAAAGGCGTTTCCCTATATTAGTAATGAGCGATAGATCTTCATATTGTTCTTCGTTTAACGTTCCACCAGAACCATCTAATAATGATTCAGATATATTAATAATACCATTTAGTGGTGTCTTTAATTCGTGTGAAGTCTTTGCTAAAAAGTCATCTTTTAACTTATCAAGTTGTGTTAGTCGTGCACTCAATGTTTCAATTGTCTCAAATGCAACGGAATAATTTTCAGACATATAAAAAGAAAGAGCGAAAACAAATATCGGCTGTACAATTGGAGGAAAATAGTCAGATTCCAAACCGAGTACAATATTAAAGAAGCATTCAATAAATAGTAATACGGAACAGATCATTGCTAAATACAAATGAGTCTTTCCAATTACAGCAATATGAAACTGATTATAAAAGATATAAGTTATTAAGATAATTAGCAATAAGGTAGTTATAAAAAAGAGAATGTATGTATAACTCCATAAATAAAATTTAGTAAAAAGTGTTAAACATAAGAAGAAACAAGCTATGATGTGAACTAACTTTTTAAGTCCTTTATATTGCACTTTAAATGCATAATATGCAAATAAAAATAAAAGATAATATTCTGCTAGAATACTGAAGGCTTGAAATTGAAAGCAAAAGGTAAACGAGATATTCGGAAATAAATAGTTCAATAGTACTTCTGAACATGTCATCTTATAAAGAGCAGAAGCTAAGCAATATCCTGCGAAAAAAAGTAATCCAATTCTATTTTTTCTCTGAAAACTAATTCCAAAAGTGTAGATAGACATAAGTAGCATGCCAATAATAAAAAAGCCATCAATAAGTACACTTAAAATACGTTGATGAGTTATTGCTTTTTCTGGACCAAAGTAAATTGGATAAAAGATTCCATTATATGCATATAAATAATTTGATACCTGTATCACAATCTCAGTATTACTTTTATCTGTTGTAAAATATACGGTATCCGCATAAAATTCATGTGAAGTAGATTCTTCACTAGTTCCAGGTATACCACAACGATAAATTTCTTCACCGTTCACAAATATTTTTGAGGAAGAAAATATACTGGTTATTTTTATTCCATAATGTTTCTCATCGGAGGGGAGCTTTAATTTTAATCTATATGTAGCACAGCCTTTCGAGGAAAGTGGTTTGCCATTAATCGTATAACGATCCCACCTAGAGGGTACTTCCTGATAAGTAAAATGATTGGTGTTATTGGTAAAATCAGAAGGTGATAGTAACTGATTAAAATAAAATTCCCATTTTCCATTTAGTTTTACTGTCTGATTATCATGGAATGACCAATCTGTTAAATCGAGAACACCATTTTTAACTAATGGTGACTTGGATGTTTGCGATTTCACGATAGGATATATAATACTTAATGCAATAATTATTAAAAATACAGAGCATAAATATTTATGTAGTTTTTGAGAATTCATTCGTGTAGAGTCCCTTTCAATTATATAAGTTAATATATTTTAGAATTATATTTATCCAATATTTACTATCAAATTATAACAAAAAAAATAAATAAATACAGAAAAAAATAATGGGTATATTTGTATATTTACACAGAACACATGTTCTGATATAATGTGATTAAGAGATAAAAAATATTCTTTGAAATCAGCCCCAAGGTTGAAGTGTAATGTTAGTATTAAGAAATGAGGGATTGAATATGGCGTTTGGATTTGAATATCAGCAGCCAAAAAGAGAGTGGATACCTAAAAAAGAAAATTTTGTAGAAACTTCTGTAATTGCATCTTTTAAGGAAGATGGAGATTTAAAACCATTAAAGTTATTAATGGAGCAAGAGGGAGAGCGAACCGTCTATGATATTCCAAAGATATATTATAAAAGTATATGCAAAGTTGGAAAGATAGAAAGTATTCGTTTTGGAATTCGATTAGATTCAGAACTTAATATTATGTCAGAATTAGTATATTTTATAGAAGAGCATAACTGGAAGATAAAGCTACTTTCATAATGAAAGGTAAAGCGTATTCATAATAAGAGATAAATCTTATTTATTATGGGCTTGTTTCGAGCATTTCGGACAGATGCCACAGAATTCAAGATTATGGCCTGTAATCTGATATCCAGTTTGCTGGGTTAATTTATTCTCTAACTCATGAAGAGGACACTGATCAATTGGAGTAACTTCTCCACATACGGTACAGATGATATGATGTTTGTGATTATGTGAATTAATTTGAAAATATGTTTTGCCATCTTGGCGAAGTTCTTTCATAATAACATTTTTTTCGGTAAGTGCTGAAAGGGAGCGATACACGGTAGAAAAGCTCATATGAAGTTCTTTGCTCGTTAATGTAAAGATATCTTCAGCAGTCATTGGAGTATTTGATTGTTCTAATATTTTTAAGATAACTTCACGTTTTTTTGTATATTTTAAATTAAGTGATTTCATCATTTCTCTATTCATAATTCTACCCCGATTCTATAGCATGAGTTTTTCTGTTTTGCGCAAATTGCCTAGACAACCTCCCAAACAGGTCATATGTCGGGCAACTCGTAGCATTTACTTTTACCGTATTATTATAGACTCCACATCCATTTTTGTCAATTTTAAGAACGTAACATAATGGAAGGAATGAAATATAATATTAGTGTTTAGTAAATGAAAATAATGTTAATAAATATAAAAAAAGTATAAAAAAATTAAAAATATAAATAGTCTGGTTGACAGATTATTTTTTTTGAGTATAATTTACTTAACATATATAATAGTTAACTAGGTTAACAATTAACTTAGTTAAAAGTTAACTTAGTTAATTACTGTAAAGAGATTCCAAATATATAATAATAATGTGAAGGAGTCGTGTAATTACCCCAATTAATTAAGAAAGAAAGGAGAATGAGTAAATATGGTAGATAAAAGAGGCCAAGAGTTATTAGAAAATTTAAATAAATTTAAAAAACTCGGACACAAAATGAGACCACATACAGGATTAGGTCACAGTGAATTTATGATACTTATGTGCATTGATAATTATATGAAGAAAAACAAAGAATTAGAGAAAGAGTTACCTGGCATTAAAGTATCGGAGTTAAGTAAATTCACTCATGCCTCTGCACCAGCTACCTCGAAAGCAATAAGACATTTAGAAGAAAAAGAATTATTAGAAAGAATTGCAGACGAGAAAGATCGAAGAGTTGTTTACATTGCATTGACCGCAGGAGGAAGAAAGATTCTAGCGGAAGGAAAAGAAGCATTTGACAACTTTGTTAGTCGAACGATTCAAAAGTTAGGTGATGAAGACACCGATCATCTGAATCGTATTAGTAAGCGTTTATACGATATTATATTAGAAGATATAAGTAACGTAGAAGCGAGAGAGAAAGAAAAGAAAGGAAGAAGTACATGCTAAAATTAGTAAAATATCTTAAGAAATCAACATTGCCAATCATTATAGTAGTATTTTTGCTGATTATTCAAGCAAATAGTGATTTGGCCTTACCTTCTTATACATCCGATATTGTCAATGTTGGTATACAACAAGGAGGAATATCTAGGGTAACTCCTGAAGTAATAAGAGAAAGTCAGATGAATAATGCCTTGATATTTGTAAGTGGTAAGGAGAAAGAACTTATATTAGACTCCTACAAGGTATTAGATAAAGAAAAATTGAGTAGTACAAAATATAAGGATTATGTAAAAGATTATCCTATTCTTAAGAAAGAAAAAGTATATAAGTTAAACACAAAAGATAAAGATACTATTAAAAAGTTAAATAAAGTATTTAAAGATTCTTTCATGATGGTGTATGCATTCTCAAGCAATAGTAAAGATATGAAGGCTGCCAAGGAACAAATCATGAGTAGTATTCCAAATCTCCCAGCCGATACAGATATATTTACTGTCTTAGCTCAGATGCCGGCAGACTCTTTAAAGCAAATTACTGGTAAAATATCAGAACAATTTGATGCTATGCCAGATACAATCTCCGAACAAACTGCAATCGCATTTGTTAAGAATGAATATAAAGTGATTGGTGTAAATGTCGAAAAGATCCAATCTCATTATATTATTAAAACAGGTTTATTGATGATTGCTTTAGCATTTGTAAGTATGGCTGCAACAATATTAGTTGGTTTTATAGCAGCGAAAGTAGCGGCATTATTTGCGAAAGATTTAAGAAGGAATGTATTTGAGAGGGTAGTAGGATTCTCGAATACAGAATTTGATAAATTCTCTACCGCGTCCTTGATTACTCGTAGTACAAATGATATCCAACAGATACAGATGTTTATGGTACTTATGATTCGTATTGTATTCTATGCTCCAATATTAGCATTTGGTGGTGTAGTAAAAGTATTACAGACGAATACCTCTATGGCTTGGATTATTGCAGTTGCAGTAGGTGCATTATTAACATTGATTCTAATATTATTTAGTGTTGCAATGCCAAAATTTAAGTCCATGCAAAAGCTAATTGATAGGTTAAACTTAGTAACTCGTGAAATATTAACAGGGCTATCTGTAATTCGTGCATTTAGTACAGAGAAATATGAAGAGAAGAGATTTGATAAAGCAAATGTGGATCTTACAAAAACAAATCTATTCGTTAACCGTGTTATGACTTTTATGATGCCTTTAATGACATTAATCATGAGTTTAGTATCCATTCTTATCGTATGGAGAGGTGCATATGGAATTGATGATGGTAGCATGCAAGTTGGTGATATGATGGCATTTATTCAATATACAATGCAGATTATCATGTCATTCTTAATGTTATCTATGATCTCAATCTTCCTTCCACGTGCTTCGGTATCAGGAACTCGTATTGCAGAAGTATTGAATACAGAATATACAATTCTAGAGCCAGAAAGAGCTGAAACCTTTACAAATGATAAAAAAGGATATGTTGAATTTGATCATGTATCCTTCCGTTATCCAAAAGCAGATGAGGATGTATTAACTGATATTAGTTTCGTTGCGAAACCAGGTCAGACAACTGCAATCATCGGTAGTACGGGTAGTGGTAAATCAACATTAATCAACTTAATACCAAGATTCTATGATACTACAGAAGGTAATATTAAAGTTGATGGTACAGATATTAAGAAGGTATCCCTACATGATCTTAGAGATAAATTAGGATACGTTCCTCAAAAAGGTATATTATTTACAGGAACCATAGATTCTAATATTCGTTATGGTAAACAAGATGCCTCAGAAGAAGATATAATAAAAGCAGCAAGAATAGCGCAAGCGACAGAGTTCATTGAAACAAAAGACGAGAAATATAACACAGAAATATCGCAAGGTGGAAACAATGTATCAGGTGGTCAAAAGCAAAGACTATCTATTGCAAGAGCAATTGCAAAAGATCCAGAAATCTATATCTTCGATGATAGTTTCTCAGCCTTAGATTATAAAACAGATGTTTCTTTAAGAAAAGCTTTAAATACTGAAATTGGTAGTAGTACAGTAATTATCGTAGCTCAAAGAATTAGTACAATATTACATGCAGATCAAATATTAGTATTAGACGAGGGTAAGATTGTAGGAAAAGGAACTCATAAAGAACTTCTTAAAAACTGTGAAGTATATAATCAAATAGCTTTATCACAACTTTCAAAGGAGGAGCTAGAGAATGAGTAATGAAGTAAAAAGAAGAAATCCTAGAAGAGGTCATGGTGGACCTATGGGCGGCGGACCAATGGCGCCAGGTGAAAAAGCAAAAGATTTTAAAGGTTCTATGAAGAAACTAATAAGCTATCTTGGAAAATATCAAATTAAAATATATTTAGTAATATTATTTGCAATTGGTAGTACCGTATTTACGATAGTTGGACCTAAAATCTTGGGTAATGCTACAACAGAAATATTTAGTGGTATGATGAAGAAGATTTCAGGCAAGGGTGGTATTGATTTTGATAAAATCGGTCATATCTTATTTACCTTGGTAATCTTATATATAGTAAGTGCAATCTTTGGATTAATTCAAGGATTTATCATGACAGATGTATCGCAAAAGGTTATCTATAATCTTCGTAAAGAGATCTCTAAGAAGATTAATCGTATGCCAATGAAATACTTTGAATCAAAGACAAATGGTGAAGTATTATCAAGAGTAACCAATGATGTGGATACCCTAAGTCAAAGTTTAAATCAAAGTATCACTCAGATTATTACATCAATAACCTTAATCATTGGTATTATAGGTATGATGTTATCAATCAATGTATTTATGACGATTGTAGCAATGTTAGTGTTACCTATATCAGGTATTCTCATTGCATCAGTAGTAAAGAAATCACAGAAATACTTTACAGAGCAACAAGAGTATCTTGGTCATGTAAATGGTCAGATAGAAGAAATCTATGGTGGACATAGCGTAGTTACTGTATTCAATGGCCAAGAACAAGTAATTGATGATTTTAACAAAGCAAATGATACTTTATATAATTCAGCTTGGAAATCACAATTCCTATCTGGTATGATGATGCCTATTATGACATTTGTAGGTAACCTCGGTTATGTTGCAGTTGCAATCTTAGGTGGATATTTAGCAGTAAAGGGAAAAGTAAAAGTTGGTGATATCCAATCCTTTATTCAATACGTAAGACAATTTAACCAACCAATCGGACAATTAGCGCAAGTAGCCAACCAACTTCAATCAACAGCTGCGGCAGCAGAAAGAGTCTTTGAATTCTTAAATGAAGAAGAGGAAGACCAATTCGCAGAGAATCCAGTTGCTACAGAAAATATTGAAGGAAGCGTAAGCTTTGAACATGTACATTTTGGCTATAACCCAGATAAAGTCATCATCAATGACTTTAGCGCAAATGTAAAACCTGGCCAAAAGGTAGCAATCGTAGGACCAACAGGTGCAGGTAAAACAACAATGATAAAATTGTTAATGAGATTCTATGATGTAAATAAAGGTGCCATAAAGATTGATGGCCATGATATCAAAGATTTTAATCGTAGTGAATTAAGAGAACTATTTGGAATGGTATTACAAGATACTTGGTTATTTAATGGTTCAATTAGAGAAAATATCCGCTATGGAAAACTAGAAGCAAGTGATGAAGATGTAATAAAAGCTGCAAAAGCAGCCCATGTAGACCACTTCGTAAGAGCATTACCAGATGGTTATAATATGGAATTAAATGAAGAAGCATCAAATATCTCACAAGGACAAAAACAATTATTAACCATAGCACGTGCCATCCTAGCAGATCCAAAAATTCTAATACTAGATGAAGCAACAAGCTCCGTAGATACCAGAACTGAGGTATTAATCCAAAAAGCAATGGATAACCTTATGAAGGGTAGAACTAGCTTTATTATCGCTCATAGATTATCAACTATAAGAGATGCAGATCTAATCTTAGTAATGAAAGATGGAGATATCATCGAGCAAGGTAGCCATGAAGAATTGTTGGCTAAGGGCGAGTTTTATGCTAATTTGTATAATTCACAATTTGATAAAACAGCGTAACAATTACTAAAGGAATGATCACTTAACACTTTGGGGCAGAGTATTCTGCCCCTTTTCGAATGAAGGGAGAGGAACAAGCGAAAGCGAAGAACAACAAAATCTTTACCTTGCTGTTCTTCGCTTTCGCTTGTTCCTCTCCCTTTGTTCGAAAAAAGGCCTGATTCATCAGACCAAAGTATTAAGTAATCATTCCTTTGCCTAATAATTAGTTACCCAAAACTCAGAGAGGAGAGATTGACACCAGTCAATCTCTCCTCTCTGAGTTTTCCCTATATATCACTTTTAATATATCAAATTAATCCCTCATCCCAAAATCCAAAAAAGATCCCCTACAAAACCTTCACACAAGGCCCATGCCCACACGCAACAAATCGTGGAGAAAGCGCCCTCAGATCACGCATCATTTTATCTAACATATCCCCCATCGGTATATTCTCAACTCCACTAAATCCTATTGCCTCATCCCAAGTTTTCTCAATAATCTTCCCGTGGTTCTCACCCATTGCAAACATAAGATCACTACTAAAAAAGATTCCTCGTTTCATTTCAATAAATAAAAGACCTTCCCACAAATGCATTTCGGAAGGATACCCAATAATACCAAATTCAAAATCATTTCCACTCAGTGTATCTGTGGGCTTCTTAATCTCAACTTGATTAGTAATTCCAAATCCCATGAGCTGTCTCGCTGTAACTTCAGAACATACTGTAATAGCATTAGGATATTCCTTTAAAACAACTGAAAGTCCACCACATTCATCTGACTCAAAATGAGATACTAGAATATACTTCAATTGCATTTCACCAAGAATCTCTTTAATCTGTGGTAATGTAACTTCTGTCTGAGGCATGGCACCTGTTTGAATTAAAATCGGTTCTTTGCCTACCAAAAGATACTGATGAATAGATAACTTTATTGGCTCTATAACTTGCGTAAACTGATAAAGATCAGTATAAATTTTTGTCATAATAAATATCTCCTTTGTTAAATTATGTGGATATCATATCACACAAATCTTTATATCATATTGTTAGTGTTACTAACGTTTTAAAATTCTATTCTACAATACATTGTAAAGGATAACTCATTAAGCTAAAATTAAGCTAGTAGTTTCGTAGAGAAGGAAACATAATATTAGTTACATAATAATTTAAAATAATATTTTTATTAGAAAGGTACACTACTTTAGTATAATGAGAATAACTTCGAGTAATACCTATAATTTAAATGGAAAAGGAGCAACCAATATGCGAATACAATTACAAGACACCCTAGCCTTAGTAATCGATTACCAAGAAAAATTAATTCCAGTAATGAATAACAAAGAAACGCTAATTCATAATACAAAAATCCTATTAGAAGGTCTTAACATATTACAGGTTCCAATGATAATCACCGAACAATATCCTAAGGGTCTAGGTAATACAATACCAGTTATCGTAGACAGCATTCCACAGACTCCAATCCTAGAAAAACTTTCATTTAGTGCCAAAGATGAGAACTCAATCTTACATCAAATAAAGAGCTCCAATAAAAAGAATATCATCATATGTGGAATCGAAGCTCATATCTGTGTATTACAGACTGTCATTGATCTACTAGAGATGAACTATCAAGTGATATTAGTAGCAGATTGTATTAGTTCTAGGAAAGAGTCAGATCAAGAATATGCAATAACAAGGGCAATTAAAGAAGGCGCAATTATTACAACATATGAAGCAATTCTATTTGAATTAACAAGAAAAGCAGGTAGTGAGACTTTTAAACAGATATCAAAATTAATAAAATAATCATAAGCGTTTAATCACAATAGTTATGAGTTGCCCGACAAATGACCTGTTTGGAAGGTTGTCTAGGCAATTTGCCAGTCTAGATTTTGAAACAGGTCTTTTGTCGGGTAACTCATAGATATTAAATTATTAAGCAAACTTTATAAAAACCTTCAAGAATGTTAAACAAGCATTTCTGAATAAAATAAATTAAATAAAACTAAGAAAGTTAAAGCCAAACCAGAGGTTTTATATGAAGCAAACTCTTACAAATAATAAAATCATTGTTAATAACATCTACAAAAGCAACAACCCAAAAGAGCGAGAGAAAGCAATTCGCAGAATTCTTAAAAAGATGATGGATAAAGCACATGAGTAAAGTAGCCATTTATTGCAGATTATCCGTAGAAGACGAAGATAAAAGAGAAGAGGAAGATAGCGATAGTATAACAAATCAAAAGCTTCTTTTGACTGAATATGCTATGAAATACGAAATGGAGATCTATCGAATCTATGTCGATGATAATTATTCGGGGCTTGATGATAAGAGACCTTCTTTTCTAGAAATGATAGAGGACGCGAAGCAGAAAAAATTTGACGTAATATTATGTAAGACTCAATCAAGGTTTACTAGAGATATTATCTTGGTAGAAAAATATATTCATGGGTTACTACCTGAACTAGGGATTCGTTTTGTTAGTATCCTAGACAATGCCGATAGCGATGATAAAGGAAATAAACGAGCCAGACAGATTAATGGACTAGTCAATGAATGGTATTGTGAAGAACTATCCGATAACATTCGTATGGTACTGGATAAGAAGAGAAAAGATGGAGATTTCATAGGCTCTTTTGCACCCTATGGCTATCGAAAATCGGAAGAGAATCACCATCATTTAGAGATTGATCCAGAAGCAGCAAAAAACGTTCTGTTGATATATAATCTATATTTAGAAGATTATAGTGTAAAAGGAATAAGCGAGTATTTAGAAAGTCATAAAGTACTAGCACCTACTTGGTATCGGAAAGAACAAGAACATTCAAAAGCTAATGAAATGGAGAATTTAAATTCAGAACAAACGATTACCTTTGATCAGAATAGAATGGATCAGAATATAGTGGAACAATACATAGTGGAACAATACATAGAAAATGATAGATATCATTGGCCAGTATCTTCTATTAAGAAAATCCTCCATTCAGAGGTATATCTTGGACACTTGGTGCAAGGTAAAGAAAAAAAAGTATCTTATAAAAGCAAGAAAAGAATTATCACACAAAAAGAAAATTGGTTTATAGTATATGATACTCATGATCCAATAATATCACTTACAAAGTTTCAGAAAGTCCAAGAGAGACTATATGAAAGGCAAAAATCACATCAAAATATAAGAGATAATAAAAAGGACATATTGTTAGGAAAAGTAATCTGTGGTACTTGTGGAAAAGTAATGTATAAAACATCTGGAAATCGTTCAAATCAGAAATATTATCACTGCAGTACATATGTAAAATCGAAGGGGAAGTCGTGTGAAAAAAATTCAATTCGCTGTGAGTGCCTATTGAAGATAATTGAGGAACAGATAAATGAACAAATGATAACCGAACATTCCATAAAAAAAGATGAGAGATTACATTCAGAATCCTTACAAAAAATAACACAAGAAATCAAAAGAATTCAAGATGAGATTGACTTTCACAAGAAATCCATCGTTCAAATATATTTGGATCAATCAAAAGGACTATTAGAAGATGAACTTTATCAAGAGGTAATTACAGAGGTGAATCAAAAGATAATCTATCTAAAGCAGCAGGAAAAAGAGTTAGGGAATATGAAAAATAAAATAATGTTTGATAAGAATATAGAGCAAACTGAAAAACTAATAAAGGAAGAAGGGTTTGCTTTCATACATAGGGATGCTAATAATAGAGATAATTTGATGAACGAATTAATTGAAAAAATTGAAATAAAGGAAGAAGAGAAAGATAAACTTGTAAATATATACTGGAAAGTTTAATCTATTATTCTAAAGCACATAAAGGAGAAAAAGAAAGTGAAAAGATTACTAATTATATTTCTATGTATGATCTTAAGTGTCGTATTAGTTGCATGTAAGATCCCAATTGGAGAAGAAAAAAACCCTATTAAAGTACCATCAACTTTAAAAGTAAATAAGGATGGTTTCATTGGAGTAATTCTTCCTACTAATTTATTTGGAGGGGAAAATGTAACTGCGGAGGAGTTAAAGCAACAATTCGCAAATGATACAGGACACAAGAGTAAAGATATGTATTCAGAGGTAAAAGTAAATAGTGATGGAACATTGACACTATTTTATACGAAGAAACAATATAAAAGTGATATAAATAGAATGTATCAATATGGATTATTAAAGCAATTTATAGATCCTAGTTCTGAACAAAATGTTGGGGTTACTTCTATAGATAAAGTTGTATATGACAATGATAAATTAACACATATAACGGTATTGGTAAATAAGACTTTTTATCCATTAGGGACAGACCGATTGTTATCTGGATTAGGTATTGCACTTTATGCTGGACAGTATCAGATACTTGCAGGAACCAATCCAGATGATTGGAATGTAACCATTGTAGTTAAAGATAAGGAAACGAATGAGAAAATAAGCACAACAAAATATCCAAATGACAAGATGTATGATGCGCAATCATATATCAATTAAAGAAACTTTCTATTTTATCAGTGTCTGATTCGTCTCTACTATTCTAGATTTATTTAGAAAATTAATAATAAAAATAATTATCATTTTTATATTGTATCTTTGCCTAATATTTGTTATATTAATTACATACAATTTAGTTTTGTGTTATAGAACGCAAAATGATATCGAGAACATATGCAAAAATAATCTAAGCATATGGTAATTAAAAAACTAGAATTCTTAGGAGGAAGAGATATGAAGGGTACAGTAGTTTCATCATGGGTACAGTCTTGTAGAAAACTATTTGGAGATAAAGTAGTAGATGATGCCTTACATAAATATGAATTAAGCAAAGATCATATTTTTACACCATTACAAGACGTAGAAGATCGAGTGGCAACAGGAATTGTAGATTCTGTTGGAGATGCAGTAGGTAAAAATCATAAAGAAATATGGTTAATGATGGGTGAAGAGAATATTAAAACGTTTAGTAAGAATTATCCTGGATTTTTTCGTAATGAATCAGCATATCAGTTTTTAAAATCAATGAATGATGTGCATGCAATCGTAATGAAGAGATTTAAAGGGGCTACACCACCAGTTCTTGATGTGGAGCCTATTTCATCACATGAATGTACATTTACCTACCGCTCAAAACGTGGTATGGGAGATTACTTAGCTGGTATGATAAACGGAGTTGCTCATTATTTTAATGAAGAGATCAAAGTAGAAGAAATCAAGAAGGATTCTTCTGAGATACAACTTAGGTTGACGTTTGAAAAAGAAATTCAGTTAGTTAAGAGATTTCGTATTAATCAAATATTTTCCTTTGGTGTCTTAAGAAATGTGTCAATAAAAACTGCAATAGCTAATACTATACTAATGGCTTTGGTTTCTTTTATTACAACTGGAGATGGAGTGGATACACTACTTCTAAGTGGTGCAACATTTATTGTGTCACTGCTATCTACCGTGTTATTTCATCGTCCAAGAAAGTTAGTGGAGAAGGAACTACAGAAATTGTCTGAAAGAAATTTTGTAGAGACATTGGAACTTCATTCGAATGATGAATATGAAGAATTAATGAATAGCATTAATCAAGTAAAGAAGAGAATTCAAAAGGACTTTATCGGATTTAATTCTATGGTGGATGAGATGTACACCTTTAATAATGCGGTTTCTGAGATTACAGCAACCATGAGAGATGCTTCTAATGATATTACCGAAGTGTTAGAACAGGTTGCAAATGCAGCAATAACCCAGGCAGAGGATACGGAGGGGGCAATTCGTGTATTAGATGGTAGCATAACAAGCCTAAGTCAAATATCCGATTCTGGGCAAGAGAATAAGGAGCATATTGAGAATACAATGGTTCAGATTGAACATAGTTTTAGAAATGTGCAGAAAACTGCTTCTGAAATAAACCAGGTACTAAATAAATTTGATGGCATCCGAAAGAATAGTAATGAGTTAAAAGATAATGCAGACAACATAACCAAAATAGTATCCATTGTAGCTGCTATAGCCAATCAAATTAATCTATTAGCACTAAATGCTTCGATCGAAGCTGCTAGAGCAGGTGAGATGGGAAAAGGATTTGCGGTTGTCGCAGATGAAATCAAAAATCTATCTAATGATACCAATAAGGCAGTAAAGCAAATTAATGGAAGCCTAACTGAATTTGTTTTAAGTATTGGTGAAGTAGTTGAAGATATTGATGAACAATATAAGGTATTAGAGAAAGAAAATACGAACCTAAAAGAGGCAGTTGATAGTTCGGAAAATTCCAATAACCAACTAAGAATTGTTTCTGACATGATGATTCAGACTTCACAGAATCTAAAAATAGAAGCAGATCATATTGCAGAATTATTTGACGGTATTTCTAATCTCTCTGTAATCGCAGAAGAGAATTCAGCTTCGACACAAGAAGCAAGCTCTAACGTTACTATTTATGTGGAACAAATTAATGAACTTAAGGATCAAATTGGGGTATTTGAAGCAATGATTAAGAATTTCCGAGAAGATCTTAGCAAATTTAAGATATAGATATATAAAAGATAGACATATAAAATATGATGTGAATTTTTATAGTTGTAGTGAGTAGCTTTCTTTCCTAGGAGGCTACTCATATTTGATTGTTTCAATAAAATAACCCAAACTCGAATCCTGTCCTCCATAAAATCTCCATATTAATAGAATAAGATTAATATAGAAATAGGATATAATATTTAGCTCTAGTTAATGAATAAGTACATCAAAAGGCAAGTATTCAATATTATATAAATGAGAAAGGAAAGAGAAGATGAATAAAAAGAAAACCAACTATACTAATAAAAAAGGGGAAAAGAAATATATCATTTTAAAAGTAACAAGTGGAGTAATATTATTAGTAGCCTTACTAACAGTAATGGTGCCACAGTTATCTAAAAATAAGCAAGATACAAATAAGGATAAAACGGTATATTCTGAAAACACAGATACATCAAAAGCCACGCAAGATGAAATTGATTCACAATCCACGGATACAATAGATAATGAAACTGAATCTACATCTATCGCTTCAATAGATAATAAAGATAGTCTGGTAATTCCTATCGCAAGTGTAACAGATCAGGTATCATTCAATCCATATAATAAACTTAATAATACAATGGAAGTCATTGCAGTAAAAGCATCGGATGGAACAATTCGTACAGCATTTAATACATGTCAAGTATGTAATGGTTCAGGAAGAGGATATTACAAAGAAGAGAATGGAGTACTTACCTGTCAAAATTGTGGTAATCAGTTTAGCGTAGATGACATAGGGATGATTAGAGGTGGATGTAACCCAGTACCTATTAGTGATGATGAGAAGAAAGTTACCGATACTTCAATCATTATCAGTAAAGCAACTTTAAAGCAATATGAGGGAATCTTCGATAATTGGAAGAATTAATATTTTAGAATTTATTAAGCGTGCAACTAAGTTGCACGCTTGAATATTAATATGAAAGGCATGGTAAAGGAATGAATCATACTATCATAAAATTATCTGGGCTATCCTGTCCAGCCTGCGAATATAAAATAGAAAAAGAGGTTAAATCACTACTAGGTGTAGAAAAGGTAAAAGTAGATTATCAAACCTCGATGGCTGATGTATTCTTTAATCCTAATCAAGTTACAATGGAGGAGATAAAAAATATTATCATAAAAACAGGTTATGAAGTTATTACAAAGGAAGACGAAGAAGAAAAAGTAGAGAAACATTCATTTTCAACCACACTTTATTTTGGTATCATTATATTTGGGATATATATTATTATAAAAAATACCATTGGGTTTCAATTTTACCCCGAGATTACTAGAAATATGGGATATGGAATGCTTTTTATTGCAGGATTATTCACATCAATTCATTGCGTTGCGATGTGTGGAGGAATAAATTTATCACAATGTATCAGTTGCAGCGGATGTGAGAAGGAAGGAATATATCACAAAGCAAAACCTAGTTTATTCTATAACATGGGGCGAGTTACCTCCTATACAATTCTTGGAGGAATTGTAGGAACCGTTGGTTCGGTTTTTAGTGTTAATATTGAGACGAAGGCTATTATTTCAATTGCAGCAGGAATCTTTATGATTATTATGGGAATTAATATGCTCGATGTAATTCCAGCATTAAGAAAATTAATGCCACGACTTCCTAAAAATCTAGTAGATAAGATTGAAAGTCAGAAATCTGGAAGAACACCATTTATTGTGGGAATACTTAATGGGTTTATGCCATGTGGGCCATTACAGGCAATGCAACTATATGCATTAGCAACTGGAAGTTTCTTAGGTGGTGCCCTCTCCATGTTCTTATTTAGTTTGGGAACAGTACCGCTTATGTTTCTATTTGGTGTTATAAGTACGATGATTAATTCAAGCTTTACGAAACAAATGATGAAGATTAGTGCAATGCTTGTTATTATCTTAGGTATTGTGATGAGTAATCGTGGTCTTTCCTTCATCGGATTTGGAGGAATTGCAAATATAGCTCCAATTGCAAAAGAACAGGTGATGGATGAGAATCAAGCAGTATTAAAGAAAGGTTATCAAACAATTACTACAGATTTAGAATCAGGTAGATATCAGTCTTTTACAGTTACTAAAAATGTTCCTTTAAAATGGATTATCAAAGCGGATAAAGAAAATCTAAATGGATGCAATGGAGAAATAATAGTATATGATTATAAAATTGATAAAGTCTTAAAAGTTGGAGAAAATGTAATTGAGTTTACACCTACGAAAACTGGTAACATTTCTTATACTTGTTGGATGGGGATGATAAGTGCTAATATTACTGTAGAATAAAATAAAGTATTGTTCACTCAAGCCTTCCAGTATATAGTTGATGGAATATTTGATAATTTCAGAGATTAAATTTTAAACTGAGAAGTTTGAGTTGTTAAAAATTAATATATATTTTATAAATGAGATAGGGAGTGAACACATGTCTGAAGGGAAAAGTAAAATCCTGGTGGTAGATGATGAACATAAAATTGTGAATGCGATAAAAGCATACTTGGAAAACAGTAATTATGTCGTCTATACAGCAGCAGATGGAGAAGAAGCAATTAAAATCTTTGAAGAAAAGAATCCTGACCTAATGATACTAGATTTAATGATTCCAAAGGTATCAGGTGAAAAGGTATGTCAGATAATACGTAAAAAATCAAGAATTCCAATCATTATGTTAACAGCTAAGGTACACGAAGATGATAAAATTAATGGCTTTTCAATCGGAGCTGATGATTATGTGACGAAGCCTTTTAGTGCAAGAGAATTAGTAGCTAGAGTTACAAGTCTTCTTAGAAGATGCGTGGATGATAAAGCTCCGTTATATCATAAGATTAGTTTTAATAACGAGGACCTAGAGATTGATTTTACAGCAATGAGTGTCAAGAAGTCAAAAGAGTTAGTCAATCTTACCCCAAATGAATATAAGATTCTGGAAGCAATGGCCAAATATCCGAAAAAGGTATTTACCAGAGAAGAATTAATTGAGAACGCGTTAGGGTTTGAGTATGAGGGATATGAGAGAACAATAGATTCCCATATCAAAAATCTACGCAGTAAAATAGAGGACGATAGTTCTAATCCGAATTATATACTTACCATTCGTGGGGTTGGATATAAATTTGGAGCGGATTAAACTATCTTAAGGAGTTGATATGAAGAAAAATACACAAATAAGTCTAAAAGTAAAGTTAATCATATCTTATATAACAATTTCATTATTTTTGGTCATATCACTAATTACGATTGCTAGGTATATAATCTATAACCAATTTGAAGACTATGTACTCAAAAATCAAGCAAAGAATACAAGGCAGATTGTAGAACAAGTTAAGAAGGCATATGGAAATTCAACAAAGCTTCCTAATAAAGCACTTTTAAATAATATTGGGCAAAATGCAATCGATAAAGGATTCGCTATTCGTATTGAAGATAAAAATGATAGTATCTTATGGTGTATGGATCCCAGTCTATGCGGTCATATGTTATCAGATATTGAGCATAATATGAATCGGCTTTATTCTAATTTCTCTGGAGATTACGTTGAAAAGTCATATTTAATTAATAGTGATGGAGGAAATCAAGCTACGCTAATACTTCGTTATTATGGCCCTTTTTATTATAACAATACAGAAGTAGAATTTATATCAATGCTGAATTATACATTTCTAATAGGTGCAATAGTTGCATTAGTTCTTTCGGTTGTTATTGGCTTATTTATGGCTAATCGTATCTCGGGGCCTATCTATAAAGTAATAGATAAGACCAGAAAGATTGAGCAAGGTAACTATAAGGATGTGATAGAAATAACTTCAAATACGAAAGAAGTGAAGCAACTTATTCATAGTGTTAATAGTCTAGCTAATACATTAGAGAATCAGACAAGTTTTAAGAAAAGATTAGCAAGGGATTATGCACATGAATTCAGAACACCGCTTGCATCCTTGCAGTCGAATCTAGAGGCAATGATAGATGGGATATGGGAGGCAGATAAAGAAAGATTAGAAAGTCTCTATGAAGAGATATTAAGGTTAACTAGAATGGTTGGAAACATTGATTCTTTGGTTTCGGTTGAAGAGAATATTGTATTGGAAAAATCGAATTTTGATTTAAAAGAGTTTATCAATAAAATAGTTATTAATTTTGAATCTATATTATTTGAAAAGAAAATAGAAGTTCAACTGGAAGGACCTTCGCCAGTTCTATATGCAGATAAAGATAAAATAGGTCAAGTATTTATCAATTTATTATCAAATGCTATAAAATATTCGAAAGAGAATAGTTTGATCCAAATACACATTCAAGAGACGAAGAAGAACATCATATTCTCAGTAAAAGACTATGGTATTGGCATAGAGAAAGCGGAAATAAATCTAATCTTCGAACATTTATACCGTACGGATCAGTCAAGAGCAAGCGCAACTGGAGGTAGTGGAGTTGGATTAGCAATAGTTAAGTCGATTGTGTTAGCGCACGGAGGTAATATTGAAGTGCGAAGTGAAGTTGGGAAAGGAAGCGAATTTATCGTGCATTTACCTAAGAAATAATCGAAGGATTTTTGTCACTCTAATCCTATGAGTTGCTCGACAAACGACTTGTTACAGAACCTTGCTTGGCAATTTGCACAAAACAGAAAAAGCGATTGCGCCTTTGAACATGAGTTTTTCTGTTTGTGCAAATTGCCTAGACAACCTCCCAAACAGGTCATTTGTCGGGCAACTCATCCTATATGGAATGTGCAAAAAATAACACGCTTCACACGTAGCAGGGATAATCGGGGGAAGTGGTTATGCATCTGGAGGCCTATTCTGTGGGATTGCACCAAGCTGTAATCTGATTGCAGTAAAAGTACTTAATCATAAAGGAAACGGGAACATATCCGATGTATTAGCTGGGTTACAATGGGTAATTGATAACAAGGAGAAATATAATATTCGAGTTCTGAATATATCTGTTGGAACTTCCATTGGAGATAACATAGATGAAGATTCTTTATTGGTTCGTGGAGTGGATGCAGTATGGGATAGTGGTATTGTTGTAGTTGTAGCAGCAGGAAATAATGGACCAGAGCCGATGTCCATCTCTACTCCAGGTATTAGTAGAAAAGTGATTACAGTAGGTGCATCCGATGACAATGTTCCAATTGAACTATCAGGAAATAAAATGATTGATTATTCTGGAAGAGGGCCAACACTGGCGTGTATTAAGAAACCAGATATCGTAGCACCAGGTTCGGATATTATTTCATGTAATGCACTTAAGAATTATAGTAGATACCTTGGAATGAAGGATACGAGTAATACAGCAGGTAGAAATGGTTTATTTCGTTCACCACTTAGACTAAGATTTAATTCACGCGGTGAGAAATATAATATCATGTATACTTCAAAGAGTGGTACCTCGATGGCTACACCAATTGTAACTGGGGCAATCGCATTGTTACTTAGTGTTCATCCAGAGTTAAGCAATCGTGATGTGAAGATGAAGTTACGAGAAAGTACAACGGATCTAGGTTATTCATGGAGTAAACAAGGATGTGGATTATTGAATGTAGAAAAACTATTACAATGATTTTATTATATAAATGCGCCGAGCTTTGCTCGTGTGCATCCGCCGGAGGCCGTCGAATTCCCATGCCTCATTTATATTTGTAGTAGAGTCAAATACTTAGCATGGAAATTTGATACAATAATAAAGGTGTTGCATTGGGTTGCAGCACCTTATTTTAGTCTATTGAGTGTATATCAGAGCCATTTAAATCTCTTCATCAATTATTAGTATAATAATTAAACTAATAAATAGATTAAAAATTTAAAGCTTTTAAGTAAAAGTTAACTAATTTATTCTTTTTATTTTGCGAAATTTCCAAAACTGTGATATAATTTTTCTATAATATTACATAGATTCGGATAATTCTAGCGTATAGAGCGTATAGGAACGAACAGGTGGAGGCATTATGGCAAAAAGTATTACCATGAAAGATATTGCGAATGAATTAGAGGTTAGTACGGTAACAGTATCGAAAGCATTATCTGACAAAGAGGGAGTTAGTGAGGAAGTACGTGAGAGGATTAAGGAAAAAGCTAAGGAGATGGGATATCGCTTTAGTACTTCCTCAAAATCGATAAAAGATGGAACTCATTATAATATTGGGATTATTGTTGCAGAACGATTTATTAAAGAAAATGGTTATTATTCCAACCTATATCAATTAGTTGTTCAAAGGTTAACTGAGATTGATTATAGCGGAATCTTAGAGATTATCTCAGATGATGATGAAAGTAATGGAGTTCTTCCTAGAATGATCCAGAATAATAAAGTGGATGGGCTCATCATTTTGGGGCAAATGAGCGGAAAGTATATCAAACTAATCGAACAGTCGAATACAATCTTTATTTTCTTAGATTTTCATAATGAACACTCAGATACAGGTGTTGTGATCGGAGACAATGTGTATGGTAGTTATCAGGTGACGAATTACCTAATTACCATGGGTCATAAAGAGATTGGTTTTATTGGTGATATTTATGCCACAAGTAGTATTATGGATCGTTATTTAGGATACTATAAATCATTATTATTGAACAATATTCCTCAAAGAGAAGAGTGGATTATTAAGGATAGAGATACAAAAGGTAAGATATGTGAATTTAACTTACCAGATAAGATGCCAACTGCTTTTGTATGTAATTGTGATGAGATTGCATATATATTGATACAAAAGTTGCAAAAAGAAGGATATAGGGTGCCAGATGATATATCGGTGGTAGGCTTTGATAATTATATCTATGCTACATTATCAAGTCCAAAGTTAACTACTTATGGAGTTAATCTTGAGGATATGGCGGTCGAAGCAGTCACATCAATCTTGTATGCGATCAAACATAATCGTTGTAATGTAGGCCGCAAAATAATTAGTGGCAATTTGTACGTAAGAGATTCTGTGAAAAGAATGATATAATTACTAAAGATTTATTTTTCATATAATAAAAGGTAGAGATTGTACGTCTCTACCTTTTGTTATATCAATTTAATGTACTAGAAGTAAGTTTATAAATCTCGTATTTATTCAAAACTAACCTTATAACCATTTTCAACTGCAAATTGATGAGCATAAGAATTCTCTTCACAGTAAACAGTTAATATATAATCTTTATTTCCAGTTGATAAAGCAGTATCATCAATTTCCTTTAATGTATATGGAATATGAATTTTTCTTAAATTCTTACATCCACTGAACGTATATCGATAGAGTTCCTTCATTCCATTGGATAACCATATCTCTTCTAAATCGCTACATTCTGAAAATGCATCGTATCCTAAATTGGTGATGGAATCCGATAAATGTACTTTTTTCAAAGCAGTACTATCAAATGCATTATTTCCAATTGATTTCAAATGCTTAGGCATGTTTATATTTACTAAGGATGTACAATGGAAAAATGCATAAGCACTAATTGTTGTTATACTATCAGGAAGTTTTACTGATTTTAGATTCGTACAATATTTGAAAGCATAATCAGGTATCATGGTGATGCCTTCTGGTATTGTAATCTGTTCTAAGGAACGATTATCACGAAATACATTAGGTGCTATAAATACAATTCGTTTTGGAAGTTTTACAATTCTATCGTTACCAGTATATTTGATTAAGAATCCATTATTGGTAATTACCATGTTATTCTCTTCATTTTCGCGAATCCATTTTGTACCTGTAAATACGTAATCACCCATTTCTTTTAGTGAGTCAGGTAATGATACTTTAACCACATTAGCGCAATCACGAAAAGCATTCGATTCTATTTCTTTAATACCATCAGGAATCTTTATATCAGTTAATGAATGACAAGTTGCAAAAGCATATTCACTTATTGTCTTTAATTTAGCTGGATAATGTACTTCTGTAAGAGAAACACATCCATTAAGCATATTATCTGGTATTACAGTAATATTATCTGATATTGTAATTTTTTTAAGATTGACGCATTCAGAAAATGCATAAGATCCTATCGTTGTAACAGAATCTGGAATAGCAATACTGGTGAATTGATGACATTTATAAAAAGCATCATTTCCGATTGATCTTAAAGAAGATGGTAGGTTAATGTTACTTAAGTTATAGCAGCCATGAAAAGCATCATCCTTAATATATCTTGTTTTACTAGATAAAGTTACATTTTTTAAACGTGTACAATTTTGAAATAACTCCTCAGATACGTTAGTGATTTTCTCTGGTATTGTAACAGTGGTAAGAGATTTACAACTATTAAAAGCAGAATCACCTAAAGTCTTAAGGTTATCTGGTAAATTTACTTCTTTAATTAAAGTACAATTGTTGAAAGCGCTATTTCCAATATAGGTTACTGAGTCGGGAATTGTAATTGATTTTAATTTCATACAATTTAGGAAAGCGCTATCACCAACATAAGTTAAAGTATCAGGAAGGTGTATACTATTTAAGCTATTACAATAGCTAAATGCATGTGCTTCTATCTTAGTAACAGTGGAAGGCACATTAACAGTAAGAAGCTTAGAACATCCACTAAAGCAAGATTCTGCTATAATTGATAAATTATTTGGTAAAGTTATACTTTTTAAGTTTCTACAATTACCAAAAGCGGACTCTTTAATATCAGTTACCGTACTTGGAATTACGATTGATTTTAAACCTTCACAATAATAGAAAGTTTCTTCCTGTATCTCTGTAACCCCATTAGGAATTATTATTTTTTTCAAGCGATAACATTCACTAAAAGTTTGTTTCCCTAAGATTCTAAGGGAATCAGGTAAAGTGATAGAAGATAAATTATAACAATCCTTAAAAGTTCTTCTTGCTATATGATTTAACTTACTATCTTTAGGTATGATAATTGATTTAACGCTGTTACAATTTGAATAAGCTTCAATACCTATGGACACAACAGATTTTGGTAATGTTATTTTGGTAAAACTAGTACAGTTTGTAAATGCACCCTCTCCGACAAAGGTAAGCTTATCTGGTAGAGTGACATTCTTTAATCGATAGCAATTATAGAATGCTTGGTAAGGTATTTGCTTAATACCATCAGGTAAATTTATTTTTTGTAAGTGCTCACATTTAGCAAATGCACCCTCCCCTATAACAGTTACTGTAGATGGTAATGTAATATGAGTTACTTTATTATTACCGTAAAAAGCTCGCTTACCAATTTGCTTCACACCGTTTGGTACAGTGACAGTCTTTGATGAACCGGTATATGAGACTAGGACACCATCCTTAATATCAAAATTGCTATTAGTACTTGCTTGACTAATAGTGTTTGGTTGAAACATAAGTAAGCACATCGCTAAGATAAATAAAATATGATATCTATATTTTAGCTTCAATATTTAATTCCTCCTTAAATTAAGTATATTTCATAAGTACAAGTATACTATTACTAATCCATGGATAAAAGTGGCAAACTATTACGAATTTCTTAAGATATATTTAATATAAAGGTTTAGAGATAAAGCATAGTTTAGTTAAGAAGCTAGCTCATATAAAGACAAGATTATTTAAGATGTATCATGTGTTAAAATTCTCACGTTTTATGTTGTTTTACATAATATAAAATAAATGAATATTGGTAGGAGAAGAAAATCGCATGGAACTAAAAGATAGTAAGACCTATCAAAATCTAATGAAAGCTTTTGAGATGGAAACAAGAAATAATACGTCATATCAGATATATGGTATAAAGGCAAGAGAAGATGGTTATGAACAAATGGGGGATATCTATGATCAAACAGCTAGGAATGAACGTGAACATGCAAAATTATGGTATAAATTAATGCATGACGGTGAGTTACCTTCTACTCTAGATAATCTTATCAAGTCAGCAGAGTTTGAAAGCAATGCATGGCTTATAGCCTATCCGGAATATGCTAAGGTAGCACGAGAGGAGGGGTTTTCGGATATTGCAGAACTCTTTGATGGAGTTGCAACAATTGAAAAACATCATGATTATCGATTTAATAGTTTAATACAGAATATTAGAAATGAACGAGTGTTTTGTAAAAATAAAAAGGCACTGTGGTTATGTATTAATTGTGGCAATATTGTCTGGGCAGATTGTGCACCTGGAGTTTGTGCTGTTTGTGGATTTCCACAAGGATTTTATGAGTTGAATTGCGAAAATTTTTAATTCAAGTAGTGATTGTATTGTTGTATACAATGTGTTGCGACGTATATAAATAACATTTACATACGTAAACAAAAATTATGAAAAAGGGATGTATGATATTAAATTAAAATAGAAATAATAGTTATATAATTAAGTCCTGATTAAATGAATAGTTCCTCTCGACTGCATAATAATACACTATATTACAAAAAGCATATAAAATAATAATGAGCATTGAAAGACTTTTAAAGTACTAGTATTATGTACATAAAAAGTCTTTTTGTATTTCAACTTATATGAGTTACCCGACAAATGACCTGTTTGGGAGGTTGTCTAGGCAATTTGCACAAAACAGAAAAACTCATGCTTCATTGAATAGGTATAAGAAGATTTAGTTCTCAGATCATTTCATGTAAAACATATGCTAGGACAGATAACTCGCCTTGCTCAGACAGATCTGTCCTAGCATATAACACGAAATAATCCGAGAACAAAATCTTCTAATACCTATTCAAAGGCGCAATCGCTTTTTCTGTTTTGTGCAAATTGCCAGGCTAGATTTTGAAACAGGTCATTTGTCGGGCAACTCAGCTTATATGATGTTGGGGTCAAAAGCCTTATTTAAGTTTGATGTGTGTATGTCACATATAAAATGATTAATAAATATGCAGTAATTCTTTAGTGCTTAAAATATAGATACTTAATATTATTAAGATATCAAACACAAAAATTAAAAATATTAAGCTAATTTAGCGATTTAACAAGTTAAAGCAACACAATGCTTACAGTATTTAGAAAGTGAATTAAGCGCCTATATTATCTTGACAAAGTGCGGTATTATTGTATACAATTAACGTAAGTTTGCGAGGGAGCATGAAGTTTATGCTCCCATTCTGCGTATATAGGCACTAATATCGTGACATAAAGAACAATTTCACGCGTTGGATGTTCAATAATAAAATTAAAGGAGTGAATGAAATGGAAGTGAGAAAGGTTTATAAGAATCCACATACAAATCTTCTACAATTAGAGGAACATATGTATCCGCTAGTTGATGTAGATAAGCCAAATGTATTTCGTAACTTATTCCCATATGATGAAGTTCCAAAGATTGCCTTCAATGACAGGATTGTACCTCATAATATGCCTGACGACATCTGGATTACAGATACAACATTTCGTGACGGTCAACAGTCAAGGGCTCCATATTCAACGGAACAGATTGTAACTATTTACGATTATTTGCATCGATTAGGCGGACCCAAAGGAATTATCCGTCAATCAGAGTTTTTCTTATATAGTAAGAAGGATCGAGATGCGGTATACAAATGTATGGAAAGAGGTTATGAGTTCCCAGAAGTAACTTCATGGATTCGTGCAAGTAAGAAAGATTTTGAATTAGTAAAAGAAATCGGTATGAAGGAGACTGGAATACTAGTTAGTTGTTCTGATTATCATATTTTCTATAAGATGAAAATGACAAGAGGGCAGGCAATGCAACACTATTTAAGTGTAGTTCGTGAATGCCTTGAAACTGGAGTTGCTCCAAGATGTCATCTAGAGGATATTACAAGATCCGATATCTATGGATTTGTTATTCCATTCTGTTTAGAATTAATGAAATTAGGAGAAGAATATAAGATACCAGTAAAGATAAGAGCTTGTGATACTATGGGCTATGGAGTTAATTTCTCAGGAGCTGTTATCCCAAGATCAGTTCAAGGTATTATCTATGGATTGATGACTCATGCTGGAGTTCCTTCTCATCTATTAGAATGGCATGGACATAATGACTTTTATAAAGCAGTTACGAATTCTACAACTGCATGGCTATATGGTGCATGTGGTATCAATTGTTCCTTATTCGGTATTGGAGAGAGAACAGGAAATACACCACTAGAGGCAATGGTATTTGAATATGCGCAATTAAAAGGAACGCTAGACGGTATGGAAACGACTGTAATTACTGAACTAGCTGAATATTTTACCAAAGAAATTGGTTTTGTAATGCCTGCAAGAACTCCATTCGTAGGGAAAAACTTCAATGTAACAAGAGCAGGTATTCATGCAGATGGTCTTCTAAAGAATGAAGAAATCTATAATATCTTCGATACAGAGAAGTTCTTAAATCGTCCAGTATTAGTAGCAGTATCCAATACATCTGGGCTTGCAGGAATTGCACATTGGATGAATGCATTTTTTAAATTAAAAGATGAGGATGCAATTGACAAGAGTCATCCATTAGTGGAGAAAATCAAAGAATGGGTTGATAAAGAATATGAATCAGGTCGTGTTACTGTAATTACGGATGATGAATTAATAAAAGTGATAAATACTTATAGTAAAGAGTTAGGGATAACATTATAATATGTAAATGAATAGTTAGGATATCAAAAGTCTTATTTTAGTTTATTGAGTGTATATTGATGTATAATTTAGATTGAGAATGACTTTTGACACCCTAACCATAAATAGAACATTATATAATTTAGCGGAGATAACATTGTAAGATAGTGATGGTAGATACTAAAAAGTGATATTGTTTTTTATCTTGAATTATAGTATGATAGTTCATGGAAAAAATACTAATATTAGTATGAAATACCAGATTTTAATAAATATTCACCTATGTATCTTTCTAAAAAGTTAATGTTCAATAATAGATAAATGAAATGCATAGGAGGATTCTATAGAATGAACACTACACAAATAGAAGAAGCAAAACAAAGATTTGGTATACTTTTAGAAGAACAGTTAAAAAGAGTTGAGATGATGAAAGCACAAGGTGATTTCATTGATTATAAATCTCTTGAGAAAATTATAATCGGTGTATGTGGTGGGGATGGTATTGGTCCAGCTATTACAGGCCAAGCGCAAAGAGTATTAGAGTACTTATTAAGGGAAGATGTTCAATCAGGTAAAGTAGAATTTAAGGTGATTGATGGTCTTACTATTGAAAGAAGAGCTGAAGAAAATGCTGCAATTCCACCAGCAGTGTTAGATGAATTAAAGGAATGTCATGTCATTCTCAAAGGACCTACTACAACTCCTAGAAAAGGTGATCCTTGGCCAAATGTAGAGAGCGCCAATGTTGCAATGAGAAAAGAACTTGACTTATTTGCTAATGTTAGACCAGTAAGAATTCCAGAACAAGGAATTGATTGGACGTTCTATAGAGAGAACACAGAAGGTAGTTATGCGGTTGGTAGCAAAGGTGTTCACGTAACAGAAGATTTAGGCGTTGACTTTACAATTGTTACAAGTCAAGGCTGTGAAAGAATTATTAGAGCTGCATTTGAATATGCAAAAGCAAATGGTAAAACTAGAGTAACTGCGGTTACAAAAGCAAATATTATTAAAACAACCGATGGTAAATTCTTAGATATCTTCAAAGAGATAGCTAAAGAATATCCAGGTATTACAGCAGATGACTGGTATATCGATATCATGACTGCAAAATTAGTAGACGAAAAGAGAAGAAAAGACTTCCAAGTACTTGTTCTTCCTAACTTATATGGTGATATCTTAACTGATGAAGCAGCAGAATTCCAAGGTGGTGTTGGAACTGCGGGTAGTGCAAACATTGGAAAGAGATATTCTATGTTTGAAGCAATTCATGGCTCTGCGCCAAGAATGGTGGAGGAAGGAAGAGATATTTACGCGGATCCATGTAGTGTAATTAGAGCTGGAGCTATGTTACTTTCTCATATCGGTTACAATAAGGAAGCAGATCAATTATATAAAGCTTTAGATATCTGTACAATTACAGAGAAGAAGCTTGTTATGACAGGAAGAGATACTGGTGCTACTAGTGCAGAGTTTGCTGATTATATAATGGAGACCATTGAGAAATTAAACTAGGAGGCAAGACCCTTGGATGGTTTAGGTGTACAAAAAGAGGTGACTGATAAATATTCTTTAAGAGGAAGAGTATTTAATAGAATACGAGAAGATATATTATCAGGAAAGTATCGACAGAATGAGGAGTTAAAAGAGACTTCGATTGGTAATGAATTAGGGGTTAGTAGAACTCCAGTTAGAGAAGCTCTAAGACAACTCGAATTAGAAGGTTTAGTAAATATTATTCCGAACAAGGGTGCTTATGTAACAGGCATTACTCCTAAAGATATACATGATATTTATATGGTTCGTTCTTATCTAGAGGGATTGTGTGCTAGATGGGCGTGTGAGAACATAACAGAAGAGAAGATAGAGGAACTAGATGAGATTGTTTATCTGTTCGAGTTCCATGCAAAAAAAGAGCATATTGAACAATTATTAGAACTCGATAACAAATTCCATGAGATTATCTATGAAGCATCAGAGAGTAAGATATTAGTTCATGTGTTATCTGATTTTCATCATTATGTGGAGCGAGTACGTAAAGTATCCTTATCAAGCACATCAAGAGCGATGAAGTGTAATGTTGAACACACTGCTCTATTAGAAGCGATAAAACTTCGAGATGCAGATAAGGCGGAAGCACTGGCGCATGAACATATGATGAATTCCATTAAGAATATTAGCGAACATGGAATTGAGAATATTCTGAAATAAGGTATTTTATTGAAGTCACAGAAAATATAAATCTATATTATATAATCAAAAGTAGCATAACCAGCCTGGTTATGCTACTTTTGATTTATTATTCAATTTCATATTTACTTAATACGTAAATATGAAATTGAATAATTTCTAAATTTCTAAGCAATATTCTTTAGTTAGTATACAAAATGACAAAAATATGCAATTATTGGTAATAAATGATAAAACTATATTGAAAAAATAATTTGAATGGATATAATAATATTTGTTAATGTAAAAATATTACATAATATTTTGCTTTTCGAGGAAAGGAGTATAAAGATGAGTGACGCGAAAGAGAAAATGCAGTTGCTATAAGATAAGGGTGGAACAACTGTATAGCATTGCAATACAAGGATTGAGACATGTATTGAAGCACATTAGATACTATAGGGAGTTTATTTAATGTCAATCACTCTTTCAAAAAATTAATTAATAAAAAATCAAAGGGGTTGTAGATTATGAAAAGAAAAATTAAGATCTGTTCAGCAATATTATCAGTGGGAATGGTAGCTAGTAGCTTTCAAATGGTTAATGCTGCGCCAAACAATACAGCGTTACAAAATCAGAATGCAGTATATACTTCTGTTGAGTCATTAAGTACTGCACCAGCTAATTTTAGAATTTCACAAAGATCTGGATTAGGATGTGCGTTTAGTTGGAGATGGAGTGGAAATACAGAAGATCTGTATGCAATCTATAGAAAACCAACAGGATCAACGAGTGAACCAGTAAGAGTTACAGAGCCAACGAAAGAAAATATAAATGTCGGAGCTGAAACTTTAATGGGAAGTTATGACTTCTGTGTTGCGATTGTAGATAAAGATGGAAATCGTATTTCAAACTATAGTGAAGTATCTACCGTAGAATCATACTATGATGCACCAGTTCATTTCAATATCTCACAAAGATCTGGATTAGGATGTGCATTTAGTTGGAAGTGGAGTGGAAATACAGAAGATCTGTATGCAATCTATAGAAAACCAACAGGATCAACGAGTGAACCAGTAAGAGTTACAGAGCCAACGAAAGATAATACAAATGTGGGAGCTGAAACCTTAATGGGAAGTTATAACTTCTATGTGGCTAGAGTAGATGCTAATGGAAATCGTATTTCATACTATAGTGAAGTATCTACCGTAGAATCATACTATGATGCACCAGTTCATTTTAATATCTCACAAAGATCTGGATTAGGATGTGCATTTAGTTGGAAGTGGAGCGGAAATACAGAAGATATGTATGCAATCTATAGAAAACCAACGGGATCAACGAGTGAACCAGTAAGAGTTACAGAGCCAACGAAAGAAAATATAAATGTCGGAGCTGAAACTTTAATGGGAAGTTATGACTTCTGTGTTGCGATTGTAGATAAAGATGGAAATCGTATTTCATATTATAGTAATTCAGCGACAGTGGAATCATATTAAAAAATAACCAAATAGATTAATGGATAAAATAAGTCCTCTTGATGAGGGCTTATTTTATTATAAACTAGTTTGTGGTAAAGAAACGATAAAATACTTGCTGTTATGTTAACTTTAGAGACGAAGTACAGCGCAAGAAGAATATAGTAATAAGGTCCAGTTGTTTTATTATCTTATAAAAAATATAATGTTCTAAATGGAAAATATATCATATTTTATGAAATGAAAGTAGGAGAAATATTTATGAAAAAGTTTAGAAGATATTTATGTATGATGGTAATATTAGTTTTTGTTACGAATGCCATATTTGAATCAAATGTAACAAGTGCATATGCCTTTGGTGGAGGAACAACGCCATCTCCATCCCAAATACCATCCCAAATACCATCTCAAACACCAACCCAAGCACCAACTCCAACATTAACCCCATCACCGACACCAGTACCTACTCAGACTCCAGAGGAAAAAGCAAAGACCAAGATTACGATCTTAAGTCAACCAACCAATTGGTGTAATTCAAGTACTGTTAAGATTCTATTTGAAAATGCAGATGGGATTAAACAAGTTAGTGTGAATAATAAGGTGGAATATACAGCATCAGGTAACTACTTACCAACACAGAAATATCTTTACGTAACACTAGCACAGAAAAATATTACGATTACAGTAATTGATGCAAATAATCAGACAGTATCTGAGTCATATAATATGTACTATATTGATTCTAGTGCACCTACGATAACTTATAGTATCAATAATGGCATGCTATATCTTAATTCCACGGATACTGAATCTGGTGTGAAGGAGATATTATATTCTACCAATGGATATAATTACTCAAGTTACAGAAGTTCAGGAATTAATATGTCAAATAGCAATAACACCACATATTATACATATTCCATTGATCAGGCAGGTAATAAGAGCTCTATTATACAAATTAGCAATATTCCGGTGACAAAGGTAGCTTTTGAACGAGATAATTATTCCGTAGAGAAAAATTCTAGCTTTACATTAACGCCAATTATAACACCATCGAATGCAACGGTTAAAACAATAACATGGAGATCAAGTAATGAAAGAGTTGCGAAAGTAGTTAATGGAGTGGTAACAGGAATATCCGAAGGAAAAACTACAATAACAGCAATAAGTTCCAATGGATATAAGGCATATTGCACAGTTACTGTAACTGGCTTAAGTGTAACTGGTATTAATGTGAGTGAGACTACAGTAACGTTGCGTTATGGAGAAAGACATACGATATCAGCCACTGTTTTACCATATAATGCTCAGAATAGATCAGTTACTTGGTCTTCTTCTAATGATTACGTGGCGACAGTAGTAAACGGTGTGATATATGCTAGGAATAAAGGAACGGCATATATTATCGCTACCTCTTCAAATGGTATGAAAGCATTATGTTTGGTTACAGTAACTGGAACCAAGGCTTCATCTATGTCATTTCAATATGGAAGCATTCAACTTGACTTGGGAGAAGAAATAACATTAGCGCCAAGTTTTTATCCCGGGGATGCAGAAAGGGAATCTGTAACTTACCGTTCATCAGATTCGTCAATTGCATCTGTTTCAAACTATGGTGAGGTAATTGGTATTCGAGAAGGTGTAGCTGTTATAACAGGTATATCAAGCAATAATCTTGTTACCACTTGTATTGTTACGGTAAAAGAAGACTTAAGTGATGTAACATTAAATTATACTAAAAAAAGTCTAAAAAAAGGAAATTCATTTAAATTAAGGGTGTTAGGAACAGCTCAAAAAGCAACATTTAAAAGTAGTAAAAAGTCTGTTGTTAAAGTGAATTCAAATGGAGTGGTTATGGCAGTAAAACCAGGTAAAGCTACAATAACCGTTACTGTTGGTAATAAGACATTAATATGTGTTGTGACCGTTAAAAAGGTAAAAGGAAAGCATAGGCATTCTTAGAAATCTAAATGAATAAAATAGGATTAAAATGAATAAGAGTAATGAAACATTTTTAAAATTCAATGTTTCATTACTCTTTATTATTTTGAAAACTTATATTTTATTCCGATAACTCTTCCCACATTACAAGTAGTTCTTCCAGTCTATTTTCAATTGTCTTCTTTTCATTATTCAGTTCCATGAGCTTGGGTACATTCGTATAGACTTCTTCATCTGCTAGAAGTTCGTCTATTTCCTCGCTTCTTGTTTCAAGCTGATGAATTTCATGTTCCACTTTTGCAAGTTCGTTCTGCTTTTTCCTTAACTTAGCTTGTTCTTCTTTCTGCTGTTTCCAATCAAGCTTTGTCTGAGAAGCGTCAACATCTGTTGCGGAAGAAGACGCTAAGTTAGTGGAAACTGTATTATTTGGGCTAGAAGTATCCGAGAGTGTATTTAAATATGCCTTTTCAACTTCATCCTTTTTCTCTAAGTAATAATCATAATTACCAATGTAATTTAGTAACTGATGATTGGTAAGATCAAGGATTCTAGTTGCTGTTTTATTAATGAAATAACGGTCATGGGACACATAGATTACAGTTCCGGTATAATTATTAATTGCATTTTCTAATATTTCTTTAGAACTAATATCAAGGTGGTTGGTAGGCTCATCTAGGATTAATAGGTTTGCTTCGGAAAGCATTAATTTGGCTAATGATACACGACCACGTTCTCCACCACTTAGGTCTTTGATTCGTTTGAATACATCATCATTGGTAAAGAGAAAGGACGCCAATACATTACGAATCGTAGTGTTATCTAAGTTTGGATAAGTGTCTTGAAGCTCATCAAACAAAGTCTTCTCCATATTTAATACTTGGTGTTCCTGATCATAGTAAGCAATTTTTACTTTTGATCCAAGTTTAATCTCACCAGAATCAGGAGTAATAATTTGATTAATCATCTTTAAGATGGTTGTCTTACCAGTTCCGTTATTACCGATGATAGCAATCTTTTCTTCTCTTTTTACTTCAAAGTTAAGGTCTCTAAATAATTGCTTTGAGCCAAAAGACTTCGATAGATTTTTGACAGTTAATACATCGTTACCGCTGGTTACTTGAGGTTCTAAACGAATGGACATTTTGGCCTCATGCGTGATAGGTTTATCTATACGATCAATTTTATCAAGCATTTTCTCACGACTTTCTGCTCGTTTGATTGATTTCTCACGGTTGAAAGAACGTAATTTCGCAATAACTTCTTCTTGATGCTTAATTTCTTTTTGCTGATTCAGATAATGTTTTATCATTGTTTCTCTTTGAAGTTCTTTCTTCATAGCATAAGCAGAATAATTGCCCTCAAAGACTTGTGCTTTGGAATTCTCTAGTTCAACAACTTTGGTAACGACTTTATCAAGAAAGTATCGATCATGCGCTACGATGATTACACTACCGTTATAGTTAAGCAGATATGTCTCAAGCCAAGCAATGGATTCCATATCAAGGTGATTGGTAGGCTCATCAAGTAGTATAATATCTGGAGTGGATAGTAGTAACTTACCTAAGGAAATACGAGTCTTCTGTCCACCAGATAAAGCAGTTACTTTCTTATTGAAATCCTCTTCGGTGAAAGCAAGGCCTTTTAGGATACCGACAATTTCACTTTTATAAGAATAACCGTTTTTTTGTTCGAATTCATGAGTTAGTCTGGAATAAGTATTTAACATATCTTCTAATTCTTTTCCAGATACTTTCTTCATGGACTCTTCCATAACTCTTATTTTGTCTTCTAGCTCAATAATCTCTTTTTTCGTTTCTAACATTTCTTCATATATAGTATGGTCAGAAGAAAGGTCTTGATGTTGAGAAAGGTATCCAATAGTACTACCTTTTTGAAGAATTACTTCCCCTTCGTCCGCTTTCATCTCATTCATAATAATCTTTAAAAGAGTTGATTTGCCAGCACCATTTAATCCAATGATGGCTACTTTTTCTCTTTCATTTACATGGAAAGATATATTGGAAAGGATTTGATTAATACCAAAAGCTTTTCCTATATTATTACATGCTAATATCATAATTGTTTCCTCACAGTCTATAGTAAATCAAAAATCTAATTCAATGTTATTTATTTCGCATTAGCTCCCATCAGTCGCCTTTGGCGACATATAAATCAGGGGTGTGAACGTTTGATTTCACAATAATATCATCTAGCATTGTAACATATGGATACTTTCAAGTAAATACTGCGATAAACATTGGAAGTATAATTAAATGCAGTTAATTCTAGTATAATTCATTCAATAAGAAACAATAAGATATCTAGGACATTAATTAGAACTATCTTTTAAAATAATAATGGCCTCTGAATATTAATAAATTCGGAGGCTATTTTGATTATAGGATGACAATCTTTAAGGAATCTTAATTTGACATCAAATAGAGATTTAACTATAATATAGGGTAGTATTTAGAGAAAATATAGCAAATAACTAATAAGAATAAGCGTTTATATTAAGAATAGTCTGAAACTTTTAAATGAGGGATGGAACAGAGGTTTAACTAGTACAAATAGTGTATCGAATACTATCATGTATCTGATAATCTTATCAACCAATCTCATTTGTTTGAATAACCGCTATTTCTTATTAGCATATTTGTTAAAGGAGGATTTCAATTGAGCGAAAAAGAAATATCGCTGGCAGTCATCAAAAGACTTCCGAGGTATTATAGATATTTAGGCGAATTAATGGAAAAAGATGTGGTGCGTATCTCATCTAAGGAATTAAGCGAGAAGATGCAAGTTACCGCTTCACAGATTAGACAGGATTTGAATAACTTTGGTGGGTTCGGACAGCAGGGATACGGATATAATGTAGAACATCTTTATACGGAAATAGGTAAAATTTTAGGCTTAGATAAACGATATAATATTATAATAATAGGTGCAGGTAATTTAGGACAGGCGTTAGCAAACTATACGGATTTTGAAAAACGAGGATTTATCTTAAAAGGAATCTTCGATGTGAACCCAATCTTAATCGGATTATCCATTCGTGGTACTGAGATCCGCTTAATGGGTGAACTTGAAGAATTCATCAAATCCAATAATATAGATATTGCAGTTCTAACAATACCTAAGCATAATGCACCAAAAGTTGCAGCAGATTTAGTAAATTGGGGAGTGCATGCATTTTGGAACTTTGCACCATGTGATTTAAATCTTCCAAAAGATATCATTGTAGAAAATGTACATTTATCAGAAAGTATCATGAGATTATCTTATGATTTAAAGACACTTAAGGAGCAGCCAAACTAAGCTTTGCACAAGAAAAAAGGGGTATATAAATGGCTAAGAAAAAAGAAGATATTGATTTTAGAGAAGCACTTAAGAGTAGAAGAATACCAATCTTAACACTTGATACGAAATGGCATGCATTATTTGATGGGCATGAAAAACCATCGAATATCAAAGAACTCGAGAAAAAATTGAATGAGTTAATGAAGAGTCAGGGACAGAAAGTTAATGATATTAAAGATCTGAAAGCACTTAAGAAAAAGCTTATGGATGAAATAATTCAAAACATGGATACTTCAACGGGGGGTGCCCTAGGTTCTTTAAAAGTAAAAAAGCAGATAAAGAGTCAACAACTAATTCAGGATATTAATGATAAGTTAAGGCAAGCAGATGATGATCTTGCTGATTTACCATATCTAATCAAAGCAGTGAATGAAGAACTGTTGATTGAAAGTATGAAGATATGTTACGACAGATTAAGAATGAATGAAGAAGAAATTAATAAGTATGGTGAATGGATTACCAGAACAAGAGAAGAATTAAAGAAGAACCTTATCATTAAGCAGGAGATGGAAGCGGATAATTCAGCTCTATATTCCTATATGCATAATATGTTAGGGGCTAATGTAATTCAGCAAATGGATGTTAAAGAAGGATTGTAATCTTTAATAATAAATGGGAGCTACAATGATTATAGGAATTGGAACCGATCTGGTGGAGATAAGCCGAGTGATAAAAGCTTGTGAGAATAGGCATTTTTTGGAAAAGTACTTTACTATGGATGAAATTAAGCTTATTGAACATGATAAAAGAAAAGCAGCAGATAATTTTGCTGTAAAGGAAGCTGTGTCCAAAATCTTTGGTACTGGATTTCATAATTTTTCACCAATTGATATAGAAGTATTGCGAGAAGAATCTGGTAAGCCATATGTGAAACTGTATGGGAAAGCATTAGATTTAGCAAAGCAATTAAAAATAGGAACAATACATGTAACAATCACCAACACTCAGAAATATGCGCAAGCATTTGCAGTTGGTGAAAGCGTGGACGTTAGATAGAAGACTTCATAGAATAATAGATTATTTGTATGTCGCCAAGGCGACGGATGGGAGCAATGTGAAGAAAAACATTTCACATCCCTGATTTGCATGTCGCCAAGGCGACGGATGGGAGCTTTATGAGGTATATTCTTAATAATCAAGAGATGAAAAAACTTGACTACATAACAATAACAGACATAGGAATCCCTTCGATGGTCTTAATGGAGAAGGCAGCACTCTCAGTATGCGAAGAGATTACCAGTAGAGTTAAGAAGTCAGATAAGATCTTAATAGTTGCAGGAATTGGCAATAACGGTGGAGATGGTATTGCAATTGCAAGGCTTCTTTATGATAAAGAGTATGATGTTCGTATTCATATCTTAGGAAAAGAAGAAAATGCAACCGAAGAGACGAAGTTACAATTAAGAATAGCTCATAATTTAGGAGTTCCCATTGATAACATTATAAACGTTTCTGAATATAATATAGTAGTGGATGCTATCTTTGGTATTGGGCTTACCAGAGATGTTACAGGTCATTACGAGAAAGCCATCCGAGATATCAATGAAGCTAGGAACACAGTATTTGCTGTGGATATCCCATCTGGAATTGATGGAGATACTGGGAAAGTACGTAATATTGCAGTAAAGGCTGATTATACGATAACATTTGGCTATTCCAAAATAGGACTAATGTTATATCCAGGATGTGAATATGCAGGTGAAGTTAAGGTCGCTGATATTGGTTTTGCTACGAAAGCACTTGACGATATTAGGCCCCATACGTTTCATTATGAAAAAGAAGATATCAGAACTTATTTACCGAAGAGAAAATCAGATTCGAACAAGGGAAGTTTTGGTAAGGTATTAGTGATTGCAGGCTCAAAGAATATGTCTGGAGCTTGTTTTTTATCGGCTAAAGCAGCCTATATAACTGGAGCTGGATTAGTGAAAGTATTGACGGTAGAGGAAAATCGTACGATTATTCAGACTTTGCTCCCAGAAGCACTATTAACCACATACAATACAGAAGACTTACTCAGTGCTTCCAAGAAATCTATGGTTCTGAACACGATAGAAAACGCCATGGAATGGGCCAGTGTAATAGTAATTGGGCCAGGAATTGGAATGTCTGAGAGTTCTAAGATTATAGTGGAGAAAATTATTAGGGATTCTAAAGTTCCAACAATTCTAGATGCTGATGCATTGAATCTACTGTCAAGTATGAGCGAATATGTTAAAAGTGAGCAAGTGAATGGAAATGAGTTATATCAGATACAATTACCAGAGAATTTTATCATAACACCTCATATGAAGGAAATGTCAAGGCTACTGCATGTGGATATGGATCAAGTAAGAGAATGGTATTATGATAGTACTACCAAAGAAAAGCAAGTAAGTGATTGTATTGTAGTCTTAAAAGATGCAAGGACACTGGTAGTAAATAAAGAAAAGACTTATATTAATGTGTCTGGAAATAATGGAATGTCAACAGGAGGCTCTGGCGATGTCCTTACTGGTATCATTGCTGGTTTAATTGCTGGTGGTTTAGAAAACTATGAAGCAGCTGCATTAGGAGTATTTATGCATGGTATGGCAGCAGATGAGAAGGTGAAAGAGAAAAGCACATATTCCTTAATGGCTAGTGATATCCTTGATGGACTACCACACTTGTTCAAAGTGTGAATCAAATATATTGAAATACGTGTGTTATGACACACAGATTGGAGCTAAGTTATGAAAGAATACTATAGGGTAAAAGCAAATATTAATCTAGATGCTATTTGCAAAAATATGATGGAAACAAGAAAAATTATTCATGAGAATACGAAATTAATGGCGATTGTGAAGGCAGACGCATACGGGCACGGTGTCATACCAGTGGTAAGAGCACTTGATGGTATCGGAATCGATGCATACGGAATCGCTATATTAGAAGAAGGTATTGAGATTCGTGAAGCTGGAATTAAGAAACCAATTCTTATCTTAGGTTATACACCAAGTCCTATGTATCGTGATCTAGTAAAATATGATATTACGCAAGCAGTATTTAAGTATGATATGGCAAAGGAGATATCTGATGCAGCAGTGGAACTAGGTATGGAAGCAAATATTCATATCAAATTAGATACTGGAATGAGTAGAATAGGGTTCTCAGTATCAGAAGAAAGCATTGAGACCATTTTAGATATTGCTAAGTTACCTAATATAAAGATTACAGGAATCTTTACTCACTTTGCATGTGCAGATGAGAAAGATAAAGCATCAGCAAATAGACAACTTCAAAGATTTAATCAATTCGTGAAGGAATTAGAACAAAAAGGACTTCATATTCCAATGAAGCATGTATCAAATAGTGCTGGAATTATTGATATGCCAGAAGCAAACTTAGACATGGTTCGAAGTGGAATATCTACATATGGAATGTATCCTTCCGATGAGGTAGACAAGAGTAAACTTCCACTAGTACCAGCTCTAGAGTTAAAATCAAATATTGTATTTATAAAAGAAGTTCCAGAAGGCGTAGGTGTTGGTTATAATAGTACTTACGTAACAACAAAGACTACAAAGATCGCAACAATACCTGTTGGATATGGAGATGGTTATCCAAGAGGACTATCCTCCAAAGGAAGAGTATTAATTCATGGTAAATCTGCACCTATTATTGGAAGAGTATGCATGGACCAATTTATGGTTGATATAACAGATATCCCAGAGGCTAAAGAAGGGGATGAAGTTACTTTAGTAGGTCGTGACCAAAATGAGTTCATATCGGTTGAGGAATTAGCAGGATTATCTTATTCCTTTAATTATGAATTTGTATGTAATATTGGAAAGAGAATACCAAGGGTATACTATAAAAATGGAGAAGTAATCGACACAAGAGATTATTTTGAGCGATCCTAGATGGTTCGAGTGTGAAAGGTATCTTAAAAAAGGACTTTTGACACTCGAGCCATAAAGTAAAAAGAAAGTAGCTATTCAGCCAGCTATATGACTGAATAGTTGCAATTAAATAAAATAATAAAAAGAAAGCACTTTATGGAATACACACGAAGAAAATGGCAATACTATATTTAAAGCTATCATATGGAGTGTGAATAAAGTGGTAATTAAAAGAGGAGATATATATTATGCAGACTTACGACCTGTAATTGGGTCGGAGCAAGGTGGTGTTCGACCAGTACTTATCGTTCAGAATGATACTGGTAACAAACATAGCCCAACAGTCATATGCGCAGCAATTACATCAAAAATGAATAAAGCAAAATTGCCTACGCATGTTGAGATAGATGCAGATAAGTATGGAATCATTAAAGATTCAGTAATATTATTAGAACAAGTAAGAACCATTGATAAAACTAGGCTTAAGGAAAAAGTCTGTCACTTAGATCCAGATTTTTTGAAGAAAATCGATAAGGCCCTCCTTATTAGTTTGTCTTTGGATACATAAGCTTACCAAAAGGAGCTGTTACCAATGTTTTTAATTAAAACATTAAGTAGCAGCTCCTTTTGACAATCAGTTGAAATGATTGTCAGTAATCATTAAGATTACTACGCGTATAATAGGGTGGGAGTAGAAAGTGTTTTTATTCACTATCTATTATCAAGTATAATTAATAGATGTGATGATTCTGTGAACATGTTGTGAAATATTTAAAATGCTCATTTGCTCATTAGTTTATGTAATCTAAATACAATAACTTTGATATATAGTCTATGATAAATCTGGAAAAATATAAACTGCCTTAATCGTTCACTATATGAATAATTGGGAGGTATACAGTGAGATTAAGGAAGTTTATATTATATTGTGAGGGGAGAAAGTGAATATATTCACTCCTGTATTTATAATAGGCTCGAATTATGTTATAATTATGTCAAATTTGCATAAAACAGCATAAATAGGTAATATTTCCTAGATTAAGATAGAGTGGAAATATTGATAAAGATAAATCTAAAACATTAATAAAAACAGATAGAAAACATTATGGCTTATTTAATAAAAATACAAGTTTGAAGTTGATAATAAATCATAGAATAGATTAAGAATATCCGAATGAATTTAGTTCTTAATATAGAGAGAAGGTGGATACATGAATTATAAACTCCTAGTAGATACTGCTATTCTAGCAGGAGAGATTATGCTACGCAGTGGAGCAGAGACTTACCGCGTAGAAGATACCATTATAAGAATATTAAGAACATCCAAGTTACAGAAAAGTGAAGCTTTCGTTACATCAACTGGAATTATTGTAACGTTAGATGATCCTACCATAGATGCAATTAGTTTGGTGCAAAGGGTAACGACAAGGAGCACGAATCTAACGAATATATATGAGGCAAATGAAATCTCAAGAAAGCTATGTTCAGAACGAATTACGATTGAAGAAGCATATCCGTTACTCAAAGAGCTCAAAGATAAGAAACCGTATCCACTGTGGTTAGTATATGCTTGTACTGTTTTTACAGCAGTGTTCTTTACTGTTTTATTAGCTGGTACACTAATAGATGCTAGCTTAGCCTTTTTAAATGGAATTCTTATGGTGGGATGCATGATTCTAGAGAGAAAGCTGAGGCTTCATGGTTTTATTACAAATATGCTTAGCTCTTTTTTGATTGCAATTAATACAGTAATATTACTTAGTTGTCTGCATCATGGAGTTAACCGAGAAATCATTATTACTGGTTCCATCATGCCTATGGTACCAGGAGTTGCGATTACCAATGCAATCAGGGATACCTTACAAGGTGATTATATGTCTGGTAGTGCAAAGGCATTAGAAGCATTCGTATCGGCAGCTTCCATAGCAGCTGGAATTGGTGCTGGTCTATCATTAGGATATTACCTTGGAGGTATGTTATGACAATGTTAACTCAGGTTCTTGGTGCATTCGTTGCGACCATTGCATTTTCAATTGTAATCGGGGTTCCAAAGAAATTTATTGTAAATACTGGAGCAGTTGGTGGATTCGGCTGGTTCATCTATTTATTATTTCAAAATATAGGCTATGGTGTTGTATTATGCTATTTTATCTCAAGTATCATGGTTGCGTTATTATCACATAGTTTTGCAAGAATTAGAAAAGCACCTGTTACGGTATTCTTAATTCCAGGAATCATTCCTCTTGTACCTGGTATATCTGTGTATCGTACGGTTTATAATATCATTATAAATGAGACAGGCAGATCAAGTTATTATTTGGCGCAGACCTTGCAGATAGCGGGTGTCATTGCTATTGCTATCTTTATTATGGATTCTATCTTTCGTGTTTTTCAGAAATAATGGAATGGCATATAATGAGTTGCTAGGTTAATAGCTTGTTCATGTTCTTATATTATCACAAAGGAAGTGCCATAATGATACCAAGCAAAATCTATTACGAACCAAGTGCATTGCAGTATGAATTAGGAAAGCAATTAGAAGAAAAATATAAACAAATTGAGTGGATTCCAATTGATAATCACAATAATATTCCAGAGTTGCGGAACAATGAAAATAGCGAATTTGCAAAGATGAAACGCTATATTATCATTGGTACCAGAAAGACACATAAGTATGTTACGAATCAGAAGGTGTCCGATTATCTAGTTCCATATACATCGTCAGGATGTTCAGCTGCGTGTCTATACTGTTACCTCGTATGTAATTATAATAAATGCTCTTATCTGAGGCTATTTGTTAATCGAGAACAGATGTTAGAGCGATTAATGAAGCATGCTAATAAAAGTAAAGAAGAATTAACCTACGAGATTGGGAGCAATAGTGATCTTGTTCTTGAAAATTCGATTACAAATAATCTTGTCTGGACAATTGAACAGTTTGCAAAGAATCCGAAAGGTAAGATTACGTTCCCAACCAAATTCGATATGGTTGATCCACTCTTAGGACTAGATCATAAAGGAAAAGTTATCTTTCGAATGAGTGTGAATCCTACCCAGATTATTAAGGAGATTGAGATTGGGACAGCTTCCCTTAAGAACCGGATTCAAGGCGTGAATAAGATGTGCGAAGCAGGATATAAAGTCGGATTACTAATTGCCCCAGTTATTATGGTGGAAGGCTGGAAAGCGTTATATGTGGAATTATTAGACATCTTAGAAGCTGAGCTATCTGAGAAGATGAAGGAGCAGATGTTCATTGAAGTAATCTTTATGACCTACAGCTTTGTACACCGTAAAATTAATAACGAAGCATTTCCAGAGGCCGTTGAATTATATGATAAGGAACTTATGACAGGTAGAGGAATGGGAAAATACTGTTATAGGCAAGACCTTCGCGCCGAGGGAGAAGTATTTATTCGAGAGGAGATTGGAAAGAGGTTCGGGGAGAAGAAGATATTATATGTGTCGTGATAGATAGTGGAGTTATGAACTGTAATTAATATAGTACTTTGTGTTGGCATTCAAGTTCTTGATAAGGGTAAAATAAGGGATAATGATGGATTAAGAGGGATGAATAAGAGATAACTAAGAGATTCTAAAGGAAATTTAGAATTTCTTAGTTATCTCTTATTTTTTTGCGACTTTATATCATTTAAACTTTATTTCATTTTAAATCTTAGATTATGATTTAAGGAATATTTCTAGTGAACTTAGCAATCTGAATCAAATTTAAATATACAATAATACGTATAATTAGAACATAGGAATTGCGCAAAACCATATACGAATTCAATTATGTATTATCAAATAAATATAGATTTAATAAATTTTAATATCTATGGAGGAAGATTGTTATGAAGGCTAAGAAAGAAGTAAAAGAAGTTATATATAGACATCTAACGTTAAGTGGCACATCATATGAGATTGGAAAGATGGAGGGTGAATTTTTAAAGAAATATCATCCAGAAGAAGTTCAATTCTTTCTTGAAGGGAATGATTGGTTTCGGCCTGTAACTGATGCAAGTTTACAAAAAGCGATGGACATCTTTTCGAAATATTGTCCTTACATTAATGAAGAAATTCAAGGCTTCGCAGAGAGTCTTGGAGTGAGTGCAAAACAAATCTTATACTACGGTTTTTCCTATGTTAGTACAGGAAACTGTAGCCATTTTACAGTTCATCCGGATAGAGTGGCGGATGGGCATATGTATGTCGGAAGAAGTTATGAATGGAATGATGAGGATGACTTTAGGTTGATAACGACAAAAGCAGAGGGGGTATATGCCCACATAGGCTTCTCACTTCTTCTACTTGGAAGATTTGACGGAATGAATGAGCATGGACTGTGTGTTACGATGTCTAATGCAGTACCTATGGAACAATCGGAGGAAGAGGGTCTAAGGTTCTGGATGGTTATTCGTATCTTATTAGATCAATGTAAGACAGTCGAAGAAGCGGTAGGACTAATAAAGGAGCTTCCGATATCTTCTTATTGTAATCTAATTATCGCGGATAAGAATAATCATGCAGTACTTGCTGAGATATGTAATTCGACTAAGACTTTTCGAGCTATCAAGGAGGGTGAAACGCATAGTGTTGATGTGCAAGAGAGTGTTCGAGATACTTATGTATGTTCCACTAATCATTATACTCTTCCTGGAATGGAAGACTGTGTGAAGAATAAAATGAATCATTCGGTATATCGGTATCAAGCTATGATAAGAGGATTAGAAGAAAAAGATATATTAGATAGAGATGATTTCATGAACATTCTTACTAAGCATACCCCAGAAGGTTTAGCTTGTCATTATTATGAGGAGTGGTTAGGAACTCTATGGTCCATGTTATTTGACATTACTAATCTTACGATAGATATCTGTTTTGGATCATCAGTCGTGAATAAGTGGTATACGTTTGACCTGAACACTGAGCCAGGTGTGAGAGAGTATCTAGGAATCTTGCCATTAGAGAAAGCGGATAACATTATGTGGCAGAGAGTCTAAGAGTCAGATTGCACCCTGATTATTCAAAGCCTTGTTACATACGCTTAAAGAAACATAAATGAAGAATTGAAAGAATAAATAGAGTGTCGGAACATTACCATGAATAGCTCATTGTCTAGAAGATAGAGAGCAATCCATAGAAGTTTCGACGCTTTTATTTTATATAAGGAGATGAGTGAAATTGTTGATAGGAATACTTTGTTATATACACTATTAATAAATACTAGACATAAACTATGAATTATGAATAAATGAACTATGAGATAAAATGTGGAATATCATATGAAATATGAAATTAAATACAAAAAATAAAATGAACTCACTGAAAATCGGTATTTTACCGTAATATAGATAAAGATAGAGTCTATATAATAACTAATTATTGAAAGCTAATATAGTTTAAAATATAATAGTTGTATTGCTTTTCATAACAGCTAATATTTTGGTGTGAATATTTCCTTCTTACCAATGACTAAATATAAGAAAATGGATGTGATACTGTGAATTACTATTATGATAATATATTTAAAGCAATCCAGTATATTGAGAATAACTTAATGAACGATCTGAATCTGACAGATATCATTTCGTGTACAGGCTTCTCAAAATACCATTTTGCAAGGATATTTAAAGCTATCTCAGGATATACCATAAATGATTATATACGTAAGAGAAGAATGACAGAAGCAACTAGGTTACTCACGAATTCCAATATGAGAATCCTTGATATAGCAATATCCTATGGGTATAATTCGCAAGAAGCATTTACTAGGGCATTTAAGGAAGTATATGATGTAACACCTCGTTATTATCGCGAACATAAGTTATGCTATGATAATCTGGGTCAATTAATATTATCAGAAGAATTATTGGATGCGAAAACTAATTCAGATTATATCGAACCTATAATTGTGGAAAAAGATAGCTTCTATCTTGTGGGAATAGAATACCAAGGACAGAATAGACATGGGGAGATACCAAAGTTGTGGAATGAACTTGATAGGTATATAGATGATATTGGGAGCATGATAAATAAAGATTCATGTTATGGATTAGAACGTTATATGGATTATACAGAGGAGGAACATGCAAAAGATGATTGGAGCTTTCGGTATCTGGCAGGAGTAGAATTGTTGCAATGTGATGAGAAGAGTTTAAGAAGTATCATAAACTGCCAGCAAACAAGTCTAGAGCAAGATGGAAAAGTAGATAATAAGACAGAGTTTCTTATGAAGCGAAAGATTATAAAGATTCAAAAATCAAAGTATGCAGTATTTCCCATTCAATCAGTCATCGAAAATGTGCCGAATACAATTGGTAAAATCTATTCTATGTATCTACCAAAGACTGGTCTTAAGATAAAAGGGGATTATGATTTTGAGTTCTATGATAATAGTTTCAGACCGAATGAATATGATTCTTATTTGTATCTGTATATTCCGATTGAGGATTGATTGTGATAGATGAATGGTGAAGGAATGTTGAGTAAAATTGATCTTAGGATGAATGGTGATAAGTACGAAAGATAGATGAAAGTGTGAAAGATAACTCTCATATGAGGATTAAGAGAGTGTAGTGTGAAATACTTTTTTTCACAAGTTGAATTTAGGTCTGCGAGCAAGTCGCAGACATGGACGTTAAAATAATATTCAAATGATAATTGCTAAAGTATGTTAAAATAATGTTCATATGATAATTACAAAATGGTATGTGAAAGCATACTTAAGATGAAAGATAAATGGAGGCAAAAATGCGAATTACAGTAGTATGTGTAGGAAAGATAAAAGAAAAATATTTTACAATGGGGATTGAGGAATATAGTAAAAGGCTTAGTCGTTATTGTAAATTAGATATTATAGAGTTACCAGATGAGAAAACTCCAGATAATGCAAGTGCAGCAGAAGAATTACAGATTAAGAAAAAGGAAGGCGAGCGAATTCTTAAGAGTGTAAAAGATGGTGCTTATGTAATTGCTCTTGCTATTGAAGGGAAGATGCTAACTTCGGAGGAATTGTCTGAGAAGATAGAAGCCTTGGGTGTGAATGGGGATAGCCATATTGTATTCATTATTGGTGGATCACTTGGGTTAGACGCAGAAGTACTTAAAAGAGCGGATTATAAATTGAGTTTTTCTAAGATGACCTTTCCACATCAGATGATGAGGATGGTGTTGTTGGAACAGGTGTATAGAGGGTATCGGATTATGAAGGGGGAACCGTACCACAAGTAAAGGGGCGTTTTACTGAAAAAGGGTGAAGTAGGAATATGTTGTAAGAAAAGTTTTTGTAGAAAAGCCAATATATCTAAAATTGTCAGATATATTGGCTTGAATTATTTAATCTGCTAGGATTGTGTGCATATTTTCCTTACCGGATTAGTTACGGTTAAACTCTGATGGCTGTATTAAGTGCCGTAGTCTTAGTATCTCATTAAAAAATTTAGATACATAATTACTTGAAAAAAATGTTATATTGTGTAAAAATATAAAGATAGGGACTATTAGTTATAGAAGAGAGTATAAACTGTTCTTAGATGATGTTGCTAGAGAACTGTTTCAAATCAAAAACGGAACTTAGATTGAGTAAAATAATAAGTATATGATAGTAATGAAGAGGGGAGAGAAATGAGCGAAAGTATTGGACAAGTATCAATTCCTTCTGATCATGATGGTTTTGTATTGTTACAATGTCCATTATGTGGGGAATTTTTTAAGATCAAGCCTGAGGATTACTATGCAGATGATGTATTAGAAGTATGGTGTCCAAGTTGTGGGTTAAAGTCTAACAACTATTTTACAGATGATGTACATGAATTAGTGGGAAAAAAAGCTATGAACTTTGTTGAAGACTATATATATGGTGAAATGAAGAAAATGGAGAAGAAACTTAAAGGAGGTGTTATAAGTTTAAAGGTAAATAATAAACCCAAGCATTTGGAGGAAAGACCTATATTAGCTGGAGTTGAAGCATTGGAAATATTTAAATATCCTTGCTGTAAACGTGAGGCAAAGATAAAAACATTATATAAGATATGTGGCAGTTATTGTCCGTTTTGTGGGGTGAGATATGATGAATATAGATAAGAAAACTCTGAAGATAATATCATTAGAATTCAGAACAATAGCTAATAGACTTATTAATTGCAACCATCAAACAGGTATGGGGTTGATGAAACAATTCCTCGACTATATTGAAGGAAATGATATAATACATGAATATATAATTGGTTTTGTTAAATCGGACGATTTTGAACCAGTGGAGAGACGGACTTGTTTTACATCTATTGGAGATAATAAACAAGAAGAAATATCATTTGTATATCAGTACATAAGATATGCAGTAGAAAATTTTAATAATATATATTATGATATGGCAATGGGGTATGCACGTGAGGCTAATGATGCAGTCAAGGAGTTTTGTAATAGAATAATCTTACCTTTTGTTAATTACATAGAAGGTTATCTTACCGAGATAGGAATAAAAATGGGATATGATGAGGATGTGAAGTATATGATACATGTTAGTGGAGGAGTTGCACAGGTTAATGTGGCAAATGACAGTGGTATAGTGAATGCAACACAGAATAATGGAACGTGTTCACAAGATTTAGAGAAATTAATTTTTAAGTTAATGGATACCATACCAAAGGATTTATCAGAGGAAGATCGAAATCAAATTACAGAAAGTATAGAAGTAATAAGAGAAGAGTCGCAAAGTGAAACGCCAAGAAAGAGTTTTGTTAATATGGCGGTGAAGGGATTACAGATGATAAAAGGTGGGACAGAGTTTGCTGCTGCAGTAGCAGGAATATGTCAATTTGTACAGCCTTTATTAGGATAGGAAGGATCTTATATATGTTCATTGATAAATAAGATTTACTTGTAAAAAAGTATGTAAATTATTAAAGAACTTAGGGGGATAAGATGTTAGAGGATCTATTATATGAGAAAATTATAGGTAAAGGTGTTGATTTAGTAGAAAGACGTATTAATAGATTAAGCGTGGATAATAAAAGGTGTAAACTGTGGGAAAAAGCATTTTTAAATGTTGCAAAATATTCAGAAAAGATTAATGACAGTTTTTGCATTGAGTTGTCTAAACATAGGACACTAAGAAGATTTTTTTACTTAACATTTGATACTGACAGTGCTCGGTTCCCTGTAGATAGCTTTATTATTGCATTAGCAATGGAATTAAAAGATTATAATATTAAATTATCAACTAAAGATATAATTGGAGTTGGAGAAGCTATAATTCAGATGTGGAAACAAGTAATAGTGTATAGTGATGAGGCTGATAGTATAACATGTTTTAATGATAGTATAGAAATATATAAGGATTCTCTTATTGGCATAATAAATAGCCATGATAATATAATAAGGAGCTTTTATAAAGATCTAGAAGATCCAAATGGTTTGGATAAAATAAGAGTATACTACCCTGCTACAGGTAAGAATTATATAGAGTGGAAGCAAGAATATAGTATTGATATTTGTGTAAATATGCATAAAGGAATGCCGTTAGGTTTTACTCGGATTGGATATGACTATTACCTACTTGAGAATCAACCAGAACAATTAAAATTATCATACATATCTGAAGATAGCAAGTCCGAAATAATGAGAGTACATACATTTGATTTTCCAGATGATGAAAGAAGACTTATCTGGGTATATTAGTTTTTGAATTCATAATAATAGTATTGGTAAAGATATATAGAATAAAAACGCTCCTTTAATATGATACGGTGAACCGTACCACAAGTAGAGGGGCGTTTTATTGAATTTCTACAGAAAAACTAGAGTTATTATAGGAAAATAGAGCTAATGCATCTTAAAATATATGGTGTATTAGTTTTTTAAATTTGATAAAACTTAGTATTTAACTTTTACAGTAATAATTCATTTTAGAAGTTTTTAGTCGTGCCAGAGTCTTAACACGGTTTCCTTCAACAGAACTCTATTTAATATTTAATAATAATATGAAAAACTGTTGATTATTGGTTTAATATGAGTAAAATCGAAATATATTGGAATAACATAATATAAAGAGCAGGAAAGTGTGACAATATTTGATGTTCTAGTATTAAAATAACTGTTGGGGGTAACATTTTGGATGCTATAACAAAAAAGTTTTTATTAGATTTTAAAAAATTGTATGAAATCGAAACTATGAAAGAAGATGATGCATTTGAGTATTTTGTTAATTATTGCTGTGTAAATAAAGAAAATGGTCTAGTAGATATAAAACTAAAGGAATTTTCTACAGGAAAAAATGCTCAAGGGATAGATGGGATTGCAATAATAGTTAACCACAAGTTAGTTACGTCAATTTCGGAAATTGAATTTCAAATAGAAAATAGTAGTTTTCTTGATGTTAAATTTGTTTTTATACAAACAAAAACATCTGAGTCATTTGATAATACATTAATGCTTAATTTTTTTGAATTTACAAAGGCTTTTTTTGAAGATGATGAAACTGTTTTTGATATTCCGGAAATTAAGAACTTTTTTGAGATGAAGCAGTTTATTTATGATAATGCTGAATATATGACAGAAAGAAATCCACAGCTTTCAATGTATTATGTTTCTACTGGAAAGTGGGTCGAAGATAAAACTCTGGTAAAATTAATTAACAGGAATAAAAAAGAGTTGGAGACTTTTCGAATATTTTCTTGTATTGAATTTTATCCTTGTGGTGCAACAGAAATACAAGATTTGTACAGAAAATCAAAGAATGTATTAAAGGCTAAGTTTAAATTCGAAAAAAATATTGAAATGTTTTCAGGAGAAGATGGAGAGCCAACAGGTTATAGCGGGATTATTCCGTTTAAAGAATTTAGAAAAATTATAATAGGAGATGGCGACTCTTTAAGACCTGTATTTGATGATAATATTAGAGATTTTTTAGGTAATAAAAATCCAGTTAATTCCGAAATTCAAAAGTCTTTAGATGTAATGGATATTAATTCGTTTTGTATGCTAAATAATGGGATAACAATTGTAGCTAACCGTGCTACTGTTACAGGAACAACAGCAATACTTAATGATTATCAGATCGTAAATGGATGTCAAACAAGTCATGTATTATATGAAAATAGAAATCTTAAGGGTATTGATGAACTACTTATTCCAATAAAACTAATTGGAACTACGAATGACGATATGAAAAATATGATTACTAAAGCTACTAATAGTCAAACGTCAATTAAACCAGAACAATTGGAAGCTTTATCGGATTTTCAAAAAAAACTAGAAGTTTATTATTCTACATTTGAGAATTCTAATGCTAGGCTTTATTATGAAAGAAGGACAGGTCAATATAGAGTTAGCTCTGTTCCAAAAACAAGAATTGTAAATATTCCATCGCAAATAAAATCAGTAACAGCAATGTTTCTTGATGATCCACATGGAGTATCAGGTAATTATGGAGCAATAGTTAAAAAAGTTGGGCATAGGATATTCAAATCAAATGATAAGAAGATAATTTATTACACGAGCTCGTTAGCACAATATAAAATTGAATATATGATTGATAATAAAATAATTGATAAAAAGTATAATAAAGCTAGATATCATGCTATGATGTTATTTCGTATGGTTATAGCGGGTAAAAAAGTTCCAAGGTTTAATGAAAATAAAATGGATGCATATTGTCAGAAAATAATTGATGTTTTAAATGATGAAAATCAATGTAAAGATTTATTTAAGAAAATTGTGAATTTTATTGCTGATCAAGATGCTATTGATTTTGATGATAGAAAGACTTTTGAGAGAAAAGAAACAACTGAATATTTAAAAAGTAAATTGAAGTCTTTAAATACATATTTAAATAGTAAATAATATAATTTTAACTATATAGTAAAAACAAATTATTTATTCATAAGAGGAGGATTATGTCAAAAACTGACAATGATATAAATAAGACAGAAAGTACATTAAAAAAAATAGATAATGATCGGACTAATGAATTTAATAAAAGTTTATTTAATAATTTATTAAATCAATGGGGAACAACATCGGCTATTATAGTTATTATTCTTTCAATTGTTGCAGGAATAAGGAAAATGATGATGTTTTATTACTATAATATAAGTTTTGATTTTTTTACTTATGATTTAAAGGAAATTTTTATTATAGTCTTTATAAATTTTGTAGTAGTGTTTTTTATGATACTATTTCCATATATGGTAAATGAGTATTTTGGTTGGAATGTACTCGGAAATATGAACAGATGGATAATTTTTATATTTACTGCATTAATAATAGGTGTTGTTTATGGACAAAAAATAACAAATGCCATAAAGATGTTTTATCAAATCAAAATAACTATTATAGTACCATTTATGATAATCTGGTTTGGAATAAGTTTTATTTATTTTCATTTGGATACTTTATCAAAAAATAAAAAAGGAAATGGAAATCGAAATCGAGGTAAGTTATGGAATATAAAAATCTCAGTTGAATTAGTATGTAGTATTTTATCTGTACTATTTATTATTGCTTTAATATTCGTAAATATTTTTGCTTTAGATATTAAAGCAAAAACAAAATATAGTAAAATTGAGTACAAAAATAAAGAATATGTGATTTTATTAGTCACAAATGATAAGGCATTTATTGCAGATTATATTAGCAACAAAACCACATCGTCTATATATACTAATTGGTATAAAATTATTAATATTGAAGGTGGAGAAATATCAAGTCTTATTTTTGAAAAAGCCCCGGAAATAAAAAAAAATCCTAACTAAGCATTTTTAAGAAAAACATTTTTATATGTGAGGGTAAAAGAAATAATAAGCTAGAAGTAGTTATTGACCTGTTTATTATGTAAATAACCAAACTGAATATGAAAGCTTTGCAATGTCTCTAAGTTTATTTTTTGCTATTGCTAGTTTGCTCTTACGAAAAAAACGAGAGCTCCATCTTGTGTTGTTCTTATAAATAAACTGAATGCTGAGTAAAAATTTATAAGAGATATCAATCAAAACGATCCTTTATACATGCTACGGGGAACCGTACCATAAATAAGTGCGATTTTTAGCCTTAGGCTTTGATATAACTTGCTTAAGGCTGTTTTTATAGGTGCAAATACCGTATTTTATTTATATAATGCAGAACGGAACTGTGCATAAATAGTTGCTATTTAAGAATTCAATAATGATATACTTTAGTTGAAAGGAGGGGATTATATGGATTGGTTAACGAAAATGAATGAGGCTATTGACTATATTGAAAATAATCTACTTGAGGATATTGATTATTCAATAGTAGCGCAAAAAGCATGTTGCTCATCATATAATTTTCAACGAATGTTCTCTTTTATAACAGATGTTTCGTTAGCTGAATATATTCGTAGAAGACGTTTAACACAAGCGGCATTAGAATTACAAAATTCTAATACTAAAGTCATTGATGTAGCATTGAAATATGGATACGACTCTCCAGTTTCTTTTTCCAGAGCCTTTGCAAATATCCATGGTATTACACCTAATGAAGCTAAACAATCAGGTGCTGAATTGAAAGCTTATCCAAAAATCTCCTTCCAAATTTCAATTAAAGGAGAGAAAGAAATGAATTACAGAATTGAAACAAAAGAAGCTTTTGATGTTTTTGGGATCGAAACAATTGCATCATTATCAGGAGAAGATGGTTTTGTAAGTCCTACCGAGTTATGGCAACAATCGCATCAAAACGGTGATTACGAAAAACTATTTAACTCATCAGGAAGTTTGCCAAAATTTATCTCGCAGGATTTATGTAAAATCCATGGCGTTGAAAATTACCGAAAAACAGAAGGAAATACTTTTCCGTATATGTTATGTGCTTTTGTTTCGGAAAGCTCAAAAACAGATGACTATAAAATTCAACATATACCGCCGCAGACATATGCCATATTTCCATCAGAAAAGTTTAAATGGGATGAAGATTTCAATGAAGTATTGAGAAATCTTCAAAAAAGATTCTACTCAGAATGGCTACCTACCGCCAATTATCAAAGAGTTGCTGGTGCGAATTTTGAGATTTATGGTGGGGACAGAGAATATGGTTATATTGAATTATGGTTTCCTGTTAAGCAAATTAATATCACAAAATGAGTATAATATGAAATGCAGAAAATAAAAATAGGGTGCTGCAAACACCCTATAGTATACAATTCTAGTTTCATAGATAACTGGCATTACTATAATTTAATATGATTTAAAAAATAGTAGCATCCAATTATGAGTGGGGCTACTATTTTTTTGACATTTTATCATAACTAAAAAGTATTAGAAATCAATTAAGTAATTAATTTAAAAATTGCTTTTTACGCCAAGAATATCATTGCTTGTTAATAACCGCAATATTTCATTTATTTTTCAGGGATTTTGTGGTAATCTAAAATTAATTAAAATTATAGTAAATTAAGCAGTTATAATAAAAATATTGAATGGTATAAATTGACATATAAACAAGAATACTATAAATGAGAATGCCAAGATTAATTGAGTTTGATAGAAAGGATTTTGCCAATCATGAATGAAAAACGTAAAACGATATGGATTATATTCCTATCCGTAATTACTACTGTAATTTTATGTATCACAGCATATAAGCTGGGTGTATATACCACAAGGAATGCAAATACAAAAGATAGTGCGAAAGGCATTGGTACATCAAATAATATTGAAACTCCAGTCGATAGCAATGATACTTCTAATGGTAATGTAAATAAGGAAAGCGGTAATTCAAATACAGCAACTACCACTTCAAATCCTTCAAAGATAAGCGACAATACGGCACAAGCATCACCAAATACAACGCAAGTGAAAACTAATATTATATACAGTAATACGAAATATGGTTTTGATTTTACACTTCCGGCAAGCTGGGAAGGCTACTCCGTACTAACAGAAGATTGGCAGGGTACAGCCATATCAGGAGATGATACAGGAAAAGTGGTGGAATCTGGTAAGGAGATTATTCTTAGACATCCGAGATGGACAAAAGCAGACCCCTATCAGGATATACCAATCATGGTATTTTCCTTAAAACAATGGAATCAGGTTGTGAAAGAAGAAATAGCTTTAGGAGCCGCTCCTATCGGACCATCCAAGCTTGGAAGTAACTCAAAATACGTCTTTGCTCTTCCAGCACGTTATAATTTTGCATATCCAACTGGGTATGAGGAGGTTGAGAAAATCATGGAGAGTAATCCACTCTCGACCAATGACAACTTTAAATAGACGGAAGGCTGTAGAGTTATTAATTGGCGCCCTATCATATAATCGTAGGGTGCTTTTTAGTTGTAACTTAGATTGTTAATTTTCATGAAGGAATTATTTGATGAATTTAATCCAAAATAATACTATAGTAAAACGCCCCTATACATATGATATGGTGAACCGTACCATAAATAAAGGATAGTGTGTAAAATTAAAGAATATAATATAGATATTAAGTTATATATGAAGAAAGTATAAAAGAAAATGTTGTATATGCTATTCTCAAAAAGCACTATAAAATAAAGAAAAAGAGATTGAATCAATAGAACTTAATATAAATGATAACTTAATAAGTTAACTAAGTAATGGAGGAGAGCCAAGCCCAGATGGAGGAGGTTCTCCTTCTTCTTTTAGTTCTAGAAAAAGGTTGATTTTAAATCCTATAAATATAAGAATATGTATATGAAGTTATAATAAAAGATAGATTAATGCAAAAGATGGTAGTAATATATAAATAATATTTTTATATTACTAGGAGGTAAATATGTCTGAAGTAAAATTTTGTGTAAAAGTAAATAATATTGATAAAGAACTATTTAGGATAAAGGAAGTAAAGGGAAATACAGAATTGAATATAACTTTTAATGGTGGAATTAAATCATGTATTGTAGGAAAAGATGTTGATGAATTTAAAGAATTATTTGATTCACAAAAAGTTAAAGAAGGAAATTTAATTGATGGGTCTTCTCATATAACTGTTCATGCAAATAAGAGTAATGATGAAAATAATACTATAAAAAGAACTATTGCTTATGAAAATGATGAATTAAAGGATACAACTATGGTACAAGTAACACCAGGAATGAAAAGAGATAATAAATATGTACCAATAATATTTAGAATATCAGGAGATTTAAGAAAAGAGCAGTTTAATCTTAAGAAAAAGGAAAATGATATTATAAAATATTTATACGATAACTTTGAGCAATTGTCGAATCAATTAAAATATATGATTGTAGTAAGTAAGTCAGATACAGATTTTCATTTTGATGAAGAACATCCATCAAATATATTAGCACATAAGTTTAAAAATTTTAATATTACAGTAATATATTCATTATTAAATGTGAAACCTTTAGAACAAACAATAAGTATGACATTTCAAACTAAAGCAGAAGATTATGATTATTTAAGAGGTTATGAGTGGTATGAAATCTATAATTTATATACAGATTTTGCTTTGATACATGCTAATGAATATTTTAAAGTAAATAATCAATAAAAAAGTATTATCACTTGAGTATGATACGGTGAACCGTATCCTATGTATAGGGGCGTTTTTACTAAAATCGGATAATTGAAAATATGAGATAATACGTAGAATATAAAGTTCCTCTGCCATAAGTTATAATGTGGTTGAGAAATTTTTTTGTTAGAATTATTTACCAAATAATTTATATGAGATATAATTATATACAATAATTATTAATCGAAGAAACCACAAATGAAATATGATATATCCCTATGGTATACAGCAAGGGTGGCAAAAATATTGGAAAGAGAATAACACATTTAAACAGATTGTTATATCCAGTGTAAGAAAAATATATGAGTAGTATTCTAATAAAGCAGGACAATGTATAGCCGGATTTTAAATGATATATTTTGTACGAGAGGAGTATGATAGTTATGAGCAAAAATCCATATGAACAATTTCCACATATTGTAGCAGATGAAATAACATTAAGAAAAATTGAAATATCTGACCTTGATAGCCTTTTCGAAATATATAGCAATGAAAAGCTTTTTCAATACTCTCCAGTAAAGCTTAAAAAGAATAAAGATACTGTTGCTAATATGATCGGACATTTTGAAAGAGATTTTAATAAAAGAAAAGAGATATTTCTTGGTATCTGCCTAAATAGTGAGCCTAACAATATTGTTGGTGTAGCTGAAATATTTGACTACTCTCATGATATTAACATGATAACAATAGGTTACAGACTCAATGACAGATTTTGGGGTAAAGGAATCGCTACAAAAACTGTAAAGGCAATGACAGATTATTTCTTTAATGATATTGGCATTAATCGCATACAAGCCTTTGTTATGCCAGAAAATATTAAATCGCAGAATGTATTGCAAAGAAATAATTTTGTTAAAGAGGGAATAATCAGGCAAGGATGTGTTTGGAAAGGTCAAGGTGTTGTTGATCTGATATTATATTCTTTATTGAAGTCTGACACTTCAGAATAAATTTTTTCTTGTATATATGTACCTGAGTAGTGAATAGAATATACATCAGTTGGGGTCTACAGCTAAAGATTAAAAGCGTTTTTTATGATACATTTTATGTTGGAGGAAGAAAGATGGCTTATTTCGAAGAATTTCAAAAATGTCTAAAATACATAAATGAAAATGTGGAAGAAGAGATCGATTTCGATAACTTATATCGGATGGCTAGCATGTCGAAAACTAATTTTCAACGATTTTTCTTGTTTCTATTTGATATGAGTTTACAAGACTATATTAGAAGATTGAAACTAAAGTATGCGGCGCAAAAACTTGTGAATTCGAATATGAGTATTTTAGAGATTGCATATCTCTATGGATATGATAATCAATCATCATTTACCAGAGCTTGTAAGGCTGAGTTTGGAAAAACACCAAAAGAGATTAAATTAGGAAATAAATATACATCAATTTCTCCTCTGAATATTAAAGAATCGATGAGAGAGGGGCGTTTTGAAGTGAATGAAAAACCATTTGTTTATGTTAGAGAAATAAAAAATTCTCATGTAGTATCGTTTGATGAGGATTGTTTTGATGCAGAAGAGGTAGCTTGGAATCAATTGAGAAAGTGGGCAAATGAGAATTTAAAGGATAAAACGGCAAGGAAGTATGTTGGAGTCGCTCCCATAGGACATCATCCAGAAGGAAATCATGAGGATGCAAGTGAACATGTTAAGCATCCATATAAAGCTATGATGTTCTTGTTAGAGGAAGAAGCAAATACAAAAGATTTTTTTGGAAAAAGTGTAGAAAATGGACCTAATGGATTATACCTTGTAAGTGACGTTGCCTTAAACGCTTATGATGATAATGGATTTTTAGATATGGCTTTATGTATGATTCAAGCAAGTCAAGCTTTTGTAGATTTCGTAAAAAATACAGATACCTATGAGTTTGATTGTGGGAAAGGGATTTTTTATGAAGAACATGTTTTTAATGAAGATTGGTTTTTAAGTGGAGGAGTTCCTTCTGGATTTAGAATGTGGGTTCCAGTGAAAAGAAAATAATACAAAAACTCTCCTAAATCTGTAGATAACTACTGAATTAAATCATTATGAAGACGAGGGGGAAGTAATTTGAAAAAGAAAAAATATGAATTTATATTATTTGATTTAGACGGTACTTTAACTGATCCAAAGGTTGGAATTACAAAATCAGTCCAGTATGCATTAGCTAAATATGATATAAAAGTAGATAATTTAGAAGAATTAGAATCGTTTATAGGCCCACCATTAGGAGAGTCCTTTAAAGAATTTTATTCATTTACTGATGAAGAAGCTAGGCAAGCTATAGAATATTATAGGGAGTATTTCGGTGAACAAGGGATCTTTGAAAATGAAGTATATCCACAAATACCAATATTATTAGAAGAGTTAAAGAAAAAAGATAAGGTTTTAATAGTTGCTACATCTAAACCAACTGTTTTTGCAAAAAAAATATTGGAATATTTTAATTTAGAAAATTATTTTGATTTGGTGGTGGGAAGTAATCTTGATGGAACAAGAACATATAAAGCGGAAGTAATTCAATATGCTTTTTCTGAACTTGGAATTGAAGATTTAAATAAGGCAGTTATGATAGGAGACAGAAAACATGATGTAATCGGTGGAAACAAAAATGGCATAGATACAATTGCTGTTACGTATGGATATGGAAGTTATGAGGAATTAAAAGATGTTAATCCAACATATTTTGCTGACAGTATAAAAGATATACTTGATATTATAGTGCATGACAGCGCAAGTTAGTTCAGCTAAGAATCTTAAGTTATATAGCAGATATAGAAGAACTGTAATTATAAGTAAAATCTCACTTGGAAGTGATACGGAGAACCGTACCACAAGTGACATAGACTTTTTCTAAAACTGTTGGTATCACTGGCTTTAAGGGAGATAATGCTGTTGTATGTCGTGTCAAATCCTAAATTAAAAAATACTTATGCACAATAGGAAAACTATAAGGGGTCTAAAATGTTCATAACCGGAATACTATCAATATTTTAGAGGTATGTGAATGTCAAATTCAGAATCAGCAGCATTTGATCTGCTGTCATATAATTCTATTGTATCTAATTCTGCCAACTCGTACCCGGATTGAGGCAGCCAAACACCGTATATAAAGTTATAAGTATCTTTTAGTTTGGATAATGAACCTTTATGAGTGAATACAGCATATTTCGAATTCGGAATGATTTTAATCAACATTCCTTTAGGGATATCAGAAAAATCCTTCACTTCGACACCTGCAAAGTATGAAAACTCGCTCTCATCTGTTATGTTAGGCATATACTCACATATGCCAAGTACCGTATCCTGTGTAAGAATATTTTTTATCTCTGATTTTTTGGAAGTGAAACTATCCCATAGATTTTTAATCCTTTCAGATCCGGGTTTAACTGTTTCCTTCATTCCGATGAGTTTAAACTCTTTATCCAGAATGATTTGAGGTTCTATATAAATAATTCTGCCTTGATTGGCAAGCATTCTTTCATAGACATTTATTTTTTTATATAAAACAACTTTGCTTTTTTGCGTACGGTATTTTCCAGGGGTAATGTTAAATGCTTTATTAAATGCTCTGGTAAATACTTCTTGTGAGTTATATCCATATTCAAAGGCTACATCGATTAAGCGTTTATTGGAGTTAACAAGTTCAGTAGCGATATTGCTCAGCCTTCTCTTTTGAATATAGCTCTTAACAGAATCCCCCACCATCGCCTGAAAAATCCTATAAAAGTGTGTAATTGAGAAATGTGACATTTGAATGACTAACAATACATCGATATCTTCTTTCAAATTTAACTCAATATAGTCAATAGCTCTCTGAATGTTGTCATAATAATTCATATTTAAAACCTCCAATGCTGATATAAGAAATGGTAGGATACTAAAGTGATGTGGAATAAGTTTGGTAAAAAACATCAAAATAAAATTTGCAGTTTTATTATACTATGGTTATAGTTAAACATCAAGAAGAGAGACAACCTGTATTTAACTAAAGGAAATTGGAGGTAATGATATGAAAAGTAAGGTCATGGAGTTCAAACATTGTGTAGTAGAAGGTACTGCGTATGAAGCAGGTAAGCAGCTTGGCAATATGCTCAAAGATGACAAAACATTTATCACGGCAATGACATCACCTTTCATGGGGGGGAGTAAGATTTCGAAGCATCAGTTGACCAGGGTAATGGATTTGTATGATAAATTCTGTCCTGGTACCAATGATGAAATTACAGGTTTTGCTGATGCCATTGGAGCTAATGCTGAGGATGTGGTTTACTATTTCGCATTTCTACAAAATAGATTGAGTAACTGCAGCCATATTGTATTAACTCCTTCTATATCTGAAAACAGTCAAATATATTTAGGAAGAAATTATGATTTTCACTGGAACGAGAAGCCCCTACTTATTGAATCACGAATAAAGGGACAGTACAATCAAATAGGTTTTGGATGTCAAGTTTTTGGCCGGTTTGACGGAATGAATGAACATGGATTATGTATAACGACGTCGGCAGGGGTTATTAATCCGGAATACACTGAAGAAGGTTTTGTATTTCCGGTGGTTGTAAGAGCAATTTTGAATAATTGCAAAACCGTTAAAGAAGCTATAGAACTATTTGATTCCATGCAAATAGCAGACTATAGAAATTTTATAATAGCAGATCGTTACGGTGATGCTGCATTAATTGAGGTTGCAGCATCAAAAAGAGCTTTAAAGATGGCGGGAAATACAGAAAATGATAAATACTTGTTTTCTACTAATCATTATAATATCCCTTCCATGAAAGAGCTAGGGTATCCAATAGTAAAACATTCAATTGTCAGGCATAATGCTATAAAAGCTTGTATTGAAGCATCATTGCCAAAGATCAGTAAAGCAGAACTTAAGAAGATACTATCAACTACTATGCCTGAAGGAGTTTGCTGTCATCATTACGAAGATGGTATGGGAACCTTATGGTCTCTGGTTTTTGATCCTATGCAGATGGAGGTGGATATTTGCTTTGGGTCACCTAATATTAATCAATGGAAAACCTTCAATTTAAATAATCCTACAGGTGTTAAAAAATATTCCGCTATGTTACCAAATGAATCCGCAACTCCAGATTTTTGGAAACCTGTTTCAAACTCTTAAGAGTTGTTAGAGTAACACTGAGAAAACCTACGCCCGTTACGGTGAACCGTACCATAAATAAGTAGAGTTTTACTAATATTACAAATACAACTTGAAATAAGTGAAATAAGGGTATAATCAAATCTATTTTTGTGGTTATACCCTTATTATTATGTCTAGAATTATTGGGCGATGAATGAATAAATTGGAAACTTTATCAAAATCCATATTGATTATCATTGGCACTTTCTTGGCACCATTGTTGCTCTTGATTCTATTACATCATCCAGAAGGAAATCATTAGGATGCAAGTGAACATTAGAAATGGGTTCAACACTGTATGATTATGCCTTATGCGCTATGTGCCTTCATCATCACCTCTATGAAAGAAAGGTAAGACTATTAAAGAAAGTTTACAATTCATTAAAATAGCCTATATTTATAGTTATTATTAGATATAATGATATTTTTGGAAAAAATGTCGGGTAACAAGATGTTTATTTTATTATAATAGAATTATCATATGATATTAACAATTTATGGAGGAACCTCTTATGAACTATTATGACCGAATACAAAACTCTATTGAATTTATTGAAAGTAATTTAGATAATTGCATTGATTTGAGTATTGTAGCCGAGAATGCATATATGTCGCTTTCAAATTTTTATAGAATGTTTTTTGCATTGACAGGGCATTCGGTTAAGGAATACATAAGAAAAAGACGTATGAATCTTGCAATTGATGATATTATTGCTAAAAAAAGTACCATTATGAACATTGCAATTAAATACGGATTTGAGAGTAGCGAAGCCTTTTCTAGAAGTTTTAAGCAAATTGTGGGATGTAATCCTTCTATGTACATAGAAATGAATGTAAAGTATAGTTTTGAAAGGATGAGTGTCTTGGATAAATATTATGAAGTACAGGATAAAGAATTACTAGAAAAATATCCTGATATTAAAGTTTTAAAGAAAGTAGAACCTATGAAAGTCGCATATTATAGCTATTATGGTAAAAATCCTGAATATAATGCTTTTAAAGTTTTGCTTCAATGGGCGGAAAAAAATAAGTTAACTGCCGGTGATAGTAAATTTAGATTATTTGGATATGATACCCCTGATTGTGAGCCAGGTTTAGATGAATATGGCTATGAAGTATGTATTACTATTGACGATAATTTTAATGTTGAAGATGATAGGGTAAAGTCAAAAGAATTAGAAGGTGGGTTATATGCAGTAACTACTGTTCAAGTTAATGATATACCAAAAGCATGGCAACGATTTAAAACGTGGGTAAAACTAAGTAAATATGATTTTGGTTCGCATCAAATGTTAGAAGAACATCTAGAGGGAATCAATGAAGATTTTGATTATACTGTAGATTTATATATGCCAATATGTGAAAAAAGTAAATTTTCAGTTGAAGCTTTAAGTGATACTACTGTTGTAATGTGTAAGGTCTTTGGAGAAGAGGAAAAAGCCCCATATGAGGCATGGGATATTTTATTAAATTGGGCTAAAGCTAATAATATATTAAACACCTCAGAAAAACATAAATTTTTTGCTCATCATAATTATAACAATAAACGACAAGGAATAAAGAGATGGTATATTGCTATGGTTACAGTAAATGATGAAGTTACTATTAACAATAAGCGAATAAAGAAAGAAGTTCTAAATGGAGGGGATTTTATAACCTGTAATACTAATTTCAATAAACTTCCAAGAACATGGAGTGATGCTATGAACTGGAGCGGGTTAAATGGATATCAATTAAATCCTAAAATTAAGTGGATTGAAGAATGGTATGTACAAGATAATAAATTATCTCCAGCAGAATGTCCTAGTATTAAAATTTATATGCCTATAAAGAGCTAAGTTTAAGATATGTTGATATCATTATGTAGTAAAAGAGTCTATGGTATATGAATGAACTGCGGTCAACAGTCAGTTTCTCTGAATAAGTAAATAGGCTGAATTAGTAGAATTATGAGAACAAATACTTTATAATAGAGAAAAAAGTAGGAGGCATAATTTGAAAAAAGGTATTTATTTAAACGATTCCATTCATGGATTGATTTCATTAACCGAATATGAAAGAAGAATTGTTTCAACCATCGGTTTTAATCGTCTTCATGATGTATATCAGAATTCTACAGTATATTTTACATTTCCAACCAATCGAACCAAACGATTTGAACATTCCATTGGAACAATGAAGATTTGCTCGGACATGTTCTTTCAGTCCGCATTGAATACTACGGATACCATGTTGAGTGAATTCTTTGTAATTTTTGATCGAGAATATATCGTGATTTTAGATAAATTAAGACAACAGACAGATATTTGTAACGAAAAATTAGGTGGTAGACTTCCAGAGGCAATGCCACAAATTGGGTTGGATAAGTTAAGGCATTCTCTGATACCGAATAATATCCCAGATCAGTATAAGATTATGTATCTTATTCTTATCCAATCCATTCGGGCAGCGGCACTGTTGCATGATATCGGGCATCCACCATTCAGTCATATCGTGGAATTCGCATTGAAGGGTGTCTATCTGGAATATAAGGACAAGGCAGTTAGTGAAAAGAAAAATGCGAAAGAATTTGTAGAGATCATGTCGAAGTACTTTGAGGGTGATAGGAAATTACATGAACAAATGGGTGACGAGATCAGCGAGGGTATTTTAAGCAAGATTATTGCACCTATTTCAGCTGATGATGATAAATATCAGGAGAATCTATTTGAACTGATTATATTAGAAACTGTAAAAAGAATTTTTGCAGAAGATGGAGCCTTCGGGTATCTTCATAGGATTATTGATTCTAGTTTAGATGGAGATCGCTTGGATTATGTGACTAGAGATGTACTCAATTCAGGAATGGATTCTGGAAAGATAGAGTATAGCAGGATTATTAATGATATGCAGATGAATATCGAAAATGGAGAGATTAAATTCAGTGTTCCATTAAAAGCAGTAAGTTCAGTAGAGGACTTTGTAAAGAGAAGATATAATAGCTATAAAGATATTATCTATCATCATAGAGTTATTAAAACGGATTATATACTTGAACAAATCGTAAAAGATTTGGTGAAGAAATATTTAGGTGAAACGGTATCAGAAACACAGCGTAGTAGTGAAGTATTGATACCATTTGACATCTCAGGTCTTTGGTTTCCATTGGGCGATAAAAAGTCAGCAATCAAAGCAAATGCACTGTCCCAATGGAATGACTCTTGGCTATTGACTGTGTTGAGGCAGATATATTATACCGAATATTATCATAATGAAGAGATTAAAGAAGACACAGTGGACTATCTGTTAGCACAACGACTTGCAGAATTGTTGCGTAATAGTAAAAGGTATCATTCTCTGATTAAGAGGAGTGAGAATTTTAAGATTATTGACGATGCTGTGAAACTGGAATTAATGAATCATATAGATGAGATTGAAACGTATTTACAGAAAGAAAATGGGTTGTCTTATGGGGATAGATCTACGGAGCTAATTCGTCAAATGTTAGAGAATACGAAGAAAAATTCTTCTGGCTTTGTATTATCATTTATATCGAGATATAGTAAGTATATGCAAATTGAATCCTTTGAACAGATGGTTAGTGACATTGTGAAAGCGGAAACAAATCGTGTTGTTACCAATCTTAAGACATATGATACGGTAACTTTATTTAAGAGGATCTCAATTGGATTAGATTCTCCAATTAATTTTTATAACTATAAGGGAGCCCTCTCTACCTTAAAAGATATCAGTGGAATTGCTGACATATTACAACTTGATTCCGAATATCTACCTGCCTTTTATATTTATATTCTGGCAAAGGATGAGGAAGAGCTTCTAAAAGAGAAAAGGGAAGAACTGTTAGGAGGTATCGGTACACAAATCGGTGAACAGATTGTGAAAAGATTTCAAACATTGACTTAGTTGTGATACGGGGAACCGTATCATAAGTAATAGTGTATTTACAAGATCTGTTATAATAATATTAGTAACAAGTATGTGTAATAGACAAATAGTAATTTATCGAGGAGACAAAATCACTCTGTTATTCTATCTTATTAATTAGGAGAAGGGAGCAAATAAGTCGATTTTAGAAGAGAGGTTTTGATATGAAAAATCCGTATTTAGAAATTACTGAAATAAAAGTTGGGAAAATCACAGAAGCTCAGACTGCATTATATGATGGATTGATTTTATTATGGAAAACGAAACCTGCCTATAAAATCAGTGTAAGGGAGTTAATACAGGTATCACATGTAGCCAGAAGTACATTTTATGTATATTATCAGAATATAGATGAATTGACTGAGGAAGTGGAGAATTATCATATTCTTCAGCTGTTACATTTAAATCAACATTTGATGAATCCAGAAATAAAAGCTGAAGGTTATCTGCAATATTACCAAGATACGATTAATTATGTTGAAAAGCATAAAAGCCTTTTCTATGCCTTTTTAGTTTCAAATTTGAATAATCGATTTGTTCAAAAGTGGAAAAGTGCTATTAAATACCACTTGTTAGAACGGGAATATCGGTTTCATAATAAGAATAATTATCAACTAGTTTTAGAGATGGCTGCATCAGAAGTAATTGCAGCATATACCTTTTGGCTATCAAATCCATACGAAGTAGATCTCAACAGCTTAGATAAGGTTGTGACACAGACATTAAAATTAATAGAGTTTTAAAAACAGAGCAAAGTTTAGACACTTTGCTCTGTTTTGTCGCAGAAAAAGAAAAATCTATGTGCTAACATAATATCAGAAATAGAAAGTGAGATGAAAAAATCAAAAATGTTCACATTTATGAAGCCTGCCATACCAAAAGAAGTGGCTGAGTATGGATATAAAAAAATGATGAAGGGAAAGGTTGTAGTGTATCATGGTTTTTTTACGAGGATGGCTAATATTGGATCAAGGATTGTACCTCTCAGCATAGGAGCAAAATTTGCTGGAGTCATTAATGGAAGATAATTTAAGGAGGAATGAAATGATGGATAAAATTAAAATTCATGTAATGCATACAGGTTATGTATGTGTATCACCAGATTTGCCATTTGGAGGAGAGAACTGTAGTGCAATAAAAGCTTCTGGCATTTTTGGAAGAAAAGAAAATCGCTTATGGCTTCCTGTTTCAGTATATTTAATTGAGCATCCACAGGGAAAAATTTTGGTGGATTGTGGATGGCATAGAAATATGAGTCCCAATGGTACACTCGATAAAGCTGCGCAGATAAAATCATTAGGTTCACTATTTCTTTATTTAGTAAATCAGGGAAAGATTGAAAAAGGTGCAGCGATTGATGAACAACTTAAAAGGTTAGGATTGAAAACATCTGATCTTGATTATGTATTATTAACACATTTAGACTGCGATCACGCGAACGGTGTTGGCTTAGTAAAAGATGCAAAGAAAATCTTGGTAGCATTGGATGAAGTAGAATGTGCAAAAAGACATTCAGCAGTACGATATAAAAAGAAATGGTGGAAAGATGTCAGTCTTACAGAGTTTGACTGGAATGATACAGAAGGCCCAGTAAGAAAATCTTATGACCTATTTGGAGATGGTAGTATAGAGCTTATTAATATTCCTGGCCATGCAGATGGATTGTTTGCTGTAAAAGTAAAAAATGTAGATGGAAAATTTGTTTTACTCTTCTCTGATGGAGGATATGCAGAGAAATCATGGAAACAAATGATTACATCTGGGATCTCCTTAGATAGGGATAAACAAAAAAAATCATTACAGTGGATTCGCGAACAGAGTATGGATGCAAACTGCCTTGAATCACTAGCAAATCATGACCCGAGTGTTATTCCACATGTAATTTTGTTATAATAATAAATAAAAGCAGATTTTAATTTACTTAATCCACCTACTATAAATGAAATGATTCATCAATAGCCTAGAAGGATAAAATATTCAAAACATTCGTAGACATACTACTACAGTATTTTTATATACTATATCTGATGTTATACCGTAATTATGTAGAATAAATGTAGGGCTATTAAATGGATGAACCTCACTTGCCACTGATACGGTGAACCATACCAAGTAACGGAGAGATTTACTGAAATAGGATTCTGTAAGCATTAAAAGTAAATGAATTGTATAAGAAGGAGTAAATATATCTAGAAGTTTCAGATATATTTACTTTTTTCATTTATGATAAGACAAATCAGGTCTATTGGCATAATGCAGTAATAGGAATCTTTAATAGTAACTTGTGTTTTGATCCAAAGTCAAAAATTGCAATTGTGGTCTTATCGAATCGAAAACCATTTTATTGAATACTAGCAACAATATAAATATATTTATATATTTTAAAAACCAACACAAAAATTAGATAAAAATAATAGACACTTGAAAACATGTAAAACAATGTTATAATTGTAAAATAAAGGGTGTAAGGATAAGTTCTTTATGAAAGATAATGTATAAGTAACAAAGGTAGTTATAAGACTAGTTAACAACAAGAAGGTTATGTACCAAATAATCAATGTTAGAATGAATGGGGACATCGTTATATGTTAGACAGTAAGAAAGTTCAATTAAGTGTCTGTGAGTTCATAACATCTCAATCTGTATCTGGTAAGAGCATTGCAAAGGACTATCCAAGTGGTGATTTCTTATCAGGTAGATCATAGAACATACAAACATAGAGTAGGGGAGATAAAAGTTGAATAAGAATGCAAAAAAGAGAGTATGGTTTTATATCTTAGTCGGTGTGTTTTTTCCACTTGCTATGTTTCTCGTGTTTTTTATATGGAACAAGGACACAAAGAAAGATAAAAATAATAGCACAACAGTTATAGAAGAAAGTGAGAATAGTAGCAAAATAAAGAAAAGAACTGAATCGAAACAAGATATAGCTTATGAAGCTCTTGTGATTAAAGCCTATGAATATCCTTCGGAATTTACGATGGGGGACAATTTAAAGGGAGCAATTGTTCAGTTAGCAATTACTTATGACGATTTTGATCAGAATGTGGTTAAGAGTGAAGAGTGGAAAGAAACTTTTATTACTAAGTTCATTCAAAACTCAAGATTATCCTTTGATTACTTAGATCAGATCGCAGATAAGAATAATGGAAAAATAAGCATCAGTGAACTTAATTATATACAGTATTCTCTTACCGATATAAAAGTGGATTTTTCGTCATATGTTAAGGATACTGTGGATAGTAATGATACAGCCAGTGCACTGAACTTTGGACAAATAACGGATTATAAATATGAAGTTACAGATGAAGGAGTACGCCTTACAGCTGATCTAGAAGTTGGTTGGGATGGAACGGATTCAACAACAAAGAAAGAGCTTACAGTGAATCTAATAAAAAATAAATATAGTTGCTTTGATGGATATAGCATCAAATCACTTTCATCAAAAACTGTAGAATCTAAGATTAAACCGGATAATAAGGAACATATTTTTTATGGATCTGACATGATGGAAGAAGAGAATGGCGTTTTTCCATTTGAGTTCTCATATTCCGAGGATGACATGAATTATGCACATTTTGTTTATGTAGATTTGTCTAAATTACCAGAGTTGGCTGATCTTGTTAGAAAAAATTCTGGAAGTGATTTTAAGGTTATTTATGTTTTAAATGGCGGAGAAACGGATACCATTGAAAAAGTAGTACCTACTGATATTACACTTGCTGATAAGTAAGTCAACAATGATTTTCAATGTTATTAAAAAAAATGGTTAAAAGTGCTAAAATTTGTTAAAGTGAAAATATTCGAGGGAGATAAAAAAATTATGAAAAAGCCTATATTTATAAGTACAATACTAATATGCTTTGCAATAATAATTCTGATAGCATTTTCTTTTAGGTGTAGGAAAGTAAACACTAATGATAATTCAGCTAATAATAAAAGTACTAAGACATATAATTATAGTATTGAAACAGAAGAGTTTGGCACAGTATATATTCATGGTCAAGTTCCAAAGCGTAGCGAAGAAATAAGTGAAGAAGAGGCAGTAGTAATAGCCAATAAAGAATTTACTGATAAAGGATACCTAAATAGTGGTAATGACGGTACATATACTTTAGTATATCATCTTAATTATCTTGATATGATTTCCAGCGAATATTCTATGTGGGCGGTATTTGCAGAAATTGATGGAAAAAATAAATATGAGTGTATGATAAATGTGAAAACAGGCAATATAGATGCATGTTTTTTAATGGATAAGGAGTAGCACAAATTATATGTTATAGTCGCTATGTATAGAGTTAAAGTCCTTTTTAATGATAATCTAAATTATTTTTTACAACTGTACGCACATGGGAAAAGCATATTGGTCATAATCCTAAAATAAACAAAAATCAAACATAAACAAAAAGAGAAGAAATAAAAAATGAGATATAAGTTAACGATGAGAAAATCTACTGACAATAGATATTCTCATCGTTATTGGTTTAAGATATTATAAAATTAAATTTTAAATTTTGAAACAATAGTCTTTAATTCCTCAGATATTTCCTTGGTATCGTTGGTTACCTTTGATACATCGTTCGATTTTTGTAAAATGGCAGATGATTTATCAGCAATATTTTCAGTTCCTATAGCCATTTCATTATTTGCAGTAGATATTTCATTTATAACATTAATCATAATGTGAAGAGAGGAGCTTACCTCTTGAGCTTTACTACTAAAATCATTTACAAGATTTTCAACATAGTGTGCATCTTTATAATACTGTTCTCCAGTATTAACCAATGCATTATAATCTTTTATAACTGTGGAGTCTATAAAGTCTAATACATTTTCAGAATTACACTTTAAGTTTTCTACACAAGATACTACGATGTTAGTTACTTGCTGAATTTCATTCGTAATATTTTTCGAATTCTCAGCTAGCTGTCTAACCTCCTCAGCTACAACTGCAAAACCTTTTCCGGCTTCTCCTGCTCGTGCGGCCTCTATTGCCGCATTTAATGCTAATAAATTTGTCTGAGATGAAATCTGTAAAATAGATTCTGTTAATTCACTAATTTGATTCACTGCTTTTGACTGCTCTATGGATTGTTTTAAACTATTATATATGTTGTTTCTAATATCTTCAGCAATATTCTTAGAAGTAACTGCACTTTCTTTTAATTCCTGTGCCCTTTTACTAATCTCGGCTGAGGTTTCAGCACCTTCTTGAGCTTTTTCCGAGATAATACTTACTACTACCTCTAAATCAACTGAAGCAGCATTCAATTCTTCTGATGAAGCAGCTGTTTCCTCCATTCCAGCTGACAACTCTTCAGTAGTTGAGGATATTTCCTCAATCTGATATTCTAAATCGAGCATGCTCTTATTAGTTATAATAACGGAATCTTCAATTTTCTCAGATTGCTTAACTACAGTTTGAAGCATTGTTTTGATTGATTTTTGCATTATGTTTAAAGAAGTCATGAGATCGCCAGTTTCATCATTTACACTCATTGCTTTCTCTGGTACTTCCTTTGAAAAATCTCCTAAAGCAAACACTTTAATATATTCTACGGCTAATTTTATTGGTTTAGTAATACTTCTTGTAAAAAATAATATTAATAAGCTAGATATAAGAAGACTTGCAATAATTACAGTAATTATTCCATTTCTAACACTATTGATTTTTGACATATACTGTTCCACAGGAATATAGGACACAACATATAAATTCGTTATATTACTTTTGGTATAGGAAGCAATGTTTCTTACACCATTCATAGTAAAATAATCGATACCTGAGTTCTTAGCGTTCATAGTTTTAAAGAAACCTGGCATATCTCCTTTTTCTTTAGCAAAGTTAAGTTTTAATATTTGTGAAGGATTTTCCGAGGAAACTACAACACCTGTTGAATCTATTATAAAGTTTTTAATATTACTATCAGAGTTTGATTTAACAATATTTTGGGCTAATGTATTTAAATCTATTGAATTTAGGAATATTGCTGTTAACTGCTTCGTGTCAGTATCTAAAACCGGTGCGGTTATTGTAATAACAGGTCTTCCGGTTGCAGGAGAAGCCATAATATTTCCAATCTTAGTTTTGCCTTCTTGCTCAATGGCTTTTAATACATCTTGAGTAACTGGTCTTTTATCCCCAATAGACTTTCCACCTATAGCATCAGCTACTGTTACTTTATTTAAATCAGAAGAAATTATTTGATAAATCATATTCTCATATAATCCATTTGAATTTTTGTATTTAGTTTCCAAATTGCTTGACATATGAGTTAATACTGCTGGATTTGGTTGGTTAGTTTTTTTAAATTCCTTAAAATAGTTTACAACTTCACTTTCGTTTGAAATAGATGTCGCTAAATCCATTTGATCTTTAAAAGCTACATCTATATAATTTTTATTTGAAATAGCTGCACTGTTCAATGATTTTTTTACTTCATTTTCTAAAGAATTTGAAAGTGAGTTAACTGAATAAATGCCACTAATGACCAATGGTATAATAATACATATCATGGCCACTATTAAAAATTTTACAAATAAACTAGATTTTCTTTTCATGAAAACATCTCCCTTATGCAATAATTTTTTTAAATACATTTGATAATTATATAGATAAATTGGAAGAAATAATCTTCCGCCTTATCTATATAATTATCGGTTTACATAATGAATTCCCTTAACAATTTTCGACAACGTCCAACAATTACCAAAGGATGGAGAAGGTCATAATGGTGAGATTGACGAAAGTTGGTTTGTTAATTGAAAGAGATGAGTTAAATGGACAAGTCTCATCTTCCTATGCAAACTTGCTTACTCTGACTCATGTACCATTAATACAACCCTAAACGCAAATTTCTTGAGTTTGCTTCAACACATATTTTAGCACATCAATAGCTGTATCAATTCTATCAGCATCATAACTTCATTGATATAATATCATATTAAATAATCATATTGTTAAATTCAAATGCCCAATGTTATAATATAAATATAGAAGATTGGGAATTATAATATAATTTGGAAAGGTGATGTTTATAATGATGTATCCTTTTATGCAACTAGATGATAATACTGAGATTGTTCATTCTGAATTACAAAATGATGATAATGGTGAGTATGTAAAAGTTTATATAGAAAAACCAGTAGAAGGCGGATTTCACTCGGCGGTATGCTATTTACCTAGTTATCATTGGGAAGAAATTATTGGATTTGATAAAACAGAAATGGAGAAGTATCAAGAACTATTAGAGTCCACAGCACATTTGATAATTCGATTTGCAAGGCAAGGGGGAATCGGAAATGCCTCAAATTTTTAAGGTTGGTGGATATGTTGTGTATTTTTGGGCGAATGAAGGACAACCATTAGAACCTATACATGTACATGTAGTAGAAGGTGTTCCTGCTCCTAATACTACAAAAGTTTGGATTACGCGTAATGGGAAATGCTTGTTAGCAAATAATAATTCAAAAATACCAGAAAGAACGCTTAATGATGTTTGTGATGTAATTGAGGCTCGAAGTAAAGATATTTTAAATAAATGGATGAATTTCTTTGGTGAAATCTCTTTCTATTGTTAATAAAACATAATTGCTTACATTTTAATATCAGTTATGATATAATTTATACCATTATAGATTATTATGAAAACTAGGGACTAGTTCTTTAGATGGGAGTTAACATGTACAAATTAATTGGAAAAAATTCCTATTTAGTATATCATAGAGAAATGGAATATTTGTTTGTAGCGCTAGAGCAATTGGCACCCAATGGGGTTAATCAGAATATTGGGAAGGTGTATGGAGCAAAGAAAGAGGTAGCGACGGCAGGAAAGTTTCGTTGGCTGTTCGAAGTATTTCAAAGTATGAAGAAAGACTTTAGTATGGGAATGCTTGAATTTTTTATGAATTATGATATTGAGAAATTTACGCTGAAAGGTTATGAAGAGTACTTGGTTTCATTACCAAAGGAAGAATTTTTAAGAATTTATTTTCAGAGTATTTCAAAAGAAGAGATTTTGACAGCTATTCATAGTGAGACTGGGGAGCAGGAGTTCTTTGAGAAGCATCCTGATTTGTTTTCACAGTATATAGCATTTCAATTCTTTTTTCAGGATACCAAGAATTTAATTCATATGTTCTTTACATTTGTAGAGAGTCTTAAAAATGAGGCGGCAGAACAATATTTAGATAGTCAACAGTCGACAATTGAAGCAGAAATGAATGTAATCATTCAGGAACTTAAGACAAAAGAACCTTTTTCTTATTCGGAAGAACTTATGGGAAAAAACTGCTATAACCGAGGCCCATACAAAACCTTCTATTTTATTCCCTCCGTCTTTTTTCCAGTGTTATTCTGTAGAGTTTTTGAAAAAGATCAATTTCTTTTTTATGACTTTCAACGTCTTCGGGAAAAGAAACAGAATATACCAGAACAGTTGAAGGCAATGGCAGATAATACAAGATATCGGATACTTTTGTTATTGAATAAGGAAGAACATTTAACTGGAGTTGAGATTGCTAAGAAAATGAAACTTGCAACTTCTACGGTATCTCATCATATGAATGCATTAAGGGATAGTGGATTAGTGCATGAAGAGCCAGTAGGAAGTACCAAATGCTATAGTATATCGAAACGTACCATACAAAATTGTATCAAGGTGTTACAGGATACATTTTTGCAATAATAGAATAAACAATATGAGCAGAGTATGAGAAATCATTGAATTAGTTATTTAATCAGTGGATTCTTATACTCTATTTTATTGTGCATAGTTATTTAGTAACTTCATAAAAAAATGCTTTATATATGTAAAGTGTAGTAAGGAGTATTTATAAAGTCTTGACATTTTTATACTGTTCGATTAACATAGTATACGATATACATCGAACGATGGCTGAATGAAAAATAAGAAGTTTGTGTCAGCGCTGCATCCGCAAACTTGGCATTACAAAAGTGGCGCAGAAATGAGGTAGAAAATGAATGTAGTGGAAGTGAAGAATTTACAACGAAAATATGAAACGAAAAAAGGTTGGGTTCGACCAAAGAAAAACTCGGTAAATACAGTAAGAGGTCTTTCTTTCTGTGTGCAAAAGGGAGAGGTCTTTGGATTATTAGGGCAAAATGGTGCTGGAAAAACAACGACAATCAAGATGATGATTACGCTGTTAGCACCGTCAGCAGGTACTTGCAAAGTACTTGGGCTTGATGTGGAGAAGGAAAGCAAAAAGATTCGTAAGAAAATTAATTTTATATTTGGAGGAGAAATGGGGGTATACCGAAGACTTTCAGCACGTGATAATTTGCTTTATTTTGCGAGTTTGTATCAGTTACCAAGTTCGATGATCGATCAAAGAGTACAAGAGTTATTTGAACTTGTAGAGTTAACAGATAAGGCGGATTGTTTAGTTGAGACTTATTCCAAAGGTATGATACAGCGTTTGCAAATTGCAAGGGGATTAATTAATGATCCCGAAATTATTTTCATGGATGAACCAACAGTAGGATTAGACCCGATTGGTGCTAAGATGCTACGTGGTATTATCTTAAATATGAGGGATAAAGGTAGGACCGTAATATTAACAACTCATTATTTATATGAAGCCGATGAGTTATGTGACAGAATTGCAATTATAAATCATGGGAATATGATAGCACTGGATACGCCAGAGAATTTGAAAAAGAAACATGCAACAAAGGATCATCAAACTTTGGAAGATGTGTACATAAAATTGATTGAATCAAGTAATAGTGAATTTAAGGAGGGGGAAAATCGATGAATGTGATTTTGCAGACCATTCGCTTGCAGATACGAAATTCTTGGGTTAGACCTATGTTTCGATTTTGTTTGATTGTAAATCCAATTATGAATACTTTTTTTCTTTACATGATGTTTTTAAACTCGAAGGAAACTAATTTTTTAGCATATGTGGTGTTTGGTTCAGGTTTGATGGCATTATGGGGGTGTATTTGCTTCTCTTCGATCGGTGACATCAATCGTGAGCGTTATATGGGAACATTACCTCTCATATATGCTTCTCCTACAAGTTTTGGTTACATTATTTTTGGTAAAATCGTAGGAAATACGATACTATCCATGTCTGCAATCGTAATATCATATTTTACTGCAAGAATAATTACGAGAGATCGTATACAGATAGGTAGTCCAGGTTATCTGGTAATATCATTAATACTTGCTATGATTAGTTTCTCAGCAATAGCGCTCTGTATTGCTTATCTACTGATGATATCGCGAAAAACTACACTTTATATGAATCTGCTTGAGATTCCTATTATTATGTTATGTGGTTTTAGCTACCCAATCGAAATATTGCCACAGTGGGCACAAGTGATTGCCAAACTAATTCCAATTACATGGGTTATTAAATTAATTCGTATGAGTATTAGTGGTGTGATATCAGTGAGAGAGTATTGCAAAATGTTTTTCATAAGCACAATAAGCATTGTTGTTTGTATTCTATTCACTTGGTGGTTATACATAATTATTGATAGGCAAATACGTGTAAAAGCAACTTTGGAGGTGAGTTAAGAATGAAAAGTTTTTTAAAGATGAGTTATCTGGATTTTAAAGGGCATTTAGGACCTTTTCAAGTTGAGGAATTCATAACACTAGATACAATGTATCCATTTTTGTCACTTGTGTTTTATTGTTTACTTGCTAGTTTTGCATTTCAAACTAATGATTTGACCAAATGGGTTATCGGCAATTCGTATCTTTTGTGCACAAATGTTTGTATCTTTTCTTTGGGGAGTTCTTTTTACGGGGAACGTTGTTATGGTAGAATTCGCTCGATTATTTGTTCGCCAATATCAAAGTTACAGATTATATTACAAAAAGGTTTCTTTCCCTGTCTTGTATGTATGTTAACAACGACTCTTGGATTCTTAGCTGGCGGATTATTATTTCGTTTACCATTTCATAAAATTAATTTTGGGATGTACTTTCTAATTTTACTTTTTGCAATGATGGGAGCTTGCTCATTGGGATTATTTCTTGGTACGATTGGTCTATTGACGGATCAGATGCATCTAATCTTAAATACGATGAGTTTTATTATTCTGATTTTTACAGGATCGAATTTTCCAGTAACTCAGTTGCCAATATGCGGAAGAATAATATCTCAGATATTACCGCTTACGAGAAGTATAGAGGCTGCAAAAATGATATTTACAGGTTATGATGGAAATCGATTATTTGAACTGCTCGTAGGGGAGTTCATTGTGGGAATTGTTTACCTTTTATTAGCTAGAGTTATGGTATATTATGCAGAACAAAAAGCAATTAAAAAAGGAACCCTAGAGTTGTTTTAATAATAATATTGCTTATAAAGTATATCATAAAAACGACGGTTCACCGTACCATATATTAATGTAGCGATTTACTAAATCTAGGAGTTTTTTATAATACTGTTGATATAGGAATAAAAAAGAGGACTTACTGTATTAGTGTAAGTCCTTGATACATTTAAGAGAAGGCGAACTAACATAACTTTACATTATACTCATACTCCAAGCCTTTCTCTAAACGAGCTATTAACAGTTAATATTTGCTTTTCTGGCCTGAATGCATAAATCTTTGACATTAAGTGTGTATTTTTTATCATCTTTGATAAAGTGAGTCCCACATTGCCTAAATTCGAAACGAACTCCTTTCGCTATACATTGCTCTCGAATGGACAAAACCCATTTGTAATTCAGCGGTCTTGCATTTCTATCAGATTCACCACCAACTACCACCAATTCAATATTATTCAGATATTTTGCTATAGTTATCTCTTCAATAAGTGGCTGACAAATTATGTTCCTATGCTTTATTGGAAGGTTGGCAAATAGAGAGAGCCTAAAGTCTGCTCTATCTTGGTTTTCAACAGTGCAGCCAACAGTTACATTATCATAACCATTGTTCCAGTCATTCGGAATACATTGCATAAATCTTTCGATTCTTTTGGTAAGAAAAATAAAATTTAGGTCCGAGCGTTCTTTTATCATTTTCCAACATTGGTTTCTCCATTCATCAGCCTCTTCAATAAGAAAGTCTGTAGAAAAACATAAGTACACAGTTTGACCAGATTTGATCTTATATTCACCTTTTTTATTCTTTGCAACAGGAGCATCAAAACTATCTGTTTTTACAATTGTGCCTGTATTTACTCCTCGTTTGGCATCACCTTTATGAATATAGCAGTATTTACATCCTTCGCTATATTTATAACAACCACGCCACGGATTCCACATTGACATAATAACACCACCTAGAATTTTGATTTGTCATCACAATATACCAAATGCACCATACTTAATTCTCTTTTTTGGAAACCGGAATCCAAACCTCATACTTGGCATTCTCCGGATCAGGATTAATATACACCTCAATATCTGGTGCATTTCCATATTCATATCCTGAAGTTGGAAGCCATTCAGTTACAATTCTTCTTTCTAACTCCTGCATAGACTGACTAGTTCCTTCTCCCGAAAATATTGCCCATAGGGAGCTAGGGACAATGTATTCTTCTAAATTATTCTCTATTGGTTGATTACTTGCAACTGCAATATAGTATCTCCAATTATCGGATTCATTACAAGAGCTTACTCCAAGCATACCCATAGGCATTCCGTCCATCATGGTAGTAAGCCTTGGTATTGTTCCATTCATTGAAGCTGTGCTCCACATTTTTGGAACAATTTCAAAGTTTTTCTCAATTTCTGTTTCTAATGGTTCTGAAACACCTACAATTCTAAATGATTCTTTCTTTTCAATTCGGTAATTCATTTCACTATCTCCCTTTATTGTTATTTTGAAGCTGATAGGAGGAAATGCTTTTAATATTGTACCTTCTTCTTTTGCCTGGGAGGGTGTTATACCATGTACATTTTTAAAAGCTCTGTTAAATGCTGTTGGTGAATCATATCCATATTTTAGAGCAATATCTATCACTTTTTCATTACCGCTTTGTAAATCAACGGCTGCCAATGACATTCTTCTACGGCGTATGTACTCTGATAATGGTACATCTGCCATATAGGAAAACATCCTTTGAAAATGATAAGTTGAGCAACATGCAATCTTAGATACTTCTTCTAAATCGATAGTTTCTTTTATATTCTCTTCAATATAATTAACAGCATTATTTAATCGTACTATCCATTCCATATCTTCATCTCCTTACAATAAAATACTCTATTTCTGATAACACTACCTCTCTTTTTCTGCCCAATAAAGAGAGGCTATATAAATAATTATTAGTATCAATTTTATATTAACATAACGAATTAATTATAACATAAGCTTACAGTTCTTTTCCAATATTATCTGAATTAGAAATAAGTTGGAGTGCAACATATTAGTAAGCTAGATTTGTGGCTTTTTATTGTAAACTTCTATATCAAGACGAGGTAAAGTAGCAATTAGCATCTGTTGAGGAGGTATCTTCTTTAGTAAGTTTGCTTAATGAAAAAGCGGATGAATTAGAAAAATATTGAGAAGTTTAAGGTTTAAATGGCCTTCACCAATGAAATCCATGACAGAGATGTCGTAGATTTTTTGTTGTAAACATGATACTATGAAATTTAAGAATGGAATATGCAAGAAAAAGTAGAAATTACATATTTTAATCAAATAAATTATTAAGGAGTAAAGGAGAATCACAATGATATACAGTGAAATATTAGAAATAGCAAGAACATGTATAGGAGACTATTGTAAAGCTTGTCATGAATGTAATGGGAAAGTTTGTAAAAATCAAATTCCCGGACCAGGTGCTAAAGGGATAGGCGACGTAGCGATAAGAAACTATGATAAATGGAAAGAAATAAGAATTCATATGGATACTTTAGTAGAAAATAAAGCAGTTGATACAAGTGTTCAATTATTTGAACAAAGATTTAAATACCCCATTTTTGCAGGACCAGTAGGAGCAGTGAATCTTCATTATGGTGATAAGTATGATGATATGTCATATAATAATATTCTTGTTTCCTCTTGTGTAAAACATGGCATATTAGCATTTACTGGAGATGGAACCAATCCAGAAGTAATGAAAGCAGCAACAGAAGCAATCAGGAAAGAAAATGGTCTTGGGATACCAACCATTAAACCATGGAATTATGATACTATTTTAGAAAAATTGAAATATGTCAAAGAATCAAATGCCATTGCTGTAGCTATGGATATTGATGCAGCAGGGTTACCTTTTTTGAAAAATATGACACCTCCTGCGGGAAGTAAATCTGTAAATGAATTAAAACAAATCATAGAAGCATGTGATAAGCCATTTATCGTAAAGGGAATCATGACTGTTCAAGGAGCATTAAAAGCGAAACAAGCCGGTGCAAGTGCCATTATTGTCTCTAATCATGGAGGAAGAGTGTTAGATCAATGTTTATCAACTGCTGAAGTGTTAAAAGAAATCGTTGACACTGTAGGTCATGATATGAAAATCTTTGTTGATGGGGGCATTCGTAGTGGTGTAGATGTATTTAAAGCTCTTGCTATGGGAGCGGATGGTATTTTAATTGCTAGGCCATTTGTAACAGCGTTATATGGTGGTGAAGATCAAGGTATTCAACTTTATATAGATAAAATTGGAAATGAGTTGGAAGAAACAATGGCAATGTGTGGAGCACATAGTCTAGATGAAATTACTCGTGATATGATTTCAATTCCTTGGTAGAAGAAGAACACATAGTTGTTCTTTCTGTTTGGCTGAAATTTTATATTGTTATAATATCAATATAATGATAAAATAGTGATATTATTATGAGACTAACGGAGGTGAGAATATGCCAACAATCAGACCTATATCAGATTTAAGAAATAATTCCAATGAGATTGCAGAAATATGTAAAGCAACAAGAGAACCTATCTTTATTACTAAAAATGGAGTTGGAGAATTAGCAGTAATGTCTATGGAGGTATATGAACAGTTAGAGGCTAAGCTTGAATTACTATCGAAAATAAGTGAAGCAGAAGAAAATAATTTTGAAGGTGATGAAGGAGAAGATTTCTTCGTGTTTGCAGAAAATTTGAGGAAAAAAGTAAATGGAGCAATATAAAATTAGGATACTTAAAAAAGCACGCGAAGATATGGAGGAAGTTGTTACGTATCTGAATCAGTTTTATACTGAGACTGCATTAGAGTATTTTGATTATATTGTCCAAGAAATTGAAAGGCTACAAACGATGCCAGAAAGATGTCCGCTAGTAAGAGATACTGTATTAAGACAAAAAGGATATCGGTATTTAATCATAAGAAATTATGTTTTGTTTTTCATTATTAAAGGAAATGTAGTTCAAATCAGACGTGTTTTATACAATAGAAGACAGTATAACAATTTGTTATAAATTACGCTTATAGTAAAACAATCCTTTACATATGCTGTATAGAACCGTACCATAAATTAATGCGGTATTTACTAAAACTGGATAATTGAATATAAGAATTAAACGTAAAATATAAAGTTCCTCTACTATGAGTTATAACATGGTTGAGGAATTTTTTTGTTTGAATTATTTACCAAATGATTTATATGAGATATAATTATATAAATAAATATTAATTGATGAAACCACAAACGAGATATGATATACAGCAAAGTACAGTAACATAAATGAAAAATGAATTACATCCTTGACTCGCACACCGTGTAACGGTTTAAACTTAATATCCAGGAATCAGGAAGGAAATTAACAGAAGGGTTAAGAAGAAATTCGAAGAGTAAGCAGATTATCTATTACATAGAAAGAGGTACTTAAATGGAAGATATTAAACTTGACTCATCATTATCATTCGGAGGCTATAATTGGCGTGTGCTTGACATACAGGACAATAGAGCTTTGATTATAACAGAAGATATTATAGAGCAACGCCCTTACCATGATGCCTATAAAGATATAACATGGACTGATTGCGCGTTACGAAAATATCTTAATGGTGAATTTTATGACAAGCTAGACGAGGCTGATCAATCAAGAATAATTCCAGTAATAAACAAAAATCTTGACAATCAGTGGTATGGTACAAAAGGGGGAGCAGATACGAAGGACAATATATTCTTATTAAGCCTTGATCAAGTGTGTAAATATTTCGGAGATAGCCTTTCAAAACTTTATAACCCTGGAAAAAATCAAAGATATTGGTTTGAAAGAAAAGATGAAAATAACAGTAAACGATTAGCAAGACTTCAAGGTTCAGAATGGTGCTGGTGGTGGTGGCTTCGATCTCCCGGCCGTGTTAATGTAAAAGCCGTATACATCTTTGGGACTGACGGTAATATAGGTATTCAAGGCAACAATATATTGAAAGGTAACTTAAGTGATGGCAAATGTACAGGCGGTGTCCGCCCCGCTTTGTGGCTAAAACTCGATTTGTAAAGTTTGGGTCACTTTTAAAAGTGATTTGACTATAATTACTGCAAAAATAAATTAAAAAGGAGAGGCTAGAAATGAGCAAATATGAAAATGCAATGAAACTGATGGAGGAACGTTGTGGAAATGGCAAAGAAGAAGTGATTGCCCTTGCGACAATATCACGATCCTCAAATGCTGCCGGTGATCCACGCCCTGCGGTTCGTATGGTATGTGCGTATTATGAAGACGGCGTATTTTATGTATCTACAGACGCAGAGAAAAATAAAATACTACAAATTGAGAAGAACAATGAGGTATCCGTCGCTGGATTTGATTGGTACGCTTTACATGGAATAGCAGAAAATCTAGGTTGGGTCAAGGACGAGAAGAATGCGGGGATCAGAGCGAAATTTAAAAAGATTTTCGATTGGTTCGATGAAGTTGGCGACGAAGAGAATCCAAACTCAATCGTCCTTCGTATCACACTTACAGAAGGTACGATTACTGATAACGAACAAAAATATGGTGAACGTCTGTATGAAGTTGATTTTATCAATAAAACGGCGAAATAAAACTAGTAAATTTCTAATAATGTATTAATAATGGTAAATTATTTGTCAATGTAGAATTAATTAACTAATTCTATATTGACAAATATTCACTACACTAGTATACTCTATAGTAGTATAAAAATGGTGGTGATTAAAATGTCTTCAATAAATTTAATAATCCTTGGCTATTTGCAGAAGAAAGAGAAAAGTGCCTATGAAATGGTTAAAGAATTTGAAATCTGGAATCTTTCTAAGTGGCTAAAGATCAGTAACCCGTCAATTTATAAAAACATAATTAAATTATGTGAGAATGGATATTTAAATTCAAGAACTGTTAAAGAAGGTGAAATGCCTGAAAAAACACTATATTCACTAAATGAAAAAGGAAATAAATATTTCAATGAACTAATGGAAGAAAGTTCAAAAAATATAGGAAATATATATTTAGAGTTCAATGCATTCTTAGTGAATATAGAGAATTTGCCAGAAGAAAAAAGAAGAGAATACCTTAAGAATTTCACTGAAAAAGCAGAAGAACGTAGGGCCTTTGTAGATTCTGTTTATAACCAAGCAAAGCAACACAATGAAAGATCTGGTTCTGAATTCCTTATATTAGATCTGTATAATGAATTTTATAACGTTTTGCAAAAATGGTCTGAAAAAGTTTTTGATTATTATAATTAGTAAATTAATGTCTCTAATAAATCTTCATATTGTGAGACATTTTTTTTGCCCAACTACTATAAGATATAGTAGTATTTTATACACCAATATAAATTATATTATTATTTTAGGAGGTTTATCTTATGAACAAAAAATATCAAATCATTTCTTTTGTAGCTATTATTTTAGGCTTCTTTATGTCATTGTTAGATACAACAATAGTAAATATCACTTTGCCTAAAATGACCGAATACTTTCATACTTCTATGTCCCATATTTCTTGGGTGATGAACGCCTATAATCTAGCCTTTGCAGCGGTTATCATAACTGCTTCGAGATTGGCAGATCAATTTGGTAGAAAAAAACTATTTCTTCTTGGAGTGATTTTCTTTACCCTATCTTCACTGTTAGCCGGTATTTCAAATTCTCTTGAAACGCTTATATTATTTAGAGCACTTCAAGGGTTATCCGCTGCTTTTGTTGTTCCTGTTGCGATGCCACTATCTTGTGAAATATTTCCGCCAGAAAAGAGAGGGACCATTATGGCCATATGGGGTGCTTTTGCCGGTCTTGCAGCTGCAAGTGGGCCATCGCTTGGTGGTATATTAACTCAATTTTTTAATTGGAGATATATTTTCTTTATTAATGTACCTATTGGTTGTATTTGTATACTACTAACTATGAAATTCATAAAAGAATCCTATGACCCAACCGCAAGTAAAAGTATAGACTTTGGTGGAATGATAACAATTGCTACTGCTATGTTTTGCTTAACTTTCGCATTAATAAAAGCGAATGAAAAAGGCTGGACTTCAAGCTTTATTCTTTCTCTCTTTGCTGTTTCAGTGATTGCGCTTATACTATTTGTTATTATAGAATTAAAGGTGAAGGAACCTATGCTTCCACTTAGCTTGTTTAAATCGATACCATATACATGCGGCTCGATTGCTCTATTTTTACTCGGACTTGGTATGATGGCTGGACCTTATTTCATATCTTTTTTCTTAGTTCAAGTGAAAGGATTAGATCAACTATCAGCAGGGCTTATTATTTCAACTATGTCCTTGAGTACAATGGTTTTTTCAATATTAGCTGCTATCTTGATAAAAAAAGTAGGAAATAGGTTGCTATGTGTATTGGGTTTTTGTTTTCTGTGTGTCTTCTGCTATTTAAATAGTTTTCTTACTCAAAATTCTTCTAATATAGATGTTATTTTAAGATTAATAGTGGCTGGTGCTGGTATAGGTCTCAGTATGGCAACACTTAATGGTTCTACAATATCTAATGTTCCTGTAGATAAAATAGGAATAGCTTCTGGAATAAATAACATGACAAGAACACTTGGGACTGTACTTGGAGTTGCCGTGATTTTAACTATATTTACATCAAATATGACGACCCAGATGTCAGATGCGAAAGACTCGGTTGTGCAAACAATACAGAATGATAAGGTATTTGATAATGAAACCAAGCTGCATATGATTGCCTCTATCAAAGCAGGTAATAATAAAAACGTTCGTCTTTCAGAAAGAATAAATACAATTGATAAGAAAGAAACAAAAAAAATAGTAACTAATATCCAAGATACATTTTTGACTTATACGGTGAAAGCTTTTAGTTTTACATTTAAAGTGAGCGCTGTAATTCTTTTGCCTGGTATACTTTTTGCATTCTTCAGTGATAAGAAGAGAAATCCTGGTATAAAAGATAAGTCGTTTGTTCAAAACACAAGTAATTAATTACTTTCACATAGAATGAGCTACCTAATTTGTTTTAGGTGGTTCATTTTTATTTATGTATGAAGTATGAGGTTGATTGTAAGTATTCTAGGAAAAGATTTAGAGAGCATCGAAAAGAATAAACTGATATTTTCAACTTTATCACATGCATAAGCTGAATTACAAACAATTAAAGTAAATAGAAAACTTCATTCCCTTCCAAGAAGTCTTTACAAAGAGAATCGCAAATCTTCAATGAACTATCCTTAATCCACGAATTTCTCTCAGAATCTCTCATAAATAAAAGATAACTTATAAATGTATCCATAAATATCTGTCCTTCTATATATCTTAGGTCATCAAAAGAAAAGGAAGTTTTCGATGCATATCCTTGTAGAAAGGTTTGCCTTAATTCGCTAGGAAAAATAGTTGCAGCACTTCCTAAATCGAAGAAGTAGTATCCAAATCCGCAAAAGCCCAAATCTATCAACACAGGGTTACCATTGTTAACTACGATGTTACCTGGCTGGAAGTCTGCATGAATGATACCAAATGAATCTTCTCTTGATTTAAGTTCATTCATTTGATTTTTAACTATGATCAACACTCTTTTGATAATATCATAATGCTCCATGCTAAATAGATTAGCTTCTACACAATACTTTAGTTCATCAATAGCAGTATCAATTCTATCAGCGTCATATATTGGTCTAATAAAGTCTTTGGAGGGTTTAAATTCTTTTAAAGATGTATGAAATAGGGCAAGATTCTGTCCAAGTGTAAATGCAAGATCCTTAATATTATCCTCTTCAAGAGTTAGAGTACAACCCTCAATCCACTCTAAGATGGTTGCATAGCAAGGATGGTTAAAATTATCCATCTTATATTCGGTTATATATACACCAAGTGTATTGGATATAGGCTTTTGTGCATATAGTAAGCCTTTTTGGTTAAGTTCTTGTAGAATCTTAATCTCCGATTCAATACCTTCCAAAGTATGTTGAAGCCCCAATAGCCCTTCTGTGCTAGGGTTATGTATGCGTAGTAAATAATTCTTCTTGTTAACCCCATCAGTTATTTTAAAAGTCATATTTTCATTATGTCTGATAAATTGAATTACTGGTTCAGAAATAGGGTACCATGTAAGAATCTCTTTCGCTATGATATTATAGTCCATATTTTTTCTCCTCTTCTTTAATGCTAAAACAATAGATAACAACTTAAGTCATGACTGTTTTTTAGTCAATTCATTAAGCTTTTTAGGTAATTTATCAATTCCTGTATAACCTATATATAAGTATACTTCAAGGTTATCACTCTTCAAGGTCATCAACTTTCTAAGTTAATTTCAATTATTATCAATGATAGCATCTATATTATTATAAAGAGAACCTCATATTTATTTCATAAGCAAATATGCGCTGGCGAAAGAGAATAATCTAACATTTATTGCAAAATAAGAAGGTTAGAGATATGATATTCTTAGTAGATAACAAGATATATCATATCATAAAGTTTATTTTATTAGGAAAGAAGGAATCATTATGAGAAATAGACTGAATAAAAGAATTGCTTGCCTACTTATGATAGCTTTGATAGTTACTATGGTACCTATTCAGTCAGCAAAAGTACAAGCAGCAGGAGCAAGTACATGGAAAGTAGTCAAAATAAATAATACTGCTTTCGATAAAGAGTATTCTCTTGAATTTGATACAGGGGGAGTGACATATGGCTATAAGAATGGGAAAGTAGTCCTGATGAACACTTATACTAGAAAATTGATTAAGATAACAAGCTTTACAGAAATTAATGAGATTCGAAAAATAGGAAATAACGTAGATGCAATCGTAGTGAAAGAGACGAAAGGGAAGAGATTATTTGGTGTAATAGATAAGACTGGAAAGACATTAATACCAACGTCTATATACACGGAGATATTCTTCACCACCAATGGATTCTTTGCTATTGATGCGTTAAAGAATCATTATTTTCTCTCAAGAGATGCTAGAGTATTATGCGAGTATAAGAATGGGGAAAAAATTGTTCAATATGGGAATTATTTTGCTGTAATCAACGAAAGAAGTCTAGATTTCAAGGAAATGTATGACTATGATGGAAATAAGGTAGACAATATACCAGAAAGCGAAAGAACCGCTAATAACCAGTACTATATTATGCGTAATACTTTAATTCAAGGTATGATTGATAAGTCAAGTGAGTCAATGAATGGATTAAAAGATGATATGTTACCAGCTTATTATAAAGAGCACAATCCAAAAGGTGAATGGAAAAGGAGATATAGTTATGTAACACCTGTACAGAATTGTTACATCATAAATATCCTGGAAGAGTATGGTGATAAGAATAATGTATTATTTACTGCTTCTAAGAAGTATCTATATGATTTAAAAGGAAATCTAATAACAGTAGCAGATGATATTAAGGCGTTTAACAATACAAAACAATATATTGTTAGTATTTCAAATGATAAAGATATTAAAATATATAATGCAAGGAATGCGAAAGCAACTGCTATCCAACCTTCCATAACAGGAGAATATGACTATCTCACATTTGAAACATTTGGTGATTATATTATAATAAGCAAATGCCATGCTTACGATGATGGAGGAGAACTTCAGCCATCGGCAGGCATCATTTATGACCTTGGTGGAAAAGTAGTAGAGGAGTGCGACGATATCAACATATATAGTAACTTCATCGAAATGAATGGTAAGTATTATAATGAGAAGATGGAGGAATTAAGTGTTCAGGGATCAATATATTCTGCTACGAACGGATATATGATAAGAAAGAATCTGGGTTCTGGTAAGGAGAAGATTATATTTACTGATTTTAAATTGAATCAGGTTACATCAGCAATTATAAAGAAAAATGAAGTTCATATATTTAATAATTATGATTCAGATTCCATACCTGATCGTGCGGATTTTGATATTTTACCAAATGGAGCAGGTGTACATGTATCAAGTGAACATATGAGTAAGGATGATACAAAGCACTATTTTATTGATAGAAATGGTCATGTAAGAAAAGAATTCAGTGATTCGAAGGGATACCATTATTATAAAGTAGTTACAAAGGGATCTACTAATCAGATTGCTGTATTAAAAACACAGAAAGCTGCAACTGTAAATATCGGTCAGACTGTAATCTCATCAGCAAAAAATACAGCACCAGGTGAGTTAACAGTAAAATGGAATACGATTAAAGGTGTGACAGCATATCATGTAGAAATACGACGTGAAGATAATAGGGAGTACATAGCAAAAGATGCAAAAACAAATTCGATTGTAGTCACTGGATTAAAAAAAGGAATGTCATATAAGGTTCAAATCAGAGCTTATGTAAACCGTGGAGATGGCTGGGACGTAGGAAAATAAAGTAAAAATGTTGCTACTGAGATTGTAAAATAGAAGTTGTCCTTTCGCGGTAATAATATTTCCATGTCTTACCACATTTCTCTCCAAATAGTTCTCAAAAGGAAATGGATTTTTTAGTCCATTTTCTTTATAATGATTTTCGTCTAACGTAGTTGTATATGAATGATTATCTAATATACCTGCTATAGCCAGAAATTCTGGAGCTGCACATATTGCACATATTAGTTTTTTATCTTTATCCAACTTTTGTATTAACTCAATTAGTTCAGGATTACTTGTTCTTTCAAAGCCTCCAGGTATAATCAAGGCATCAATGTCATCTAGAGAAATTGCTTCTTTTACTGTCATATCACGTAAGTACTGAAGATTTGAAGAAGCTTTAACGGGTACCTTTTCATAACCAACGCTAATTAATTCCTTATTAGGATTCCATCCTAACATGTGACAGGCTAAAGTAATCTCGAAGTCTGCCATACTTTCATAAACAAAACATAGTATTTTCTGCATTTTAATCTCCTATTTCGGTAATCAGCATTACAGAACAATATTTTGTTCACATGGTTAAAGTGAAAAAAAGAAGTCTATAAAACAATCACCTTATCATTTTTTAAAAATTTTAATTGCCACAAAATCGCCTCCTTTTATAATATTTAACCATATTTCCATTATATAAAGAAAATATTTAAAAGCAAGAAAAAGTTGGGTTACTTAACCAGGTAATCGACCATGCATAAGAGGTCACTTATCCTTAGAGGTAATATATATTGAAAGAATAGGGAATGGAAAATTATAAATAATTCATAGGAATTGCATTGACAGTTAATTTTTAACAATATAATATTACAAATAATAACATGGATAAATATATAAATGCGAGTATAAAGGAAGTTGGGAGTAGTAATGAAGAAAGTAAGATTACTAATTATATCAATAATAATGATTGTCTTAATTATATGCGGTTTTAAAATGTGTGAAAGAGGAAAGATACAAAGCCAAAATGAAATCGTGAAGAAAGAAAGAAATAAAGAACAAGGTAAAAAAGCAGAAGGTAAAAAGACAAAATCTGAAAAACTAGGAGATAATATTTTGAAAGAAAATAAAAAATTAATCATGGATAACATAGGAATTGATGACGATTGTGCACAAGGTATAGTAGACGAATTGAACCGTTTAAAAATAAAAAAATTAATTTCTATTAAAGATTATACGAAAGGGAAAAAAGGATATACATTCTCAGTAAAGGATGAAAAGGACCAAGTGTATTATATTGGTCTAGGGGTCAAACTGTAATTTTGAAGGTATAAAAGAATAAGATGAGAGATAGAGTTAATATAAAAAGCAAGGCGTAATATCAAGCTATTTGAATATTGCGCCTTGTTTCATTGTTTCAATCAAGTTGCAAATGGTCTATCAATTTAGCAGGTTAGAAAAAAATGTAGAATCTATTTCGCCGTCATTTACAGTATGGGAGAAATATCCTTTATATATTTTGTTGTCTTCTGTTAAATAGAAACACTCATATAATCGTTGTGATGAATCATCTGTTGCTACCAATATGCTAATTCGGTAACTCCATTTATTAGGGGTACCCAATGACCAAAACTTTCTTTTTAGATCAATTGATTTAAATTTTTGGATGATGGAATCAATTTTATCTTTATTAGAAATTGTTACAGAATTACCATTCCATTTAGTGATACCAATAGAAGATACATCTTCTGATTTAACTATTGTCAGTTTCTCATTTTTTAATAGTGGTAAAAATATTGCTAGTATGATAATTATAAATGATACTGAAATGATATAAAAAGTTCTTTTTTTCATCAAGAATACCCCCTAGAAATCATATATTCAGAAACATAAGGTAGGAAGAATAACGAGTGATTCCCAACCTAGTACCTACAAGAAGATAAACATCTAACCAAACGGTCGCAGTTGTCAATTATATGTGAATAATACACGGAAATGTGGTTGTTGTAGAAACAATTAGAAAGTAAGAGTTTAAATAACAATGTCCTATTGAGGTATATATTTTCAATAATATACTTACATAATATACCATCCGACTTACTGTGGCAATATATAATGTATTAACAACAACCTGAGAATATATGGTATATTTTGGTTTAGTATGATAGAATTAAAAATACTGAAATATTAACATTTTTAATAATTTGCAACTTTAAGTTGCACAATTGCAATCGCAAGTTGGTGTTAAAGATCCAGATATACCATTATGATTTCCATAGATAAATACTTTTAATAATTAATTTGCTTAATTTGCTTTCTTAAAAACTAAGTTGAGTTTTTTTAGAATTATAATTATCCTGGTTTATTTATAATTTAATTATTTACTATTATTTATCTATATTTTTCATAAAGAAAAGGAGCCTATTTTATGAGTTTTTCAGAGAATTTAAAATTAATAAGAAAAGAAAGACATATCTCACAGGAAGAATTAGCAGAAATAATGGGTGTGAGTCGACAAGCTGTTTCTAAATGGGAACAGGGAATCGGATATCCAGAAATGGAGAAGTTACTTTTGTTATCGAAAGAACTTAATGTATCTTTAGACTACCTTATGTTAGGTGAGATAAATTTAACTGAAAAGCAGAAAACATCCCTTAATAATATCGTGGTACCAACAGGGAAAATTACAATTAAATCATATGATGGAAAAACAATTGTCAATTGTTATAAAGTCTTAGCTTCTAAAGTAATGTATAAAGCTAGAGTCGATGAACCTAAGTATTGGTTAATTGGTATTAATAGTGGGGACTTTTGGGGTGAAAAATCAATTGTACTTGGATGGTATGCTAATGAGGAAGAAATTAAAAAGGAAATGGATGAAACTGCAGAAGCAATTAGTAATGGGCTTCCAGTATATGAGTTGAAATATGCAGTTAAAGTTAAAAATAAAAGGTTAAGAGTGAAAATTGATTCAGAATAAATAATACTAGGAGAATAAGTATGCACATCACAGAGAAACCATATAAATTCTTGAAGGAAGGCTTTGACGTAGTTGATTGGGAGCAAGTAAAATCTGAATTAGAAGAGTTGGAAGCAAGGAACATCAATTCAATGGACCAATTAGAACACTTCATTGAACATTATAATGAATTTTTAGATGAGATATGCAATAAAGACACCCAAAACTATGTTAAGTTGAGTCTAGATACAGGAAATAAAGACCTAAACCAAAATCTTTCAGAGTATTCAGAAATGATAATTACAAGGTCTAAGTCATATTGTTTTAATATAGAGAAAAAGATTTTTGAGAGTGATTATTTATCTAAGTTGAGTGAGAGATATGATAATTATAGAAAGATATTAGAACGTAATATAAGATGTTATAATGATACCAATCTAACTCTATTAGAAGAAGAACAATCTTTATGCCTAAAATACAGAAAAGCCATATCTAATATAAGTATATTATATGAAGGTGAAGACGAGACAATCAGCCAGCTTCAAAAAATATTAAATGAAGTAAGCAGTGAAGAAAGAAAAACAATATGGAAAGAAATAATGTCAGCCTGGATAAGCAATAAAGAGAGATTAGATAGTATCTTTAGTCAAATATTAAGTATAAGAAATCAAATAGCTAAAAATGCAGGATATAATGACTATGCTGAGTATATGAGTAAGATCAGAAATCGGTTTGATTATGGAATAGATGAACTTAAAATATTACATAACTCAGTAGAGGAAATCGTAGTACCAGTATTAAGGAAAATAAATGAGAATAGAAAGGAACAATTAAATGTTAAGTCTCTCTTTCCATGGGATGCAGATATCAGTAAAGGGAGTAACTTATTAACTCCTTTTAGAACTAGTGATGAACTTATTGATAAAACCCATAAAGTATTAGAGAAAATTAATCCTAGGTTTGCATCAACATTTAACTTGATGATAGAATCAGGTAATCTAGACTTAGATGTTAGAAAAGGAAAAACGCCGGGAGGATTCTGCTTTCCTATCGATAGGTCGGGAATGTGCTTTATATGTATGAATATTACTGGAAGCCCTATTGAAGCTAACATTCTAATTCATGAAGCAGGTCACGGGATTCATTCGCTTTCCCATTCCGACGAGATTATTAGAGAGTATAGAATGTTTGATGGACCAGGAGAACTGGCAGAGTTTCCAGCTAAGACAATGGAATTACTTGCTTTGGAGTATTATGATGAATACTATGATAACATAGCGGATATAAAACAAGCCAAAAAAGAGAGATTCATTGATATCTTGGTTTCATTGCGCAGATATGTAATGATAGATTCCTTTGAACAATGGTTATATTCAAACCCAGAACATACAGCACAAGAACGAGCTACATATGTGAGTTCATTAGAAGATCGATTTAATGTTGGTATCGATTGGACAGGTCTAGATGAGGAGAAGAGTGCTGGTTGGTACAAAGAGCAGTTAATGATAATACAGCCTCTATATATTATCTCATATGCGATTGCTCAACTTGGCGCACTAGAGGTATATAGAAACTACAAACAGAATAAAGCGAAAACCATCGTAGCTTTTGATGATTCATTAAGACTAGGTTTTTCTAAACCAATTGGCGAAATATATGAAGCAGCAGGTGCGAAGATTGACTTCTCGAAAGAGTATATTAGGGGTATTGTAGATTTTATAATGGAAGAGATAGATAGTTTGGAGTGAATCTTAATTTAGTGGAAGTAAATTATTAAATAGCAAAAAATGTCCTTAAATCATTAAAACTATGCATTATAATAAACTTACGTTACAACGGGGAGTGAGTTATATGAGTTATGTTGAATATCTGCAGAAATCAATAGATTACATTGAAGAAAATATTAAGCAACCTATCACAATTGAAGCATGTGCTGAGGTTGCAGGATTCTCAAAATATCATTTTTATAGGCTATTCACCTTATTTGCTGGAGTTCCATTAATGGAATATGTAAGAAAGAGGCGACTAGCTTATGCAATGCAGGATGTGAATAGAGGAAGACGCATTCTTGATATTGCACTTGATTATGAATATGGATCAGAGCGGGCATTTCGAAGAGCATTTCAAAACGAGTATGGCGAAGCACCAGCTAGATTCAGGAACAAGCATTATGCGATACCAGAGAAGCCAATACTGAAAGAAAATAAATCTATTATATGTGGAGGAATAAATATGGAATATCATTTTAGTGATGTAAGGATTGAAAAACTAGATACTATGTATGTTACAAGTTCATATGCAATCAGCGATGATCCTGAGGCAGATGTAATTAATTTTATGACAGAGTGGATGGTAAACAATAATATTGATATTAAGTCAAGACAATTTGGATTTGACATTCCTGTTTCAGAAGAGCAGAGTCAAAAGGGTCTTAGAGGATATGAGTATTGGATAAAAGTGGAGGATAATACAAATCAATCAGAAGGAGTGATACTGAAAACAATAGAGGAATGTGAATATGCTATATTAAGAATAACAAACCCATTTTCCAATCCATTTGAAGTGATACCTGCCGGATGGAGTAGATTAGCGGAGTGGGTAAGATTAAATGATTATATGCCTGATTGTAAAAGCAAAGGCAATAAGGAAAAATACTGGTTAGAGGAAAAAGTTGAGGAAAATGGTGTAACGTATATGGATCTTTATTTCCCACTGAATTAAGTGCACTGTAATGTGTTACCCTAAAGGTTTTACAACATAATAGGCTATACAGTATTGATACAGAATACACCACAAAGACAGAAATGATATGCCAATTGTCAAATAGACAATGGCATATCATTTCTGTCTTTGTGGTGTATTTTAATTCATTTCTTATTTAGGAACATTTTGAGATTTGCTAGGTATTAATTTAAGCCATACACCACTAATATGTAGTTCTACATCCTTATCTAATTGGGCATTTTTAAATTCTTTCATACAATCATAATCGCCATTACTCATAATTTCATCAAAATCAAAGTTTGTGGAATTAGTTATAGAAACTTCTCCGAATCCTTTTGTAGTGATTATATCATATGTACCTGCTGGAAAATCAATACCTGCTACATAATTACCGCTGGATAATTTTATAGTTTTGGTAAGTTTATTTGTTCTTGGTTTCATATCTTTTACATTAGCATTTTTAGAAGAAATCTTTAGAACAAGATTGTTATTGATTGCTAAGGTAACACCTTCTTCCAAATTTGCATTCTTAAATGTCTGAATTGAACCATCACTACTATCGGTTCCCATAATTTCATCGAATTCATCATCATTTCCAGCCGATGCTTCACCAAAGCCACTAATAGCTGTAAAAGTGTACTTCCCTACTGGAAAATCGATTCCAGCTATATAATTGCCAGCAGTAAGTTTTGTTTCAAAGGGCTCAGTTACAACTTTAATTGTATCAGTATCTGATTCTGTTTCAGGTGCTTCTGTGGCGCTAACTGTTTCATGAGATGAAAGTTCCGTAGATACTTCAGTTGTGGTAGTTTTTTCTGTATTTTGCTTATCCTTTTCTAAATCATTAAGAAGACCTTCAAAGAAGCCAATTCCTATAAAAACTACTATTACAATAATCACAACTTTTAAATTATTTTTCTTTTTTGGTGCTTCTGAAAATACGGCTTTTTTAATATATTCTACATCAGTGGTAGAATCATCCTTAATATAATCTTTCTCAAAAGCGGTATCGTCCTCTTTTGGAATTGATTCACGCAATTCATTTTTTTCTTTTAAAGAACTTCCACATTTTGGACAGTACATATCAAAAGATTTAAAACCACAATTCCAGCAGGTGATTGCTTCCTCTCCAGCTTTTATACCACAGGTAGGGCAAAATGCAGTATGAAATTCAGTCCCACAGTGATTACATATATTACTGAACTCTTTTGAACCACAATTAGTGCAACTAAAAAGAGTATCTTCCATTTCGGAGTTACAATAATTACATTTTTTCATATTTATCCTCACGTATTAATTATTAATTATAGTATTCTTGAATTGGTATTTACTAGGAATGTTTTAATTATAGAATGTAAGAATTGATTTTTCAACATTAATTAAGAACTTTTTTATAGATCACAATAGGGTACTGAAACAATTGTAAGAAAATATGCAAGGAGACATTGACGAATAAAAAGTAGTGTAGTATAAGGGTACTAAAGTTCTTAGATCAAGTAATGTATTATGTAATGAGAGATTAAATTAATATCTTAAAGGGAGAAATATTTTTTATTATCTTCTATCAAATTAAATCTATCATGTGAAGAACAGACATATAAAAGCACAACTAATCGGGTAGGGATAAACAATATATTATATACTTTAGTGGAGGTAAGAAATTTGGAAATTATTAAATGTCTTAATAATGCAATTGAATATATAGAAGATAATTTGAATTCGAGCATTAAGGTTGATGATATAGCAAAAGTTGCTTTAACATCCAGGTATCATTTTCAACGAATGTTTCATGCAATCACTGGATTTACTATAACCGAATATATTCGTAATCGTAGATTAACTCTTGCTGGTGAAGAATTAACTTCTAAGGATTCAAAGATTATTGATATAGCCGTCAAGTATGGTTATGATAGTCCGGATGCATTTACAAAAGCGTTTCAAAGGCTACATGGAGTAACCCCATCCATGATAAAGAAGGGGAATGTAAGACTTAAAGCATTTCCAAAGCTCTCATTTCAAATATCTATAAAAGGAGAGTGCGAAATGGATTATAGAATAGTTGAGAAAGATGAATTTAAGGTTTTTGGAGTCGATTTTATAACAACAGAGCTAAATAATGCATTGTATAAAGAAATACCAGAATTTTGTGATCGAATCTGGGAGGATGGAACTCATCTTAAGATGAATCAATTACTAGGTTATCCAAGAATGCATATGCTATATGGATATCATTATGGGTTCAAAGAAGATGGTAGTAGAAGCTATATGATGGGGTGGAAAATTCCAGAAGCTGGTGTACCAAAAGAGTATAAAGTTCTGGACGTACCAGCATCTACTTGGGCTGTCTTTGAAGGAAAAGGGAACATGGAACAAAATCTTGCTATTCAAGAGGTATGGATACGTATCTATGCAGAGTGGTTCCCATCGTCTGGATTCGAACAAGTGGAAGGACCATGTATTGAAAAATATGATTGGGATGATGAAAAATATGATAATTATACATGTGAAGTATGGATTCCTGTAAGAAGAAAAAAAGAGTAGAAAGGAGGAAGAGTATTGGGAAAAACCAAAAGAGGTAAAACAATTAAAAAAATACCAAATTGGAGAGGAACTTGTCCTGCTTGCAAGAGAACTAGAGTTAAATTACTGTGGGATAAACTTTTGGATAAAGGAACAGTTAAAGTGTGTAAGATATGTGGAAATAAGTAGTTTTATATGACTATAAAATTAGAAAAGTACATCAGCAGAACAACAATTAATATTTAATGTAAACCAAGCCAATGAGTGCGAGATTCATTGGCTTGGTTTCATAAAAATACTATTTCTTTAGCTTTATTGGTATATAGATTTCCATGGATATCTTTTTGTATTCCCATGTGTGGCAGTGCTCGTCGTAATATTCAAAATCATATTTGGTATCATCTATTTCATATCCTGATGTTGGAAACCAGTCTTCGAGTATATAGTTCCAAGTTCCTTGGATAGAGCTAACAAAATCAGCTTCATCTACTGGTGTAGTGGTAAATACTGCGTAGGTAGCAGACGGAATCTCTAATTGGTACATATCATCAGTAGCGAGTTCAAAGTCATCAACTCCAACACCTAATAGATAAGAAAAGTCATCAGTTTCCATATTAGTATTGATGCAAATACAATATTCACCGTGTTTTGGTGGTTTAATAGTATCGTATAACTTTGTTTCACAGGTCCCATCACTTAATCCTCTTTGTGACCAAAAAGCAGGAATATCTCGGGTATGAAGTGTGTTTTTTAGATTGTTTTTAAATTCAAATCCTACTATTTTAAAAGATTCTTTTTCTATAATTTTTGGTTCTATAATAATACCCCCTGTTGTATTTAAAATTAGTTTTGATAAGTCAAATTTTGACGGTAGATTATTAGGTGCATGCAAGCGATACAGGCTTGGAGGATATCCGAAACAGCGTTTGAAAGCTTTGGTAAAGCCAGCATGAGTTTCAAAACCATAGTCAATTGCTACATTAATAATTTTCCTGCCTTTTTGTAGTTCCAATAAAGCAAATTGAAGTTTTCGCTTTGTAACATATTCCATAACGGAAAAGCCTACAAAACTGCTAAATATTCTGTAATAATGATAGGTTGAGAAACCTGCAATCGAAGCAAGTTTATCTACAGTAATCTCTTCTAGTATATTGTCATCAATATAGTCAATCGTTTTTTGAATTAATTCAACATAGTCCATTCCTAACCTCCAATATCTATTACGTTCCGTACGGTAATTATATAATAACACATTGTGTGATTATTTCTTTTCCATTTTTGTCATAAATTATGTTATGAGTGAAGTAGATAGTATTCTTTACAGTAATCTATATTGTTAAAATTTGTTGGATAAACTTATGTTGACATATGAATAAAAAGTTATTATACTATTAAAAAATAGAATATGTATATATACTCGCCACCGGGTGAGTTGAAATTAGGTGTCAGAAGTACTTCGTTAGGTCATGGAAGAAGTGCTTTGGGCACCTTTTTATTTTAGGAGGATTGTCGATATGGAATTAAAATTAATAAGTAAAGAATTTTCAGTATGTAAAGTAGAAGATTTATCACAAGTAGATTATTCCGATGAAATCTGTTTCATTGGAAAAACTGATGAAGAGTTATCGTTAGTGTGTAGTACGGATTTAGTGCCTAATAATGTAATTGAATGCGATAATGGTTGGAAGGCATTTAGGATACAAGGAGTACTAGATTTTTCACTTATTGGGATATTATCTAAGATCTCAACTTTGTTAGCCAATGAACAAATAGGAATATTTGCAGTGTCTACTTACAATACTGATTATATTTTGACAAAGAAAGATAATTTTGAGAAAGCAATAGAAACTCTTGAAAAGAATGGATATGTTATAAAAAGATAATAATAAGCAAAATTTCAACACATTTGGATTTATATGTTAATTGAATATGGATAATGAATGTATAGTTCAATAAGCAGTTTAGAAAGACAAATATATGATAGGAGTTAAATGTAATGAATAGAAATTGGATATTTATCATTCTTGCAGGAATTGTAGAGGTATTGTGGGCAATTGGGTTAAAATACTCAAATAGTCTGATCGGTTGGATTGGAGTAGGTTTATTGATATGCTTATCATTTTTTTTGTTGTCACAAGCAATCAAAAAAGTACCAGTTGCCACTGTTTATACTGTTTTTACAGGAATAGGAACAGTAGGAACCGTTATAATAGGAATGATTTGTTTTAATGAAACTTTTAGCTGGAATAAAATATTTTTTATTATGATACTTCTTGTAGGAATATTAGGCTTAAAGATTGTTACACCTGATTCGGATAAGAAAGGAGAAGTATAATTATGGGTTGGATATTTCTAATTTTAGCAGGTAGTTTTGAAATAATTGGTGTTGATAATATGAATAGAGTAGTAAAATATAAAAATATTCAGTCTTATGTAAGGTTAATGGCCGGTTTTGCTTTGAGTTTTATTTTTTTATCATTAGCTTTAAAAACACTTCCCTTGGGACTTTCTTATGCCGTGTGGACTGGGATTGGCACTGTAGGTGGTACGCTTGTAGGTATGATATTTCATGGTGAATCTAAGGATATCAAGAGAATTATATTTATAGGTATGATTTTAATTGGTGTAATAGGGTTGAAATTAACTACATAAGATCTAATTATGATGTAACTAGAGCATACAAATATGCTTATCCCCGTAAATAAGTGAGCAGTATTCACCTGGAGAGTGAGCTTAAGAGGTAAGTGACACCCTCCTAGAAACAGTGAGGGTGTTCTTTAATTACAAGCCTTATTTTTGTACGCGAAATATATCACATAATAAATTCATACAAAAGTTTATAAAATTATCTTCATTTAGGGAAAAATGATCTGTAAATGTTTTGCCTGATATTGAAAACATATGAAAGAATCCTGTTATCATAAATTCTGCAGAAAAAGTTAATCTCATAGTATCAAAATCAGTTCGTATGCTTCCATCTGCTTTTCCTTCTTCAATTACTTTTGCGATTTCTTTGGCCAATTCTTCACTAACTTTGTTAAATTCCTTACGCTTAACTGAATTTTCTTCTGTAGTCTTAATGTATCCTATATAATTCATTAAATTTAATGTATTAGGAGATTCCTTATAAAATTGAAAGTAAGCACTGGTTAAGTGTTTCAGTTTTTCGTATCCATTATTTTCATTTGTTACTGCATTCTTAAGACTACTTAAAAGTCGCTCGAATCCTCTAATTATAACGGTGAACAATAAATCTTCTTTATCTGTAAAATATTGATATATCGTTTTTCTGGTAAACTGGGCTTCTTTAGCAATAGCTTCCATGGATGCCCCATTATAACCAACTTCAGTAAAGACCTTTTCAGCAGCATTTATGATGTCTTTTTCACGTTCTAGTCGTTCTCTTTCTTTTCTTGTAATTGTATTCATAAAATAAATCCTCCTATTGACAAAAGAATAACACAAGATGTATAGTAAGGTTACACAATGTAACTTCTAATTACAGACTGTATACATAAAGTATAATATACTAACTGCAATCTGTAAAGAAAATTGAAATTATAATGGGAGATGAAGTAAAAATGAAAAAAGAAATGAAAGAAGAAATGCAAAAAGATATTAAGATTGTTGGAGTAATAAGCAGTCCGAACTATAACGGTAGTACTGCTTCACTGGTCAGAGAAGCGCTTAATGGGGCAAAGAAGGAGGGAGCAACGGTAACGGAAGTATTTCTTGCAGCTTATAAACTAGAATTTTGCAAAGGTTGTTTAAAATGTAATGAAAAAGGAGAATGTCCGATTGCTGATGGTTTTGAAGAAATTAGAAAACTTATATATGAGGCAGATGGAATCATACTGGGTTCTCCAACATATGCTTTAGAGTATAATGCAGCCATGAAATGCTTTTTCGAACGTTTGGGAACTTATACCTTATATAGTTCTTTGCTTGGAGGAAAGTATGGTGTTGGAATATCTACATCATACAATAGAAATGCAGCAAAAAAAGTAGCAAAGAAACTTACTAGTGTATTTAAATTTGGAATATTTAAGAGAAGTTATATTTCGGGAACTTTAGGCATTCATACTATGGTTAATGGAGTGGAAAAGAAGGTTTGGGAAAGTGCTGAAAATTTAGATAAAGCAAATGAACTCGGGAGAAAAATTGCTATGGACGTTAAAAGTAACAAAAGTTATCCTTTCCAAAATGTAATGATGAGGTTGTTGATTGCTTTATATTTAAAACCAACTTTCAAAAAATTTATTATAAAAAATAGAGATAAAAAAGAACGTGCATCATATCATAGTCTTCACGAAAGAGGATTAATTTAATGTTGGAGTATAGTAGAATGGTTTTATTTATGAAAGGTTTTTGTGCTGTTGTAGCACTCATTGTTGCTTTTGTTCTTTATAAGAGAATGAGTATTCACGATTATATTAATCCCGAAGTTAATTTGGAGGTAACTAGTGGAGCATTCGAAGATGGAGGTATGATTCCGAAGAAATATACTGGTAGGGGAGATGATATTTCGCCTCCTATAAAGCTAAAAGAAATTGATAGCAAAGCAAAAACAATTGCTATCATTATGGATGATTTAGACCACCCATTAGGGACATTTAACCATTGGGTGATATGGAATATACCTGCTAGTGTTAGAGAGATTCCAGAAGGTATCCCACATAAAAAGATTGTTCACTCATTAGGAAATGCAGTTCAAGGTAAGAGTCAATATGGTAGCAAACACTATTATAGGGGACCAAAACCTCCTTTTGGTACACATAAATATGTATTTAAAATATATGTTTTAGATATAGTCCTCAACTTGAATCAAGACTCTGGTAAAGAAAAGTTACAAAAGGCAATGGAGGGTCATGTTTTACAGTATGGAACGTTGAAGGGTTATTGTTCAAGGTAGTGCTTTTTTGATAGTGTTATATGTTCCCACAAACTAAGTTTGTGGGAATTTTTCATTATGCGCCAAACAAGGCCAATCTTATGGGAAGATGTGTGTGGACGAAAAAAGGCTTGGATATGTGGTAATAAGCGAACTGGAAACAGGTACAGCGCTATGGAAGGTAGATTGAGAAAATAATTATTTGCCTTCTACCAGAGTTTTACTTAACATATCAATAAATTTAATTAAAGCTTTAGACATAAACTTATCTTTTCTATAAATGAAAACTGTTGGCACATTTATATAGGAGCTTTGAATAGAATGACATCTTAGCGTACCAGCCTGCACATACTTTTCTACCACAGGGACTGGAAGCAAACTCATGCCTAAACCTGAACACACACTGGCAATGATTGCTCCAATAGAATCAAATTCCATGATTTTATTTGGTAATATACCCTCATTATGTAGCCACTGCTCCAATATCTTTCGATAAGAACATCCATAAGGAAAAACCAACAAGGTTCGAGTTTGAATATCTTTAATAGATGATATTGTCGGATGTGCAGTATCTGTAACGAGCACCAATTCCTCTTTGATAAATGGTATTTGAATCAATTCAGGATGGTCAATAGGTCCAGCTACAAAGGCTCCATCCATATTGTATTCAAGAACTTCACGAATATTTTTTTCTGTTATTCCAGTTTTTAAAATAAGGTCAACGTTGGGGTGATTTTGATGATATTCCGAGAGTAGCTTTGGTAAATGAACGTTTGCAGTTGATTCCATTGATCCAATACATAAAGTACCGCTAGGATTATTATCATCTTTGAGGGCAGAAGTAGTTTCATCGATAAGATAAAATATTTTCTCGCTATATTGAAGTAGCATTTGACCTTTATCCGATAATGTAATACCTCGGTTATGTCTATAAAACAAAGAAGTTTGAAGATCAGCCTCCAACTGCTGAATTTTATTAGAAACATTAGATTGTGCATAGTTAAGTTCCCTAGCAGCTTTTGATATACTTCCCGTCTTAGCAACAATTTGAAAAATTTTTAATGCTTGTAAATCCATAAAATAATCCTCTGTTCTATTTCAATTCTTTTCTTTTATAACTTGATATCTGAAAATCAGATGGCAATCATCTGATTTTTGAATTATACCATATAGCTAGGAAGATGTATAATATATAATATAAATATTTTTGAGCAATATCAAAATGCATGGGTAATTAACATAACTATTATGACTAGAAAGAAGGAAAAAAATGAAATCATTATTTGAGGAAGTTAAATTAGGGAATATTTTATTGAAAAATCGATTTGTTAGAAGTGCTACATGGGAAAACATGACTACAGAAGATGGACATCTTACAAAGGAGCTTTATGAGATATATGAAAATTTAGCGAAATCAGAAGTTGGATTAATTATTACTGGATATGCAAATGTTATAAAAGAAGAACAACCTAACCATGGAATGATGGGAATCTATAATGATTCTTTTATTGAGGAATATAGAAGACTGACTGAACAAGTACATAAATGTAATTCAAAGATTATAATGCAGGTAGCTTATGGAGGAACAAAAACAACCTACAATGTAGGAAAAAGATTAATCTATGCTCCTAGTGAAATTGCGGAACGAAGTACGAATGTTACTGGAAAGGCGATGACAAAAGAGGATATTAAACTTGTAATAAATAGCTTTGCAGATGCAGCTTTAAGAATTCAAGAAGCAGGTTTTGATGGCATAGAAATACATGCCGCTCATACGTATCTGATCAATCAATTTCTTAGTCCTTACTATAATCAAAGAACAGATGAATATGGCGGTAGCTTGGATAATAGAATGAGATTTTTAATTGAAATATATGATAAGATAAGAGAAAAAGTTGGAAATAATTTTACTATAGTAGTAAAGCTTACGGCCAGTGAATTCTTTGAAGGTGGACTAACCTTTGATGAAACACGTCAAGTCTGTAAAAAGCTAGAAGATAGTGGTGTGGATGCTTTAGATATTAGCGGTAACATTCATGGAAAAGCAAGGTCAATGGCTGGTGAAAGATTTGATGGTTATATTCTAAGAGAAGAAGGGTATTTTATTGAGTATGCCAAGGAAATTAGCAAAGAAGTTAAAATACCAATCATGACAGTAGGTGGATTTAAAGATATTGATAAAATGAAAGATATATTAAATGAGAGTAATATAGAATTATTCGGTTTATCAAGACCTTTATTAGCAGAACCTGATTTGGTGAAAAGGTGGAAGTTAGGAGATAGAAAGATTGCTAAATGTTTAAGTTGTTCTAGATGCAGAACGGATGAAGGCAATTATTGCGTTATTTTTAATCACAATAAATAATCAGAGAAATATTAAGAAACTGAATATTTAGAAGCTCATGGTGCGATAGCTTTTAAGAAAGATTTACCGAATGCTGAAATTCATTTATTAGATTCAGGACATTTTGCATTGGAAACACATGCTGATGAAATTGGTTATATAATTTAAGATTCTTAAAAGGTATACACTAGACAAGTAATCACTTTACAATAGCTATTTAAGCGGATCAATAAATGAGGATTAAATTATTGATTATTCTTGGAGGTACGGATATGAAAATAGGATTTTTTGATTCAGGGATTGGAGGTATCACTGTTTTATATGATACTCTTAAAATATTACCAAATGAAGATTATATATATTACGCAGATACATTAAATGTTCCTTATGGGAATAAATCCAAAAATGAGGTTAGAAAGTATATTTTTAATGCTATAGATTTTATAATAAAGCAAGAAGTTAAGGCTATAGTCATAGCTTGTAATACAGCTACAAGCATTGCAATTGAAGATTTAAGAGGTAAATACAATATTCCTATTATTGGTATGGAACCTGCTGTAAAACCTACAATTGAAAAAAATGAGGATCGAAGTAAACGAGTTCTCGTAACTGCAACAGCGCTAACTCTAAAGGAAGAAAAATTACATAACCTTATAACGAGCTTAGATAAGGAGCATGTTGTTGATTTATTACCTCTTCCTGGTTTAGTGGATTATTCAGAAAGATTAGAATTTAGTGAATCAAAAGTATTACCTTATCTTGAAGAACAATTATTAAAGTATGATGTAAGTAACTATGAGACCGTTGTATTAGGGTGTACTCATTTTTCTTACTATAAAGATATATTTAGAAAGTTATTTTCACCAGATATTAATATAATAGATGGAAATTATGGTACTGCAAACAATCTAAAAAAGATCTTGGAAGAAATAAATCAACTAAATGACGGTTGTAGTCATATTGATTTCTACAATTCAGGATTGAAGGTTGAGGATAAGGCTGAATTAGATAAATATAGTAGATTGTTCAAAAGATTAGATAGCATATGCTAGAAATACAAAATACTGTTAACAGATTTATTATAAGAAAGTATATGAATTTTTGCCGAATCGTGTTATTATTTGCTGTAGAATTTTAAATGATTGATGTTAAGCATTTAAGCATCTTACATGATGACCTAATATTTACTAAGATCAGTCAGTTTAATTCATAAAAGTTACAGATAGCGAGGAACTAAAATGCAAAATGAAAAGAAGATTGGAGTAATATATGCTGTCATTGCTTATACATTATGGGGTATCTTGCCCTTATATTGGAAGTTAGTTGATAGCGTATTTTCAATGGAGATATTAGCAAACAGAATAGTGTGGGCATTTGCCTTTACAATTGTAATCATTGGAGTTATCAAACAATGGGAAGAGTTGAAGTGCATAGTTAAGAATAAGAAACAGATGTTATATATCCTTATTGCATCAATATTGATAGCATTTAACTGGGGGTTATATATTTGGGCTGTAAATTCTGATAAGATTGTAGACGCAAGCCTAGGGTATTATATCAATCCATTATTAGCTGTGGCATTAGGAGTTATAATATTTAAGGAAAAGCTAAGCTTATTGCAGGGAGGAGCACTTTTTGTTGCTTTTATTGGTGTAATGATAAAAACGATTCAGTATGGTAGAATTCCTTGGATCTCCTTAGGACTGGCTATTTCTTTTGCATTATACGGAGCAACCAAGAAATCAATTAAAGCTAATTCAATTGTAGGTTTGACACTTGAAACTACAATGCTAACACCAGTTGCCTTACTATACATAGCATCAAGGCAGTTGAATGGAGTGAGTGCATTTCAAACGGAAGGGCTAGCAGTAAATCTTTTGCTTATTGGTGCAGGCGTAGTTACAGCGATTCCATTGTTGCTTTTTGCTAGTGGAGCAAGAAGACTCCCTATGTCATTAATTGGATTCACTCAATATATATCACCAACGATAAGTCTATTTATTGGAGTTTTTGTATATCATGAAAGTTTCACGGCAGTGGATATGATAAGCTTTTGTTTTATATGGTGTGCACTAGCTATATACTCCATTTCACAAATTAGAATAGTTAGTAGTAAGAACTATATAGATCAAGTTAATTAGATATAGCTAAATTAATTCATAAGTTAAGGAGAATGATAATGTTTCGACAAATGCGGAAAAAAGACAGAGAAATTCAAAATGATGATATTATAGAAATTATAAGAAATAATGAATATGGTATCCTATCAACGATAAGCTCTAATGGATATCCTTATGGGGTACCAATCAGTTATGTTTATATCAATGATTCTATATATTTTCATTGTGCAACAGAAGGACATAAATTAGATAATATAGAAAATAATGATAAGGTATCTTTTTGTGTAGTGGGAGAAACTTGCGTACTACCGGATAAATTTAGTACGAAGTATGAAAGCGTAATTATATTTGGACGAGCAATAGAAGTCTTTGATCAAGAAAAAGATATAGCTCTTTTAGAAATATTAAATAAATATTCACCTGATCATATGGAAAAGGGTAAGGCTTATATCGAAAACGCAGGTATGAAAACGAAAGTAATAAAAATTAGTATGGAACATATTTCTGGTAAAGCTAGAAGATAATCAATATGCATCCAATAAACCAATCGTAAAATAACCTTAAGCTAGAAAAGACTTGCTTAAGGTTATTTATTTAAGGCTATGTTAACGAACCGTTTATTATTTAGATAATTTTAAAATCATGTAGCTTGGAGTTTCAATAAATGAATTATAACGTCCATAGCAAGTTTTTTCCCATTCTTCTGGTGGAAATGGTTCTTCGACTTTTTCAATAGTAAAACCCGCATTGATAATGGCATTAAAATAATCGCTCACTGTGTGATGATAACTTGTACTTAAATAATTATTAATATTATCATTATATTCTATCCAAGGCTGAATATATGCCCTAGTACTCTTATCTAAATATCTTACAACCCATTCATCATCAGAAGGAAATGCACCATTTTTATCAATAGGATATTGTGCAGTATAGACTGGGTGCATTAGGGAAACAATACAGGTGCCTTTTTCTTCTAATATATTATATATGTTATTAAACAACCCGTTAAGATCTTTAATATAGTGGAATGTTGTAGATGAAAATATGAAATCAAATCTTTCATTGTTATATGTATTTAAATCATTTATGTCATATTGAATAAATTCAACTTTGGAACTTCTTTTCATTGCCTTATTCTTTGCTATATTCAACATTTGCTCCGAAATATCTGCTCCCAAAATAGAAAGTGGATTTTCATTTTCAAAAAGGAAACTAAAGCGTCCTGTCCCACAACCCAAATCTAACACTCTTTTTCCATCCAATTTAGGTAATATCTTCTGAATGCAAGGCCATTCAATTGCATAACTATAAGAATCTTCAGCTTCTGTAAAGTTTTCGTATGCTTCAGACATTTCATCCCAGTTTTTTTCTATTTCATTTTTCATAATAACTCCAATCTGTCGTATTAAGTGACGTATAAAATTAACGTGTGAAATGCTTTTTATTTCACACTAGCCTACATGCTTGCGACTTGCTCGCAAGCCTAAATTCAACGTGTGAAATGCTTTTTATTTCACACTACTTCCATTATAGACATTTTTTCATGGTATTAATTTACGATTATTGTCTATTTGTAAAATTATATACTATAAAGTAGCATATGACAAGTTTTTGGTGTTATTATACAAATATGTTAGTTTTAGTTAAAATAATGCAAAAACCTAGATAAGAAAAGACTTACTTAAAGCCGTTTCTTTTGTAAGAATATAAACTTAAAACACCTTATAATTACAATTTGTGTTATAATTAAGACAATAATTTTTAATAATTCAGCCAGATAGGAAGTGCCCTACCAGTAATGCATACTTGAATGTATAGTGGAGATGCTTAGGGTATTTTGAAGTTTGTGATATAAATAAAGTGAAAAAAAGAAAAGCTATCAGTGAGGCGTTGAATATATATAAGTAAGGAGGTATTATGGCAAAACATAATATTTATACAATGAGTGTTGCAAGCGTCTATCCACTTTATGTTGCAAAGGCGGAAAGAAAAGGGCGTACAAAAGCAGAAGTTGATCAGATTATCTGTTGGTTGACAGGATATAGTAGGGAAGGGTTAGCAGAAGAACTAGAAAAGCAGACGGACTTTGAGACCTTCTTTTCGAAAGCTCCTAGGCTTAATCCTTCTAGAACTTTAATCAAAGGTGTGGTCTGTGGGGTTCGAGTGGAAGATATAGGAGAACCAACAATGAAAGAAATTCGATATTTGGATAAGCTGATCGATGAATTAGCAAAGGGAAAAGCAATGGATAAAATTTTACGAAATAAAAATTGAAATAAGTATATTGATACTTCGGATATTAGATAGCAATATCTGATTTAAGAAATGCTTTAATAGTTTTAGAATATAAAAAGCCTCAAAGATATATCAAAATCTTTGAGGCTTTCATCAATTAGTGAATCTTAAGTTGGTCTAACAACTTCTAGCCAGTCAGGTCTTGTTTCCTTTACCGTTTGAACCAAATCAATAAGCATCTCTTTTTTCATTGCTTGTACAATTGAATCACCAATTCGCTCATATGGTGATTCTAACACGTCATGAATGATAGAGCCGAGGGGACATTCCGGATGTGGATTAGGATGGATTGCAATAATATCTTTTGGTCTTTCGGTGTCAGTAGTATTGTATATGTCAACAGCTGTAAAGAATGCAGTAGCCCCAACTTTTGCAGTGATAGTCAAATTGAATCGAAGCGATGAACTAGAAGATGGTTTGTGTTATGAAGAAGCAATTGCTGTAGCAAAAATCTTGGAAAAGTGTCATGTTGATGGTATCGAAATCAGTTGTGGAATGATTGGACGGAAAGTAGGCGCACCTAATCGTGTGATTAGAACAATAGAAGAGGAAGGTTACAATTTTAAGGCTGCAAGTGATATAGCAAGCCAGTTACATATACCAGTATTTGTGGTAGGCGGGTTCAGGAGATTCGTGGATATTGAATCTCGCTTACAAAGTTCAAAAATAGCAGTAATATCTCTGGGCAGACATTTAATTTGTGAGCCAGATTTACCTAAGAAGTGGATGGCTGATCATACATATGAATCGCAGTGTAAGTCATGTAATCAGTGTTTCTTAACCAATCCATTAGAGTGTAGGATGAATCACTAATGCACTTAACAAATTTTGATTGTTTAGTCCCCTCTTTTATTTAATTTTTGTTGATAAATACAATATACTATTATTGGATTTGTTGAAATATATGGTATAATACATAAGAATAATACAAGAAAGCATGATAAATGAAGGTGAATAAATGTCAAATTTTATATTCTTAAATAAAAAATGGCCTGCATTAGCTAAATTAGGATCACAAGCAGAAATGTATTTAAATATGGATAGTAATGCTTCCATGTTAAAAATGCGTATGTTTGGTGAACAGATAATTGATATTTTATTAGCAGGACTACGTATAGAAATAGAGCGTTTTGCAACACAAGACGATAAGATTAGATTATTAAGAACGACGAGAATTAATGGTGCAATTCCAGACCTTTTTGATATCGTTAGAAGACATGGTAATAAAGCTAATCATGAAGGATATGAAAGCAAAAAAGATGCTCTTGAATGTTTAAAAGCGATGTACAAAATATCAGCATGGCTTTATATAAAGGTAACAAAAGATACTTCAATTCAACCATTAAACTTTGTAGTTCCAAAAGAAAATAATATCCAAGCGCCAGTGTATCATATGGAAGACTATGTAAAAGAAAAAGAGGATATTGAAGATGAACATGCTAAGGAAGTAAGTGAAGTTAGAAAAGAACGAAAATCTGTTGTGGAAACGGATGAAGAACAAAAACTAGATAAGCAAATTGAAAGTACGCTAGATTTAGATGAAGCTCAAACACGTAAACAATTAATTGATTTGATGCTTAAGGATGCAGGATGGAATACTCAAAATACTGAACTTGTGAAATTAGAATATCCGTTAAAAAATCATAAAGAAGCAGGAAAAGATGGCTTTGTCGATTATGTACTATTTAATAAAAAAGGACAACCAATAGCAGTTATAGAAGCAAAGAAAACATCTGTAGATCCAATTGTAGGTCGCCAGCAAGCACTTGAATATGCTAATACAATTGAAAGAGATCATGGTATCAGACCAATTATATTCTATACGAATGGGTATGATATCTATATGTGGGATGATAAATATAGTCAGCCAAGACAAATATGGGGTTTCTATACGCTTAATGATTTAGAAGAACTATACTTTAAACATAAGCATAAAGAAGATTTGAATAAAGTTCAGATTGATCATGCGATAGCCGGAAGACCTTATCAGATTGAAGGAATAAAGCGTGTGTATGAACGCTTTGAAAGTGGACAGAGGAAAGCATTGCTAGTAATGGCTACTGGAACTGGGAAGACTAGAACAGTAATAGCACTGACGAAGGGGCTCATGCAAGCAAAATGGGTAAAAAGAGTTCTATTCTTGGCAGATAGAGATGAATTAGTAAAACAGGCAAAAGAAGATAAAAATAGTTTTAAGACTTTTATGCCAGAACAGATATCATGTAGATTTACAGGAAAGAATGCTGATAATCGAGAAGCGACACTTTATTTTTCAACTTATCAGACTATGATTAATTATTACAGTCAGTTCAGCGTTGGATTCTTTGATCTTATCATTTGCGATGAATCACACCGAAGTATCTATAAAGTATATCGCGATATTATGGAATACTTTGATACACATATTATTGGTTTGACTGCAACACCAGTTGATTTTATTGATCGAAATACATTTGATCTATTTAATTGTGGATCAGAAGATCCAACCTTTAATTATTCTATTGATGATGCTTGGAATCACATACCACCATACCTTATTGAACCAAGGGTAATTGATGTGTCTACAGATTTTTTACGTCAAGGAATTCGCTATAGTCAGATGACTGTAGAACAAAGAAAGCAAGTTGATGAAGAAGGATATGACGGAGATCTGATAGAATTTGGTAAAAATGATTTAGAGAAAAAGGTAACAAATAAAGAGACAAATCGATATATTTTAAGAACATTGATGGAAAAAGGAATTCGTGTGGGTGATCATTTAGGAAAAACGATCATCTTTGCAAAGTCTAAAAGTCATGCCAATCTATTAGATGCTCTATTTAATGAAATGTACCCACAATATAAGGGGAAAATGACTGCAGTAATCTATTCGGGGGTTAAGGATAATGAAATACTGATTGAAAAGTTTAAAACAGAAGAATTCCCTAGAATTGCAATATCAGTAGATTTGCTAGATACTGGAATTGATGTTCCTGAGATTGTCAACCTTGTTTTTGCAAAGCCAATTTTTTCAAAAGTTAAGTTCTGGCAAATGATTGGAAGGGGAACTAGAAGATGCGATCATTTGTTTGAAGATGGTATGGATAAAAAAGAATTTGCCATATTTGATTGCTTCAAAAATTTTGAATTCTTTGAGATGAATCCGAAGGGGTTTGTTCCAAGTGCACAGAAAACTACAATGCAGGTAAGATTTGAAATGATGTGTAAACTCCTTGAGACCTATAAAGAAAAGGGTCAAAGTGAGATCTGTAATGAATTTTCAAAGAAATTGCAAGAGGATATTGAAGAACTTCCAACTGAAAGTATTACTATTAAGAAGAATTGGAAAAAAATTGAACAAGTTAAGACTCCAGGATATTGGGAATTACTTAGCAATGATTTTATTGATAAACTAAAACTTGAAATAGCTCCCTTGATTCAATGGATTGAGGCAAAGGATAATTCTGACACGTTAACTTTTGATAATTGTATATATCGGATTCTGTACGATTATGAAAAAAAGGATCAGGATGCATTGATTAGAGATGTTAATATAACAATGGAAAAACTATCAAAGCTAAAATTGAATCTAAATCAATTTGATGGAACCCGAGAATTGGTGAAATCCTTATTACAACCAGAAGGATGGATTGATTTAAGCTATGAAAAACTTGAAAAAATAAGAGTGGAATTACGTGATTTAATGAAACATAAAGGAATTAACCCATCTTCATTTGTAGTATTTGATATCAAAGATTCTGGCCATATATTAAAAGAAATCAGTGCTGGTACTGTCTTATATGGATCGAACATGGAACCTTATGAGAAGAGAGTCAAGGAAGCTATTGAAGAGAAGCTCGGCAATCAATTAATTGTTCATAAAATTAGAAAAGGTATTTCATTGACGAAAGATGAAATTGAAGGAATCTATTCAATTTTCGATGAGCAGTTTGTATATAGCATAGATGAATTATCAAGTAAAACAGATATTGATAAGGAAGATATTATAAGTATCATAAGAAAATTTGTGGGTGTGGATGAAGAAGAATTAAGCAGTGTATTTGAAACATTTATTCAGGAACATCATAATAAGATGAATGCTACGCAGATCAAGACATTAGAACTAATCAAAAATGATATTGCAAAAAATAAAGGAATTTCTTTTGCGGGATTATTTGCTGCGCCTTATACTTCCTTTAACCCAAATGGGGTGGATGGAATCTTTGGTAAAATGGCAGATGAAGTATTCGGATTAATTGCACCATACAAGACAAGTTATATATCATAACTAGAAAGAGGACAACACAATGTTACAAGCAGAGATAAAAAGCAAAATAGATAAACTATGGAATAACTTTTGGTCAGGAGGAATCTCCAATCCACTAACGGTAATCGAACAAATCTCTTATCTTTTATTTATTAAACGATTAGATGATATGGATAATTTAAATGAAAAGAAAGCAAATCGTATTGGAAAACCATTTCAATCCGTATTTTTAGAACTAAATGAAAAATTAGAACACGAGATTAATATAAGTGACAAATTTGATTGGCATTTATTAAAGTGGAGTGAATTTATGCACCTTGACGTGAATGACATGTTTCACATTGTATCCCAAAAGGTATTTCCAGCGATTAAGTTACTTGGAGGAGAAAATTCAAGTTTTACAGCTTCTATGAAAGATGCGGTATTCATGATTCCAAAAGCATCATTATTACAAGAGTCTGTTCGTTTGATTGACAGTATTAATATGGATGATTCCGATACCAAAGGAGATCTCTATGAATATCTCTTATCCAAACTAGCAACGTCAGGAGTAAATGGTCAGTTTCGAACACCAAGACATATCATTCGTATGATGGTGGAATTAATGGATCCTTCCGCAGAAGATAAAATCTGTGATCCAGCTTGTGGAACAGCAGGATTTTTAATCAACTCCTTAGAATATCTTCTTGAAAAGTATACAAGGGAAGAAAGTGTATTTACTGATGAAAATGGTAGCTTACACAACAGAATCGGAGATATGATGACAACAGAGGAGTGGGAGCACTTTAAGACGAATCTTTTCTTCGGATATGATTTTGACCCATCTATGGTTCGTATTGCCTCAATGAATCTTATGCTTCATAGCATAGATAATCCAAACGTATCTCAAACTGATACACTATCCAAGCGTTTTGAAGAAGAAAATAAGTACACAATTGTCTTGGCAAATCCTCCTTTTAAAGGAAGTATCGACGAAGGTGATATTAGTGCGACATTATTAAAAGGTGCTAAGACAACCAAAACAGAGTTACTCTTTATGAAACTAATTACAAGAATCTTAGACTTAGGTGGAAGATGCGCAGTGATTGTTCCTGATGGTGTACTATTTGGATCTAGTAAAGCACATAAGGATATTAGAAAAAGTATAGTTGAAGAGAATGCACTTGAGGGTGTTATCTCGATGCCATCAGGTGTATTTAAGCCATATGCAGGAGTATCAACTGCAATCTTAATCTTTACGAAAGGTGGAGAAACGGATAGGGTATGGTTCTATGATATGCAAAGTGATGGATATTCCTTAGATGATAAGAGAATAAAGCTAGAAGATGATGGAGATATACCAAATATTATTGATTCTTTCAAAAAGATAAAAGAAAATAAGGAACTTGAACCAGAGAAAGATGATAATTGGTTCTGGGTTACGAAAGATGAGATATGTGATAATGGGTATGATTTATCAATTAATAAATACAAAGAAGTAGTATATGAAGCAGTACATTACGATCCTCCGAAAGAGATTATGGATAGGATAAAAAGAGTGGATATTGAGATTCAACAACAGTTCGCAGAACTTGAGAAGTTGTTGGAGGAGTAATGTAGTGCATGTTTATAGAAAATAAAAAATTTAGATTTGTAGGGATGAATATGGAGAAAGTAAGACTAAAAGATATATGTGAAGTAGTATCAGGAACAACTCCCAAAACAAGTATAGAAGAGTATTGGGATGGAGATATTGATTGGATTACTCCAGCTGAATTAAAAGAAGATAGTTATATTATTGAAGAGAGTGTAAGAAAAATAACTGAATTAGCTGTAAACAAATCAGCTTTAAAGGCTTTTCCAAAAGGCACTGTTATTTTATCATCAAGAGCACCAATTGGAAAGGTTGCTATTGCTGGAAAAGAAATGTATTGCAATCAAGGATTTAAGAATCTAATTTGTTCAGACAGAGTAAGTAGCTTTTATCTTTACTGGTTTCTTAAGGGCAAAACTGTACTTCTAAATTCATTAGGTAGAGGTGCAACTTTTAAAGAAATTTCTAAAGGTATTGTAGAAAACATTGAGATTCCATTACCTAGTTTGGAAGTACAAGATGAAATATCTTATAGACTTAAAAAATGTACAGATATTATAAGGCTAAGAAAAGAACAACTAGTGCAATTAGATAACCTCATCAAATCCCGATTTGTCGAGATGTTTGGTGACCCGGTAAGCAACACAAAAAGGATTAAAACTTTTCCAATGACTGAAGTGTGTGAAATAGTTGATGGTGATAGAGGAAAAAATTATCCAAATCAGAATGAATTTTTCGATGACGAGTTTTGCTTGTTTTTAAATGCTAAAAATGTAACTTCTGCAGGGTTCTTGTTTTCGGATACAATGTTTATAACAAAAGAAAAAGATGAGCTATTGAGGAAAGGTAAGTTACAACGAGGAGATGTTGTATTAACTACACGAGGAACAATTGGAAATTTAGCTTTTTATACAGATGAAGTACCTTTTGATAATATGAGGATTAATTCAGGAATGGTAATTCTAAGAATGAAAAAAACTTTAGTTGAAGAAAGGTTTTTTATTCAACAGTTTAGAATGCAAATAGATGATATCAAAAATAAAATAGCTAGTGGTTCTGCCCAGCCTCAATTGCCAATTTCCACCATGAACAAAATTGATATTTTAATACCAACTATGGAAGCGCAAAACCAATACGCTACCTTCGTTCAACAAGTCGACAAATTGAAATTTGATGTTCAGAAATCCCTTGATGAGACACAGATGTTATTCGATTCTTTGATGCAAAAATATTTTGGGTAAATTTTATAGTAAATCAGTTATTGTAGTAAAAGCATATGATAAATCAAATGCTAGATATATGAGATGGAATTATTAGGTTAATTAGGTATATTATCCATATTTAATGCAGACAATAAACTCAATTCAAGAAAGGAGTTTATTTAATATGCAACAAATAATCATAAAGGAAACTTTAATTCGTGAAATTGTACAAGAAATGATTCCAGCGTTAGATAACCAACAATTAGAACAACTGAAGCTAGTATTAGAAAATACATTTGCATGTTTTATGGAAGAAAATCAATATGAAATAGATAAACAAGAAGATTATACGAATCTATTTTTATCTGCAAAGAGGGTGGAAGGGTGTTCTGAAAGGTCATTGAAGTACTATAAAGGCACAATTGAACATATGCTTCAATACATGAACATACCAGTAAAAAAAATAACAACCGAAAAGATTCGAGAATATCTAGCAAATTATCAGACAGAGAGTAAGTGTAGTAAGGTGACAATTGATAATGTACGTAGAATACTTTCAAGTTTTTTCTCATGGTTAGAAGACGAAAATTATATTGTCAAAAGCCCTGTTCGAAGAATTCATAAAATTCGTACTGGGACCACTGTAAAAGAAACATATTCAGATAAAAATCTTGAATTAATGAGAGATTCCTGTGAGGAGATTCGTGACTTGGCGATGCTTGATTTAATGATATCAACGGGGATTCGAGTGGGAGAATTGGTTAATCTAGATATTGCTGATGTTGACTTTGAAGAAAGAGAATGTATTGTATTTGGAAAAGGTGATAAAGAGAGAAAGGTCTATTTTGACGCTAAAACTAAAGTACATTTACAAAAATATTTAAATAGCAGAACTGATAAATCGCAGACCTTATTTGTCTCATTATTAAAACCTTATGAAAGAATTAAAATAAGTGGTGTTGAGATACGATTTCGTGAAATGGGAAAAAGATTAGAATTAAGTAAGGTTCATCCACACAAGTTTCGAAGAACTATGGCAACAAGAGCAATTGATAAAGGTATGCCAATTGAGCAATTACAGAAGTTACTAGGTCATCAGCAAATAGATACTACAATGCAATATGCTATGGTGAATCAAGCAAATGTGAAATATTCACATAAAAAATATATAAGCTAAGTAATATAGAATGAGCATCTACCTTCTAAGGTGGGTGCCATTTACGTTTGACTTAAAAGTTATTATAGCAGAACATATAGAATTAGACTTAATAAATTATAATAAAGATAAGAAAATAAGGTGATTTAGGAGTGGAGATTATTATTTTTCTTTGATATAGTAGTAGTAAGAATATATACTTATTTTGGAAAAAATATTATGAGTAAGGAGTAAAGAGGATATGTCAAAAATGGTTGTGTATCATGGAAGTTATACAAAAGTAAAGGAACCTCAGGTAAGAAATGGACAGTATACGAAAGACTTTGGTGATGGTTTTTATTGCACTATAATAAAAGAACAAGCTGAGAGATGGGCCAAGCGTTATGATACACCGATAGTGAATATTTATGAAGTACAAATGAATGAGAAATTAACTATTCTAGAATTCAAAGAAATGACAGAAGAATGGCTTGATTTTATTGTAGATTGTAGACATGGTAAAAAACATAGTTATGATATAGTAATAGGTGCTATGGCAAACGATCAAATCTATAATTTTATATCAGACTATATTGATGGAATAATCACGAGAGAACAATTTTGGGTAATGGCTAAGTTTAAATATCCAACACATCAGATTAATTTTTGTACGGAAGAGGCTATGAATTGTTTAGAATATCGAGATTGTCTGGAGGTAACAAGATGATAGGAAGAGAAGATAAGAAAGATAATGATTTGTTTTTTACATGTAGTCTAATAGATTACATTGCTAGAAAGACAAAAAATAAAAGATTACTTGTTATACAAAAGCTTGGAAAACATAAGATTGAAAAAATATATGATTTAGCTGATATATACCATAGTTATCAGATTAATCAAGTGGCAGATGAGTTTATAGAACAGGTAGGAATTCAAGAGGGTAATTATGATAATGTGATAGAGTGCAAATATTCAATACCAACACATTGGGATATAGGTAAAGTATATAAAAGATTAATCTTAGGTGTATCAGATGTGAAAAATATTGGAGTTATTGATGCTTTGTTTGAAGTGTATGAATCGTTTATTTGTGAGTTAATTGATGATTATAATGGTAGCTTTTATTATGAAAATCCCAAGTATATATTAGAGACTTTTTTATCGGGAAAGATAGAGGGGTATTGTGTGAAGCAAATTTAGATTTGTAGGGATGAATAGATGGAAATAATTAAATTAGGAGATTTATGCGATTTACAAAATGGTTATGCATTTAAATCGGATGACTATATTGATAGCTCAGAAACATTAAACTGCAGAATGAGTAATATTCGACCTGATGGAACTTTTGACATATTATATAGTGCAAAGTATTTACCAGATGAATATGCTGAAATATATGAAGATTATTTGCTTCGGGATGGCGATTTAATAATTGCCATGACCGATATGGCTGGTGACCCTAAAATTCTAGGAGTTCCTACTGTGGTCGATACAAAGGGATACAATTTGTTGCTAAATCAGCGTGTTGGAAAATTGAAATTACTAAAAGAAGTTGACACTAGATACCTGAAATTTGCATTATTATGCAACCAATCGCGTCAATACTTAAAAAGATTTGCAAGTGGTGGAGTACAACTTAATGTTAGTAAGAAGGATATATTGTGTACGCCAATTTTATTTAGAGGACTTACCGAACAAGTAAAAATGTCTGATACATTAGAAAAAGTATTAAGAATTATCTCTTTACGGAAAAAGCAGCTTTTTGAACTAGATGAACTCATTAAATCCCGATTTATCGAGATGTTTGGGGACCCGGTTGAAAACACTATGAATTGGAAGGTATGTAAATTAGGTGATTTATCAGATCAAATTAATAGTGGTAATACACCAAAAGGTGGAGAACAAGTTTATGTCGATAAGGGAATTACTTTCTTTAGAAGTCAAAATGTTTGGAAAGACCGATTGGAAATGGATGATATAGCTTTTATTGACAAAGAAACTCATGAGAACATGAAACGAAGTAGTCTCATGCATGGAGATATCCTAATTACAAAAACAGGAAGAATAAATACAGAAAATAGTTCTCTTGGACGTGCTGCTCTGTACTTAGGTGAGGATGATGCAGCAAATGTGAATGGACATGTTTACTTTATAAGGCTTAAACCAGGTGTTAATAATGAATTTATTTTAAAGATATTAGTGTCAAATGAATATCTAGGATATATAAGAAGTGTATGTGTTGGTGGAATTGATAAAAGGCAGTTGAACAAAAATCATATTGAAGATTTTCCGATTATTTGCCCACCAAAAGATATGCAAAATAAGTTTATAGATTTTGCCCACCAAGTCGACAAATTGAAATTTGTTTCTTAAATTGTACTAAGTATATTATGGTAAAATCATTATAGAATAGGTTAAGGAGAAGTGTATTGTAAACTATCTCCTATTGACAAATCAATTTATATCACATATACTCTTTATAAAGATACTTAATAAAGTCAATTTATAAACTGATAAATGGAAAGTATAATAATATTTACAGAGGAAAGGGAACTTAATGAGCAGTATCAATACCAATTTAGTAAAAGAAATAAATTTAAATAAATTAAGAGATGCGTTCAAATCAAAAAAAATAGCATCAAAACCTCAATTGGCACAACAAACAGGATTAAGTGTGGTAACCATTAATTCTTTGGTCAAGGTACTTGTTGAAAATGGAGAAGTAATAGAAGACGTAATTCTACCATCGGAAGGAGGAAGACCAGCTACTGCATATCGTTTTAATAATGAGTTTCGTTTAGCATTGGTTATATATATGTATGAGCAAAACCGCGAAGATACTGCATTTATATGTGTTACAGATTTATATGGAGAAATTATAGCGAAAATAGAGAAACAAATGGGCGAAATTAAAAAGGATAGCTTTAATAGTTTGATTCAAGAAATGCTATTAAAATATCCCAATATAAAAGTGATTAGTTTTGGAATGCCTGGAGAAGAAATCGATGGAAAATTAATGATTAGTGACTATAAAGAACTAAAAGATGAGTATTTCACAAAGTATATGAAAGAGAAGTTTGAGTTACCAGTTATATTTGAAAATGATATTAATGCTGCAGTTGAAGGATATTGTTATTCTCATGGAATAACTAAGAATCAGTGCGTAATAGGAATATATTTCCCAAGTAAGTATCCTCCAGGTGCTGGAATATATATAAACGGAAGGATTTACAAAGGTCGAAATGGGCTCGCAGGTGAAATTAAATATCTTCCTTTTGAGGTTGATTGGGAGAATTTTGATTATAACGAAGAACAGATGAAAGAGATAATGATAAAAACAGTGCTTTCATTTTGCTGCATGTATAATCCAGATATAGTCGTTATCTATGCAGAAGGAATAACAGAAGCAATTGTTGAAGAACTTAAGAGTAGATTCATTACTGAAATTGAAAAAGTAATGATTCCAGATATAGTTATTTCACAAGAATTGAATCATGATTTTGAAATTGGAATCAAACAGGTTGCATTAAAAGCGTTAGAACCAACGTTACAGTTAATGAAATAGTAGTCTTTACTACACTAAATATAATAGAAGGAGAGAATAATTATGAGTTATGTAGATTTGCATATGCATTCTTTATATAGTGATGATGGAGAATTCAGTCCGAAAGAATTAGTTGATTTATGTTTAAAAAATAATATAAAGTATTTTTCGATTGCAGACCATAATAGCGTAAATGGAATTGAGGAAGCAAAAGAGTATTGTAAGGGTAAAGATATCGAGATTATTCCAGGGGTAGAACTAGATTGTACTTTTGATAAAGTGAATTTACATGTTTTGGGGTATGGTATCGATTATCACAGAACTGTATTTCATCAAATTGAAGAGAGTATTATAGAGCAAGAACAAGTGGCTTCGAAAAAGCGTATGAAGTTAATTCGTGAGTTAGGAATAGATTTTTCAGATGAAGTTATTGCTTCATTGTCTAGGAATGGAGTAGTGAATGGAGAGATGATTGCTGAGGCGGCAATGATATATGATAAGGAACAGATGAATCCATTACTTCTACCATATTACCAAAATGGTTCAAGAAGTGATAATCCGTACGTGAACTTTTACTGGGATTATTGTGCGCAAGGTAAACCAGCATATGTGGAAGTAAACTATATGAGCTTACAAGAAGCGATAAAGGTTATTAAAGAAAGCGGTGGAATACCAATTTTAGCACATCCAGGTAATAATGTTAGAGAAAATATAAGTTTATTAAAAGAGATTATCGCTTGTGGAATTGAAGGGATAGAGGTATATAGTAGTTATCATAGCAGAGAACAAGTGGAATTTTATAAGGATTTTGCTTTAGCAAATAAATTGATAGTAACATGTGGAAGCGATTTTCATGGGAAAACAAAACCAAGCATATCAATAGGCGGGATTAGCTGTGAAAATAATGAAGAGCGTATTATAGCAGAATTAAAAAGACTTATATAAGGAGACAATAAGATGAATCAAAAAGAAAGAATGTTAGCAGGATTACCATACAAAGCTTGGTTAGATGGGCTTAGTGAGGAAAGAGATGAAAATAAGTCTAAAATATATGAATATAATTTGCTTAGACCAAATGAAAAAAGTAGGATGGCTGAATTGATTAAAGATATACTAGGAAAGTCAGGAGACAACGTTTTTATCGAGCAGCCAATTCACTGCGATTATGGTAAAAATATTGAAGTAGGTAATAACTTTTTTGCTAATTATAATTGTACAATATTAGATGTTGGAAAGGTGACAATCGGAAATAATGTTATGTTTGCACCGAATGTATCAGTCTATACGGCAGGACACCCAATTCATCCTGATTCAAGAAATTCAGGGTATGAGTACGGAATTGGAATAGAGATAGGTGATAATGTATGGGTAGGAGGAAATGTTGTTATTAACCCTGGAGTTCACATTGGAAATAATGTTGTAATTGGTTCTGGAAGTGTGGTTACGAAGGATATTCCAGACAATGTTATTGCAGTAGGCAATCCATGTAAGATTATTCGTGAGATAACAGAAGATGATCGTAAGTATTATTATAAAAACAAGGAATTTGATGTGAATGATTATAAGATCTAATATTTAAGTTCTCGGTAATAAGTTGGGTTGGTTCTTGATACAGGTAAACAAATCGTGTAATTAACAGTGTGTGTTTCGTTAAGCATTAGGTTTGTTTATCTATATTAAGAACCAACCTATTTTTGCATCTAGTGGTTTACAGAATTTAAATTGTGTTATAATAAAATAGTCTATTTTTTAATATTAATATAACGAAAGAGGATTAAGAACATGTTAAAAGAATTTAAGGAGTTTGCAATTAAGGGTAATGTATTAGATTTAGCCGTTGGTGTTATCATAGGTGGTGCTTTTGGTAAAATAGTAACATCCATGGTAAATGATATTATCATGCCAATCATTGGCGCCTTAACAGGAGGAATTAATTTCACATATTTAAAGTTTGTAATTAAAGAAGCTCACGGAGATGTTCCTGCAGTTACTTTTAATTATGGAAATTTTATTCAGAATGTCATTGATTTCTTAATTGTATCATTTTCTATTTTCCTATTTATCAAAATAATTAATAGATTTAAGAGTGAAAAGAAAGAGGAAGAAGTGATAGAAGAAATAAAATTATCAGAAGAGGTACTACTTCTTCAAGAGATTAGAGATTTATTGAAAAGTAAGGAAGACTCTATAGGGTAATAGTTATAGTTCACCCTCATGGCTGAATTGATACTATTAATACATTAAGTTTGATTCATATGGTAGACTACAAATGATGCCAAGCGGTGTAATTAGTAGTCTACCATTATTTTTATTCGAACAGATTCGAAATAGCGCCGCCAAGCGGTTAATAGACAGCTCTAACAATTAAAGGTTTAGCTATAAAACGAAAAAATTAAGTTAGATAACATAAAATGTAGAAGATGGTATTGTAACATTCGATTTTATATTATACACTAAAACTGTATTAATAATATTAATTTACGAAAAGAGGATGAAATAAGTTGGGGACAGATTTTATCGAAGAAGATATCCTACTAGCATTTAGAAAAGTCTTACCTTATCTTCCATATTTTTTCGAAGATGACGTATCAATTGCGCTTACGGATAAAAGTAAGTTTTTGGTCAATCAGAGCAGTGATAGTCTTAAACTACAAACAGAACCAGGTGATGTAATTCCAAATGGTGGTGCAGCAGAAAAAGCAATAAAAACAAACATGGTTAGTGTAAATGAAGTGCCAAAAGAAATCTATGGTGCTCCATTTCGATCCTATGCAGTGCCTTTAAAAAATGATAATGGAGAGACAGTTGGAACTGTTTTGTTAGCAAAAAATCTACAAAGAAGTAAAAATCTATTAAATGTATCAAAGAACCTTACAGTAGCTTATAGTGAGATATTAAAAGCAATTAATGAATTATCTGTTGACGTTCAGAATGTAGCACATATGAATAATGATATTGCAGATATATCCCAAAGTACTTCAGAATATGCGGATGGTACAAAAGATATATTAAAGTTTGTTGAAAGTATTGCTTCAAAATCAAATCTTTTGGGATTGAATGCATCTATTGAGGCAGCAAGAGCAGGCGAAGCAGGAAATGGATTTCAAGTAGTGGCAAAAGAAATAAGAAATATGTCCATCAATACCTCAGAATCCATTAAAAAAATTAATGAAGTATTAACCACAATTGGAGATTCTATTAATCGAATCTCACAGGGAATCAAAGATTCCAATGCTGTTTTTAATGATCAGATTGCAAGCTTAGAAGAAATAACAGCATCTATAACAGAACTAAATAATACAGTGAAAATATTAGAAGAAATGTCTGAAAAAATATAAGATTAGATACATACAGTTCATATCTGAGAGTCAGTTTGAGTGTGTCTTTGAAATGTACAATATATAATATCCTTGTAAATCGTTACTTTTGATGGTATAGTTGCATCATTAGAATGAGCCTTGAACTTCGCTGTTAATAAGTTTATTGAATACTCGATAAATTCAGAGGTTAAGTGTTCTAAATTACCATGATTCAAACTTTTTATATCTAAACCAAAGTAATAAAACATAAGTAACTTCACAAACTCGTCAAAGTCACGACGATGGAAAAGTTTGAATCATGGTAATTAATATACTGTTTCGTCTGAATTTATCAAGTATAATATAGGTTTTAAAATGCGAAGTTTGAAAATGAAATATTCAAAAAATGTGACGGAATCATCACATTATTATATAAGCAAAGCGAGGATATCTATGGATAATCAAGAACAACAAGAGCAAAATAAAGAACAACATAAACGTCGTGTTAGATATAAAGGAACGCATCCAAGAAATTTTAAGGAAAAATATAAAGAACATCAACCAGATAAGTATGCAGATACCATTCAAAAAGTAATTAATAAAGGGAGTACTCCTGCAGGTATGCATATCTCCATCTGCGTAGATGAGATTTTAGATTTTCTTCAAATAAAACCAGGTCAAAAAGGTCTTGATGCAACCTTAGGATATGGTGGGCACACCTCGCATATGCTAAAGTGTTTAGGGATAGAAAGTCATAAGAATGACAAGAATGATAAGAATGATCAAGGCCATCTAAATGGCGAAGGCCATATAAATAGCCTTGGGCATTTATACGCCCTTGATATCGATCCAATTGAGATCGTGAAAACCAAGAAGCGTTTAGAAGACATGGGCTTTGGACCAGATATACTAACAATCATTAGGCAGAATTTTGGGAATGTGGCGCAAGTATCAGAAGAGGTTGGAAGATTTGATTTTATGTTAGCTGACCTTGGGGTATCCTCCATGCAGATTGACAATCCAGAACGTGGATTCTCTTATAAGACTGAAGGACCATTAGACTTACGATTGAATCCAGAAAGTGGAGTATCAGCAGCAGAACGCCTAAAAGATATTACTCAAGTAGAATTAGAAGGTATGCTAATCGAAAATTCTGATGAGCCATATGCGACTGAGATCTCAAAAGCAATGATTCAATCTATGAGAAAAGGAAAGCCTATTTTAACAACGTCTGATCTGAGAGAGATTATTGAGAATACACTTCAATTCCTACCTGCAGATATTCGTAAAGATACGATAAAGAAATCCTGTCAAAGAACCTTTCAAGCATTACGAATCGATGTGAATAGTGAATTTGAAGTGTTAGAGTCTTTCCTTGAAGCACTTCCAGATGTACTTGCACCAGGTGGACGTATTGCAATCCTTACCTTCCATTCGGGAGAAGATCGATTGGTTAAGAGGACATTTAAGCGTTTTTACAATGAAGGAATATTCAGTGAGATCTCAAAGGATGTCATAAGGCCATCTGCAGAAGAGTGTAATCGAAATGGACGTGCACGCAGTACGAAAATGAGATGGGCGATAAGATCTTAGGATATATATAATTCAATAAATATATTTATATGGTAGACAGCTAATAGCCCCAAGTGGTGAGATTAGTTGTCTATTTTAATTATATAGGCTTTAATTGCAATAAAAAATTGAATGAATTATTAATTAATTGAGAGACTAAGTAAAAAAGAATACGATACAAAGTTCAATGTTTGACGAACAAAGTGAGATATTTAAATAGAATTCAATAAACTTTTCTTTGGGAAGTTAATATTATATAAATTATAAAAGGAGAAAGCATATGCCAATCATAGGAGCTTTTATGGTACCACACCCACCTCTAATTATAGGGAAAATTGGAAAAGGAAAAGAACAAACGATTATAAAGACTATTATGGCTTATAAAGAAGTTTCACGAAGGATAGCAGCCTTAAAGCCAGATACAATCATACTTACAACACCCCATTCTATTATGTATGCAGACTATTTTCATATATCACCTGGATTTTCTGCAAAAGGAGATTTTAGACAGTTTGGTGCTCAGAATGTAAAATTTGATGTGAAGTATGATGGAGAATTTACTAGTGAATTAGCACATTTAGCATATGAAAATGATTTTCCTGCAGGTACATTAGGAGAAGAGAATAAAGCTCTCGATCATGGGACAATGGTTCCATTATATTTTATAAATCAGGATTATACAGAATATAAATTAGTTCGCATTGGTTTATCAGGTGAGTCATATATCGCTCATTATACATTAGGAGAGTATATTAAAAAGGTAAGCGATGATTTGAACCGAAAAGTTGTATTGATCGCCAGTGGAGATCTTTCTCATAAACTAACCGAGGAAGGACCTTATGGCTATCAGAAGGAAGGACCAGAATACGATCAAAAAGTGATGGAGATTATGAGTTCGGGCGATTTTATGGAATTGTTCCATCTAGAAGAGAGCTTTTGCGATAAAGCAGCAGAATGTGGGCATCGCTCCTTTTTAATAATGGCAGGTGCATTAGATCAAACAGCAGTAAAAGCAGAGAAACTTTCTTATGAGGGACCATTTGGTGTTGGATATGGAATATGCTCTTTTGAAGTGAATGGTATTGATAATAGTAGGAACTTTGGTGAACGATATAAGGAGGAACATAAACAAGAATATGAAACTAGAAGAGAGGCAGAAGATGAGTATGTTCGCTTAGCTAGGCAATCCTTAGAGTATTATTTAAACAATGGTAAAACCATGAATGTACCAAATAATATACCAAACGATATGACCTTAAAGCGTGCAGGAACCTTTGTTTCTATTAAGAAGAATGGTAAACTTCGAGGCTGTATTGGTACTACTGCACCTACAACTGCTTCTGTTGCAGAGGAGATTATTCAGAATGCAATTAGTGCAGGAACAAAGGACCCAAGATTCTCCTCAATAATAATAGATGAACTGGATAGTTTAGTGTATAGCGTTGATGTACTAGGACCAACAGAATCAATTACCTCGAAAGAGGAACTAGATGTGAAACGATATGGTGTTATCGTATCAAAAGGAAGAAGAAGAGGTTTATTACTCCCTAACCTAGAGGGTGTAGATACTGTAGACGAACAGATAGCAATATCAAAGCAAAAAGCTTGTATTGATGAAGATGAGGAAGTCACATTAGAGAGATTTGAAGTCATTCGGCATGTATAGGTAAGGGCATTAGTGAGTTCTTTATGGGAAGTTATTGAGAATATCACTGTATAAATTGGCATGCCTAGATTTAGGTTAAAGGAGTATAAGAGATTCTAAATGAAAAATGAATCAATCATAACATAATTAGAAGGAGCGAACTCGCTGAGGAACGCTCAAACAGCACTCCTTCTAATTATTGAATAATTCATTTTTCATTAAGAATCTCTAATACTCTTTAAAACAAAATCTAAGCATGCCAATTTATACAGTGATATTCGGATATTTTTTTTATAAGGGACTTTATCAGTATAAATACCCTTATAAAAGGGAGGAAGGGAGGATAGTTATGAATGCAGAATGTAAGGTGTGCATGCATCGATGTAATTTAGAAGAAGGGCAATATGGGAGATGTCGTGCAAGAAGGAATGTAGGTGGGGAGGTTGTTGCTTCCAATTATGGGAAGATTACTTCTCTAGCGCTTGATCCGATTGAGAAGAAACCACTTTATCGGTTTTATCCAGGTAGTAAGATCCTATCCGTTGGTAGTTATGGGTGCAATTTAACCTGTTCTTTTTGCCAGAATTATAGCATCTCCATGGTAAGAGAAGAGGAAACGGATACGATAACCTTAACTCCAGAAGAATTGGCTGATAAAGCTTCCAAGTTAAGAGAACATGGTAATATTGGTGTTGCATTTACCTATAATGAACCTTTGATTGGGTATGAATATGTGATAGATACTGCTACCATATTAAGAGAGCGTGATATGAAGACAGTTGTTGTTACCAATGGGTCCGTTACGAAAGAGGTTGCAAAGGAATTACTACCATATGTGGATGCCTTAAATATTGACCTAAAAGGTTTTACGAAAGAGTATTATAAGCAAATTGGTGGAGACTTAGAGACAGTAAAGAATTTTATTGCTCTTGCTGCAAAAGAGTGTCATGTAGAACTTACTACTTTAGTCATTCCAGATGAAAATGATTCGGTAGAAGAGATGCGGCAGTTGTCACAGTGGGTTGCTTCAGTAGACGAACAGATTCCTTTACATGTTACGAGGTTCTTTCCAAGATGGAAAATGACAGATCGTAATGCTACAGAAGTTAATAAAATCTATGAACTTGGGGAGGTAGCAAGAGAATCCTTAAAATACGTGTATGAAGGTAATTGCTAAAAAATCCTATTATTTACTTTAATAAATAATAGGATCTACAACTAGAGTATTAAGTGATTTTAATTTTGAGTGATAACGCTTATTAATAATTTATTTTTATTATAAAACTAAATTATTGGCATTTTAACTATATAGAAACGAGCGTTAATAATTGACCATAATTGTTGATTATAAATCATCAAATTCCATATACCAGAGCCAGCCAAATCATATTCCGCAATAACATCATCTAATGCCTTAATGCTTCTCGCATCAATAAACCAAACCACATGATTCTCAGGGAATCCAACATTTGAAGTTATGTAATTAAAATATGGAGTTTGTGATTCATCATCAAATTGAATTGCTACTTGTTGATTGTAAGCTAATGTTATTGCTGAATCAAGTGACAGAGAATTAGCGTAGGATAAGCCAGGAGTAAATGGAAGAAGCCAATCATACCCAAGGAGAGGCTCCCCTATCGATATCATATTAGGAGGTATAATAGAAGTAACATATTGAATGAAATTTCTTATTAATGAAATATCGCTTACAGGAGCTGGAGGTTGTCGGTTTATAACCCAAAGATTTTGAAAAAAAACTATCCTATCCACTATTTTACTAATACTTTGATAGTCAAGTTTTTCATATACTACCTGATCATTACTTTTTTGAAGATTGGGTTCAATTGTTAATATAAATAGATATCCTTCCTTTTTAAGGGCCTTTGATAATTTAGTTAAAACATTTAGATATAAATTTTGATTCGACTCCGTGATATGGCTGATTATTGCATTTATTCCAGAATAATTCTTGGATTTAACAATTTGAAGCATATCATTGACAAGCTTATCTTGTTTATTTTCATTTAATAGTAATTGATAAATATAATCTAAATCAAGTTCACCAGTTTGTGAAAATGCGGAAATCATTAAAAGTGGAATCGTATTGTAATCTTTTGCTATTTTAATGAGATCGGTATCATTACCGTAATTAGTTATCTTAGTATTTTCGGCGATTCGGTAATTAAAAATTGATAGGTATGTTAAATACGGTAAGGCACGTTTTAGTATATCAAGATTAATAAATGTATATGCAAACCCATTTACAACTATATTTTTATCAGAGTTATAATTGATTACCAATGATTCACCAGGATAAATATAGTTTCTATCATAAAGAAAAGGGTTATTTCTAGTTAACTCCATAATTGAGATTCCATTAGTGTTAGCAATGGATGCTAAAGTATCACCTGGCATAACAGTATAGCTCTTCTTGGGATAAAGGATAACGATAGTTTGACCAGAGACTAATGTATAAGGATTAGTCAACCCATTATCGCTAATCAATCTTTCTACTGATATACTATATTTTTTTGCAATTAGTTCTATACTGTCACCAGGTTGAACTACATATATTTCCATATAGACCTCATGATATTAATATTTATTAAACTATATGCTTTTTCTGAAAATTAATTACTCATGAACATAGATTATAATCAAGTTACATTTAGAACGTAAGATTAATGTGAGATTATACAGTTATTCTTGTGTAAAGATATTAAGTGTGAAACAGAAACTACCAGTATTCAATTTCGGAAATGGCGGACAATATTATTAACATCGTAAATTAAAATTGTATTAATATTGGAGGAGATATGGAAAAATTATTTGTAGAAATGAATCAAAAACTTATTCCCATTGATGACGCCATAGTTCAAAAATATAATTTAAAAGAAGGTACATTAACTCCATTAACGAATCAACGTATTGTTGATATTAGTAGAAATTTTATTCATGAAAAGGATCGAAAGGAGATTAATTCTCTTGATTATCATGATAGTGAAATTGATGAGATGGAAAATGGTTTAATGCTATCAACTTCCGAGATGATTGACATTGCAGAAGGTTCCGATTCCTATCCAGATGCAAATCAGGATGACTAGGAATGTTACTATGATGAATTTGTTATAAATAAGTAAATAAGTTTCGCACAAGCTGATTGGACATCATCTGTGCGGAACTTTTTAATGTTTCTTGGTATGAAATAAAAAATGGAAAAGAAATATTTATTATTGAACGATTTGTGATATAATCAGTAAAAAATATTAAGATTATGATTAAGAAGGACGATTAAAGTGAAATCTTGATAACCTAAATAAGTGTAATTTACATAATGTAAATGGTAAGGAGTGGTTGAAAGAATATGATAAGATTATTAGAAAATAGAGACATACAGACAATATGTCAAATCGTTAATGATAATTGGAAAAGCGTTTATAAAGGATATGTAAATGAAGAACTTTTGAACAATAAAGGGTGTTTAGAGAGAAAAAATAGATTAAACAAGGACTTTAAGTCTGGAAGATTAACGAACTACATATATGAGCAAAATGGACAGCCCATAGCTTTGTTATCGGTAGGTAAGACTACGGATGAAGATAAATCAGAAGCATATGAATTATGGCGCATATACATTCAACAATCCTATCAGGGGAAAGGAATTGGAAGTCAGTTAATTGAGAAAGCTGAATTGGAAGCATTAAGGAATGGTTATAAGGAAATGATTATATGGGCGTTTAAGGAAAATACACCTGCTATTAAATTTTATAAAAAACATGGATATCAACAAGAAATGGAACAATACCTAGGAAAACCATATGAGGCATATGGAGTAAGATTGGTTAAAAAATTGAGAATGGTATAATTCTTATTTCATCAATAGATTCTTTAGAATAAACCTAAGAAATAATAAAATCAGTAACGAAAGTCGAATAATGTCATATTATGTATTGTAAGAGTATATTTTAAGGAGGAACTTATATGGCATTATTTCTTAATAACCAGGATTCACTAGCGCAGAAGTTGGAAGATTCTCTTAATCGACCATTTATATATATGAGACAAAGAGATATCGAATTAGGTAATTATTCAGTAGTATTGATTAACTTTAATAATATTGATGAATGTAATGATCAGATTGGCCTTAACAAGCTAATTAATGCAGCATTAGCTTTAGGAAAGCCATTAATCTTATTAAACGTAAAAGACGGAAGTATATTATCAAAGATATTAGGAATTGGATTTCGCGGAAGATGTATCATTGTAAGACCTTACAGTACGTACAATGTATTTAATGCATTGGGATTGACAGGTGAAGTGATGCAAGAAACGGGGCAAGCAGTTGTTACACAAAATGAGGATGGAAGCCGTTGCTTTAGTGTAGATGAAACTCCATGTAATGAATGTCCACCTATGGAATGCCAGGCATTTTTTGAAAATTTATGTGTAGCAGAGCAAGTAAGGATGATTGAAGGAATCTTAGATTCTGAATTCAAGGTACCAGAGGAATTGTGTCCAATGCCTGGAAGTTCACCAGCAGATTTACCTGAGAGTCAATTTAAGCTTAATTACTTAGCAATTGAAGGAAAGTGGAATCTATCAGATCAACAGGTTACTAATAATTCAGTCGTTATGGAAATCTCACTGATTGCTTCTTTCAATCCAAAATATAAATACTTAAGAATAAGAAGTGTTGGTGCTGGCTTCAATCCTGCTAATGGTGCTGATATGCAATATAATAGCACCTACGACAGAGGCTATTTCCAATCTCATGTAAATATTCATATGCAACCTAATTCAAGTAAATTAAGAACTTTATCAACAGAACCTAAAAATGTAAATAAACAAGCACAGTATACAACAAGTAGTGAATTCAGTGTAGGAGTTGATTTATCGAAAAATCCAACGTTTAGCTCATCTTATACTATATCAGAGACAATGACCACTACGGTATCAGATTTTAATATTTATAATAATGGTGCTGGAGTAACAGCGGATTGGGACTTTGATTTGTCATTAACGGAGAATAGTATCTGGGATATTTTTGACGAGGAGTTTTTGAAAAAAGCAAAGGTAAAAGAACTTCCTGCATTAGCAACAAGGAACTTGCAAGCAGTTACAGAGGCAGTATGGTATGCAGATAATACAGTAAATGATGTGATCGGAGTTCAACTTTACTGGGAAGTAGATCATTTTCATTGTTATGTTACAGGCGATTGGGCAAGTTATACAGAACATTATACTCATAAATGGAAGACTGTAGGCTATCAAAGCACACCTGTAAATATTGATTTTGGATCAGTTAATGCATAATAATAGATAATATAAATAAGGATTACTTTGTACTAGTACTGCAATGTAATCCTTTAACTTAAGGTTTGGTATTCGTGGATAAACAATTCATAGATTATATTAAACGAAAACCTAATGAAGTAGATAAGATGAAATATTGTCATGAATAATATTAGAGAATAGTTAATGGACTCTAATATAGAATATACTAAAAAGGCTAAATATATTGCATTTCACAAAAAATATATGATAATATTAATAAGTTATAGAAAGTTTAGATATTGGAAGGAAAGAATAAAAAATGGATGTTGTAAAGATTTTTAAAGCTCTAGGAAATGAGACGAGATTAAATATATTATTATGGTTAAAAGATCCAAAAGCGAACTTTGAGCCACAGATACATCTATCAGTGATGGACGATTTTAAAGGAGGTGTATGTGTAGGTGCTATCAGAAAGACAGCTGGATTAAGTCAATCAACGATATCAGGATTTTTGTCAATATTAGAAGAGGCTGAGCTTGTAGAATCAAGAAACATTGGTCAATATACCTATTTTAGAAGAAATGAGAAAACGATCAATGAAATATCAAAATGGATTAATATTGAATTAGAGAAATAGAGAAAGAGTAGTAAATAGATTAGCGACAATAGCTAAATTATTTATTGCTCTTTTATTTTGGACTTGCATTATAAATTAAGGTGTGATAATCTGTATTTACCGATTTAATTAATCGGCAAATACAGATTAATTTAAAAGGTAGTAAATTCATTTAATCAATAGAAATAGGAGTGTGAATCTTTTGAAGAAGTTATTTTCAGAATATGAATTAAAAAACATAAAATTAAAGAATCGTATTTGTGTACCTCCAATGGTAGTTGGATTAACAGAGGATGGATATGTAACATTAGAAAATGTAGAATATTATAGAAGGTTAGCAAAAGGGGGAGCAGGACTAATTATTCAAGAAGCTACCTGCGTTAATAAGGATGGTAAATTATCAGAAAGACAGCTTGGAATATGGGAAGATGGTCAGATTGAAGGACTAAAAGAAATCGTAAAGGTAGTCCATGCACAAGATTGCAAAATATTTATTCAGATTCACCATGCAGGAGTTGTCGGAATCTCAGAATCTCCATTATGTCCAAGTGCATACATATATCAATGTTCAGATAAAACCGTTGTTGGTCAAGAAATGACAAAAGAGGATATAACATCAATTCAGAAGGATTTTATTGAAGCAGGAAGAAGAGCGTATGAAGCTGGTTATGACGGTATTGAATTACATGGCTGTCATAGTTATTTAATAAGTCAGTTTTATAATAAAAAAGTAAATACAAGAAATGATGAGTATGGTACGAACCCTGATAGATTTGTATTGGAAATTTTAGATGGAATTCGAAAAATAACACCAAAGGAATTTATAGTTGGAATTCGTTTGGGTGGATTTGAACCTACGTTAGAAGATGGTATAAAACATGCTAAGGTATTAGAACAAAATGGTATAGACTTTCTTGATATTTCTTATGGATTTTCGAATGAACAAGAAATGCAGGTAAGTGACGATTATCAGTTTTCTTCAGCTATGTATGCAGCAGAAAAAATTAAAAATGAAGTTACTGTTCCAGTCTTTGGAGTTCATAAAATAAATTCCCTTGAGATCGCAGAGGAAATATTAGAAAAAACCAAGATAGATATTGTTGATATTGGTAGAAACTTTTTAATAAATCCCAATTGGTTAAATGATGCCAAAGAAGGAAAATATGCTGGTAAGTGTTTAGCGTGTCCCCAATGTGTAGTACTTAGTAAAGATAAACCTATTTGTCCAGGAAAAGTTCTGCTTGAAAGAACTGCAAAATAAGAATGACGTGGTTGTAAGAATTTTTGTGACTGTATTATATGTCATGCTTTAAATAATTTGAAACTGAAACGCCTTCAAGTGCTTGTATAAATTTATAATTGGTGGTATAGTGGCATCATATTAAAAGTATTTTTAAAACATAGAGCTGATATCATAAGGATAATTCCTTATATATTAGCTTCTTTTTTGAAAATAGTTAAGTAGGTGAGAGAATGAAGATAGCTGTTTGTGATGATGAAGAAGTTCAAAGAGAATTAATAGTAAAAAGTATTCGTACCTATTTTGCAGATAGAAAAATCCCTATATGTATACAAGAATATAGAAGTGCAGAACAGCTTATTTTTCAATATGATCTAAATAGCGACATCGATATAGCACTTCTAGACATTCAGATGGAGGGGATGGACGGAATTGCACTTGCAAAGTATTTAAGAAGTAAAAATGAAGCGTTGTCTATAATCTTTATAACAGCAATGACGGAGTACATATATGAAGGATTTAAAGTAAATGCCATAAACTATTTACTAAAACCCTATGAAGAAGAAAAATTGTATGATTGTATTAACAAAGCGGTTGAGGAGTGCATGAAACAAGAAGAAATCTTAATCATAAGAGTAGACAAGGAAATACTGAAAATTAGAAGAAATCAAATACTTCGTGTGGAGGGCGATGGTCATTACTTAAAAGTAGTAACAGGAGAACAGTGTTACAGAATTAAAAAGAGCATGAAGGAAATAGAGATGGAGTTATCGGATGAATATTTCTTAAGAATAAATCGTAGCGATATTCTGAATCTACGTGGCATAGAACGAATTACCACGAAGGAGATTACTTTGATTAACGGAGAAAAACTTCTTGTTCCAAAGGGCAAACATAAAGAGATAAGCGAGGCATTTATGAACTGTCATTTTAGAGGGGGAACTATATCATGTTAGTGACGAGTCTTTTCTTTCTAGTGGGAATTCTAATGTGTGCTTTTTTTATATTTCCATTCACGAATGACAGAAAAAGTAAGGTGGTTTTGTTGTTGCTTTTAACTGTGATCTTAGGCACATCCTATTGTTATGGAATCATGGTAATAGGATGGTTATGTATGCTTGCTTTAGTGGATTTGTTTATTTTATTTTATGCAAAGGGATACGATCATTTTGGTGGATATTGCCTTTCACAGTTAGGAATATTTATCCTTCTAATTATTCTTCTTCATGTTATCGGAGGAGATAGAGCGATAGAACTATTCCCAATTCTTTTCTTGCCAGATGTATATCTGATGATACTTTGGATGCAAAAAAGGAGAAAACTTATCCTATTTGCTTGCGTGTTCTTATTTACTTCTGTGTTCTTATATCTGGGATTTCAAGGATATGGAATTCTAATGGAATGTGTAACTCTTACTTTATTATACCTGTTAGAATCTATGTATCATGGATTATCACAAAATTTTAAAAAAGATACCACTGAATTTCAGAATCAGATTATGTTGCATCATTATGAGGAGGTTAAGTCGGTATATTTGAATATGAGGGGATGGCGTCATGATTATCATAATCATATTCAGACGTTAAAAGCTTACTTTTCTCTGAATCAGTATGACCGTATGGAAGAGTATTTGGGAGAACTTGAGAAGGATCTAAAAAGAGTAGATCAGCTTGTGAAAAGTGGTAATCTTATGGTAGATGCGATATTAAATTCAAAGCTTTCTCTTGCAGGAACTCGTGGAATACAAGTATCGTGCAAGGTAATTGTTCCGGAACATATTAGTATATCCGATATAGATATCTGTGTAATACTTGGTAATCTTTTAGATAATGCTATTGAAGCATGTGCTCCAATTGAAGAAGAGAAACGATTTATCCGTATCTACGGTGATATTGTACATAGTCAGTTTTATTTTTCTATCTTTAATTCAGCAGTAGAAGAGCCTAGGTTTAATCAGAAAAATTATATTAGTGAAAAAAGAGGAGAACATGGTCATGGCATGAAGCGTGTGAGACTTATCGTGGATAAATACGAAGGTTATCTAAACTTAAAAAATGAACCAGGAGTTTTTGCTAGTGAGATAATGATACCTTTAGAATCATGTTAGGGTTCAAATGCAAGCCTTTTTGTGAACGAAAAACACCTTTTCGGGAACAAAAAGGCTTTTTTCCTGTAAGAAAGCTATAATGACAAAAAGAAGGAGGGATATACAATATGTTAAATAGAGAAGATATTCGAAAACAGTATTCCATATGGAGTAATTTAAAAGGTGCACTTGCAGATATGAAAGTGATGGGATGTATCTATTACATTTATCTAGTTCTTGATATTGTGACACAGATAGTTATTCCATTTTTATTAATATTAATTCCAGCTGAAGTGATAAGACTTTTACAAAGTAGAATTAGTCTTTCTACACTTATATTAGATGTATTCATATGGATTGGTTTCATTCTTACATTGAATCTAATACGTACCTATACCCATCAAGAGTTTGAGAAGATGGGTGTCATGATTAGTGATATACAATACGTTAGGAGACTAGAGAAGAAAGTATTATCTTGTGACATCACACAGTTTGAGGACAGCAAAGAACGGGAGAGATTGTGGGAAGTGATAGGAAGTCTAGACCAGTGGGATGGTATGAATCACTACTCTGGTGTAAAAGGACTTTACCTCTACGGAAGTGCTCTGTTTATTAATGTGGGTGGTTTTCTTCTATATGCCTGCCTTGCAGGAAGACTTCATCCAATGTTATTTGTCGTATTATTAATCACGTCTATCATTAATTGCTATGCAAAGTCAAGGGCAATTCGTTATCAGTTTCAACATATGAAAACATTTTGGGATAATAGTGGTAAATTCTGGTACTTAAAAAGGGAGTCCATTAACACAGAAAAGGCAAAAGATATACGAATGTACCATTTATACAACTGGTTTGAGAAAGCATTAGGCCAGAATACAAAAGAGGCTACTAATATCTATAATGATGTACAGAAACATCATTTTTATGCAAATCTAGTAATGTGCTTTACCTCCCTAATTAGAGATGGGATTTCCTATGGTTTATTAATCTATCAATTAGTACAGGGAAATATGGATGTACCTGAATTTCTTGTATATATTGGAGTAGTTGCGGGATTTGGAACTTGGATTAATCAGATTGTGGAAAATTATACTTATCTTAGAAAAATTAGTGACGGTATCTCAGTATTTCGCGATTATATTGGGGATGAGGAAGAACATCAGAAAGTAAATCAGGAAGTAGAAGAAAAAATAATACCAGAATCATGTCATAGCATTATCTTTGAGGATATTAGTTTTCAATACGGAGAGAAGATGATATTTGACCATTTTTCTCTTACCTTACATGAAGGTGAGAAAGTTGCCCTAGTAGGCATGAATGGAGCGGGAAAGACTACACTTATGAAATTATTATGTGGTTTATATCCGCTCAGTGGAGGACGTATATTAATTGATGGTGTGGATATTGCTTCTATGGAAAAAGAAGAATATTACCGTTATATATCAATTCTATTTCAGGAGGTTCAAGTACTCCCATTTTCAATAGGTAAAAATGTATCATGTACATGGACAGAGTCTGAGCAGATGCAGATGGAAGAAGAAAAGCATAGTAATAGATATAGTCGTGCTTTTGCCAAAGTAGATTCTAATGATATTCATCGTAATCAGTATGCAGAAGAAAAGGTGGTAAATTGCTTAAAGAAGGCAAAGCTATGGGAGAAAGTAGAATCCTTGCCAAAGGGGGTGCATACCACATTAACTCAGATTCTTGATCCAGCAGGTATAAAGCTGTCTGGTGGAGAGACTCAACGATTGATGTTGGCTAGGGCATTATATAAAGATGCACCAATTTTGATCTTAGATGAGCCTACCGCTGCCTTAGACCCTATTGCAGAAAGCGAACTGTATGAAGAGTATTCAAGTTTGTGTACAAATAAAATATCTGTATTTATATCTCACCGATTAAGTTCGACCCGTTTTTGTGACCGAATTCTCTTCTTGGAAAAAGGACAGATTGTTGAAGAGGGAGATCATGAAAGCCTTATGAAGAAGAATGGTAAATATGCAGATATGTATCAGATACAGTCTCATTATTATCAAAAGGAGGTGGAGAAGAATGAAGCAGGTATTTAAAGAAGTTAAGGTAGCATTTGGACTATTAAAAATGATTCATTCACTAGATCAAAATATAATTCCCATCTATCTAATGGCAGCAGTAATGAAAGCATCAGAACCATTCGTAACTATCATTGGAAGCTCGTACATAATAGACTCCTTGTTGAATGAGCAATGGAGACAGGCAATGGTACAGACATCGGTTATGATTCTTACAGTGACAGTCGTAGGAGTATTAAGTAGTTATCTGCAAAAAATATTAGAAGGTAAAAGTATGACAATTAATCGTTTGTGTAATTCAAAGATATTGCTAAAAGCTATTTCATTGGATTATGCTACTTTTGAGGATAAAAAGAATCTAGAGGAATTTCAAGCAGCAGATTACAATGTCTCAAGGAATGGGGGATTTGGTATGTATATGCTGAGTTTCTTTAATTTTTTAACAGGGATAATTGGATTTTTCGTATCACTCGGAGTTATATTAGAACTTTGTGTTAAAGAGGTGAAAGCAGAAGGAATTCTTGGTATCGTCGTATCTACAACAGGATCATTTATTCTGGTAGGCTTTTTAATTATCATCTTAATCATTTTATATGCTAGATTATCTCTGAGTATGAAAGAGAAAAATGTGAAAATGTATTATGAATTAATGGATGTGAATCAAAAGACGGAATATCTATCTAGAAATCTACCTTTAGATATGAATATTGCAAAGGAAATTCGTCTCTATGGAATGAAGGATATGATATATTCAGAATGGAAAAAACTTAGTATAGAAATTTATGCTTTTTATCAAAAATATTGGAACTCAGAAAGAAGATTCCTTGTATTCACTTCCATGTTAAGTGATGTAGCACTTTTACTTGGATATCTTTTCGTAGTAGTTAAAACTTATGTTGGTGCAGTATCCATTGGCTTCTTTACAAAATATGTGGGAGCGATTAAAACGATGAATAGTTCTCTTAGGGCTACCATAGAATCATTAAATCAAATATTGTTGTACCAGTCTTACTTGTCTTTTTATACTACATTCCTAGAAAAAGAAAATAAGTTAGATACGGGTTCCCTACCAGTGGAAAAAAGAAAAGATAATGAATATGAATTTGAATTTCATAACGTAAGTTTTCGTTATCCAGGTAGTGAGGAAGAGACCTTAAAGAATGTATCTCTAAAATTGGACTTAAAGAAGCGCTTTGCTGTAGTAGGTCGTAATGGTGCTGGCAAGACTACGTTTGTTAAGCTACTTTGCAGAATGTATGATGTAACAGAAGGAAGTATTACTTTGAATGGAGTGGATATTCGTAAATATGATTACAAAGAATATCTGAATTTATTTGCAGCAGTTTTTCAAGATTTTTCTCTTTTTTCTATACCAGTGAAAGATAATATTGCCTGTAATGGGAACGCCGATGAAACAAAGGTCTGGAAATCATTGGAGTCAGCTGGAATAAAAGAAAGAATTGATAAAATGCCTAAGAAACTAGATAACCTTCTATATCACGAGATGGGTGATGGTGAGGATGTCTCTGGTGGTGAAGCGCAGAAGATAGCTATAGCTAGGGCTCTCTATAAAGATGCTCCGTTTGTAATCTTAGATGAGCCAACAGCAGCACTTGATCCTATTAGTGAATATGAAATCTATTCAAGGTTTGATGGGATGGTAAGAGATAAGACCAGTATCTACATATCCCATAGAATGAGTAGCTGTAGATTCTGCGATGATATCTTGGTATTTGACAAAGGAATGCTAATTCAAAGAGGCAATCATGATGACTTAATAAAAGAACATGGTAAGGTGTATGAAAGATTGTGGCATGCGCAAGCCAAGTATTATGCAGATCCTGTGATGGAAGAGGAATACACATTATAGACTCAATATTCTTTTACATGTAATTAAAGAGAAATAGTAAATCATAAACTTCTTTAGATCAATCAGCTTTAACTTTATGTAATAAATCAAAAGGGTATGAGGGTAATTGTGTGGTATAGTACAATTATAGTTTGAGTAAACAATATTTGGATGATTAGGTGATTGTATATAGTAAAACTATTGTTTATAATAGTGATAAGAGAACGGATTATAAAAAGCGAGGTGTAATGATTGAATCAAAATGAAATTGAATTTGCAGTATTTTGTATAGAAAATATTGCCCAAGCTTTGCAAAAAAATTCTAAAGAAATATTTGAATTATTAGTGAATGAAAGTGATATTCTTATTGATTATATAATCCCTTGCTATGAATCACTTCATACACAGAGTAAGCAGTATATTATGGATGATATTGTTGATGTTATGAAGTCGAAAGGAGTAATTGCATGTTGATTTATCATGGTTCTTTTTGTGTCATACAAAAGCCAAAGATTGAATACTCTAGGGATAAACTTAATTTTGGTAAAGGGTTTTATGTTACTCCACTCATGGAACAAGCTGAGGCTTGGGTAGCCAGATTTAAACGAACCGGTAGAAATGCAATAGTGAATTGTTATGAGTATGATGAGAATAAAGTATGCCAAAACTATAGAATAAAGAAGTTTAAAGAGTATGATGATGAATGGTTAGATTTTATTATTGCATGTAGAAACGGAGATTTGATATATCAAGAATATGATGTTGTTGAAGGTGGAATCGCTAACGATAAAGTATTTAATACAGTAGAACTGTTTATGGATGGACTTATTTCAAAGTATGAGGCTTTAGGGCGTCTTAAGTATCAGCAACCGAATTACCAAATATGCTTTATAAACCAAGAGGTAATTAATCAATATCTATTATTTAAAGGAAGTAGTGAAAAATAAATGGAAGCAAATAAAGTATTATTACAAAAAAAATATTCTAGAATTATAGGACAGTTAGCTAAGGAAGCAAATATCTCCGAATTGGAGGCTATGAAGCTATTCTATGAAAGTAATACATATCAGCTCATTTCAGAAGGTGTAAGTGATATGCATTGCTATAGCGATTTATATTTAGTAGATGAAATAATGCTGGAATATAGACTAAAGGAAGACATCGGTTATTACTAGAAAAAGCATAATAACTACAACTTAGGATTGAAATTAGTGATAAAAAATGTTATGCTACGAACGGTAAACATAAATAATATCTTTATTAAATTAGAATAATTTATAATAGAATTAATAAGGTAAGATAGAAAAAGGACTGTAAATATTATAAACAGCCCTTTTTTCTTGGTAAAGAAAGGTAACAATATGATAAAAGTTGAAGAATTAACTTATTCTATTTCAGACAAGGAATTATATAATGATATTTCATTTACAATAGAAGCTGGTCAACACTGTGCATTGATTGGAACAAGTGGTACTGGGAAAAGTACCCTAATTGAAATCATTCGGAATCCAGAAAGATACACATATGATGGAAAGCTAGAAATAACACCGAATTCTAGAATTGGATTCGTAAGTCAATTCTCACAAGTAAATAACACAAGTGAAATGACGGTGTTCGAATATTTGTCCGAAGAGTTTATGAAGATGCAAAATGAGATCACTTCTATCTGTGTGGAGATGGAGACTTCATCAGATCTTGATAGTCTGTTGGAAAGATATCAACAAGCATTTGATACATTTCAATCAATGGATGGGGATAATTTTGAAAGTAATATTATGAAAGATTTAAATGTTGCAAACCTAGGTAAGCATAAAGATCAGATGTTATCAAAACTTAGTAGTGGTGAATTCAAATTAATTCAAGTAATTAAGGAATTGCTTACCGCTCCTAACTTAATGATTATGGATGAGCCAGATGTATTTTTAGACTTTGAACATCTAAATGCTCTGAAAGATCTAATTAATTCACATCAAGGTGCTATGCTAGTAATTACTCACAATCGTTATCTACTAAATCATTGTTTTAATAAGATCCTTCACTTAGAAAATACGGAACTTCAAGAATATGATGGAAGATATATTGATTATAATTTCTCATTACTGCAAAAGAAGATCGAATTACAAGAACAAGCGATTGCAGAAGAAGAAGAGATTGAGAGAAATAAGGAAGTAATTGATAGATTAAGAGCGGAAGCAACTTATTATACCTGTGCCTCCAGGGGAAGAGCCCTAAATGCAAGAGTATCACTTTTGCAAAGATTAGAAGCAAATCGTATCAAAGAACCATTTGTATATATTAAGCAACCAGAGATTCATTTTGCATCTGATAATGAGATGGAAGCTGAAGAAAAAGAAGAAGTAAAAGTTCAAATTAATGATGTATTAAACAGTGAAATAAAAGAAGAAGTAACTAGTGAACTTCAAGAAGTGGCTAGTGAAGTACAAAATGAGAAAAAAGATGAAATAGTAATAAAAGTTACAGATTATAGTGTTTCGTTTCGTGAAGAGCTTTTAAGAAATGTTAACTTTGAAATTGAAAGTACGGATAAGGTTGCCCTAATTGGTCCAAATGGTACTGGAAAAACTACATTACTAAGAGATATCTATAAGAATAATCATGCTTCAATTGAGATATCTGAGAATGCGAAAGTAGCTTTTCTATCTCAGCTTCAAGGCGAGACGTTAAATGAATCAAATACGATTAAGGATGAATTCATAGAAGCTGGTTTTCAGACGTATGGTGAGATTCAATCATACCTTAACGATTATGGTTTTAAAGATGATTTCATGAATCAAAAGATAGAAGCATTATCTGGTGGGGAAAAGAATCTTCTGCAATTAGCAAAAATAGCAGCGAATAAAACAAATGTCTTATTATTAGATGAACCAACGAGTCATCTAGATACTTATTCTCAGATTGCATTAGAAAAAGCAATCGAAGAATATAACGGTGCGATTCTCATGGTGTCCCATGATTTTTATACGATTGCAAATTGTATGGATTATGTGTTACTCATTGAAGATAAGACCATTCGAAAAGTAAGTATTCGTAAATTCAGAAAGATGATTTATGCGAATCATTTTGATAAAGACTATTTAGAAATCGAACAGAAGAAACATGAAGTTGAAACGAAGATTGCTGTAGCATTACAAAAGAAGGATTTCACAAAAGCGAAAGTATTATGTGAAAAATTAGAAGAGTTGATAAAATTGTTATAGAATAGGAATCTTAATAGACAAGCTGTTGAAATAAGTTATAGTATTTCAACAGCTTGTTATTCTAATTTTATGTTTTTATTATAATTAGATTTATCTTGATTTATTGTCAATAAGAAATAATGATGGATTCACTTAATTTTGTTTGATATTCTATACAAGTAGGGTATACTAAAGTTAGAAAATTCTAGTAAGGAAGGTGTAACTTGTGGCTGATTATATGAATTATTTGAACCATATTACCAAAGAAATGTGGGAAGATATTGCTGAACAACATAATCTATACAGCATTATAGTTTTTGGTAGTATCGTAACGGAAGATTTTCATGAGGAATCTGATATTGATTTTGCAGTCATAGGACAAGATATACTGACACTAGATGAAAAATTGCAGATTGAATTGTGGTTAGAAAAACAATTAAATCGTCAGATTGATGTAATTGATTTAAAAGATCCAAACCTAGATATTTTTGTTAAGATTCAGGCACTTAATAACGGAATATCTATTTATACAAGCAATCAGGACGTTGCACTTAAGCTATGTATAGAGGAAACAGAGTTCTTTTATAGAATCAATGAATCCTTTTATGCAAGGAGAAGAAGGGAGTTATTGTCATGAATGAAGACCGTTTGTTAGCAGTAATAGCAGATATGTCAGAGAGCATTGAACAGTTAAAGCAATGTAGAATTATTCTCGAATCAAAGGAAGAGGATGAGACCAGCATATTTATTACATATGGTCTGAAACAATTATTTGTTGAATCTTTTATTACAGTTGAGGATTTTACATCTATTATGCTCAAAGAGTTGAAACGATTTAAGATAGGAATAGATATGAGACAAGGTCTTTCTATATTATTGGAGAATCATATTATTGATGAGAGGCAAAATGATTTCTTAAATGCAGCAAGACTACTAAGAAATCGCATATCACACAGATACAAGGAACCATCAAGGGAAGAATTGATGGCTTTCGTTAAAAATCAGGAGGATTCATTTGACGAAATATTGACAGTCATGAAAAGACAGTTAATAAAATAAGTAATTTAAAAGTAATTTCAATTACATTAGTATGTTTAGTAATAATCTATTTATACGCAAGGATAAATTCAAAAAAAAGAACGGACATGCATATCAATATGTTATACCAAGAGTGGAATACAGTCATTGATCCTGAATTAGAATATAATGATTTAAAAGATATTAAGGATACTTATGAGGCAATTAACGAGAAATAAAATTAATCGATGCAGGCTTGTTTTATCTTTTATTTGAATTTACTAGCTTAAAAATTAGGCTATGTTTTATTATGATGTTGAAATATAGCGTAAAAAATTATAGGTGGGATTGTCCACCTATAATACTCAATAAAAAGAATATTGCCACTTAACTAAAATCTGTTCAATTCTTTCTTACGAGATTAATAGTTATAAAGCCAAACGAAAACCTTCTAAACAAATTTTTATACTCGCCTTCCGAAAAATTGGCACTATTCTTTGTAATTAAAACATCATAAATATCTTTTTTATCATACAAAGTATAGCCTGTATCTTGAAATCCATTATTATAATAGAATTTCTGTCTTTTTAATCTTTGCTCAAAATTATCATATTTTTCACTTACAGTTTCAATATTTAAGACAATACTATTCTCTTGGTATGCTTTCTCAATCCAATCTAAAATACCAGCACCATACCCTTTTGACCTAACCGATGAATCTGTTGCTAAATATAATACAAAAGTCATTTTTTTATAATGTATTAAATAAGTAAATCCACAAAATACATTTTTGTCATAAAAGGAATAGAAATCTACGCATTTTCTAAGTGACATTAAAACAAGTATCCATATTGGTAATTTTTCGTTTTCGGGAAATGCTTGTTGATATAGTTTTTTTATACTTCTAAAAGATTTCGATTTTATGATAACTTTTTTTGCTGTTATCATTTATATTATCTTCTGATAAATTATTAATTGTTTATGTAGTATATAATACTTACTTCGTTATAAATTACTATTGCTATTTTCTTCTTTTGCGAGGGTGCCTTGGCATGTTAGAAGGCTTTGTACCCTTAAAATTTTCTGCAAAGAATACTTCATCTGCTTCAACGACACCATAAATGTATTAGAAAATCTAAATTCTTTAACTTCTTGTTATACTTGGCTTACTTACGAACCTAAGACAAGAAATTTCTCTAAAGTTGATAGTATTTGTTCTTTCTGATGTAATGGTAAATTTTCAATATCATTTAATATAGACTTCGCATTTGGCATAATGCAACCTCCTAAATACTTATTAAATCTATATTATATTAATTTAATATCATATTGATTCAACAATGTAAGGATAGCATCATTTGGCTTGGATTCGGTAATTATTCCATGAAAATCAGAGATATTAGCAAAGTTATAAATACTATCTAGGCTGAATCTTTCATTAGATGCCAATAGATAAACTTCTTTTGATATACTCATTATAGCTTTTTTAGTGCCCGCATCTTCTGAGATAGCAGTACTAATCGTATTCGCTGCTAGATTTATTCCAACACACCCAATAAATGATTTATTGCAACTATATAGTTTAATCTGTTCATTAGAATAAAATCCGATATTTCCACCAACAAAAGTATTGTAGTTTCCACCTATAAATATTACTTTCATCTTTAAATCCATATGAAGTAAAGAAGCTGTTTCAACCATATTTGTGATTAAAGTAACCTCCCTGTTATTCTTTATCAATAGCTTAATTAGAAGATAGGATATACTTGAGACATCTAAAAAGATTGTATCGTTATCCTGAATTAACTGATAAGCTTTCTCGGCAATGACTTGTTTTAAATCAGTGTCTTTTTCAAATCGTTTAAATAACGATTCACAGTTGGCAATGGATCGTTTTATATTAATCGCACCACCGTAAGTTCGTTGCAATAAGTGGTTTTTCTCTAGAGCTTGAAGGTCTTTTCTTATCATACTCTCACTAACTTTAAATTGCAGACTTAAGTCTTTTACTAATACTTTTCCATCACGTTCTAACAATTCTAAGATATGTTTATGGCGTTCTTCTATAAACATAGAACCCTCCTGTTTATTCTCGTTTTATACTATTTTAACAAAAAAGAATTTGAAGTGCAATTAAACTATTCATAATTGAGAAGAATTGCGTTGACAATTGATAATAAATTTACTAGAATGAGAATGAATGATAATAAACGATACAAAGTGATATTAAAATTACATGTAATTGATTGTATACCAAACTTGACTAGATAATTACGAAACTTGAATTATTGTTTCTTAAATTCAACCAAGTAAATAGTTTCGCATAAACCAAAATGATAATTCATTTCTGAAAGGAGCAAATGATATGAGAAAAGCAATATTTTTTGATATTGATGGAACTTTATTGGATTGCCTAAATGGAATAACAGATATTACACCTAGGGTAAAAAGAGCGATACGTGAATTGCAAGCAAAAGGAAATTATGTATTTATTGCGACAGGAAGACCATATGCTTTCTTAAATGATAATATACATAAAGCTGGCTTTGATGGATTCGTACTAAATAATGGTGCTTGTGTACAAGTGAATGATAAGTTTATATATAAAAGCTATCTAGATAAGAAGAAAGTTAGAGAAGTAGTAGACAATTTTGAAAAGTTTGGAATTGAGTACATATTGCAAGGTCAAACTAATTCTTATATAAAAGCGGAATATAAAGATTTACATAGATTGTATGATGCTTATAATATGCCTAAAAAATATTTGAAAGGAAATTATAATCTTGATGAGATCGATGTCTATAAGACTGAAATGTTATGTAAAGATCAATCGAGTATAGATTATTGCTTGTCCCTAGATAATGATCAGTATGATTATGTTTATGATAGTGAAATGGGATTTTTCGAATTATATTCTAAGTCAAATAGCAAAGCTACCGGAATACTAAAAATATTAGAATATCTTAATATTCCAATTGAAAATAGTTATGCCTTTGGCGATGGTAAAAATGATATTGAAATGTTATCAACGGTAGGATGTGGAATAGCAATGGGGAATGCCAAAGATTATGTAAAAGGATATGCGAAAATGGTTACCGATACCGTTCAAAAGGACGGGGTAGCCATAGGAATTGAACGATTTATTATGGTATAGCTAAGAAAACTCATATCGATGCTTTATAGAGAGAAGTAGATGTGTTAAGGAAGCAAATAGAACATGTATTTACAAGAACTATCAATGCTAATGGGAATTGAATAGGAACAAAAAAGTAGCATATCTATAGGAAATGCTACTTTTTTTGTCGTGTATTGAACGAAGCTAGACCGTGCTAAATAGTTTGAAAGAGTTTAGATATCGGCTAAATTTTGAAGTAATAGATACAGAATATCAACAGCTTGTTCAATGTATAAATCAATATCTTTAATTGTTTTATCATATAAGATTTGATGACAGACGTCGTCAATCAGAAGATTACAGTAATGGAGGAATATTTCAAAAGCCTCATCATTCTTAAAGGGTATGGATAACATATTTAGTATTTCTCTTGTTCTCTCTATTCGCTGTCTATCATTTTCTTCCCTTATGTCAGAAATATCTTTATCTAAAAGTGTAAGTGCCGTCATATCATCATGAAATAGTTTTGAAAAATTATGATGTTCCATCATAATTTTAATAAATATTTCAAAGAGCTTTTTTACCGATGCAACATCTTGAAAATTCAAATTGTTATTCTGCTTCCAAAATTCAACGGTAGGCTGAACAATGTTGTTTGCAATTCTTTTTAAGATTTCGATATAGATATCTTTTTTATCGTTAAAATAGGAATAAAGAGAACCTGTTGCTACATTAGCTTCTTTTGCAATATCAATGGTAGTAACATTGTAATATCCTTTTTCATTAAAGAGCTTAAAAGCTGCATCAATAATCTTTTCATACTTTTCAAGAGACCTTTTTTGAGTAGGTATTCTCGTTTTTCTCTCCATATTACGATTAAGTCCTTCCTTTTTATGATTCGATTCATTTAATTTCTTTTTATACTTGTTAAATCATAAATGAAATAAAAAGAAAAGTCAATAACATGAAAGTAACTTCATGTTATTGACAAGAGAAATTTATTGTGATAATATGTGAATGCGAAACCAGATTCATGTTTATAAATGTAACTGCAGGCATTGTAAACATAAACTAGTGGAATGAAAGAACGTACGATATTATTCGCATATCTCCCTGACAAAAAAGATTTAACAATGAAAGGATGGAATTATGAAAATTTCTAAAAAAATTTTAGCGTTTATTGCAATAGACATAGCATGTTTCCTAACTGTATTAGATAGTACCATCGTGAATGTTTCCTTGCCAAGTATGGCAAAGCATTTTAACACAAGCACAACCGGTATTTCTTGGATTAGTACAGCATATTTAATAGCATTTTCTGCATTATTGATTAACTTTTCTAAAATAGCTGATATCTTTGGTAGAAAGAAGTTATTCTTAATCGGACTAGGAGTATTTGGAATATCATCAATATGCTGTGGATTAGTTGATTCGTTATCAATGCTAATTATTTTTCGAATTATTCAAGGAGTTGGAGCAGCCATTCTAACACCTTTATCTATTCCATTAGGTATAGAATTATTTGGAAAAAATGCTATGGGTAAACTATCGGTTGTTATTGGAATGACAATATCAATTTCAGCTGCTTCTGGCCCAGTACTTGGTGGTATATTAAACGAATGCTTTAGTTACCGAGCAATATTTTATGTAAATATACCGTTCGTAATTATTGCACTGATTTTTGGCGCTTTATACATCAAAGAATGTTTTGATGAAACAATAGAGAAAAAGATTGATTTCATAGGTTGTATACTTTTAGCTTTAGGACTTGGAACATTTACGTTCTTCCTAGTAAAGGGAAATGACTATGGATGGAACAGTTCTAAAATCATATCCTTAATTGCTATATCAATTCTTTCTATCATTGTATTTATTATATATGAAAGAAAGATTACGAATCCAATGTTTGAATTTAGTTTGTTTCGAATCAGAAGCTTTACAGCCTCCATCATATTAATTGCAGTATTTTTCTTTGCTTATATGCCAATATCATATTTATTAAATTTTTATTTTGAAAATACACTTGGATATTCTGTTTTAAAGGCTGGTCTTTGGATGGGAATTCCAAGTTTAACAGCACTTTTGACAGCACCATTAATGCCTTTCGTATATAAGAAGTTATCAGCAAGAAAAGTGTCTTTGATTTCTGTACTAATTGTAGTAGTAGGAAATTTCATGTTATATTTCATGAATAATTCAAATCATATATTACTCATTTGTATTGCTCTGATTCTACTAGGAGTTGGAGTTAGAATAACGACCATACTGTACCAAACTACTTATGAAGAAGTATCCAACGATAAGAATGGGATGGCTTCTGGAATTCAAAATAGTTTTAGACAATTAAGTGCTTGCATTGCAATTGCATTAGTATCTACTTTAAGTAGTCATTTTACAACAGATGCAATACATAATACGAAAGTAAAAATAGTTCAGGAGATTCATAATGACTCCGTATTGCAGAAAGAAGTTAAGGACACATTCATTACAGCAATTAATTGTTCAACATCTCAATCAAGTAGTAATTTTTCAAAAGAAGATGTTCATAAAGTATTTAAGAGTCAAGAGAAAGTAGCATTAGTAAATGTTACAGGAAATAATAAGGAGTTCGTGATTAAAAGTTTTGAGAAACAAGAAAATGAAGTAGAGCAATTACTTGGTCATATAAAGGATATCAAGGAGAAGGAGAGCTATAAGGTGTATAATAAATGCTTTCTAATAACAGGGCTCATTGCAACGTTAGGTTTATTCGTAGTACCATTTAATCGAAAGAAAGATAGAATTGATGTTTGTGAAAATGATAATGGTTGTTTAGAATCTTAAGCACTTCGTTAATTATTATCTCTGTGATTGCATAAATTTACCTACTGTTTTACTTATCTAGTTTTATGTTATACTAATCCTATTAGTTTAGATAGAATAAATGGGAATAGTTGAAGAAGGAGAGAATTCATTGAAACAGGAATATAAAGCAATCATAAAACAACATGAAAAAAATAATGCTGCTTATATAGAACCACCTTTTGACGTTAATGAGGTATTTGGTTCAAAACGTGTGAAAGTGAAAGCCAACTTTGATGGAATCGAATATCGTGGGTCAATTGTAAGAATGGGCGATTGTTATATGATAGGTTTAACAAAAGAGATTCGCAAAGCAATAGGAAAAGATTATGGCGATGAGATATTAGTAACGTTGGAAAAGGATGAAGAAGAGCGTATTGTAGAACTTCCAGAAGATTTTGAATTATCTATGAACCGAAGTGAAAAAGCGATTACTACATTCCACTCTTTTTCCTATACTGCCAAAAAGGAATATGTTAATTGGATTACCTCAGCAAAACGTGAGGATACTAGAAAGGAACGTATCACAAAAGCAGTTGAATTATTATCAGAAGGGAAAAAATTAAGATAAATAGAAAGACGAAGACTTAGCATAAAAGGCTAAGTCCTCGTCTTATTTGTGCGTATAGGGTAGAATTACTTATTAATTAAGGATTCTACCATCTTGAATCTCTATTACACGATCTGTTTTATCTGCAATTCTTTTATCGTGCGTAATAACAACGAAAGTTGTTTTATATTTTTCATTGATCTCTCGCATTAATTGATAGACCGTATCAGTAGTTTCAGAATCAAGATTGCCAGTAGGTTCATCAGCTAAGATGATTTTAGGGTTATTGATGAGGGCTCTCGCAATCGCTGTTCTTTGTTGTTGGCCACCAGACAGATTGGTGGCAAGATTATGTTTGACCTTTGATAATCCAACTAGATTAATAAGTTCATTAGCTCGATCAAGGGTTTCCTTTGAAGGTTTTGATGTATATATCTGATATGGCATAAGTATATTTTCAAGTACAGTAAATTCAGGAAGAAGATGATGGAATTGAAAGATAAAGCCTAAAGTCTGATTCCTTAATCTTGCTAGATCATTCTTTTTCATATCATTTGTTCTTATTCCATTTATGATGACGTCACCGTTAGTAGGCGTATCTAATGTACCCATTATATTAAGAAATGTACTTTTACCACTGCCAGAGGAACCGATAATAGAATTAAAGCTTCCTTCTTCAATGGATAAATTGATGTTATGAAGTACTTTTGTTTGTATTGTTGTTCCATATATTTTTGTTATATTTGATAAGGTTATAATATCAGCCATTTCGAATCACCTCGATTGGATTAAGTTGGGAGGAACGTTTCGCAGGTATTAATGCCGCAAACATAGAAGCAATAATTGCAACCATTACAGAGAATAGGATGAAGCTATAATTGAAAGTAAGAGCAACGATTGGTGTTCCATCTGGGTTTGTTACAAACGTGGAGAAGGAGAATCCCAATAGTAGGCCAAATAATACTCCTAATATAGAGCCGATAATTCCAAGTAAAAGTCCTTCAAAAAGGAAGATAAGACTTGCTGTTTTATCTGTAATTCCCATTGCTTTAAGAATACCAATCTGCTTTGACTTCTGTATTACAGTAATTGCAAGAACACTTGCAATTGCGAGTGCAACCGAAACCAAGACAAATACTTGAATAATGATACTTGATATACTTTGACCATTTAGTCCACTAAGCAAGCTTTCATTCTGTGATTTCCAATTTTCAACCTTTAATCTAGAGGATAAAACATTAGATAAACGATCCGCTATTTGATCCGCTGCAAATACATCTTTTACTTGCATCTCAATATTAGTAATGGTATTATCACCACCAAACATATGTTGAGCAGTATCCAACGTAGTAATCATCCATGTCTTATTCAGAGATGATACTTTTAGATCATAGAATCCTGTTACTTTTAATGTATACTCCTGGCCAATATTAGTGTTGATTGTGAGTTCATCTCCAAGTTTAATTCCTAATTCTTTTTGTAGTTCTTTACCAATGATAGTTTCACTATTTCTCTTAGGTGCTTTTCCCTCGTAGATTTGTTCTTTCACATGGTAAATCTTACTCGCAGTGTTAAGATTCAATCCACGAATTAACACAGAGTAATTTTTGTTATTAAGATTGATTAGAGCTGGACTATCATAGGATATAGATACATTCGTAATATCTTGTGATATATGAGTTATCTTATTTATGATCTGGTTGTAATTTGATATTCTATTATCCTGATTTTTAGAGATAACCGTAATGTGAGAGGAATTACCAATGGTCTTATTAAGTAGATTCTTTTGAAGCCCTTGAATTAAAGATCCAATGAATATTTGTACAGAAACACCCACCGCAATTCCTAACACAATTAAAAGTGTTTGACCTTTGCTTGATTTTAAGAATCGGACGGCTATTTTAAAGGAAAAATTCATATAATATACTCCTTTTTATAATGATAATAATAACAATTACTATTTATGATATCATAATACTACACAGTACGAAATAAATCAATAAGAAAATATAAAATATTGAATCATATACACAATATGTGATAAAATAAAATGCAATACAAGTTCTAGACAATTATAAAATCTTTAGATTTCACAAATATAAAAATTAGATAGATTATTGGAAAGGAGCGCTAGAATGAATTATGAGATCTCGAAAAGACTAAAAGAACTTCGTAGGGACAAAGGATTCACTCAGAAAGAAATAGCGAATGCTTTAGGGACAGCTCAAACTACGGTAGCAAATTATGAGCAAGGAATAAGAGTTCCAGATATAGATAAATTAATTATGTTATCAAATATCTATGAAGTTACTTTAGATGAACTACTAGGTAGAAACGAACAGAATATGTTAAGTGATAAAGAACGCAAAAAGGTAGATATTAATTGGGATAGGGAAGCGAGTGAATATATCAATTACTTAATGAGTGGCTCCAAGCTTGAGGCCAGAAATCAAATTTTAAAAATCTATAGAGTAGTTAATAATATAGAGAATATTTATAAGAACATATTCGAAAAAGCATTAAAGGATGTGGGACTCTTATGGGAAAAAGGTCAAATAGAAGTATGGAAAGAGCATTATATATCAGAAGTTATACTTGAAATGATGAAAGAAATAAAAAATAACGTAGAAAAGAGAAAAAGTAATCATATCAAAATCATAACTATGAATGCAGGAGCAGAACTTCATAATATAGGTATACGTATGATTAGTGACCTGTTAGAAATCGATGGATGCGATATTATATATTTAGGTTCCAATATACCAGTGAACAGTGTTCTTCATGCTATTACGGAAGAACAACCAGATTATATAGCAATATCTGTTACAATGCCAGGGCATATGGATGCGGTTACTAATATGATACATGCCATATCGTCTCATAGAAAGAAAGCTCCAAAGATCATTGTTGGTGGAAATGCTTTTCAATTCCTACATGATGTATGTGAATTAACAGGTGCTAATTATTATTGCAAAGATATCAAAGAAATTAGAGAAGTAATAGGTATAAGTAATGAACTAATAATGAAATAAATCTAGGACAGAAAAAGTATTCTAGTTTGGTAAATTATATTATGAAGAAGAGGGGGTATCATAATGGCATTAGAGAAAAGAATCGGTTATGCATGTACTCCGATATCGATTCCATATAGAACATCAAAAAGTTTTATGTTAAAAAATTTTAATGATGAAATATTTAATGATTGTGTAAAAAATAACATAAAGAATCTATATCATATTTTATCGTGGAATGTGGACAACAGAATTCAGATGTTTCGAATTAGTTCCGACATTATTCCATTTGGAAGTCATCCAGTAAATCAGATAAAGTGGTGGGAGTTATGGAAAGAAGAACTTCTAGAATGTGGAGAGTTTGTAAAAAAGCAACGAATCAGGGTATCCATGCATCCAGGACAATATACGATATTAAATTCACCAACAGAACAAGTAGTAATCAATAGTATTGCTGATTTAGAATATCATTGTAGATTCCTTGATAGTATGGAAGTTGATTATACGAATAAGATTGTATTACATGTAGGCGGAGTATATGGTAATAAGGAAGATGCAATGAATAAGTTTATCCACAATTTTGATAGGCTATCGGATTCATTAAAGAGGAGATTAGTAATTGAAAATGATGATAAGAGCTATACGATTGAAGAAGTGCTCTACATCTGTGACAAAATCCAAGTACCTGCTGTATTTGATAATTTACATCATGAACTAAATCCGTGTTCCCTTAGTCAGAAGGAGATACTTGGTGCAGTGACTAGTACATGGAAGGCCGAGGATGGGCCAGCGAAGTTTCATTATTCGGAACAGGATATGACGAAGAAGGGTGGATCCCATTCAAAAAGCGTAGATACGAGAAAATTCTTAGAATATTATGATAGTATCAAAGATATATCGGCTGATATTATGATGGAAGTAAAAGATAAAGATTTATCTGCAATAAAATGTATACTTTCGATTGATGATCAAATTCCAGTGTCAGCAAGAACGAATCAATGGGCAAAATATAAGTATTTGATTATGGAAAAAAATTATTCCTATTATAAAAAATGTAGTCAAATGATTAATTCAAATCTACCTATGAAAGATATTTATATTTACATGGAGGAATGCCTAAAGAGTCCTTTTGATGAAGGAAGTTTTCGAAATACAGTAGAACATGTCTATGGGTATGTAAAAGAGAAAGTTACTAAGAAAGAGAAAGAAAATTTTAGAGAGTTATTAGAGAATCCCAAGGATAATCAGAAAAAGATTAAGAAGTATCTGCAGAAATTATGCATAAAGTATGATATAGATTATATGAATCAATCCTATTACTTTTTATAGAACGTGTAAATATGAATAAACTTTGAATGTTCTATGGGAATAGACCAAATCATATTATAATTTTAGTAAGAATGTAGCATTGAAAAAATAGTCGAGTTTTGGTATAATTTGCAAAAATGTTATATAAGGGGGAAGTTTGTGAATAATGATAATTGGTACCAGGAACAGTTTTTTAATGATGAGTTCGATTATCCAAGATGTGAAAACTGTGGTAATCCTAAGATAGAAGCTGGTTATGAGATGAAGTTATGTAAAGAATGCAGAGAGAAACTTTATCGAAAGCCATATCCTATCTTGATTAAGCTACTTGGGGTTGCCATAGTAGCAGTTGTAATCATAGCGTTGATTCATTTTCCATCAAGTCTCAATGCAGGAATCGCTTATGAGAGAGGATTACAAGCTGAGTCAGAAGGTAAATATGTTACAGCAATGAAAGAATACAAAAAGGTTGTGAAACGATTTCCAGACTCCACAATCGCCTTAGCTAGCCTCTTTGTTACAAGTTATCAAAATGGAGAAATCGATGACCTTAATGCGTTGTATGATAAATTAGAAGGAGAAGAAATAACAGATGATAGCTTAGTGGATAAAGTAAATAGAACTGTCGATTGTTGGAATAAATATTATTACATTTCCGATGAATTAGATAACATACTTCAAAAAGCTAAGAATATGGATAATGATAAAGCCATTTCATTATTTCAAGAATATATGAATAAGAATCCAGAAGATATCAGTTCAGCTACTTATTATTATGGCATTCTACTTTATGATATCGGTGAATTACAGAAAGCAAAGAAAGTGATAGAAGGAGCCCTTAAGAGTAATCCTGATAATTATGAAGGACAACTGTTACAAGCCGAGATATATAGTGAAATGGGTGAGTATCAAAAGGCGACAGATTGTTGTAATTATGTACTTAAACATAATGTAGAATACAGTTACGCATATGATACTCTAGCTAGAGTTGAACTGATGAATCATGAGGATAAAAAAGGGCTAAAGACGGCTAGGAAGGCTTTTCAATTAAATCAAAAAGATTCTGGTATTGTAGCTACCCTAGCAATTGCATATCATTATAATCATAATACAAGAGAAAGAGATGCTATGCTTAAGAAGTTTAAAAAGTTTAAGGATGATAATACCTATGATCTAGATTTAATGGAAGGTATCTTTAGTGGAGATTATCAATGGCGCTAATAATGAGTGGGAGGACATAAAAGAATGCTATCTATCATAGGTTATCTTGTATCGATAATCACATTTCCAGGGGTTATCGTTCACGAGGCAGCACATCAATTATTTTGTAGGATTAATAAAGTTGCAGTATTGAAAGTATGCTATTTTCAGTTTCAGAATCCATTTGGATATCTAATACATGAAAAACCAGACAAAGCATACAAAAATGTTCTGATTGGTATCGGACCTTTCTTTGTTAATACCATAATAGGAGCAATCATAGCATTGCCAGGAGCGATTCCAGTAATTGAGTTTGAAACTGGAAACTTACTAGAATATTTTCTGATCTGGCTAGGGGTTTCCATTGCTATGCATTCCTTTCCAAGTATAGGGGATGCTAAAAATATATGGAAATCTGTTTGGAATAAAGAGACTGGAATCTTATTAAAGATTATAGCGACTCCGATTGTAGGATTGATCTATTTAGGAGCAGTAGGTTCTATTTTATGGTTGGATTTAATATATGGAATTGCGGTTGCAATGTTTGTTCCGAATCTACTTGTTATGATATTCGCATAAGAAAATACATAAAATTATATTAATGCTTAAGAGAGAAGGAGAGTCCAAGGAGAAACTCCTTCTTTTATCATATTAATATATGTTGAGAGAGAAAATTGACCACATCAACCAATGGTATTTTGGTAACAATATTAAGTAATTGTGAATCTACATATAAAGGAGAAGGCAATGGAATTTAGAAAATCTGTTGAAACAGATATCAAGAATATCATGAATATTATTAATCAGGCGCAAGATTACTTTAAAGAACAAGGTATTAACCAATGGCAGAATAATTATCCGAATGTAGAAACAATAAGGAATGATATAGCGCAATGTCATAGCTATGTACTATTAAAAAAGAATCAAATTGTGGCAACTGCAGCCATTTCTTTTGATGGAGAAAAAACATATCATGAAATATATGAAGGTGAGTGGATTAGTAATCAGGACTATGCAGTTATTCATAGAATTGCAGTTAATAATGATTATAAAGGATTGGGTTTAGCTTCTGAAATCATTAAAAATGTTCAGATACTTTGTTCAGAAAGGCAGATATTCAGTATTAAAATAGATACTCATGAAGAAAATATATCCATGCAAAACTTACTTAAGAAAAATGGGTTTCAATATTGTGGAGTAATTTACTTAGAGGATGGTAATAAAAGAATTGCTTTTGAGAAGATATTGGATTGATTATATACGTCGTAATATTTATAATAAAAGTAATTACAAAAAATGGTTTTCTTATTTAGTATTAATGGAAGTACACAGAAAAGATGGCTAGAGGGAGAGCAAATTTCATGAGAGTAAGAACAATTCAGTTAGAAGATATAGCGCAATACGAACAGATTGGAGTAGAGGAAGGAAGAAAGTCATCACTTAATCTACAAAAGTGGTTAGACACGGGCAGGACTAGTCTAGATTGGTGTTTTGTTATCGAATTGGACGGACAATTTTTAGGAAGAATTATTTACGGTATTTTTGAAGAAGAGCCCTATGATATAAAAGTATGGCAAATAAAACTAGCAGATACTGAGGGTGGTCTTTTGAATATTGGAAACAAGCTCCTTGCTGACAGTATAGAAATCCTAAAAGAGAAGGGCTTTAATACAGTAGAGTATCATCTTTATTCAACAACACCAGAGCTATTTGAAACTTTTCAATCCATATTTAAAACTCATGGTTTTCAAATTGTTCAAGAGAAGAAAAGCTTTGAGACTAATCAAGTGAACAATATAGACAAAGCTAAGAAATTTGAGTATAAAACTTTGAAAGAAGTCGGCGAGAAGGTATTTATAGAAGCTATTGAATCGGTTACAGAAGGTACTTTAGACAGGGAAGACGTTATGAGCATTAAGTTACATGGTTCCAGAAAGGCAGCTACTTTATACTTCGAACTGTTAAAGGAGATTGACTTCAATGAGACTTGGTGGAGAATAGCTTACAATGAAAAGAAAGAAATGATTGGACTCGTTGTTCCTCAAAAGTTTAGTGAAGAGGAAGGAGCTATTAATTACATAGGTGTTACACCAACTCAAAGAGGAAATGGTTATGTTAGAGAGCTATTATGGGAGGGGGCTCGAATTATGATAGAGGATGGCATTCAAAACATAATGGCAGATATTGATATTCAAAACTATCCATTAGAAAAAGCGTTAGAACAATTGGGGTATCAGTGTAGTCGTTCGGAATTGGTATTAAAGTTGGAATTATAGATTAAGTTGCCGTATTAATTGACATATAGCAAGTGGTCCAATGATATTAAGTATGAATTCTGTTTCTGTATCATGATTAACATGAAGTCTGATTTATAGTAATCTGAACGGACTAGCATAAACCCTCCATTAATACACCAGACTTAGATATAATATATAATAATATTAAAGATTGGAGGTGTGTATGCATATGCAGAATTATTATACAACAGCAAATATAGCTAAAATAATAGGGATACATCCCAATACGGTACGACTTTATGAATCATTGGGTCTCATTACAAAACCTGAAAGAAAACAAAATGGGTATCGTATCTTCACGAATCTGCACATAGAGCAGTTAAAGATTGCACGTCTAGCATTTGAAGTAGAGATCTTACAGAATGGTTTACGTAAGCTGGCGGTAAAGATTATTAAAACTTGTGCAGAATGTAATTATACTGAGGCTATTAGTCTAACATTACGATACTTGGAACAAGTGCAAGAGGAAAGGAAAAGTGCAGAAAAAGCAATCAAAATTGTTGAACAAATAATTGATGGCAAAAGCGAAGCACCTCAACAAATATGCATGACTAGAAAAGAAGCAGCTGATTATCTTAATGTCACCATTGATACCTTACGTAATTGGGAGATGAATGGATTAATAACAATCAAAAGAAAGAAGAATGGTTATAGAGTATATACGGAGCAGGATCTTCAACACTTGACCATTATCAATTCATTAAGATGTGCCAATTATTCACTTTCTGCAATCTTGCGTATGCTTAGCACTTTGTCCGTAAACCCTGAGGCTAATATTAGAGAGGCAATCGATACTTCTGATAACTACGATGATATTATAACAGCTTGTGATAACTTGCTTACGTCCCTAAATCATGCTGAGAATAATGGGAAAGAAATCTTAATTCTTTTAACTAATTTAAACTCAGTAACTAAAACATAACTTTTGTGATTCAAATTAATATTTTTAACCCTCCACTTTAACATCAGACTTAGCTCTGGTGTTATTATTTTGTTAAATTTTAAAAAGGAGGTTTAAGAAAGTCATGGAGACAACAATAAAAGTAGAAAATCTATCGAAATCATATGGTAGCTTTTTAGCTGTATCAGACTTAAATATTTCAGTTGAGCGAGGAGAAGTCTTTGGACTTCTTGGTGCTAACGGGGCAGGTAAAAGTACATCCATAGAATGTATTTTGGGAACGAAAAAAGCGGATAGCGGAACAGTTAGTATACTTGGTATGAATCCAGTAACAGAACGTAAAAAATTATATGAACAGGTGGGAGTACAATTTCAGGAAAGCAATTACCCAGATAAGATTACGGTATCAGAACTCTGTATGGAAACGCAATCCCTATATAAAACATTCACTGATTATAAGGAATTATTAAAGCAGTTTCATCTGATGGAAAAAGAAAAAAGTATGGTAAGTGAGCTCTCAGGAGGTCAAAAGCAACGACTGTTCATAGTATTAGCTCTAATACCTAATCCAGAGGTGGTATTCTTAGATGAATTAACTACTGGGCTTGATGTTGAAGCTAGACGAGTGGTATGGAGAAGCCTTGATGAACTAAAAAGAAAGGGATTAACAATATTTCTAACTTCGCATTATATGGACGAAGTAGAGGTTCTATGTGACCGAATAGGAATATTAAGAAAAGGAAAAATGGTCTTTTATGGTACTGTTCAAGAGGCAATCCAGTCAAGCAATTGTACAAAGTTAGAAGATGCTTATCTTTATTATACAGATCAGGAGGGATTGAATTATGAAAGCATTTAGAACGATGTTAAAAACGGAATTAAAATTATCAATTCGTGGTATGGATATGATCATTTTTGCAATAGTGTTTCCAATCGTAATGGTCATTCTTCTTGGAATAATCTATGGTACAAAACCTGCATATGATGGGGCAGATTATACTTTCTTAGAACAATCTTTCGGAGCAATCTCAACAATTGCAATATGCGCTGGAGGTGTAATGGGGTTACCTTTGCTTATCTCAGATTATAGGCACAAGAAAATATTAAAGCGATTTAAGGTTACACCATCTAGTCCAATATTAATCTTAGCGGTACACCTTGTAATCTATACTATTTATTCAGTGGTTTCGCTAATATCGGTATATATATTAGTTAAAATATTTTTTCATTCTGACTTTAATGGCTCGATATTCGGCTTTGTGGGAAGCTATGTTCTAGTGATACTTAGTATGTTTAGTATTGGAATGTTGGTTGGTGGAGTAGCACCAGATGCTAAGACAGCAAGTATTATTGCCAGTATCTTATATTTTCCTATGCTGATGTTTTCGGGTGCTACATTGCCATATGAAGTGATGCCAGATACTTTGCAGAAAGTGACCGATTTCTTACCTCTAACACAGGGAGTAAAGTTACTAAAGGCAACATCATTAGGATTGTCTATTGATAATATTGTAATTCCAGTCGTTTCGATGAGCGTACTTGCCATTCTTTGTATCAGTATATCAATTAAGTGCTTTCGTTGGGAATAATTAGATTAAATAACATATTCAAAATAATTGACCGTAATCAATTTTTATTCTTTCAAAAAGAGGTATAGTTTATTTATCAAAAGAACAAGTTATTAATAAACTAGGAGGAATTGAATATGATTACAAAGAATATGAAATTGGTAGATGTAGTAAAAACATTTCCAGGATCAATTGAAATATTTAACAAAGAACGTATTGATTATTGTTGCGGAGGAAAAAACTTATTAGAAGATGCACTTCGTGAAAATGGTATTGATGTAGATTCATTTGTCAGTATGCTAAATGAAAAGATTGCGGAATATGATGCCAAAAACGGTAGTAAAATTGATGAATCCAGATATGCTCTACCAATTGACCAATTAATTCAAGTGATAGAAGATACACATCATTATGATGAGAGAGTGCTATTGTCAGAACTAGATAAGTTAATCAATAAAATTCTTATCGTACATTTTGACCATCATGGTGATGAATTACTTAAGGTACACCGTCTGTTCGCGGATCTGAAAAAAGAACTAGAAGAACATTTCATTAAGGAAGAGAAGATTGTATTCCCTGTCATGATTCAAATTATGCAAGGTGTTAAGGATTCAGATAAGGCGTTCTCCTATATAAAAGAATTAGAGAATGAACATGAGGCAGCAGGCGATATCATAAAAGAATTGCAACAAGTTACAAGAGATTTTACTGCACCGAAGGATGCTTGTCCAACATATGTTGGAACCTATGAGAAGTTAAAGAAGCTTGTGGAAGATATCTTTATGCATATCTATTATGAAAGTGCTGTACTATTTGTAAAAGTAGAGGAGTTAGTTCAGTAATAAAAAAGAACAATCCAAGGTTGAATCATTCTAATATCTATCATCAAATAACCATATAAAATAAGAAAGAAGTGGATGAAATCATATTCAGCCACTTCTTTTTGTGAATGTTATGGAAGTATTGTTCTAAAGATTAACATTTCTATTATCATTACCGAAGTACGTTATAATATTTTTCTCAATTTCAGTAATTAATAAAAACTTGATTATCATCAAGGTTATGTTCTGGTAAATCGATTAGAATAATGACATAAACAAATGCTATTAAAATTTTAAAATAAGTAGCTATAGCAACATATCTTAAAGCAACAAATGTTTATAATAATGTATAAATAACGGAGGCACGGTAAATATGATAGTATTAGATAATTTTGATAGACAACATGGTGTAATAACAGAAGAAGTTAGCATTATAGAGAAGGAAGTAAAAAAAGACAGTTCCTTAATCAATGCATCAGAGGTAGCATTGCATATCAGTAGATTAAGTGGTCATTTAAAGATGCATTTATTAGAAGAAGATAAATTCCTTTATCCATCACTACTTAATAACAATGATAAACAAATACAGACATTAGCAAAAGAGTATATGGATGAAATGGGTGATTTAGCAAATGAATATAATGAGTATAAAAGTAACTATAATGTAGCAAGTAAAATTCTTAAAGACCTAGACTCTTTTGTAAATGATACAACTAAAATTTTGAAAGCTTTAAAATTAAGGTTATCAAAAGAAGATCATGGGCTATATCAATTAATTAAGGATAAAAGCTTATAAGTTATACGTCGCAGGAGGTGACAGATGAGAGCTAGAATGGATGAAAAAGTGAAGGATGACCAATGTCATAGCCATACAAATCACTGTGAGTGTCAACATAACTCGTGTATTTCAGTCGTTCCGATCTTTAATCATTTAGAAGAGAAGCAAATGTGTGAAATTGCGAAAGTAATGCATACTGTCTCCTATAAAAAAGGTGAAGTTATATATCGGGCTGGCAATGATTCAGACTCTTTATATATTGTAAGTAAAGGAAAAGTGAAAATATATCGATTATCTGAATCTGGGAAAGAGCAACTAATTCGAATCTTACAAATTGGTGACTTTACAGGCGAATTAGCTCTTTTTAACGAATGTATTCATGAAGCATATGCAGAAGCAATGGAACAAGTGGAAATATGTAAAATGAAGCGAACTGATTTACAAGAACTATTAATCAAATATCCTTCCATCTCATTAAAGCTCTTAAGTGAATTCTCGAATAGGCTAGGTGAAGCAGAAAAGCAAACAACAAGGTTTGCAACGGAAAAAGTAGATACTCGTATTGCGCTTTATCTAGCAGAATGTTTAGAAGATTCAAAGCATTCAAGTGAGTTTGTATTACCAATGACTAAGAAAAATTTAGCTTCCTATCTAGGTACAACGCCAGAGACTATTAGCCGAAAGTTTTATGAGTTTGAAGATGCAGGACTAATAAAACAGATAGCACATAATAGAATCGAAATATTAGATCTGGAGGAATTGCTGCTTATATATGGGAAGGCTTAATTTCGTGATTATAGTGTTTCTGAACATATTATATGATTCAGCGTTATGATAATATAGATAACTACTTGTTATTATTGTTAATTAACAATAATGTCAATAGAGAGCTAAGACAAGATATAAGATAAGGGCTGTCACACTAAGTAATTAGGTGCACAGCCCACATTTTTTGTAAAAAACAATTCTAGGATTCGAAAAGTCAAGCTCTAAAACTATTTGTATATGAAGGATTCCAGGCATTCATTTCTTCTCATTCATTATCAAAAAGTGGTATGCATATAATAGAATTGGATCAATAATTTGGATCAATCTATATTAGGGGAAGATGGAGGCAGAGCGAAATAATGAAAAAAGTATTTACTATGTTATTAGTTTTTCTAATGGTAATGAGTTGTTTTAGTAATGTTAATGTTCAAGCGGAGTCAGACATATCACTAAAGATTGGAGATTATATAGAGTTTGGTAAATATCTTGATACACCTATTACTTGGAGAGTTATAGACAACAATTCCGATGGAATTTTATTAATTTCAGACAAAATATTATGCTTAAAAGCATTTTGTGCTCAAAGTCCAAATAATAAATATGGCTCAAGTGAGTTTAGTGAATCAACGCTAAGAACGTGGTTGAATTCCGATGCTTATTCAATTGACTATGCAGAACTAAGCGAATATGTACCAAATAAAAGGAATGTTGAATATAACGCATATGTTGGTGAAGAAGGATTTCTTCATTATTTTACAAGCCATGAGAAAAATTTAATTAACGAAATAACATTAGATAATTTGAGAACGAAAGTATTTATGTTATCACAAAATGAATTGGATCAATATCTAAGTAAAAGTTTGTTTAATCAAGGATATGCTTATCCTACTCCAGAAGCAGTGAAAAACTCAGAGTATGTTGTCAAGGATACGGAATACTGTGATTATTGGATAAGAGAAAAATTTGATGCAGGTGTATATATCATGAGAGGACGAAAAGAGGGAAGTACTACTAGGCAACCTAAAAACGGAAGAATAGGAGTAAGGCCTGCATTATATTTAAGTGTAACATCTGATGATATTTCATCAGGATCTGGATCAGAAGTATCTCCATATATCATAGATCGTAAGGATGTTAAAACACCTTCGAATAAAGAAAAGAAATCAAAGATAATGTTAAGATTTGATAAAAAAGAAGTAGCACTAAATGTAAATGAAATTATTCAATTAAAAGTTAAAGGAGCTAGTAAGAACGATAAAATCACTTGGAAATCCTCTGATAAATTAATTGCTATTGTAGATAACTTAGGTAACGTAAAAGGAATACGTCCAGGTATTGCTAAAATATACGCTTCGTGTAGAGGTAGCAAGGTATTTTGCTATGTAGAAGTGAAAGAAAATTAATATACAATTGTATAATATCTAGTTAGGATATCATAGAGAATAGGGTTTACAAAGGTCAATAAAAATAAGTTAGTTTGGATATTTTTATTAGAAAATACATAATATAGATCATTAAGAAAGAAGGAGAATCTAAGCTAGAATCTCCTTCTTTTCGATTAGCTTTAATGGAACACGAGTTGGATGAGATACAAGAAATCTATACTCAGAGATAATAATTATTATGCTAGCTCCCATCAGTCGCCGCTGGCGACATATAAATCAGGGGTGTGAAACGTTTTATATTTCACACTATCCATATTATATAAAATATACTAAAATAAAGGTGACAGGAAGCAAAAGGTACCTAATATAGTAAAAAATACAAATATAAGGAGAAAAATATTATGAGTATAAAAGAGTTAAATCCCCAAAATGTTGAACTTATTATCAAAAGACAAAAAAAATTCTTTAATAAACAAATAACCTTGGATATTAATTTTCGGATACATCAATTGAAGAAACTAAAAAGTGGAATAAAAAAATATGAAGAACAAATCATAAAAGCACTTTATAAAGACCTTGGAAAACATAAAAATGAATCCTATATGACAGAAATCGGATTTGTATATCATAGTATTTCCTTGGCATTAAAAAATCTTAAGAAGTGGACTAGTACGGAAAAAAGAAGCACTCCAATATTTTTAATGCCAGCAAAGAGTTACATTGTGCATGAACCATATGGATGCGTTCTGATTATAGGACCATACAACTATCCTTTTCAATTGCTTATAGAGCCATTAGTTGGTGCAATAGCAGCAGGAAATACAGCAGTATTAAAAACATCTGAGTTGGCACCGAATGTATCGAGAGTGGTAAAAGAGATGATAGAAGATACTTTTCCAAAACAATATATTAGGTGCGTAGAAGGCGCTGTTGAGACGAACCAATCACTAATACATGCAAGATTTGATTATATCTTCTTTACGGGTAGTGTAGGTGTTGGGAAAATTGTCATGAAAGCAGCTGCTGACAATCTTGTTCCTGTAACACTTGAACTAGGTGGCAAGAGTCCGGTCATTGTGGATGAGAGTGCAGATATGAAAGAAGCTGCCAGACGTATTATATGGGGCAAAACAATTAATGCAGGACAAACATGCGTAGCACCTGATTATGTGCTAGTACAGGAATCTGTTAAGAATCAATTGGTAAAAGAAATGAAGATAGCCCTTCAACAATTCTTTGGTGAGGATATTGAGAAAAGTGATTCCTTCGGAAGAATTATCAATGCAAGGCATTTTAATCGAATCAAGGCAATGATTGAGAAAGATCAGGAGAATATAGTATTTGGCGGGAATTACAACGAAAATGATAGATATATTGAACCAACTTTAATAGAAATATCGTCTTGGAATGCTGCTACGATGCAAGAAGAAATATTTGGACCAGTACTTCCTATTATGACCTACCATAGTTTAGACAAAACAATAGCTATACTAAAAGAATTACCAAAGCCACTCGCACTTTATCTTTTCACAAGGAATAAAAGGAATGAAAGAAAAGTACTAAGCGAAATATCCTGTGGTAACTTATGTATCAATGATACGATATCACATGTAGCGAATCCATACCTTCCATTCGGAGGAGTTGGTAATTCCGGAATTGGTGCATATCATGGTAGAGATAGCTTTCTCACTTTCTCACATAGAAAAGGTGTGCTTAAGAAACCAGCCAGATTGAATAATTCATTGAGTTATCCTTCCTTTCACGAGAAACAATTAAAATTAGTTAAAATATTTTTTAGATAGAAATGCCAAGTTGCGCGATAAATGACCTATGGGAGGTAGTCTAGGCAATTTGCACAAAACAGAAAAACTCATGCTTCATTGAATATGTATAAGAGGATCTAGTTCTCGGATCATTTTGTGAAAACATATGCTAGGACAGATAACTCGCTGCGCTCAGACAGATCTGTCCTAGCATATAACACGAAATGATCCGAAAACAAGATCTTCTAATACATATTCAAAGGCGCAATCGCTTTTTCTGTTTTGTGCAAATTGCCAGGCTGGATTTTGAAATAGGTCATTTGTCAGGCAACTTATATTATATAAATATAGCATGACTATGACGAGTGAAGCTATTTATATTGAATGAACGTAAGAATTATGAATTGGTTAATATAATACAAATAGAGGTTAAAAAAATCGATTGTTCACATCTCATGCCTGATTTATAATATAGTTAAATGAATGAACTATATTATAAGAATTGCGAATTATATAATCAGGAAAGGAAACATGTGATGAATTTAAATAATAACAAGAAGCAAAAGCTTTGGTATAATGAGCCAGCAACAGCATGGGTTGAAGCATTACCTCTTGGTAATGGAAGACTTGGTGCTATGGTGTATGGAGATCCTTTCCATGAGACGATTCAGATGAATGAAGAAACCGTATGGAGTACAGGCGATCATAGTCTTGATAAATCACAATCAAAGGAACAAGTAAAGAAAATTCAAGAAGCAATCTTAGAGGGTAATCTAAAAGAAGCGGATATACTTACAAAAGAAGCATATGATGGTACGAACCAAGGATCATATCAGATCTTAGGAAATATTAAGTTAGATTTTCAATACGGTGAGGGGAAGCAGAAAACGGTTCATACTTATCGTAGAGAATTAGATCTTGAGACTGCAATATCAAGAGTTCGATATACCGTAGGTGGAGTTAACTATCGAATCGAAAGTCTTGTTAGTGCAATCGATAATGTATATGCAATGTCTATGACAGCGAACGAAGGATTATCCATTCAACTTGAAGCAACTTTAGATAGACCAGAAAATTACGAGGTGCATAATGGAGAACTTCCGATATCAATCGTAATGAAAGGTCAATGTGGTGATGAGACTTCCTTGCATTATTGCGGTATGTTACAAATTATTCCTAACTTTAATGGTTGGGGTAAAGAAGGACATGCTACTTGTGAAAATGGAAAGATACGAATTGAAAATGCATCAAGTCTAGTAATTCTCTTTACAGCTGCAACTGATTATAAGAGCGTGAGTCCTGAACAACTATGTATAGAATACCTTCAAAGTGCTGTTAATAAAGGCTTTGATGCGATTAAGAAAGATCATATCGAGGAATATAGTAAGCTATTTAAGAGAATGGAACTATCTTTAGGAGAAGATAGACTTTATGAATTCCTTCCTACGAATGAAAGATTGATGAGGTTATCAGAAGGTGATATGGATAATGCACTTATTGCCCTATATTATCAGTTTGGAAGATATCTTTTAATCTCAAGTAGTAGAAAAGAGAATGAACTTCCAGCAAATCTTCAAGGAATATGGAATAATTTAATGTTTGGGCCTTGGGGAAGTCGCTTTACGATTAATATTAATACAGAGATGAACTATTGGATAGCTGAGCAATGTAACCTTTCAGAATGCCATGAACCATTATTCCGATTAATAGAGAAGATGAAAGAGAAAGGTCGTATTGTAGCTAAGGAGATGTATGGATGTAGAGGATTTATGGCTCATCATGATACGAATATCTGGGGAGATGCAACACCACAGGAAAATTGGCCTTCTGCTACCTCCTGGCCTATGGGAGCTGCTTGGTTATGCCTACATATTTGGGAACATTATGAATATACAATGGATCAAGAATTCCTAGTAAAAGCATATCCAACTCTTAAAGAGGCTTGCGAATTCTTTGTAGACTTTTTAGTAGAAGATAAAGAAGGAAGACTTGTTACTTGTCCAAGTTTATCACCAGAGAATGTATATCGCACTGAAGACGGGTATGAGACTTCGGTTTGCGCTGGACCTACGATGGATAATTCTATTATTCGTAAGTTATTTGGAGCAACCATGGAATCAGCACAGATTCTTGGAGTGGATGAAGATTTCATTGTTCAATTAGAACAGATTAAGAATCGTCTTCCAGAGTTAAAGATTAGTAGTAATGGAACAATTATGGAATGGCCAGATGATTATGAAGAAGTTGAGATTGGGCATAGACATATCTCACAACTTTTTGCATTACATCCATCAGGAGAGATTACATTAGATAACACGCCAGAACTAGCTAACGCTGCAAGAAAGACGCTTGAGAGAAGACTATCGCATGGTGGCGGACATACTGGATGGAGTTGTGCATGGATTATTAATATGTGGGCAAGATTACAGGATGCCAAGAATGCGCATAAGTATGTGCAAACAATACTTTCAAAATCAACATATCCAAATATGTTCGATGCTCATCCACCTTTCCAGATTGATGGTAACTTTGGAGCGACTGCTGGTATTACAGAGATGCTACTACAAAGTAATGGCGGAGTAATTAATCTTCTTCCAGCACTTCCAGAAGAATGGTCTAATGGATATATGAATGGAGTTCGTGCAAGAGGAAATTATGAAGTTGATATGGAATGGCAAAATGGAGAACTTACCAAGGCTGTCATTCATACCAATACTTCCACTGCTCAAGGTAAAGAAGCAATCCAGACAGTGAGAGTGAAGTATAAAGAGATTAATAAATATATTGTAAGATGTAATGATGAGGTAGTACCTTATAAGGAATTGGAACATGGTATTATAAGCTTTGAGATTCATAACGGGGAACAATATAGTATTGTAAGAAAATAGAACATAATAAAGAGAAAGTGGCGGTTCAACTATGAACCGCCACTTTTTGCAGTATCAAAAGTTACGATGGTATAAGAAAAAATTCTGTTTCATTAACATTTTTAAAACAATAATCAAACATTACATAGACAGTACTATTATAAATGATACATAATCTGTAGTTCCATATAATAATCATATTTTGAAAAAGCAGACAGATCTACCATCTTAGATACTAAAAACGCAGTATCATCTAACTTCATATCTTTCACATTGGCATATCGAACCAGATTCGTTAAGGAATCTTTTGTATTTTCTTCTGAATAGAGGAAGCATTTATTAATATAGCATCCCTCTCTTAGATTTTTACACTGTAATTCTGGAATTTTCTTATTAGAAAATATTCCAAAGCCCTTTACAATCAATTCCCCTGTCTTTTCATATTCTGACAGTGAAAATAATAAACACATTGTATTATTTTCACTATTCTTAAGGCTCATGATGTCCTTAATATTTCGGTTAACATACTTATCAATATCATAGATCGAGACATTTAGCTCATTGTAGTAAAGATAACGACTCATAAGGTATTGCTCATAGATTTCTACTTTTTTCGGATGTTTTTTCTGAAGCTTGATATCAGAAATTAAGCTATCCGTCAATTGTTTGGAATAAATGAGAGCTTCGATTTTCTTATCCAGTTGTTCCTTATGAGATTCTAAAAATGTTAATAATTTATCATAACTTTTATATTCGTCTAGTAAATTTTTGATATCTTCCAATGGAATGGATAGTGTTTTATTTAGATAACGAATCACGTCAATAATAAATAATTGATCATAACTATAATAACGGTATTTGGTATCAGGTGAGATACAGCAAGGTTTTAGGAGATCTAGATGATCATAATGACGTAATATTTTAGTTGATATATTCATGAAACGGGAGACTTCACCGATTGTATATAAATTTGTCAAATTTTTAACACTTCCTTATTGACTTTACCATTATGGCAAAGTTTATAGTATAGATAGTGATTAATAGAATCACGAAATTGATAATTGATACAATACATCAATTTTATGTGTATTGCATCGTAAGATGCATGCCCTGTAACTGTAAAGGTACTAGACAATTATAAACAGTATAAGATAATTTTTATCAAATAGTCAAGAACAATGGAGGAATACATGAGTAATATAAAAATAACCATAGATGGTATGGAACTCTGCGCAGATGAAACAAAGACTGTGATGCAAGTAGCTGAAGAAGCGGATATCTATATTCCACACCTTTGTCATCATAAAGATCTTCATGATGTTGGTGGATGTAGATTATGTGTGGTTGATATACAGGGTAAGGAGGAAGCTCAGACTGCTTGTACTACGAAAGTACAACCAGGAATGATAGTAAAGACAAAATCAGAAAAGTTAGATGAAATGCGAAGATTATCTATGGAGTTAATGCTTGCAAATCATGTGGATGATTGTACCACTTGTCCGAAATATCTAAAATGTGAATTACAATCCTTGATTCAATACCTTGGTGTAAGTACATCAAGACTAAGAAGAACCTTAAATGCGGTAACGGTTGATACGGGAAATCCATTAATTGTACGTGACTTAAATCGTTGTGTAGCTTGTGGAAGATGTGTTCGTGCATGTAGAGATATAAGAGGCGTAGGAATCTTAGAATTTGCCAAGAATGAAGAAGAAAGAACTTATGTAGGAGTGAAAGATAACCTTACATTGGAGAATGCAAACTGTCGTTTCTGTGGTGCTTGCGTTGAAGTCTGTCCAACAGGAGCACTTCAAGATAAAGCGGGTGTGTTTAAGGAAGGCAATCGTAATGATGTTCTAGTTCCATGTAAAAATGAATGCCCAGCAGGGATAAATGTGCCAAAATATGTTCGCTTTATTAAAGAAGGCAACTATGATGAGGCAGCCGCAGTAATTCGTGAAAAAGCACCATTCCCAAAATCCTTAGGACTTGTTTGTATGCGTTTTTGTGAATCTGCTTGTAAAAGAAGTGGCCTCAATGGAGCTGTATCCATTCGTGATCTAAAACGATTTGCTTCGGAGGTTGATTCCTACAAGTGGAAGGAAAGAGCATTTAAGAAAGAAAGTACGAATAAAAAAGTTGCTGTCATTGGTTCTGGCCCTGCAGGATTAACAGCAGCATATTATCTTGCAAAATTAGGACATGCAGTTGATGTATATGAAAAACTTCCAGTGGCAGGAGGAATGCTATCAGCTGGTATTCCAGATTATCGACTTCCAAGAGAAATTGTAGAGTCAGAAATAGATCTGATTCGTGAAGTTGGAGTTAATATTCTTACTAATCATAAGGTTGATTCGATAGCAAAATTAAAAGATCAAGGATATGATGCGGTATTAGTTGCGGTAGGAACGGATAAAGGTGTTAGAATTCCTATTCCTGGTGCTAACCTAAAAGATGTTCATGTGAATATTGATTTCTTAAGAAAAGATGTAACTCATCTTGATATTGAGATGAAAAAGACAGTAGCGGTCTTAGGTGGAGGAAATGTTGCATTTGACTGTGCAAGAACAGCGAAGAGATTAGGAAGTGAGGTTATCGTTGTATGCCTAGAAGGCGAAGGTAAGATGACTGCAAGTCCTGAGGAGATTGAAGAAGCAAGAGAAGAAGGAATTCAGATCTATAACAATAGAACCTTTGTGAAGGTTGATGAGAACGATGGCAAGGTCACAGGTATTGTATGCAGGGAAGTTGAAGACTTCCATTTTGATGAGAATAAAAAATTAGTACTCAACATAAAAGAAGATTCCGAGCATACCATTCCAGCTGAAATGATTATATTTGCAACAGGTCAGAAAGCAGATCTTGACTCTTTTGGAGAACTAGAATTAAGTCAACGAGGCCTTGTAAGCATTAATGACTCTTATCATACCAATATTGAAGGGGTATTTGCCGTTGGAGATGCAGTGACTGGAACAGCCTCAGTGATACAAGGGATAGCTGGCGCAAGAAAAGCAGCTTCTAATATAGATATCTATCTTGGTGGAGATGGAGCAATTGAAGAAGAATTATCTGTAGAACAACCATTAGATCCGAACATTGGATTAGAAGAGGGATTCTCACATAAGGAATGTAGTCATTATTCTTGTGTCCCAGTGGAAGAAAGAATCCACAATTTTGACCTAATGACCGTGGGATTAGACCAAGAATCAGCAAAATGTGAGGCTTCAAGATGCCTTCAATGTGATCTACGTCCGAAGTTAACGAAGATGAAGTTCTGGACGGAATATAAAGTGAAATAAGAAGGTGGTGAAGGAATGTTATTAGAAAATAGTACTTTATGTGGGCATGGATTGAAAGGTCATAGTATAAGGAATCGTTGGAATAACAAGGAATGGAACGAACTAGCATGTCTATTCATTGAGGATGAAAAGCAAAGTGAGAATGTCAGATATCTCTTGGAGCGTTATCAAAAAGAGATATGTAATGGAATTATTATCTGTAAGAAAGAGTTACATATAAATACAATTAAGATCTATATTAGCGATTGCTATAAAGAATATGTAGGACAATTAAAAGAACAAATAAAACAGCAATTAGGGGAGCTAGGATATGAGATCATTGTTGTAACGAATAAGAAACACTTTGAAAAAGAAGTGTTTCAGGAACTGACTCTTGTTCATCATGCTGAGACAATGCTTGCTCTTAGTCGTTCTTTAAACAAAGATGATATCCCACATAAAGTAATTACCATAAGCGGAGATGTAAAGAATCCAGGAATCTACGAGATACCATATGGAATTACATTAAGACAGATCATTGATGAGTATGGTAAGGGTATCAAATCTGATAAAGAAATAAAATTTGTTCAAGTTGGTGGCAATACTGGTGCTGTATTTACCGAAGAAGAACTTGATACCACATTCGAATATGAGAACTTAATGGGATATGGCACAATGATAGAAACTGCTAAGATTGAGGTATTCCCTTCGGATACTTGTATTGTACAATGGGCAGTTGATAAGATGCTTTATAATAGCAAAGAAACCTGCGGTAAATGCGTATACTGTAGAGAAGGTATCTATCAACTTTATAAGATTATGAAAGATGCAACAGAGGGAAAAGGAAGAGACGGCGATATTGAGCTATCCATTGAGTTAAGTGAGACAATGAAGACAGGTACTTTATGTGATTTTGGTAAGAGTGCTTCTAATCCACTATATACCTCTTTACATAAATTCAGAGATGAATTTGATAAACATATTGATAGAAAAGTATGTGCAACACTAAGCTGTCTTGCATATGCAAATTTATATATAGATCCTAATGCTTGTGATGGATGTGGGGCATGTATGGACTGTCCAGAAAAAGCAATCAAAGGTGGAGAAAAACTAATTCATGTCATTGATGTAAAAGCATGTGAAAAATGCGGAAGATGTGAAGCAATCTGTAGTAAGAAAGCAGTAAAGAGATATGGATCAATTAAGCCACAATTGCCAACAGAACCAGTTGAAGTAGGAAGTTTTGCAGCAGGTGGTCTAGATGAGAAAAAAGGTCTTGGTCTTGGAAGACGAAGAAGAAAAAGCGAGTAATAAAAATTAACATACATAATGGAGGAATTATCATGAGAGAAATGGAAGCAGATGTTATTATCGTAGGTGGAGGAGCATCAGGACTTGCTGCAGCAATTTCAGCAGCAGAACAAGGTGCGGAAGTTATTGTATTTGAAAAAGCTAATACAACAGGTGGTTGCGCTAATATGGCAATGGGTCTACTTGGAGTAGAGACAAAACTTCAAAAAGAAAGACTGATAGACTGTACAAGAGAAGCGGCATTTCAAAAATTCATGGATTACACACACTGGCGTTCAGATGCTAGATTAGTCAAAACCTATATTGATCAATCAGCTAGCACGATTGAATGGTTGGAAGATATGGGAGTAAAATTTGCTCTACCTTCAAAGTATTTCCTAGGTTCAGAAGCAACTTGGCACATTGTTCAGCCAAAGACAGGAGCTCCAGGACTTAGAGCAGCTGCAACAATGATTAAGACAATGACAGACAGAGCAGAAGAATTAGGTGTTAAGATATGCCTAGAGAGCCCAATTCAAAGACTTATTAAAGATGAGGGTGAAGTCATTGGAGTAGTTGCAAAAGATAAAGATGGCGACATCGAAGCATATGGTTCTGCAGTTATCATTGCAACAGGTGGATTCGGTGATAGTCCTGAATTTATCAAGAAATATACTGAATATGAATGGGGTAAAGATCTATTCTCCTATCGAATTCCAGGACTTACTGGGGATGGAATCAGTATGGCATGGGAAGCTGGTGCAGCCAGAGATCGAATGGATATGGAATTAGTATTTTTCGCACCAAATACAGGTGGATATGCGCCAATTGAACTTCCATTTAGACAACCTAATCTTTTCGTAAATCTTGATGGAGAAAGATTCTTTGATGAAGCAGTAGTAGAGAATCCTGTATTCTCAGTAAATTCGATTACTAGACAGAAGAATAGAACCGTATTCTCAATCCTTGATGAAAGTATCATGAAAGAATATGAAAAGAATGGTCTAGACTTAGTGAATGTTGTTACTTCTAATATTAGTATGGATGATTTCAAACAAGAAATGAATGATATGATTAAGAACGGTAACGATGTATTATTTATAGCAGATTCAATCGAAGAGTTAGCAGAACAAACTGGAATTGATAAAGAGGGACTTATTAAGACCTTTAATCAATACAATGAATCATGTAAATCTACTGACAAATTATTTAATAAGAATCCAAAGTATTTAAAACCATTAGTTGGACCAAAATATTATGCTTTAAAATTTGCTCCTAGTGCATACGGAAGTTTAGGTGGAATTAAAATCAATTATAACACAGAAGTTGTAGACAACGATGATAAAGTAATCCCAGGTCTATTTGCAGCAGGAACAGATGCCAATTCTATCTGTAATCCAGACTATGTATTCGTACTTCCTGGAAATACATTAGGTTTTGCAGTTAATTCTGGTAGAATGGCTGGTACGAATGCCGTTCAATATATCAAAGAGAATTTTTCAGAAGAATAAAAATAGAAAATAAAGTGATTAGATGAGACAGAAATAAGGAGGATCCTTTTAGGATAACCTCCTTTTTCTCATATAAAATCATATAAAGAAATTTGACACCCTAACCAAATTTTCAATATTAATATAGTATGAGTACATCATATCATTGATTTAGTACTATCTGGAAGATATAATGGAGGAAAAGGAGGAATTAAAATGAAATATATTAATAAAACAGTAATGCTCATAGCCTTAATGCTAATAATTACAATACCAACAACCATGGTATCAGCAGATAATAAAGCTGCATCATATTCCATTAAAACAGTGAAAGAAACACTAAAAAATGATAAAGGAGATATAATTGCAGTAATATCTTATGAACAACCAGCGTTAAAAGGGAACAATCAAGCAATCACCAAAATAAATCAATCGATTAAGAATGATTGTACAAAAACCTTTAAGCAATATAAAGATAATCTATTTGAATATGCCAAAATAGCTAGTAATGCAGGTGATCTTCAAGGTTCAAAATATTATTGTACCACCAAATGTGAGGTAACTTACAATGGTAAGGCCACAATAAGCTTTAAAATGACAATGAGTTGGTATGCAGGTGGAGTTAGCAATAAAAGCAGTTATGGGCTAACTTATAATGTGAAAACAGGGAAAAAGCTTGCCCTTACCAATGTCGTAAAAGGATCTTCTACAGAGATTAAGAATAAGGTTATGAATTCAGCTAAGAAATATTTAAATGGTCTTAAGGGTACTAGCAAGGAAGATATAAATAATGCATTGAATGTAGTTAAGAAATATAAGGTTTCAGATTTTAAATATTATCTCAAAGGTGAGAAAGCTTATATATGCTTTGATGAGTATGAGTTAATTGGTAATTACTACGGTGGAAATATATTTAGTATTAACATGAAGTAATAACTTTACTAAATTTAAGAAAAGTTAAATAAAAATAATCATATAATTGATTTTAATATGGAATGAAGAACTTTTTTCAAAATTTTACAACCTTTTCTTTACAAATCTTACAAATATGGTAAAATATATCTAGAATATGGTAAAAATTACTTGCAATAATTATGAGATATTTACAATGTTAGTAAAAACAAGATAACTTGCATATCTTAGAGTAATTCACGAACATATTTAGTTTTATCAGGAATAGTAAAGGAGGAGATGTAATGGCGAAACCAAATAGAGGTGCTAGTATTAAATCTAAGGAAAATTGGCGTGGGACCTGTCCTTGTTGTAAAAGAACGAGAGTAAAATTATTATGGACTAAAGTTACGGAGAACAAAGAAAAACTAACTGTTTGTAAACATTGTGGTAATAAATAAAATACATATTGATAGTTTCAGTGGCTGCGAACTAATTATTAGTACGTAGCCACTTTTGTGGTTAATTACTTGTTAAAAACTAGACTTATAAATAGTTTTATATAACCAATATTTATAAAAAATGAGCAAAGTGTGAAAGAAAAACGCTTTCACTCTCAACGTTTGTGATTTCATCTTTGCAAGCAAGTGAAATCACTTCACTAAATTATGACAAAATGCCTAGTTTGTATATTGTGATATTTGGATAAAGTTACTATAATTTTCATATAAAGTAAAAATAAGGAGGTATTTATATGTATTATAGTAATGGAAATTATGAAGCATTCGCTCGTCCTTTAAAACCAGTTGATGTAGATAAAAAATCAGCTTATCTAGTTGGTGCAGGCTTAGCATCCTTAGCAGCAGCATGTTTTCTGGTACGTGATGGACAGATGAAAGGTGAGAATATACATATCCTAGAAGAACTTAGTCTTCCAGGAGGAGCTTGTGATGGTATCAAAGATAGTCAAAAAGGATTTATTATTCGTGGTGGACGTGAAATGGAGAATCATTTCGAATGTTTATGGGATCTATTCCGCTCCATTCCATCCATAGAAACAGAAGGTGTATCTATTCTAGATGAATATTATTGGCTTAACAAAGAAGATCCAAACTATTCCTTAATAAGAGCAACCATCAATCAAGGTGAAGATGCTCATACGGATGGCAAATTTGGGCTTAGTGATAAAGCCTCCAAAGAACTTGTTAAATTATTTATGACCAAAGATGAAGATCTATATGATAAGAAAATCTCAGATGTATTTAGTGATGAGTTAATTAATTCAAATTTCTGGTTATACTGGAGAACGATGTTCGCTTTCAGAGAGTGGCATAGTGCTTTAGAGATGAAGCTATACCTTCAACGATTCATTCATCATATTGGTGGCTTACCAGATTTATCTGCTTTAAAATTCACCAAATATAATCAATACGAATCTTTAATTCTACCAATGGTAAAATATCTTGAAGCACATGGAGTTAGGTTCCAATATGATACCCAGGTTACTAATGTACTTTTTGATATCAAAGGTGGTAAAAAATTAGCAAAGAGAATTGTATACAAATGTAACGGTAAAGAAGAGCATATCGATCTCACGAAAAATGATTTAGTATTTGTTACAAACGGTAGCTGTACAGAGAATTCTACATTAGGTGATCAAAACCATGCTCCAGAGTTTAATGGTTCTATTTCGGGATGTTGGCAATTATGGAGAAACATTGCAAAACAAGATAAAGCTTTTGGTAATCCTGATAAATTCTGTACCAATACAGACGAGACCAATTGGGAATCCGCTACAATTACTACACTTGATAGCAGAATTCCAAAATATATTGAGAAAATCTGCAAACGTGATCCATTTAGCGGTAAAGTAGTAACTGGAGGTATTATTACAGTAAAAGACTCCAGTTGGTTAATGAGCTATACACTTAATAGACAACCTCACTTTAAAGCACAGCCAGGTGATCAACTTGTTGTATGGGTATATGGTTTATTTACAGAAGTTCCAGGTGATTATATTAAGAAACCAATGAAAGAATGTACAGGTGTTGAGATTACAGAAGAATGGCTATATCATATGGGTGTTCCAGAATCTGAGATTCATGAATTAGCGACTAGTGGTGCTATTTCTATTCCATGTATGATGCCATACATAACTGCATTCTTTATGCCAAGAGAAAAATCTGATCGTCCTAAGGTTGTACCTGATGGCTGTGAGAACTTTGCCTTCCTTGGACAGTTTGCACATACAGATCGTGATACGGTATTTACAACAGAATATTCCGTAAGAACAGCAATGGAAGCGGTATACACGTTATTAGATGTTGACCGAGGAGTTCCAGAAGTATTTGGATCCTGCTATGATATTCGAGTTTTACTTGATTCAACCGTAAAGATGATGGATGGTAAGAAACCAATCGATACGAAGCTACCATTTGTTCTAAATATCGTTAAGAAGAAGGTATTAAAGAAGATATCAGGTACAGTAATTGAAGAGGTATTAGAAAGATATCATGTGATATAAACTTTTACATAGAGAAAGATTGAGTGTCATTTATATGATATTCAATCTTTCTGAAACAAAATGATAGAAATGGGGAAAGCAAGCATGGATACATTTAAAGTACTAGAAATTAAACAGAGTGTTTTCGAAGATAATGATCGTCAAGCAGAATTACTTCGAGAAGAATTAAAAAGTGAAAAGACTTTTCTACTTAATCTAATGTCTTCACCAGGATCAGGAAAAACGACCACTGTCTTACGAACAATTAATGCGTTAAAAGATGAAATGAGCATTGGGGTTATGGAAGCAGATATTGATTCTGATGTAGATGCTCAAGCAGTATCACAAACTGGAGCTAAGGTAATTCAATTACATACAGGTGGAATGTGTCATCTAGATGCAGATATGACGAAGCAAGGGTTAATTGGGTTAGGTACAAAAGAAGTTGATTTTGCTATATTAGAGAATGTAGGAAACTTAGTATGTCCTGCAGAATTTGATACAGGTTCATCAAAGAATGCTGCAATTCTAAGTGTACCTGAGGGGGATGATAAACCATTAAAATATCCTCTTATGTTTTCAATCATTGATGTCTTATTAATTAACAAGATAGATACCATGGACTATTTTGATTTTGATCTTGAAGCGGTGAAAGATAGAGTAAGAAAAATAAATCCAAATATTAAAGTGATTCCTATCTCAGCAAAAACAGGTGAGGGAATGGATGAATGGTATGATTGGATTCGTACCGAAGTAAAGAAGTGGAATAAATAGTTTGAAAAATAACACTCTCTTATTTAGTTGTTGTTTGAACAACAGATATTAGTAGGATTGAAAGAAATTAAAAATGAAAGGAAATGCCACTTGAGATATACGTCTCTTTTATTGTGGCAGTAACACATTAAATTTGCTGTGTTACTTAGGATAAAAAATGGGAAAACAAAAGGTACTTGAATTAGCGAATAAGATAGCCGCAGGAATTACTGGAGGCTTAATGAAAGTAAAGTTTGCGGATCCTGAATATCGAATTCTGGAACCCGTTACTACGGATGAAATGGCTGAAATTGCATTAAAATTAGAGATTCGTAAACCAAAAAAAATAAAAGATGTTGCTGCTCTTTGTGGTAAACCAGTAGAAGAAGTAGAGAAAGTACTATACAAGATGGCAATTGATGGTACGGTAAAATATGAACCAATTAATGGAGAGGATCAATTCTTCCTTGAGCTATTTGTTCCAGGTGTCATGGAATATATGGTAGCAAATAAGGAGAACGTAACGAAGTATCCAGTAATAGCTGAATGTTTTGAAGAATATACAAGAAGATTAGGTGGATTAATGGCTGGAAATATGCCAGTTGGAACTGGTGTAATGAGAGTTATCCCAATCGAAAGCGCAATTGAAGGAGATACCAGAAGAGCATCTTATGACGAGATTGCAGAGCTTATTAATAAGCATGAAGTATTCTCAGTTGCAGATTGTGCATGCAGAACTTCAATGAGAACAATTGGAGAAGGATGTGGTCATACTGTTGAAGATATGTGTATTCAACTTGGACCAGCTGCTGAATTCTATATCCGTACAGGAAGAGGTAAAAGTATAACAAAAGAAGAAGCAATTGCTATCTGTGTAAAGGCAGAAAAAGAAGGATTGGTTCATTCAATCCCTAATCTATCTGGCCCTGGTAAAGCGCTTGCAATATGTAATTGTTGTGGATGTTCTTGCTTCGGTTTAAGAAACGCTAATTTATATAGAAATCCAGACTGGTCAAGATCCAATTATGTAGCTCAGGTAGATAGAGATAAATGTGTTGCTTGCGGTGAGTGTGTAGAGAACTGTCAAGTAAATGCTCCTAGATTAGGCGAGAATCTATGTACGAAAACACCAGTAGCTCCTCAAGTAGAAAAAGAAATTCCTTACGATACACAATGGGGAAAAAGCAAATGGAATTATGAATATCGAAATCGTAAAGTTGTTATGGAAAGCGGAACAAGTCCATGCAAAACAGAATGTCCAGCTCACATAGCAATTCAAGGATATATTAAAATGGCTTCTAAAGGAAGATACCGTGAAGCATTAGAATTGATTAAGAAAGAAAATCCATTTCCTGCAGTATGTGGACGTATCTGTCCAAGAAAATGCGAATCTGCATGTACAAGAGCTGGTGTTGATGAACCACTTGCAGTAGATGAAATTAAGAAATTTATCGCAGAACAAGATCTTAATTCAGAACATCGTTATGTACCTGAGAGAGTAGCAAAAAGAGAAGAAAAAATTGCAATTGTTGGTGCAGGCCCTGCAGGCTTATCATGTGCTTACTTCTTAGCAGTTGAAGGTTACAAAGTTACTGTATTTGAAAAACAAGTAAAACTTGGTGGTATGTTAACACTTGGAATTCCATCATTTAGACTAGGTAAAGAAGTAGTTAATGCAGAGATTGAAGTTCTAAGAGAATTAGGAGTTGAATTCAAGACTGGTATCGAAGTTGGTAAGGACGTTACAATTAGCGGTCTTAGAAAATTAGGATACAAAGCATTCTATATAGCAATTGGTGCTCAAGCAGGAAGAAATCTTAATCTTGAGGGTGAAGATTCTAAAGGTGTCATTACAGGTGTAGAATTCTTACGTAGAGTAAATCTAGGTGAAGATCTTACGCTTAAGGGCAAGACTATTGTTATTGGTGGTGGAAATGTTGCTATCGATGTTGCAAGAACTGCTGAAAGAGTTGGAGATTCAGAGGTTAGTATGTTCTGCTTAGAAAGCAGAGATATTATGCCTGCACTAGAAGAAGAAATTGAAGAAGCTTTAGCAGAAGATATTACGATAAATAATTCTTGGGGACCAAAACGTATCTTAACAGAACAAGGTAAAGTAGTTGGTGTTGAATTTAAGAAATGTTTATCTGTATTTGATGAAAATAAAAAATTCAATCCAAAATTCGATGAAAACGAAACAATGGTTGTAGAAGCTGAGAACGTTCTAATTTCAGTAGGTCAAGGAATGGATTGGGGTAAATTATTAGATGAGTCTAAGATGGAATTAAACCCAAACAAAACACTAAAAGCTGATCACATTACATTCCAAACAGGAGACAAGGATGTGTTTGCTGGTGGAGATGCTGTTACAGGACCTAAATTTGCTATTGATGCAATTGCATTAGGCAAACAAGGTGCAATATCCATTCATCGTTATGTTCATGGTGATAATCTAACAATTAGTCGTGAAAGAGAATACCATGCATTAGATAAACAAAACTTGGAATTAGCTGGATATGATCAGATACCAAGACAGAGACCAATACATATTGAAGGAAATAAAACAAAAGAAACATTTAAAGACCTTCGTGTAACGCTAACAGAAGAACAAATCAAGAAAGAAACAGAACGTTGTTTAGGCTGTGGTGCTGTTGTAGTAGACGAATATCAGTGTGTTGGATGCGGTGTGTGTACAACAAAATGTAAATTTGATGCAATATCACTAGTGAAAAAATATGATAGTCCAGGTTATGAATTCAAAGATGTAAAACCAACTGTAATTAAGTATGCAATTAAGCGCCAAGGAAGAATCGCAGTGAAAAATGTTAAGAAATCGGTAAAATCTATTTTTAAAAAGTAAAATCCGATACTAAAAAAACATAAAGCTAATATATACGCTAATACAAAAAGCTAATACATATTAGACTAGCGAGGTGATTTATTTGCACGAATTAGGAGTCGTTATCGATGTAATTCATACGGTTGAGAATTTTGCAAAGAAAAATGAAGTTACAAAAATTGAAAAGTTAGTGTTACAAATTGGTGAGCTTTCTTCTATGATTCCTAGATATATTGAAGCCTGCTATCCTGCAGCAGTAGAAGGAACCATGTTAGAGAATACGAAGTTAGAAATAGAGGTTCTACCAGGTAATGGTATCTGTAGAAAGTGTAATAAAGTTTTTAATTTAATCGAACATCACAACAGATGTCCAGAATGTCATAGTAATGACTTTGAGATATTATGTGGTAGGGAGTTTATGATAAAAGAAATTGTAGCGTGCTAGAACAATTTCAATTTTAAAGATGCCCTGAATGATAAAGAATAGAGAATAGTGAGTATTTAATAGAGAGTATTGGTGTGATATTTGAACCGATGCTCTCTATTTCTATTCTATAATTATTATTAATCAATTATTTTGAATTTTTGAAGTGCATTGGTGAGAAGTTCGTAATTTGTAAGTTGAAATAATAAGTAGGTTAAAATTTTACTAAAGATTAGTTTAGATATGGAATAGCATTGCTATTCCTTTTTTTATATAAAAAAATCCTATTTTTAACATAAATTTGCTTATCATACAAAGGTTTACAGATATTACGAAATATATCCAATTTAAGTTGCTGGAATTGATTAAATAGCATATTTTTTTTATAAGTGGTGAATTTATATATTGAAAAGAGATTAAAAATTTTGTATAATTTTAAAACATATTGTCGATTTAATGTTTTAAAGTGATGTAATTATTCAGTAGGATATAAAAATAGAATTGTACGAACTGAAACGTCACAAGGCAATAATATAGGAGGATGTAATGGACATTTGGAAAAAGAAAAGTAAAGAACAGATACTAGAAGGAATTGAAAAGTCGTCACTAAAAAGAAATCTGACAGCTAAGGATATAGGTGCATTGGGGATAGGTGCAGTTGTAGGCGTCGGTATTTTTGTTGCTACGGGAGAAGGAGCTCATGCTGCAGGACCAGCTGTAATCATATCATTTATATTAGCGGCTATTATAGCTTGCTTTTGTGGATTATGTTATTCGGAATTAGCAACCATGTTTCCAGTGGCAGGTAGCACATATTCATATGCCTATATAACTTTTGGTGAAATCATTGCTATGATTATAGGATGGTGCTTAACTGCTGAATATTTAGTTGCATGTAGTGCAGTTGCATCTGGCTGGTCAGGTACATTTCTAGGGGTACTTAAAAGTATCGATATAACGTTTCCAAAGGCAATAACTGCCTCACCTAGTAATGGTGGAGTTGTAGATCTACCAGCAATCTTTATTATTGCACTAATCACTGGATTATTATGCTATGGCATGCGTGAAAGCGCTAAAGTAAATAATGTTATGGTAGCAATTAAAATCGTAATCATATTAGTATTTATAATACTTGGCGCATCGCATATTGATTTTAATAATTATAAACCATTTAATCCATATGGCTGGAAAGGAATATTCGCAGGTACAGCAACCATTTTCTTCTCCTACATTGGTTTTGATGCAATATCAACATCAGCAGAAGAAGCTAAGAATCCAAAACGAGATGTTCCATTGGGGTTAATTATTTGTTTATCTGTAGTTAGTTTATTGTATGTTTTAGTAGCATTTGTACTAACTGGCTTGGTTCCTTTTAAAGAAATAATTTCAGAAAATGCAGTTCCAGGTGCATTATCAAGAATTGGAATTAACTGGGGTGCAGCTTTAGTTGGTACAGGAGCAGTTATTGGAATGATGTCAACATTACTTGTTGTGTTATATGGACAAGTACGTGTATTTATGGTTATGTCAAGGGATGGTTTATTACCTCCATTTTTCTCTAAGATATCCAAGGAGCATAAGACACCATATGTATCGACAATCATTACAGGTGTAGTAGCAGCTATAATAGCTGGCTTTTTACCACTTGATATTATAGTTCAATTTTTAAGCATAGGTACTTTATTAGGATTTATTGTAGTTTCTCTGTGCGTTATTCGATTAAGACAGACAATGCCAGATTTTAAAAGAGTCTTTGTATGTCCTGGTGTACCTTATACTCCGATTATTACAATTATATGTTGTATTGCGTTATTATCCAGATTGCATCTAAAGACTTGGATTGGCTTTATTATATGGTTAGGGATAGGATTTATCGTATATTTTACCTATGGAAGAAAACACAGCTTAGTTCAAAAGGAAGATAGGGATTAATTAAGAGGTTTGTTTGTAAAAAAAATAATTAAATCAATAAACTTTAAGCTAGAAGAGAAGAAGAAAGTCGTTATTACATAATGACTTTCTTCTTCTCTTTTGTTTAGAAAGCATCGTCCTATAAATTGAATTTGCTGTAAGAAACTAAAGAAAATTAACTGTGTTAAACTATCATTATTGACAAAGTAAAAACATTGTTATAAAATGTTTGCAATAAAGCAAACAAAATAATTTTTTGTTTATTTAAAAGAATAAATTTATAGTATATCTGTTTATATGTTTACAAAACATAAACACAATGAACATGTGATGAAATGAGTTATCAAAAAATTAGTTTATCACGAAAAACTAGGAATAACTCATTTTTAAGGTAATGTAATCAATCTTAAAATAATTGGAGGAAAAATGAATATGAAGAATATAGATAATTATATTGATAAGGATGGAAAAATTAAGATATGGCCATCAAAGCACGAATCGAAATATCAGATATTATTATATCTAGTAGAAAATTTCGAGTACAATCATTTTTATACAGAAAAAGAAGTGAATATGATTATTAAAGATCATCATACTTTTGGAGATTTTTTTCTGCTAAGAAGAGAACTAATCGAAAAGAAATTATTAAAAAGAACAGATGATGGAGCAAAATATTGGAGAGTAGATTCAAATTAAATAAAGTTTAGGGCAGAGAAGTCAAAGCATTTTGCTTTGGCTTTTTTTGTACATTTTTTTAAATAATTATAAATAACATTAAAAAAAATAATAAATAAGTATTCAATAAGAATAAAATGTAAAATATTTTAATATAAATCCTATAAAACATATTGACAAAGTATGAAATATTAATTAAGATAGATAAAATATTAAATTGGTAATTAAAAACAAAAATGTAATAAGAAGTAAAATGATGAAGGAAATAAATTTGGATGATCAAAGAACTCGTTTGATTTCACAAGTTTATATAAATAATAAATATAGAAAAAGGAGGAGTTAACATGAGTTTAGAAACAAAGAGTATGAAAAAGCTTAGTATTTTTATGATGTTAGTATTCACCATACTATCATTAGTAGGCTGTGGAAGTTCGGGTACGAAGGATGCAATAAGCAGTTCGAAGGCAGCAGATGAAGGTGAGAAAGTTAGTTATGATAAAGATCAGACATTAAGAACCATCTTATTTAGTCCTTTATCTTGGGATTCAACACAGTGTTATGATACTAGTACTTCTACTGTGCTTTCAGCAGTCGATGCAGGGCTTTACCGAGTGTATAATGATGGAAAAAATGGAGAAAAGTCAGTACCTGATGGTGCTGAAAGTTATGAATTATCAAAAGATGGGCTAGTATATACTTTTCATTTAAGAAGTAATAACAAGTGGAGTGATGGAGTTGCAGTTACAGCACAAAATTATGCTGATGCTATTGTTCGATTATTAACACCAAAAAACGCATGTCCATATGCCTTCTTTGGGTTCGGTATTAAAAATGGTGAAGAGTACTATAATGGAACAGCCAAAAAAGAGGATCTAGGAGTCAAGGTTGTTAATGACACGACCTTAGAAATTACTTTAGATGAGCCAGATCCAATCTTTTTAAATAAGATTTCGTATCAATGTTTTATGCCAATACGAAGTGATATTATTGACAAAACAGGAGATAAATACGGAACAGATTTAAGTAGTCAGGTATTTAGTGGACCATTTAAAGTAAAAGTAGATGAATACGTGAAGGACTCCAAACTTGTATTGGTTAAGAATGAAAATTATTGGGATGCAGCCAACGTGCATCTTGAAAGAATAGAAATGACAGATATAGAAGAGTTCTCAACACAAGCTCAACTTTTTGAAAGTAAGCAACTCGATATTACAGGTTCATTAAATGATTATGTTGCAAAATGGACGAAAGAAGCGAAACAAGGTGCGTTCCGATCTGATATTTCAAACGGTACTGGTATGTCATATTGGGCTTTTAATAGAAAAACAGGCGGTACAAGTGGATTAATGAATAATGCTAAGATTCGTCTAGCATTAAGTTTGGCATATGATAGAGAAGGTTATTGCAATGATTTAGTAAAGAGATATACACCGGCTTATGGTATTGTACCTCTGGTAATACATAATGGAAAGGATATTTACCGTGATAAAGTAGTTGAACCTTTAAAGGCAGCAAAAGAGAAATACAATACGAAAGAAAAATTACAAGCGCTATTCCATGAAGGTTTGAAAGAAGAAGGAAAAGATGTAGATGATTTATCTAAGATTAAGATTGAATTCATTAGCTATGGTACTGATGCAGCTTCAATATCTTATTTTGATTGGTATAAGCAAACAATTGAAAAGGCATTAGGTATCACACTAAAAGTTACAGCGTTAGGCGATTATTATGCTTATTCCGATGCCAAAGCAGCATATAAATATGATATTTATAGTAGTGCATGGTATGCTGATTATGATGATCCACTTACTTATCTTGATGTATTTCAAACAGATGGCGGTAATAATAGTATGAAATATAGTAATACAGAAGTTGATGGGTTATTAAAGAGATTAAAAGGCTTAACGGATCAATCAGAGAGACTTAAAATCTATACTCAAATCGAACAAATCTTAACTGTGGATGATCCTGCAATTATTCCTTATGCATATTCTGATGTTCGAAGATTTACCCATAATTATGTGAAAGGATTCCAGACTCCATCATTTGGTCCTACCTATGAATTCAAATGGGCTTATATTTCTGGTAAATAAGAAATTGTAGGGCAATCGTGAAAGAGCTTATAAAGGTGCACATGGAGAAAGTTCATGTGCATTCCTTGTAAGAAAGGAGGAGAAAGAATGGTGAAATATATCTTACGTAGATTTGGAGAAATGATAATATTATTATTTATCATATTTACTGCAACATTTTTCTTATTAGCTGCTGTTCCAGGAAATGCAATTGATCAGAAGATGGAGAAGTTTCCAGAATCGGTGAAAGAAAATATAGTACATAAATATGGATTTGATAAGCCAGTACTAGAACGTTATGCGATATCAGTAAAGAACTTTGTAATAGATCATCAATTTGGGGAGTCTATTGTAAATCCAGGTGTAACATTATCAAGCTTATTAAAAGATAAGATGCCAATTTCGATGCAACTTAGCGCAAGACAAATTCTATTTGGAGTACCGATCGGTATGATTTTAGGGATTATAGCAGCATGTAACAGAGGCAAGAGAATTGATTATTTTATTGTAATATCCTCCCTGGTAATAACATCAGTACCAACGTTAGTATTTGCATTACTATTACAAAAATATTTTGGTGGAAGATATGGACTTCAAATCATTGGATGGTCGCAGCCAGGAATGGGGTTTGTTGACGGATTATCCTATACTTTGTTACCAACATTGTCAGGAGTATTTGGTTATATTGTTGGATATTCAAGGTTAGTTCGTACTACTATGCTCGATAGTATTAATCAAGAATACACGATGACTGCAAGAGCAAAAGGGCTTTCAGAAGCTAGAATTATCTATAAACATGTCATTCGTAATTCCTTTATTCCAGTATGTACTATTTTACCAGGTACCATAGCTGGAGTTATTGGTGGATCGTTATTCATTGAACGAGTGTTTTCAATTCCGGGAATTGGAGCTTATTATACAACAGCAGTAAGTCAAAGGGATATTCCAATGATTATGGGTCAGACCATGTTGTATACATTAATATATTTGGTATCTATTCTCGTTTCTGATATATTGTATACAATTGTTGATCCGAGAATTAAATTTCAATAGTAAAGGAGGGACTACAAATGGATGTTGCTATCGGAACGATGGAACGAGAAGAAAAAGAAGATGAAGAAAAAAAAGAACGAAATAATAAGAATGGCTTTTATAGTAATACAATAGATGATCTACGATTTGCAAAGGTTGTTCAATCAGAAATAATGTTTGAAGAATCAGCTCGTCCCAACATTAACTATTGGAAAGAAGTAAGGAGAGTATTTTTTAAGAATAAAATAGCAGTAACTGCATTGGTTATATTTGTGCTATTAGTGATAATATCACTGGTAGGACCACATATAAGAAACATCGATTATGTATCAATGAATATGTCAGAACAAAATCAGTTACCAAGTGCAAAACATTGGTTTGGTACAGATAATATGGGGAGGGATTTATTCTGTAGGCTATGCAATGCAGTTGGAATATCTTTATTAATAGCAGTAATCTGTACAGTCGTATCAATCTTTCTAGGTTCTGCCTATGGAGCAATAGCTGCATACGTAGGTGGCTTTGTAGATGAAATAATGATGCGAGTTATTGAGATATTAAATAGTATTCCAAGTTTAATTCTAATTCTATTAATCTTAGTAGTGTTAGGCAACTCAATACCAACCTTTATCTTTGCAATGGTATTTACCTCATGGACTGGATCTGCAAGAATGATTCGTGGAAAGGTCTTGCAGTTACGACAGAGTGAGTATGTATTAGCATCCGAGGTACTTGGAGCTACAAAAAGAAGAATCGTTATGAAGCATCTATTACCAAATGCAGCGAGTCTAATTATCCTTGATGTTGCAGGTTCAATTCCTGGATTTGTTGGAAGTGAAGCAGGTCTTTCCTTTTTAGGATTAGGATTACAACCTCCAGCCTATAGTCTAGGATCCTTGTTATCTTTAGGTCAACAAGTAATGGCATTTTATCCACATCAGATGGTTGCACCTGCGGTATTACTAGCTATCATCATCTTAACATGCAATTTAATTGGTGATGGGCTTAGAGATGCACTTGATCCACAACTTAGAAACTAGGAGGCGAGCATAATGGCAATATTGGAAGTTGAGAATCTAAAAGTATCCTATTATACATATGCGGGTGAAGTGCAGTCAGTTCGTGGAATATCTTTTGATGTTGAGTGTGGTGAGACGCTAGCAATTATCGGGGAGTCAGGTTGTGGAAAAAGTGTAACTGCGAGAGCAATTATGCAGCTTGTTCAAAAGCCACAAGGGGAAATCAAAGAGGGAAGTAGAATTGTATATAATGGAACAGATATCTTGACAATGGATAAAAAGAAATTAAGAGATTACCGTGGAGGAGAATGTTCCATTATCTTTCAGGATGCATTGGTAGCATTGAATCCGACAATGAAAGTTGGAAAACAGATTGAAGAAAATATAATATTACATCAAGATATTGATAAAAAATTAGTGAAACAAGAAGTAATACGTTTATTAGAGTTGGTTGGAATCCCGAATGCAGAAAGAAGAAGGAACCAATATCCATTTCAATTCTCTGGTGGTATGAGACAAAGAGCTATGATAGCAATGGCAATTGCGGGTAACCCTAAGATTCTAATTGCAGATGAACCGACCACTGCGCTTGATGTAACTATTCAAGCACAAATAATGGAACTGATTCTGGAATTAAAGAATAAGTTAAATACAGCAGTAATACTAATCACACATGACTTTGGTGTTGTAGCAGGTTCAGCAGATAAGATCGCCGTAATGTATGCAGGTACCATTGTTGAAGCTGGAAAATGTGAGGATATCTTCTACCATCCAAAGCACCCGTATACTTGGGCATTACTAAATGCAGTCCCTAAAATGGAATGGAAAAGTAAGCAGCTATTAGATACGATTAAAGGTAATCCACCGGATCTTATAGTTCCACCAAAGGGTTGTCCTTTTGCTAAGCGTTGCGAACATTGTATGAATCTATGTCTTGAAGAAACTCCAGAATATACGTATTTTGATAATGGACATCAAACTAGCTGTCATCTGTATCACCCGGATAACCAGAATCCAAAAGTTGAGTTTGCATATGGAGGTGGTAATGATGGACAGTAGTATAATATTTGAAGTGAAAAATTTAAAAAAATTCTTTTCATTAGAACATAAAAGCGTATTAAAGGCAGTAGATGATGTATCATTTACTATTAATAAAGGCGAGACTCTAGGGCTTGTGGGGGAATCGGGTTGTGGCAAGACGACATGTGGAAGAACAGTAATTGGGATGTATGATCGGACTGAAGGAGAAATCTTATATAAAGGGAAGGATATAAGAAGGCTCAAAGGAAAAGATAGAAAGGCCTATAATAAAGAAGTTCAGATTATTTTTCAAGATCCTTATGCATCTCTTAATCCTCGTATGACGGTAGCAGATATCATTGCAGAAGGAATTGATATTCATGGCCTTGCGAAAGATGCAGATGATCGAAGAAATCGAGTGAACCACCTACTTGAATTAGTTGGACTTGATAAAGAGCATGGAAATCGATTCATTCATGAATTCTCTGGAGGTCAAAGGCAAAGGATTGGTATAGCAAGAGCACTTGCAGTGGAACCTAAATTTATCCTATGTGATGAACCAATCTCAGCTCTTGATGTGTCAATTCAAGCTCAGGTTGCGAATCTATTGATTAAATTTCAGAAAGAATTAGGATTAACATATCTTTTTATTGCACATGATTTAGCGATGGTGAAACATATATCTGATCGTGTGGCAGTCATGTATTTGGGTGCTATTGTAGAATTAGATGAGTCAGAGGACTTGTATAAAAATCCATTACATCCTTATACAAAGGCTCTTATGTCAGCAATACCTATTGCTGATCCAAAGATTGAACGAGAAAGACAACGTATAATGTTAGAGGGGGATGTACCTAGTCCAATTGACACTCCAGTTGGTTGCAAATTTCAGGGTAGATGTAAACAATGTATGGAACGATGTAGAACGGAAACACCAATGTTAAAAGAAGTGTCGAAAGGTCATCTAGTTGCTTGTCACTTAATTGAAGAGGAAATAAATATATGAGAACAAAAATAAGACAGTTTATTCATGATATTTTAAAATGTCTACTAGGCGGGCTAGGGATTAGTTTCATTGTTAGTGTGTTTGCTATAATAGGAAGTATAATAACTACCAGAAGTTTAATCACTTCGGGTAGTCTACCTGTAATCCTAATGCTGATTCGCGGTACTTTATTAGCAACGGGAGCTATCATTTTACTGCTTGGTGCGTTTATGTGGTTAAAAAATAATTTTTTAAAATCAGGAGTCAGATATAATCAAATAAGAAGGTTATATCAAAATATGGATAGTCAGATGGATGATAGTTTTTTATCAAAAGAAGGTTCAATGAGTGTTTTGAGGGGAGAGTTTTGGATATTTTCGTATCGTGATATTTTTATATGCGTTGGAGTCATAGTTATATTAATGGGTTGCTTCATAGATTGGGTGGAGATCATATCAATGTAAAAAGGGATTGGTTAAGCGAGGAACTAAAAAAGTCTTCGTCTAACCAAATCCCTTTTCTTTAAATCTCTAAATGTATAAAATAATCAATAAACTTATTAGTTGCGAAGTTAACTGCGACTCACAATCCGATTCATGCGCTCTACCATACATATCATCAATATAACAAATACAAATAGGAAGAACGGAAATAATTTTATGCTAATATTATCAGCAAGTGCGCCAAATAGTGGTGGCATAAAAGTGGTTCCGACATAAGCAGAAGCCATCTGCATTCCCATAAGTGCCTGGGATACATCTTTGCCAAAGTTATCTGGTGTGGCATGAATAAGACTTGGATAAATAGGAGCACAACCAAGTCCAATAAGTATAAAGCTTACGCAGAGTATTCCATTTCCTAAAGGGAGAAATAAAGTCAAGATGCCTATCATAATGATTACTTGCCCAAGTCGAACCATGTTTTTACCGTTAAGTATACCTGTTATAAATCCACTTAGGAATCTTCCTATTGTTATGCCTAAATAGAACAATGAAATCCATTTGGCTGCTACATAAGGTGTTAGCCCTTTTTCGATAACCATATAACTACTTCCCCAAAGACCAGTCGTTGATTCTAAAGAGCAATAGGCAAAGAAGGTTATTAATGCTTGTTTCGCTCCAGGTTTTCGGAGGATTTCTATCATGGTAAGACTATTAGATGATTCTAATTCTTCTGTTGATAAGGTGCTACTTTTTCTCCATAGTGGCATTGAGAAAATTAATATTGCTGTTAAAACAATTTGAATGATAAATACAAATTGATATCCTGAGGTCCATCTCATCCCATTAGTCAGACAAAAACCCATTATGTAAGGACCAAGAGTAGCTCCAATTCCCCAGAAACAGTGAAGCCAACTCATATGTTTTGCTTTATAGTGTATGGCTACAAAGTTATTTAAAGCGGCGTCAACAGAACCAGCTCCTAACCCATAAGGGATTCCCCAAAAACATAATAGGACAAAGGAATTGGACATTGAAAATCCAAAAAGTGCTATGGCAGTCATACATACACTGATTGCAGTTACTTTACCCGTACCTAATTTTTTGATTAGGCGATTACTAAAAAGACTGGATAGTATTGTGCCGCCAGCTATAATCATAGAAAGTATACCTGCATAAGACATGGGTACTTGTAAACCTTTATACATACTTGGCCAGGCAGAACCTAATAAACCATCGGGTAGTCCTAAACTAATAAAAGATAGATAGATAATGACTAGTAAAATTGAATACATTGTATAGTCTCCTTTATGTACAAATATTTGCATACTAACCTACATGCTTGCGACTTGCTCGCAAGCCTAAATTCAATGTGTGAAACGCTTTATATCACACTAAATCCCAGTGTCGCCATCAGCGACAGATAAATCAGAGTGCGAAATGCTCTTATTTCACAATATAATAATATCTATATAATACAAAAGTATCAATAGAATAAGTAATAAAAAGATGTATTATCCAATAAACATAAACTATATTGTTAAAATAAATAATAAATACATTTTCGTCTAATATCTCTATTTTATGGTAAAAATATATAGGAATGAGAGAAATGAGATAGAGGAGAGTTATATGAGACGTATATTAATGAGATCTGGTATGTCACCGTTTGAAAATCTGGATCCAGTACACATTATGCTTAATAATTCAATAGGTGGAAATGTTGGAAATTTAATCTATGCTTACAGTCTTTATCGAAATTTAACTACTGAGGATACGGTTATTGAGGCTGATCATTATATAGTTGATCCAAGTAAAGCAAATGAAATAAATGAGAATTACGATGCTTATATAATTCCATTAGCAGATGCTTTCCGAGAAGATTTTGTTACAGAATTAAGAAATTATACAAAATTAATTGAACAATTAACAATCCCTGTATTTGTGATAGGGGTTGGGTTAAGAGCTTCAATTGAACCTAAGTTAGAAGAAGGATTCCCTTTTGATGATGATGTAAAAAAATTTGTAACAGTTGTTTTACATCATTCAGGAATCATAGGCGTTCGTGGTCAGATCACAGCTGATTATCTATCTAGATTAGGTTTCAAAGAAGGCAGAGATCATATGGTAATTGGGTGTCCATCTATGTATACCTTTGGTAGTGAATTAAAAATAAGAGAGACAAGCATTACTAGGGATTCCAAAGTTAGTATTAATAACTCCAAATTATCTCCCAAAAATGTATTAACATTTATTAAGAGAAGTACGGAAGAATTTCCAGATCATTATTTTATACCACAATGGTTAAAAGAGATGAAGTTAACTTACTTAGGGATATCTAACGCAGGTAAGCCGACGCCAAATTATCCATATACAATAACGGATAAACTTTATCAAGAAGGACGAGTATTATATTTTTATAACGCACCAACATGGATTAATTTTCTAAAGACAGTGGATCTAAGTTTTGGTGCTAGGTTTCATGGAAATATAGCAGCAACAATCGCAGGCACACCTAGTATTATTATTCCAAAAGATGCAAGAATGAGAGAATTAGCCGAATTTCATAAATTAACATACATTTTTTCAAATGACATAACTGACCAAACAAATATTTGGAATGTAATAGAGAAAGCAGATTTCCAGAGTCCATGTAAAGTTCAAGCTCAGAATTTTATGACTTTTCTTGAATTTTTAAATAGAAATGGAATCGATCATATCTATAAAAATACATTAACTCCTGATATCGTTCCATTCGATGAAAGTGTGAAGGCAGTGAAATATGCACCTCCAATTGTTCCTATTACTATGATTAGTCAATTTGAAATGTCTAACCGTTTTCAAAAATATTTCGAATTATCCGAAGAGATTCACATTGAACAAAAGTTAGCGATAAACTCATTAAAAAGAGAGTTATACTCAAAAAATATCAAGCTCAATAAAATAGAAGGAACATTAAATAGAAAATCAATTAAATTTACGATATCATGTGTTAATAAAGTAAAGCATATTATTAAGTAAAGCATTCTCAAGGCTCTATACTGATAAAATAAGGTATAGAGCCTTTCATGTTAACTAATACTTGACAATAAGGAAGAATATTACTATTCTGAGATTGCAGTGTATAAATTACTATTATAAATGAGGTGGTCTTAATGGAATATGGTAAAAATTTTACTGAGATGATGAAGGAATTCTCTATGCTTGATGAAGTTGAAGGTATCTTACTAGCCGGTTCACGTGCTACACATTATAATGATAAAGACTCCGATTATGATGTATGTATCTATCTGAATAAGGAGATATCGTTAGAGATAAGAAAGCAAATTACGGACAAATATTGTAGCTATATGGAACTAAACAATACTTTCTGGGAAACAGAAGATGATGGTATGTTAAGAGATGATAAAATTGCAATTGAATTAATCTATCGAGATTATCGTTTACTTGATACAATGTTAGAGAGAACTCTAGTTAGATGTGAGGCTGACATTGGATATTCTACTTGCTTCTGGGCAAATTTATTGCATTCTATCATATTATTTGATAAAACTGGTAAACTACATAACTTAAAAGAGAAATACCGTATTGATTATCCAAAGGAATTAAAACAAAATATTATCAATAAAAACTATTCACTTCTTAAATTGAAGATGCCAGCCTATTACTACCAGATTGAAAAGGCATTAAAAAGAGGTGATATGGTAAGTGTCAATCATAGGGTTGCAGCGTTATTTGCAAGCTATTTTGATATTCTATTTGCAGTAAATGAGATGCCACATCCTGGTGAAAAGCGAATGCTTAAGATATTACAAGAAGATGATAAGAAGATTCCAATGGATATGAGTGAAAATGTAGCCAACATTCTAAAATTTGCAGCGTCTCATGATGATTCATTACTATTAGAAATAGATAAATTAGTGATCAATATATCCTCATTACTAAAGAAAGAAGGGGTATGGGAAGATTGGATGGATGATCAAATGTGAAGTTTTACACCCTAACCATTTATTTCTATGATACGATCAATCTAAAAATATAAGATACAACAATCAAAAAATGTAATTGACAAAAAGAAAATAATATACTATAATTAAATTACTTTAATAAGTTAAACCGTTGAAGAAGAGAAGTAAGCTTTCGTACAAAATTACAGAGAGTCGCGATTGGTGGGATGCGATATGGCGTTGTTAGCTGAATGGGCTTTTGAGGGCAACCCGAACTTTAAGTAGGCGTTGACGGATTCCATAACCGTTATTAGGATGGCATATATATTTGTATATGAAAAGAGTGGACTTAGTGTCAAATTGAGTGGTACCGCGAATAATATTCGTCTCAAGCATTGTATAATAATGCTTGGGACTTTTTTTATGCAAAAAGAAAATCTGTTAAAAAAAATGATTTCTATATGCGGTTTTACTATATAGAATCTTTGTTCCTTGAAAGGGAATAATGAAGTTATATGGTACCATTTATTTTGCTAACCAAAAAACTATATGTGACATTTCAGTCACAACTAAGCTCTATTTAATTCATTACTTGTAAGAACGAGAGTAATTAAATTTGAAAGAAATGAAAAAAATGAATGGAGGAATAGAATTATGAAAAAGTGTATCTCAGTAGGAATGATTATTGTATTAGCGATTAGCATGTTAACGGGTTGTGGTAAAAGTAGTGGTGGTAAAGATGGAAAGGTAACAATCGGAATTGGGCAATTTGCAGAACATGGATCATTAGATAATTGCAGAAAAGGATTTATCGAGGGATTAGCCCAGGAAGGTTATAAAGAAGGTAAAAATGTTAAATTTGAATATGAAAATGCTCAAGCGGATGGTGGTACTGCAACACAGATTGCTACTAATTTTGTAGCAAATAAAGTGGATTTAATCTGTGCGATTGCAACTCCAATGGCGCAAAGTGCATATGGAACAGCAAAAGATTCGAATATTCCAGTTATTTTTACAGCGGTAACCAATCCAGTTCTTGCAGAACTAGCTAAGAAAGATAAAACACCAAGCGGTAATGTAACAGGAACAAGTGATAAATTACCTGTTGATAAGCAATTACAAATGATTCGTACGATCTTACCAGATGCTAAGAAGATTGGTATTCTTTACAGCACAAGTGAAGTAAATTCAATTTCAGCAATTAAAGAATATAAGGAACTGGCATCAAAATATGGTTTTGAAATTGTAGAAAGTGGAATCTCAGTTACAGCAGATATTCCATTAGCAACTGATAAATTATTAAATGAAGTGGATTGTTTAACAAACCTAACGGACAATACTGTAGTAAGCTCTCTACCAGTGATCTTGGATAAAGCATCGGATAAGAATATACCTGTCTTTGGTAGTGAGATTGAACAAGTAAAGAAAGGCTGTCTTGCAGCAGAAGGGCTTGATTATTATCAGTTAGGAATAAAGACTGGTAAAATGGCAGCTCAGGTGCTAAAGGGTGAAAAGAAGGCTAGTGATATGAAATATGAAGTTATTGAAGAAGCAGCATTCTATGGAAACACCGAAGTTGCAAAGAAACTAGGAATTACTATTCCTGATGAGTTGGTAGGTAGTGCGAAAGAAATGTTTAATAAAGTAACTGATTAAGAAGGTAATTGTTTCATTATAAGAATATTTGTAAGAATTATTGTAAGAAAAGAAGACTGATATGCACGAACTGTGAAGGTACTGAACAGTTACTAAAATATTAGAAAGTAATAAAGAAATGGAGGGGAGAAAAGATGTTAGAAATAATAATAGAAATAATAATTAGTATATTAGAAGAAGGGTTTGTATACGCGATATTGGCATTGGGGGTATATATTACTTACAAAATACTAGATTTCCCTGATCTTTCGGTGGATGGAACATTCCCGCTTGGTGGTGCAGTTGCAGTAATGTTGATACTAGCTGGTGTCAATCCAATCGCAGCCTTATTCGTATCCTTTTTATCAGGTGCAATCGCGGGCATGATTACAGGGATTATCCATGTAAAGTTTAAGGTAAGAGATTTATTATCCGGAATTATTGTAATGACTGCACTTTATTCCATCAATCTACGTATTGCAGGTGGAAATGTCTCAATTTTTTCGAAGCAAACCATATTTGAGAATAAGTTATTTGATAGATTAATACCAGATACTTTGGATGGATATATTAAGGTTACCATACTATTTGTTATAATTATTTTTATGAAATTATTGTTAGATGGATATTTAAATACGAAGTCAGGGTATTTATTAAGGGCAGTGGGCGATAATGAGCATCTAGTAACTTCTTTGGCAAAAGATAAAGGATTAGTTAAAATCATTGGACTTTCTATAGCAAATGGATTTGCAGGATTGGCAGGGGGTATCTATAGTCAAAAAAGTGGATTCTTTGAGATATCAACAGGTACAGGAGCTATTGTAATCGGTCTTGCCAGTGTAATCATTGGAACCAATATATTTCGAAAAGCGAGATTTAAACCAACTACAGCTGTTATATTAGGCGCAGTGATTTATAAAGCTTGTGTATGGATCGCAATCGCATTAGGTATGGAGTCAAGGGATATGAAATTAATAACAGCAACTTTGTTTTTAGTAATCCTTGTATTAAGTAATGATAGAAGAAGGAGGGTGAAGACAAATGCTTGAATTACAAAATATTAATAAATATTATAATCCTGGTACAGTAAATGAAATGTGTTTATTTCACGATTTTAGTGTAAAGATACAAGATGGAGAGTTCGTATCTGTTGTAGGAAGCAATGGATCAGGTAAAACTTCGATGTTAAATATTATATGTGGCAGTATTCCACTAGATAGTGGGAACGTGCTAATACACCATGAAGATATCACTAATATGCCTGAGTTTAAACGACAAAGAAAAATTGGGCGAGTTTATCAAAACCCTTCCATGGGAACCTGTCCGAATATGACCATTCTTGAGAATATGTCACTTGCAGACAACAAAGGAAAGTCATTCAACCTTCTTAGAGGTACGAATAAGAAAAGAATCGAGTTCTATAGGGATAATCTAAGAACTCTAAATCTTGGGCTTGAAGACAAGATGAATGTGCCAGTAGGATCCTTATCTGGTGGGCAAAGGCAAGCAATGGCACTTCTAATGTCAACCATGACACCAATAGAGTTCTTAATTCTAGATGAACATACCGCAGCACTTGACCCTAAGACAGCGGAATTAATCATGGAATTAACCAATAAGATTGTAACCGAGAAAAAATTAACTACCATTATGGTTACTCACAATCTTCGCTATGCTGTGGAGTATGGCAACCGATTAATTATGATGCATCAGGGAAAAGCAATTATTGATGAGGCTGGAGATAAGAAGAAATCAATGAGAATTGATGACATACTATCCAAGTTTAATGAGATTAGTATTGAGTGTGGAAATTAATAATGTAAATGAAAATATTGTGTATGATTGAGGCTGTTGTACAAGTTTGTGAATAAATCAACTTGTGCTCAGCTTCTTTTTACGTATTTAATAATCATTTACTCCATATTAATATTTATTAATATTTTTCCTATTTTTATTTTATATTTCCTTTGTATTATATTATTATAAGAGAAATAAGGAAGGATAAGAAAAATGTGGATAAAGAATTTTAGACAAAAAAAATTACTTACACTTATGATATTTATTATCATCATGTTATGCTCGTTACTTTTAAATGCGTCAATGAACATATTATTATCGCTAGATAAACCAATTCAAACATTTACAAAAGAATGTGAACCAGCTAAGGTAATGTTATACACATATGAAAAAGATGAAAATGCGTTAAAAGGTATTGTAAAAGGAATCAAAGAATTAAAGGAAGTTAAGAATGCGAAATGTGTTAATTTTCATTTTATCCAAGAAGAGCTTCTTTTTAAGAATAAGAAAATAGATGCATTTGCAAAATTGATTGAATATGATGATGAGCAATATGGTAAGATTCGTTACATTCATGGGAATAAAAAAGCAGCAGAATCACTTAAAGACAATGAATGTATCATTCCAGCTAGTATTAGTTATGAAAATCATATAAAAGTTGGAGATGAAATAAAAATTAAACTTGCAACTGGAGTACTTAACTATAAAGTAAAAGGTATATTTACAGATCCATATAACATATCAACTGCGTTTGACAGTGATATTATTATTAATAAATTACCAAAAGAATTAAGCATTAGACATATTATAAAGATATATGGAAAAGATGGTGTAACTGGTAAGGAAATAGTAGATGCATACAGAACTAAAAATAATGGTTTTGTAAATGGTGAATTCCAAACATTAGAGGAAACAATAGATGGTAGCTTATTAGCGGGAAATATCATTGGAGCTGTTTTTCTTGCAATCGGAATTATCATGCTTATTGTAAGTTGTATTATAATCTATTTTATCATTCGAAATATTATGATTACAGATGCAAAATCGATTGCTATCTATAAAACAATGGGGTATACCTCAACAGATATATTGAAGATGTATTTAACCTTTTATTTTATGATTGTTTCGATTGCATGCATTTTAGGGGTGTTAAGCTCAGTATGGATATCCAATATTATTTTAACTAGCGTATTTAAAAATATCGGAGAAGTGGTTCAGAATAATATATTATTTCCAGGAATACCATGCTACATTCTGGTTGTAAGTTTTGTACTATTAATAATTTATCGTATTATTAATAAGACGAAGAAAGTAAAACCAGTCTATGCTTTTAATGGTATGACCAATTCAACGACCAAAAAGAAAAAAGAGTATAAAGGAAATATGACGGTTCAGTTTTCTGCAATTGGAATTGCGCTAAGAACATTATCAAGAAACAAGAAAAGTGCAATCAGTATTATATTAACTTCAATCGTAACCATTTTCAGCATTAATTTTGCGATTGTTTCATTAGATATTGCAAATACAATGAAGGATAATAATGATTATTGGCTAGGTGTTGATAAATGTGATGTTATGGTTCAACTTTCTAATAGTAAGGAATACGAGAAAGTAAAAGAAATATTAAATAAAGATTCCAGAGTTGATGCTCTATATGGAAGTTATGTTAATACAAAAGTCTCATTGAAATGGAAAAAGGGATTAGATAATACAATTATGTCCGCTTTTGTATATGATGATTACTCCAAAGTAAAGAATCCAATATTTAAAGGCAGAAATCCTGAGGCTGGAAATGAAATTGCTATTACAAATCTCATGGCAGAAGATCTAGGTAAAAGTATAGGAGATTATATCGAAGTATATCTAGGAGGTAATACAAAGGTAAATCTATTAATAACGGGTATATTCCAAACCTATTATGATATGGGAAAATGTTGTAGGTTAACAACAGATGCAATTACTGCGAATAACATTTCAATGCAATATAACTGTATTTCGATTTATTTAAAAGATCCTTCATCCAAGAATATATTCATTCAGGATATGAAAAAGAAGATAGATGGAAGCGGTAAAGTAATGCCAAGGACTGAATTTTTAAGTAGTATTACTAATATGATCGCTGGTCCACAAAAGAATGCTATACCACCAGTTGTTCTAGTAGTTCTCTTAGTTGGTGGAGTAAATATATTCTGTATTGTTCTACTTAAGAATGCTAGTAATGAAAAAACAAACGGAATTTATAAATGCCTAGGATATTCAACTTGGCACTTGATCTGCTCCAATATATATTATGTGAGTATTGTAGCTGTAGCCTCTATTATAGTGGCAGTACCTATTTTCTTAGAAGTATATCCGCTAATCATGAAGGCTAGTTTAAGTATATTTGGTTTTGCGAAATATCCTGTACAGTATAATTATTGGCATATAGCAATCGCGAATATCGTGGTTTTATTAATTTTTATCATTAGTACCATTGTATCTTCTCACTCGCTTAAAAAAATAAGTGCGAGAGATCTTGTTCAAGAGTAGTTTCATTAAGAAGATTCGAGGGTCAAAAGCCTTATTGTAGTGTACTGAGTGTATATCGCTGTATCATTATAAATTTTGGCTACCTTTCCCTCAAAAAGTTTACAAAACAAACTTATCATATTTTTTACAAGCCTCAAAACAAGTGAAAATACTCACTCACGTTCCTATTTTTACTTTGAGTCTTGACAAAATATAAACGATACTTTCGGCCGGACTACCAATGTCGTCAACTTAACACTTGTAGTAAAAAAGGTTACAAAAAATTGTACAAAAATAAAACATCATATTTGATTATTTATAAAAATAGTGTAAACTATATGAGCGAGCAGTTTTTCATTTTATAATGTATATTATAAAGTGGATTTTGTGTTCTGGGAGAACTTCATCCTGCTTCGCATTTTCTTTCGCTCATAAGAACGGTTTGTACGTACTTGTGAGCGATTTTTTATACCTATTTTTATCAAATTATTAATAACCTTTTTAGCAATACGATAGTTACAAATCAAAGTATATAGCTTATTAAAAAGATAGTTTACTAGAATATTTCTATTTGTTTTATAACATGTTGTTTTCTTTGTTTCCTGTTGAATATTAGATATTTCTTCATTGCAAACAGAAGCAAACATTGATAATAGGTTTGAAGCAAACATCGCAGCATAAAATTCCTGTTCAATTGCTTCCGGTTTTATGCCCATAAAATTTTCTAGCTTTAATATCGATTTGACTTCACGATATTTCGTTTCAATCCCCCACCTTATAAAATATAGTTCTTTAAACATTTCAACAGTTATATTGGGGTCAAAAAGATTTGTAACAAGTGTCTCTTGTAAGCCTGATGGCAAATCAAACTTTATAACTCTTAGCGGATAGGAACAGTCGTTATGAGAATACTGTATTGAAGTATCACCATAATTACATTGATATACCGCTTTTAACGCACCATGGGACTTTGTTTTATGTCTCATTACAAAGAAACATTGCTTTTCTTGAAGTTGCGCATAGAGTTTTCTAGATGGATAACCTCTATCAAAAATAATAATTGGTGCTTTCTCTCCGTGAACTTGATTTAAATTAAATTCATCGATTAATGTTTGGGCTTGAACTAATTCAGAAGTACGATAATGAACGAGTTTTGTATTAAGTAAGTTATCATTCAAAACATCATACAAAGCCGAAGCAGAAGCCAGAGCGACAGGGTCATATTGATTTTTTTTAGAACCATAATAAGTTTGATTTTCTTTTGTGTTAGGAATCTGCAATGAAGTACCATCAATCGCTAATACAGGGTGACCATTCCAAGTATTAAGGTTTGATCTTGTTTTATTAACATCAGTAGTCATTAGAAAAATTTCACGAAAAGCATCAGGTTTAATTTTAAAGCGAGCTTTTGAAAAAGCCTGTTTTGAAATTGAGTCAATTGCAAGGTTTGAAGAATCTATGTAATCGGAAAGAGCCACAGATAAAGATTTTTGTGGCTGACTTAAAAGGAATAAAATAATATCCTTAAAAGTTAATTTTCGATTACGATTAAAGCTTTTTTGATTAATCCTATGTTTTTCAATAAACTCTTCGCTAGTAATAAGGTTATTAACTGATTTTAATAAAGATGATATTTTTTTAATCATAATATGAAGTCCTCCAAAATTTAATAGTAAAAATGTATCTATTAAAATTTTGGAGCAAACATTTGTTTGTCAATTTGCATTATAAACAAAATTATGTTTATTTTTTATACAGTATTAAATTGTAAATTCTTAAGTTGACGACATTGGCCGGACTACGCCAAAATTTACAATGATACATCAATATACACAATGTAATTGTAGAAAGGCTTTTGACCCTCGAATCATTATGAAGCAAGGGTGCAAGTCTCGCAAAAGCATGCGAGACTTTAGAATAGAATCGGAAAGGAAGGGTTCATATTATGAATCAGGTTTTAATAAAAACAGAGTTATTATGTAAAAGTTTTATCAGTGATGGAGAAATAAATAATGTAATTAAAAACTTAGATCTTGAAATATACAAAGGTGATTTTACAGTTATAATGGGTAGCTCAGGTTCGGGCAAATCAACACTGTTATATTCATTAAGTGGTATGGATCATGTTACTACTGGTAAAGTAATGTTCGAGGATAAGGACATTACCAAAATGAAGGAAAAAGAGATTGCATATTTAAGAAAGGAAAAGTTAGGTTTTGTATTTCAAGGAATTAACTTAATACCAAATCTAACGGTGTATGAGAATATCTTAAGTCCTACCTATAAAACAGATGCATCAAGGAACAAGATTGAAGAAAAAATTGATGATCTACTTGAACGAATGGAATTAACATCCCAGAAGAAGAAATTCCCTAATCAAATGTCTGGTGGTCAAAAGCAGAGAGTAGCTATATGTAGGGCATTAATTAATAATCCAAGCATTCTTTTTGCAGATGAACCTACAGGAGCATTGAATTCCTCACAAGGTCAAAATGTACTTGATATTTTTACTAATATCAACAGAGAAGGCCAGTCTGTTGTTATGGTAACACATGATCTAAAGGCTGCTTTAAGAGGAAATCGTATTATTTATTTAAAAGATGGAAGAATTGATGGGGATATACGGTTAGATGAATATAACGAAGAAACTGCACTAGAAAGAGAAGAAAATGTGTATCATTTTCTTAAGGAAAAAGGATGGTAGAACTTGTAAAAAACATATTTGTAAGCTATAATTTAGTCATCAATTGATACTTAGGAATGAGGAATAGGATGGGACAGAAAATATTAATCATTGAAGATGAAAAAGAATTAGCAAATATATTAGGAGCATATCTAGAAGTAGAACAATTTGAACCGATTGTAAGAAATGATGGCAAGGAAGGGTTGAAGACTTTTAAAGAGGAAGAACCTAGCCTGGTACTTCTAGATATTATGCTACCAATTATTGATGGAATTCAAGTATGTAAAGAAATAAGGCAGTATTCAGATGTCCCTATTATCATGATATCTGCAAAAAGCGGAGAGATGGATAAAGTAATAGCACTTGGAATTGGAGCGGATGACTATGTCACAAAGCCATTTAGTCCGCTAGAATTAGTGGCTAGAGTAAAAGCACAACTTAGAAGATATGAAAAATCAACAACTACATCTAATATGAAAAAGGAAGAAATCACAGTTGGAGAATTATATTTAAATAAATCTTCTTATAGTGCAACAATCAAGGGTGAAATCTTAACATTAACTACGAAAGAATTTGAACTATTATATTTTCTTGCAAAAAACCCAAATCAAGTATTCTCTAAAGAACAAATCTATAATAGTGTATGGGGATATAGTGGTTATTGTGATGATAATAGTATTACTGTATATATTAATCGTTTACGAGAAAAATTAGGAAAATATAAAATAGATTATATTAAAACAGTATGGGGAGCTGGCTATAAGTTCTCGGAACAATAGAGTTTATAGATAGGAGATCATATGAAGCATACAATTAATAAGATAAATCTTATTACGACTACTTTTATAGTAGTCGTTCTTATTCTGTCAATGATACTTTCGGTGAATCGATATCTTAATACCGATGATAGATTATATGATAATCAGATACGTATGCTTGTTGCAGAGCAAAGAAATGATATTGAAAAAGGAATCTATCATAAAGGAAAATATACTTATATGGTGTTAGGATTAGAAGGTAAAGTAAAATATAATAATTCGAATATCAATTATAAAAAAGATGATATTGTTAATGTACAAGAAATGATTCAAACGGATCAAAGCTTTAATAAGGAGCAGAAGAATGTACTAAAGGAAAGCTTTATATTACAGAAGGACGGTAAGACAGATGGATTTGTTGTCTTTTATATTCCTAAAGATGATATCATTAAAGGAACCCCTATGAATAGAGCACTACATATCTTTTTTCCGATTCTGGTTGGTGTACTACTTAGTGCTATTATGTTGATCATTAGAACCGTGTACAGTAGCAAGAGAATCCTTTATCCATTAAGAGAGATATCTACTTCTGCAAAAGCAATCATTGCTGGAAACTACAATCTAGAGGTAGTGCGTACTTATGGAAGAACGATTGGTGAAAATGAAGTAGGTGATTTAACTTATTCCTTTGAATTGATGAGAGATGAGTTGAAAGAAAAACAAGTGAGAGAAGAAAGCCTTAAGAGATCCCAGCAAGAGCTAATCTCCTGTATTTCTCATGATTTAAAGACACCAATATCAACGATAAAGGCTTATAGTGAAGGATTAAGAGATGGAATAGCAAAAACAGAAGAGGCTAAAGCAGAATATGTAAAGATTATTATAAGTAAGACAGATTTATTAATTGGTATGATTAATGACCTACTTGAATATTCGAATGCGCAGCTACAACAGTTGGATATCAATCGCAGTGAAGTGTATTTTCTTGATTACTTTATACCTCTTATGAAAGAAATCGAAATATACATAAGACAAATGGGATTAGAATTTACTTATCGTATTAGTACAGATAATATGATTGTTACTATAGATAAAAAGCGAATCACAGAAGTTATCTATAATATTATAGAGAATAGTATGAAATATACCTCCAATTACACAGGTAAGATCACAATTGACGTGGAGCGAAAAGACAAATGTGTATTAATTAGGATTAAAGATAATGGGATAGGAATAAGTTCTGATGATATTCCATATGTATTTGATAAATTTTATCGAGCAGAAAAATCTAGAAGTTCAAGCATACCTGGTTCTGGACTTGGGCTATCTATCTGTAAGTATATAGTGAATGAGCATGGAGGCGAGATATACTGTAAAAGCCGTTATAATCAAGGGTGTGAAATTGGATTTACATTGCAATAATGACTTATGTGAATCAAATAATACCAATCATTATTCTTGACAGTTTGGTTAATTTCATATATTATAATATAAATAGACCAGTCACTATAATTATATAAATTTATTTATATTAGAATCTCAATATATTAATTGTAATAAGATTACACTTATTCCATCATAGGTTAGAATATCATTAATAGAAAGGCTAGGGCATAAGTTTGAAAGAAAATACTAGGGATAAATTCATTGAAACTGCATCCAATCTATTTGGAAAAAAAGGATACAATGCGACCGGACTGAATGAGATATTAGCAGAGAGTGGTGCTCCGAAGGGATCCTTATATTATCATTTTCCAAAAGGAAAAGAACAACTTGCGTTAGAAGCCTTAATATTAGCGGGTAATAAAATAACACAAAGTATAACGAGTCATATTGAAAATATTGATAATCCCATAGAAGCTATCATTTATAATATTGAAAATATAGCAGACATTATTGATAAAGAGCATAAGACAAGAGATATTACCATCAGTCTAATCGCACTTGAAACCTATTTATCAAGTGAAACATTAAGAAAAGCTTGCGAAGATCTCTATCAATCCTTAGAAAATATTTATGCTGATAAACTTATGAAAGCTGGAATGTCCCCAGAAGAAGCACATGAAATTGGTGAAGTAATATGCGCTATGATGGAAGGAGCAATTACACTTTCTTTAACGAGGCAGAATGGAAATCCATTAAGACTCATAGCCAAGCAAATACCTAATATAGTAAAAATCTAAGAAAATCTCTGCCTTATTGATATGGAATAATATAGTATCAAAGTAGAATTGAAATCTTATATATATTATACTTTAATGCTTTATTATTCTATTACAAAGTAAGACAGTATTTTTTTAGATTAAAATTATGTAGACTGGTCTAATAAGGAGGAAATTATTAGAATGAACACAAACACTTTGAAAGAAACAAATCCAAAATTAAATGCTAAAGCAATTGTTGCGGTACTGGTATTTAGTGCATTTATTTCTGTATTTAATGAAACAATATTAAATGTTGCTTTGTCATCACTAATGGAAGAAATGCATGTTACAGCAGGAACAATTCAATGGATCATTACAGCATATATGATTGTAGTCGCTGTATTAGTACCAATCACAGCATTTCTTATCCAATCTTTTGGAACGAAACAACTCTATCTTTGTGCAATGACACTACTGTTACTTGGTACAATTAGTGCCGCATGTTCTGGCTCGTTTGTCATGTTATTGCTATCAAGAATGTTACAAGCATCTGGAACTGGAATGATGATACCAATCATGATGAACACTGTTTTGTTAGTAACGCCTCATGAAAAACATGGATCTGCCATGGGAATCTGTGGTTGTGCTATCTCATTAGGACCTGCTTTAGGACCAACTGTATCTGGAATAATTCTACAGTTTTTTAGTTGGCATGCCTTATTTATCATATTAATACCAATTATCCTCTTAGCTATGATATTAGGAAATACATTCTTAGTGAATGTTGGTGAATTAACAAAACCTAAAATTGATATCCTCTCAATTATATTATCAAGTATTGGTTTTGCTGGAGTAATCTACGGAATTAGTAGTATTAGTGGAAGCGATAATATGAAGAGAGTAGCTGTAATCTTTGCTATCGGAGTAATATCATTGGTTATCTTTGGCATAAGACAGATTACATTAAAGGAACCTATGCTAGATATTCGTACTTTCAAATATCCAATATTTTCAGTGGGTGTAGTACTAGTTATGATATCAATGATGACAATGTTTACAATGAATGTTATGCTTCCAATGTACTTTGAAGGAGCACTTAAAACAACTTCCTTTATAGCTGCAATGGCATTACTACCTGCAGCACTTGCAAATGGTTTTGTAACGCCAATTGGAGGAAAAATATATGATAAGTTTGGTATTAAGAATTTAGTGCTTGTAGGATTTATTATTATTCTAGCGGCAATGTATTTATTGTCTCATTCAGATAATCATACATCATTAATTCAAGTAATTATATTATATGTTATGGTTTGTATTGGAGTTGGTCTTACCATGTCACCTTGTCAGACTAGTTCATTAAATCAATTGCCAAAAGAGTACTATCCACATGGAGTTGCAATTCTAAATACGCTTCAACAGATTTCTGCTGCAATAGGATCATCACTTTTTATAAGTATTATGTCAGCTTCTCAGTTAAGAGCACTTAAGACATCTGCATCAGAAAGCGTAGCGGTAGCAACGGGATTTCAATCGGGAACGTTTGCAGCTGTAATCTTTGTAATCATAGGATTTTGTATTACATTTCTGTTAAGATATTTATTGAAAAAGAAATAGATACATATAAGTAGTGGTCACTGAAAAAGTCCCTTATTGTAGTTTTCGCTTGAATATTACTGTATAAATATCCGTGCTGTTTTTTGGGATAAAGAAGTATAAGAGAATCTAAATGAAAAAGGAATCCTTCAAACATAATCAGATGGAGCGAACTCGCTGGGAAACGCTCAGACAGCACTCCTTCTGATTATTTAAGGATTCTTTTTTCATTAAGATTTTCTAATACTTCTTTAAAGCAAAATACAGCACGGATATTTATACAGTAATATTCATTCTACTTTTTTAAAGGGACTTTTTCAGTGACCTCATATAATTAAAGTGATTTGTCTTAACGTAAAAAACAGAATTATATTCGATACGAAAAATAGAATTTTAGGTTGACATATTCAATTGGAAGAAGTATAGTTGTATGTACAAATGTTCTTATAAAAGATTGATACATTTGGTAAATAGTATAACATTATTTATATGTGAAGGTTCAATACAGTGAATAACATATGATACCATTAGGAAAGGGCTATTGTAATGCAGAATAGGAATGAATTATTATGTGATTGTTTATATTTTTCATCTAATAAACTATCAAGAGTTGTAGGTAAAATAGCAGATGAAGAATTTAAGATTACTGGATTATCACCAACCTATGCGTATCTTGTTAGAATATTATATGAATATGATGGAATTACACAAAAAGAAATTGGAGAAATTCTTCACATTACAGCATCAACTACCACACGCTTTATAGATAAACTTGAGAATAAGGGTTTATTAAACCGTAAAATAGAAGGTAAGAATTCTTACATATACCTCACTGACAAAGGAAGAAGTCTTCAAGATGATATTAAGAAAGCTTGGTCGAATCTGCATCAAAGATATGCAGAGTTATTAACAAAGGAAGAGTATGATCAATTAATTACGATGATGAATTCAGTGGCGAATCGATTAGAAGGTAAGAGTAATTAAACTATAAACTTTATAGAGTATTTCATAGCATTGAAGATACTTTATAAAGTTTTATATATACCAAATAGTTGTATGTACAACTAAATGACTCAAAAAATAAACACATTACCTAGGAGGATAAAAAATGGAAGCAATATTTAACAGAAGAAGTATTAGAAAGTATCAAGATAGACCGGTGGAGAAAGAAAAAATTGAAAAGTTATTAAGAGCCGCGATGCAAGCACCATCTGCAGCTAATCAACAACCTTGGGAATATATTGTGGTTGAAGAGAAAGAGACTTTACAAAAGTTAGCTGATATGTGTCCATATTCAAAAATGACTGCAAGTGCTGCAGTAGCATTTGTTGCGGTGGCTAATCGTGATACGATTCGCTTCGAAACAGCTTGGCAACAAGATATGGGTGCATCTGTTGAGAATCTATTACTTGAAGCAACTGATTTAGATTTGGGTGCTGTATGGCTAGGGGTAGCAACTGCTGAGGCAAATGCGAAATATATCAGTGAACTTTTTGGACTTCCAGAGAATATTATGCCATTTGCTCTTATACCAGTTGGATATCCAGATGGGCAAGAGAATACATTTGTAGATCGATACGACAGTAAAAAAGTTCATAATGAGAAGTGGTAATAAATGTTTCTATAGCGTTAAAGAACGTATAAATTCTCACGGATATACATGGTTTTACGGTAATTAAAGAATTAAAGGTGAAGAAAAATAAAATAGAAGGGAATCCCACATGATATTTCTTCAACCTACTTTCATGTGGTTATAACAATCTACTCACAGATAGGTTATAAAAAAGGTATCTAAATGATAAAAGTAATTGCAAAGAATTATATTAAAAAAGATAAGATAGAAGAAGTATTACAAGCTACCAAAGAATTAATTGAGGCAACAGTGAAAGAAGAAGGTTGCATTAAATATGAGATGTACCAAGATATAAAAGACGAGTCCATTCTAACTATGATGGAAGAATGGGAATCCATGGATGCATTAAAAAATCACTCAAATTCAGAACATTATAGAAGAATCGTACCAATCATTGGTGAATATTCTGAAAAAGCAGCAGAGACGAATCTATATAAGAAAGTTATATAATTCTAAGTAAAGGATTGAAAATAATTATACATTAAGAATATTATGAGTTGTCCGACAAATGACCTGTTTCAAAATCTAGCTTGGCAAATTGCCTAGACAACCTCCCAAACAGGTCATTTGTCGGGCAACTCATATTATATTTGTAAATAAATTATACAAATATATGGAAAATTATGATTGTCTAATATATAATGTACCAATACACAATTATAAAAAGTAGTAATAGATATAATATTGATTTGGAGGAATATATGGACATTATAATAGAATTAGGGCAAGAAAATGATATCGATGAATTAGAAAATCTTTATAACGATCTAAATGATTATTTGGAAGAAAGTGTTAATTATCCTGGATGGAAAAAAGGTATCTATCCTATTAGGCAAAATGCTACGGATGGAGTGAAAAATAGAAATCTTTATGTAGCAAAACAGAACGGTAGAATTATTGGTTCAATTATATTAAGTCATGAACCTGAACCAGCATATCATACGGTCAAATGGGCATTTGAGTCTGATTATTCAGATGTTTTTGTTATACATACATTTGTAATTCATCCATTGTTTATGAAAAGTGGCGTAGGAACTGCATTAATGAATTTTGCTGAACAACATAGTATTAAGTCAAATGTAAAGTCAATTAGGCTAGATGTTTATGAAGGTAATATGCCAGCTATTAAACTTTATGAAAAAAGTGGATATCAATATATTGATACGGTAGATTTAGGACTTCATGAGTATGGTTTGGATTGGTTCAAATTATATGAAAAACTAATATAAAATAATAAGCTAATCAATTACATATTAATAAAATTATATAAATATTCTAATCATAATTAGTAAATATACGTTTACTTATATAACGCTTATATAATAAAATTTGAGTTGGTATAAAACTACTAAAATAGATTTTAGTATAAATTGAAAAAACAATAAAATTTGGTTCGCATTTTAATATATGATTAGTGGAATAATAATAAAGTAATAATAGAAATTATGTTATATATATTTTTTTTTCAAATTTTCAGTACCAATTTAGTGAAGGTAATTCATAAACTGATAGGATTAGCATAAGGAGGGTATCATGAAAATATACGATCAATATACAATTAAAAATATAACGTTACGTAACAAAATAGTTATGCCTCCAATGTGTTTGTATTCTTCTGCAAGAGACGGAAAAGCAAATGAATTTCACTATATTCATTATTTAACTAGAGCTATTGGTGGTGTGGGACTAATTATTGTTGAGGCAACTGGTGTTACTAAGAATGGACGAATATCCGATCATGATCTAGGATTATGGGAAGATGGCCAGATTGAGGAGCTCAGTAGGATTGTTGATGGTATGAAAAAATGTGGAGCCAAAACTGCAATTCAATTAAACCATTCTGGTAGAAAATATATGGGAACTTCTGCAGAAGTAGTAGCTCCAAGTGCAATTAAAATAGAAGATAGTTTATTACCAAAAGAATTAACCAAAGATGAAATCAAATCTATTATAAATAGTTTCGCAGGAGCTGCTAAACGGGCGGATGAAGCTGGTTTTGATATTTTAGAAATCCATGCTGCACACGGCTATTTGATACATCAGTTCTTATCACCATTATCCAATCACCGAAGTGATGAATATGGTGGAAGTTTTGAAAATCGCATTCGATTTTTGAAAGAGGTACTAATAGAGGTTAGGAAAGTATGGCCTCAAGAGAAACCAATATTCATTAGGGTATCAGCTACTGATTATCTTGAGGGCGGAATAAATATCTCTGACATGGTGCAAATCATCAATGAGGTAAAAGAATATATAGATGTAGTTGATGTAAGTACTGGTGGTTTACTTCCAGCTAAAATAAGTTTATATCCTGGATATCAGATTAATTATGCGAATATGATCAAAGAAAAATGTGGAATTCCAACAATCGCAGTTGGACTAATTACTGATATTGATATGGCAGAAGAGATTATTGCAAATGGAAGAGCAGATATGGTGGCAATAGGTAGAGAATTATTAAGAAATCCTTACTTTGTACTACAAGAAGCAAAAAGAAAAGATGTTTCGGTGGAATATCCAGATGCATATCGTAGAGCGTTTTAATATAATTATTATAATTTTCGAAAAAACTATTTAATGAGAAAATCGTTAAATAGTTTTTTTAATGTAAACATCATCATTTTATATAAAAAGTACAAGAGTAGTAGAATTGAATTGTAAAAAAATACCTAATAATATATAATTAAACAATAGGGAGTCTAAGTCGAAGCATAAATATAATGAGAGGATGGGGGTACAGAACATAAGAATATTACGAAAAAATATGGGAGGAGATATTTATTATGAAGAAAAGAAAATTTATATCAATGATTACCATACTTACACTATCACTTATGTTAATTAGTTGTGGTAATGCAAAAAAGGATGAAGCGGTAGCAGATAATTCAGTAAGTAATCAAGATACCAAAAATCAAACTACAACGAAACAAGATGCATCATTGACTACAGAAGAAAAGGTTGCTAACTTAATAAGTGAGATGTCTTTAGAAGAAAAAGCGGGTCAAATGCTTCAAGCCGCACGTGATCAACTGCAAGGTTCTGAAATAACCAATTTAGGACTTGGTTCAGTACTTAGTGGGGGAGGTTCTTGTCCTGGCAATAATGAGGTAGATGATTGGACTACAATGATGGATACTTTTCAGAATGCTGCTTTAAAATCAAAACATCAGATTCCAATGATCTATGGAGTAGATGCAGTTCATGGACTTTCCTTAGTAAAGGGTGCAGTAGTATTTCCACATAATATTGGCTTGGGTGCTGCAAATGATGCAGATTTAATGTACAAAATGGGTGAAGCGGTAGCAGAAGAAATGAAATTGGCAAAAATCCCATGGAACTTTTCACCTTGTGTAGCGGTCTGCCAGGATCCAAGGTGGGGTAGAACCTATGAGAGTTACTCAAGTGATCCTGCAATTGTGACTGCCCTTGCAGAAGCTTACATAAAAGGTCAAAGTGATCATGGTGTTGTACCAACAGTAAAACATTATGTAGCTGATGGGGGAACCTCTTATGGTACGGGTGAAAAAAACAAACTGCTTGACCGTGGAGATGTTAAGATATCAGAAGAAGAATTAAGAAAAACACACTTAGCACCATATAAAGAGTTAGTAAAATCAGGAGTAAAGGTAGTTATGGCATCTTTTAGTTCCTATCAGGGTGTAAAAATGCATGAGAATAAATATTTACTTACTGATGTCTTAAAGAATGAATTTGGATTTAAAGGATTTGTGGTAACAGATTGGGAAGGAATTAGTGGCTTAAGTGGGAGCAGCTATGAAGAGAATGTAGCTTTAGCAATCAATGCTGGTGTAGATATGTTAATGGAACCATTTAGTTATAAAGATGCTATTAACGCTATTGTAGAGAACGTTAAAAATGGAGTAATTGATCAGAAGAGAATTGATGATGCAGTCAGTCGTATATTAACGGTCAAATATGATATGGGACTCTTTGATGATCCAAATATGGAGAAAGTGAAACATGATGTAACGGAACTTGGTAGTGATGGTTATCGATATATAGCAAAACAATTAGTTGAAAAATCCCTTGTATTATTAAAGAATGATAATAGAACATTACCTTTAAAGAAAGGGCAAAAAATATTTGTAACAGGTCCTGCTCTAAATGATTTGGGACTTCAATGTGGAGGTTGGGGATTGACTTGGCAAGGAGTTACAGATGAAAAGACTGGTAAAATCAATGAGGGTACAACTATCTTAGAAGGACTAGAAACTTATGCAAAAGTAAATGGTTTTACGATTATTACAGATAAGAAACATGCAAAAGAAGCTGATGTGGTCATCTTAGCTGTTGGTGAAATGCCTTATGCAGAATATGAAGGTGATACGAAGGATTTATCCATTATTGGAGAAAAAGGACATCCAGATAATAAAGAAGCAATCAAATATGTAAGTACATTAAATAAACCTGTAGTTTCCTTAATTGTTGCAGGTAGAAATGTATTAATCAATGATTATATCAAAGATTGGGATAGTGTTGTCATGTGCTACTTGCCAGGAACAGAAGGAGATGGTATAGCATCCGTTCTTACTGGTGAGACACCATTTACAGGTAAGTTAGCAATGCCTTATTACAAAGATGTAGATGATATAGACAAAGATAATGCAGAACTGTTATTTGATTTTGGATATGGCTTGACTTATTAATTTATTGTAACTGTTCTGTAACTTTACAGTTATAATCTTCGATATCACTATACAAAATACTAGAATCAACTTGATCTTGATACCATCAATGATCCAGCTATTATTCCAACCCATTATACGGATGCTTCACAAGCAAAGATTAAAGAAAAGTATGGTTCTATTACAGAATACGACAATATCTTAACGATTTCAAAGGATGATCTTCCTAAAACCCAAAATACAGTTTATCGTATTCTTAATACTCACAAGTATAAATAATGGTAACATGTAAGTTACATAGTAGAAATCCAGTATATTCCATATACTGGATTATTCTAATACATAAGAGTATCAAAAGTAAAATTGCAGTCATAGGATAGAGAAATAGAATTAGTAAGGTGTTAAAAACAATGAGCCCCCAGACGGATGAAATGAGAATATGGCCTACTAAAATCGTCTCTTATTCAGTTGGAGATGTCAATGGAGATCAAATACTAGATCATGTATACCTTATTGGAACGTCAAAACCAGATAGTCCTTTCACAGAGGATATAACACTGATTATTCAAGATGGAGAATCAGGTGAACTTACGATGCATGATTTGGAAGAGAATGCAGGCTATAATCCAAGAATATTCTTAGGTGATTTTACAGGTGATGGGACAGATGATATATTGATTAGTATTGATTCAGGTGGAAGTGGTGCAACTATGTATCATTATATTTATTCTTTCTATGATAGTAAATTACAATTGCGATTTGACTTTAATCAATATAATAATCAATATAATTATGACATTATTTATAAAGATAATGAAAAAGTAGATGTGTTTAGTGAATATAATAATACTAGCTATGTGATTGATATTTCCTTGAAGGATCTTGAGTATTTAAGTGAAATATATAACGATAATGGAATATTAAAAACACCAATTGAAGGATTTGTTAACCCATTAAGTGGAATGTATCCAGTAGATTATGATGGAGATAATGTGTATGAGTTGTTAGCATATCAGAAAATAGCTGGAAGATATAATGCAGATGCTCTAGGATATATTTTAAATACATTAAAATGGGATAAGGATTCTTTCGAGTTATTCAATCAAAATGTAGCTATTATTGGTGAGGAGACTGTTCCAATAGATTAAGTATCATTTATTTAAGAATAAATTACGGAAAGATTACTTATAATAATGAAAAGTAAATGGAGGTGTTATATGAAGAATAGTATCAAGAACAAACATGAAAAATCAGATAATCCTACCGTAAAATCATGCGAAATAGTTAATGATATCACAGATGAAAAAATTAAAAATTATATTCCACCAGCATTAGGTCCAGATAATAATGTATGGCATACAGGTAAAAGTAATCCCCTTGGCAGTAAGGGAAATTAAATGATATTTATAATAATGATTTGTCTGCTATGAATAGAAGGATATTAGAAAAATAGAAAGTTTAATTTTCTTTTAAATTAAACTTTCTATTTTTATGATAAAATGTTTATAAAGGTAGATATGAATCTTTTATCTTTTATATTATAATTGGATTATAGTGCGAAAATAAAGCTTTTCACACTCCTGATTGGTATGTCGCCAAAGGCGACAGATGTGAGCTGTTGTGAAATAAAAAGCATATCACACGTTGAATTTACGCCTGCGAGCGAGTCGCAGGTATGTAGGCTAGTGTGAAAAAATAGAGTGAATGTGATGTGGAGGAGTGGAAGTGTGAGATAAAGCACTTCACACCCTTGATTAAAAGTCGCCAAAGGCGACAGATGGGAGCTAGTATGATTACAGAAGACGGTAACTGGATTATGGAGGGGAAAAGTAGCGAGGATGAATCGAGAATAAAAAGCAGTAATGAATTATCAGAGTATATTAAGAAGGTAGGATTCTTGCCGTTATTTAAAAGTGAGATAGCTGGTTTTTCTGTGGAAGAATTAACTGATTCAAAAGCATGGTTTGGAGGTGATTCGGAAACTGATCCTTGGACATGGAGAGAAGTAATTGCGAAGGAAGGTGAGATAGCATATGCTAAGCTCTTTCGTAATAAAGCAGGTTTTATATCAGAAGAGTGGTATCCCATCTTTGCATCCTACCGAAGGGATGGTTATGATTTTGATAGTAGATATGAAGATGGACTAGCTTCTCAACGTGAAAAGAAGATTATGGACGTATTGTTAGAGTGTCCGAGTCTTCCATCTAATGAGATTAAATCCATCGCTGGCTTTCATAAAGGTGGAGAAAAGGGGTTTGATAGTACGATGACTTCATTGCAGATGAAGACATATATAACGGTGCGAGAGTTTAGAAGAAAAATTAATAAAAAAGGTGAGGAATATGGTTGGCCTGTCGCAATTTTTTCAACAAGTGAGAGCCTTTATACAGAAGAATACGTTACCTCATGCTATTCAAAAAGTAAAGAACAGTTAGAAGAACTTATTGTAAATCAAGTGCTAAAGCTAGTTCCGAACGTAAATAGAAAAGATATTATTAAATTTATTCGTTAAAAATAGTGTTTGGTATATTTACATAGCATATGTTCTATGATAGTATTAATCAATGTGTAAAATAAGTTATATGAAAGTGTGAAGATTTTTACACTTTTGATGTATATATGGCTCAATTTGATAGATTGGAGTAATGGAAATAACATGAAGACGAGTAAGAAATTTGAAAAGAAAAACAGTAAGTTAAATGTCATTTCGATATATCATACTGTATTCGATCATCATTTTGATAATGTTTATTTTAATAATCCTAATAATATAGTTAAAAATAATAAGTATAATAATTTTATAGAGAATAAATTTTTAATAGCAGGTTAAATTTAACCTGCTATTTTTGTACACTTTATTAAGGTAGAGTGCTATCTGATAGAAATTTGTTGTAAAGTATGCAAAATTATTTACCCCTCATTTTAGATGGTAAAAATATAGAGTTAAACTTAATGGATAGTCATAAGAAAGGAATAGAATAATGAACGAAAAAAGTCAACACACGAAAAGGATAATAGATGAAACAAAGAAAGCATTTCATCTTAAAGCAAATTTAATTAATATCCTGTATATCCTTGCAGGTAATACAATTTATGGTTTAGCGATTGTAATGTTTATCCTTCCAAATAAATTAATTACAGGAGGAACAACAGGACTTGCATTGTTTTTTCATCATCAATGGAATGTACCTATGTCAATCTTTATCACAGTATTTAATGTATCAATGTTTCTGTTAGGTGCTTTATTTTTGGGAAAACGGTTTGCTCTAACGACAATCGTAAGTACATTTTATTATCCTTTTATCTTTTCTGTTATGCAGAATTTAGATTTTTTAAAAAACATGACAGATGACGCTTTACTTTCAGTCATATTTTCTGGAATTATGATAGGGGTTGGAATCGGAATTGTTATCAAGGCAGGTGCTTCAACTGGCGGTATGGATATACCACCGCTAATTTTGAATAAAAAATTTGGGTTATCAGTATCCGTTGTATTATATGCGTTAGACTTTGTAATCTTATTGTTACAGATGTTATTTGCAAATAAAGAGCAAGTACTTTATGGAATCTTACTCGTAGTTATTTATACTGTTGTATTAGATAAAGTATTATTTATTGGAAAATCACAACTGCAAGTAAAGATTATTAGTGAGGAATATGAAAAAATAAATCATATGGTCATTCACGAATTGGACCGCGGTTCAACATTAATTCACGCAAATACTGGATATTGTAGAAATGAAAGTCTAGTAGTACTTACCGTAATTACAAATAGAGAATTACCAAAATTGAATGAAAAAGTATTAGAGATAGATCCACAAGCATTTATGATCATACATAAAGTAAATGAAGTAAAAGGACGTGGATTTACAACTCAGAAGGAATATCGAAATGATGAAGCTAGTGTAAATTAAGAAGAGATTTACACCCCTGATTTATATGTCGTCGATGGCGACAGATGGGAGCTAGTGTAAACTAAAGAAATGGAATTATTATTTGGTTGATGGTAAATAGTATTACTATCCAAATGATAATTCCATTTATTGATTCATTAAATTACTTTTACTATTTCTTTTGAAGTGGTTGAAGACCAAAAAATTTCAATAATCCAGAGTAAATTGCAGATGCAAATTGATATTGATTATCTCTCAACTTTTGAGCATCAGCAGCATTAGATAAATAACCTAGTTCTATTAAAGCAGCTGGCATTCTTGTGTAACGAAGAACATATAATGAAGGACGAATATAGATTCCATTATTCTTAGTTCCGACGATTCTAACTATTTCTTGAAGAATTTGATTTCCTAAATAATATCCCTGACTGTTTGCCTCAAAAACATATGCTTCGGAACCATTGATTGCTGGACTATTATTAAAGTTAGAATGTATACTTAGAAAATAGTCAGCTGGCCAGCTATTTGCCATTTGAACACGTTTTGCTAAACTACTTGTATTATTAGTACCTAATACTTCAGTAGGTGATGTTCTTGCAGTACGAGCTTCAAAACGAGGATCTGCGTTGAGGATATTTGCTAGATAAGTTCCAACATTATAATTTACTTCTTGCTCTTGCAAACCATTACCTTGGGCACCTGCATTTATCGTTCCTGGATTATGACCTTGGTCTATAAATATTTTAATTGCCAAAATATCACTCCTTTTCTTTCTCCTATTATAGTATTCAACTGGGTATAACGTGTTACTATTAGTTATTATTTAACGAGGAAAATAAAAGGTTTTACCAAAGGAGCTAAATAAAAGGTTGACTTAGCATAAAGAATGAAATACGATAAAAAAGATAAATATATAAATGGAGGCAGAGAGAATATTATGCAAAATGCGATTATGCATATCATGGAACAATATGGATATCTTGGAATATTTCTTTTGATTATTTTAGAAAATATATTTCCACCAATACCATCAGAGATTATTTTAACATTTGGTGGTTTTATGACGACCTTTACGAGTATGACACAAGTTGGAATAATTGCTATATCTACAGCTGGTGCAGTACTAGGTGCATATATTCTATATGGAATCGGAAGGGTATTAAGCCCAGAAAGACTTGAAAAATTACTAGAGTACAAATTTGTTCGTATGTTAGGATTTAAGAAAGATGATATAAATAAGAGTGTAGGTTGGTTTTCTAAAAGAGGAAAATTAACAGTCTTTATATGTCGTTGTATTCCAATTGTAAGAAGTCTTATTTCTATTCCTGCTGGAATGGCTAAAATGAACTTGATTGAATTTGGTATATTTACCTTATTTGGTACTTTGATCTGGAATACCTTATTAGTATTACTTGGTACTGCGGCAGGTCAATCATGGGAGAAGATAGCTGGATATGTGGATAAGTTCTCATCCATTACCTTAGTTGTTCTTGTAGTTATCTTTGTAGTTGGCGCAGCAATTTTCTTGAAATCAAGACTTGGAAAAAAAGATAAAGATAAAAATATAGATTAAGATAATTAAGATACAAGTGATAAAGTCATTTTATTTATAATGCACCGAGATATACTCGTGAGCATCCGCCGGAGGTTGTTGAATGTCCATGTACCAGTTATAAACATAGTTATGTCTACAAACTTGGCATGGAAATTTGATTCCATATAGATAGCATGTAATATATGTGGATAGGAGTAAAATTGAGAGAAGATAAGAATAAGAAGATATATTTAATACGTCATGCGAGACAATCCAGTGCTTTATGCAATGTGAATGTAGATTTATCTGAGATTGGTAGAAAGCAAGCGGATCTGTTAGGACAAAGAGTATTAGAATATGAGATTGATGCATTGTATTCTAGTGATCTTCACAGAGCAGTGGAGACAGCAGAGATTGTTAATCAATATTTACACCTTCATCATGAGATTAGAGAAGGAATTCGAGAGATTAACTTTGGGGATTTAGAAGGTAATTCAGAAGATTACAATAAGGAACATTTTAAAGAATTTAAAGCAGAACGAGCAAAATTAGAAAGTGATATACCATTTCCTAATGGAGAATGTGGTAAAGAAGTCTATGACCGCGCAATCAAAGTGATGGATGAGATTAAATTAAGTTCTGCGAACAATATCTTAGTTGTTACTCATGGAGGAACGATACGCTCTTTATTAGCAGGAATATTAGGCCTAGATCAATCCAAGAAACTTCTATTTGCACTTTCCTTAGAGAACTGTAGTATTACAGAACTTGGATATAATGAAAAAGAAGACCGATTCTATCTAGAACGATTTAATGATTATTCTCATCTTGAGAGTCACCCAGAATGTCTACGTAAGAACTGGAATTAATCTTTAGTTATGAACGATAGAAAAGCGGAAAGGTATTGGAAATGAAGATGAAACCGATTATATTAGCCTCATCCTCTCCAAGAAGGAGAGAAATATTAGAACAAGTAGGAGTAAGCTTTGAGATTGTTCCAAGTGATAAAGAAGAGATTATTACTAAGACAAAGCCTTATGATATTGTAAAAGATTTGGCGTCTATGAAAGCAAACGATGTATTATTAAAAGTATCTAAGCCATCGATTATTATAGGTGCAGATACGATTGTTGCCCACAACGATAGGATAATGGGCAAACCAAAGGATGAATTAGATGCAAAACATATGATACAAGAACTTCAAAATGATACACATGAAGTATATACAGGGGTATCAATTATTCTAAGTGATTACAATGATGAAAATATATTAATATCAAAAGAACTTAATTTTTATGAAAAGACAAGCGTATCAGTAACTGCAATATCAGAAGATGAAATAGATGCTTATGTAGCATCAAAAGAACCACTTGATAAAGCAGGCGCTTATGCGATTCAAGGACGATTTGCCACTTTTATATCTAAGATTGAAGGGGATTACTTTAACGTAGTTGGACTTCCAATTGCTAAGATATATGAGGCATTAAAACGCGAAGGAATTACAATTAATTATATATAAATGATTCAAGGAATATAATACAATGATATACTAAGTTTTCAGTGTATCATAAAAGCCAAATAGATTGATAGATTCTATCAATTATTTGGCTTTTATATTATTTGATTTATAAATTATTGACCTTCCAATATGTGTAAACGTTTATTTTTAAATATAAACAGAATGCACCAGTTTGAGTAGTATATAGAATATTTATTGTCTCTATGGAAAAAACAGTAATATGTGGTATAATTGTTTAAGCAGTCAGTTGCAGGGTGATTATTGGTTGCTCCCGAGAGGGGGTGATATAGTATGAGTACATATGAAGAATTATCGCTTGTCGTTAGCATTGTAGTGATGATTTTTATAATACTTAACTATAAAGATAATCAAAAAAAAATCACCCACCCGCAAAGTTCGTGATTATTTTTTATAAAATATAAACATACTTAGCGACCAAGTTCATCTTGGAACTGATTGCCTTTTCTGATTTAAATATACCACTGATATATATTTATGTCAATGTTATAAGTTAAGCTCTAATCTTAGAAAACGCCGCTCAGCTATTGAAAAATAATAAGAAAAATGGAATATTATTAGGTTTCGCATATAAGTAGCATATCTTTTCAAAAGCCAAATAGATTGATAGTTTATTATGCTTTATTACTTTGATGTTAGCTAAAAAAAGTTCAATGTTTGACGAACAAAGTGAGGAGTTTGAACTTTTTATAGCTAACATCAGAGTGATAAAACATTAGTAATTTCCAAATGAGGAAATGGAACTAGGGTGTAAACGATTCAATCATGGTAATTTAGACAATTAACGTCTGAATTTATCAAGTATTGATGGATTTTAAACTAGGGAAGGTTTGGTAATTAAAAAAAGCTCTTGACCTTCCCCCGCAGGGAAGCGTTTATACTATTTATGAAAGAGGTGAGGTAATGTATAGAATAGGTGAATTTTCTAAGATAACTAACCTAACAGTGAAAACATTGCGTTATTATGAAGAGCAAGGAATTCTAATTCCTTCAGCAAGGGCAGAAAATGATTATCGTATGTACAATAACAAGGATTATGAAAGAGCACAGTTAATTAATACATTAAGAAAATTTGATTTTTCCATTGCTGAAATGAAGGATACATTAAAAAATTGTGAGAATAGTGAGGATCTATCCTATTATCTACAAGAAAAGAAATCCTTGATAAAGCAGAATATTCTTAAACAAAAATCACTTATGAAAGAAATTGATCACTACCTCTCTCCAAAATCTAAGGAGGTAAATAGTATGAATCAAGGATCTAGCCAGGTGGATAATGAAAACACACAGACTACAGGAATAGGAAGCAAATATACCTTTGAAATTAAAGATATCGCACCAGTGAAAGTAGCATCCATAAGGTATCAGGGTAGTTACCAAGAGGTAGGAAAGTATATTGGAACCATCTATAAAGCGGTTAAGGATAAAGCAGATGGTGCACCGTTTAACTGCTACTATGATAATGAGTATAAAGAAATAGCGGATATTGAATTATGCGTACCAACAAAAGTGTTAGTGTCTGGTAATAATATCACAGCGAAACAACTACCTAGGATTAAGGCATTATGTACTACGCATATTGGAGGGTATGATACGTTAAATGTTGCTTACAAAGCAATCTTTGATTATATCAGGGAAAATAATATCAGTTATATGCTTCCGGTAAGAGAAATATATCGAAAAGGCCCTGGAATGATATTAAAAGGTAATCCAGATCACTATGTTACGGAGATTCTTGTGCCAATTGAAGCGTAATAAAAGTGATAGTAAAACTAATTATTTTATTCAATATAAGATATTGGAGATACGTAATTATCTATAAAGTTATAAGACTAGAAAGGAACGGACAGAAATGGCTGATAAAATTGATTATAAAAAAGAGTATAAAGAATTATACTTACCAAAGTCTACTCCACACGTGATTGAAGTACCTGCGATGCAATTTATTGCAGTAGAGGGAAAAGGCAATCCAAATGACAAAGATGGGGAATATAGTGCAGCAGTTGGCCTAATATATGCGCTATCCTATACAATTAAGATGAGTAAAATGGGTGAGAACATTCCAGAAGGTTATTTTGATTATGTAGTACCGCCACTAGAAGGGTTATGGTGGATGTCAGATGGAAAAAGAGAAGTAGAATATCAGGAAAAAAGTAAGTATGCATGGATATCCATGATTAGACAACCCGAATTTGTTACAGAAGATATCTTCCAGTGGGCATGTGCTGAAGTACAGAAAAAGAAGAAATTAGATACAAGCAAAGCAAAATTAATGCAATATTATGAAGGTAAATGTGTTCAGTGCATGCATCATGGACCCTTTGACGACGAACCAGTTACCCTAGAGAAAATGGAAGAATATATGAGAGAGCATCATCTAATCAATGATATCTCAGAGATTCGTAGACATCATGAAATCTACTTAAAAGACCCTAGAAAAATAGATGCAGATAAAATGAGAACAGTACTAAGAATTCCAGTAAAAGAGGAAAAATAGGAAGTTGAACCCTATGTTCAACTAGAATATAAAAGATTAAGTTCTTGCCATAATCCGCCCAACTACTAGGCAGAGAGCAATTAAAAATAAAAGCTTTATAAAGCTTCCGAAGATAAGTAGCTTAACTCCTAAAAAGACTCCAATTATAATACAAAGTCCTAACTTAATTAAGTTTGATTTAATATTTCGTTTCATAATAAATATCTTCCTTATATAATAATAGATAACAAATAATACCACATAAAATATCATTACACAATAATTATATCATAAGATTTCATATTATTGTAATATAATAGTAGTGTGTTACCCCCAAAAAAAAATACTTATATTCCCAAAAAGGAATATAAGTATTTTTTGATTAGAAGTATTTACAGAAAGTTTTTTTGCTGCTACCCCAAACTTCTCATATGTACCCTAGTCAAAATCTACCGTATACTTGATAAATTCAGTCAAAAAAGTAGAATAATTACCATGATTGAAACGTTTGCATCGTCGTGACTTTGACGAATTTGTGAAGTTACTTATGCTTTATCACTTTGATGTTAGCTATAAAAAGTTCAATGTTTGACGAACAAAGTGAGGAGTTTGAACTTTTTATAGCTGTTTTATCAAAGTCATAAAACATTAGTAACTTCCAAATGAGGAAATGGAACGTAAGATGTAAGCGATTCAATCATGGTAATTTAGACAACCTATCAACTGAATTTATCAAGTATTCAACAACCTTTTTACTAGGGAATATGAGCTACTTATTGATTTTTCTCAACCTCTGCCTGTTTCATAGCACGAACCTTTAATGATAATCCAAATAGATTAATAAATCCTTCTGCATCATGATGATTATAAAGTTCACCAGTTGTAAAGGAAGCAATGCTTTCATTGTAAAGTGAATATGGGGAAGTGGTTCCTTGTTTAATAATATTACCTTTATATAATTTAAGCTTTACCTCGCCAGTTACATAATTCTGAGTTGATTCAATAAATGCTTGGAGTGCTTCACGAAGAGGTGTAAACCATTTACCCTCGTATACGACATTAGCAAAACGATTAGCAATCTCTTTCTTTGCAGATAATGTATCCTTATCAAGAATTAATTCTTCTAATTGAGTATGAGCTTCCATCAGGATTGTACCGCCAGGTGTTTCATATACACCACGAGATTTCATTCCAACTACGCGGTTTTCAACGATATCAATAATGCCAACACCGTGTTTGCCACCAATTTCATTTAGCTTTGCAATAATATCAGAGGCTTTCATTTTTTCACCATTTAAGGTAACTGGTGTTCCTTTTTCGAAAGTAAGAGTAACAACTTCTCCTTGTTCTGGTGCTTTCTCAGGAGAGTTGGATAATACAAGTAGATGATCATAATTTGGAGCAACTGCTGGATCTTCTAACTCTAGACCTTCATGACTGATATGCCATAGATTACGATCACGGCTATAGCTATTGTCAGCTGAGAATGGAAGATGAATCCCATGAGAGGTACAATATTCAATTTCTTCTTCACGTGAAGAAATATCCCAGATTCTCCATGGTGCAATAATTTTTAGGTCTGGTGCTAAGGCTTTGATTGCAAGCTCAAAACGAACTTGATCATTTCCTTTACCAGTAGCGCCATGACAGATGGCTGTAGCATTTTCTTTTCGAGCAATTTCTACTAATCTCTTAGCGATTATAGGTCTAGCCATAGAGGTACCTAATAGATATTTATTTTCATAAACACTGTTTGCCTGTACACATGGTATTACAAAGTCATCTACAAACTCATCTACAACATCCTCGATATATAATCTGGATGCACCAGAGATGGTAGCTCTTTCCTCAAGACCTTCTAGTTCATTTCCTTGACCAACATCAATACACACACATATTACATCATAATTATAATTTTCCTTTAACCATGGAATAATTACTGTTGTATCTAGCCCACCAGAGTAAGCAAGTATTACTTTTTCATTCATATTTTAATCCCATTGCATATCGCAGGCTGGCCTGCGATACAGCCACAAATATAGTAGAGTGAAGAAATTCATATGTGGCATCCTTTCTTAATTTAATTTTCTTTCACCCTTTGCTTCTTCTATAGATTGACAATTTATATATATACATCGAATATATTATAAATATACATTAAAAGTTAAAAATATGCAAGAGTATAAATCTTAAAAATAATTTTTTTATTCTTCTTCAATTACACATGAATAGGATTGATTGAATTAGTAAAACATTTTAATACTTATATAGATGCATATTTTTATATTTATTATATTGAAGAATAGATTGTATAAGAATTTCTGAGATTTACTATATATAATCATATATTTTATCTACTATGTTACTAATTGGATAATTAAGAATAATATTAATATAATTTGCTAACCTAGAAGGAAATATACATTAATTTTTTTAGTGTACCTTTTTCATATACTTTATTTATACTTATAATAAATGAAAGTTAGAAATTAAAAACATGATTAAAAATTAAATTTAATATTGCATAAAAATAATATTAGATGTATAATTATTAAAAATAATTAGCTACAAATGGAAAAACATTTTAGAAGAATAAAGAAATGTTCCTTAATAAGAATGAAAAGTAGAAATGAAGTAAGGAGACAAAGTTATGATAAATGTAGGAATTATTGGATCGACTGGTTACGCTGGTCAGGAATTGGTTCGACTCTTGCTAGGACATAAAGAAGTGACTATTCAGTGGTATGGTTCTCAAAGTTATATTGATAAAAAATATTATGAAGTATACGGAAATATGTTTCAGTTAGTGGAGGATATTTGTCAGTCGGATAATATAGCAGAATTAACAAATAACGTTGATGTTATATTTACAGCAACTCCTCAAGGTTATTTGGCAGGGTTATTAACAGAAGATATATTATCGAAAGTAAAAATTATTGATCTAAGTGCTGATTACCGCATCAAAGATGTTAAGACATATGAAGAATGGTATCAAATAGAACATAAAAGTAAGAGTTTTATTGGGGAAGCAGTATATGGTTTACCAGAGATTAATCGTGAAAAAATTAAAAATGCGAGATTAATTGCCAATCCAGGATGTTATCCAACTTGTAGCACTTTATCAATCTATCCATTGGTCAAAGAAGGAGTAATAGATGCTAATTCTATCATTATAGATGCTAAGTCTGGTACTTCTGGAGCAGGTAGAGGTGCTAAGATTAATAATTTATACTGTGAAGTGAATGAGAGCATAAAAGCATATGGAGTTACAACTCATAGACATACGCCAGAGATCGAAGAACAATTAGGCTATGCATGTGGTAGTAATATCTCGATTATATTTACGCCTCATCTGGTACCTATGAACCGAGGAATATTAATAACAGCGTATGCGAACATGATCAAGCAGATGAGCGAAGATGATATCAAAGAAATCTATGATAGCTATTATAAAGAGGAATATTTTGTTCGTGTGTTAAATTCTCATGTTTGTCCGGAAACAAGATGGGTAAAAGGAAGCAATTACGTAGATGTGAATTATACAATAGATAAGAGAACAAATCGCATTATTATGATGGGAGCTATGGATAACCTAGTGAAAGGTGCAGCAGGTCAAGCGGTTCAGAACATGAATATTATGTTTGGTTTTAAAGAGTCGGAAGGGTTGTTACAAGTACCTATGTTTCCATAGAGATTAACATAATGATTTAAATGAGATCAAAAAGGGTTTTACACCCCCTGATTTGAAAGCAAACTATTTTGGGGAGTTGATTTAATAGGATGTATTTAATTTATGGATATTCAATTAATGGAATTAGTTATCAGAAAGGAATAAATAGTATGATGAAAATAGATGGAGGGGTTACTTCCCCAAAAGGATACGAAGCAAGTGGTGTATATGCAGGAATTAAAAAAAGCAAGAAAGATATGGCGTTAGTATATACGAAGACTCCAGCGAAGGTTGCAGGTACATTTACATTAAATATTGTAAAGGCTTCCCCAGTTCGTTGGAGCATGGATATTGTAAAGAATTCAGATGTCGCACATGCGGTAATTCTAAATAGTGGTGTAGCTAATGCATGTACTGGAACAGTTGGAGATCAGAATAATGAGGCAATGGCAGCTGCTATAGCGAAAGAACTTGAAGTCGATGTGAAAGAAGTTCTAACTTGTTCTACAGGGGTTATTGGAAAGCAACTTCCTATGGAGGCTATCTTACAAGGAGTGAAATTATTACCAAAAGAATTGTCAAATACCATAGAAAGTGGAACGATTGCAGCAGAATCTATTATGACAACAGATACTTATTCCAAGCAATGTGCAGTAGAATGTGTAATCGATGGTAAAGTAGTTACAATTGGAGGTATGGCAAAAGGCTCTGGAATGATTCATCCAAATATGGGAACGATGCTTGGAGTTGTAACCACAGACGTTTCTATAAGTAAGGAATTGCTACAGGAAGCGCTTAAAAAGGATGTAGAAGACACTTTTAATATGGTATCCGTAGATGGAGATACTTCTACGAATGATACACTGATTCTTCTTGCAAATGGATTAGCAGGAAATAGTGAAATAACGAAGAAAGATGAGAATTACGAGATATTCTGCAAAGCACTAAAAGAAGTGACAACAGACTTGGCCAAGAAAATGGCAGGAGACGGAGAAGGAGCTACTAAGCTATTTGAAGTGAAAGTATTGCATGCAGAAGATAAGAAGCAAGCGGTAACCTTAAGTAAATCAATTGTAACATCGAGCTTAGTAAAAACGGCGGTATATGGTAATGATGCCAACTGGGGAAGAATTCTATGCGCGATGGGATATGCGGGTGTGAATTTTAATCCAGATACGGTAGATCTATATATTGAAAGTAAAGCTGGTAGTCTAAAACTTGTTGAAAATGGTATGGCTACGGATTATAGCGAAGAAGTGGCAACAAAGATTCTATCAGAAGAGGCAGTAACCGCGATTGCAGATATTAAGATGGGTGGAGAAACAGCGACTGCATGGGGCTGTGACTTAACTTATGATTATGTAAAGATTAATGCGGATTATCGTTCTTAATGAGTTAGCGCCCAGAGCAAATTGTTGCATTGCGAGTGTGGCTCTTAAACAATAAGACAAAAAGTTAGACCGTTTAGAATAGAAAGGCAGGGTATTTATAGTGGAATCTATGGAAGAAGTAATGTTTAAAGCGCAGACACTGATAGAAGCGTTACCGTATATCAGAGAATTTAGTAATAAAAAAGTAGTAGTAAAATACGGTGGCAGCGCTATGATAGATAAAGAATTACAACTTAGTGTTATTAAAGATGTAGCTTTGCTAAAATTAGTAGGAATGCAGCCAATTATTGTTCACGGTGGCGGTAAAGAGATTAGCAAGTGGATGGGTAAGGTAGGAAAAGAATCTGAATTTGTTGAAGGTCTTCGTGTAACAGATGAGGAAACAATGGAAATTGCTGAGATGGTACTTGGTAAAGTGAATAAAGGTCTAGTTCAGATGGTAGAGAAGCTTGGCGTCAAAGCAGTTGGACTAAGTGGTAAAGACGGTGGCATCTTGAAAGTTGAGAAAAAACTAGCAAATGGTCAGGATATTGGATATGTAGGAAATATTACTAGTGTTAATACAGAATTAATAGATACTTTAATTGCAAATGATTTTATTCCAATTATAGCGCCTGTTGGTTTAGATAAAGATTATCAGACTTATAATATCAATGCCGATGATGCGGCATGTGCAGTAGCTACTGCTATTGGTGCTGAAAAGTTAGCATTTTTAACTGATATTGAAGGCGTATGTACTAACCCAGAAGATAAGAATACTTTAATATCAGTATTAACGTTAGACGAAGCAGATAAGCTAATAGAAAATGGTGTGATTGGTGGCGGAATGCTACCAAAGATTAAGAATTGTATAGATGCAGTAAATAATGGTGTATCAAGGGTTCATATTCTTGATGGAAGAAAGAATCATTGCTTACTACTTGAATTCTTCACAAAACGTGGTATTGGAACTGCGATATTAAAACATGAGGGGATGTTAGAACATGAATCTTGAAATAATAGAAGAAGCAGAACATAATATTATGCACACATATAATCGTTTTCCTGTGGTATTAGATAAAGGGGAAGGGGTATATTTATATGATATTAACGGTAAGAAATATTTAGACTTTGCAGCTGGCATAGCTGTATTTGCATTAGGCTATGGTAATAAAGAATATAACGATGCACTAAAGGAACAGATTGAAAAATTAATTCATACCTCCAACCTTTATTATAATCTACCAATGGTTGAGGCATCTAGTAAACTTAAGAAGGCATCTTTCATGGACCGTGTGTTTTTTACCAACAGTGGAACAGAAGCAATTGAGGGAGCCATTAAGCTAGCTAGAAAGTATTTCTATAAAAAACATAATACGAATGATAGCGAAATTATAGCAATGGTACATTCCTTCCATGGTAGAAGTATGGGAGCACTTTCCGTTACTGGAAATATGAAATATCAAGAAGCATTTCGTCCACTTATCGGCGGAGTGGAGTTCGCTGATTTCAATGATATAGAAAGTGTAAAATCTAAGATAACAGAGAAAACAGCAGCGATTCTTCTTGAACCAGTACAAGGCGAAGGTGGAATCTACCCTGCAACCAAGGAATTCTTGCTTGAACTAAGAAAATTATGTGATGAGAAGGATATTGTTCTTATCTATGATGAGATACAGTGTGGTATGGGAAGAACAGGAGAGATGTTCTCTTATCGATCCACTGGAATTAAGCCAGACATCATTACAACAGCCAAAGCACTAGGCTGTGGAGTTCCGGTTGGAGCATTTGCAGCGATTGAAAAGGTTGCATCTGCCTTTGAACCAGGCGATCATGGATCGACTTACGGAGGCAATCCACTTGTCTGTGCAGCAGTTAGTAAAGTCTTTGATTTATTTGAAAGTATGAATCTGTTAGAACATGTAAAAGAAGTGTCTGCCTATCTAGAACAACGCTTAGATGAATTAGTTAACAAATATAGTGTGATTGAGTTAAGACGAGGAGTAGGATTAATGCAAGGGTTAGTCTTTACGAAACCGGTAGGAGAATATATCAATAAAGCATTAGAAAAAGGGCTCATCATAATCTCAGCAGGTACGAATATTATTCGATTGGTTCCGCCTCTTGTTATTACAAGAGAAAATGTAGATGAGATGATACAGATATTAGAATCTTCTATAAGTGAAACAGAGGGCTAATATAACTTGTGACGAATATTTTACCATGAAAATGTAGATGATAATAAGGCTTCATTCTTTAACATGTGTTTAAAGAGTGAAGCTATTTTTATTTAATATGGTTAAATACTCAAATTTCGCAGTTTTAAAAACATATATTATACTTGATAAATTCAGTCGAAAAAGTAAATTAATTACCATGATTCAAGCTTTTACATTGTCGTGACTTTGACGAATTTGTGAAGTTACTTATGTTTTATAACTTTGATTTAGATATAAAAAGTTCACTGTTTGACGAACGAAGTGAGGAGTTTGAACTTTTTATATTTGTTTATATCAAAGTAATAAAACATTAGTAACTTCCAAAGGAGGAAATGGAACGTAAGATGTAAAAGTTTGAATCATGGTAATTAGATAACCTAACCTCTGAATTTATCAAGTATTCAATAAACTTACTAACTGCGAGTTTTGAGTTAGAATTCAAGGAGGAAACTATGTTAGGGATTATTATCGCAATTGTATCAGGAGCATTAATGAGTGTTCAAGGAGTATTTAACACCGGAGTTACGAAACAAACAAGCATGTGGACTGCGAATACTTTTGTACAAGCAACTGCATTGATTGTATGCGTAATCGCTTGGTATGTTACGGGAAAAGAGAGTTCCCTTGGAGCAATCTTTCGAATTGATCATAAATACATGTTATTAGGCGGAGTAATGGGTGCTTTTATTACTTATACTGTAATTGAAAGTATAACTAAACTTGGTCCTGCTCGTGCTGCCATGCTAATTGTTGTTGCACAATTAGTAGTTTCTTATGTAATTGAGTTATTTGGCATGTTTGGTACCGAGAAAGTTGATTTTGAAATGAGAAAATTAATTGGTTTAGCTATTGTTATTGTTGGAATTATTACTTTTAAATGGGAATAGTCTCCTTAATAAAATCGTAAGGTATTTAATTAAAAAAATCTCCAAAAGGCTATTGTATTCACAGATTGAATTATGTAAAATGATTTTAGTATCTTCATGAAATAAGGAAACATAATATCGTATAGAGGTGTACAAATTATGGAAGACTTAGTAAAGGAAGAATACTATGAAGAATAAAAAAGTTTTAATTATTATTATTTCGTCGATTTTAATAGTGGCAGCTGGAATTGTGTATAGCTTGGAGGCAAAGAAGGATTCCAGTAATCAGGTTACATTGATAGGCAATTTGAACAAAAATGAAGAAGTAGATCAAATTTCTGCAAATTCGAAACAACTACCCCAGAATTCGATAACAAATCAGATAGAAGATACTAATGAATCAGATGAATCAAAGGATACATTAGATCAGAAGGGATATAATGATTCTGGTAAATCTACTGATTCTAGTAGTTCATCTGATAAGAAGGATGCGCTGAACTATATTCATATCTGCGGGCAAGTAAAGAACCCAGGAGTATATAAAGTAGAATCAGGTGCAAGAGCGATTGATGTAATTGAATTGGCTGGTGGATTAACGGGGAAAGCTTCTGGAGATTCTGTTAATCAAGCTGAATTAGTTACGGATGGGGAAAAGATCTATATTCCTTCGAAAGAGGAAGTAAAGAATTCATTACAATATGCAGATAATTCTGCATCCCAAAGTGATAAGAATTCCATTACTTCGAATTCCAATGCGATAGATAATTCAAACGATAATTCCAAAGGAGCCAATCCATCATCCAAGTTGGTTAATATTAATAGTGCAACTAAGGAAGAATTGTTAGATTTACCTGGAATTGGTGAGTCAAAAGCTAATAATATTATTAAATATCGAGAGGAAAATGGAGCTTTTAGGTCAATCGAAGATATTAAAAATATTACAGGAATTAAAGATGGCGTATTTAATAAGATAAAAGATTTCATAACTATATAAATATAATGAGGTGAATAATGTGAGTAAAAAAGTGCTTGTAGTAGATGATGAAAAGTTAATAGTTAAAGGAATTCGATTTAGTTTAGAACAAGATGGCATGGAAGTAGACTGTGCATATGATGGAGAAGAAGCACTTGAGGCAGCAAAAAAGACAGAATATGATGTTGTATTACTCGATGTAATGTTACCTAAATTAAACGGGTTTGAAGTATGTCAACAGATCAGAGAATTTTCTAGCATGCCAGTTATTATGCTTACAGCAAAAGGCGATGACATGGATAAGATTCTTGGCCTTGAATATGGAGCAGATGATTATATTACCAAACCATTTAACATATTAGAAGTTAAAGCGAGAATTAAAGCAATTATTAGAAGAAGTAGTAAGAAGGAAAGTAAAGAAGAGAATTCAAAGATTGCATCCTTTGGTGACTTAAAGATTGATTGCGAAAGCAGAAGAGTATATATCCGTGGTAAAGAAGTTAATCTTACTGCTAAAGAATTCGATCTATTAGAATTACTAATATTCAATCCTAATAAAGTATACAGTCGTGAAAATCTACTTAACATCGTGTGGGGATATGACTATCCTGGGGATGTTCGTACGGTAGATGTTCATATTCGTAGATTGAGAGAGAAAATCGAAGATAATCCAAGCGAACCAAAATATATACATACAAAATGGGGTGTTGGTTATTACTTCCAGAATTAGGATAAAGAACAAATTATTTAAAAGTATGAGATTTCAATCTCTAATGATATTGATTGTTGTAGGAATTCTTCCAGTAATATTTGCACTACAAGGGATTCTATCTGCTTATCAGAATGAAGCATATAACAATAGAATTCTTGAATTACAGAATCATGGAAATATCATTGCCAATCTCTATGTTTCTTCGGGTTCAGTAAAAGGAGAGACATCAGAAGTTGATACGGAAATCGCACAAATCGCGGACATATATGAAGGTCGTATTATTATAGTAAATAACAAGCTTGAGATTATCAAAGATACCTTTGGTATAGAACTTGGAAAAACAATAATTTCTGAGGAAGTAATCAAAGGAATCAAAGGAAAGAGTACGACAAACATAGATAAAGCAAATCAGAATATTGAGGTTACATTACCAATTAATAAATTAAATTCTAAAGGTATTGTTGGTGTTGTAATTATGAATTTTTCAACTAAGAGTATGGATACTATCTCTAATACTCTTTACCAAAAAGCTATTATAATCGTATTAACGATTGCTATATTAATAATTATTTTAGCAGTATATTTCTCTAGACATTTAGTGAAGCCATTAAGAGGTGTTATCAGTTCTATCGACAGGTTAACGGAAAGTTATATGGACGAACAAGTATCAATTAAAGGGTTTACCGAGGTTGAGACAATCTCAGAATCCTTCAATAAGATGTTATCGAGAATGCAGAAACTAGAGAGTTCGCGTCAGGAATTCGTATCAAATGTCTCACACGAGCTTAAGACACCAATTACTTCAATTAAAGTATTGGCAGATTCCTTATTATCTCAAGATGCAGTTCCAGAAGAATTATACAAAGAATTCTTATTGGATATTACAGATGAGATTGAACGTGAAAATAAGATAATCAATGATTTATTATCTCTTGTAAAATTAGATAAAACAGCAGGAGAGATGAATATTGCAAGTATCAATATTAATGATCTTTTAGAGCAGATATTAAAGAGGTTACGGCCAATTGCAGCGAAGCGCAATATCGAACTTGTATTTGAAAGTTTCAGACCAGTAATTGCAGAAGTAGATGAAGTGAAATTATCACTAGCAATCTCGAATCTAGTTGAGAATGCAATTAAATATAATGTAGATGATGGATGGGTAAGAGTTTCTTTAAATGCCGATCACAAATATTTCTATGTAAAGGTACAAGACTCGGGAATAGGTATTCCAGAGGAATCACAAGATTCTATCTTTGAAAGATTCTATCGTGTTGATAAAGCGAGATCAAGGGAAACTGGCGGAACTGGACTCGGCTTAGCGATTACTAGAAATGCAATTTTAATGCATAGGGGTGCAATTAAGGTATATAGTAAAGAAAATGAAGGAACTACCTTTACTGTAAGAGTGCCACTTGGGTATATTGCTTAGTTTGAAAGTGGTTTTGGTTAGAAAGTAACACGCTAGGAGGTCAAATATTGAAGAAAATTGTAATAATCATTTGCTTTGCATTGCTAGTACTAAGCGGATGTCAAGGTAAGTCAGAAGGTAAAGATACTTCAAATGACACAAACAAATATATATATTATGTTGATAATGATAATACCATGGTTGTGAAAAAAATATACAAGCCAAAGGCAACAAATAAAGACGACCTTATTGCAGAGTATATTAGACAACTACGTAAGGAACCAAAAGATATTGAGTTAAAGAAGACAATACCAGATACCGTGAATATCAAGAATTATAAGCTGGATGAGGATGCTCAATTAACTATTAATTTTGATGCAAATTATAGTCAGCTAACGGGTATAGAAGAAATATTATGTCGAGCTGCTGTTGTAAAGACATTGTCTCAAGTGGATGGTGTTGATTATATTGAGTTTAACGTCAATGGAAAGCCTCTCATGGATTCGCATGATCAACCAGTAGGCTATATGAACGCGGAAGATTTTATCATGAATTCAGGCGAAGAAATCACGTATTATCAGGATGCAAAGATAACTTTGTATTATGCCAATAAAAAAGGTGACAAGTTAAAAGAATCGCATATAGTCGTTACCTATGATGGTACCATATCCATGGAAGAAGTGGTGATCAGACAATTAATGAAGGGTCCACTCAAAAAGGATAAAGGAGAACAGAAATCAACGATTCCTAAGGATACCAAACTCATAAAGGTTTCTACCAAGGATGGGGTATGTTATGTTGACTTTGATGAGAAATTCTTAGATAAGCTCTCTGATATCACAGATGAAGTAGCCATCTATTCTATCGTTGATTCATTAGTAGAGTTACCTAATGTGAATAAGGTTCAGTTCTTAATTAATGGTGAGAAGCAAGAATCCTATCGTCAGGCGGTATCAATAGATGATGTGTTGGTTCGTAATTTTGAGATTATCGATACGAAATAGACGGGATTTTATCAAGTATAATTATAGGATTTATTAGATAACCTATCATTAATCAGAAGTAAATTTTATTGTATCAATATAGAATAAATAAAATCAGCAATTAGAGAATTAGTTGTTGATTTTATTTTTTTGTCTCTTAAAATAATTCGTTGTTGTTAAATGGAAGAAAGTGTATTAAGATTAATATAGCAATAATATGATTAAAAGAGAAAAAGGGGTGAATCTATGATAAAGCGTCCACTTGTGTGGATATTTGCGGCCTATGTGTTAGGAGTGCTCTTGGCTAGAATTAATATCAGAGTGAGAATATTTATAATATTAGGCATTTTTCTATTCGTTATTTTCTTCATGTGTATCAAAAAGATATCCAATTCTTATATAGATAAATCTGATCGTTTTGTAATACTATTACCTGCGATTATGTATCTTGGAATATTTCTTACGCAAAATCAATTATCAGTCCCTGCGCTTAACAATATGTATAACGAAAAAGTAAATGGTTCAATAATAGGAACCCTATATCAGATGGAGAAAAAGGGAGAGAAAACAACTCTCTATGTAAAGAACAACACGATTCAAGTGAATGCGCCTATTGAGAAATCGAAAGGTTATGATTTGAATAAAAAGAAATCAAATCAGAATCAATCAAAGCTGAATAATCTTGATCAAACGAATTACAATAAATTAATCAAACAGGGCTCAAAGGTCTCTAATAAGAATAACAAAAATAACTTCTATAAAACATTCAGTCATAAAATTATTATCTATTCGAAGGAATCTAACAACAATCTGAAAATCGGAAATAAACTACAAATCAAAGGTCAAATTAATATCTTACAACATAATACTAATCCAGGACAGTTCGATGAATATGATTATTATAGAATGATTGGTATTGATTATAAAGTATATTCAGAAAACATAGAGGTAATAAACTCCTCTTACTCAAGATATCTTCAATTTTTATATGAGATCAAAGGTAAAATGGTAAGCTCTTTTGAAAGGATACTTAATAGAAAAGAAGCTGGAATCATCTCAGCAATGTTATTGGGAGATAAATCGGAATTGGACGAAGAAATCAATGCTCTATATCAGGAAAATGGTATCTCACACATAATTGCTATCTCAGGATTGAATGTATCTTTAATCGGTCTTTTCATCTATCAACTTCTTAGAAAACTTCATTGCAATATTAAAATCTCGGTCGCTTTCTCTATCATATTTATCTACAGTTTTGGTGCTTTGACTAATTTTAGTGTATCCACAAATCGTGCAGTTGTTATGCTTATTGTATCCTATATCGCGATATTGATTGGAAGGACTTATGATCTCTATACATCGTTAGCTTTGAGCGCACTTATTATATTAATTCAGAATCCAATGCAGCTTTATGATGTAGGATTTTTATTATCCTTTGGAGCAGTGCTTGGTATTGCATTATTTCTTCCGCCTTTTAAGATGCTATTTCAGGAGGATGAGGTGTTGGGAGAAGAGTTGAAAGAAGTAAAAGAAGAGAAAGAAAGTAAAATCCATGAGATGATATTGGATGCTATGAAAGAAGGAATACTATTAAGTGTTGCAGTGAACTTTATTACTACGCCCGTATTACTATTTTACTTTTATGAGGTACCAACATATTCAATTATCGTGAATCTTCTGATTCTACCATTCTCATCACTTCTACTTTTAATTGCATTTCTAGGAGGTATCTTTGGGTGCTTTTCTATTACGATTGGTACCTTTTTTATTGGTGGTGTTCATTATATCTTATTATTCTATGAATGGCTATGTCGAAGCTTTGTGAAATTACCATTTCATACAATCTTGGTTGGAAAACCAAAAGAAATCTATATAGTAATCTATTGCCTTTTAATAGTAGGTTTTCTGGTTGTAATCAATAAGTTTCCTAAGAAGAAGGTATGCTTTATGTTATTGTTCACAATAATAATATTTATCCCAAGTAGAGAGAGCGGTTTATTCGTAACATTTCTAGATGTTGGGCAGGGAGATGGAATCATTATGAGAACGCCAAGCAGAACTACTTATATGATAGATGGTGGAAGTACAAGCGTTACTAGTGTTGGTAAGTATAGGATTGAGAAGTATCTTAAATATAAGGGGATAGGCGTTATAGATTATGCAATTATGACACATGCAGATGATGACCATATCTCAGGACTAGAGGAAATGCTAGCGGATGGTGAAATTGAAATAAAGCATTTAGTTATGCCAAACACAGCATTAAAAGATGAGGCTTATATGGGATTGATTGATTTGGCAAGGCAAAAACAGATTCCTATACAGTTGATTCAAAAAGGAGACAGCATTCGTGATGGTAAGGTTCAGATTACTTGTTTGCACCCAAGTGAAGACTATGAGACCGAGAGTCGTAATGCATATTCTACAGTACTTAGTGTGAAGTACATTGATTTTGATCTATTATTAACTGGTGATGTGGCGGAAGATGGAGAAGATGCACTACTTAAGTCAGGATTACTAAAAGATTATGATGTACTTAAAGTAGCTCACCATGGTTCAAAGTATACCACAAGTCAAGAAATATTAGATATCATCAAGCCAGAGTATTCTATTATATCCTGTGGGAAAAGGAACAGATATGGACACCCTCATGAAGAATTGTTAGAGAGGTTGGAGAAGATGAGGAGTAATATTTATATTACAATGGACCAAGGGGCGATTACAATTTGGACAGATGGAAAGAATATGAATATTGAAGGGTATGTAGAATAAACGATGATATTTATATGACATAAATAGTAAATTAGTTGTTCGAAACTTTATAATGAACCAGTAAAATGCACATTGTGCGGTATTGTTAAACCGTGAGTGTGCATTTCTTGTTACTAAGAGTGTTCATGATTAAATTGTATCAAAATCGTTACCCTAATGAAAGTAGTTCATCATGAATCAAAATATTCTACTAAATCTTATTTCCCTTCTATTATTAAGCCAGAACATGCAATCATCTCATGTGGTAAAAACAATCGATATGGATATCCGCATGAAAAACTTCTTATCGATTAAAACAAGCTGGGATTGTTACGAAGATAACAAGTCAAGGTGAAGCAATTATTATTATTATGACAGATAGTAATAAGATGGAGATGCAGGAGTATAAAAAAGAGTAATAAGCAGGCTTAGTAAAGAATCTATTATGTTTTTAATATTTAGATGTTTTGGTTTTTTTAAAATCATAAAGAAGTTCATTATATAGTCTTTCAGAGGCTTTTTCCAATTGCTTATTTTTACGAATAACTCCAATCATTAAGCCAAATTCAGTATTTACCAATTTACGCCTAACTGTCATCTCAGGAACAGGTTCAATGGCGGCTATAGGTAAGATAGAACAGCCAATACCAGCCTGAACAAATTGAATAATTGTTCTACCATCATTAATTTGTATCATGGATTTAATTGGTATTCCTGAAGCGCTGAATTGCTTGTCAATCTCATTTCGATAAGAGCAATAGGATTCTGTAAGAATTAAATTTTCATCACTTAAATCATGAAGAGAAAGCTTATCTTTTTTAGCTAATGGATGTCCGATAGGCAGTAATAATTCCATTGGTTCCAAGCAAAGTGGTTCAAACAAAAGATTAAGATTCGTTGAGGGAGCAAACCCTATTCCAATGTCCAATTGATTATCTAAAATTTTTTGCGTAATGACTTCTGAACTGCTAAGTTCAAATGTCAATCTAATGTTTGTATACTCCTTACAGAAAGCTATAATTTTAGGAATAAACAAAGATCTTCCGATTGTACTTATTATTCCTAATCTGACGTGTCCCATTTGACCGGTAACAAAGTTATCCATTACTTTTTTAAAAGTATCTGCATGTTCAAGAAGTAACTTGGCATTCATCCAGAAAAAATCACCTTCTTTTGAAAGATGCATTCTTCGACCTGTCTTTTCAAATAATTTAATTCCTAGCTCTTCTTCAAGTTGCTGTATATGTAGAGTAACTGTAGAGGGGGCATATCCCATTTTCTCTGCAGCTTTTAAATAACTGCCTTCTGTAAGAATATTTTTAATTGTTTGAAGTTGCTTTAATTCCATATAGCCTCCTATAGTTCATTTTAAATGAACTAAAACCCTAATAATTTTATATTTTCAATAGAATAAAATTATTATATCATAATAGGAGGAAAAAGCAAATTCCATTGCAGTTAGGAGAAAATTATAAATAATGCGTTTAGTACAAAATATTAAAGATAAAGCGTTGCAACTTGGCTATGAATCATGTGGAATTATTAAAGCGGATTATTTCGCAGATTTTGTTGATGGGGTATAGAAACACATAACTTATTATCCACATGCATCACATTTATATGAATCCATTAAATATATGGCTAATCCAAAGAAAAGTATTCCCTGGGGCAATTCAATCATTGTATGTTTAGAAGAATATGATAAATATCATATTCCAGATCCATTTGATGACTTTATTCAAAAATTTGAACTTTTTGATGATCGATTGAATTATCCCAAAAAGCATGAAAATAAAGAAGTATTTGAAAGCTATTTAAAACAGATTGGATTAAGAGCAGAGGAGGTTAAAATACCAAAAAGATGGGCAGCTGTAAAAGCTGGTTTGGGGAAATTTCGCAACAATAACTTTATTTATGGAAATCATGGTTCCTGGGTTACTATTGATACATGGATTGTTGATAAAGAACTTATATATGAGAAAACTTTGAATAATATAAGATGTATATGTCCTGCTAATTGTAATCTCTGTATTAAGGCCTGTCCAACAGGTGCATTATCAGCACCAATGCAAATGGATGTCACTAGATGTAATGCCTATTTAACATATAAATCTGTATCAGCTTCAGGTAATAAATTGAATTACAGTCAGTGCATATGTGATATTTGTCAAAGTGTCTGTCCTGTTAATAACAAAAATGAAACTAAAAGTTTTAAAGAATCATTATTATTGGAAAAACTATTCAATTTAGATTGCATATTTACTATGGATGAAAGTACTTTTTTTAAGCTATTGCAACCATACTATGATAATATAGATAAAGATAGCTTTAGTATATGGAAGTGCAATATAATAAAGTCTATGGTTACTAATAAAGCGAAAAATTATGTTAAGTATTTTCTATTAGCGCTAAATGATTCTGATAAAAATGTGCGAGAAACGGCTAAATTGGCACTGGACGTTAAAGTATAGGAGGCAGTATAGAAAAAAACAATATGAGAAAATATATAAGAAGAAGTTTGATGGTATTATTAATGGTTATGTTATTTAACACACTGGGATGTAATAAAGTAAATAAAATTGATGAGTCAAATGCAGATAGTACAGAAAATGCAGAAGACATTAATGATATAAAAAGTACCAAAATCAATGATTTGAAGGAAGCAGAGAATGACACAAATACTGGTAATGAATTAGCTTATAACAAATCAAAAACATTAGAAGAGAATGCTAAAATTATGAATAGAATACTAGAAGAGAAATATGGAAAAAGCTTTACTTTATCAACAGATGAGGATTATGTAAAGGCTGGTCAAGCTGATTGGACATTGATTTTAAAGGATAATAGAGTTGGAATTGACACATCAACATGGAAATTTGACTATGATTCAAATACTGATGATGGTAAGTATATGGATGCTATTTTGGAAGCTTTTAGCTTCTTTTGTGGAGAAGAGATGGGAAACTCATTATGGTCACTTACTGGTGATTTATTAGATGGTGGTGCAGATGAAACACTTTATGGATTTGTACATAATGGAAGTAAAGTGATTTATAAAAATGGTGATATAGCTACATTTGAGTCAGGTAACAATAAGAGTGCAATGTATATTTGGCTAACTCCAATTGAATACTGAGCCATACATAATTTGTTATTTAGTCTGGAATTTCATAGATATACCCTTCAGTAAGGGTATTCTATGCTCTGTTTAATTTACCAGTTAAGATATTAAACAAGACATTTAAATAATGAAGTATATAATCCAGTATGATAATACTGGAAAAGATACAATCAAAACAAAAATTATGCTTGCATAATGAATCGATTCTTAGTAAAATAGATAGGTGGCTTATGTATTTATGGATTGTCAGCTTACCTTAGATTAGGAGATGTTTATGAGAAATATCAAAGAACATATTAAACAAAATCAGTTTAAACCAGTATATTTGTTATATGGACAAGAAGCATATCTTAAGAATTTATATAAAGGTAAGTTAAAAGAAGCTATTCTAAATGGTAGTGATGAGATGAATTATTCCTACTTTGAGGGAAAAGGAATCGATATCACAAAAGTAACGGGAATCGCGGATACACTTCCATTTTTCAGCGAGAGAAGATTGATTATTATTGAGAATAGTGGCTTTTTTAAGAGTCAGAATGACTTAGCTGATTACATCAAGGTTCTGCCAGATACGACGTATATTGTATTTGTGGAAAGTGAAGTAGATAAGAGAAATCGTTTATATAAGGTTGTCAAAGATATCGGTACGATATCTGAGATGAATGGTATGGACGAAAAGAATCTAAAGCTTTGGATTGTATCTATAATAAATAAAGATAATAAAAAGATTACAGAGGGTACATTACTTTATTTTCTAAGTAAAACAGGAACTGATATGGAGAATATCAGTCGTGAATTGGAGAAATTAATCTGTTATACTTTGGATCGTGATGTGATTACGAATGAAGATATAGATGCAGTTTGTATTACACAGATTACCAATAAGATATTCCAGATGATTGATTATGTTGCATCGAAGCAACAAGGAAAAGCATTGGAATTATATTATGATTTACTTACGTTAAAAGAAAAACCAATGTCAATCTTGTTCTTAATAACAAGACATTTTAATATGCTTATTCAAGTAAAAGACTTACTTAGGCTTGGTTATAATAATACAATCATTAGTCAGAAGACAGGACTTCCACCTTTTTCAATTAACAAATACATTACGCAAGGGAAGGCATTTCAGTTAAAGGATCTAAAAGAAGCGTTAGCCTTTTGTGCAGATGTTGAAGAACGAGTGAAGACTGGTCGATTAGTTGATACCATGGGTGTTGAATTATTGATTGTAAAGTATAGCTCGAAGCAAGAGGAAACAAGAAGAGATAATAAAATTATATAGTGAGTTACAGGGAGATTCATTCTTCCTGTTAACATATATGGAGACGTATCGAAGAGGCCGTAACGAGCCTGACTCGAAATCAGGTTGTCCCTTTACGGGGGCACGTGGGTTCGAATCCCACCGTCTCCGTTTTTTATGGCTGAAACCTCGTGTTTGTGGGGATTTGGCCATTTTTGATTTTAGAGAAAAATAGCAACTTCATAAATAATTATATTTTTAGGAGGTCAATTAAATGCTCAAAGTAATCTACCCAGTAATCGGTAAAGAACGAATACTACCATTTTATCTAACTGGAATCGGCGTTAGTTCCCCAGAATATCGTGTAAAGCGAGAGAATGGATTGGTATCCTATCAGATATTGTTTACGAAAAGTGGAGAAGGTATATTCGAAGTTGATGGCCAAAAATATCCACAGAAAAAAGGAAGTTGCTTTTTTCTTCCACCTGGACAAGCTCATGAATATTATCCTATAAACGATGATTGGGAGACTTATTGGATCGTTTTTAGAGGAGAAGGGTTGAAGGAATTCATGGGGAGACTAGGTTTTGTCTGCGGAATGGAAATTAAAAATGTAGATATTGATAGCCTTATGAGGTGTTTTAACAGTATTTATATTGCAGCAGGCGATTCTATTAATGGGGGCTATCGATGTTCGAATCTTATATATGAGTATATTCTTTTGGTATATCGCCAGTTTTTTGATAGAACGGATGAGAGTAAGAGACTAGGAAATATTACGCAAGATGCGATATGTTATATCGATGACAATATTTCAAGAGATATTGGTTTGGAGGAACTTGCGGGAATCGGGGGTGTTTCACTTCAACATTTTTGCAGAGTGTTTAAAAGTAATATGGGGATGCGCCCTATGGAGTACGTTGCGAGAAAAAGAATTGCAACAGCAAAATTACTTCTAGATAGCACAGAACTCAGTATCACAGAGATTGCACAAAAAACAGGATACTCCGATGCTGGGTATTTTGGTATGGTATTTCGACGTTTCGAGGGAATGTCACCAACACAATACAGAAGAAATGGATATTTGTAAATAGTCAAATCTCCTTGCCTATCCATTCCATGTTCATATTTTAGTAGTGCGAAAGATTTCAGATTGACTCTTAGCATAAAATAAGACAATAATTAGGTGAATATATTAAGGAAAAATCTAAAATATACATAGATTATGGAATGGATACAAAGGAGATTGTAATATGGAGAAAGATAGAATAAATGTCATAGTTGACGGAGCGAAAGCTAATAAAATGCCCAATAGTATTTATAGGGGATTTGGAATGATTAGTGCTAACAATTCCTCTAGACTTTTACTTGATTATAAAGCTGAGCATCCAGAAGCTTATTGGAATATCTTGAATTGTATTTTTGGTAAGGAAGGGTTAGGAGCTACTCATTTTAAGCTTGAAATGGGTTCTGATATTAATTCTTCTTCTGGAACAGAACCATGTATTATGAGAAGGGCAGATGAAGAGCCTGATGTAACTCGTGGAGCCAGCTATCAATTAGCTTTCGATGCGAAGCAGATTAATCCAGATATAACACTAGACATGCTAAGGTGGAGCGAACCTGCCTGGATTAGTAATGCAGATGATGTGTATGATCTTCGTTATCAGTGGTATAAGAGCACACTGGATGCAGCTTTTAAGGAATACGGATTAATATTCGACTACATCAGCGCGAATCAGAATGAACGTGATATTGATGCAGAATGGATTAAGTATATTTCCAAGCGATTGAAAAATGAGAAGGACTCTGCATATGATTACTCCAAGATAAAAATTGTTGCAGCAGATGAGGAAGGTCATTGGAATATTGGAGAGAAAATGCTTACTGATCAAGTACTGTTAGATGCGGTTGATGTGATTGGAAGCCATTACACGGATTGGTCTACGAACAAAGTGAAGCAATTATTCCATGATTATGGGAAAAAGGTATGGTTTAGTGAGGGATGCCCTCCAATGAGTTATTCAGAAGAAACCTATCGATATGACGGTACAGGGTCTGGACTTACTGGTATAAATGGGGTACTCGACATTGCAAATCGTATTATTACCATGTATCCGGGTGGTAATATGACATTGTATGAATTTCAACCTGCTGTAGCAGCGTATTATGATGGGGTAACTTTTTGTTCCAAACAACTGATTACAGCAAATAAGCCATGGAGTGGATACTATGAATTGAATAGTGGATATTATATGGCTTTACATTTTTCACAATTCATAAAAGAAGGATGGTGCTTTATTGAAGGAGCCTGCGCAGGAGATGGAAAGCCAGGCGGAGATGGTCACGCTGTAGTTGAAGCAACTTATAGTTATATAACCTTATGTGATCCTAAGACAGAAGATTACAGTATCGTTGTTACGAATACAACGAATAATACGAGAGAATATAGTATTGAAATAAGTGAGTTGAAAAAATCTTCTTCAACAGTATATATATGGGAGACTAGAGGACCAGAGAAGAATCAGAAATTTGACGATAATTATTTTAAGAAGATTGATGCAATTAATCCAGTAAGTAACGGCAATATAGATACTTATACGGTATCTGTAAAGCCATATTCTATGGTAACGATAACTACTCTGAATGAAGAAAATCATATTAGTAATAGTAAAAATGAGATAGATAATAATAGTAGAAATGAGATAGATAATAATAGTAGTAACCTCCTTTCAATACCATATTACGATGATTATGAATATAAGGAATACGATAAGGACTATCTTCTCTCTAGAGGAAATGCCCCAAGATATACAACAGATGAAGGCGGAGCATTCGAAGTAGTTCATTATAACGGAAATAATGTATTGATGCAAAAGATAACCACGGATATGAAACCAAAAGAATGGGGCTATACACCTGATCCAGTCACTAATTTTGGTGATGATCTATGGTTTAATTATAAAGCTTCCGTTGATGTGAAATTTGATGCAAACGGAAATCAAGATAATAATTACGTGGGAGTTGGAATAAGGTATAATCTCGGTGATGCAGGTGCAAGCGGATATAGTATGATACTCTATGCCAATGGTAGATGGAAACTTAATCGTAATAAAGTAATGATTACAGAAGGATATACGGAGAGATTTGACGGTTCTATATGGAATTATATTGGTGTCATGGCGGTAGAAGATAAAATATCAGCATACTGTAATGGAAAACTTTTAGTGAGCCACACGGTAGATCATAAGAATCTGGAACCAATGCATACAGCAGGACGTTGCGCACTGTATAGTTCCTATCACTGTAATTGTTTTGACCATTTTAAAGCAGAGCCAATAGATGATGTTGAATATTTTGTAGATAGAATTAACAACACCAATGAAGCCATTACCTATTCTAGCGGATGGACGCATTCCGTCATGTCGGGTTTCAAAAACTATTATCGAACTGTCTCAAAAGGAGAGATAGGAGAATCTGTGGCTATAGATTTTAGCGGCACTGGATTTGCAATCATTGGAGAGAATGAGAACGAACGTAATTGCGAGATAGATGTTGAACTTGATGGCATATTGGTGGAGCATAAATTGAGTATTGCAAAGTCTGATTACCGAGAAGCTTGTTATTATCGATACAGTATTGCAGAAGGGTATCATCAAATGAAAATTACAGTATTAAGTGGAACATTTACCTTAGATGCTGTAGAGATTACTAAAATACATAAAGCTAAGGATGACAAATAAATGGCTACTTATGTAAAGAATATGACCACTGGTAGCGAGATTCGACATATTGCTTATTTTGCACTTCCGCTCTTTGTGGGAAATCTTTTTCAACAAGTTTATAATTTTACGAACTCGATTATTGTAGGAAAATTTATCGATAAAGATGCACTTGCTGCAGTTGGTGCAACGAGCTCGATTACATTTCTGTTCTACTCTCTCTGTCTAGGACTTGCTACAGGTGCGGGTATTATAGCATCACATCATTTTGGAGCAGGTAGAATAGAAGAATTAAAGAAATCAATTATCAATTCAGCTTATGTTACGATTTTATTTGGAATTATAATAAGTATCATATCTATCCTAGTTGCAAGAGATGTGTTACAGCTATTGAATACACCAGATGCTATCATTGAAGATTCAACAAAATATATGAGAATATCATGTGCTGGAACCGTTGCAGTTGCTGCGTACAACTGGATTGCATCTGAACTTCGAGCACTAGGGGATTCAAGGACGCCGTTAATATTTCTGATATTCTCTTGTATTTTAAATGTAATACTTGATTTATTTTTTATCCTCGTTCTACATATGGGGATATGTGGGGCAGCTCTTTCTACTGTACTTTCTCAAGGAGTGTCAGCAGGTATTAGCATATTATATGCATTAAAGAATAACTCTTATTTTCGGTTTACAAAAGAACATTTTCTATTCGATAGAACGATGTTTATCCAAAGTATAAAGATTGGTATGCCTATCGCTGCACAAAGTGCAATGATTGCTGTATCGATGGTTGCATTACAGCGTGTTGTAAATGGATTTGGCGAAAATGTAGTAGCAGCCTATACTGCCACCATGCGTATAGAACAACTTGTTCAACAACCATTTCAATCGCTTAATTCAGCAATATCGAACTTTGCAGGACAGAATGCAGGTGCAAGAAAAGAAGATAGAATCATAAGAGGTTATCATAAATGTGTACTACTTGTGGCTGGGATTGCGTTTTTTATGTTTGCAATCTTTATGATATTTGGACATAACATTGTAGGGCTATTTGTAAATGATGCAGAGGTAATTAGAATAGGAACGAACGCTCTAAGAGTTTCTTGTTGTTTTTATATCTTTCTTGGGTTAATACATATAACAAGAGGTCTGCTTAATGGTGTCGGAGATACGAACTACGCAATGATCAATGGATTGGCAGAGGTTATTGGTAGAGTTGGCTTCTCTAGTATCCTTATTCATATACCAATTGTAGGTATATGGGCAGTATGGGGAACAACGGCACTGACATGGATGCTTACGGCTTTTGCAAGCATTATACGATATAGAAAAAGGAAATGGAAGTTGGTGTAGTTATAAACCAACACCAAAAATAACATTTTATTCCTCATTCAATTATGCTAAAATGATAAATATGAAAAATTTATCATAGGAGAAAACAAATGAATGGGAACATTTTAATCGTAGATGATGAAAAAGAAATTGCTGATTTAATTGAAGTCTATCTTAAAAATGATGGATATGAAGTATATAAATATTACAATGGAATGGATGCCCTAGAATGTATCGCCACTACCAAACTAGATATGGCGATTCTAGATGTAATGCTTCCTGATATTAATGGATTTGATATATGTAAACAGATTAGAAAGAAACATTTCTATCCAGTCATTATGTTGACAGCGAAAGTTGAGGATATGGATAAGATAATGGGATTGACGATTGGTGCTGATGATTATATAACCAAGCCATTTAATCCACTTGAGGTGGTTGCTCGTGTGAAAACTCAATTACGAAGGTATGTAAGATACAATCATCAAGAAGAAATAGACTTAGATGAAATGAATAGTAAAGAAGAAACAAAGGAATATGACATCAAAGGATTGCTGATTAATAAGGATACTCATCAATGTACTTTGTACGGCAAAGAGCTGTCGCTTACTCCAATCGAGTTCTCAATTCTTTGGTATTTGTGTGATCAAAGAGGTAAGGTGGTGTCATCAGAGGAGCTTTTTGAAGCAGTATGGGGTGAAAAATATCTGGATAATAACAATACAGTTATGGCACATATAGGACGTTTACGAGAAAAGTTGAACGAGCCAGCTAAGAAACCAAAATTCATAAAAACGGTATGGGGAGTGGGGTATCGTGTTGAGTTATAGCAAAGAAGATCAAAGAAGTAGTACAAATCTTAAAAAAGAGCTGACAAGGCGTTTGATCGTCCGTGCACTCATACAAATCGCTGCTATTATCACCTTCTTTAGCATCACGTTAGTAGTTGGCAAATTAATTTGTGCACAATATACTTGGTATGATGATGAAAGTTTGTATAATATACTAAAATATTTTGAATACAACGCACCGTTTATTGCAATTGTATTCTGCTTTATAGGGGTTATTATTGTTCTTCTAAGTGCATGGAGGAAGTCGTTGGGATATTTAGATAACGTTCTGGAAGCTACCGAAAATATTTATCATAATGATAGAGAATTAATAAAGCTACCTACTGAATTAATAGAAGTTGAAAATAAGATGAATCAGATTAAGTTGAATGTCAGGGAGAATGAAAGAGCAACGAAAGAAGCAGAGCAACGTAAGAATGACTTAGTTGTATATCTTGCGCATGATCTAAAGACTCCACTTACATCGGTAATTGGTTATCTTAGTCTATTGCGAGATGAAAGACAGATATCAGAAGAACTTCAAGAAAAGTATCTTACCATTTCTTTAGATAAAGCAGAACGCCTGGAAGATTTGATTAATGAATTTTTTGAAATTACTCGTTTTAACTTATCTACGCTGACACTTGAATTAAGTCGTGTGAATCTAACTAGAATGTTAGAGCAGATCATATATGAATTTAAGCCAATGTTTCTTGAGAAGAACTTACAATGTACGTTACATTCAGATTCCAATATAACAATGATGTTTGATGTATATAAGATGCAACGTGTTTTTGATAATTTACTTCGGAATGCAGTGAATTACAGCTTTGAAAATAGTACAATAGATATTACAATCAGACAAAAGGAGAATACAGTAGTTATAGTATTTAATAATCATGGTAATACGATTCCAGAAGAAAAATTACAACGTATATTTGAACAGTTTTATCGTCTAGATACTTCCCGTACATCAAAAAGTGGTGGCGCTGGACTTGGACTTGCAATAGCAAAAGAGATTGTCGAACTCCACAGGGGTGAGATATTAGCTCACAGTGAAAATGAAATCATAACCTTTGAGGTAAGAATTCCACTTTTGTAGGAAAATCGTAAGAATTTCATTAGAAAAAAGTAGAATATATATAGGAAAGTGCAAATAAAGAGCATTCTTGTTTTTGGTATAGTTATATACGAAAAACAAGGATGCTTTTGTTTTGTAAGAAGGAAGGTTATTTAATGAACGAAGTGGCTAGAATGAGAACAAAACCAGTGGTGAGAACACATAAGAAGAAAAGAAAAAGAAAGATTACTAGGTATCTATTGATATTCACCTTTCTGACGATAATTGCTCTATATCTGTATGGAGGGACCACGATAAATGATACATTTGAAAAAGTGCAAAATACAAATATCATTCAGGAGCTAAGTAATAGGACAAGCAGTCAGGAAGATAATCATAATCATATTCAGGAGAATTCAAAGGACAAAGCATGGAACCTAATTCTTGTGAATAGGTGGAATGCAATACCAGATGATTTTTCAATTCATTTAAAGACTTTGAAAAATGATTACCAGATTGATGAAAGAATCTATCCCGAATTACAAGAAATGTTTGACGATGCAAGAAGTGAAGGTATCTACCCTCTGATCGGATCAGCATTTCGTTCGAATGAGAAACAGCAAAGTCTTTTTGATGACAAAGTAAATAAATATTTAGAACAGGGATATAAAAGGAAAGATGCAGTAGAATTAGCCAATACTTGGGTGGCATCACCAGGAACAAGCGAACATCAAATAGGACTTGCACTTGATATTAATGCAGAAAAGAATAGATGCACGAATGATGAAGTCTATTCTTGGCTAAGAGAAAATAGCTATAAATATGGTTTTATCTTAAGGTATCCCAAAGATAAAACGAATATAACAGGTACTTGTTATGAACCTTGGCATTTTAGATATGTTGGTAAAAAAGTAGCAAAGGTGATTCATGAACGAGGAATCTGTCTAGAAGAATATTTAAGTAACTTAGATTGAATAAATAGTATAGAAATAAATAATCAGTGTAATGAATATTGCCAGGTATGTGGAGACTATAACAAATGAATTATTAAGTCGAATGGGTACAAGACTAAAGCTTGTTGAATATTGATAGGGATAAAAAGGAGATGTTGTACACTTGAGCCACCCACTGCTATTATTGCAGGAGTGGGTTAAAGTGTACAACATCTCGAATCATTCTATTTAGTAAATGCTATTTATCAATTCTTGTTAATGTAATACGCTTCGGATGTCCAATGAATAATGGAACTTTTTCGATATAAACATCACTCGTATCAAGGCCAAACCAACTAGTTGGAGAAACTGTAAATTTTTGAATGAAAAACTTTGCTCTTAATATATAAGAATCCCATGATGATATTTCGGATTCGTTAGAAAGTACTTCTTGTATCAGAACGAAACGGAAATTACCTAATTTTCGTCCAGGCATAGTTGTATAAGTGCTTGATTGAAGCTCAATTTCTCCATTCTTCACTAATTCAGATGCAATCTGTCTTAAGAATACATTTAATTTCTGCTCTACTCGAAAGCCTAGTTTAAGATTAACTTTTACGATATAAGAAGTACCAAAGGTATCAACAGAATATTCTGCTTGATGAGGTTCGTCTGTTACTGACATGTGTACGAACCAGTACACGTCAGCTTTCTTAGGTCGTTTATCTAAGAGGAAGTACATGATTTTTCGATCAATTTCATGTGGTTTACCGCAGCTCGTTAGGAATACCAGATTATTTGCATATAATGGCTGTGAATCATCTTGGCGCAAACGATTTAACTGATCTTTATAATCTTCAATTGGAACATTTTCAGTTAAACGAATCTTGATAGAATGTGCTCTATTCCATATATACATGACTAATATGATTACAAGTGCGATAATAACAGCTACAAATCCACCATGTGTAAATTTCACAACATTTGAAAGGAAGAAAGATGTCTCAAACATCGCAAAGAATAAGAACATAAAACATGCAAGTACGAGAGGAGTGCCTTTCTTTAATAAATAATTAAATAGAAGAATGGTTGTCATTAACATTGTTACTGTAATTGCAAGACCGTATGCTGCTTCCATGTGTGCTGAGTTTTTAAAGAAAAGAACGACACCAATGCATACGATACATAATATTTTATTAATGGAAGGAATATAAAGTTGTCCTTTGGTACTAGATGGGTACATAGTATGTAATTTTGGAAATAGATTTAACTTAATCGCCTCGGATACTAGTGTGAAGGATCCTGATATCAAAGCTTGAGAGGCAATAATAGCGGCAAGTGTTGATATAATAATACCGTATATTAAAAATGCATCAGGAATCATTTGATAAAATGGATTCAGATCTTCATGATTATAAAAGGATGAATTATTCTTCACTGATAAAATCCATGCACCTTGACCAAAATAGTTTAATAGTAAACATACTTTAACGTAGGGCCAAGTGGTATATATATTTTTTCTTCCTACATGCCCAAGATCTGAGTAAAGAGCTTCGGCACCAGTTGAGGATAAGAATATACTTCCTAGAATAAAGAAGCCCATTTTATTATCGCTACTAAAAAGGATACTGATTGCATAATGTGGTGATAGTGCTCGTAATAGGGTTGGATCATGTGCTATGTTTATAACACCAAATATAGCTAAACTACTAAACCATACAAACATAATTGGACCAAACATTCTTCCGATAAAGTCAGTACCGATATGCTGAATAAAGAAGAGCAATATGATAATAATGATAACAATCATAATAATGTTATTTTGATTATTTCCAAAAATATCTTGAAATTGAGGGATTAACTTAAGGCCCTCAACGGCGGAGGTTACGGTTACAGCAGGTGTTAACATACCATCAGCTAGTAAGGCGGCACCCCCAATCATTGCGGGAATAATCAACCATTTTGCACGACTACGAACTAATGTATAGAGAGAGAATATTCCACCCTCTCCCTTATTATCAGCTTTTAATGTAATAAGAACATATTTAATTGTTGTTAGGATTGTAATCGTCCAGAACACCAAGGAAAGTGTTCCTAGAATAAAATTTTCCGATACATGCTCTAATCCACCATTTCCCTGGAGGACCGATTTCATTACGTAAAGTGGTGAAGTTCCTATATCACCATAAACGACACCTAATGTTACTAATATCCCACCTAAAGTTAATTTGGGAATATTATTTTGCTTCATAAGCGATTTCATTTTAATCTCCCTTTCATCTTGCATCAGTATTCAATGTATGATAGCTTAATAATTTCTGCTATACTAACTAACAAAATGTATATATGTATACATAAAAAAAGACTATTATTGTGCCGTCCACTTGACGTTACAACAAAAGTCTTGCTACTTAGTTACGAAGCAGATTACCTGAATGAATTGATGAATTCATATGTAATCGAATTGATGCTATCGTAAACATCTTTCAATGTTAGCTACTCCCTTTCGGTGATTGAATATTAACAGAAAATAGTGATGTTGTCAATCCTGAACATGCTTTTTGGGATAAAGGTACTACCATGATTTTTAGGATAAAAGAGCAGGAATTACTTAATTCTATTATATTTGGTAATAAAAAACATATGCAAATAGACTTGATTATCTTAGATATTTCATCTATCATATTTATTTAGGGAATAAAAGATAGGAAGGATAAAACTTTGACAGAAGGAAAGATTTCAAAAAAAATTGTATTATTTGCGATGCCAATATTTCTTGGTAATTTATTTCAACAACTCTATAATATAGTCGATTCATTAGTTGTTGGAAATGTTCTAGGTAAGGATGCACTAGCGGCGGTAAGTTCTTCAGGAAGTTTGATTTTCCTAATTGTTGGATTTATTAATGGTATTTTCGTAGGTGCAGGTGTAGTGATTGCAAGGTATTATGGGGCAAAAGATATGGAGGAATTATCGGTTGCGGTACATACCACAATAGCATTTGGATTTATAGCGGGAATTTTAGTTACCATTGCCGGAATGGGATTTACTCCTTGGATGCTTAAAATGATGGGAACACCAGACGATGTATTTCACAATTCTGTTTTATATTTTCGATTATATTTTGCAGGTGGAATTGGAATTGTTATGTACAATACTTGTATGGGTATCTTTCAAGCTGTTGGTGACAGCAGGCACCCACTTTACTATCTAATTATATCATCTGTAGTAAATGTGATTCTTGAGATTCTATTTGTAGCTGTTCTTGGATTGGGAATTGGTGGTTCAGCTATAGCAACCGTAATTGCTCAGTTTGTAAGTGCTTTTCTAGGATTTTATAAGCTCCTAAAAGTTGATGGTGTACATAGAGTTTATATAAAGAAGATTCGAATTAATCGTAAAATGCTAATCAGGTTGCTAAAAATGGGAATACCAACAGGTGTTCAGAATTCGGTAATCGCATTTGCAAATGTTATAGTACAAGCAAATATCAATAATTTTGGTTCTGTAGCTATGGCTGGATGTGGTAGTTATTCCAAACTTGAAGGATTTGCTTTTTTACCAATTACAAGTTTTAGCGTTGCGTTAACTACTTTTATTGGACAGAACCTTGGAGCAAAACAGTATGATCGTGCCAAGAAAGGTGCTCGTTTTGGAATTGTTACTGGTGTCATGTTAGCGGAAAGTGTCGGTATTCTGTTATGGATTCTAGCGCCTATATTAATTAGATTCTTTAACAGTCAACCGAATGTGATAGAGTTCGGTGTTATGCAAGCTAGAATAGAAGCCTTATTCTATTTCCTACTTGCCTTATCTCACTGTTTAGCGGGTATCTTAAGGGGTGCAGGTAAATCGACGATCCCGATGATTGTTATGCTTGTCTGTTGGTGTGTGATCCGAATTTCTTATATAACCATAATGGTAAATGTCATACCAGACATACGGGTAGTATTCTGGGCATATCCACTTACGTGGTGCTTAAGTTCAATCGCATTTCTTATTTATTATAAAAAAGCAGATTGGATTCACAGTTTTGTTGGAAAAGCGCAATTAAGCGCAAATTAAAATATTTTGAAAAGGCTATCTTTAAAATAATGAAGCACTTCCTTCTATATAACAGGGAGAGGTTCTTTATTTTAAGGGTAGCCTTTTGTATAAAGTATATTAATCATTTTGGGTTACAATAGGATTTGTTGAAAACCATAGATATTTCTCGCCTTTCACAGGAATTCGGTAAAGCGGATAGGAGATGGAGTTATCTATTAGTATTCCAACCCACACATCCGACTCTTCGCCTTCTTTTAACACAACATCGTATAGATCTTTGCCTGCTCTTAATTTATTAAAAAAAGCAAATTCTTTTACTTTTACTGGAGTCTTACCGTCAGATTCATAAAAGCACTTATAATTTTGAAGAACATCAGACGCAGATAAGGTCTTAGTACCAGAGCCTTTTCTATATTTTAAATGAAATTGGTATAGAATCCAGTGCGTGTTCTTAGTGGGTTTCTTGTTAAACATATTTTCATTACGCAGAATCTCGTATGCACTATCGCCTACAATAGTTTGTTCCAATTGCATGCTTATTTCTTGTGACTTTGAGAAAATATAGTCTTGGAATAACATTGTTTTTTGATCATATCCAATATAAGGATTGTTATTCTTACCGTTTGGTTTTTTAACATGAATATTACATTTTAACTTTTGATTAACTATTGAGGCCGTAATGATTGCTTTGCCGGAAGCGAGAGCTGTTACTTTTCCATCTGTAGAAACAATTGCAACTTTCTTATTGCTACTTGTCCAAGATATATAATGTTTAGAATCATTTACTTTTAATGTAATGGATTGACTAATATGCATTGTCAGTTTCGTTTTATTTAATTTATAAGAAGCTGCTAGACTTATAGACGAAGTCAATAAACCTAGAATTACAATAAGTTCAAATAGAATGATATAATTGAATAACGAATATTTAGAATATTTTTTTTTCATTTCATACCCATTTGGCAACACATTTACACAGAAGTGTTACCACCAATTAGAGAGCTTATAAGAACTCTAATATTGCATTCCTTTCTACATTTTTATATTATCTAATACATAATTGCTTGTTTTATATAGGATACCAAAGATAGTAAAATATTTCCATATGCATAATGGAGAAAATAGTAAGAAATGTTAAAGATTAATAGATAGAATGAAACAAAGTTCTATCCATTAAGAAGAAATATTATGAAAAAGTAAATAAAAAAGGTTGTCCATTCGGACAACCTATCTATTCTTAATTAAATTAAGCAATTTTGTTAACAGCTAATGTTAAACGAGAAATCTTTCTAGAAGCTGTTTTCTTGTGATAAACACCTTTGCTTGCAGCTTTGTTGATTTCAACGCTTGCTGTTTTTAAACTAGATAAAGCAAGTTCTTTATCGCTTGCAGCCACAGCTGATTCAACTTTCTTTATTAAAGTTTTGATTTTTGATTTAACTGCTTTATTTCTTAAAGCCTTTGTTTCGTTGACTAAAATACGTTTTTTTGCAGATTTAATGTTAGCCAATTGTACACCTCCACAATGATTGTATGATTTTTTTATTTAGATTATTTGTTTCATTAAAGCCGGACACGGTCGATCTAATGTAAACATCCTTTATATCTTAGTATAAACAAAAGCGTATGTCAATACATATTTTGATATTTTAGGGTAAAAATAATACAAAGAAATTGATTTAGGTTATTATATGTAAGGAAGGCAGGGAATAAATTGAATCAAAATATTTATGGAAGAAGAACCGATTTAGCATTAGAAGTAAGAGAAAGTTTTGAAGAAGATGATGTTGAAATTAAAGGGGTAGTGCTAACAGAAGATTATAATGAAAATAAGGATATCAAAGTTACAACTGTAGTAATTAAAGATGAAAAGGGTGCTAAGGCAATGAGAAAGCCTATTGGTACTTATATTACAATCGAAGCTCCAAAAATGGAGGAAGATGATGAGGATTATAACAGACCACTTTCAGAAGAAATTGCAAAATATCTGAATCAGTTATCAGGTGGTTTGAAAGAAAGTGAAATACTAATAGCAGGGTTAGGTAACAGGGAAGTAACACCAGACTCTTTGGGACCACAGGTGGTAGATAATCTATACGTTACAAGACATCTGATTCGAGAATTCGGAGATGAATTCCGTAAGAGACATGATATGGGTTCACTCAGTGCAATCGCACCAGGTGTTATGGGACAAACAGGTATGGAATCAAGTGAGATACTAAGAGGAGTTATCAATGAAACAAAGCCAAAATTAATTATAGTGATAGATGCATTAGCTGCAAGGAGTATTCATAGACTCAATACAACCGTTCAGATTACAGATACAGGAATTAGTCCAGGATCTGGAGTTGGTAATAACCGTAATGCCTTAAATGAAGAAAGTCTTGGTGTGAAAGTAATTGCATTAGGAGTTCCAACGGTAGTTGATGCAGCTACAATCGTGAATGATACAATGGAGGGTTTTCTTCGCAAGAAGGGTTTTAAAGAAGAAGAAGTATATGGCTTTTTAAATGAAGTAGCAGAAGAGGACATTCGTAATATGTTCGTAACTCCAAAGAGCATTGATGAATCAGTGAAGAGAATTAGCTATACAATATCCGAGGCAATTAATTCTTGTATATATCAAGGGGTATAGAAAATTATTGTTAAATAAATTTCATAAATAACAATCCTAATACCATTAGCGTGATAAAAATTATATTTTATAGGTTATATAAAAAGCTAATATAAACTATGATTAGTTGAAGTTATAAAACAAGTTAAAATTGAATATATATAGATAGTAGGAGTAGAGGGTCAAAAGTCTTTTCAATATACGAAATAAAGCTTTTGACACTCTATCATTTGTATGTCTTAAAAAGCGACAGAATGAAATAAGCTCACGACAGAAGGGAGCAATTATGAAAAGAAATCAAAGAATCTTAATAAAATGTCTTTATAGCTTTGTATGGTTATTTATTTCAATAATGTGTATTTACGTCTTCATGAAAGCATATTCCGTATTTGCATCTAAGGATATTAGACAAACTTTTCGTGAGTTAGGAAATGAGATTACCTTAGATATTGGAATGTCCGTAGTTAATGCAAGTTCACCTGTTGCGAAATACGAAGTAGCAAATAGAGATTCAAATAATAAAAATAATAAGAGCTTTTTCTATCATATTATGAGTGTATTTCCAATTAATCAATATGTAATGACGGATGTTATTAAAGGGGGATACGATGCAAAGAGTGATTCGTTTTATAATTTATTTAAAGATACATATTTGGCAAGTAACTTTTCAGATGAGTTTGGAATCATGCATCAAGCGAGCACGGATAACGATGAAATTACAGGAGATGTTAGCCTAATAACAGGGGACAGCTATTATGAAACAGAAGGAACGAATAATATGGAGGAAGACGATGGTTCAATATTAACGAGTGCAACCTCTATCAAATACTCATTAAAGAAGCTAAGTGATTTTTCCTTTTTGAAGAAAACGTTTTATATTGGGGAAGCGTCTCCCTATCTAACGAAGAATGACATCAGCGTTAATAAGTTACTAAAAAAGGATATGACAATGAAAACCAATTCGGATAAGCCTCAAATACTAATTTATCATACGCATTCACAGGAAGCATTTAGAGATAGCAAAAGTGGTGATGAAGAAGATACAGTAGTAGGGGTGGGCGAATGTCTAGCTAAGATCTTAAGAAACAAGTATGGAATTAATGTTATCCATGATACTACAAAATTTGATATCGTAAATGGAAGAGAAAATCGTAATTTAGCTTATAATGCAGTTGCAGATAAACTTCCAACGATTTTGAAAGAAAACCCATCTATTGAAGTATTGATCGATTTACATAGAGATGAAGGAAATAAAAGAGTGGTTACTATAAATGGAGTCAAGATGGCACAAGCAATGTTCTTTAATGGACTTAGTAGAAATTCAAAAGGACCAATTGATTATCTGTATAATCCAAATCAAGAAGAAAACCTTGCATTCAGCCTTAAGATGAAATTAAAAGCAGATGAGCTATTTCCGAATTTTGCGAAGAAGATATACTTAAAACCTTTACGATTTAATCTGCATTTTAAACCAAAGAGTCTATTAATTGAACTTGGTACAAATAATAATACAGTTGAAGAGGCAAAAAATGCTATGGAACCACTAGCTAAAGTCTTGTATCAAGTATTAACTGGAGAAGATAATGAGGATGAATAAAATGCCTTGAGATAAAGCAAACGGTATGCTATAATACCATCAGTAAAATAGGTAAAGTTTACGCAGGAGGACGAATATGTCAATAGACCAAAGTAAGATTAGAAATTTTTGTATTATCGCTCATATTGATCATGGAAAATCAACATTAGCTGACCGAATTATAGAGAAAACTGGATTGTTAACAAGTAGAGAAATGCAAGCGCAAGTACTTGATAATATGGAATTAGAGAGAGAACGTGGAATTACAATCAAAGCACAAACCGTTCGTATCGTATATAAAGCAAACGATGGAGAAGAATATATATTTAATTTAATTGATACTCCAGGGCATGTCGATTTTAATTATGAAGTATCAAGAAGTCTTGCAGCCTGTGAAGGTGCAGTCCTTATTGTAGATGCAGCGCAGGGTATTGAAGCTCAGACTTTAGCAAATTGTTATCTTGCGATTGATCATAATCTTGAGATTATGCCAGTTATTAATAAGATTGATTTACCAAGTGCGGATCCAGACCGAGTAATTAATGAGATTGAAGATATCATCGGAATTGAAGCACAAGATGCACCTAGAATCTCAGCTAAGATGGGCCTTAATATTGAGGAAGTATTAGAGCAAATCGTATCGAAGATTCCTGCACCAAAGGGTGATAAGAATGCATCATTACAGGCTTTAATCTTTGACTCACTCTATGATTCATACAAAGGAGTTATCATCTTCTGTAGAGTTATGGAGGGAACTGTTAAGAGAGGAACTCCAATACAGATGATGGCAACCAAAGCGAAAGCAGAAGTTGTAGAAGTAGGAATCTTTGGTGCAGGGCAGTTTATTCCTTGTGACGAGTTATCTGCTGGTATGGTAGGCTACATTACCGCTAGTTTAAAAAATGTAAAAGATACACGTGTAGGTGATACGGTAACAAGTTCAGAGAATCCATGTAAGGAACCTCTTCCAGGTTACAAGAAAGTTAATCCAATGGTTTACTGCGGTATGTATCCAGCAGATGGTGCAAAGTATCCAGACCTTCGTGATGCGTTAGAAAAGCTTCAATTAAATGATGCTGCTCTTCAATTTGAAGCAGAGACTTCGATTGCCTTAGGTTTTGGTTTCCGTTGTGGTTTCTTAGGATTATTACATCTTGAGATTATTCAAGAACGTCTAGAAAGAGAATATAATCTTGATATTGTAACAACTGCACCAGGTGTTATCTACAAAGTATATAAAACGGATAACTCGGTGATAGAATTGACGAATCCATCCAATCTACCAGATCCTTCTGAGATTGCTTATATGGAGGAACCAATGGTAAGTGCTGAGATTATGGTAACAACAGAATTTGTTGGGCCAATCATGCAATTATGCCAAGAAAGAAGAGGAGTATACCTTGGCATGGAATACATGGAAGAGACTAGAGCATTATTAAAATACGACCTTCCATTAAATGAGATTATCTATGACTTTTTTGATGCTCTAAAATCAAGATCAAAGGGTTATGCTTCTTTTGATTATGAAATGAAGGGATATGAGAGAAGCGAACTTGTTAAATTAGATATACTTATCAATAAAGAAGAAGTGGATGCGCTTTCCTTCATCGTTCATGCAGAAACTGCATATGAGAGAGGAAGAAAGATGTGTGAGAAATTAAAGGATGAGATTCCAAGACAATTATTTGAGATTCCAATCCAAGCAGCGATTGGAAGTAAAGTAATTGCAAGAGAAACCGTAAAAGCAATGCGTAAAGACGTACTTGCAAAATGTTACGGTGGAGATATCTCAAGAAAGAGAAAGCTTCTTGAAAAGCAAAAAGAAGGAAAGAAGAGAATGCGTCAAGTTGGTAATGTAGAGATCCCACAAAAAGCATTCATGAGTGTATTAAAATTAGATGATAAATAAAGAACCAGCAGTAAAAGGAATATCAGAACTATCATATGAGAAATCTAATCCTCGTATGGTAGAGCATGATAGAACAAAAAAAGATTTGGGAATCTATATTCATATTCCTTTTTGCGAAAGAAAATGTAATTACTGCGATTTTCTTTCTGCGCCAGCAGATGATACAGTAAAAGAAAAGTATGTAAGCGCGTTACGTAATGAAATTAGGAGTTATCAGGGGCTTGCAAATCAGTATAATGTTCGAACAATCTACATTGGAGGAGGAACTCCTTCCAGTATTCATGAAGATTACATCACAAGTATTCTAAGTGATCTTTATCATATCTTTGAGATAAAGAAGAAAGAAGAATTAGAGATTACAATAGAAGCAAACCCTGGTACCTTAACTAAGCATAAGCTACTTTCATATAAAGATGCCGGAATTAATCGACTTAGCATTGGTCTTCAATCGGCTAATAATGAAGAATTAAAGTTATTAGGAAGAATTCATACCTTTGAAGAATTTGTTGCAAATTATAATTTGGCTAGGAAAGTTGGTTTCGATAATATTAATATTGATGTAATATCCTCACTACCAAATCAGACGGAACAAGCATATTTGGATTCACTAATGAAGGTAGTAGCTCTGAATCCAGAGCATATATCCTCCTATAGTTTAATTATTGAAGAAGGAACACTATTTGAGAAGTTCTATGGAGAAGGAAGCGAACATTCGAAGGAGCTTCCTAGTGAAGATGTCGACCGAACTATTTATGAAGATACGAAGACAGTCTTAAAAGAATATGGATATGAACGCTATGAGATATCGAATTATGCGAAGGTAGGTTTTGAGTCGAAGCATAATTCCTCCTATTGGACTAGGACAGAATATCTTGGAATTGGCTTAGGAGCTTCTTCACTTATTGGGGATGCTCGATATCATAATGAGAATAACTTGAATCAGTATATAGATTGCGTATCGAATCAGGAATCATTAAGAAGAGAGGAAGAAAAACTCTCTGGAAACAATCAGATGGAAGAATTCATGTTCTTAGGCCTTAGAATGTGTCGAGGAATTAGTAAGAAAAGATTTTGTGAGGTCTTTGAAAAGGATATTCAAGAGGTGTATGGATCTATTCTTACAAAACTTCTTGATGAAAAATTAATTATGGAACAAGAAGATTATATTTGTTTAACCGAAAGAGGTCTAGATCTAAGTAATTATGTGTTCTCAGAATTTTTACTAGATGAAGAAAGTGAATAATAAGTAACAAGTACATTTAAATAATCACCGATTAAGAAGTAGTTCTTAGTTGGTGATTTTTTGCGTTTTTCTTTTAATAAGCAATAGATGGTATTGATTTGTACTTGAATATACTCTTTCTTATAAACTAAGAAGCAGATAAATTTAGTATTAAAATAAGCGGTGTAATCATAACTATAGAATAATTATATTTTATAGGATGCATTATGGAATGAAAGGGAATAGCTCATTATAATCTCGAAACGATAGGTTCTGTCGAATTAATAATTTCTAATAACATAAATATGTAACAAAATGTATAATAATACAAAAAGTCAGAAAATAGAGAATATAATTCGTGAAATAATAAAAAATATCATGATATTGGTTAAATTTACGGAAAACATGCGATGAAAATAACTTGTAATTGGAAAATAATTACATTAGAATAAGAAACAAAATTAGTTTACTAAATTTTTAACAAATAAAAAATATTACAGAAAATAGGGAGGGTGGTAACAAAGGCTAAAAGAATGCGGTTTGCAAGGTAATAAAAAGAAAAAGATTAGAAAGAGGGATGAGGATGAGAAAGAAAAAACGTTTTTGGGCAATATTAATGACATCAGTTTTAGTACTTACATCGTTAGATTCTAGAGTTGCGTTAGCAGTAAAAACGAATAATAATTCGGCTGAGAAGGTATTGATAAGTAAAACAGATACAAAAAGATTCGCGGAGGACTTAAAACAGAAATTAGAACAACAATCACTCGCACAAAATAGTTTAGGAAACTTATATGATAAAGATAAACTAGTTGATGTCATAGTAGAACTTAGTGATGATTCCTTACTGGAGACTTATGAGAGTCAACCAAATTTATTACAAAGTACTGAGTTTGAGAAATATGTAACAACGAACGAAGCAAAAGAAGCGTCCAATCAATTATTAACAGCTCAAGATAGCATATATCAAAAAATTCAAAGTCTAGATAGCAAAACTAAAGTTGAAAAAATCTATAATTACACATCAGTAATGAATGGATTTTCCGTACGTGTGAAATACGGTATGTTAGATAAGATTAAGAAAATGAATGGAGTTAAAAGTGCTTTTGTAGCTCCAACTTACGAATTAATCTCACCTACAATGACAAATAGTGTTCCTTTTATTGGAGCAGATAAGACTTGGACGAATGCAGGATATCGTGGAGAAGGAATGGTTGTATCAGTTATTGATACAGGTCTAGATACTTCACATGAAGCATTTCAATATGCACCAACGAATCCTAGAATATCACAGAGTGATATTGATGATGTAATTAATACGACCAAATTAAGTGCAGAACAATATCAGAATCTGACAAGTGGGGATGTATATGAAAGCGCAAAAGTTCCTTATACTTATGACTATGCCGATCGTGATACTGATGTAGCTGGTGGTGATTCTCATGGAACACATGTAGCAGGAACTGTAGCAGCCTCTGGTTCAGCAATTGTTGTATCTGGTGGAGCAATTGAACTAGAAAAAGGTATCTTAGGAGTTGCACCAGAAGCTCAATTGATGATATTAAAAGTATTTAGTGATAAAGGTGGTGGAGCATCAGAAACTGTTATATTAGCAGCACTTGATGATGCAGTAAAACTTGGAACAGACGTAATTAATATGAGTTTAGGATCAGCAGCAGGTTTTACCAACGAAGGTGAAGCTGTCATTGATGATGCCTATAATCGTGTCAAAGAAGCAGGAATTAATCTCGTATGTGCAGCAGGTAATGACTATAGTATGAGCTATTCCAATTATTTAAAAGGTAAAGTATTAACAGATAACCCAGATACCTCTGTTGTGGGATCACCATCTACCTATAATGCAGCCCTTTCTGTAGCAAGTCTTAAGAATTCAGGCTTTATGAGTGAAAAATTCATTGTAGATGGCAATCAAATCAAATATACGGATAATGCAAATAAAGGTCAAAAACTTACAGATAAACTATCTGGTCCTTATCAATTTGTTGATGTAGGAATTGGAACTGCAAAAGATTATGAGGGCAAAGATGTTGCTGGCAAAATTGCATTAATTCAAAGAGGAAGTATTTCTTTTACAGAGAAAGAAGCATATGCATATAACGCTGGTGCAGTGGCAGCAGTTATTTACAATAATAAAGATGGTCAGATAAGTATGTCAGTAGCAAATTATGATATTCCAGCTGTATCAATTACACAAGCGGATGGACTATATTTATTAGGATTAGAAAAAGAGAAACAGCAAATAACTGTAGATAAAAATCTAAGTGTTGATATATCAGGATATACCTCAGATTATTCATCTTGGGGCGTTACACCAGATCTTAAATTAAAACCAGAGATTGCAGCACCTGGTGAGGGTATCTATTCAAGTGTACCAGGTAATCAATATGCATTAATGAGTGGAACATCCATGGCAAGTCCACATATTGCTGGTGCAACAGCTTTGGTTAAAGAGTATATAGATGATACCTATCAAGACTCTTTAACTCCATTAGAAAAAGAAACCCTTATCAATCAGATTCTTATGTCAACAGCAACACCAATTGTAAATAAGAGTACATCATTACCTTTCTCACCAAGAAAACAAGGTGCTGGTATGGTAAATATCTATAATGCTGTAACAACTGGTGGATATTTATATGTAGAAGGTCAAGATAGAACAAAGATAGAATTTGGAGATGATATTGAGAAACAAGGAATCTATCATTTGAAATTCCATGTAAAGAATGTATCAGGTAGTGCTATTACATATCATATTAATACAACGACTCTAACAGAAGGAGTAGTTGACGGTAAATATATTGCAGAGTCTGAGAAAGCTTTATCTCCTAGTATTCATGTCGCAGCAGATAATGCTGTTCTTAATGGAGATACTTTAACTGTTGAAGCGAATACAGATGCTACCGTTGCCGTAACAATCGCTTTAAGCAGTGCTGACAAAGAATACCTTGATAAGAACTTTAAAAATGGTGAATTTGTTGAGGGATTTATACAGCTTGATTCTCAAAACGATGTTGATTTATCCATTCCATTTATGGGCTTCTATGGAGACTGGACGAGTGCACCAATTATGGAGCCTGACTCTTTATATGAAGGAACCGATTATTCACAGACCTCTAGTGAAGCTTATAATTCTGTATTAGGACAATTAGATGTTGTATTAGGTCAAAACCTATACGCATACTTGAGCGATGTTAAAGTGCCGATTGATCAGAACAAGATTGCAATATCCCCAAATAAAGATGGTTTCTTTGATAGTATAGATTATGTAAAAACAAGCTTACTAAGAAATGCGAAGAATCTTGATTACCGAGTAACAGATTCTTCCGGAAATATTTTATATCAGTATAATACTAAAAATAATAATAAGTCATTTTATTATTCGTCAGCAAGTATTATAAGTTACGCACTCAATAGTAATTCTTGGGCAGGTACAGATGTAAACAATAAAGTGTTACCAAATGATACAGCATGTATCTATAAAGTGACGGGTGATCTTGATTATACTGGACATATTAGTAATAATATGAAAGATTCTTGGCAGTTCCCTGTAACAATTGATACGCAGGCACCACAGGTATTAGGTGCAAGAATCTATCAAAAAGATAATAAGAGTTATCTTGATGTAACGGTAAATGATAATCAGTATGTAGCAAATGTAGGATTATATCAAAAAGATGAAAAGGGAAAAGACAAAGAAGTAGATAGCATATATGTAAATGAAGATACTAAGGCTAAAACTAGTACTGTTACATTCGATGTTACGGATCATTTAACGGATAATTTTGGGCTTGCAGTAGTAGATTATGCTATGAATGAACAAGACTATCAAGTTAATCTGAATGTAAAGAGTATTTCTTTTGATAAAAATAGCTTAACTATGAATGTTGGAGACAAAGATACTTTAAAAGTTACTGCTGATCCAGATATTAATCCATATGTAACTTGGAAGTCTTCAGATGAAACGGTAGCGAAAGTGACAGACGGTGTGGTGGAAGCATTGAATAAAGGTGAAGCTACGATAACGGCAACAACAGTATTTGGTAAAACAGCTACTTGTGAAGTTAAAGTAAAAGAACCTCAACCTACTGTAACACCAACGGTAGCCCCAACAGTTACGCCAACAGTAGCTCCACCAACGACTGTACCTACAAGTTCTCCTACGTACGGTCCTGTCACACAACCAACAGTCTCGCCAACTATAACTCCAACGCCAACTGTAGCACCTTCAGTACAACCAACATCTACAGTTGCACCAACTGTAGCTCCTGATATTGATAAAATTCTAGATAAAGTAAAAGTAAAATTGTCATCAAAAAAGAAAATTTATGAAGGTCAATCAATAAAAGCTATTGTTTCAATACCAAAAGAAGCAAAGAATTATAGTATTAGTATCAAATATGCAACAAATAATAAGAAAGTAGTACTAATTGACAAAAAAGGTAAGATTAAAGCAGGTGAAAACGGAGTAGCTAATTTACTTGTAAAAGTTAAAATTGGAGACAAAGAGAAAACCTTCACAATTAAGATAAAAGTATATAAACGCAATTAACATCATTGAGCAAATTAATTTAATAACTAGCTTATAATATGAAATAAGTTGCTAAGTGTATAGAATATAGCAATTAAACTAAAAAAAGTAAGATTATCCTTATTGATAGTCTTACTTTTTTTATTGCCATTTGACGAACGAAGTGAGGAACTTGAACATTTTAATGAGACATTTGAGTTGAAAATTAAAACAGAAATTACTATAAAATTTTTCTTGACAAAAGAAAATGATAGTGATAAGTTATATATAAAGATATTAGCACTCTACTTGAATGAGTGCTAACAATCAAAGAAATAACTGATATGTACCTTATTCTAGAGAAAAGGATGTGATTGGATGCAGTTAGATGAGAGAAAGCTTAAAATATTACAAGCGATTATCCGTAATTATTTAGAGACTGGCGAACCTGTAGGTTCTAGAACAATATCAAAATATACAGATTTAAGTCTAAGTTCTGCAACCATTCGCAATGAGATGGCAGACCTAGAAGAGTTAGGTTACATTATTCAACCACATACTTCTGCAGGAAGAATTCCTTCGGATAAAGGATATCGATTATATGTTGATACTATGATGGAATCCAAAGTTCATGAAGTAGATGAGATGAAGGAACTATTGACTCAGAAGACAGATCGTATTGAATTATTATTACAACAAGTGGCAAAGTTATTGGCTGTCAATACGAATTATGCAACGATGGTAAGTACACCAAAGTATAAGCATAAGAAAGTTAAGTTCTTACAATTAGCGGAAGTTGATACTACACAGATTCTTGCAGTAATTGTATTAGATGGTAACATTGTTAAGAATAAGATGATACACATTAATGACGAACTTGATAAGGAAACTATATTGAAGATGAATATTCTTCTAAATACCTTCTTAAATGGACTTGATATCACAGAGATTAATTTATCTGTTATCCAGAAAATGAAGGAACAAGCTGGTGTCCATAGCTCTATTGTAAATGATATCTTGGATGCAGTAGCTCAGGCAATTAAAGAAGAAGATGATCTAGAGATTTATACAAGTGGAGCAACAAATATCTTGAAATATCCTGAACTCAGTGATAGAGAGAGGGCAAGCGAATTATTATCAGCATTTGAAGAGAAGAAAATGCTAACTGATTTTATAGCTGAGAGTAATGAACATGAGGATAACAAAGGTATTCAGGTATATATTGGAGATGAATCACCAGTTAAGACAATGAAAGATTGTTCCGTTGTAACTGCTACTTATGAAATTGAAGATGGAGTTACAGGTACAATTGGAATAATAGGACCTAAGAGAATGGATTATGAAAAGGTAGTAAGTACACTTAAGACCCTGACTGGTCAACTGGATGATATCTTTAAGAATAAAACATAGTATAGAAAATAACCAGAAAGGTGGCTATTAATCGTGTCAGAAAAAGAAACAAGTAAAGAAGAATTAAAGCAAGAAGATCAAGTAATAGAAGGCGAAGTAGAGGATACTACTGAGGTTTTAGAGAGCGAAGAAGAAGTACTTAATGAGGATGATGAGGATTCCTTAGAGGAAAAAGAAACATCAAAAGAAAAAAAATCTTTCTTCAAAAAAGATAAGAAAGATAAAAAAGATCTTCAAATCGAAGAATTAAACGATAGATTAATGAGAACTATGGCTGAATTTGATAACTTCCGTAAACGTTCTGAAAGAGAAAAATCTCAAATGTTTGAGATTGGAGCAAAAGATATCATAGAAAAGATTCTTCCAGTTGTTGATAACTTTGAAAGAGGTTTTGATACAATTACAGAAGAAGAAAAAGAAGGTGCTTTTGTTCAAGGAATTGAGAAGATTTATAAACAATTTGTGCAAACACTTGAAGATGCTGGTGTAAAACCAATTGAAGCTGTTGGCAAAGAATTTGATCCAAATCTTCATAATGCAGTAATGCATGCCGAAGATGATAATCTAGGTGAAAATATTGTATCAGATGAATTCCAAAAAGGATACACATACAAAGATAGCGTAATTCGCCATAGTATGGTTAAAGTAGTTAATTAAGTTAACGTTTTTATTAAAAGTTTTATATAAGCTTTATATTATATTAATTATAAAATAATTGATTTGAAACATAATTGTAAGTTTGATTAAATTTAGGAGGAATATATCATGGGTAAAATTATAGGAATTGACTTAGGAACAACAAATTCATGTGTAGCTGTTATGGAAGGTGGAAAACCAGTTGTTATCGCTAACGTAGAAGGCGCTAGAACAACTCCATCCATCGTAGCTTTCACAAAAACTGGAGAAAGACTTGTTGGTGAACCAGCAAAACGTCAAGCAGTAACAAATTCAGATAAAACAATCTCTTCTATTAAGAGACATATGGGTACTGAATATAGAGTAGGTATTGATGATAAGAAATACTCTCCACAAGAGATCTCAGCAATGATTCTTCAAAAATTAAAAGCAGATGCTGAAAGCTACTTAGGAGAAACTGTTTCAGAAGCAGTTATTACAGTTCCTGCATACTTTAACGATGCTCAAAGACAAGCAACAAAAGACGCTGGTAAGATTGCAGGTCTTGATGTTAAGAGAATTATCAACGAGCCTACTGCAGCTGCATTAGCTTATGGTCTTGATAATGAACATGAACAAAAAATCATGGTTTACGATTTAGGTGGTGGTACATTCGACGTATCTATCATTGAAATCGGTGATGGTGTTATCGAAGTATTATCAACATCAGGTGATAACAGACTAGGTGGAGATGACTTTGATGAAAGAATCACAAGATTCATGATTGATGAATTCAAGAAAACAGAAGGTGTAGACTTATCAACAGATAAGATGGCTCTTCAAAGATTAAAAGAAGCTGCTGAAAAAGCTAAGAAAGAATTATCATCAGCATCTACAACAAACATTAACTTACCTTTCATTACTGCAACTGCAGAAGGACCAAAACATTTTGACTTAAACTTAACAAGAGCAAAATTCGATGAATTAACTCATGACTTAGTTGAAAGAACTGCAACTCCAGTTCAAAACGCTCTAAGAGATGCTGGTTTAACATCTTCTGAATTAAGCAAAGTATTATTAGTTGGTGGATCAACTCGTATCCCAGCTGTTCAAGATAAAGTAAAACAATTAACAGGTCACGAACCTTCAAAAACACTTAACCCAGATGAATGTGTAGCAATTGGTGCTTCTATTCAAGGTGGTAAATTAGCAGGAGATGCTGGTGCAGGAGATATCTTATTATTAGACGTAACTCCATTATCATTATCTATCGAAACAATGGGTGGTGTAGCTACAAGATTAATCGAAAGAAATACTACAATCCCAACTAAGAAGAGCCAAATCTTCTCAACTGCAGCTGATAACCAAGAAGCAGTAGATATCAACGTTGTTCAAGGTGAAAGACAATTTGCTAGAGATAACAAATCACTTGGACAATTCAGACTTGATGGTATTCCACCAGCAAGAAGAGGTGTTCCACAAATCGAAGTAACATTTGATATCGATGCCAATGGTATCGTAAATGTATCAGCAAAAGATCTTGGAACTGGTAGAGAACAACACATCACAATTACAGCTGGATCAAACCTTTCTGATGCAGATATCGATAAAGCTGTTAAAGAAGCAGCTGAATTTGAAGCTCAAGATAAAAAACGTAAAGAAGCAATTGAAGTTCGTAATGATGCAGATTCAATGGTATTCCAAACTGAAAAAGCATTAAACGAAGTTGGTGATAAGATTGATGCTAACGATAAGACGAAAGTAGAAGCTGATTTAACTCACTTAAAAGAATTAGTTGAAAAATCAAATCCAGAAGTTATGTCTGATGGTGAAGTTGAAGACATCAAAGCTGCCAAAGAAAAATTAATGGAAAGTGCTCAAGCATTATTTGCAAAAGTATATGAACAAGCACAAGGCGCAGCTGGAGCAGCAGGCGCAGGTCCTGATATGTCAGGTGCTGGTGCAGGTCAAACATACCAAGCTGATGACGTAGTTGATGGAGATTACAGAGAAGTATAATTAGAATATTTAGAAACCTAGTTAAGTTGATTAACAATAAGATATTGCTATATTAGAAATATGACTTTATTATTTTGAAAAAAACTTGACGAAACAATAAGTATTCAGTAATATAAGCTTTGGGTCAGTCCTACAGCAAAAAGCACAAATAGGCGGTCAGAATTGGCGGCCTATTTGTCAGTATAAAGAGAAAAAGTGAAATAAGACACACTTATGGAACATAATATAGAGAAATAACAGAGAGAGTGATGTGTAGGAGAGAATTACTATTCATGAAATCATATAATTTATTAAAGATACTTCATGAATATTCTTTTCTTACATAGTTTTTAGGAAGGTGAGAATAATGGCAGATAAACGAGATTATTACGAAGTGCTTGGTGTTAGTAGAAGTGCTACTGATGCTGATCTTAAAAAGGCATATAGACAATTAGCAAAGAAATATCATCCAGATACTAATCCAGGAGATAAAGAGGCAGAAGCTAAGTTTAAAGAAGCTTCTGAGGCATATACCGTACTTTCAGATGCAGATAAACGTAGACAATATGACCAATTTGGCCACTCTGCATTCGATGGAGCCGGCGGCGGAGCTGGTGGATTTGATTTTGGTAACATGGGAGATATGGGAGATATCTTTGGTGATCTATTTGGCGACTTATTCGGTGGCGGAAGAAGTAGATCAAGAGCAAATAACGGTCCAATGAAAGGCCAGAACTTAAGAACTAGCGTACGTATCACATTTGAAGAAGCAGTATTTGGTGTGGAGAAAGAAATCGAACTTACCCTCAAAGATGAATGTACTACTTGTCATGGAACAGGTGCAAAACCAGGCACTCAGACACAGACTTGTTCAAAATGTGGTGGTAAAGGTCAAGTGGTATTTACACAACAATCTTTATTTGGAATGGTTAGAAATGTTCAAACATGTCCAGACTGTAAAGGATCAGGTAAGATTGTGAAAGATAAATGTCCAGATTGTTATGGTTCTGGATACATTAGCAAGAAGAAAACGATAAAAGTATCTATCCCAGCAGGTATTGACGATGGTCAAAGCATCCGCATTCGTGATAAAGGTGAACCAGGAGTTAATGGTGGAGAACGAGGCGATCTATTAGTTGAAGTATCTGTAAGCAGACACCCTAACTTCGTAAGACAAGAATATGATATCTTCTCAACTGCACCAATCTCATATGCTGATGCAGCATTAGGCGCAGATGTTAGAATTAGTACAGTAGATGGAGACGTAATCTACACTGTTAAACCAGGTACACAGACAGATACAAAAGTAAGATTAAGAGCAAAAGGTGTTCCAACACTTCGTAACAAACAAGTACGTGGAGATCACTATGTTACTTTAGTTGTTCAAGTTCCCACGAAGCTTACGAATGAACAGAAAACCTTATTAAAGCAATTTGATGATGCTATGACTGGAAAAGATTCATCTACAGAATCGAACCAACAAGATACGACTGAGTCAAAAGAAAAAGCAAAGAAAAAAGGTTTGAAAGACAAAATTAATGAGTTTTTTGAATAAGCAAAGATAACGATTTGAAATAATTAAGAAAATAAATAAATAAATAAAGAGCTTAGATAGAATAAGAGCTTAGAAATAAAATCTTTTTAACTTGTACTGAGCTCATGGAATGCAATCAATCAACGAATGGAGAGATAATTGTGAAGTGGACAAAATTCACGTTAAATACAACAACTGAAGCAACGGATTATGTAAGTAATATGTTAGATGAATTAGGAATTGAAGGGATTGAGATTATCGACAACATTCCTTTAAGCGAAGAAGATAAGAAGGCTATGTTCATTGATATATTACCAGAATTAGATGAGGATAATGGAACCGCTACAATTAGCTTTTACATTGATCCAGAGGTAGAAACACAGGAATTGATTGCAAAAGTAAAAGAAGGCCTAGAAGAAATCAAAGCTTTTGTAAATATCGGTGATGCAACAATCGATATTTCTGAAACAGAAGATAAAGATTGGATTAACAATTGGAAAGAATTCTTTAAACCATTTCGAATTGATGAAGATATCATTATTAAGCCAACTTGGGAGAAGCTTGATCAGGTGAATGAAGGCGATATCGTAATTGAGATTGATCCTGGAACAGCATTTGGAACTGGTAGTCATGAGACAACGAAATTGTGTATTTTAGGACTTAAGAAGCATCTAAAGAAGAATTCTCTCGTATTAGATGTTGGTTGTGGAAGTGGAATCTTATCCATTATTGGTTTGAAATTAGGTGCAAAAAAGGTTATTGCAACAGATATTGATGCGAATGCGCTTACAGCAACTTATGAAAATGTTAGTGGAAATGGAATTAAGGATGATGAATTTATTGCTTACAGTGGAAATATTATAGAAGATGAATCGCTTCAAGAAAAAGTTGGAGTTGGTATCTATGATATCGTAGTAGCAAATATCTTAGCAGATATTATTATTCCTTTATCAGCTGAGATTGGAAAACATATGAAACCAAATGGTTTATTTATATCTTCAGGTATCATTAATATGAAAAAAGAGGAAGTAGTTCAGGCTATTTTACAAAATGGTTTTGAAATCATAGAGATTAATGAAATGGGAGATTGGGTTTCAATAGTCGCTAGAAAGCCAGAATAGAGTATGAAGGGAACGAACTTATAATTCGTTCCCTTTTTCGATTGTGCGAAGCTGGCACTAATATCATTATGGATAAAGAAGGAGAATTGGTATGTACCGTTTTTATGTGGATCCTAGTCAAACAGGTGGAGAAGAGATAAGAATTACTGGTGAAGATGTTAATCACATCAAGAATGTATTGAGAATGAAGGAAAAAGAGGAAATCATAATTTGTGATGGACAAGGAAAAGACTTTTATTGTATAATAGAGGCTGTATCTAATTCGGAGATTATAACAAAAGTATTAGAAGAAAGAAGTTCTGATACTGAATTAAACACAAAAATATATCTATTTCAAGGCTTGCCAAAAAAGGATAAGATGGAATTAATTATTCAGAAGGCAGTTGAATTAGGTGTATATGAAGTGATTCCTGTAGTTACAAGAAGAACGATTGTAAAATTTGACGATAAAAAAGAATTAAAAAAAGTAGATAGATGGCAGTCTATTGCAGTAAGTGCGGCGAAACAGTCAAATCGAGGAATTATACCAATTGTTAGAAAACCTATAACATACAAAGAGGCTTTAGCTTTTGCAAAGAGTCTTGATTATAATGTTATTCCATATGAGAAAGAAACAGGAATTGAAGCTTCTAAGAAGATTGTTAAGGAAGCTAAGGGCCACACTTCACTAGGAGTATTTATTGGTCCAGAAGGCGGCTTTGAAGAATCAGAAATCAATGATGCAATGGAACATCAGATTAAACCAATTACATTAGGTAAGAGAATTCTAAGAACCGAAACTGCAGGGCTTACGATTCTCTCTCTTTTGATGTTTGAACTAGAAGAAGACAAGTAGGCAAAACCCATATAAGGGTCATAAGTTGGATGGAGTAAATAAAGAATGGAAGCATATTTAGATAATGCAGCGACAACACAAGTATTTGATTCTGTGAAAGATATAATGATAAAAACCCTTAGAGAAGATTATGGTAATCCTTCCAGTATGCATTCAAAAGGAATGAAGGCAGAACAATATATCAAAGAATCAAAGCAGATTATAGCAAAGAATCTTAAAGTTGATGAAAAAGAAATTATATTCACCTCAGGGGGAACAGAATCGAATAATCAGGCATTAATTGGTACTGCATTCGCAAATAAGCGTGCAGGAAATCATATTATTACTACAAGGATTGAACATCCTTCGGTATATAATCCTTTAATCTATCTTGAAGATTTTGGCTTTCGAATCACCTATCTTAATGTAGACAATAAAGGAAAGATAGACATCGAACAATTAAAGAATGAGATAACAGATGAGACAATATTAGTGTCTGTTATGTATGTAAACAATGAAATCGGTGCTGTCCAAGAGATTGAACAGATATCTAATATTATAAAAGAAGCTAATAAGAATACCTTATTCCACGTGGACGCTATCCAAGCATTTGGTAAATACCTTATCTATCCAAAACGTCTTGGAATTGATTTGTTATCCATCAGTGGGCATAAAATACATGGTCCTAAGGGGAGCGGAATTCTATTCGTTCGTGATAAAGTAAAAGTGAAACCAATCCTTTTTGGTGGGGATCAACAAAAAGGATTGCGTTCTGGAACCGAGAATGTTCCTGCAATCGCAGGGTTAGGACAAGCAGTTTTTGAAATATATAATAATCATGAACAAAAAATCAACCATTTATACGAACTAAAGCAATATTTTATCGATCGAATGAAGGAAATAGAAGAAGTTACTATAAATGGACTTGATGATAATATAAAATCTACTGCACCACATATTATTAGTGTAAGTTTTGCAGGAATTCGAAGTGAAGTACTTTTACATGCTTTGGAAGAGAAGAATGTATATGTATCAGCAGGATCAGCTTGTTCCTCTAATCATCCAAGTTTAAGTGGTACATTAATTGCTATCGGTGTGAAAAAGGAATTGTTGGATTCGACAATAAGATTTAGTTTTTCTGTGAATACTACAAGAGAGGAAATTGATTACGCGGTGTCAGCATTGAATGAAATCATTCCTTTATTACGTAAGTATCGTAGACATTAAGAGATAACTATACACAACTAAATAAACATTAAATAACGTTGAGTTTTATATAAATAAAATAAATGACGAGATAGATAACCAAAAGAGAAAGAGTTATCACAAAAGGAGAAAATATGTTTAAAGCATTTTTAATAAAATATGCAGAAATAGGGATTAAGGGAAAGAACCGATATATCTTTGAGAATGCATTACGTGATCAAATCAAATATGCATTAAAAGAAGTAGGAAATTTCAATGTAATCAAAGAGCAAGGTAGAATCTTTGTTGAATGTCCAGAGAGTTATGATTATGATGAAACTGTCGATGCAATCAAGAGAGTATTCGGTGTTGCATCAATCTGTCCAGTAGTTCAGATCGATGACTGCGAATGGGATCCTTTAGCCAAAGCTGTTGGTGATTATGTGGAACAGATGTACAAAGATAAGAGTTTTACCTTCAAAGTAGAAGCGAAAAGAGCGGATAAACGTTATCCATTTACGTCACCAGAGATCTGTATGAAAATGGGTGAGTACCTTTTAGATCGTTTTCCAAATATGAAAGTTGATGTCCACAATCCAGAAGTTAAAATTAATGTAGAGATTCGTACGAAAGGATATGTATATTCCTTGATCATTCCAGGTCCAGGTGGCATGCCAGTTGGAACCAATGGAAAAGCAATGCTTCTATTATCTGGTGGAATTGACAGTCCAGTTGCTGGATACATGGTTGCTAAGCGTGGTGTTAGTCTGGAAGCAACTTATTTTCATGCACCACCATATACAAGTGAGAGAGCAAAGCAAAAAGTAGTAGATTTGGCTAGAATCGTTTCAAGATATTCCGGTCCTATCAAGTTACATGTTATTAACTTTACGGATATTCAATTATACATTTATGAAAAATGTCCTCATGATGAATTAACCATAATCATGAGAAGATATATGATGAAGATTGCAGAACAGATTGCAAATGACAATGGTGCGTTAGCTTTAGTTACTGGAGAAAGTATCGGTCAAGTAGCAAGCCAGACGTTGCAGAGCTTAAATGCTACGAATTCTGTATGTACGATGCCAGTATTCCGTCCAGTGATTGGATTTGATAAACAAGATATCGTTGATGTTGCAGAAAAAATTGATACTTATGAGACTTCTATACTACCATTTGAAGATTGTTGTACGATATTCGTTGCGAAACATCCAGTAACAAAACCAAGCTTAAAAGCAATTGAAAGATCAGAAAGAAACTTGGAAGAACAAATAGAAGAATTAGTTAAAGTTGCATTAGATACGAAAGAAACAATCTTAGTAGACTAAATGAGATTAGAATGTCAAAAGTCATGATTTAGTTTATCGATATACACAATTTTAACTATGAATGACTTTTGAAATTCTAATGTTAAGTAGGAAAAAATTTAATAGTTAGAAAATTATTGAAAACATGAATATGAGTAATAAAAAAAGAGGATACTTCGTATCCTCTCCACATTAATTACTTTAATTAATATAAAGATTTATTCAACAATGTAAGGATTAAGAATTGAAAGAATCTTATCAACACTTTCTTCATTGTGGATATTAAGATCGATTGGTTTAGATAAATCTAAACTGAAAATACCCATAATTGATTTAGCATCAATTACATATCTTCCTGAAACTAGATCAAAATCTGAATCAAATTTTGTTACATCGTTAACAAATGATTTTACCTTATCGATTGAATTTAATGATATTTTAACTGTTTTCATTGTAAACCCTCCTTTTAATATATATATGTATATACTACATTTTGAAGAAATAAAAGTCAATATACAAAGTATATAAAAATAAATACCCAAAAAGTGATAATATACGAAGAAAATGTCAATTTGAATACTAAAGTCAGATAATAGTGAAAAACAGATAAAATGTTAAGATACAATTAGGGCAATTTGTACCGAAAGGAATTGAAATGAAAGAAATAAATAATATAGATGAAGCAATGGATATAAGAAATACGAGCATTTCTTTAAATAGAAGAGTAGCTTTTTTAACATTGGGATGTAAAGTAAACTCATATGAAACAGACGCAATGAAGAAATTATTCGAAGATGCTGGTTGTGAAATTAAAGAATTTCATGAGGAAGCAGATATTTATGTTATCAATACATGTACAGTAACCAATATAGCCGATCGTAAATCTAGACAAATGCTTCATAAAGCAAAGAAGAATAATGAAAATGCAATTGTAGTTGCTGCTGGTTGTTATGTACAAGCAGCAAAAGATACCCTTGAAGCAGATGAAATGATTGATGTAGTAGTAGGAAATAATCAAAAAAGCTATATCGTTGATATTCTTCATGGTTATATCGAGAATAAATTAAATAATCAGGCAATAATAGATATAGATAGAGAAAGTGAATATGAAGAATTAAGAATTGAATCCATGGGTGAGAAGACAAGAGCTTATATTAAGATTCAAGATGGATGTAATCAATTCTGTTCCTATTGTATTATTCCTTATGCCAGAGGGCGAGTTAGAAGTAGAAAGAAGGAGGAAATTACAGGCGAAGTAAAGCGTTTAGTAGAAAAAGGATACAAAGAAATTGTTCTAACAGGAATTCATTTATCCTCATATGGAATTGACTTTAATAAAGCGAGTCAACAAGTAACTAGCGAAGAGACTAACCAAATAACAAATCAAGAGACGTCTTACAATAGTACATTAGAAACGATGGATTATAATAAAAATGAGTCTGATTTATTGAATTTAATCTGTGAAATTAGCATGGTGGAAGGAATTGAAAGAATCCGATTAGGTTCCCTAGAACCTAGAATTATAACAGAAGAATTTGCGAAAACATTATCTGAAAATAAGAAATTCTGTCCACATTTTCACCTTTCTCTTCAAAGTGGATGTAATAACACACTTAAGAGAATGAATCGTAAATATACAAAAGAAGAATATTTTGAGAAATGCGAATTGTTGAGAAAATACTTTGAACATCCAGCGATAACAACAGATGTTATTGTGGGATTCCCAGGAGAAACCATAGAAGATTTTATAGATTCTAAGAATTTCCTTGAGGAAGTATCTTTTGCTCAAATGCACATCTTTAAATATTCAAAAAGAAAAGGGACAAAAGCGGAGCTAATGCCAAATCAAGTTGATGATAAGATCAAGCATGAGAGAAGCAATGAATTAATCGAATTAGAAAGTAATCTAAGAAATAATTATCAAGATTATTTTATAGGAAAAACTCAGAATCTCTTAGTAGAAGAAGAGGTTACTATAGATGATGTGAAATATCAGATAGGTCATAACGAAAGATATGTAAAATTAGGAATACCTAATGATAAAGACTACTCTAATCAAATAATTAGAGTAAAAGTAACAGGTGAACGAAAGAACGATATTCTGTTATGTGAAATAATAGATTGAATTTTTTAGAAATTTATATTAATATATATATAACTTAGAATATTATAACAGATAATGAAAGTACAATTAGATAGTAAATAAAATTCAATGGAAGCCTTTTAATTGTACAAGATCATAGTTATAATACATCTTCATGGACTAGATTATAAGAAAGGACGTGAAAGAATGCAAGAGATTCATAACACTCAGTATTTTAAAGTAAAGAAAGAGCCAGAGATTAAAGTAAAAGACATTTTAGCAAAGGTATATAATGCATTAACTGAAAAAGGTTATAATCCTGTAAACCAAATTGTCGGTTATGTAATGTCTGGTGACCCAACCTATATCACAAGCCATAATGGTGCGAGAAGTTTAATTATGAAAGTGGAAAAGGATGAAATTTTAGAAGAATTATTAAAAGACTATATTAATCGTAATCTAAGATAAGTTTTCACTTCCAATTTATATAAAAAGGCTTCCATTGAAAATAATATTAATTTGATGATTATATTTAGAATAGAATTTGATTATCGTAGAAATCGAACAATAGGAAATTAAATAGAATAAGGGATAAAGTATCCCTGAATGGAGTTTTATATGAGGATTATGGGGCTTGATTATGGCTCAACAACTGTTGGTGTAGCAATCAGTGATGAACTTCTTCTAACAGCGCAAGGTATAGAAGTTATTAGAAGACAGCAAGAAAATAAATTAAGACAAACATTAGCAAGAATAGAAGCTTTAATCATAGAATATAACGTCGATAGAATTGTATTAGGATATCCTAAGAATATGAATAATACAGTGGGAGACCGTGCACTTAAGTCCGAAGAATTTGCTGAGATGTTAAAAAGAAGAACCAATAAAGAAGTAATCTTATGGGATGAAAGACTATCAACTGTAGCAGCTCATCAAACATTAATAGAAGGTGATGTTCGAAGAGAAGATAGAAGTAAAGTTGTAGATAAAGTAGCGGCAGTATTTATATTGCAAGGTTATCTAGACGGGCTAAAGTTCCAAGAGAATATAAATAAAGAATCGATATAAATGTTGCAATCATTCGGATTAGTAGCAACTATGTAAGAAGTATAAGGAGCGTTTGCTGTATGGAACAAGAAAAATTAATTTTTACAACTGAAGATAATGAAGAGATTGAGTTTTATGTTTTAGAACAAACAAAACTGAATGGAATTAATTATATATTAGTAACAGATAGAGATGATGATGAAGCGGAAGCTTTAATATTAAAAGATATATCACAAGAAGAAGATGAAGATGCAATCTATGATATCGTTGAAGATGATAATGAATTAAAGTTGATTGCTAAGATTTTTGAAGAGACATTGGATGATATTGATATTGAAATGTAATGATTAAAAAGAATTTAATTGCATGAATTATTAAATTAGACTAGAAAAATTGTTAGAGATAGGTGATTATATGCCCGAAAATCAGGAACGATTTAAAGAATTATTAAAAAATAATGGTTTAAAGGTAACAACGCAGAGGGTTGCAATTCTTGAAGTATTGCAGAATAGACCTGGTAAGCATTTAACTGCTGAAGAGATATATGAATTTGTAAAAGAGAAATATCCTGAGATTGGATTAGCAACTGTTTACCGTACAATTCAGTTATTATCAGAGTTAAACCTTATCGATAAATTGAATTTAGATGACGGATACGTAAGGTATGAAATTGGCAAAATGGCAGATTTGAATACTAAGCATCACCATCATCATTTGATTTGCCTAGATTGTGGTAAAGTATTATCGTTTGAAGATGATTTACTCGAGACTTTAGAGGATAGAATAAAAAAGTCTATGGGATTTGAAGTTGTTGACCATGAAGTGAAATTATTTGGACATTGCAAGGAATGCTCTGATAAGAATAATTAATGGATAGATTGGATTGTTTCGTTTTAACGGATTGTATCATAATCTCAAAACTAATTTAATATGGAATGCACTTAGAATATATGGAGTAAAATAAACCATTGGAGGTGCAATCTTTTGAAACAAAAAGAAGAAAAAAGCAAGGGGATTAAGATCATTCCTCTTGGAGGATTAGAACAAATCGGAATGAACATTACTGCATTTGAATACGAAGATAGTATTATAGTAGTAGATTGTGGACTTTCATTCCCAGAAGATGAGATGTTAGGAATTGATTTAGTAATTCCAGATGTGACTTATCTTAAAGAAAATATTGATAAAGTAAAAGGCTTTATCATTACACATGGACATGAAGATCATATTGGTGGTCTGCCATATGTCTTAAAAGATATTAATGTTCCTATTTATGCAACGAAGCTTACAGTAGGAATTATTGAGAACAAATTAAAAGAGCATAATTTATTAAAATCAACGAAAAGAAAAGTAATAAAATATGGACAAAGTATCAATCTAGGATGCTTCCGTATCGAATTTATACGTACAAATCATAGTATTGCTGATTCAGCTGCATTAGCTATCTATTCACCAGCAGGAATTATTGTTCATACAGGTGACTTTAAAGTGGATTATACACCAGTATTTGGTAGTGTAATTGATCTACAACGTTTTGCTGAGATTGGTAAAAAGGGTGTATTAGCGTTATTATGTGACAGTACTAATATAGAAAGACCAGGCTATACCATGTCAGAAAGAACAGTTGGTAAAGCTTTTGATAATATATTTGCAGAGAATACAAAGCATAGAATTATTGTAGCGACTTTTGCTTCTAACGTTGACAGAGTTCAGCAGATTATTAATTCCGCTCATAAATATGGTCGAAAAGTTGTTATTGAAGGCAGAAGTATGGTAAATATTATTACAACGGCCAGAGAACTTGGATATATTAATATGCCTGAAAATATATTAATTGATATTGAGCAGATGAAGAATTATACTGATGATCAAATCGTATTAATTACGACAGGTAGCCAAGGAGAAGCTATGGCGGCTTTATCAAGAATGGCAGCTTCTATCCACAAGAAAGTTACAATTAAACCAGGAGATACGGTAATCTTTAGTTCAACACCTATCCCAGGTAATGAGAAACCAGTATCAAAGGTAATTAATGAGTTATCAATGAAAGGTGCAAAAGTCATCTTCCAAGATACGCATGTATCAGGACATGCTTGCCAAGAAGAGATTAAATTAATCTATGCATTAACAAAACCAAAATACTCAGTACCAGTTCATGGTGAATATAGACATCTTATGAAGCATGCAGAAGTAGCTGAGACTATGGGAATTGATAAAGACAATATATTCCTTATCTCATCTGGAGATGTATTAGAATTAAGCAGTGAATCTGGTAAAGTTGTAGGTAAAGTACCAGCTCAAGGTATCCTAGTAGATGGACTTGGTGTTGGTGATGTTGGTAATATCGTATTAAGAGATAGACAACATCTATCAGAAAATGGATTATTAATTGTTGTTGTAACATTAGAAAAATTCAGTAATCAAATACTTTCAGGACCAGATATCGTATCAAGAGGTTTTGTATATGTTAGAGAATCAGAAAATCTTATGGATGAGGCTAGAGAAGTAGTGAATAATGCACTCGATAAATGTTTAAGTAAAAACGTTACAGATTGGGGTAAGATTAAGACTGAAATCAAAGACTCCTTAAGTGATTACTTATGGAAGAAAACAAAGAGAAATCCTATGATTTTACCAATTATTATGGAAGTATAATGACAAGAAAAATTATGAAGGGGGAATTGTAAATGACTGCACAGCGAAGTAAAGCGAATAGTTTTATGAAATTCATGAGTTTTATATTACAGTTGTCCCTAAATTTAGTTTTTTATGTTGTAGTTATTCTGTTAATAATGATGCTGACAACAAAAGCATACAACTTCTCATACCAAGTCTTTGGTAACGTAGTCGTTGATTCTAAGCCAGGTCATGAGGCACAGATAAAGGTAAATAAAGGAGAATCAACTTTAGACCTTGCTAAGGTGCTTGAATCAAATCGATTGATTGCAGATAAATATTCATTTTTTGTAAAAGCAAAACTTACAGAACAAGCTATTTTACCAGGTAAGTATATTTTAAATTCTTCGATGACTTATAGCGAAATTCTTGATGTAATCACCAAGGTAGCTTCAAATAAGGATAAAGTATCAAAAGAGTAGTGAATATAAAATGTAAGGCTGTCCTGAAATGGGACAGCTTTTTTAAAGGAAAAGATAATAATGATAATTCGAGAGGCAAAAGCCTTATTTTAGTTTACTGAGTGTATATTGCTGTATAATTATGAATTTGGGCTACCTTTCCCTCAAGCATCATATTTTTTACAAGCCTCATTACAAGCGAAAATACTCACTAACGTTCCTATTTTCGCTTTGAGTCTTGACAAAATATAAACGTTGCTTTCAGCCGGACTACGCCTAAATTCATAATCATACATCAATATACACAATGTATGTTATGAAAGGCTTTTGAGCTTCGAATCATTTGATAAATATATAGTAAATTTGCAGATAATGCTGCAAAGGAGGATAAGATGATTGTAAATGAACGGATTGGTGCTTATATATTTTCATTAGAAAAAGAACCACCAAAATTTTTAAAGGAAATAGAGGAACAGGCGTTAGCAGACAATGTACCTATTATAAAAAAAGCAACACAGTCTTTGTTAAGATTTTTATTAACAAACAATAAACCAGAAAATATTCTTGAGGTAGGTGCTGCAGTTGGGTTTTCTTCTATTCTTATGAGTGAATACATGCCAGATACAGCTCATATCACAACAATTGAAAAGATGCCTTCTCGTATTGAAAAAGCGAAAGAGAATATTCGAAGTGCAGGCAGAGAAAGTAAAATCACCCTATTAGAGGGAGATGCGATTGACATATTGAAGGAATTAACCTTAAAGGAAGGAAAGTATGACTTTATGTTCATGGATGCAGCCAAGGGTCAATACATTAATTTTCTACCTGAGATTATGAAACTACTACCAGTTGGAGGACTTTTAGTATCGGATAATGTTCTTCAAGATGGAGATATTGTTCAATCTAGATATGGTGTCACAAGAAGAAACCGTACCATTCATAGTAGAATGAGAGAGTATCTCTATACATTGACACACATGGACGAATTTGATACAATAGTACTTCCTATTGGTGATGGAGTGACTCTTAGTACAAGAGTGAAATAAAGCAATGATTTAATAATACAGTAAATGGTGCTCTATCATTTAATGGGTTGTATGCTTACTAGGTTTATAGAAACCATTATGGTTTATATATATAAATCCGGTCCATGCTATGGAAACATGGGCCACATAGAAAGAGAGAGAATCAAATGAAAAAACCAGAATTATTAATACCCGCAAGTAATCTAGAGGTATTAAAAGTAGCTGTCACTTATGGCGCCGATGCAATATACATTGGTGGAGAAATGTTTGGATTAAGAGCAAAAGCAAAGAACTTCTCAAAGGAAGATATGATGAAAGGTATAGCTTATGCTCATGAACATGGTAAAAAGGTCTATATTACAGCTAACATTACAGCGCATAACGATGATCTAGATGGTGTTGAAGAGTATTTCAAAGAGCTAAAGGAGATTCAACCAGATGCTGTAATAATCTCGGATCCAGGGGTATTCTCCATTGCGATGGATGTAATTCCTGATATTGAAAAGCACATAAGTACACAAGCAAACAACGTAAATTACGCTACTTATCGTTTTTGGAACCGAATGGGTGCGACTAGAGTTGTGTCTGCAAGAGAATTATCTGTAAAAGAAATAGCTGATATTCGTGCTAATATTCCAGATGAGCTAGAGATTGAAACCTTTGTCCATGGTGCTATGTGTATGGCGTATTCAGGAAGATGCTTATTAAGTAACTTTATGACTGGAAGAGATGCGAATAAAGGTGAATGTACACATCCATGTCGTTGGAAGTATAACCTAGCAGAGGAAACTCGTCCAGGTGAATACATGCCAGTCTATGAGAATGAAAGAGGAAGTTATATCTTTAATTCCAAAGATCTTTGCATGATTGAGCACGTTGATGATCTAGTTACTGCAGGAATTGATAGTTTCAAGATAGAAGGACGTATGAAGACAGCACTTTATGTAGCAGCGGTAACAAGAACCTATCGCCAAGCAATCGATGATTATTTTGCTGATCCTGAACTTTATAAGAAGAATATCCCTCATTATAAAGAAGAAATAGCAAAATGTACGTATCGTCAATTTACTACAGGTTTCTTCTATGGTAAACCAGATCAGAATACACAAATCTATGATAATAATACGTATGTGAAAGAATACACTTACTTAGGTATTATTAATGGTAAAAATGAAGCTGGATTATACGAATTAGAACAAAGAAATAAGTTCTCTGTTGGAGAAACAGTAGAGATTATGAAACCAAGTGGAGAGAATGTGCAAGCGACTGTTCTTAAGATTACTGATGAAAATGGTTGTGACATGGAAAGCTGCCCACATCCTAAGCAAAAGATCTTTGTTGATTTTGGTGTAGATTTAGAAAAGTTTGATTTAATACGAAAAAAAGAAGATTAATAACACTGATTTAAAAATATATTTTTAAATAATAAAGTTGGGGTCAAAAGCATTTTACTCCCCATCTTTATTATAATACAAAAGTTATATATAAACATAGATTATATATAACATAAATTAAAAATAAGATAATATATTGTAATATAGAGAATCAAAAGATATAGTAAGTAGAATCAATATTTACTATATCTTTTTTATTTTATATGAGGATTGGATTCAGTCATGATATAAAAAGAAAATGAAAAAGAAATATAAAAGGATTAGTTCTTTGAAAAAATAGTATTTGGGAAAGGCACTTATTTTATCACCAAATCATAAACTAATAATAAACCACATTATTGAGGTGCTTATCTTCGTGAAATCATTTCCTAAGCCACTAAGCACCAAGGAAGAAAAAGAATACCTTAAACAATGTAAAGATGGTTGTAAAGAAGCGAGAGATACTCTCATTGAACGCAACTTACGGTTAGTAGCACACATTGTTAAAAAGTACAATGTTGGTGATAGAGAAGTAGATGATTTAATATCAATTGGTACGATCGGTTTAATCAAAGCGATTGATAACTTCGATATGGATAAAGGCATTCGATTGGCGACCTATGCCTCAAAATGTATTGAGAACGAACTTCTGATGATGTTACGGAATGCTAAGAAGTTATCCAAAGAAGTCTATCTATATGAACCAATTGGAGCTGACCGAGAAGGAAACGAGATAAATTTACTTGATGTCATTGAATGTGTGGATGCAGATGTTGTTGAGAATCTTGAATTAGAAGACAATGTCAAGAAACTATATAATCTAATAGGTAGTGTGTTAACACAAAGAGAGAGACAAATAATTGAATTACGATATGGACTAGGCATTGGAGAAGAAGTGACACAAAGAGAGATTGCTATCAAGTTAGGAATATCAAGATCTTATGTATCTAGAATTGAAAAGAAAGCTTTAAAGAAATTATATAATAATTTTGAATTGCTGGATAAAAAATAGCATAATATTTAGAAAGAAAAGAAATCGCTTTTGTTATAAAAGGTAGCATAATAGCGATGCAGAACATAGTGTATTGAAGCTGGATATGAAATGATTGTAAAAGGGATTATAGATATATTTCTATAATCCCTTATTTGCATGCTACACGTTTTCTTCTGAGGCTAAGATAGGGTGATCCTGGGGTCAAAAGCCTTATTTTATTGTACTGAGTGTATAATGCTGTATAAGAGTGAAAGAAAAACGCTTTCACTCTCAACGTTTGTGATTTCACTCTTGCAAGCAAGTGAAATCACTGCACTAAATTATGAATTTTGGCTACCTTTCCCTCAGTAAAGTTTACAAAACAAACTTATCATATTTTTTACAAGTTTCATAGCAAGCGACAAGTTTATTTATAAACTTTACTCACTTACGTACTACGAATATAAATGAGTCATGGGAATTCGATACCATAATCAGAATTAATATATATAATCAAATGACTTAGAATAAGTACTTAATATTTCATGATTTGCTTCATAGTTTTTAGCAAATAAAATACCACATAGGATATTTAAAATATATTGAAGAGAAGTATCGAATAAGATGTTACCTACAATCTCTAGGTTTAAATCATTTACCACAGGGATAAAATAATTACTTAGTTTACCTATCGAGGATTGCTTGTTAGGCGTCAGTGTTATGATAGGTACGTTTCTCTCTTTCAATAATTTCATAAGGTCAATTAGTTTGCGATTTTCGCCAGTTCGACTTACGATCAGCGCAACACAATCTTTGGTTGAAGTTAATGCCTGATAATATTGCGCGTTTGTTGAATCATGAATAATAACTTGTTTTCCGAGGGCTAGCATACGATTTAAGCTACTCTTAACCAGATGAAGATTGTTATCAAAGCCGAAGAATTCGATTTGCTTTGCCGTGTTTAATAAATAGGACACCTTTGCTAAAGTTTCATAATTCATAGATTCTTTGGTCTTTTCTATTGCTTCTATTTCAAGTGTAGCAACTTTATTTATAATGGAAAATGCCGTTTCATTTGATGTGATACTAATTTGCTCTTCTTTTAGATGATTCATATGCGTTATCTCACTAAAAAAAGTAGCTTTAAAATGGTTAAATCCTTTATTATTGTTTAATTTATTGACAAGCCTCGTTACTGTAGAAGGGCTTGTATAACATACTTTTGCTAAATCTTTCACGGAAAAGTCCAAAATTGTCTCAGGTGCATTCAGAAGGTAATGAATAATGTGCTTTTCGGATTCTGAAAAATGATCGATATCTTTTAGCTGCTCTAGGATGCTCATATACGTTCCTTTCTAGTTCTATATTTTAATTGACTATATAATTTTCGTAATTACCTTTCTAGGATTAAGGTTCAAAAGGCTTTTGAAGCTCTAATACTATCTATCTTAATTTATCTAATTCAATATTGTATTAAAATATTATAATTGAAAATACTCTTATCATGCAACCAATATATGAAATGGCAGAGCCAAGGTAAGATAAAAAATATCGTTCATGACATAAATAAGTCAAAAAAGATGCAATTATTTAGAAAATAAGTATCAACTTATGAAATACGAAACCATCCTTCTTGCAAAGTATAGTTGAATCATTATTTTTTTGATATAGTTAAATTACGCATTAGATAGTAACAAACTAGTTTACACTAGCTCACATCAGTCACCTTTGGCGAAATATAATCAGTGGTGTGAAGCGCTTTATATTAAACTAAACATATAAAATGATATCAAAAGAAAGGAACGATTAGGATGAATAAATATAAAGAAGGTTTTTTGTGGGGAGCATCAACATCAGCATATCAAGTAGAGGGAGCATCAGCAGAAGATGGAAAAGGTCAATCTGTACAGGATGTTAAGAAAGTATTTGAAGGAACATCCGATTTTACAGTGGCATCCGATCATTATCATAGATACAAAGAAGACATTGCTTTAATGGCTGAGATGGGATTTAAGACATATCGATTCTCTATTGCTTGGACAAGAATCATTCCAGACGGTGATGGAGAAGTAAATGAATTAGGAATTAAGCATTACAGTGATGTGATTGATGAATGTTTAAAGTATGGAATTGAACCGCTAATTACAATGTATCACTTTGATTTGCCATACGAACTTGAGAAAAAGGGTGGCTGGTCAAATCGAGCTACGATTGATGCTTTTGTTAATTATGCAAAGGTTCTATTTGAGAACTATGGAAGTCGTGTTAAGTATTGGCTAACAATTAATGAGCAGAATATGATGATTCTGCATGGTGCTGCAATTGGAACATTGGAAATGGATGAATCGAGTATACAGAAAATTCTCTATCAACAAAATCATCATATGTTAATCGCACAAGCATTAACTATGAAATTACTTCATTCAATGGTTCCAGAAGCTAAGATTGGACCTGCTCCAAATATAGCTTATGTATATCCAAAGTCATGTAATCCAAAAGACATCATTGCAAGTCAGAATTTTAATGCCATTCGAAACTGGCTATACTTAGATATGGCGGTATACGGAAGATATAATGTAGTAGCATGGAATTTTATGCAGAAGAAAGGTCTCACTCCAGAGATCCTTGAGGGTGACATGGAAGCATTAAAAGGTGCGAACCCAGATTTTATTGCATTCAATTATTATTCAACGGCAACAGTAAGTGATGGAGAGAAAGATTTAGAGGAACAGAAAGGCGGAGACCAGCAAATAGCCGTTGGGGAACCAGGTTTCTATAATGGAGATAGTAATGGATATTTACAAAGAACAGAATTCGGATGGGAAATAGATCCAGATGGTTTTCGAATTACCCTTAGAGAAGTCTATGACCGTTACCAGTTACCAATGATTATTACCGAAAATGGTCTTGGAGCTTATGATAAGGAAAATGAAAATGGTGATATTATCGATGATTATCGTATAGAATATCTAGCCAAACATATCGAACAAGCAAGATTAGCCGTTGAGGATGGTGTAGATCTATTCGGTTTCTGTCCTTGGTCTGCAATCGACTTAATTAGTACACATCAAGGATTTGTAAAGAGATATGGATTCATTTACGTCAATCGTGATGAATTTGATCTGAAAGATCTTAGTCGAAAGAAAAAGAAATCATTTCATTGGTATAAAAAAGTTATAGCAAGCAATGGTGATGATCTAAGTAATAATTAATTAAAAAGGGACTGTCGCACTAGCTGATTGATATCAGCAGTTAGTGCAACAGTCCCTTTTAGTTGTACATTTACCTATATTACTGTATAATGTTACCAATACAATATATTGAGTTCATTTTTGTTGGATTTGCAGAAGAAATTATCTATAGAGGTTATTTTCAGACTAGATTAATTGCTTGGTTTGGTACAAAAAAAGGATGTTTATGTTTAATTGTATAACAGGGCGCAAAGTTTGGCTCATGAGGTCCTTCTATAACAGTATCACCTTCTTATTTATAAGTCTTGAATATAAGCCTGAGATTGGGATATAATAGGTAAGCAGAATCGCAAGTACCAAGTAATAAATCAGTAGTATGTGAATAATCATTACGAGCTCCTATACTTTACTACCATTAATTTTGATGTAATAGAGGGAGTGGGTAAGCAACAAAAGGGAGAAATCAATGGAAATAGAGAAGAAATTTACAATCAAAACTTTACCAGATAAATTAGAACAATATAACAAAAAAAAAATAGAACAAGGATATTTATCCACCAATCCTATAGTTCGTATCCGAAAAAGTAATGAAGATTATATACTAACTTACAAATCTAAGTTTGGATTACCTGAACAGGCGGGAAAAGATCTATGTGTAAATAATGAAGTAGAATTGCCATTAACCAAAGAAGCATATGAACATCTTAGAGAAAAAGTAGATAATAACCTAATACGTAAAACAAGATATCTTATTCCGTTAGAAAGTAACTTAACCGCTGAACTTGATATATTTGAAGGAAGACTAAAAGGATTATTCTTTGCAGAAGTAGAATTTACAGATGAAGAATCAGCAAAAGATTTTAATAAGCCAGACTGGTTTGATGAAGATGTAAGTGCTGATAAAAGATATGGAAATTCATATCTGTCAAAAATAGAATCACTTGATGAGCTGAGATAAAACTTAAATACTTAAAGAAATAAAGTATTATATTGGATACTGGTTTCAAAAATGAAAGCCTTGTGACAAACTTTATTCCTTGGAATTGGATTGCTTTTAGTTATTTGTTCAATGTTTGATATTAGTAATAAATAAAAATGTCCCGTGATGTTTAGAAGTATTTTTCTAATATTATGTAGGAATTTATTCCTAATAATTTAGAACAATGCTTACACAAACATCAAGGGACATTTTAAGTTATCTACTAAGAACTTCACATTTCGCAGTTCCAAAACCTATATCATACTTGACAAATTCAGTCGCAAAGTAAATGAATTACCAGGATGGAAACTTATGCATCGACGTGACTATGACGTTTTGTGAAGCAACTTATGGTTTAAAACTTTGATTTAGATATAAAAAGTTCAATGTTTGACGAACGAAGTGAGGAGTTTGGACTTTTTATATCTGTTTTATCAAAGTTATAAACCATTAGTAGCTTCCAAATAAGGAGTGGGAACAAAGATGTAAAAGTTTCCATCCTGGTAATTTCTACAACCTAAATCTGAATTTATCAAGTATTCAATAACTTCCCACTGCGAAATTAGTTGATTAAAATACCCTATTCAATCGTAGTAAATACAACAACAGCCTTGAATAAATCCCCATCCAGTATAATATCAAAAGTCGCATTCTGTAATGCAGCAAGACTCTTCGATATCGATAACCCAAGTCCACTACCTTCAGTATTTCTAGAGATATCACCTCGAACAAATCGCTCCATTAATTCATTTGAATCAATATTTAACTGATTCGCAGAAATATTTTTAACAGAAACATTAACTTTACCTTCGTTCTTTATAACATCAATATAGACCCTAGTTCCGTTTAGAGCATATTTATTTACATTAGAAAAAATATTTTCGATGATACGGAACGTGCTTCTTCCATCTGCTAAGATATAGATCGGTTCTTCTGAGATCTGAATCACCATATCAAGATTACGTTCTTTGAACCTGTCTTCGAATTCACCGACGGATTGGCGAATCAATTCTACAATGTTAAGTCTTTCTAGGTTCATATTAATTGTACCAGAAGAAGCTTTTGAAGCTTCAACAAGGTCTTCAATCAAAGTTTTTAACCTCCATGATTTCGTTTCAAGAATCTCTAAATAGGATTTTGCATTTTCGCTTTCGATTTTTTCCTTCTTTAATAAATCAACAAAATTAATAATAGAGGTAAGTGGAGTTTTAATATCATGTGAGACGTTGGTGATAAGTTCTGTTTTAAGACGTTCGCTCTTTAATTTTTCATCAACGGCAGCAGATAATCCATCTCCAATGCTATTGATGTATGTTCCTAATTTTCTCATAGAATGATCGAGCTCATCTTCGGGAATCTTATGCGTTAAGTTACCTTCTGTAATTTTTTTAGTCTCAGTAATCAATACATTTAATTGGGCTGCCAACTTTATCAGAATATTTGCAACGTATATATAAGCGATAGCTGAAATAATATAGTACATCATGGTTCCAAAAGAGGAACCATCAAATAAGAATAACGTCGCAATAAATTTTACAAGAATGAAGATAAGCAAGTAAAAGATTGCTCTATATGTTAGGTTCTTATTTTCAAAGAATAAATGAATAGCAGTACTAGTTTTGCGGTAAATCTTATAGGAAAAAGTACTCTTAAATAAGGTTTTATTTTTAATTCTTCGAATACAGCTATATACTAATAAAAAAATAATTGGATACCAAAATAGATACTTGAATAACGGTATAACGTCGATTCTTGTATGAACTTTATCAGAGACGCGATCTATAAATGGCATGTAAAAGTAACTATAAAAGATGGAAGCAACACAAAAAGTTGAGACAAATAGCCAATCAACATAGATCTTATCAATGGATAAAAGGTTAATTCCAGTATTCTTTTTTCTATGGCCACTTTGATATATAGATATTACAAATAAAATAGCAAATAGTAATAATGATATTGGAATGATATAAAAGGAATGAACATAATTGTTGTACAAGGATTGAAATATAAGGTAATGTTCATTGAATTCATCATGGTAAGGCATGTTATCATACAGACAAGTATATACTAAGTATTCATTATCCGTAGTAGTAATGGTAGAGCTTGCACCAGAAGAATTCTTAGGTGGGGATATCGTTCCTAGAGAACCTGTCATACACTTTATTACCCAACTTATGTTATCAGTGCTTAGATAACCTTTTTTACTATCAAGATTCGTTACATATCTTGAAGTCTTGGTGTTAAGAACGAGATAGGCATTATTATCACCAATATTCTTTAAAAAGCTAGTAAGCTTTGCCTTATTATTTATAATTTTCTCAAGACTTGGAGAAGAATATACTTTACCCGTCTTAAGATTCTGAACATAGTATACGAAGTTAGTATCTTGGATATTTAATTTATAATTATAGAATTCAAAAGTATCTTGATCAGTATAGTCGCTTTCAACAGAATCCAATGAAGATTCGCTTAGACTTGAATTCGAAGAGTTACGCTCATCGATGGAATCTTCCATTGATATAATGGAGTCAATGTAAGAATCTTCATAGACTTGATTACTATCAACTTTATATCCACGTTCCGTATATTGTATATACTCCGCAAGTCGCTCAATATATTTCAAATATTTCGCATGTAAATAATCTGTTTCATAAAAAGAGTTTGTACCGTTTGGATAAACACTAATATATTTATTAAAATTACAAGTACTTAATAAAATAGCACCTCCTGCTATGAATAGAAGGCATTGGATGACTACTTTCATAGTAAAGGATCTTTTTAGAGTTTTCATCGTCTGCTCCTTAATAACTTTCTATCTTATATCCGATTCCCCAAGCTACTTTTAGGTATTTTGGTTCTTTGGGATTGATCTCAATCTTTTCTCTAATGTGTCTTATATGAACAGCAACAATATTATCAGCGCCATAGGAGGGCTCATTCCAGATCTGTTCATATATTTCATGAATTGAGAAGACTTTTCCTTTGTTCTTTACAAGTAATTTTAATAGGTTGTATTCAATTGGTGTTAATTTAATAGGTTCATCATCAAGATACACTTCTTTGTGCTCATCATTAACAACTAGTCCACCTGAACGGTATACATTGTTTTCTTCGGCTATACTTCCTAATTTGGTATATCTTCTTAAAGAAGATTTAACTCTTGCTATAAGTTCTAGTGGATTAAATGGTTTGGAAATATAGTCATCGGCTCCAATGTTAAGGCCTAGTACCTTATCACTGTCTTCTGATTTGGCAGATAAGAAGATGATAGGTAGAGAACTGTTATTCTCACGTAATTTAATTGTAGTTCGAATTCCATCCATCTCTGGCATCATGATATCAAGTAATACGAGGTGAACTTCATTCGATGATATGATTTGAAGTGCCTCAATTCCGTTATATGCTTTTAATATTTGATATCCTTCCTGACTTAGATATATTTGTATTGCGTCAACGATATCTTTATCATCGTCGCAGACTAAAATTGTATACATATTATCCTCCTGTTTTTTACGATGTATGATTCATTAGAGTGTGTTTGGATTAGAGTCTGAAAAGCCTTCTTTTAGTTTATCGAGTGTATATTGCTGTATATTTATGAATTTTGGCTACCTTTCCTTCCAACATTATATTTTTTACAAGCCTCAAGGCAAGCAAAAATAGTCACTCACGTTCCTATTTTTACTTTGAGTCTTGACAAAATATAAACAATGTTTTCAGCCGGACTACGCCAAAATTAATAAATGTACATCAATATACAACATTGTAGGTTATGAAAGGCTTTTGTTACACTACTCATATTAGTTACTCTAATTATTTTAAGATATATTACTAAATGTTGCAAATTATATGTAACATATGTATTGTAGCATAAAAATCTTAATTCAGGGTACATGAAATCTTAAGAAAGTCTTAAATTGTGAATAGGAAATAGTAAACTTGAAATATATAAACTAAAGAGATATATAAATATGTTCTATAGATATACCCCTTCTATATGAAGAAACCGAACTGAGTCAAAGATATAGGTATTCAGTGCTCTGTAATGAGAATCACTGTCATGCGTGGATGTTAAGATATTTGCATATGCTAGGGGAGTAGAGATATCGGTTATTAATAGTGAGTGGTTATAGATTGGGGACTCAATTGCCAACTGAATGACATCGCCTACCATAATCTGTGATATAGGGACTTCTTTGGCATAGATCCCTTTCTTCGTGTTCGTTGTTAGAAATTGATAAAGTAAATTGGGATTAGTCCAGGACGGAGAGTAATTATGATTGCGATTGTAATACCAGCCCCACACTTTCGTATTGTTCATGATACCAGAACCTTCATATAAACATTGAGATATAAAATTGGTAGAGTCATCACCATTATTAGAAAAATCGTAGTATTTTGGATTACGTTTTCTATCCCATTTTAATGCATAATTTACTGCATCCTGACGATTATAAGGAATAATCGTTGCCAAAGACAATCACCTGTGTCTATCAATAATTAGTAAATTATATGAAAATATTTTATTGTTTATACAAGTTTATACATGTTAGTGGTAAAATGAAAGAAGAATAGATTGAAAAGAGCATTTAAGAAAATGTATTGTTGTAAGCAACGGATTGGAGGATATTATGTGCGGAAGATTTTTATTTACTTATGATGATGATATAGATGAGATGAGGGAATTGACGGATCGAATTCTTCATAAGTATGGAGATGATGCTAAAATAAAGAACGGTGAAGTATTCCCTACGGATAAGGCAGTTGTAATCTTAGAGGATGGTAAGAATATGGATCCAGATTTTGCGTTATGGGGATTTAAAAGTTTTAATAATAAAGGTGTTATCATTAATGCAAGAGCTGAAACAGTATTCGAAAAGAAAATGTTCCGTGAGAGTATATTAAATCGAAGATGCATTATACCAAGTACAGGTTTTTTTGAATGGAATCAAACGGGAGAGAAACATAAATACTTATTCCGTATACAACAGCAGAAGATGCTATATATGGCTGGTTTTTATAATGAGATTGCTGGAGAGAGAAGATTTGTTATCTTAACAACGAATGCAAATGACTCAATGAGTGATATTCATCATCGAATGCCTGTCATTATAGAAAAAGATTATTTAGAAGATTGGGTTCAATCAAAGGATATAAGTTTGATTGAAAATTATCTATCTAAAAAGCAACCAGAATTAATCAAGGAAATGGTAGGTTAAAATATCAAACAACATTTGCAATATCTATTGAGCGAAAATTCAGTATTACACATACAAATACATCAAATAAGCATTACTGTCTAAATTGTACAAAAAAAGTAGAAAAATAATCCAATTTGTATCCTGTTAAACAAATAAAAAAGAATTATGTCAGCTATTGAAGAAAATTATCACTAATGTTATAATATACATGGGCAGGAAAATTATAATATATTACAGGAGGAATTTAAGTATGATGAGATTTACATTACCAAGAGATATGTATTATGGAAAAGGTTCACTTGAACATCTGAAAGAGTTAAAAGGAAAGAAGGCAATTATCGTTTTAGGTGGAGGTTCCATGAAACGTTTTGGCTTTGTTGATAAAGTAGAAAGTTATCTAAAAGAAGCTGGAATTGAAACTTTATTATTTGAGAATGTAGAACCAGATCCTTCAGTTGAAACCGTATTCAAAGGTGCTAAAGCTATGCAAGAATTTGAACCAGATTGGATCATTGCAATGGGTGGTGGATCACCAATTGATGCAGCAAAAGCTATGTGGGTATTTTATGAATATCCAGAGACTTCATTTGAAGATATTATTCAACCATTCTCATTCCCAACTTTAAGACAAAAAGCAAAATTCCTTGCAATTCCTTCAACTTCAGGTACAGCTACAGAAGTTACAGCTTTCTCAGTAATCACTGATTATGAAAAAGGAATCAAGTATCCATTAGCTGATTTCAACATTACTCCAGATGTAGCAATTGTTGATCCTGATTTAGCACAGACTATGCCAAAGACTTTAACAGCTCATACTGGTATGGATGCATTAACTCATGCTATTGAAGCTTATGTTTCAACACTTAATTCACCATTCACTGACCCACTTGCTATTAAAGCAATTCAAATGGTATTTGAACATTTACCAGCATCCTTTGAAGGAGACGTAGATGCAAGAGAACAAATGCATTATGCACAATGTCTTGCTGGACAAGCATTCTCTAATGCATTATTAGGTATTGTACACTCTATGGCTCATAAGACAGGTGCAGTATTTAGTACAGGTCATATTCCTCATGGATGTGCTAACGCAATCTATTTACCATACGTAATTCAATACAATGCAAAAAATGCAAAGACTAGATACGCAGAGATTGCTAAGAGTGCTGGATTAACAGGTGATTCAGAAGATGCTTTAGTTGAAGCATTATGTGCAAAGATTACTGAATATAACAAACAACTTAGCATTCCATTAAACTTAAAAGAATTTGGAATCAATGAAGCTGAATTCTTAGAAAAACTTCCTCTAATTGCTGAAAGAGCAGTAGGAGATGCTTGTACTGGATCTAATCCAAGACCAATCACTCCAAAAGAAATGGAAGAGTTATTAAAATGTACATATTATGGTACAAAAGTTGAATTTTAATTAGAAAATAAATAGATAATGGTAAGGGTGTCTAAAGTGAGTGGACAATTCTCTATAAAGGAATCCATTGCTTTAGGCACCTTTCCTTAATGTGATTGTAAATTGAATATTTAAAGAAAATTATGGATATATAGGATAAAGATGTATTTTTATTCATTATACTAGCTTTTTTCGCTATATTAATCTATAATTTAGTGAAGTGATTTCACTTGCTTGAAAAGGTGAAATCACAAACGTTGAGAGTGAAAGCGTTTTTCTTTCATACTTATGACTATACGAAATAAAGAAATATAATTCTGGAGGGAAAATATGTATAAGATACTAAAAAAAGAAGTTTTGGCGAACAATATCTATTTAATGGATATCGAGGCAAAACGTGTTGCGAAATCCTGTTTTCCTGGGCAATTTATCATAGTAAAGATAGATGAAAAGGGAGAAAGAATTCCTCTAACTATCTGTGATTATGATAGAGAAGCGGGTTCTGTTACTATCGTATTCCAAGCAGTTGGTGCATCTACACAGAGAATGGCAGAATATGAAGTGGGCGATACGTTCCGTGATTTTGTTGGACCTTTAGGATGTAAGTCAGAATTAGTTGACGAGCCTGATGAAGAATTAAAGAAGAAGAAAATCTTATTTGTTGCTGGTGGAGTTGGAACAGCGCCAGTTTATCCACAAGTTAAATGGATGAAAGAACATGGCGTTGATGTAGATTGTATCATCGGTGCTAGAAATAAAGAATTAATTATATTAGAAGAAGAAATGAAAAAAGTAGCAAAGAACTGTTATGTAGCTACAGATGACGGATCTTATGGATTTAAAGGAAATGTAAATGATAAGATTAAAGATCTAATACATAACGAGGGAAAAAGCTACGACCTTGTTATTGCAATCGGACCAATTATTATGATGAAATTTGTTAGTTTATTAACAAAAGAATTAGGAATTAAGACTATTGTTAGTATGAATCCAATCATGGTTGATGGAACTGGAATGTGTGGAGCATGCCGACTAACGGTTGGAGATGAAGTGAAATTCGCATGTGTAGATGGTCCAGAATTTGATGGTCACTTAGTTAATTTTGACGAATCTATGAAGAGACAAGTTATGTATAGGACAGAAGAAGGAAGAGCTGTCTTAAAACTAAAAGAGGGCGACACTCATAAGAATGGCGGCTGCGGATGCGGAGGTGACAAGTAATGGATGTATTAAAGAAAGTACCTGTAAGAGAGCAAGATCCTAAAGTCAGAGCTACGAATTTTGAAGAAGTATGTCTAGGCTATAACAAGGATGAAGCTATGGAAGAAGCAACAAGATGTATCAAATGTAAGAATCCAAAATGTGTTACTGGTTGCCCAGTAAGCATTGATATTCCAGGCTTTATTAAAGAAGTTGAAGAAGGTAACATTGAAGAAGCTTCTAAAGTAATCGCTAAATATTCTGCATTACCAGCAGTATGTGGTAGAGTGTGTCCACAAGAATCACAATGCGAAGAAAGATGTATTCGTGGTATTAAAGGAGAACCTGTATCAATTGGTAAGCTAGAAAGATTTGTTGCTGATTGGTCAAGAGAACATAACATCAAGCCTCAACCACCTGAAACATTAAATGGTAAGAAAGTTGCAGTAATCGGATCAGGCCCTGCAGGTCTTACATGTGCTGGAGACCTTGCTAAGTTAGGCTATGATGTAACGATCTTTGAAGCATTACATGAAGCTGGCGGTGTATTAGTATATGGTATTCCAGAATTCCGTCTTCCAAAGGAGACAGTAGTAAAAACAGAAATAGATAACGTAAGAGAATTAGGCGTTAAAATAGAAACTAATGTAGTTATTGGTAAATCAACTACAATAGATGAGTTATTAACAGAAGAAGGATTTGATGCAGTATTTGTAGGTTCTGGTGCAGGACTTCCTAAATTCATGGGTATTCCAGGCGAAAATGCAAATGGTGTATTCTCAGCAAATGAATTCTTAACTCGTAATAACTTAATGAAAGCATTTGATGAATCTTATGATTCACCAATCGTTAGCGGTAAGAAAGTAGCAGTTGTTGGTGGTGGTAACGTTGCTATGGATGCTGCAAGAACTGCATTAAGATTAGGAGCAGAAGTTCATATCGTATATAGAAGAAGTGAAGCAGAGTTACCAGCTAGGGTAGAAGAAGTACATCATGCCAAAGAAGAAGGAATTATCTTTAATCTACTTACTAATCCAGAAGAAATTCTTGTAGATGAGAATGGTAGAGTTAAAGGTATGGTATGCGTTGAAATGGAACTTGGTGAGCCAGATGCTTCTGGAAGAAGAAGACCGGTAGTAAAGGCAGATTCAGAATTTACCTTAGATGTAGATACAGTAATTATGTCACTTGGAACAAGTCCTAATCCACTTATCTCCTCTACAACAGAAGGATTAGAAGTGAACAAGTGGAAATGTATCGTTGCTGATGAAGTAAACGGTAAGACTACCAAAGAAGGCGTATATGCTGGTGGAGATGCTGTAACAGGTGCTGCTACAGTTATCTTAGCAATGGGTGCAGGAAAAGCAGCAGCAAAAGGTATTGACGAATATTTATCAACTAAATAGTTATAATAATCCATATATAAATTAATAAGTTTTAAAAGAAAAGCTATCATCAAAGAGGATTTTTGGTGATAGCTTTTCTTAATTATAACAATTTTAATAATATAATAATAAACATTGTCGAAAATACGATATATTTAGTTATTTATTACTATCAAATTTCATGGTATATTCGATGAAAATATGCTATAATGAAGCTTAATAATTCTTATCCCTAGGCTTGTTTATAAGTATGTAATCAAGATTAGAAATAAGTTTATCCTAAAATTTACTATATAGGAGGTAGCTTACGTGCAGTTAAGAAAGAAACTGTTTCATTACATTATCATCATGATTAGTTTTAGTGCTGTTATGATTCCTGGAAAAGTGATATTGGCGAGTGAGAGTAGCGATCCTAATTTTTTGAATGCTTTAGTACTAAATGATAAAACAGATTATTTTAAGGTAGAGAAACCATATTTTTATATATTTTGTGGCATTATATCTGTATTAACAATTCTGGTAATTATTCTATATTTCCGTAATTTGAAGAAATCAAAAAATGAAAAATTACTAAATGGCAAGAACGAAGAATTAGTAAAAGATTATCTGACAATCGAGTCGACTTATAACGACGTTACTGAGATTCATAAAGAATTAAAGGAACAATATGATATTCTGAAAGCAAAGGATGAAAAGAATATTAAATTAGCATATACAGACTATCTAACGGAATTACCAAATCGTAATGCGTTCATTAAGAAGCTAGAACAGATTATACTAACCATTCGTAAAGAAGAGAATGTGGCAATTATGAATATTGATTTGGATAATTTTAAAGTAGTGAATGATTCAATTGGTCATGCATTAGGCGATGAATTGCTTATTGACGTTTCTTATCGGTTAAAACAAGTTCTTGATGAGAATGATTATTTGGCTCATTATGAAGGTGATGAATTTGTTATCATTACACAAAACGTTGAGGATATTAGTGCTTATGAAGATAAGATTAAGAAGTTACAGAAAATATTTGCTTATCCATTTGTGATTTCTCAAAATGAATTCTTTATTACACTAAGTATAGGTGTTACTTTTGCGCCCAAAGATGGTAAGACGGTACAGGCATTACTTAAAAATCTAGATCTTGCTATGTATATTGCAAAAAGAAGAGGCAAGAATACATATTGCTATTTCGATAAAGCAATTAGTGATCGAGTAATGGAACAGATGGAATTACAGTCTGAATTAAAACAAGCAATTGAAGCAGAAGAATTTCAAGTATACTATCAACCTCTCTTAGGTATGAAAACCAATCAAATAAATGGTTTTGAAGCATTAATTCGTTGGAATCACTCTGATAAAGGATTGATTGAACCAGCTGAGTTTTTACCAATAGCTGAGAAGTCTGGACTCATTGTTCCAATAGGAGAATATGTATTCAGAGAAGCTTTCTTGCAGCTCAAACAATGGATGGAGAATGGTTATCCTTCGATTGATATATCGATTAATTTATCAGTACGACAGTTTAAGGATGATAACTTTTTGGATATGATTGATCAATTAATTGATGAAATTAAGGTTGATCCTACACATATAATTTTCGAAATCACAGAAGAGATAGCAAAACATGATATTGAATATGCAATTTCAGTGATGGAACGATTAAGTGAATATGGAATTAGATTTACAATGGATAAGTTCGGTAGGGGATATTCTTCCATGTATTATTTAAAAGAATTATCCATTCAGAAATTAAAGATAGATAAAAGTTTTATTGATACAATGATGGATAGTAGACATGATAAAAAATTAGTTGAAGCAATTATCAAATTAGCTCATGTATTAGAACTAGAGGTTATCGCAGAAGGAATTGAGACTATGGAACAAGCTAAATTCTTGTCCGAAGTAGAGTGTGATAAAGTTCAAGGTTTCTTATATAGTAAGCCATTACCTAGAAGTGATGCCAATAAACTCCTGAGTATGTGGGAAGACCTTACGAATCAAGAGAGAGACGTGAATACGGATGCAAATCAAGCGAGTACAGATAGTGCTGAAACTTATCAAGAAAGTGTTGAAAATGCTGACACCAATCAAATCTACAAGGAAAATGTAGATGAATTGTAAGATGAATCACAAGTGGATATTTCGAATCTTTTTAATATTAGAAAGCATTATTTATATAAGGTTTTTATATCTTGATATTAGTAGGAATGAGAACTATGATTTAATCGCGTATATCAAATATTCAGGTATTGTTTTATGTGTGATATTTCAGTTCTTATATTACTGGAAGCAGAAAAATGATACGATTATTTTAAGGTTTGCTATCTTAGGGACTGCATTCGCGGATTATTTCCTGGTAATTGCTGAGGATAATACGCCGGGTGTACTTATGTTTATGATAGTACAATTATTGTATATGGTTAGAATAACCAATATAGATAGAACTAAAGAGAATAAGATAAGAGTTTTATCCTTTCGTTATATAATGATTCTTCTCAATACATCAGTAATTAGTATGATATTATTGTATTTCAAAGTTTATGTAGATTTTTTATTTATGATAACTTGTATCTATTTTCAAAGCCTTGTAGTGAATGTGGTATGTGCAGTGAAGATAACAGTAAAGAATAAAAAGGTTACTAGTAATCGTATATTTGCAATAGGAATGGTTTTATTTTTGCTTTGTGACATCAATGTGGGATTGTTTAATCTATCTCAGTATATGACTCTGCAAGATGGAATATATCTTGCAATTTATAATATTTCAAGTATAGCTATGTGGTTGTTCTATCTGCCTTCTCAGGTTATGATATCAATTAGCGAGAGTAGAGATAGGTAAGTAATGAGTTGTTAGAAATTAGTTATAAGTAATAAGCTATTTGAAGGAGGGTAATACCTCCTTTTTTATTTTTCTTGTAATATTCCTAAAAAATGGTATAATTAGGTAGATGCTTAAAAGTTGCAAGAAGCTAAGTGTCGAATCTATTTTATGACCATTATTTACTCTGTATATATGTGATTCAATTAGATATTCTATAGTTTTTATTCGTTTTCTGGTATTACTCTATTAGATAATTATCTTTATTCAAATATCCCATTCATAATTATAATTAAGTTACATGAAAGAAAATCAAGTAACGGAACAATTCAAGTTAAAGAAATAATTCAAGTTAAAGGATTAATTCAAGTCAAAGGGAAAAATAGTCATAAAGGAAAAATTATAACAAAAGAAATATCGCAGCAGAAATCACATCTAAATCTAGATATATTACAAATCAATAAGATATAGTTATAAATCAAATAATATCTATATTCAAATCTAATTAATTAATCATTTAAAAGTAAGTATTTCTAAGAAGTAATCTAAGAAGCAATACAGGAAGAATAAAATCAATCTATTTATTATCTATAGTAGAAAATCCAACAAACCAGAATTGAAAACAAGGCTAAATAGAATAAGTTTGGGAATAACATGAATACCAGTAAATAATTGTTACAATAACAATCTGGAAAGGGGACAATCATGTCATATCAGGAATTTTTAAACTATGTAAAGGGGCATATTATTACCAAGTTAGGAGGTGGTTATCAGGTAGAGATTCGTTCTATTCTTAAGAACAATTCATTACAATTAGAGGGATTAGTCATTTTAGGACAGAATGAAACAATAGCACCGAATATTTATTTGAATGAGTTTTATGAAAGGTATAAGGATGGGCAAGAAATCAATGCAGTAATCAATGACATCCTAGCGCTTTATCATCAATCCAATGCTGCGGGATCAGATACATTAGATATACAATTTGAATATGAGTCAGTAAAAGATAAGATTTATTTTCGAATTGTAAATTTACAAAAAAATGAAAAGTTATTGCAGGATATACCATATATACAATTCTTAGATTTAGCAATTACTTTTCATTGTCTAGTAAAAGAGGATGGTGATGGAATTGGATCTATTCGAATTACAAAGGAGTGCTTACATAATTGGAAGATTCAATTGTCCGAACTGATGAGAGTAGCAAGACGCAATACTCCTATCTTATTTCCACCAAGTATTAAGTCTATGGATGATGTTATCAGTGAATTAATTCATGCGGATCATATGGATTGCATAGAAGCTCCAGACGGCGATGATAAGATTACATATGCTTCGAAATGGTACGACGGTAGCGAGTATGGGCAAGTGGATCATTCAAATAGATATAATCTGGAGAATGAAGCATTGGAAACAACAGGTAGGAATACAACAGTTGCTACCAAGGAAAATGTGATGTATATCCTATCGAACACACGAGGTATCAATGGTGCTAGTGTTATGTTATATAAAGATGTAATTCGTGATTTTGCACTACTATTAGATAAAGACTTTTTTATCTTGCCAAGTAGCATACATGAAGTGATTCTTGTTCCATATAATGATTCCTTGGAGAAAGAATCATTAGAAGAGATGGTATTTGATATTAATCATACGCAAGTATCCAAAGAAGAAGTATTATCGAATAAAGTGTATTACTATAATCGAAAGAGCAATCTTTTTCAATGAAATGGTTACCTAAGTGTGTTGTGGTAATGTTTTCTAAAGAATGTAAATTTCTTTCCTCTATACAAATGAAAGGTTCTATGTTAGAATAAATTCTTGTGCTAGGTTGAAGATGCTTTTCAACCTAGTTTTTTCATTCAAATAGATGTTGGTGTCAATTTCCAAAAATCTAGTGAGTCACTAAAAAATTTCATTTGTATATATTACATTAGTAAATAGTACAATAATAAAGGAAGATGAAAAAAGTAACTTATTCCCTTATTTTGATAGAAAGGAGTTAAATATGGGTAATGTTAGACAATTAATTAATTTAAACAATGTAGATGATATTAAAAAGTTCAATAAGATAGTTACAAGTTTTGATGAAGAAATCGATGTAATCAGTGGAAGATTTGTTGTTGACGCCAAGTCTATTATGGGACTATTTGCATTGGATTTATCAAGACCAGTAGAAACAGAAATATTATCAGATAGCGAAGAAGTGCAAGGAAAATTCAAAGAGGCAATTAGTGATTTTCTTCTAAAATAACATAGTATGAAGAAAAATGGTTTCGGATCATCAATAAGTTTTCCGAAGCCATTTTTTAACTTTGAATTACAGAATTGAATATTAATATAGTTATGTATTAGAATTAAGCATTGAATAAGAGAAACTTTAATGTTTCCACTAGGTTATAATTGAATAATTGCATTAGGATGAATTTAAGCGATTACAATTGACAAATAAATATATCGGTGTTATGATTACAAAAATGACAAAGGCAATGATGAGAAAGAGTACATATTTTTGAAATATCAGAGAGAAGATGGTTGGTGCAAATCTTTATGGAAAATATATGGAAGCAGCCTCTAAGCTATGAACCGAACAAGAGATTAAGTAGGCTTCATCGGAGAATCCACCGTTATTAGGAGATCATATTCTTGTAGTGATTAATAGAGTATGAGATAAGTGCAGAGCATTGCTCTGAATTTAGGTGGTAACACGGACAATAGTTCGCCCTAAACGAAATTGATATATATTTCGTTTAGGGCTTTTTTTATTCTATAGGAGTGGAATGTTGTAACACAACTCTTTGTTCTAAAATGAATATTTCTCATTCAATGTAGTTGTTATTTGCTTAAAGGAATTAATTCATTCATCTCGCATATTCTATCATAAAAGCTATGCAAGTGTAAGTAGCATAGAAGGTAGAACTTAATTTCTCGAGATAGATATCATAATATAAAGGAAGAGGTGCAAGTAATGAAATTATATGAAAAATCAACTAAGTTAGATAATGTATGCTATGACATCAGGGGACCTGTCATGGATGAAGCCAATGAGATGATTGCACAAGGAATAGAGATTCTAAAATTAAACATTGGGAATCCAGCTCCATTTCATTTTGATGCACCAGATGAGATAATACAAGATATGGTCTTTAATCTACGTAATGCACAAGGATATTCGGATTCTAAGGGTATCTTCTCCGCAAGAAAAGCAATCATGCAATACAATCAGTTGAAGAACATACCGAATGTAGGAATTGATGATATCTATACAGGAAATGGTGTTAGTGAACTGATTGTTATGGCTATGCAGGGGTTACTTAATAACGGAGATGAGATATTGATTCCAGCTCCAGATTATCCCCTATGGACAGCTGCTGTTAATCTAGCTGGCGGAAAAGCAGTGCATTATATCTGTGATGAGCAAGCGGAATGGTATCCAGATATTGAAGACATCAAGAAAAAGATATCTTCTAGAACCAAAGGAATTGTTATCATTAATCCAAATAATCCAACAGGAGCACTTTACCCAGAAGAGATATTAAAAGAGATTGTCGAGGTTGCTAGACAAAATGATATCATAATCTTTGCAGATGAGATCTATGATAAATTAGTACTTGATAATCTAAAGCATACATCGATTGCTTCACTTGCACCAGATCTATTTGTAGTTACTTTTAATGGATTATCAAAGTCACATCGTGTAGCGGGATTTCGTAGTGGTTGGATGAGTCTTAGTGGAGATAAATCAAGGGTGAAAGGTTATATCGAAGGCCTTAATCTACTATCATCGATGAGATTATGTGCAAATGTTCCAGCACAATATATCATTCAGACTGCGTTAGGCGGATATCAGAGTGCAGATAAATTATTACTTCCAGGTGGAAGAATCTATGAGCAAAGAGAATATATCTATAATGCACTAAATGATATTCCAGGTATATCGGCAGTGAAACCAAAAGCAGCATTCTATATCTTCCCTAAGATTGATGTGAAGAAATTCAATATAAAGAATGATGAGAAATTTGTATTAGATTTCTTAAGATCTAAAAAAGTCTTACTTGTTCATGGTGGTGGATTCAACTGGAAGGAACCAGATCATTTTAGAATTGTATATCTACCTAATAAGGAACAACTTAGTTCAGCAATGGATAAGATGAAAGATTTCTTAAGTACTTATAGTCAGGTATAAGATTGTCCATGATCGAATAGAATGAAAGAATAGTAACTAGGACTTCGCAGTTAATAAGTTTATTGAATACTTGATAAATTCAGAGGTTTAGGTTATCTAAATTACCATGATTCAAATTTTTACATCTTACGTTCCATTTCCTCATTTGGAAGATACTAATGTTTTATTACTTTGATAAAAGCAGATATAAAAAGTTCAAACTCCTCACTTTGTTCGTCAAACAGTGAACTTTTTATATCTAAATCAAAGTGATAAAACATAAGTAACTTCACAAACTCGTCAAAGTCACGACGATGTAAAAGTTTGAATCATGGTAATTAATATACTGTTTCGCCTGAATTTATCAAGTATATATAGATTATCAAACTGCGAAGTTTGAATAATCTATATATACATTCAACTTAATACTTCAAGTATAGTATATAACTTATACTTGAAGTATTAGTTTATAAAAAGATTTCGTAAATCGTTCTTTACGAAACGAATCTTATCATATATAATATCATAAGATACCAATTGGTATAATGCACCTATAGCTCAGTGGATAGAGCAGAAGCTTCCGAAGCTTTGTACGGGGGTTCGAGTCCCTTTAGGTGCATTTCGCATAATAAATATTCTAGTTTTAACTTCAAGTAAATCTATACTTCATAGTATTTCTAACAGCGATACATCTTACATTATGAAAAGTCCTTAGAATACAAGCACTCACGTTTCTTAGTATCATCATTTCTGAATGGTGAAATGATAATATAAAATACCATTAGAGTACAAGTACTCATGGTTATTTTACAATATCATTTCTACACGGCTGAACTGTTATCAAATAATGAAACAAATAGCCGAGAAAGGTTGATTTTTGAGTGCTAATTTGATAATATAAAAAGTGGAAAAATACAGAAAATTAGGAAGTAGCATGTATCTTTAGAAATATAACTTTGGCACTATAATAGTAGATATGAACCAAAAGGATCATACTATTTGAGAGTCGATATTGCCTATATAGAGGAATAGAAGGAGATTAAGCATGAAACTAAAATATAAAAAGATGATTCTTGCAGTAACAGTAAGTGCAATGGGAATTGGCTTAATTACATATTCGATTGGAACATCAGTTAGTAACCGTTCTGATAAATCACCAAAAATAACTAGTGAAAGTAAGATAAAGGATTCAAAGGAAGATACCGACCAAGTAGCGGACACGAAAAGCAATAGCAAATCAACCAAATCTTCAAAAACAGGTACTACAGCAAGTACCGAATTAGTTGAAAATGCTTATCCAGAGATTAATACTTTAGTTAATAAATATTTGGAAGCATCCTTAAAAGCGGACATGGATACGCTTAAGACTGTCATGACGGATACTTCAGTAGTTGATGTGAAAGAGTTGCAGAAAAAAGCAGAATATATTGAAGGATACAAGAACATATCTTGCTACACCAAGCCAGGCCCAGTAGAAGGAAGCTATATCGTATACGTATATAGTGAAGTTAAGATATTGAATATAGATACACTAGCTCCTGGATTGACAAGACTATATATATGTACAGCAGAAGATGGTAAGTTATATATCTTCTCCAGTGAATATGATGACCAGACAAAAGATTATATTGCCCAGACCGAGAAAGATGCAAAAGTTATAGCATTAATTGATAACGTAAATAAGAAGCTTGCAGCAGCAATATCAAGTGATGCAGACTTAAAAGCATTCGTAGATAAATTGAATCAGAATACAAATAAAGCAAAGCAAATTATTAAAGATAATGAATTAAAAAGTAACAAAGATTCATCAAAAGGTAATTAAAAATTTAACATAGTATGAAATCAATATCATCATAACTAGATATCTACCTAATCAAAGTTGTGATGATATTTTTTCTGATTTTTGTTGCAGGACTGAGTATTATGGGAAAAATAGAGTCAGGGTTATACTGATTAGTGTGTCAAAAGTTTTTAAAAACGGACTGAGCGAATATCGATGTATAATTATGAATTTTGGCTACCTTTCCTTCTAGTAACATATTTTTTACAAGCCTCATACAAGCAAAAATACTCACTAACGTTCCTATTTTTACTTTGAGTCTTGACAAAATATAAACGTTACTTTCAGCCGGATTACGCCAAAATTAATAATGATACATCAATATACGGGTTTAGGTTGAGAAAACTTTTGTCACACTAATGAAAACCAAGACTTTTCTAGATGAAAAGCTATATTTATGATAGAATAATCGTAAAGATTCAGTATACGTAGAACATAAGAAAATGAGCAAAGTAGAAAGTGAGATAATATGGCAAAGAATATATATAAAAAACCAGAATTACCAACAAGCAATAAGGAGGAAGTAAGACTTAATAAATACCTTAGTGAAGCAGGAGTCTGTTCAAGAAGAGAAGCAGACCGTCTCATAGAGGAAGGAAAAGTTCTTATTGATGGTAATGTTGCAACGACAGGAGATCGAGTACAGCCACATCAGAATATCACTGTTAATGGTAAGCCAGTGGTAAAAGAAGAAAAGCAAATCTTAATTGCATTTAACAAACCAAGAGGAATCGTTTGTACAACTGAAAAGAAAGAACCTAATAACATTGTTGATTATATTGACTTTGGCAAAAGAATCTACCCAATCGGTAGATTAGATAAAGAGTCAGAAGGACTTATTCTATTAACCAATAATGGTGAAATTGTAAATAAGATTCTACGCGGAAGTAACAACCATGAAAAAGAGTATATCGTTAAAGTGAATAAGCCAATATCTCGCCAATTCTTAAGAGGGATGATTAGCGGAGTTCCAATCCTTGATACGGTAACAAAGCCATGTGAGATTACAACACTTGATAGATATACATTTCAGATAATTATTACCCAAGGATTGAACAGGCAGATCAGACGTATGTGTGAATACTTTGGTTATAAAGTATTAGAACTTAAGAGAGTTCGTATTATGAATATCAAATTAGGAAGACTAAATCTAGGTGGATATCGCAATGTTACTGAATTAGAATACGAAGAATTAATGGAATTGATCGAAGAATCCAATAACGATCCTACTTTTAATGAAGAAACAAAAGAAGGAGTTATACACGATTACTATAAACAAAAGGTAAACGAAGAGAGATCTACTAGGGAGATGAAAAGAAAAGAAACGATAGAAAAGAATGAAGTAAAAAGGCAAGAGAAATATAACAATGCTCAGTCTAGTAGGAACTTTGAAGGAAAGAATAGGTCTGAAAACGGTAGAAGTACTGAGAGAAATACAGATAGAAATAGCAGATCGGAATATGGTAGAAATACAGATAGAAATAGTAGATCTGAATACAGTAGAAACACAGATAGAAATAGTAAATCAGAATACGGTCAAAGAACAGATAGATCTCAAAGCTCAGAATACCATAATGGATCAGATAGAAATAACAGATCGAATTCAGAGAATAGACAATCCTATAATAAGAGATCAGAATCATATCAGAAATCATATGCGAACCAAATGTCCGATTCCACGAAGAAGAAGGTACCAACACAACGTGCAGAATTATATAAAAAGGTTGAAGCAAATAGAAGCCTATATCAGGAGAACAACAGTGATTCAGATAACAGAACAAGGACGAATAGCTCAAGAGTATCACAGATAAATTCGGATAGAAATTCAGATAGAAATAAGAAACAAGATAGAAACAAGGAGAATTCTTATGGAAGACAAGCTAAAACTTATAAAGGAAAAGGTAGATAAATTAAACGAGGCAGGAAGAGCTTATTACTCAGAAAGTAATGAAATTATGAGTAACTTCGAGTATGATCAATTATACGATGAACTGGTTGCCCTTGAAAAGGAAACAGGAATCGTATTGTCCAATAGTCCAACTATTAATGTAGGTTATGAAGCACTTTCCGAACTACCAAAGGAAAGGCATCTCACTCCAGCATTATCCCTTGATAAGACCAAATCGGTAGAGGACCTCAAAGACTTCCTAGGAAGTCAAAAAGGACTTCTATCTTGGAAGTTAGATGGACTAACCGTAGTGTTAACTTATCAACATGGTGAATTAGTAAAAGCAGTTACTAGAGGAAATGGAGAAATCGGTGAAGTCATTACCAACAACGCCAAAGTATTTAAAAATATTCCGTTGCGAATACAGTACCAAGGAGAATTAGTGCTTCGCGGGGAAGCCATGATCAAGTATTCTGATTTTGAGAAAATCAATGCAGAGATTGAAGATGTAACTTTAAAATATAAGAATCCAAGGAACCTTTGTAGCGGTTCCGTAAGACAATTAAATAATGGAATCACAGCAAAGCGTAACGTCCACTTCTTTGCCTTCTCCCTTGTGAAAGCAGATGACGTTGATTTTCACAATTCAAGAGCTGAACAATATGCTTGGCTTCAATCTCAAGGATTTGACGTGGTGGAAAGTAAAGAAGTAACGAAAGAAACGATGGATAGCACCGTGGAATGGTTTGCTAAGACAATCGTGACCAATGACTTTCCTTCGGATGGATTAGTTATTCTATATGATGACATCGCTTATGGAAGAAGCCTAGGTACAACGTCTAAGTTCCCTAAGGATTCCATCGCTTTCAAATGGCAGGATGAGCAAAAAGAGACCGTGTTAAAAGAAATCGAATGGAGCGCATCTAGAACTGGTCTGATTAATCCAGTGGCAATCTTTGAACCTGTGGAATTAGAAGGAACAACAGTAGCTAGAGCAAGTGTTCACAATATTAGTATTATGGAAGGACTTGAACTAGGTATCGGCGATACCATCACCGTATATAAAGCAAATATGATTATCCCTCAGATCGCAGATAATCTTACAAGAAGTGGAGTAAAGGATATTCCTGAGATTTGTCCGGTCTGTGGTGGAGTAACGAAGATTAAGCAAGATAATGGTGTGAAAGCACTTTTTTGTACCAATGAAGAATGTCTTGCTAAGAAGATCAAATCCTTCACGCACTTTGTATCAAGAGATGCCATGAATATCGATGGATTATCCGAAGCAACGATTGAAAAGCTAATCGCAAAAGGCCTAATTAAAGAGCTAGCGGATCTATTCCATGTAGAAAAATATAAAGATGAGATCACAAAGATGGAGGGATTCGGTGAGAAATCATATCAGAATCTCATAGCATCCATTAATGAAGCAAGAAAGACAACTCTGCCAAAGTTCATCTATAGTCTAGGAATTCCAAACATCGGATTATCCAATGCAAAGCTAATCTGTAAGGAATTCGACAATGATATCAATCAATTGTTGAAGATAGAGACCGATGACTTAGTAACGATTCAAGGAATCGGTGGAGTTATTGCGGAGACATTCGTAGCATTCTTTAAGAAAGAAAGCAATATTGCCATTGTAAATGACCTGTTGCAAGAAGTAGAATTCGAGAGGGAAGAGAAGTCTGAGGAACAGATCTTCGCAGGAATGAACTTTGTAATCACAGGATCGGTGGAACACTACGCCAATCGTAATGAAGTAAAAGAAGTGATTGAGCAAAAAGGCGGAAAGGTTACTGGTAGCGTAACATCAAAGACGAATTATCTAATTAACAACGATAATACTTCGAACTCTTCGAAGAATAAAAAAGCAAAAGAGTTGCAGGTTCCGATTATAACAGAGGAAGAGTTTATTCAGATGCTTGGAGAATAGGACATCTTGGTTTGGTTGATTTCTGGATCAAAAAGTGTTAGAATATAATATAACTCAGTAAAAATAGGGGTAGATTGATGTGAACATTATTAGCGTCAATCATACCCCTATAAATATAAGAATAAAAATATAGAAAATATAAATGGAGGGTTAATATGCCGATTAAAGTTCAAAATGATTTGCCTGCAAAACGAATACTAGAAAATGAGAATATATTTATGATGGATGAGCTTCGTGCCATCTCACAGGATATTAGACCTCTTCAAATTATTATATTAAATCTAATGCCATTAAAAGAGGATACAGAAGTACAGCTACTTAGAAGTCTATCCAATACACCATTACAAGTAGATGTGACGTTCTTAACAACAAGTTCTTATGTCGGTAGAAATACAGCAGCAATCCATCTAGATAAGTTCTATGTCAGCATTGATGATATCAAGCATCAGAAGTTCGATGGATTAATTATTACAGGAGCTCCAGTGGAACAGATGGATTTCGAAGAAGTAGATTATTGGGATGAGTTAGTTCGAATCATGGAATGGTCAAAGACTCATGTTACCTCAACTCTTCATATCTGTTGGGGAGCGCAAGCTGGCCTATACTATCACTATGGCATTCGTAAGCAACCAGTAGATCAGAAAGTATTTGGAGTATATGAACATAAAGTGTTAAACCGAAAGATTCCTCTTGTTCGCGGATTCGATGATGTGTTCCTAGCACCACATTCTAGACATACTACTGTGTCAAAAGAGGATATTCTTAAGAGAAGTGAGTTGACGATCTTAGCTGAGTCGGAAGAAGCAGGGGTATTCGTTGTGCTTGCTGATGAAGGAAAGCATATCTTTGTGACCGGACATCCGGAATATGATAGAATGACGCTTGATATTGAGTATAAGAGGGATGTAGCTAAGGGATTGGATATAGAGATGCCTAAGAATTATTATCCTGGGGATGATGCTAGTCAGGTGCCACTTCTTAAGTGGAGGGCGCATGCGAATACGCTTTATACGAACTGGCTGAATTATTATGTATATCAGGTAACGCCTTACGAGTTGTAAATGAAATTCATAACGCCTTTTTATAGGTATATAATTTAAAATAAATGTTTTAGATTATATACCTATAAAAAGGCATGTTTAAGGAATTACATTTATTTGTTTACTATAACTATATGCAGTATAGCCTAGCAATATATGAAAAATTAAAAGATAAGGATAATTTATATGTTAGTAACTAATAACAGAATGAATAGAGTATATAATTTTATAGACTTATTTGCAGGAGCTGGTGGATTATCAGAGGGATTTATACAAGCAGGATTTAATGCAATTGCGCATGTAGAAATGAATCGATTTGCATCATCTACATTAGAAACACGTTTAGCTTATCACTATTTAAAAAGCAAGCGTGGGTATATGAAATATTATTATGAATATGAGAGAGGAAAAATTACACGAGAAGAATTATTTTCACATGTTCCAGAAAATATAACAAAAACAGTTATTAATGCTGAAATGTCAAAAGATACAATTCAAGGTATATTTAAAGAAATTGATGAAATTATGCAAATTAATAGTATTGATGATGTTGATTTAATTATTGGTGGACCACCTTGTCAGGCATACTCTTTGGTTGGTAGAGCCCAAAGCAGTCACATGCTGATACCAATGCATGAAGACCCACGAAATGAACTGTATTTAATGTATACACGGTTTTTGAAAAAATATAGACCAAAGATGTTCGTATTTGAAAATGTAGCAGGAATTAAAACAGCCAGAGGAGGTTTAGCTTTTAAAAATCTTCAGGCGCAACTAAAAAGGGTAGGATACGAAATAGAGTGCCATGAACAAAATGCTAAGGATTTTGGTGTATTACAAAATCGAAAAAGAGTAATAATTATAGGTTGGAGAAAAGGATCAAATTTCTATTATCCTAACTTTAAAGCAGTAAAATCAGATTCCTTAGTTAATGATTTATTATCTGATTTGCCAGTATTAGAAAGAGGAACAGAAAATAATATATATGCTGTTGCTTATTCTCAAGCCAGTAACTATATAAAAAAAAATGGTATTAGAACAAAGTATGATGTGTTAACACATCATATAGTGCGAAATAACACATTGAAGGATATAGAAATATATCGTAGAGCAATTTTAGCTTGGAATAATGGACATAATAGGCTACGATATGATGAATTACCTGATGAATTAATTACACATAAAAATAGAACAGCATTTACAGATAGATTTAAAGTAGTTGAGGGGGATTTAGCATATTGTCATACAGTATTAGCACATCTTTCTAAAGATGGGCATTATTTTATTCATCCAGATATAAACCAGTGTAGATCTATTTCTGTGAGAGAGGCAGCAAGGCTTCAATCATTCCCGGATAGCTATTATTTTGAAGGAAATAGAACATCACAGTTTGTACAAATTGGAAATGCAGTTCCCCCATTAATGGCAAAAAAAATAGCAGAAAGTATTTTAAAGGAACTAGAAGAAAGTACAGATTTGTAAGTGAAATATCATCAAAAGAGCTTTTGAAAACCTGTTATCAATAATGGAGATAAGCATAGGTAAATCTTATTTAATGGATAAATAGTTGATGAAGTTACCAGAATATTGGAAGGGGAATTGAAATGAAAAAAACGTTTAGACCTTCTGCCAGATTAATTGGAACAATTGGAGAAGATATCATTAAAGATATGCATGCTGCAGTAGTTGAGTTAGTAAAGAACTCTTATGATGCTGATGCAAATGAAGTAATTATAACTTTTGAATCAAAGGAAGACCAAAAACTTTTATTATCTATTATAGATGATGGACATGGTATGAATTCGCAAGTAGTAATAGATAAATGGTTAGTACCCTCTACTAGTGATAAACTTAAGCGTAGAAAAAGTCCCAAAGGACGAGTAATGCAGGGGAGAAAGGGAATTGGAAGATTTGCGGTTGCGGTTTTAGGAGAAAAAATAAAATTAGATACTATTTCAAATAAAATAGAAACTAGCTTGTTTATTAATTGGAATGATTTTATTGAAAGTAAATATTTAGATGAAGTGCTAATTGATATAAATTCTTCAAGTACAAGTGAAGCAAATGGTACATTATTTGAAATTGAGGGGTCTAGTGATAAGCTTGAATTATGGAATGATAGTGAAATAAACTATCTTATCAAAGAATTACGGAAATTATTAACCCCAATGGACAACAATACAAATAATGGTCAAGAAAAGGATATATTTAACATAACGGTTGTGTTTAAGAATTTTATATCTGAGAAATATAAAGATAAAACGATAAATATAAAACCTTTACCATTACTAGATTATTATGATTATAGGATTTCGGGGGAGATTTTTCCGGATGGTAGTAATTCTTTGGTTTATCAAAATAAAAATTCTGGTATAGTAGAAAAAGCTACGGATTTTAACTTTTATCTAGATGAAAAAGAAAAATTTTCAGGTTTAGTAAATATTGATTTTAGAATTTTTGATAGAGATCCTGAAGCAATAGAGAATCTCATATATGAATTATTTAACTCAGGAGAAGAAAAATTAGGAAAAAATGAAGCTAAGATTTTATTAAATGATATCTCAGGAGTAAGTATCTTTAGAAATAGGTTTAGAATAAGGCCATATGGCGATGATGGTAATGATTGGCTTTCATTAGATAAAAAAAGAGTACAAAATCCTGCTTTAAAAATAGGTGCCAATCAGATTTCGGGGATTATTGAAATACAGGATGAAGAAATTTCGAATTTATATGAAAAAAGTGCAAGAGATGGTTTGAAAGAAGATGCATACTATAATGGACTTAAATCTGTGATCAGTCAACTGCTAACCTTTATAGAACTAAAAAGATATTCATTTAGACAAAAAACTGGAAAAGGCAGAAAAAATCATATTTTTAGTAATCAACTTGGTGTATTAACTGATTTTTCAGCTATTAAAAACAAAGTGTTTTCTGTTATGCAGAAAGCGAATATGAGTAGCGACGAAATGAACGAAGTAAATGAGTTTATTGATAAAGACATTAATAATAAAATAAAAATTACACAAGAATTAGAGAAACAAATTGCAATGTATCAAGGGCAAGCTACTTTAGGAAAAATTATGGATGTTGTTATGCACGAAGTAAGAAAACCTCTACACTGGATAAAGAACCAAACAAATAACTTAGAACGTATATATCAAAGATATTCAAAGGATGGTAATCCTCAAGACTTACATAAAATGACGAAAATTGTTGAGGAAACACCAGAGCAATTGAAATCAATAACATCTTTGTTTAATAGATTGAATTCTTTAGCAACAAGAAAACGAACTGCAATGTCTGTGTTTAGTTTAAGTAATACTATTCAAACCGCTATTGATATCTTTTTAGATGAGATTCAAAGAAAAGAAATAGATATTACTATAAATTTAAAAAATGATTTTTTGTTTAAAGGTTGGCGTGAAGATATATTAGCAGCACTTGCTAATATTATAGAGAATGCAGTTTACTGGGTGGATTTTGCCAAGGAAAGTAAGATGATGGAAATATCTTTACTGGAAACAAATGATTCTATTGAGATAAGTGTATGGAATAATGGTCCCAAAATTATTAAAGATTTACTTGATAATGATTCACTTTTTAATCCAGGCATATCTGGAAAAGTCACAGAGAATGGTGCTGGGACGGGTCTTGGTTTGGCAATTGCTGGAGAATCAGTTGATAGAAATGGTGGTCAAATAAAGGTCGTAGATGTTACCGAGGGTGCTAAATTTATAGTAGAATTACCTAAGAAAAATGAGGAGTATTAGAATGAACAAAGAAATTATACAGATTATAATTGTAGAGGATGATAAAAATATACGAGATATGTATGAGACTTGCATTGAAGAATTTAATATAGATAATTCAGAATATGAAATTAAAAGTTTTTTGCTAGTTAATGATGATGAAGTACCAAAAATTCTATATAATCATCATATAGATGCCATGGTTGTTGATTTGGATTGGGGAACTGGTTCGAAGCAAAATGAAGGAAACAGGTTAGTAAAAAAAATCCATAGAGATTGCAGGGTTCCTATCTTTATAGTATCTGGTAATCTTCAATTTTTAGAAGAAGAATATGATGAGAGTCCAATTTTAAAAAAATATCAACGAGATGAAGTTGACGTTAACGAATTATTGGATGAAATAACGAGTTTATATAAAACAGGGTATACTAATGTTTTAGGAAACTATAGTGAAATTGATAATATGCTTAGTAAAGTCTTCTGGAATCATATGTCAGATGTGATATCTTCATGGAAAGATCAAGAGCGAGATTTTCAGACACAAAGAATGCTTAGATTTGCTATAACCAGAATTAATGAAATGTTAACTATAAATGCAAATGATAATCACGATGATTTTGATGCCTTAGAGTTTTACATAAAACCAGCGATAAAAGTAACTCCTTTTTCAGGAGATATTGTTTCTTATGATAACAAGAAATATGTAGTTATTACAGCAGCTTGCGATATGGAACAAGACAATTCGGACTTTGTAGTGTTATGCTATATTGATTTTAGTATGTTAGATAAAATAACTAAACGTATTAAAAGTGGAAGTAATAGTGCTGAAAAAGACTTGGAAAAATATATAAATAATGCTAAGTCAAGATATCATTTATTGCCGCCCTGTCAATTATTTATTGGAGGCCTTGTTGATTTTCAATTAATTAGGAGCGTAGAAAAAAAAGATTTTCTAGATGGTGTAAGTGTTATTGCTTCGATTAATCCTGTATTCCATAAAGATATTCAAGCAAGATTTTCACATTATTATGGTAGACAAGGACAGCCACAGTTAAATAAGGATAATATAATTGATTGGATAAGAACAAATTGATAAACCTATTATTTAATTGTGATTGTTAACAATTTTAGGTTTACAAAAATAATAAAAATAAAAGATACAAATGTATTTATTTTAGAATGATAAGCATGTTAGCAGTTTATAACTGCAAATAAAGAATATATGCTAGAGTTAAATTTCAATACATAGTAAAGAGTCAAGGTAACATAGATTATAATATTTTTATAATTGCTATTGTATTATTTATGGCATTAAGAGTTATACATTTTATTATAAATTTAAAAGACGTATATAGCGTTAGCAATGATTTTATTCTCCTTAAGTAGATTTTAGCTATTTACTTTTTTCTACTTAAGAGGAATAATATCATTGCTAACGCTTTATTTATTGTATTAATTGTAAAAATAAATCACTAGATATCTAGGTTCGTCAAACACACCAGCTTACCAAAACTTGTGTAATGGTAAATTTAATCGGGAATGTTGTTAAGTATAATGATGCATCTAGAAGCGTATTATTATAATCATTATATTATATAATATCTAAGACCTCAATTGCTTGGCAGATATATCTAAAGATTAGTACTTACAATACAACATAATGTATCCATGCATTCATGTATTATAGTATAATGAGACCATCAATCTATGGTATTGGTGGTCATATCTAAGAGTAGTAATCAGAAACTTAAGTTCTTATATCTAATTAAATATTGCAGGAGAAGACAGATGAAACGCATAGTATAACAATGCAGGATATTCTTGCAGAACTTGAAAGATATTGGGTATCAGCAGATCGAAAAGGTATATACTCGATTATCGAGAGCATACAACTTTATAGGATGGATATAATTGGAGTTCAACAGGAACGAACATTTTATTATCATTTAGGTAATAGAATGTTTGAATTTGCAGAACTTAAAATGTTAGTAGATGCCGTTTTGTTATCGATCTTTATTACAGTAAAAAGCTCCAGAACTCATTAAAAAATCTTAGGATTTGCAAGTCGATATGAGGCCTCACAGTTGTATGTGTGTGTAAGACGAGGTTGATAAAAGACAAAGTTCAAATATAGAAAAGACATACCTGTGCGAGCGAACATAATAAACTTTTTCAGTTATATCAGAGTAAGAGTTGATAACAGGAGAACCTTGTTTGTTCAGAATAAATAAAATGATTTGACATTATGGACCAAATCGTAAAAAATAATATAAAAATAGGTGCTAAGGTGATGGTAGTGCAGAAACAGGATCAGAGAACTGGTAAATTAACAGAGGGTATTGTGATGCGAATTCTTACGAATTCAAGAAATCATCCTAGAGGAATTAAGGTAATGCTTGAAAGTGGAATTGTTGGACGAGTGCAGCGTATCTGCGATACTACTACAAATAAGGATTTATCTAATGAGAATTAACAACTGTTGTAAATATGACAATTTCGAATGTTAAGAGGGACGAAATAGATGATAGTAATTGTATGCGTAGACGATAAAGGTGGTATGATGTTTAATCACAGAAGGCAAAGTTCAGACCGAAATATGCTGGAAGATATGATACTTTGTAGTAAGGGAAAAAAACTATATGTGAATGAATATACATATAAATTATTCTCTGATATAAATATTAAGAATCTAATAATAGACAATAACTTTATGGATAAGGCAGGAGCAGGAGATTACTGCTTTGTAGAAGACCGATTCCTTATGCCATATGAGAAACAGATAGAACAATTGATTATTTATAAGTGGAACAGGAATTATCCTGCTGATCTATTCATGGATATTTTACTAGATGATAGATGGATATTGAGAGATACGACAGAATTTAAAGGTACTTCTCATGAGAAAATTACAAAGGAGATATACACAAGATGAAAAGGGTAATCAGGGTTTTAATACCTGTATTGATATTGTGCTGTTTGGTATTGGGAGGTTGTTCTGTTGATAAGAGACAGAGTCAGCAAGCCGCAGGCCAGACGAATGAACTTATTACGATAGATAGTGTTCCTGAATATAGTGGGAATCCATATGTAGTGCTTGATAATAATAATCCCGCATTTGATAAGGAGGATATGACTACAACCTCATTTGAAACTTATAGCGAGTTGGACAAATTGGGAAGATGCAGAGTTGTATATGCAAATGTTGGAACAGATATAATGCCAACCAAAGAACGTGGCAGTATTGGTCAGGTAAAACCATCCGGTTGGCAGACAGTGAAATATAATAATGTGGACGGAAAATATCTGTATAACCGTTGTCACCTAATCGGTTATCAGCTCACAGCAGAAAATGTGAATAAAGATAATCTCATTACTGGTACAAGATACTTAAATATAGAGGGCATGTTACCATTTGAAAATATGGTTGCCGACTATGTGAAAGAAACAGAAAACCATGTCCTTTACAGAGTGACACCGATGTTTAAAGGAGACAATCTTGTAGCAAGTGGCGTACAGATGGAAGGATATTCGGTTGAAGATAAGGGGGAAGGCATCTGTTTTAATGTATATGTATATAATGTTCAGCCTGGAATTAAGATTGATTATTCGAATGGAGAAAGCTATCCTTCTGACACGAAAGAAAGTGTAAGTAGTGATGAGCCGACATTGACAGAAATTCGGGGAAATTCACATTCCAAGATATATCATTGCCCCGGGCAAGCATCCTATGTTGAAATGGCAGATTCAAAATATCTGGTGATATTTCATTCAAAGAAGGAAGCGATTGATGCTGGCTACCGGAGCGCTAAGAGATGATGCCAGTAAATGGAAAAGAGTATTTGGAGCAGAATAGATTTAAAAATGCAATGATATGGCAGAATAGGAGATTATCATGGTAAGAACAATTGTAAAAGATATATTATTTTTAGGACAGAAATCAACGCCTGCAACTAAGGCAGATGCAGCAGTAATTGATGATTTACTTGATACCTTAAGAGCAAATACTGAGCATTGCGTAGGTATGGCTGCAAATATGATAGGAATAAATAAAAGAATTATCGTGTATAGTGTGGGTGGCATAGGTGTTCCTATGGTAAATCCAGTCATTACTAAGAAGTTAAATCCATATGAAACTGAGGAAGGCTGTCTGTCATTAACTGGTGTCAGAAAGACAACGAGATATGAAATGATTGAAGTAGAATATATGGATAGAAATTTTATTAAGCAGAAACAGAAGTTTTCTGGTTGGACTGCACAGATTATTCAGCATGAAGTAGATCATCTGGAAGGGATTATTATTTAGGGTGAGTGGCTGGAGAAAATGGTATAAGTATACCTTTGCAAACGATTGGATTTGAAGAATCCGAGTTTGTGAAGGTTTATTTTTAAAAATTCATTTATTCTAGAATAGCTTAGCTTAAAGTCATTGTGCTATGATGAAAATAAATTTTCTAATTAAAAAATCCACGATTGAGGTACATGAATATAAAAATTAGAATGCGAAAACCTAGTATTAAGAAAAGTCTCATGTAAAGTTGGAATAACAAATGTAGCACCTTGATAATCTGATAGCCTGATTGAACATGATAGGTGAAGTATGCCCTTCGATACCAATTAGATTAATTTGTAAAGATATGGTAGTTAAGAAAAAAATACATCAATAATATAGCACTTGGCACAGCACCACGCATATGGAAACGGTGATTATGTTAGACTATAATACCTACTAAATAGATTTTCTTTAAATACAGATATGATATTATGGGTAGAGCAAGATTGAGACCATATTTAAATTAATCGTTACAAGAAAGTGATTATAAACCAGATTATGATACGAGTTATGAGACATGGAAACAATTGTATAAGAAGATTTATTGAGTCCCACTTTGAGAGACTATTCTATTATGAAAATTTAGTATCTAGAGGAGCATATAAAAAGAATAATACTAATTAATATTATTACTCTGAGAAACCAACTTCTGCTTAACTTCAAATGTAGGTAAAGTCAAGTGGAAGTTAGTTTCATTTGTTATGACAATAGGTTAACCAATTGGTGGAATCTTAATGCTAGAATTATAACAAAGCAGTATGTACAAATTTATTACCATATTAGATAATATTATAAGTCACTTATGATTTACTTGATAATATTGTTAAGCATTGTTAATAGAAGAGGAGCTGAGTTTGTGGCTATAGTGGTGGCATTCTCAGAAAATTTAATTATATTATTTGTGTTTGCAACAAAATTCAAAATTTTCCTAACAATATTTTTCTCTTGATCTGTAATAACTTCCGGATCAGTGGTTTTTAGTATTATCTTGCCCATTAATTCTGAAATAATATTTTCAATACCATCGTTTCCATATATCTTATACTTATACATAGCTAGTTGGAGTTTTTGTAGTTCTTGAATAAATAGATTTTTGAAATTACTTTCAATATCTGCGTTTTTAATATCATTTATTAACTCATCAATTTCAGTTAATAATTCTTGGATTACTTTTTCAGATAATTTTTTTTTGTTAAATTTTTCGCTATATAATTCTTCAATATAAATCAGAGAATTACATAGCTCTCTACATGTTATTCTAAAATTAGATACAGTATTTTCATTATCCGTTGTATTAATAGATGAAAAAGTAGTTAATACCTTATCAAGCAACTCAATATTCCTTGAATTTTTAGCAGACATAGTGGCTAAATTATCTTTTGCTTTTTTTATAACAGTTATAATTTCGTATTTTGCTTCAGATAATTTTATTGAATCACAATTATTAATATTAAATATCTGACCATAAACGACAATAGCAGAATTACTATTTGTTGCTTTTGAAGCTAAATTTAATATTTCTAGTATCTCGGCTATTTCATTAGTTTGCATTTCAGTGTTTTCTGAATATGTATCCATATAAATATACTCCTTTGTTGTTATTTAATAAATGATTTTGAATAATTGTTGCGAAAAACAATTTGATTATACCAAATAATGTATAAAGAATCAAACTTTTTAAAAACTTTTACAAAGACATAAACATAATAAATTAAACAAAGTTCAATTTCAGGAGGTACATCATGCAACAATGTAATTATGACAAAGGCCTGCTTACTCTGGACGAGTTCTGTTCCTGTTTTGGCATTGGAAAGTGCAGGGCAAAGGATGTTAATCATTATTTTGATAATGATAATGTAATCATTCGCCTTCCTATTTACCAAAAGTATCAAATTATTTCTGGTTTAAGAATGAATAGTCTTTTTAGGAGATGATACAAAATCCTATAAAACCGCTTTAGAGTAATGTAACCCATTTAAAAAATAGAGTCAAAGTTGGTTGAGCTGTTTAAGAATCCTTATAAAACAGATTTGTGAAATTATGGGCAATAACAGTTTTATCATTGCTAAAAATATCATGTCTACTTCTAGTATAAACAGTAGTAAATACAGTACCTATGCCGTGCCAAGTTCCACTTGATGATTTAAAATGAATAATTCTGCTTTATTCTGTTTTCCATTCATATTACATGCATTTCATAATATATTATAAAGAGCATGCTAAAGGTCGTTATAGTTTGGAAAATGTTGAGGGTATAATAAACGGTATACGTTGGCGAACATTTAATGGAGATTGTAGGAAAATACTCAAAGATTATATTAAGGCAGAATCTATAGATTGTATATTTACAAGTCCACCGTATTATAATTTGAGATCATATGGAGATAAAGTCAGAGTTGATGGTAATGAAGGAAAATGGAAATATTCGAATCGGAAAATAGCTACTAAAGATGAAATTGGTATTGCTTGTAATTATGAAAAATATCTTAGTGATTTGAGTGAAGTCTTTTCAGTTTGTTATAGGGTATTAAAAAAAGATAAATTTATGTTTATTAACATTGGGAATAAACACGTTGACAGAGAGTGTATTGATTATAGCTTTGACTTAATTACAATAGCCAAACATATTGGATTTGTTCATTGCGATATAATTATATGGATTAAAAAAAATTCACCGCCTCCTGGCAATCATAAAGAAATATATTTGGGGAATGGATGGGAATATATTTTAATGTTCGCAAAGGGGAAAAGTTATAAAATAAATGAAGATAAATATATTGATACAGGCAGTCTTTTTAAATGTAAGCAGTGTGGTAGTGATGATATAGTTCATTTTAAATCTAAACCAAATTATTTTTTTAGTAATGTAGGATGTTTTGGGAATGCAAAGAAAAAAAATTCACATCCTGCACCATTTCCTGAAACAGTGCCTAGATTCTGTTTGGCTATAGGGGCAAAGGAACATGAATTAATTTTGGATCCATTTGTAGGGAGTGGAACAACATTGAAAGTTGCTTTAGATATGCACATTAATTGTATTGGATGTGAACTCATTAGTAAATTGTATTCAGATTTAATAGAAAACTTAGAAAAAATAAGTAAATTCTGATATTTAGAATTTACTTATTTTCTTTTGAAAGAGATATAATTTTACTAAGCAGAATGAGTTCTAGTTTTTGAGGTTGAACAAGAAGGTTTCTTTGTTTAAGAGTTTCAATAAAATCTTGTGTTGTAAGATGATAAAAACTATGTTTAATTTTAGATGAATCATAAGTTAAACAAATTTGTTGAAGTCTATAATAATCATTAGTATAAGGTGTAATTATTATTAATTTAGTAATTACATAATTACTTTTTGAGGCATATAAAGAAAGTCTATGGAAGGCAGCATCAAGGTTATCACTTAGTTCAATTTCAAATGCATATGTGATTAAGTTATTTTTTTGATTTGCCCAAATAACATCTATAAAATTGATTTTTTTATAATAATACTGAGAGTCAATATTTGATATATTTAAATCAGGCATAGCTAGAGTGAAAATCTCATTAAAGCTGATGTTATACACAACTTTGTTTTTATCATTACAAGCTATTTTTGCCCCATAACCCAAATAGCCACCAAGTGCAGCAACTTGCGATTGCAAATAAGTGTGCGAATTGTTAAAAGAATAATATTTTCTTCTAACAATTGATGTAATATCTGCCTCTTTTAAAATATACTTTTTTATTTCAATAGATTTATTACCAATAAGAAGCTCATTATCTGAATTAAAATGACCGTAGATTTTTTTACCAGTAGACATTTTGTTATTAAAATAACCTCGATTTACTATTGATTGCATAAACGCAAAGGTATCTATGAAATTATCTAATATAAAATAGTTAATATTATTGTTGATATTTCGGGCAATTATATACTTACTTTGTTCAGTGATTGTATTAGATAATTTTGAGTATGGAAAATCAGTAAAATTATTAGTGCCACAGGATCGTAAGTAATCATCGAAGTGTGACAACTCAAATTGTTTGATGATCTTAATTGCATCTTTATGATCCGTTAACTTTTTTATATTGTTTTTCAATAGTTGGCTACTTTCATATTCTTTTATATCAAAACAATTTAGTATTGTATTACATTTATCCATATGTGCCTCCTAATAAGACAAGTTAATAATAGTTTGCATATACTTTTAAAGAATATACATAAAAGTGAGTATCCATTATCGCACATAATACAATAAGTGTTTTGAGGTTTTGATTATACTTAATTAACAAATGAAACAATATATTACGACTACACTTGAGATGGGGCAAATAGAATAGGAAGTAACTGCTAGAGAGATTTTTTATCTCAATTCAGGAATATTAAGGTAGATAGCACTAGTTCATAATGTTATAATTAGTATAGGTTAAACTGATGATATAAAAAGTTCCCCAGAAAGGAGCCCCACCCATGGCTGGTTACGACTTAAAAGAAGAATCCTATATCCAAAAACACCTAACCGAAGATGAACTTTGGTCTATTTTCAGTGGAATGTTTTCAAATAAGGTTTCTCATGATACGAGCTATAAGTATGGCTTCTTTAAGTCTATCCTTGATAGTTTATACAATGCAGATGAGAATCTAGTTCTGACCTTTGATCAGTTATTCTATAAATTCACAGAGATTTATTGGAACTTAGTATTGAAATATAATCTACGCCAGAAAGCAAAGACAAAGGATGGAAGAGAAACTGCATTAGAAAGAGTTCTTAAGGAAGCACTGAACAAGCAAGAAATCATTTCAGATGTCAGTTTTGAAGCCATTCCAGATGATATGAAAATAAAGATTTGTCATAAGGTTAAGGCAAAATGTAAGGTAAATGTAGTAGGAGCATTATTTCGGGATTCCAAAGATACTCTATATTCCTTTTCTAAGAAGGGTGAATACATACAGTTAAATCCTATCGTATATCGGTTTATGACAAAGCATAAAAAATTCTTAGAGAAAATGAATTACTTTGAATAGGCAAAATACTTAGAGAAGGTCAACGAAGAATCTTCAACGAGAAATCTCCTCAATAATTTGGATACAATCACGTTGCGTAATGATTTATCCGTTTATCGTAAGATATTGTTTAATGAATTTGAGGAACATACCTGTTTCTATTGTGGTAAGGAGCTGGATCATGGTGATATTCATGTGGATCATTTTATCCCATGGTCATTTATCAAGGATGATAATCTATGGAATCTGGTACTTTCTTGCCCGAAATGTAATCTAAAGAAATCGGATCGACTGACACCAGATCTATTTGTAGACAACCTGATTGAGAGAAATCACATGATTATTGAGAAAAGTGCAGAACTTATTTCACCATCCTATCAAGAAAAGAAACTTAGGCTAATATATTATTGGGCAAAGTGCAATGGATATCATGATATCTGGACGCCAGAAAGGAAGGTACACACCCTTGAAAAAGTACAATAAACTTGTAAGAGATAGAATACCAGAGATTATCGAGAAAGATGGTCATAAAGCAATATATCATACCTTATCAGAAAAAGATTATATCCAAGCATTGGACAAAAAGCTTCTTGAAGAAGTGAAAGAATATCAGGCAGATAAAAGTCTAGAAGAGATGGCAGATGTCCTAGAAGTTTTGTATGCAATTTGCAATGCTCGTGGATATGCGATTGAAGAGTTAGAAGCAAAACGTATTCAGAAAAAGGTAGAACGTGGCGGGTTTGATAAGAAACTCTTCTTAGAGTATGTCGAGGATTCCGCTACTGATATGGTTGGAAATGTATCGGATATCAAAGCTTTAAAAAAGTGGAGTGCGTTACCTGATGATTGGAAAGAGACTCTTATTAATAATGTATTTTGCAGACATTGTGGAGTAACTACGATTGTTAACTATGCTATAGTAGATGATAAGAATGGAATTGTTCTTCAGGGTAAGTGTGCAAAGTGTGATGGTGCTGTTGCTAGATTTGTTGAAGATATGAATTGATATATACAAGTTTAAAATGGCCAAATCCTTGAGAGCAATACTGATAGAAGAATAGAGGTAAACTATGATCTTACAAAACACAATAACTAATAAAAAAAGACTTAAATATGCAATCACATTTATTATTTTATTAACGATAGAAGTATTAATCGCTTTATACGTACATGATACATTTATCAGACCGTATATAGGAGATGTGCTGGTGGTGATAGTACTTTATATGGCATTCAGAATGTTTAAGACAGATGGCATAAGATTCTTACCAGTGTACATATTTTTGTTTGCAGGATTGACGGAATGCTTGCAATTTTTTAACATAGTACAACTGTTAAACGTTGAACACAATACATTCTTAAGAATACTGATAGGTTCTGTATTTGATATGAAAGATATTTTATGTTACGGAATTGGTTGCATATTATTGGGTATTTATGAATGGAAATTTAAAAAAGATGTATCTTAGGGTGATGAATGTGGTACAGGATGTCGGTGTATTAGCCGATGTCCTGTGCCGTTTTTTTATTTCATTCCATGAGAAGACAAAAGAGTGGACATGGTTTCGGCAGATTCCTGCATGCCTCTGCCAATCCACTCTTCAATCCAACCATATGTACCGTAGGTAATAAATGAGGTTACATAGGCAGCCATGTTATCATATTCCGGTTTTGGGCCTGATTGTTCGATTAAGACTTTAAGAAATAGGTGAAATAGGTTTCGCTTTTTAAGTAGAAGGTAGAATTCACTGTTTTCTTTTAAGTGTGTGAACAGGCTTCCATAGAGCTCAGCGTTTGAATCTTTGTTTTGTTTCTGGTATTCTGCATTCCAGGATGTTACCAATTGGCGAATATGTTTGAATAGAATATCTTCCTTATCAGTATAATTCCGATAGAACGAGTTCCTGCTGACTTGAGAAGAGCTTGTGATCTGACTGATGGAAATGTTAGAAAATTCGTGTTGCTTCAGCAGTTCGATCGTTGTATCCGTAATCTGTTTTTTTACATATGAGTTTTTTTCTTCGTTATTCATGATGGTACATTTCCTCCTGCTTTGTGCCATTTTTTCCGTTATATTGACTAGACTGGGGGTGCGATGGTACACTTGATACATCGAATACAATACAACTGTTGCAACAGATTGTCAAGGGACAATGCTTTGATTTAAAAATGATTTGATTAGAAGTATATAAAGATGAAGGAGAAACACATGACACATTTTCTTACAACGAAACGAAGAATTATTCTTGCTGTGGTTATTATTATTGGTCTGATATTAGGAAGACTTGCAGTAAGGATATTTATTAATATGATGGTCGGAGGATCATTGTTCGGAGGAAATATCCTATGAGAAAAGATAGAAAGAAAGGAAACAAAACAGGTATGTTTGTTCTGTTGTGCGTAGGGGCATTTATCATTTCTTTTGTGGGTTCGGCAATTTTTAAACTGACTTATACTTCTCCGAAAATGAAAAAATACTCTGTAGATTGGAGCAACAAGATTGGAACGATATATAGCGATATAGCATATGGAGACGGCAAAGCAAATAAATTCGATCTATATGTTCCTGCTGACAATACAAAAGAGGCCTACGGTCTGGTTGTGTATATCCATGCGGGGGGATTTACTACGGGTGATAAGTCAGATGATAAGAAAATGCTACAATGGCTGTGTTCTAAAGGATATGTAGCAGCTGGAATTAATTACACCCTACGCGATAACAATCACCCTGATGCAAGCGTATATTCGCAGTCGATGGAGATCAAAAGCAGTATCTCTGCGGTTAAGAGGGAGGCTGCTAAGTTAGGATATAACCTTGATTCAATGGCGATATCCGGAGGTTCCGCAGGAGGAACGCTAGCAATGCTATATGCATACAGAGATGCGAATGAATCACCGATTCCAGTAAAGATGCTATTTGAAGCGGTTGGTCCGTCAAGTTTCTATCCAGAAGATTGGTCTGTATACGGACTTGATCAGAATTCGAAGGCTGCAGCAGGATTATTTGGTGTCATGGCTGGCACTAAAATTACCTCTGATATGTTCGGAACAAAAGCTTATGAAGAGGCAATCAAGCCTATCTCTGCATATATGTGGGTGGATAAGAACTCTGTGCCAACCGTTTGTGCCTATGGGGTATATGATAGGGTATGCCCATTTGATACAGTGAAGCATCTGAAAAAGGCACTGGAAGAAAATAATGTGACACATGAGTACATTGAACTACCACATTCCGGGCATGCACTACAGAACGATAATGACTTATATGCTCTGTATATGGAGAAAGTAACAGATTATCTGGATACTTATATGCCAATCAAATAAACAATATAATTGTTGCTTTTATAATAACAGGAACGATGATTGCGATGTAATCAATAAATAACATAATAGAGCGTCCGGAAATAACAGATAATACGAAAGAATCCATCTGGTATGGAATTACAACGGAAGATGCCAAATGTATAATTTAAAAGAAGATGGAGGAAATTCGGAAATGAAAATCATAAAGAAATTGTTAAAAATCATCTTGATCATAATACTAGTAATAATTTTGCTGTCAATTGTTGTCTGGCGCATTTTTGTCTATAAGAGCAATCATTATTACAATTTCTCGAAGACAAAACAAACTGTCGAGAAAACATACACGGCTCTTGGTTCTTATGATGTATCTTTTAAAGAGTTTAAAGCAGGAGATGATATAATTAAAAAATATGAGATATGGTATCCATCAGAGCTTAAGGCAAATGATTCAAAATATCCAGTTGTAGTGATAGCCAATGGAACGGGAGTTCCCGCCAGCTCATATAAAGCATTCTTCAAGCATCTAGCTTCATGGGGATTTATCGTTGTTGGCAATGAAGATGAGAATTCAAGAACCGGAGCTTCTTCGGAATCGAGCCTTGTGTTCCTGATGGAACAAAACGAAGATAGCAGTAGTATATTCTATCGTAAAGTAGATAAAGATAATATTGGAATCGGCGGCCATTCACAGGGTGGTGTCGGGGCAATTAATGCTGTGACTTCACAGGAACACGGAAGTATGTATAAAGCATTGTATGCAGTCAGCGCTACATCTCCATATTGGGGACAGAAAAACGTATTCGGACTGGAATGGAGTTATGATCTATCAAAGGTTAATATACCAACTTTCCTAGCTGCAGGTACTGGATATTTTGATGCAGGTACCGCGAAGATATCACTGCAACGAACGGACAGGGTATCTGTCCGTTGTGGTCACTTAAGGCTAACTATGATGCACTTCCGGATTCTGTCCCTAAAATCATTGCAAGAAAGACGGGTGTCGATCACGGTGAAACATATCAGGCGATTGACGGATATATGACTGCATGGTTCATGTGGCATCTGCAGAAGGATGAAAAAGCAGTTAAAGCTTTCATCGGAAGTGATGCAGAAATTCTGCATAACAGCTTGTATAAGGATGTTCAAAGCAATATCAAGTAAAATAAATCTGAGATTAGAGATTGTATTAGAATTGCCTTACAGAATGTAAAACTAAATAATAAAGAAATGCTCTACCACCTATCGCTGTGGTGGATAGAGCATTTCTTGTTTTGTATATGACTAATAAGTACTCTTAAAAGGATACAAATACTATTTACTATTTCTATCCTTCGAACTATCACTAAATTTATGACTGCTTGAAGATGGAGTATCTCCACTTACAGCATTTCTACTATTTTCATGATTATTAATCACACTGTTACCATTTCCTTGACCAGATTTCTTCTGATTACTACCTCTTGGATGACTCATAGCTACACCTCCTTAAATAAAAATTTAATAAAGATAGTGTTACCAATCTCTTTTGTAATATTCTTTTGATATATTCGAGGGTCGAAAACTAAAAGAAGCATTAAAATAAATATCACCACGATACATTCATTTAGAACTTCATTTAGCTTTTGACCCTCGTCTTCATTGAACTTCTAGCCTTTTCATAAAGCTTTTTCATAAAGCTTCTTCCTGAAACTTCTCCATAAACAACCAAATAAAGAAAATATTTAAGGATTATTTAATAATTTCCATGTTACTATAGACACATAAGATGAAACCGGTCATCAAAGAAATCATTTCAAAGGATTAAATAATCAAGAATAGTAATCAAAATAAGAAATCAACAATAAGCAATCCAGAATAAGAGAGGGAAAAGTCATGTTATACAGAATATTAAAAAAAGATCTGAAACATAAGCGTGGAATCAATGTGATATTGTTTCTATTTATGATATTAGCAACTGTATTTGTAGCAAGCAGTGTGAACAATATCCTTGTAATATCCAACGCGATGAACTATTGCATGGATAAAGGCAAAGTAGCAGAGGAGTTTGTTTCAACATATGAAAAACCAGGAGAGAAGAATCTTGGAGAATGGCTGAAAGGAAATAAGCTGGTAAAGGATTATTCGAAGAATGAAGCTGTTATACTTTCAATCGATAATATAGAAAGCTATGGTGGAAAAGATGGTTCAAAGTATAACTTGAATAATACGATAATGATTCAAAATCAGTGGCACGACAATATGTTAATCTTTGATAAAGATGGTAAGCTTGTTAAGATGAAAGACGGCGAGATTGGAATGCAGCAAAAACAACTGGATCTAAATGGTCTTAAGATTGGTGATACCATCAAGATGAAGTTTGGCAATCTGAATAAGACATTTAAGATAACAACCAGCATTATGGACCCTGCATTTGGGGGAGATTATGTTGGAATGTCAAGATATATTATTAGTGACAAGGATTTTGAAGATATAAAAAATACTGGAACAGCGATCAATTATAATTACAATATCAATCCATATGACAAGGCTGCTTTCAGCAAAGCAATGAATAAGGAAGCATTTGATATGATCGTGAGTGTGCAAAAAGACATGTTTCAATTTGCATATGTCATGTCTTTGATAACAGCAGGGGTACTAATTGTTGTGGGAGTCTGCCTTATTATCATATCATTTCTCATTCTTAGATTTACCATTGTATTCACGTTACAGGAAGATTACAAGGAAATCGGAATTATGAAAGCGATTGGAATTAAGAACTTTATGATTAAGAAAATCTATCTCATAAAGTACTTTGCACTAGTAAGTGTGGCTGCTGTCATTGGATGCTTCTTAAGTATTCCAGTAAGTAACGCGATGACTCAGTCAGTTGGTGAGAGTATCATGATGGAAGATGCCAGCGTGAATTTTGGCATCAATGTAATATGCTCAGTTGTAGTTGCGGTTATTGTTATTATAATCTGTTATTTATGCACCAATAAGCTACGTAAGTTTTCTGCAATTGAAGCAATAAGGAGTGGCCAGACTGGTGAGAGATTTCATAAGAAGTCAAAGATATCCCTTCACAAGTGCAAACGCTTAAGAACGCCATTGTTTATGGCTTTGAATGATATCTTATCCAATATAAAAAGGTATGTTGTGCTTATTCTAACATTTGCCATCGGGACAATTGTTATCATACTACCGATTAATACAATTACTTCTCTTGGTAGTGATGAGATGGCTAAGAACTTTCTAATTGACCTAAAGGCCGACTTTTATGCCAAATCAGAGATTAAAAGTGACAATGTTGAAGCTACGTTAGATAGAGATACCGTTTTAAACCATATAAGATCAATGGAGGATAATTTTAAAAGCAAACATTATGATATCGATATCAATACGATGATATTCTACTCTTTCTCCTATTACGTGAATGACAAGGATGATTCCTATCAAGTCATGACATTACTTCCTCTTGAATCGGATGGTTCGTCTATCGAATTGACTGGGGGATCAACGCCTGTAAATGATAATGAGATTGCGTTATCGGAGAAAGTGATGAAGCAGATGGGTGTAAAGATTGGTGATACCATTCATGCAAAGATTGGTACTGAAGATCGATCATTTATTATAACAGCTTCCTATCAGAATTATATGAGTATGGGTCATAGTGCATTTATGAGTAACAATGTTAAGCTAGAAGGTACAATATCAGGTGTCTGGTACTATCAATGTTATCTGAACAATAAAACATTTGATAACAATATGTTAAAGCATATTAAAAAAGATTTTCCAGAGTATAAGATCTATAATGTAAAACAAGCGATGGAAGTACAGTTAGGCAGTACTACATCACAAATTGGCAGCGTTAAGGTTATGATATTTGTTTTAATTTGTTTGGTAAATGTTATGATTACCACTCTCATGATGAAAATATTTATTATGAGTGAAAAGAGTCAGATTGCAATGCTTCGTAGTATTGGGTATTCATTAAAAGAGGTAAGGTTATGGCAGGTATGTAGAATCGGAATTGTACTACTCATTGGAGTGGTGCTTGGTGCCGTATTATCCATTCCTTTAAATGATATCGCCTTACGCCCAATCTTTGGTATGATGGGAGCTACCCATATGAGAATACAGGTGAATCCTTTCGAAGTATATCTATTATGTCCAATACTACTGTTATTGGTAATAAGTTTAACGGCATATATCAGTTCGGGCTCAATTAAGAAGCTGAATCTAATGGAAATTAATAATGCAGAATAAATAAATTCTATGTAGAAATAAATAAATTTTATCTAGAAATAAAATAGTTCCTGGAACTACGGGTCAAGTGAATAGAAATGGAGGATATTATGAGTGAGATGTTAAAAGTAAAGAATCTTTGTAAAACATATATTATTAATAAGAGACAGAACAATGTACTGAGAAATGTAAATTTTGAGATAGAACAGGGTGAGATGGTGGCAATTATGGGACCATCTGGATCAGGAAAGACTACACTATTATATACGGTAAGCGGTATGGATACCATAACGGCGGGAAATGTAGATTTCTTCGGCAAGGAATTAAGTGAACTTTCTGATGGTGATGTTAGTAATGTCAGACTCAATGAGATGGGATTTGTATTCCAGCAAATGTATATGCTGAAAAATCTAACCATATATGATAATATAATATTACCAGCATATCAATCTAAGGAAGGTAAGTATACCAGAAAAGAAATCAATGATTATGCAGTGGAGCTTATGCATAAGCTTGCAATCAGTGAAGTTGCTGATAATGATATCAATGAAGTATCGGGTGGACAGTTACAGAGAGCATGTATCTGCAGAAGCCTCATTAACAGGCCAAGAATTATATTTGCAGATGAACCGACAGGAGCACTGAACCAACAGTCCTCCAAAGAAGTTATGAAAATATTAAATCAGATTAATGAAGAGGGAACAAGCGTTATGCTGGTTACTCATGATAAAAAGGTAGCTGCCAAATGTGAGAGAATTCTATACATTGAAGACGGCAACATAAGAGATGAGATTAATCTTGGTAAATATACAGAATCAGAAGATAGAAGAGAACGTGAAAAGAAATTAAGTAATTGGCTAATGGAACTTGGCTGGTAGAATAGATTAGACATAGATTTAAAATAAATATAAAATAGATATAGATATTCAGGGGGTAACATGGTAGATATATTATTAGTAGAGGATAATAAAGAGTTATCGAATCTTATGAGCAAATTTCTTGTAAAGGACGGTTATACCGTGTGTTGCGCAATGAGTGGAGAAGAGGCGGAAGATTTTTTATTAAAGGATAAAGCCAGACTAATTATACTTGATATCATGCTCCCTGGGATAGATGGATTTGCTGTATGTTCTTATATTAGACAAAAAGGTGACATTCCTATTATTATTATTAGTGCAATGGTGGATAAAGAATCCAAGATGAATGGATTTCAACTTGGAGCAGACGACTATATCGAAAAGCCAGTTGACATAGACATATTACGAGCGAAGATAGCAGCATTATTTAAACGGTTCTATGATGTACACGAAAGTGCTGCCTTACTCAGATCAGGTGACATTGTGATTGATCAGGATTCTATGCAGGTAACCTATAAAGGCAAGGAGCTGAATCTTACAATCAAAGAATATGATCTGCTCCTTTTATTAATAGAGAATAAAGGTAAGACAATGAATAAGGAATATTTATTCAATGAGATATGGGGTGCGAATAGTTTCAGTGAGAATCAGACACTTACGGTTCATATCAAGATGTTAAGAGATAAGATTGAGGAAGACTCAAGGAATCCGATGAGGATTAAGACCGTATGGGGAGTGGGTTACCGATATGAAGAAATATAAGATAATCATTGCATTGTTTACTGGATTGTATCTAATATTAGCGGTCACCCTATATATTACTATGAACCATTTTGCAGATAAGCAGAATAATGAATATAGGGTTGAGATTAGTAGACTCAGCCGTGAGATTATGAATAGTGAAGTCCTTAATGATGGTAATAATGATAGTAAGGATAATGATATAATGGTGATTGATGCGAATAGTTACTCGGATACTATTGATATATTCAATATTTTTCGTGTTACCTATCTAAGTGTTGGTACAGATGATTCTAATATTATAACTGAGTTTTATTCTTCTAGGAATAAATATCAGATGGAGATAGTGCCAGTGATCAAAGAAAATCATGTAGTCGGATATCTTCGATTTGATTATAAAAAGGATATTGATGTAAGTAGCTTCTGCAGATTATCGCAGGGGTTTCTTCTGTTAATATACCTGCTTACAGTAAGCATACTAATCTATACGGACCAGAAGATAATTAGGCCGTTCCATCAACTTAGTAATATGCCATACGAATTGTCCAAAGGTAATCTAAATGATGGAATCAAAGAAAGCAAAAACAGATATTTTGGGCGTTTTATCTGGGGGATTGGAATGCTGAGGGATGCGCTTGAAAGTCATAAGAATAAGGAACTTAAGCTAGCAAGGGATAAGAAAATGATTCTATTATCCATATCTCACGATATCAAGACTCCTTTGAATGCGATTAATCTATATGCGAAGGCTCTGGAACAAGGATTATATGACACGGAGGAGGAAAAGGCGGAAGCAGTAGTAAAGATTCAGGAGAAGACGAAAGAGATTAATGAATTTGTTAAGGACATTATGATATCTACAACGGAAGATGTGATATCCATCGAAGTAAATAATTCAGAATACTATTTGACAGAGCTGATGAATAAGATTGCTGCTGGTTATTCCGAAAGATGCAAGCTGAATCAGATGGAATTTGCCATTGGAAGTTATGAAAATACTCTTCTTAAAGGTGATATCGAAAGAATGTATGAAGCAGCAGGGAACCTGATTGAGAATGCATTTAAGTATGGGGATGGTAAAAGGCTTTCGATTACATTTACCGAAGAAGACTACTGCGCATTGATTCATATCTTTAATTCTGGAATTCCAGTCGGCGACGGTGAACTGTCACATCTCTTTGACAGCTTTTATCGGGGCAGTAACACGGAAGGAAAGGCTGGCAATGGGCTTGGACTATATATTTGTAGTGAGATTATGAAGAAGATGAACGGGGATATCTTTGCAAGAAAGTGTATGGATGGGATGGAATTTATTCTGGTGTGTCCGATGAGTTAATTCGTGTTCATCCTGTTAAATATAATATAGATTGGATACATACCTTGCAGAAGTGGAAGATGTTCTGGAAGGTTTGTAGACGATTAAAGTTATATATAAGTGATAAGTTATATGAGTGAATTGTAAAATAAGTGAAATATGAAGTGAGATAAAAAATGGAGTGAATCGAAATGAATACTAGAGAAGAAGCAATTAAATTTTGCTGTAGTCTATCAGAAACATATGAAGATATGCCGTTTCATGATCAAAACTGGACAGTAATTAGGCATAAAGCGAATAATAAAGTATTTGCTTGGATCTTCGAAAGAGAGGAATACATCTGGATTAATGTGAAATGCGACCTAGAGTGGAGAGACTTCTGGCGAAATGCATATGAATCTGTGGTACCAGCTTTTCATCTGAATAAAGAACATTGGAATTCGATTATTCTAGATGGGACTGTACCAGAGAAAGATATTCATCGGATGATTGAGGAAAGTTATGACCTTACAAAACCTAAGTTAAGACGAAAGAAGAAATGAAATAGTAAAGAGTTGCCCGACAAATGACCTGTTTGGGAAGTAGTCTAGGCAATTTGCACAAAACAGAAAAACTCATGCTTCATTGAATATGTATAAGAAGTTCTAGTTCTCAGTTCGTTTTGTGTAAAACATATGCTAGGACAGATAACTCGCTGCGCTCAGACAGATCTATCCTAGCATATAACACAAAATGATCCGAGAACAAGATCTTCTAATACATATTCAAAGGCGCAATCGCTTCTTCTGTTTTGTGCAAATTGCCAGGCTAGATTTTGAAACAGGTCATTTGTCAGGCAACATCATAGTAATGAATATTGTATTTATAATCATACATAATACGGAGGTAGTTGATGAAAATACGCAATGATTATACGTGTCCATTGGAGATCGTTCATGATATTGTAAAAGGAAAATGGAAACTCATCATTTTATTCCAAATGAGGAAAGGCCCATTATCCTTATCGGAACTGGAACGGCAGATAGCAGGAATCAATCAAAAGATGCTACTTGAACAATTAAAAGAATTGAAGGAGTTTGGATTGGTTCATAAAGAAACATTTGATGGGTATCCTCTCCATGTTGAATATTCATTAACAAAAGAGCGCGGACAGGAAATGATTCGAGCAATAGAGATTATGCAACATATCGGTGTAGACTACATGGTTGAATTAGGGCTTACAGAGGAACTTGATAGAAAAGGAATTCCATACCCACAAAAAAGTAGGTAATTTACATTCTAGAATACATCATTATAATTATCAATATATTAGAGTACAAAGTGATTATATGGAGGTAATTATGAAACGAGTATTAATTTTAATTGACATTCAGAATGTATATTTTGAAGAAGGTAACTATCTTTTATATCAACCACAACGAGCTGTAGAGAAGGCTTTTGAGGCGTTAGAAGTATTTCGTGGTAACAACGAACCAGTCATACATGTAGGACATATGTTTTATAAGGAGGATCAGTCCGAGTCAGCATGCCATTCTAGGGAATTCTATCATAGAGTTCAACCACAGGACGGAGAATATGTAATATGGAAAGAGAAGCCAAGTTCTTTTCTGAATACTCAGTTAGCAGAAATGCTAGAAAAGCTTGAGGCCCAGCAAATCGTAATAGGTGGAATGATGTCACATATGTGCGTTGATACAACAGTGAGGGCTTGTCAGGATTATGGGTATCCAGTGATATTGCTTGAAGATGCATGTACGACGAAAGCTTTATCATTTCAAGGCGATGTAATCGAGGCAGAAGTGGTGCATAAAGCATTTATGGCGTCCTTAAATGGAATGTTTGCCGATGTAATGACGGTTGATGAGTGGAAGGCAATGCCGAAGGAAATTAGAGAGTCATAGTACTCTCTTTTTTTGATTGTAGAAAATATGAAAAAAATGGTGTATACTGTAATAAATAAAGAAATTCAAAGGTTGATTGAGGAAAGTTAATTTATAAATACCTATACTAGGAAATGAGGATAATACAATGGAAGAATGGTTACTACAAGTAAAAGATAGTTGGAACGAAACAGCGAATTCAGATTGGTATCAGTCTCTTAGAACGGATGAAAAAATAGCAGAGTTGGTGAAAAATCCAGCAATTGCTTTTCATCCTGCAGTATATAATCTGATTCATAAATATATCCCCAATCTGAAAGGAAAAAGAGTATTACTACCTTCCAGTGGAGATAATCATGCAGCAATTGCATTTGCATTATTAGGAGCTGAGGTTACTTCTGCAGATATTAGCGATAAACAATTAGCATATGCACAAGAAATTGCCAATAAATTGAACCTGAATATTCGATTTATCTGTGATGATACAATGCAACTTTCGAATATTGAAAATAACAGTTTTGATCTGGTATATACATCTAATGGTACGCATTCTTGGATTGCAGATCTAGGTTTGATGTATCGTAACATAAATAGGGTATTGAAAACATCAGGGTTTTCAATTATGTATGATATACATCCATTCAATCGTCCGTTTTCAGGAGAAGCATGGAAGAATCCACATATTGTGAAGCCGTACGAAGAGACAATGCCTCATTGTCATTGGCGAGTGCAGGATTTAGTGAATGCTATGGTATCTGCCCAATTGTCAATAAAGGAAATCGAAGAATTACAAGCAGTAAATGCTTCATTTTGGTTTTTTTATGATGAATTAGTAAAACAGAATCCGGAGGAGCTTATAAATATAAACAATTGGGAACAGAATCCTATGGCAGCGTTGCCAGCTTGGATATCAATAGTGTCACAAAAATAATCCTTACTGGAAGAGTTAGCGTTTTTTCAAATAGTACAGAACATTTGATTGTAATAGAATGGTTGATTATGGAAAAGGATTATAGTAAAATACCAATAAATACAACAAGAAAGGAAGTCGATTATAATGATGATTATTAGAACAAATACTAAACAACCTGTAAGGAGGATTCAGGGAAATTAATCCTCCAATACATATTTTGGAGGTCACTTGATGAGTGAGACAAGAGTAGATAGCGTTGATTATGAACTAACCCGTGAGAACTACGAAGATGGAGTTAGATGGATATCAGATCCAGAGCAAAAAGAGGAAATTACACAAACTATATTAACGGATTTGCCTGATTGGTTTGGTGTACCAGAGAGTACGAAGCATTACATAGAAGAAAGTAAGAAGATGCCATTTTTCTCTTATTATAAGAATGGACGACATGTTGGTTTTATAGTATTAAAAGAGACAAGTAAATATACTGCGGAAGTCTTTGTTATGGGAGTCTTAAAGGAATATCACCGTCATAGAATAGGGCATAAATTATTTGAACGTTTTATCCAATACGCATATAACAAAGGGTATGAGTATGTTCAGGTGAAGACTGTGGATGAAGGGCATTATGAAGAGTATGATAGAACGCGCCTGTTCTATGAGAGAATTGGATTTCGAAAATTAGAATGTTTTCCTACTCTATGGGATGAGTGGAACCCATGCCTTATTATGATTCAGTCTGTGAAAGCTGCAATGGCTTTACAAAATACAATACCTATGAACGACAATAGTTCAAGTGAAAATCAATCGATAGAATTAATTACGCAAAGACTAAGGTTAGTATGCCATACATTAGAAGATATGAGTATTTTAAAAGATAGTATTTGGAAGTATGAAGACAAATTAGGTCTAAGGCACAATGCAGAAACGGATAGTGGCGATGAGATGGCAAATGATTTCTACTATGCATATTTGTATCATCAAGAACATTATCCGAACGAAGATTTATTATGGCTTAGAACCTGGAATTTTATATTATCGGATGAAAATATTCGAATTGGTGGAGCTTGTTTTAAAGGTGAACCTAATGAAGAAGGTATGGTAGAAGTTGGTTATGGTATCGATGAACAATATCAGAACAAGGGATATGCAACGGAAGGAATTAAAGCCTTGGTTGATTGGGCTAAGAAACAAAAAAATGTTCTATATGTAATGACTGAGATTGAGAAAGATAACATAGCTTCTATAAAAGTTGCGGAGAAAATTGGTATGGTAAAATATAAAGAAACAGATGAAAATTATTACTTTAAGAAATGATTATGATGTTATAAATCGGTATCTCTTGTTGATGTAGAGGAAGAATAAAAAAATGTAATAATTATACAATGAAGTTACGTATTGAAAGGGGCTGTGTTACTGATACAGCCCCTTTATTTGGATTATTTTGAAATCCTCTGTTTTCTAAATTCGAGAGGAGTATAGCCCATTATTTTTTTAAAACATCTATTAAATGTTCTTACAGAAGAAAAACCAGACAGATATGCAATATTTAATATCGGTGCATCTAATACCAGTAAAAAAGAGCAAGCATATTGCAATCTTATTTGTGTTATTAAATCAGGTAATGACATATCAAAATTAGAAAGAAGTTCTGTATGTATGTTTTCTGTTGACAGAAACAATGCTTGTGAGATAGACGTTTCACTCATTGGTTCGGCATAGTGTTCATAGATATAAAGTAGTATTTTCCATGAATTATTTAAACATTTATAGGTCATATCATTTGGAATGTGTGATTTTCGATATTCATCTGGTGTCATATTTTTTATTTCTTTAAATTTTCGAAAGAAGGAGGATGTATTCTTATAACCTACATATTTACCAATGTAACTACTTGAGAGTTGATCGAATTGGAGCATACTGCAAGCATACCGAATTCGAGTTCTGTGCAAGTTTGTTGAGAGATTTTCGCCTGTTAGAAGATAAAAATAATTGTTTATCTTGAGGGGTGGTAAAGAGAACTTAGTAGCCAGACTTTTGGCAGTTATATCATTGCTAAAGTTCGTGTTCATATATTGCATTAACTTCCATGTTATGCTGTGATCAGGAGTTTCACATTCTATAATATTGGTTGCTATATTTCTGCTAAACAATAAAATGATTTTAGATACGATATTCAATCCAACCATTGTGTTGAATAGACAATCGCTATGAAGTTCTTTAATCATCTCTTCGAAATCTTTACCCATGGATTCTTGTTCTCTTCCAGTCAGTTTTACAACTACATTACCATAGGCAAGCGAATAGGATATATGTTGTTCTATTACTCGGGATATGGATGATAATAAAAGTAATCCCAAAGAGATTGAACATTGGTAGATTCGTAAACTACTACTATCAAGAATTATTGAGTGTACATGATATGGCATTAGCATAACCAGATTGCCAGAAGATATCGAATTTGGCTCATTATTTACATTAAGTGTAGCTTTACCATCTATGACAAAAAATAATTCTATATCATCATGAAAGTGTACCTCCTGACTTTCTCTAAAAATAACCTCATTAGCCCTTAGTTTATATTGCACAGGATCATTTTCAATATATTTAGCTTGAGAGAAACCTAAGTATTCTTTTGAATTGATATGATTCATGAAATAAATCTCCTCCGTTATATAATTGATATAGAAATCTCGGAAAATGACTATATTATTCATACTATCATACATGAATTTGGCGAGCAATGTGATGTGATTGTGATAAAATCAAATAGTGTCAAAAAAAGTCTATTATCATTTAATAAAGTTGAAATTAATCGAAATTAAGCATGACCGGCATTTATTTTCAGGGGTTCAAGCGCTAGAATACTTTAAAAAATGTTAGGCTTATTAGAAAAACTAGAAAGAGAGGAAAAAGGGTATGAAAAAACGAAGTAGTATTATGGTCAAAATATTTGGTGGATTTATAGGAATTACATTAATTGCAACAGTTCTTCTCATATTTACATTATTAAAGATTCATTCTATGGCAGTTACAGCAAGTGATATTAATGGTAGTTATCTACCATTGTATAAGGACACAAATCAAGTAACTGAAAATTCAGCAAAAGTAGTTGCTGCACTACGTGGATATGTAATAACGAAAGATGAATCTTTCGTAAATCAATTTACAGATTTGACAGAAGAGTCAGGTGCAATATTTGATAAGCTAATTAATAGTTCTGTTACGAAAAAAGGAAAAGAATTAAGTAAGGAATCGAAAGAATTAAATAATGCATATGTAAAAATTGCAACGGATAGTATTATACCAGCAGTCAAAGCAGGAAAAGATAGTGAAGTATTGAGTGTTATGAGAAATCAGATGGTGCCTGCAGCTGAGACGTTAAATAAAAAATTGGTTGAATATAAGGTATTTCGAGAAAATCAGATGTCAAGATTACTTGAGTCTTCTGCCAAAACAGCTGAGATGACTCAGAAAATCATAATTATTGCAGTTATCATATTTTGCGTAGTAGCGGTTATTTTAAGTTTGTTGATATCCATAATGATTATAAAACCTATTAAAATAATGCATAAAGGATTACTAGAAGCTGAGAAGAATAATGATTTAACCTGTCAAATTATTGTTAAGAGCAATGATGAGATTGGTGCAATGGCAGAGGCATTGAATCGCTTCATTAATAAAATAAGAGAATCTTTTCATGGTGTTTCAGACAGTGCCATTCTAGTAGACGATTCTGTAAAGTCAGTAAATGAAAATATATATCGATTGAATGGATATATCGAAGACATTTCAGCAACGACTGAAGAGTTATCAGCAGGAATGGAGGAAACGTCAGCGTCAACAGAAGAAGTATCTGCTACAGTTGAAGAAATCAATTCAGCAGTACAAAATGTATCACAGAAAGCGCAAGACGGGGCAGTTACTGTAGATGAAATTAATAATCGTGCATCTGCACTTAGAAAGGATTTTGAAAAAGCGCAGCAGGATGCCAGTAATATCCGTATTCAGGTACAAGAAAAGTTAGAAAAATCTTTGGAAGAATCGAAGGCAGTAACAAAAATTAATGAATTAGCAAATGGAATCCTTAATATTGCAAGTCAGACTAATCTATTAGCTCTTAATGCATCCATTGAGGCTGCAAGAGCTGGAGATGCTGGTAAGGGATTCGCTGTAGTTGCAGGGGAAATTGGCAATCTGGCAGATGAATCAACAAGAACGGTAAACCAGATGCAGCAAATTAATCAGCAAGTCTTCAATGCAGTTGCTAATTTATCCGATAATGCAAAGGAATTAATGCAGTTTGTGGCAGTCAATGTGGTAAATGATTATCAGAAGATGTTAAAGGCTACAAATGAATATACAAACGATGCAAATAAAGTGGATGAAATTGTAGCAGATTTAAGTTCTACCTCTCAGCAATTATTGGCCTCTATTGAAAATATAACTACTGCAATATCTGGAGTTGCAATAGCAACAAATGAAGGTGCACAAGGAACTACTAATATAGCAGGAAGAGCCAACGAGTCTTCCTTAGAATCAAGTAAAACTGTTGTTGAAACTGGAAAAGTTAAGGATGCAGTTGATTCACTTATGACAGCTGTAAGACTCTTTAAGATATAGATAGGCGGGTGATTAATCACCCGCCTTTTAACCTTAACTATCAAAGTATTCTTAAACACATGATATATCATCTGAAGAACATTTATCATCTTTCTAATAACTCAAATCGAAAATCAATATCCCACATTCTCATTAAGGATAATCACCTTAATTCGATCTTTTACAAATTGTCCAGTGATTAATACGAAATCATTGCAGATTCGTTCTTTATGCTTACAATCAATACAATGGCCCAATGAAGTGCAAGGCGTGTTTTTCCCTAAGCGCTTTGCATCCAAGGGTGCAGCAATCTGCCTAGTTCTTTTGATAGCCGAGTCGAGATCATCTGTGATTTTGTTGATTCCTATAATAATAATAACCTGCTTAGGGCCATATAGTATAGGTGCTACCCGGCTACCATTTCCATCAATATTAAAGATTGCACCATCTATGGTGATGGCATTCGCGCTAGAGATAAATGTATCAGCTGTGAAATTACGTAGATAGATGTCTCTCTTTTGTTCTTTTGTTAGGTCGGAGGCGAATTTGTCGTAAAAATTATAATCACCATTTCGTAGATACTCGAATACTCCTGTGTCCTCCAAAGTTACAGAATCACCACTGCCAACACTAGAGCCGTTAGGTATCAGTTCTTTTATCAGAAGAAGTAATTCTTCAGGTGTATTTACAAAATATCCTGCCATGTTATGACTTTCTAGTTTATGAATTAAAGTAGTTATTTTTTGATTCATTTTATTCTTATCTCCTCTGTGTGCAATATGATAATAATAGTAATCTTGTCTTCATTACTCTTGAGACATCGGTGTATGATAGATCTTAAGACATATCTCAGTCATTTCCTCAATTGTTTTGCTCATATCAGATTGAATCCATTTAGAAAAAACATTATATAAAGCTCCAGCATTAAAATAAATACGGTATATATTCTCCTCTGACTGATCCTGCACATGGGTTATCATACTGTGGTTTAGTCGATCTAGAATGATATAGTTGAATTTTGCGTCATACAATGTTTTATAGATATTCCGTTGTTGATAAAGCACTTCAAACATATTCTTGATAAATTCTCTAGGGTACTTTGCTTTTCCTGTTCTCTCATCGGTATAAGGCAGCAGTTTTTGATTGACTTCCGATATGAGAGAATCAACAAGATCGAATAATATCTCATGTTTACTTGAATAATTACTATAATATGCTGTTCTGGATACACCAGCGCGCCTTACGATATCAGTGATTCCTATCTTTTCAAAAGATTGGTCCTTCATAAGTAGTACAAGCGCAGTACATATGGCTTCTCTTGTTAAGCGGTTTGTTTCTTTATTGGAATAGCGTTTGATTGTATCTGACATTACATTTCCTTTCGATTTGTACGTTATAGTAATTGAATTGTTATTTCATGTTGTTTTCCTATATAGTTCCTATTATACTACAGAGGTATCGACATTACAAATGTAATGTCGATATGCAATGATATTAACGTTGGAGCATATAACTGAACTGAGAGTAAAGAAGGAGAGTAAATAACACATGAAAAGGTTATATCAAGCAGTATTAGGTATCATATTTTTATTGCTAGCATTCTGTAAAAGTTTATTGATCGGTAAGGAAACGAGTATTTCTATAGTAGTTATCTTAATGATGATTATTGTAATTGGTATGATAAGATTTATCGATAAAGAATTTCATAAATTACATTTAATATATGGAGGTATATTAATTGCAGAATTTGCATTCTTGATGAAACAGAATATGTTGTTTCTTATTGTTGGAACAATATTACTAGTTATAGCATCTCTATGGAATGTGTGGTCATTAAGAATAAAAGAAAGAAGGAGAGGTGTAATACTTGTAACAGGAAAAGTATTATATGTTTTGTCTGTATTAGTTGTAAGTGTGTGTGTCATGCTTAACCTATATGTAAAACCAATTACTGATTCAGTACAAATAGCGGAGGATGTTAATGTGATGATAGATGATAATAAATTAGATTCAGAAGAAAGTATGTTACAAGATATTATTACGATGAACTCATATGGAAGTCGAACAACGGGTTCAAGAGGTCATGAACAGTTTATCTCGTGGCTGAAACAACAACTTAGTGATATGGGGCTTAAACTACATAGTGATATCTATACGTTGGATCAATGGGAAGAAAAAAGAAGTGCTTTATTGATTAACCAGAAGGAGATTCATGTATCATCAGCCTATCCATATTCGGGTGAAACTGATGAAAATGGAGTTACGGGAGAGCTTATCTATGTCAAGAGGGGTAATTATAATAATGTAAATGGTAAAATTGCTGTAGTAGAAATTAATACGATAAAAAAGCTTCCAACTGGACTTATTATGAATAAAAGAGATGGATTTCCGAGTAGTAGTAAAGTTATCTCCGGGGATGGTGACTTGGTATTGACATCTGTATTAAGAAATCCCAATCTAAAGAAGGCAAAAGAGAAGGGTGCGAAAGCAGTTATTTTAGTATGGAAGGGAGTATCGGATTCAAAAGTAGAAGATCAATATGTGCCATTTACGGACGAATATATGGGAATACCTGCAATATGGGTAAATGAGACAGATGGGAAGAAAGTGATAGAAGCAGCGAAGAATAATGAACAGGGAACCGTTATTTTAGAAGCTAAGAAACAAAAGAAAGCACTTACAGAGAGCTTTTATGTAGCAATTGAGGGAAAAAATAAAAAGGAATCGATTATTATTAATTCACATACCGATGGAGTAAATGTTGTGGAGGAGAATGGTGCTGTTGGAATGCTCTCAATGATACGTTATTTACTGAAGCAGAACATTCAGCCAGAGCGTACCATGGTATTTGCGTTTATCACAGGACATTTTCGTTTACCAGAATTCAAAGGTACTTCACAGGCAACTTCAACTTGGATGAATCATCATCCAGAATTATGGGATGGTAAAAATGGAAATATAAAAGCAGTGGCAGGAATCACAGTGGAGCATTTAGGAAGCATGGAGTGGAAGGAAAATGAAAGTGGCGAATATAAAGCAACCGGAGATATTCAAACCGAATATACTTATACTGGAAATGAGCAAATGGAATCGATATGGAAAAAAGCAATCGAAGGTAGAAGTATGATACGTACCGTGACACTAAGGGGTCACAATAAATTTGAATTTGGAGAAAGTCAACCTTTATTTGAAGCTAGAATTCCAGTCATTGGGCTCATTCAGATGCCTGATTATTTGATGGTGAACAGTGAAAGTAGAGAAATGGATAGATTTAATGTTAGTTTAATGAGGCAACAGATTGAATCTCTATTAAAAGCAACTTTGATTGTGGATAAGACACCGAGCGAAGAACTTGGCAGATCGGATAAGTACTCATTATTCTATGGAAGAACGAAGTAAAGAGAAGGGCAACTTCTTTGATAAGGTCATGAGAGGCTGTTAGAATTGTGAACTATCAATAGTCGATCAGAATGAATAGCAGATAAGTTATCTGTTGCGAGTAGTATATGGATTATCTTTTTTATTGACAAAATCAACTCTATAATTTAAAATCTTAGTGTTTATATATATAATCTGACAGGCAGCAAATCAAGAAAGATTTGTGTTGCTGGGCCATATATTGGCAACAGGTGAGCTTAAGCATCTGTGGGACAGGACTTGTTCCATAGGTGCTTTTTTTATTACTTAAAAATGAGAAAATGGAGTTGAATTATGGGGAAAATGAACAGAAAAACAAGGGTAGCACTAATATCAGTCGCATCAAATTCATTGTTGGTTATAATGAAGATTCTAGCTGGAATTCTAAGTGGTTCCATCAGTATTGTATCAGAGGCAATGCATTCAGGTATGGATTTGGTCGCATCGCTAATTGCTTTTATTGCGGTTAGAACATCTTCGAAACCAGCAGACAAGGAACATCCATATGGACATGGCAAATTGGAGAACATCTCTGGATTGGCAGAAGGAGTATTGATTTTTGTGGCTGCTGGTATGATTATTTATGAAGCAGGCAAAAAGATCATGCATCCTGTTGAACTAGAACAGGCTTTTGTTGCTATTGCAGTTATGGTGTTATCTGGTATTGTTAACTTTTTTGTATCACGTAAGCTACATAAGGTTGCAACGGAAGAAGAATCACAAGCATTAGAAGCAGATTCTCTTCACTTGAAAACAGATGTTTATACATCATTAGGTGTTGGAGTTGGAGTTCTATTAGTGAAGCTTACTGGAATAGCTATTTTGGACCCTATTGTCGCTATTCTTGTTGCAATACTCATCATTAAAGAGGCATGGCATTTATCAAAGGGCGCTTTTGAATTTCTGATAGATGTAAAATTGTCGGATGAAGAAGAGGCTGAGGTAATTAAAGTTATTGAAAGGCATAAGGATTCCTTCATCGACTACCATAAATTAAAAACTAGAAAAGCAGGTAGCATGAAGCATATTGATTTTCATATTACTGTGCCAGAACAATTACCGGTTGGAGAAGCCCATAAGATAATTGGTAATATTAAAAAGGATATGAATGAAAATCTTTTGAATACCAGAGTAAGCATTCACATTGATCCATATGTTACTCAACAAGGTAAAGAGGAAAGATAATTAAATATATTAATGATTCTGAATGAAAGCATCGTCATGTTGAAAGTGGTGGTGCTTTTGTTGTATAAATAGTCAAAATATTTACTGAGTATTTGAGTAGAGAATTTTAGTAAATGATTGTTATGATGCGAGAAATAGTGGATATACATATTCAAGATATTTTAATAATCAAGTAAAAAGATTGCAATATAATGAATAAATATAAAATAAATTAGTATAAATCATATTAAACCTATTTACATTGTGTGATATAAATGATATGATACATTTCATATTAAAAAAGTATGTAATAGGAGGAATTTATGAGCCAGAAGGATCACTATCATATTCACGACATAGGTAATGGACATAAGCATGACCACAGTCATGATCACGCACATAGCCACACACATGGTGGAGTAGACGATTATATTCAAGCCATTAATGAATATAGAAAGACATTTCCGAAGAAGAAGGATGTAATCGAGCAAACACCGGACCCAGCAGTTAGAGAATTATTATTACATATGGAGGAAAGTGGGCTTGAGACCGTATTTGACAGATTTGATAAGCAACAACCACAATGTACTTTTGGTATGGCAGGCGTTTGTTGTAAGAATTGTTATATGGGGCCTTGTAAGATAACAAAAAGATCTCCTAGAGGGGTATGTGGAGCGGATGCTGATCTGATCGTTGCTAGAAATATATTAAAAGCAACAGCATCTGGTGCAGCAGCGCATGGAGCTAGGGGAAGAGAAAGTATGCTAGCGCTTAAGATGGCGGGAGAGGGAAAGATAAATACGCCAATTGAAGGTCCAGATAAGATCTTTGCTGTCTGTAGAACATTTGGAATTAATACAGATGGTAAGACCATACAGGAATTAGCGGTAGAAGTGGCTGATATTCTACTAGAAGATCTATCAAGAACAGTACCAGATAAGCATAAGACTCTTCACGCTTTCGCACCAAAGGAAAGACTTGAGGTATGGTCTAAGCTAGATATCCTTCCAATCAGCGTATATCATGAGGTTTTTGAAAGTTTACATAGAACCAGTACGGGTACCGATGGCGACTGGAGGAATGAGATGAAACAATTCTTAAGAACAGGGATCGCATTTGCATGGAGTTCCTGTTTGGGTTCATCGATTGCCATGGATAGTCTATATGGACTTCCAACAAGAAGCTCCTCTAGGGTGAATGTTGGTGCACTGAAAAAAGGATATGTTAATATAGCGGTTCATGGACATTCTCCACTATTAGTAAGTGAGATTGTTAAATTAGGCCAATCAGAGGAATTCCAGAATCTAGCGAGAGCAAATGGAGCGCTAGGAATACAATTCTATGGAATATGTTGTTCCGGTCTATCTGCTATGTATCGATATGGTAATGTGATCCCACTATCGAATGCAGTTGGCTCAGAACTTATATTATCGACAGGTGCTTTAGATTTATGGGTTGCAGACGTACAGGATGTATTCCCAGCAATTATGGAAGTGGCAAAATGCTTTAAAACGACAGTCGTAACGACAAGTGATTCTGCAAGATTACCTGGGGCAGAGCATTATGGATTAGACCATAATCATTCGAATATGGATCAAATCAATGAAATAGCTAGAAAGATTCTAACAAGAGGTATTGAAAGTTTTACTGAGAGAAGAGATGTACCGGTTAAGATTCCACAGTATGAAGTGGAAGCAGAGATGGGATTCTCAGTGGAATGGATGAACAAACATTTTGGAAGTGTAAAACCAATCGCAGAAGCAATCAAATCAGGAAAAATATTGGGTGTTGTTAATCTTGTTGGATGTAGTAATCCAAGGATTATTTATGAAAAAGCTGTTGTTGAAGTAGCATCTATCTTACTACAAAATAATATTTTGATTTTAACCAATGGATGTGCTTCGTTACCTTTATTAAAATTAGGGTATTGTTCAACAAAAGCACTTGAGCAAACAGGAGAAAGCCTAAGAGATTTCTTAAAGGATATTCCACCTGTATGGCATATGGGAGAATGCCTTGATAATGCTAGAGCATCCGCAACCTTTAGTAGTCTTGCGTTAGAATTACAAACACCGATTAAAGATCTACCATATGCTTTTGTTAGTCCAGAGTGGAGCAATGAAAAGGGAATATGTGCAGCGCTATCCTTCAGATTATTAGGAATGAACTCCTATCATAGTGTTCATGCACCGATACAAGGTTCTCAAAATGTTACAGACTTTATGACTTATGGAACAAAAGAATTATTGGGTTCTGAAATGATTGTTAATGTAGATCATATCGCATTGGCGAACCAGATCGTAGAAGATTTTAGAAGTAAGCGTAAAGAGTTGGGTTGGAATGAATAGAATGAGGAGAGTATTTATGAATAGAAGAATGAGAAAGAGTATCACTATTTTATTGGTTTTAGTAATGGTATTAGTCACTGGTTGTTCGAATGCACAAAATGGGAGTAAAGCTACAGATGGGAAAGTAGTCAAAATCGGATATCTTCCATTAACCCATGCACTTCCAGCTTTTGAAGAAAAAGAATTAATAGATGCAAGTAAAGATAGTGACTTTACAATTGAGTTAGTTAAGTTTGGATCATGGCCAGAGTTATTAGATGCGTTAAATACAGGCGCTATCGATGGGGCTTCTGCATTAGTTGAACTTGCCATTAAATCAATTGATGAAGGAAATAAGTTAAAACTAGTTGCTTTAGGTCATAGAGATGGAAATGCGATTACAGTAGCAAAAGATATAAATAGTGTTGAAGATTTAAAAGGGAAGAAATTTGCAATTCCACATAGAATGTCCTCTCAGAATATTTTACTAAAAGAAATGGTAGAAAACAGTAAAATAAGCATTGAGGATATTAGTATTATTGAGATGTCACCAGCAGAGATGCCTTCTGCACTTGCATCTGGTCAGATATCTGGGTATTGCGTGGCGGAACCTTTTGGAGCAGCAGCAGTAAGTTCAGGTATTGGTAAAATCTTATATCAATCAAGTGACCTATGGGAAGATTCCATCTGTTGCGGTCTTGTTCTAACAGAAAAGTTTATTAATGATAATGCAGAGATAGCAAAAGAATACGCAAATAAATATATTGAAGCAGGGAATAACCTGACAAAAGAAAAAGCATTAGAAGTAGCTCAAAAATACTTAAGCCAGAAGAAGGATGTATTAGAATTATCCCTTGACTGGATATCATATGATGATTTGAGTATTACAAAAGAGGGTTATAATGATCTGATTTCTAAGATGAAACAATACGGAATTCTAGACACCAACTTAAAGTATGAAGACGTTATTTTTAATACATCAAAGTAATTATGAGTGGGGTGAAGGGAATGGTAAAGAATATAAAGAAAGTAAAGCATGTAATTGTATCATTCATAGTATTAATTGCTATATGGCAATTGGTATTTATAACAGGAGAATATAACGAAGCATTATTTCCATCTAGCATTAGTGTGGGGAAAGCTTTCATTGAAATGTTTACACAGAATTACGTAATCTTAGATATTTGGTCCAGTCTGTACCGATTTTTAATTGGCTATTTATCTGCGGTTATATCTGCCATACTGTTAGGACTCTTCTTAGGATGGTTCCCAAAAGTATTCGCCTATGTAAACCCTATATTCCAATTAATTCGGCCGATTTCTCCTATGGCATGGCTTCCATTTATCGTATTGTGGTTTGGAATAGGAGATATGCCTGCTATTGTTATTATCTTTATTGCAGCGTTCTTTCCTGTATTACTTACAACAATATCAGCGGTGGGAAATGTGGATAAGACATATTTGAAAGTAGCGAAGAATTTTGGAATCAAAAGACTTTCTGTTATATTTAAAATTGTATTTCCAGCAGCATTCCCTCAGATTGCAACCAGTCTTCATCTGGCTTTAGGCTCAGCGTGGGTATTCCTAGTAGCAGGTGAAATGAGTGGTGCTCAGTCTGGTCTTGGATATTTAATCATAGATGCAAGAAATAGTTTACGAACGGATTTACTAATGGGAACTATTTTATTAATCGGAATCATAGGGTTCACACTAGATAGTATTATAAAATTCATAGAACTGCTGATACTTAAAAATTGGGGTGTAAAGCCAGGTGACAGGAGGTAAAGTTATGTATATAGAGATCAATAATCTGTCAAAGTCTTTCGTTCAAAAAGAAGGGGATTTTAAGGCATTACAAAATATATCCTTACATATTAATCAAGGAGAATTTATTAGCTTACTAGGCCCTAGTGGATGTGGAAAAAGTACACTTCTAAATATAGTAGCTGGTTTTGAAAAAGCAGACAGTGGTAGTGTATCGATTGATGGAATAGAAGTGACAGCCCCTTCTTCTAAGTATGTTACCATTTTTCAAAATTACGGATTACTGCCTTGGAGAAATGTGATTAAAAATGTGGAACTGGGGCTAGAGACAATTATAAAATCAAAGTTAGAGAGAAATAAAATAGCAAAAAAATATGTTGAATTAGTAGGTCTTGAAGAGTTTGAGAAAAGGCATCCCCATGAATTATCAGGTGGAATGCAACAGAGAGTCTCTATTGCAAGAGCCTTAGCGGTTAATCCGGATATTATATATATGGATGAACCTTTTGGAGCCTTAGACAATATGACAAGATATAAGATGCAAAATGATATTTATAGAATAGCAAAGAGCCAGCAAAAAACAGTTATTTTTGTAACTCATGATATTGAAGAAGCAGTTTATCTATCCGATCGAATTGTCATTATGTCATCTAACCCAGGAGAAATCAAAAAAATCATTAAAGTTGAACTTCCTTCTGATAGAGATCGAACAAGTGAGGAATTCGTGGATATAAGGGGAAAAGTATTCGAAGCATTTAATATGAAGATAGATAAAAATGTTGAGTATATGATATAAATGGCTATAAAATACTTCTCTACTATTGAATCTATATGATACAATAGTAGAGAATTTTTTTATAAAAGTTAAATTAGGAGAACAACGAATATGTGTGCAAGGATAAAAGAACCTTTCGAATATACGAATAGACAAGATTTTCATGAGAAGTTAGTAGAATGGATTGGAGATGTTCTATATGATCTACTTCCAGAACATGGATATGAGATACGTGACGAACAGATATTTACAGCATTTCAGATAGCAGATGCCTTTTGTGGTAAAAAGACACATCTAGCGGAAGCTGGCCTTGGTACAGGCAAAACTTTTGCATATCTACTATCAGCAATTCCTTATGCAAGGTTTAGAAAAAAGCCAGTAGTGATTGCATGTGCAACGACTGCACTTCAAGAACAACTAGCTGGTGATAAGGGAGATATTAAGACTCTTTTTAAGTTGCTTGGATTGGATATTGATTCACGAATGGCAAAAGATCCACATCAGTATATATGTGATGAAAAAGCGAGTGAGTTTATTGCAGATATCGGTGAGAAATCAGATGAGCTGGAGGCTTGGATGAGTACAACAATACTTGGAGAACGATCTGAGATTCCAACCATTCCAGATCATATATGGAAGAAGATAAGTTGGGATGAGTCAATGTCTTGTGAGACATGTGATAATAGGGGATATTGTAAACTCATGAAGGCAAGAGAAGCTTATAGAATGGCAGGGGATCTAATTATTGTAGATCATGAAACGTTCTTTCAAGATTTATGGTCAAGAGAGGAACGAATAGCAGATGACAAGTTGCCGATACTTCCAAATTATTCAGCTGTTATATTCGATGAGGGTCACAAAGTCTTGCTTCCTGCGGCGATGAAGGCAGGGCATCAGATAAATCAAGAAGAGATTCAGAATATGATCACCTCATTTGAAGAGATACAAGGCGTTCGTTATTCACTAGGTGCAATAACGATTGCATTAGAGAAGATATCAGGTGAGTTTTTTATGAATCTAAGTCAATCACTAATAAAAGCAGAAAGTACAGAACGATTATCCATTCGTTGTTCGGATACTTTATTAAAATCAGCAGATGCATTTCGCAAGGCTTTAGATCATCTTCTACTTGAATTGCAGATTGAACAGGAGTTATATATTAATTCACTATCCACTACACAAATACAAGTATTTGAAGGACTAATTGAAAGAACAATCTTTGCTTTGAATCGATTTATTAAGAATAATGGAACTAACGTAATAACTTGGGTAGATGCAAAGGATGGGGCTTTCTGGGTGGTTCCACGTAATCTGAGTGATTTGTTAAATAGTCATTTATTTACGAAGGGATTACCAGTAGTGTTTACTTCTGCAACCTTAAGTAATGAAGGCAATTTTGATTATATGATACGAACATTTGGATTAAAAAATCCATCCAAATCAAGTGTAGGAAGTCCTTTTGAGATAGAAGATAAAGTAGTTGTTGATCTATCTCAGGTAACAATTGAAACAAAAGACAATGTTAAGAAACGTATCGAAAAAATGGTATCTCTATTAAATAAAAATGAAGGACGAGCGCTTGTTCTTGCCAATTCCTTAAAGGAAGTTCAAAAAATCAGGAAGAAACTTGAGGGATACCAATTCCCATTTACTATTTTATGGGAAGATAAAGCAGATCGAGGTTATCTATTACGAAAGTTCAAAGAAGATGAGATCTCAGTGCTGATTGGAGCAAACTTTTGGGAAGGAATTGATGTACCTGGTGATGCACTAACCTTAGTAATCATTTGGCAACTTCCATTTCCAGCATTAGATCCTCTGATTGAAGCACAGCGAAACGATGCATTAGCGCAAGGATTAGACCCGGTAACGACGGTGGATTATGCTGAAATGGGGCTTAAATTAAAGCAAGGATGTGGAAGGTTAATTCGTAGTAAGGAAGACAAAGGTGCGATTATTTTCCTTGACGCGGTGAAGGGTACTGATTGGGAAAAGGTTGTTATGGGGGCATTGCCTACTGGAGCTGGAATAAAAAAGTAATTTACCATGAAACAGATAGATCAAGCAATTATATGTAAGTAAAACCATTTTTAACATTGGTAGATAAAAATATAAGGGATGTATCTTTTTTTAATACCAACGATCCACATTATTGGAAAGCAGAATATTATGACAATAAACACAAATGTGGTTTGGTATGTGGATTTAATGGACCCAAGGATCTTGAGTGGGAATTTTAAAAGATTGTATATTGTAATTAGAAAAGGCAAAGAAAACAATAATTTCGTTTTCTTTGCCTTAACTTTATATCATAAAAACAATGGGAGGTCTATGAATTACGAAGCTGACTTTCACGGTATTCTACCGGTGTCTGACCCGTATGCTTTTTAAACACTTTAATAAAATACCCGCTATCATCAAAACCAACCTGTGAAGCAATCACACGAATCGACCAATCAGAATTAGCTAAAAGTTCTTTTGCGTGGTTAGCCTTCACCAGATTGACATAATCAGATAATGTTCCAAGGTTCTCTTTTGCGAATAGCTTGCTAAAATAACTTGGTGAGATATTGCATAATGCAGCCATGTTCTCTAGTGTGATCTTCTCACTCGGATTATCTTTAATGTAGTTCAATGCCCGTTTAATAATAACATTCGAATCTTTCTTGCTAGGATGGTTAGCAGTCCGTAGCATTCTATCGTCATCTTCAGGTTCTACATAATTATCTTTAGCTCCATATTTACTAGCTCGTTGTGAGAGTAATGTTTTCAATTCAGCTTCTTTGACACAATAGTTTCCAATATGTAATAGCATATTAGCTAAAGAAGTTATCTTTTCTATACTCATAATTGGAAGCATATCATAAGCTTCCTTAAAATTGTTTTTCATTGGGCTTATGGTATTGATAACACCAACGGGAATGTGCGCTGTTTCATATTCGGATACATTAGGGGATAAAAGCACCTGACCGGCCATGAAAGCTCCAAGATACAAATCATTTACAAGAATGGGAATGGCAAAATCTACTAGCCCTGCATGACAGGTATAGATGTAGGGTGTTCTAAGTCTAGCAGCTTCCAGCCCACCATGAGAATCACATGATTCACAATAGATACCATATTCCGAAGAGCGGACTTTCTGGCAGAATTCACTGCAATTACTGTGCTTTGTCAATGGCTTTCCCTTATAATCAACAGTAATTATGGCGAGATCAGTAGCTAACGCCATGTCGTCCTGTATTTTTTGGAACTTTACCGGATTAACGATCTGACCGATATCAGTAAACGTATTTTTCATGAGTATCCTCCTGGTATCTTTAATCGAATCTTTTGATGATAAAATGCAACACTTGAGTGCTACATATTACTATTATAAAGGTGACAGTATTATTCGTCAATCATAAGCGTAGCAAGGGTAATATTAATTTTTGAAATTAATATTACCCAATTTGTGAAAGGATGTTGTATAGAAAAATCATGGGAAACATAATATATTTCTATGTATTTTTACGATGGATGTATTTCATAGTTTGATGCTATTTCGGAAGTGATAATTTATAATTATTACACAAGAAAAGTTGATAAAATACTGATTTGTTAGTAAAAACACACAATAAAAGTGGTGGATATTGAAAGGAGATATTTTATGAGAAAAGCGTTTATTTGCCCATCAAAATATGTACAAGGAGAGGATGAATTACGAAACCTTGGTTATTTTGTAAAGGAATTCGGAAAATCAGCCTTACTCATTGCGCATAAAGATGATGTTGCCAGGGTGAAAGAAAAGTTAGACTATACAGCAGAGAAATTCAATATTACCTTTGTAGAAAGCGAATTTTGCGGAGAATGTTCCAGAATCGAAGTAGAACGATTACAAAAGGTTGCCAAGGAACAAGGATGTGCTTGTACCATTGGATTAGGTGGTGGAAAAGCCATTGATACTGCAAAATGTGTGGCACAGGGAGATAATCTAATTATTGTACCAACAATCGCTGCAACAGATGCGCCTACGAGTCATTCAGCTGTTCTTTATACCCCTGACGGAGCATTCGATGACTATGCGTACTTTAAACAGAATCCAAGTGTAGTATTAATTGATACAACCGTAATTGCGAAAGCACCAACTCGCTTCTTAGTATCAGGTATGGGTGATGCACTTTCCACTTACTTTGAAGCAAGGGCAACAACAAAATCCTATTCCAATGTAAACGCAGGTCTTCCTTGTGGTTTCCGTGAAGGTGTATGTGGAGAGTCTAAGAGTACGAACGCGGCTCTTGCACTGGCTACTTTATGCTATGAGACTTTATTAACAGATGGTTATAAGGCAAAAGTCGCAAGTGATAATAATGCTGTTACTCCTGCCTTAGAGAACATTATTGAAACAAATATTCTACTATCAGGCCTAGGTTTTGAAAGCGGTGGACTTGCAGCAGCGCATGCGATTCACAATGGATTGACTGCACTAGAAGGAACACATAAATATTTTCATGGTGAAAAGGTGGCCTTTGGAACAATTGCACAGCTAGTACTTGAAAATGCTCCAGAAGAGGAGCTATACGAAGTAATGGATTTCTGTCTCGAAGTAGGATTACCAATCTGTTTATCTGACATTGGCGTAGATTCTATTTCGGAAGAAGAGTTAATTGACGTTGCGAATAAATCCTGTATCGCAGAAGAATCCATTCACTCCATGCCATTTCCGATAACAACAGAAGCTGTAGCAGCAGCGATTATTACGGCAGATACCATTGGTAAAGCATACAAAAATAGATAGGACGGTACAATATGAAGAAAATAATGAACAGACCGGAAACACTTGTAAAGGAAATGTGTAATGGAATCATAGCTGCACATCCAGAGTTTGAGTTTCTAGAAAAATATAAAATCATCAAGAAAAAGAACATCGATAAGAATAAAGTAAGCCTTATTAGTGGCGGTGGTAGCGGACACGAGCCTGCACATGCTGGATTTGTGGGAAAAGGGATGCTAGATGCAGCTGTGTGTGGTGATGTTTTTGCATCACCATCCCAGATTCAGGTGTATCAGGCAATAAAGGCTACGAAAAGTGAGAAAGGATGTTTACTGATTATCAAGAATTATAGCGGTGATATGATGAATTTTAAAAATGCAGCATATCTTGCAAGTGAAGACGGTATTTCAGTGGATTATATTAAAGTAGATGATGATATTGCTGTTCAGGATAGCTTATATACGGTTGGTCGCCGTGGTGTTGCTGGTACCGTACTAGTGCATAAGATTGCTGGAGCATGCGCAGAACAAGGAAAAAGCTTGCAGGAAGTAAAAGAGGTAGCAATGAAAGCTGCTGAAAATGTAAGAAGTATTGGATTTGCATTTAGTTCTTGCACAGTTCCTGCAAAGGGTACTCCAACTTTTGAAATCGCTGAGATGGAGATGGAATATGGTGTGGGTATCCATGGAGAGCCTGGAATCAAGCGTGAAAAGATCGTATCCGCTGATGAGCTAGCAGTAAGAATGGTGATATCATTACTTGAGGATCTAAAGATGAATGATTCTTCAAAAGAAGAGATTGCATTATTGGTAAATGGCTTCGGAAGTACTCCACTACAAGAGTTATACCTTTTAAATAATTCAGTATCTAGAGAGTTATCAAAGAGAAATATCAAGATCAATAGAACCTTCGTTGGAAACTATATGACTAGTATAGATATGCTAGGTGCATCTGTCTCCATCATGAAGCTTGATGATGAACTAGCAGAACTTCTTTCACAAAAGAGTGAAGCTCCTGGATTCAAAGTAGATGGACCAGTAGAAAAAGTAGCATATGTGGACTTAGTGGGAGACAGTGAAGAATCAAAGGATGTTTCCTATCAGATTGAGACGGATCTTGACTTTGCAATCTTAAATAACAATCAGATTACACTTTCTAATATGCACTTTATAGTAGATAAAATGAGCGAATGCATTATACGAAATGAAGTTCCATTCTGTGAACTTGATTCCCATGCAGGTGATGGAGACTTTGGTATGAGTGTAGCAAAAGGGTTTAAGCAATTAAAAAGAGAGTGGAAGGATATTGTAGAGAACAATTCTGCAAGTATTGGAAGCTTTCTAGATGCCTGCTCCATAGTTATTATGGAATACTGCGGTGGTGCCTCTGGTCCTATCTGGGGTTCTGCATTCCGTGCAGCTAGTAGGGAAGTAGGTAATAAAATGGTGTTATCAACCTCAGACTTTGCGGGTATGCTTCAAGCAGCTGTGAAAGGTATTCAGAGTACGGGAGAACGTTCCTTTGGAAGGGGCGCTGTCGTAGGAGACAAGACTTTGATTGATGCTTTGATTCCTTGTGCAGATTCCTGGATGGAAAGCGCTAAAAATGGGGTTGATGTTAAGAATGCATTCGAGCTAGCTGCTAAAGCAGCAGTAGATGGAGCAAAGGCTACTGAGAACATTGTAGCACGAATGGGACGTGCAGGTACAGTCGGAGAAAGAAGTTTAGGCTATCCAGATGCTGGAGCATATGGGCTTGGAGTTATATTTACAGACATAGCAGATGCTATTCAAGCAAACTCGTAGGATATATAGAACGTTATTATTATTTTCTTATCCTACGACATGAATATTATATTAGAATAAAACTAAAGAATACAATTAGTAAGGCCCTTCACATCAAATTGATGTGAAGGGCCTATAATACTTAATTAGCTATTTCAGTATCTAAATCAATAGCGCAACCCCATATTGGTTTCAAGTTGTTAGGCATGAAATCGTATGCAATTTGGGAGGTTTCCTCTAATGACATATTAATGTCAAATACCCATTGTCTTAACAAATCAACACAACCAGAACAAAAGAAACTTATTTCATATTTCGTTCTTATGGTTAGTGTATCAACATTATAATATTTTAGAAATGATTTCTCAAGAATCAAGCAAGAATAGTCATGAACAAAGTTTGAAAAGCTATTCGTTCCAGATGTTTTAAATGCATTTCTCAGTAAAGCATTATTTTTATCAGCAAACAAAAAAATCCTGAAATATAGATCTTTCCAACTGTTTCCTAAACCACACTGAATAAAGTTATCGATTAGAAGCTTGTAATTATAGTTCATTACATCATATTTATCTATAAAAGTTCTATAAAAGGTGGATTTTGAAATGCCACAATGATTTAGAATCATATCTACAGTTATTTTTTCTAAAGTAGTAGTTTCTAATAATATATTAAAGGATTTAACAATGTGCTCTTTGGTATTATTCATTATTTAGAATTCCTTCCAAGTTTAATTTCTTATCTAAAATTGAAAAAATGATACTATTTTGTCGAAATGTTTCTTTACAAATAATTGAAAATATAATAATGTAAATATAAGGGTTAATTTACAAAATATTCTTATATATTGACTATTATCATTAAAAATATGTTAGGGAGATTTTAGTGGTTGAATCAGGCGGATGATATTAAAATATAATAAACACGGTCATTATTTATTATATTTTAATATCATAACGCAAGCAATGATAAATTAAAAATTTACTAACTATTGGTAAAAAGTAATTAACATTAGGGAGGATTTAAAATGAGTTCTGATAACATTATTAAAACGTATATTACAAAGGTAAATAAGATATTTACCTGCATTTTAGGAGCTGGATTTTTTTCAACTTTTCTTTTGGCTTATATTTCAGTATTTCATACCTACATTCCGGCAATAGCAATTGTTGTAGGTGTTGGTATAGCAGGATATCTTATATTCAAAGGCAATAAAGAAAATGAGTGTATGTATGTTTTATTGATTTCCGCATTTATTGTATTCTCTGTAGTAGCAATTGATTCACCTAAATATACAACAAGTTTTGCAATGCTAGTAATGGTTTTTTCAGCAGTTTTTTTTAACAGAATATTTATCTTGCTTAATGGAATTAGTATGGTAGCAATTCTAAGTTATGCACAATTTGTCAGACATACTGGAAATGTAATGGATTATCTTGTGCAATTAATTTGCCTACTATTTTCAACATGTGTGTTGATGCTATTAACCAATTGGGGAATGGGTTTAATCAAAACAGCTAATGAAAAAGCAGAGGATGCAAAAAAGTATCTGGATGAATTGGGTGTTACCATGGATACGATTAAGGGAAGTACAGAATCCCTTAATAATGATATTTTGAATTGTGATAGTAGTCTTGGAAAGATTCATGAGTTTAGCGGGGCAATGGCGATTACGGTTCAAGAAATAACAACTGGTGTTGTAGACCAGGCAGAAAGTGTTAGCAGTATTAGCACGATGATGAAGAATGCGGATCAAAAAATTGTGAATATATCAGAACTCTCACAGAAATTAGATGATGTAACGAATGATTCAAAAAAAGTAGTATTAGACGGTACTGATCGAGTAAATGATATGAATACTCATATGAATAGCATTAATGAAGCAGTATTAAAATCCTATGATATGGTTAAGGATTTAGATGTAAATGTTGAAGAAATAAACAATTTTTTAAATGATATTCGAGAAATTGCATCACAAACCAATCTACTTGCGCTCAATGCCTCAATAGAAGCTGCTAGGGCAGGAGAATTCGGTAAAGGCTTTGCGGTTGTGGCGCAAGAAGTTGGAATTTTGGCGGAAAGAAGTGCTGAGACAATAAGAGATATTGATGTCTTGATTAGCAAAATTAAAGAAAAAAGTAAAAATGTCCTGGAAGAGTCTAGCAAAGTTCAGACAGCTGTGGGCGAAGGTGATGAATGTATGAATCAGGTGAATCAAGGATTCTCTTTGGTGAAAGATTCATTTGAAGAAATAGAAAAGTGCATTGTGAATGAAACTGAAAGTATTAAATTAATTGCAGAGCTTTTCTCCAAAATCAATATAAAAACAGAACATATAGCAAGTGTTGCAGAGGAGCATTCTGCATCCACAGAGGAATTAATGGCTATGACAGAAGAACATAACTCTAGTATCAATAGTATTTATGGGTTATTAAATGGCATTAAGCATTCTAGTGATCAGTTAAAGAATCTTACTCAAATGTAGACATGATATATATAATAAAAAAATAACTCTGGGAATATATGTAATTCGTTTTGATTTATATTATGGATACACAGGTTATTTAAGATAGAAATAATAGGCAATTGATATTAAATACAAAAACATACAAAAACATACAAAACCATAAAGTCGAGGAGAAAATACTATGAAAAATCTTGAAAATATGACAGAAGATCAAATCAATGAACTATATGTAAAGCTTCGTGATCGGATGAATACGTTATCATTCGGTTATTGCCCTACTGAATCAGGCACAGAGTTTGTTTTACTGAAAAGGTTCTTTAGCCCAGCAGACTGTTATCATTGGCTTATGATGCCAGTTGACGTGTTCTTTACTCCAGATGACTACTCAGAAGTGTCTTCCTATACCAGAAAGGAAGCATCTGATATTCTTGAAGATATGGCTCACCGTGGCTTGCTTTACAGAGTAAGACGAGGTGGTAGAGCAGAATTCAGAGTAATGCCTGTTGCACATGGAGTATATGAATTTAATCTAGATAAGGTTGAGCCAGAATGGGCGATGGGAATTGGAAAGCATATGGGAGAAGGTTTATTTTCTCAGATTTATGCTACGAATTATCCATTCTATCGTTCTGTACCAATTAACAAAGAAGTAGTGGAAGGTGGACAAGTTTTACCATATGATGATATTGTGGAAAGATTGGAACAGTATGATGTATTCTCAGTGTCACCATGTATGTGTCGTACACTTAACAAGACACTTGGAGCTCCATCAGAATATCCAATGGAAACCTGTATCTCCTGTGGAGAGATGGCACAATTCTATATCGAAAACAAAATAGGTCGTGAAATCAGCAAGGAAGAAGTACTTGAAGTACTTAAAAAGTCCGTAGAGGTTGGTATGGTTATACAGACTTGCAGTTCAAAGGCATCCGAAATAATCTGTTCTTGTCATTCAAAAGCTTGTGGAATCTTACAGGCTGCAAAGGTATGCCCAGGAGAAGCAATGAAAAATATTAGTCATTATATGATGAAAGAGGAACTTGATTCTTGCAATGGTTGTGGAGCGTGTGCAAAGCGATGTCCGATGGAATCAATTGTTATGACAGAAGGAAAGCCAGTAACAGATGCTTCTTGTTTGGGATGTGGACAATGCGTAAAAGTCTGTCCAACTAATTCACGTATATTGGTTGCAAAGGCAGAGGGTGTTTGTGATCCACTACCAGAGACTGTTTTTGATACATATATTTCTATGCAGGAATATCGTAGAAAATTTGGGGATTTATCAGAATAAGAGGGATTTTTATGCATGAAATGGCGTTAGTAGGTAATGTTGTGGATATCGTTGTAGAGCATGCTACAGTTGCACAGGCAAAAGAAGTAATTTCGGTGAAGCTTCGAATTGGTGAATTACGTGATATTGTTGATGATATGATGGAAAAATGTTTTAGATATGTGGCTCACGGTACAGTTGCTGAGAATTCAATTCTTATCATTGAAAAAGTACCAATTGTACTTTGTTGCAATGAGTGCAATACAACACTTCATATGAAACTGCATACAGCACAGTCCACACAGACAATCTGTTCAAAATGTGGAAAAAGTAATTTTAAAATATTACAAGGAAAAGAGTTATATGTTGAGGATATAGAGATAATCTGATGAATCAACAATAAACGGCTAATTATTACTTCAAATGAAAAACGATAGGAGGATTCAATATGGATTCAGTTCGAGTGATTGAAATTAAAAAAAGCATTTTTGAAGATAATGATCTAGAAGCAAGAAAGCTTCGTAATAAGCTAAAAAATCGTAAGACATTTCTAATTAACCTAATGTCATCTCCAGGCTCTGGAAAGACAACTACCTTAAAGGCTGTATGTCGAAAGCTTAAGGATGAAATGAAAATAGGTATTATGGAAGCAGATATTGATTCAACAGTAGATGCTGAGGCAATGGCCAAAGAAGGTGTACGTTCCATACAGCTACATACTGGAGGAATGTGTCATTTGGATGCAGGAATGACTGAGCAAGGATTGGTTGAGATAAAGGATGAAGAACTTGATTTTGTTGTTCTTGAAAATGTAGGAAATCTGGTATGTCCAGCTGAATTCGATACTGGAGCTGCAAAAAATGTTTCTATTTTATCCGTACCTGAAGGCGATGATAAACCACTAAAATATCCGTTGATGTATCAGGTAGCAGATCTACTTATTATAAATAAGATTGATACAGCATCATTCTTTGACTTTGATTTTGAAGCGTGTGAAAAAGCCGCAAAGATGCGCAATCCTGATATTAAGATTATTAAGATCTCAGCTAAAACAGGTGAGGGAATTGATGAGCTATGTGATTGGATTAGAAACGAAGTAAAGGCTTGGAATGCTTAGAAATTGTTGAGTCATAGAAATTAAGAAAATATGCTTGGATTGATCTACTACGAAGTACTAGGTCTAGGTCCTTAAGTTTGGCATAATACAGTATTTAGACAAGAAGAATTGAATAATAAAAAGGAATTCGGGTAACAGGATAAACTGTTGCATAACCGAATTCCTTTTTTGTATACTCCATATAAAGAAAAAAACTAACTAGTTGGTTTTGTTATCTCTTCAAGTTCTGCTAGATATGCATATGCTTCCTCTGCGCATTCACCACACATTTCTTCGCTGGCATTTAAAGAACTACAGACAGCAGGTCTTTCTTTTTTGCCAAAGATAGAACACATATTGTCTGGTGATAGCTGAACACATGGAACAAACGCAGGTTTACCATCTGGCATTCCAGGAATAGGAGAAGAGATAGAAGGGGCGATGCAACAAGCTGCACATCCAGGTCTACAATTCATAAGTTTACCTCCATAATTGACAAAACTATTATCATATATTCCAGTGGAAATGTAAAGGAAAAAGGGAAATATTCAGGTGTGAGGAAACTTTTGTTTTTTGTCTGTGGTAACATGTCTCCACACGAACTTAATCACTGGTATAAATATACACTTGACATATAAGTATTCATGTATTAATATCATCAGTATATAAATCATATTAAACCAATATGTATTGTATATAAAACTTTAAAAACAAAAAGATGGAGGAAGCATGTATGAAGAAGAGCAAATTATTAGTAGCGGCATTAACATTATCAATCGTTCTAGGAGGCTTAGTTGGATGTTCATCAAAAGGATCAGATAAAGCTACATCAGGACAGAGTAAAGCAACATCAACTGCCACTAAGGAAGCTAAAGATAATTCAGATAAAGATTTACTTACTCAGATAAAAGAAAGGGGAACCTTATTGATAGGTACAGAGGGTACTTACGCACCTTATACATATCATGATGAAACGGGAGAATTAGTAGGTTATGATGTAGAAGTAGCAAAAGCAATTGCAGAGAAGTTAGGTGTAAAAGCAGAGTTTGTTGAAAGCAATTGGGATTCACTAATCGCTGGTCTTGATGCGATACGTTATGACGTAGTCATCAATCAAGTTACCATAACGGATGAACGTCTTGAAAAGTATGATTTCTCCACACCATATACCATCTCAAGAGCTGCCTTAATTGTTGGCAAGGATAATAAGGATATCAAGACTTTTGAGGATCTTAAGGGTAAGAAATCAGCACAAGGATTAACAAGTAATTATGCCACTCTTGCAGAAAAATATGGAGCTGAATTAGTAAGTGCTGATGGATCCTTTAGTAAATCAATAGAACTTGTGTCTACAGGAAGAGCAGAAGCAACAATCAATGATCAGGTATCCTTCTATGACTTTTTGAAACAGAAGCCAGATGCATCAGTTAAACTTGTTGATACATTAGATGATGCTAGTAAAAATGCAGTATTAATCCGTAAAGGAAATGAAACTTTCGTTGAAGCAATCAATAAGGCTTTGGATGAATTAAGTCAGGATGGTACCTTATCGAAAATATCTAAGAAATACTTTGGTGAAGATGTTACAAAATAAAGATTAGATTGATCTAAAAGGGGGAGCCAAAATGCACATGAGTGAAAGAACCATAGAGATATTAACAGAATCTTTTTGGCCGATTGTGAAAGCGGGAATACAATATACGATACCTTTAACGTTAATTTCATTCCTGATTGGTTTAATCATTGCTATAATCGTTGCGCTGATTCAAGTTGCTAATATTAAAGTGTTAAAGCAGCTTGTACAGGTATATGTATGGATTTTTCGTGGTACACCTATGCTAGTTCAGATTTTCATTATTTTCTTTGGTTTGCCTAAGATGGGTATTCTATTGGATCCTTTTCCGGCAGCAATCATAGCCTTTTCATTAAATGTTGGTGCTTATACTTCGGAAACAATCCGCGCAGCCATATTGTCTGTACCAAAGGGGCAATGGGAAGCAGGGTATGCATTTGGAATGACATTTTCACAGGTTTTTCGAAGAATTATCTTACGACAGGCAGTAAAAGTATCGATTCCTCCTTTATCCAATGCATTTATCGGTCTGGTAAAGGATACATCATTAGCATCAACGGTTACACTTACAGAAATGTTCATGGTAACACAGAGAATCGTTGCGTATCGATATGAACCACTTCTGTTATACATTGAATTAGCTGTAATTTATCTATTATTATGCAGCATATTAAACATATTACAGAAATATCTGGAGAAGAAGTTGGTACATTAGAATAGGGGTGAGATTATGTTGAACGTATCGAACATTCATAAACGTTTTGGTAATAATGAAGTACTAAAAGGTGTTGATCTACATGTGGAAAAAGGAGATGTTATTGCAATTCTAGGTCCAAGTGGTTCAGGGAAAACAACATTTCTTCGATGCTTGAACTTCTTAGAACGGGCTGATGAGGGCGAGATTACGCTAGGTGATATCACAACCAAATGTACCAAAGCGAGCAAGAAGGACATTATTAATATAAGAAAAAGAACAGGATTTGTATTTCAAAATTATAACTTGATTATTACGAAAACAGCTATACAGAATGTCATGGAGCCTTTGCTTGTAGTTCAAAAGAAATCGAAAGAGGAAGCAAAAAGAATTGCCATGGAGGCGCTTGATAAGGTGGGATTATCAAATCGCTATGATTTTTATCCGTCTCAATTATCAGGAGGACAGCAACAACGTGTTGGAATTGCAAGAGCGATTGCAGTCAACCCAGATGTCATATTACTGGATGAACCAACATCTTCGCTTGACCCGGAATTAGTAGGGGAAGTTCTAAGTGTAATTAAGAAAATTGCAAAAGAAGGTACGACAATTGTAATTGTCACTCATGAAATAGCTTTTGCTAAGGAAGTGGCGAATAGAGTGGTTTTTATGGAGGGTGGTAAGGTAGTAGAAGAAAATAATTCTAGCGAATTCTTTAGCAACCCTCAGAATAAGAGAACGATAGAATTTTTGAACCGATTCTTGCCTGAGTATAATTACTATATATAGATTAGTTGTGATTGTAAAGTAAATTAATGATTTAAGGAACGTATATTTGAAGTATTACCTATGTTAAAACCTAGCATCTGTGGGACAATAGTTTTGTGCCATAGATGCTTTTTATTATGTGTTGCTATAGCAACATAATACTCGCTAGATATATGATAATATTTAGTTAGAGAAAACTAACTGTTTAGAAATTTAGTATTATGTATAGAATAAATGCATATTTATTTCAGCCATTGAGCATGAAAGGAGATCCTATGAAAAAAAATATTGATTATATCACAATAGACGGACGAGGAGAACATGAAACATTTCGAGATTGTATTACTCAGAAGATGAAGGAACTAAAGACTGGTCAAGGTATACATGTAATTAAAGATTTTGAACCATTTCCCATGTATAAGATGATGGAAGAAAAGGGTTTTGATCATTTGGTGGAAAAGATAAGTGATGAAGAATATCATGTATATTTTACACCAAAAGAAAAACTAAAAAAGATTCCAATGGGAGCGCATCTTAATTTAGAGGATAGTAAGATTGAGAAAATAGTAAACATTAAACTTAGATATTTGAATGGGGTAATAAGTAGGGAAGATGCAAAAAGGGAACTGGCAGAGTGCTGTGATAAGATTACAGCTCAAGAATTTGCAATTTGTGAACAATACCTTCAGGAGTATGGAATTAGCGATGAAGAGTTAGCTGAAAGGATGGATGAAATTCTGGATATTTTCGGTGACTTACTAGAAGGTAATATGTTAAAACTTGCACCAGGACATCCAATCCAAACCTATATGGATGAGGTTGAGGCTATAAGAAAGCTAATTAGTGAGATGACAGATAAGCTTCAACAAAAATTTATAAAGAATGAATGGATGGAACTTTATGATAAATTAGAGGAAATTAATATACACTTTTCAAGAAAACAGAATCAATTATTTTCTGCTTTGGAGAGAAAAGGATTTGATAAACCATCAAAAGTTATGTGGACTTTGGATAATCAGATCAGAGATATGATTAAAACAGCTAGGAATTATTTGATTTCAGATCAGGATGAGGCTTTTTTAAAACTACAAGATGAGCTAATTCAAATGATAGAAGATATGATGGTAAAAGAAACAGAGATTCTTTTTGCGACATCAATGGAACTGTTGTCCTATGAAGACTTTGTGCAAATGAGAAAGGGAGATGATGAGATTGGGTACTGTCTCATTGATAATCCCAAAGCTTTTGGTCCATTCAGTCAACAAGAGGAGAAGAAAGAAAATGAAATGGATTTTCTATCAGAGCTTACCAACCTTCTTCAAAAGTACAGCATGGTACCCCCTAGTTCAAAAGATGAACAACTAGAGGTGACTCAAGGAAAGCTTACTCTTGAGCAGATTAATCTTATCTTTAAGCATCTTCCTGTAGATTTATCCTATGTAGATGAAAATGATATTGTTAAATTCTATAGTGATACGAAGCATAGAGTATTTCCAAGAAGTAAAGGAGTTATTGGCAGAGAGGTTCGTAATTGTCATCCAAGAGAAAGCGTTTCAACCGTAGAAGAAATCATTCGTGCCTTTAGAACTGGGGAACAGGATAAAGCAGAATTCTGGTTGGAGATGGGTGATAAGTTTATTTATATCATTTATAACGCAGTACGCGATGAGCAGGGAAATTTTAAAGGAGTCCTTGAAATGATGCAAGATGTTACAAAAATCAGAACATTGTCAGGAACTCAGCGTTTATTGTCATGGAACGATAATAAAAAGGAAGAATCTGTTGTAAACAGTACACAGCATGAGAATCCATACAATATTACTGAGGACACCATAATTGGTCAACTGGTAAAGGAGTATCCTTTTATAAAGAACTTTCTGATCGGATTATCACCTAAGTTCAATAAATTAAAGAATCCAGTCTTATTTAAGACCATGTCTTCCATGGCAACTATTAAGATGATCAGTGAACGAGGAGATATTCCTGTTACAGAATTCATAGATAAAATTGTACAAGAAATTGATAATAAAACTAAGATTCAATAATAGGGAATTATAATACAGAAAGAGCAAAACTCAGAGGGTTAATTAATCTTATGAATTTTGCTTTTTTTAGAGCCTAAAAGTTAGCATCCCATAAGATATATTGAAAATAAAGATAGGTATGGAAAAGTATGGTATAATATGTTATTGTATGTTAAATGTGGAATTTATTAATTATATAGTGAACTATCAAGAATATATACGTAACAATAATGTATTTAATATTCTTTGAAAAATATCTAGATGGGAGTGTTATATGATGACAAATAAGGAAATGTTGCAGATAGCAATGCAACAGTCAGCTATCGATATGAGCTGTAATAAGGAGGATTACGAGAAAAAGGAAAACGTAGTTGTAATTTCAAAGAATCACCCAGAAGGCAGGAAGTATCTTGAATTACCTTTTTATTGCAATCTGGCGTCTTACGGAAATAATGTGGTGGCATCTGTTAGTTCTGAAATAAAGGAAAAAGTGGAAGCTTATATTAATACATATCCAATAGAACATTGTTTTGAAACACCCAACTTATATGTATTAAATGATGCATTACAAGAACATGATATGAGCATATGTTTCATGGCAGAATATTTTCTACCTGATGTAAATTCTCTAAAAAAGCTTGATTGTGAATTCACATTGAAAGTACTAGAACAAAAAGATTTTAATAAGTTATATACACCAGAGTGGAACAATGCCCTTTGTGAATCAAGAAAGCAATTGGATGTATTGGGTGTCGGAGCTTACGATGGTGATAAATTAATTGGTCTAGCTGGATGTTCTGCTGATTGTGAGATGATGTGGCAGATTGGTGTGGATGTATTGCCAGAGTATCGTAGAAAAGGAATTGCAACAGCGATTACAAGTAGTCTTGCTATAGAAATACTTGATAGAGAAAAAGTTCCATTCTATTGTGCAGCCTGGTCTAATATTAAGTCAGTGAGAAATGCTATAAAAAGTGGATTTAGACCAGCTTGGGTTGAAGTTACAGCTAAGAGTAATGAAACTGTTAATAAGATGAATAGAAAAGGGTAATATGGTGAGTTGCCTGACAAGATTATAAAATAGGTCATTTGTCAATAGTAAATGAAAAAAAATAAATATGTTAGGAATAGTAGCAATTAGTAAATATACCAAATATAACTTAACATCTGAATCAAATATTCAATAACTTATTAACTGCGAAAGTTTGGGCTAAGAACAAATGTTTGCAAGGTGTAATCAAAAATGCTATAATGTTAAAAATACACTCTTATCAAATATAACAAGGAGCCCTATCCATGGAGATTAAAGATTTAATTATATATAACAAGACGATTCCAGCAAGACAAGCACAGTATGCTAACTTCCCAGACAGCCTGTCAAAAGAACTGGCAGAGTATCTTACGGAGAGGGAAATTCATCAATTATATTCTCATCAGGCAGAAATGTTTGAGAAAGCAATGGAGAAGCATAATATCGTAATTACGACGTCAACTGCAAGTGGTAAAACATTGAGTTTCTTGCTTCCAGTATTGCAGGAGATCCTAAGTAATCCATTAGCTCGAGCGATATTTATCTATCCAACGAAAGCTTTAGCAAGTGATCAGTACCGAGCAATTAAACCATACCTTGATTATTTTGGAGAAAATCGAATCTCGGCGGGTGTTTACGATGGAGATACCCCGGTGAATGAACGAAGCAGAATTAGAAAAAGTGCTAATATAATTCTAACCAATCCGGAAATGATAAATGGTGCATTTTTACCCAATCATAGTAAGTATGGCTTTGATTTTATCTTTTCCAATTTAAAATATGTAGTAATAGACGAACTTCATACCTATCGCGGTGTATTTGGTTCTCATGTAGCTAATGTATTTCGAAGACTGGGACGTGTATGCAATTATTATAAGGCGGCGCCTCAGTTTTTATGTAGTTCTGCCACCATTGCGAATCCAGTGGAACTTGCTAGAGAAGTCTGTGGAAAGGAATTTATTCAGATTGATAAGGACGGCTCTCCAGCAGCGATGAGAACCTATTCGTTAGTACAACCACCGAAGATTGAAGGAAATGATGGAAAGTATTACGGACAATTACAAGCAACTTCGATTGCAGCAGAACTAATTCCAGAGCTTGTTGAAGAAGGTCATAGCTTTATTGCCTTTGCAAAGTCAAGGAGAAACGTAGAGGTCGTGTTAAAGGAAGCAAGGGATAAGTTAGACACAGAAAGTTTTTTTGGAACATCTTATGCAGATAAAATCTCTGGATATCGTGGCGGTTATACGCCTATAGAACGTAAAGAAATCGAAAATAAGATGATAACAGGGATATTAAGGGGGTTGGTGTCCACCAATGCACTGGAACTTGGAATCGATATTGGAAATATTGATACAACAATTCTTGTTGGCTATCCAGGAACGAGAGCTTCCTTCTGGCAGCAGACAGGCCGAGCTGGAAGAAGTGGTATCAGTTGTAGGAATTATCTGATAATGGAAAGCCTCCCTTTTGATCAATATATTGGAGTTAAGCCAGATTGGTTATTTGAAAGTGCTAGTGAGAACGCCGTAATAGATAAGAATAATCTATTGATTGAACTTGCTCATATTCGTGCGGCAGCAGCAGAGATTCCATTGACACTTGATGACATCTCGGTATTCCCTGATCTTGGGGAAACTATTCCAATTCTCCTTCGAGTAAATGAATTAGCAAATCAGAGTGGTAAGTTTGCATGGAAGGGTAATGCATTTCCAGCAGGTGATTTTAGCTTACGAAATATTGATAAGAACAGATATAAATTAATGAATCGTGAAACCCATCAGGAGATAACAGAGATGGATGAAATGCAGGCATTTCGTGAACTACATGATGGAGCAATCTACATGCATGATGGCATGCAGTATCAGGTATTGAATCTTGAAATAGAGAGTAAGACTGCATTTGCAATTCCTTTTCAGGGAAATTATTATACGATGCCAGGTGGCAATACGGACATTAAGATTATCAAACAGCATAGAGAACAGAATTATGAACGGAGCAGACTTTACTTTGGGGATGTTAATGTAAATGATATCGTCTTTATGTATAAAAAGTTACAATTTCATAATCACCAGAATCTTGGATTTGAACAGCTTCCAAAGCCTTTATCGAAGGACTATGATACAGAAAGTACTTGGATACATATTCCTGATAATGTGGTAAGTGTTTATCGTAAATTATTACAGGAAAGTGGAAGTGGACAGCTGATTCGTAATAACCATTTTGAAGGCCTTTGCCATGCTATTAAGAATGCAACGAGGATGGTAACTATGACAGAGGAAGAGGATATTGGAGTCACGATGTCAACCAATGCCATCGGTATGATTGAAGATCCCCACGGTGAAGTGTTCCTATTTATATATGATCAGTTTGTTGGAGGCCTTGGTTATGCAGAAAAGGCATTTGATCTAATACCAGAGATTATTGAGCATGCAATTGCAATGGTAGGTGGATGTACTTGTGAAGATGGCTGTGCTGCCTGTGTCGGAGATTATAAACTGAATAAATCCATAGTATACTGGGGACTAAAGAGTTTGCTTGAAGAGCTTGAAGCGCCTAAGAATATTAAGCTTGTTGAATATGCAGAACGAGCAGTGAAGAAGAAAGAATTTCGCTTCGAAGAATTACCACAGAGGTGGAACGAATTCTGTGCTTATCTACAGGAGACGGGAGAGTCTTTTGCAACATTTTTAAATACCATTCCTTATGTATCTGCTGAAAATGGGACTTTAACTTTATATACAAGCAATACATTTTATAAAGAGTGGATCTTAGAGGAGAATAATAAAAAAGGTATTCTTAATATCCTTTCATTTTATACAGAAGCACCCAAGGTGATCAAACTTTGCATTTCGGTGATAGAAGAAGATACAGATAAGAAATCAGATCTAAAGAGTAAACTGAAGAAACGTTATGAAAAGTTAGTGGAATAGGAGGACTATTTCCTTGGATTATAAAAAAGAACTGGATAAATTAACGGATAATCAGAGAGAAGCTGTGTTTGATGAAAGCAACGTTTGTTTAGTAAACGCTAATGTAGGAAGTGGAAAAACTACTGTTCTGATATCAAAAATCATCTATCTACATTATGTGAAGCAGATTGATTATTGTGATATGGTGGTATTAACTTTTACCAATAAAGCAGCTAACGAAATCAAAGAGCGATTAACCATGTTAGAAGAGAATCTAAATATGGAAGATCTTCGGTTTTTTGGAACATTTCACAGTGTAGCATTATATTTATTACGAGAATTACTTATGGTGGATCAATTAGGATATCAAAAAGATTTCTTCGTGATTGAACCTGATGAAGAAGTAGATATTGCATTACGGATTATTCAAGAGGAAAAGCTTAAGATTAAGTACAAGAACCGTTTGAAAAAGCGCTTGGAGCAAGAAAGGGTGTCCAGATATCAGGATGATCTGATAGAATTAAGAGAACGGTTGCAGAAGGAGAAAGTATCCCAGAATAAGATGACTTTCTCTGACCTTCTATTGAATACAGTACATTTATTAAAAGAAGCCTCTATAACACCCAAATGGGTGATTATTGATGAAGTTCAAGATAGCGATAAGATGCAGCTGGAATTTATCGATGCATTAATGAATAAGAATACTAGAATCTTTGCAGTTGGAGACCCGAACCAGGTGATATATAGCTGGCGTGGTAGTGCCTTTAATGTATTTTATACTTTAAAGGATAGGTATCAGGCAAGAGAGTTATCGCTATCTGTTAACTTTAGGTCCAACATATCCATTCTAGAAGTTGCAAAGTGCTTCTTGCAAAATGGTGGGCGCTTAACGGGTAACCGAGAACGTGGAAATAAGATTATTGTGAAGAGACAGTATGATTCCTTTCAAGAGGCTTGCTATTTAGCGGATCGAATTAAAGAAATTCATGATACGGGGATTCCTTATAAGGAAATTGCTATATTTTATCGTCTACAGAATCAGTCGACAATACTAGAAAATGTCTTCTCTAAGAATGGAATACCTTTTGACGTATCATTAAAAAAGACAATACAGGATATACCTGTACTAAACTGGACAATGAAACTACTTCGATTTGCTATGAATGAGAAAGATATTTCATCTGGAATATACGTATTGAGTCATAAAGATTATGGGGAACGAATCACGGAAAAAGCTGCTGCGAAGCTATTGAAGGGTTGCTCTGACATGAGTCATTTAAATCATGGAGATATGTTTAGCATAGATCTTAACTTTGCAGAAAAAGAAGATTTCTTTGAAGAATCCTTGCTGCAAAGAATGCTTTCTTTTCGAAAGAGATTTTCTAAGGTGGAGATACCAGAAGTGGATGAAATCTATCAATATTTTTCATTTGATACACACCTTCATCCGACAGCAGCATCCTATCAAGAGGATAAAGAGCTGGTAAAAGAATTGCTTCGTACACTAATAACATACATCAACGAACATAAGATGTCCTTTTTGGAGGGACTACAAGATTTTATTAATTCATCTTCATTATATGGCGTAAATATTTTAAATAAAGATATCAATAATGAAGCAGATACGGTTAAATTGATGACACTTCATGCGTCAAAAGGTCTGGAATTTTCTTATGTATTTATTATCGGTGTGAATAATGGTTTGATACCATTGCAGGCAAAAAGCTTTGAGGAAGAAGATGAAGAACGTAGATTGCTCTTTGTTGGAATTACGAGAGCAAAGGATAATCTGGAATTATCCTATTATACGAACCCGGATACTTATCGAACAATGGCTGGGGAGAGTCGTTTTATCCGTATGATTCCAAAGCACTTAATCGAAAGTGATGATATAGAGCGTGAAAGCGTAAATTTACAAGAGTTAAAACGGCAGATTCTAGCTGAAAAGAATGTTAAGATGGATATGATAAAGAATTCTGATAACTCTACTAAGACATTATTAGAAGATAATGAAGTAGATGTTGAAGACAATCAAGTAGAAGATAGTGAAGTTCAAGTTGAGAAGATGAATGAAGAGGTTGAAGTAAGAGAAATACATTCAACTCATAATGGGAACGAGCTTCTTACACCGAATGAATTACCTGTTAGAAAAGTTTCACATGCCAAGTATGGTATTGGTACAGTGACCAGAGAAGATGATTTGATGATCACTGTGCTATTTAAAGCTTACGGCAAGAAGGAATTTATGAAAGCATTTAGTGAATTGAAGGAAGAATGAGAAAGTATAATATTTTGATTAAATAAAGTTAGGATACTAACTGAAATATTAAGATAATTAAAGTAGCCTGTTGAATAACGTCAACAGGCTATTTTAATTATCTAGAAAATATTTTTAATAATCTTAAATAATGACTTGCTTCTCGTACAGTATGATCAGCCAATAAAGGAATAATAATTGATTTTACTTTGCATTCAAGAATCCCCTCAGTTCCTTGAGCTTTAAAATTAAGAATATCTCTTGTTGCTGCTAAGCTATCAGCAGTTACTTTTTCAAATGGAATTGTATTATTCATTGCCAGTTTAGCTTCTTTTGTTAATTGGTCAAATTCATTGCCAAAATTATTTGCTGTATTGATTAAATCACCTTCAGTAGGGTCTAGTAAACCACGAATAAATTTTGAGTGTTCAGCCATTATTCTATTCCAGAATAATTCTTGTACTAATGCTTCGTTTTCAATATCATATTCCTCTCCAGTTTGTAAGTGTTGAACCATATTTAAATATAATTTAGCTTCACGTAGGATATGATCGATTAGAAGAGGGTAATTCATAGTAAACATTTTGCAGGACAATACATTGGTTAATATCTCTGTTTTAAACCTTATAAGAGAAGATATTAATTCTATAGCTTCCTGGTTTATATCATAAACTATTTGGTCTATTCTCTGATGCATAGAATTAGTTCTAGCCCCTGTTAAGTTCATCTCAGCTTTAGTTAAATCAGTAGGAATATGGACATCAGTGTAAAAAGAGGAAGCCATTTCAGCGTTAAGGGTATACTGTGTAAATACTTCGCCTGAATTAAGAACATCTTGGCTAACTACTCCATCCGATATTGCTATTACTTGACATAATAACTTGTCAAATTCTTTCCGAAAAGCATCTGCTTTCTCCGTATAACTAACATCTCTAGGCGTAAAACCTAACTCTAGAAAGAAGGAATGTTCCTTCATTATTCTTCCGAAAAATAAATGTAATTCTAATGATTGACGTGCGAATTCTCTGTTTGAAAACATCTCAAACCTCCACTATAAGATATAGTTTATAATATGAATTCAATTTTAAGATGTGAAGATTTTGGTTTGGGGTGATTCAACTGGTTATGATAAATACTTGGTATAATAATGGAATACTAGCTTTCAAAGTGCGAATTTAATATTGCAATCAAGATTTTAACATTTGATTTTACATAATATTAATAAAAATTAGTTGACTCTCACGTTACGTGATAGTGTACTGTAATATTTGAAGTAAATACATTTAACGATATATTAAGAGTGAAAAGGGGTAATTAAATATGAATATTACAGTATTACGTTCAGATGAGATCTATAAAAAAATAATAAATGCGAAGAACGAAGATAAAGAGAACATTTATCGTTACGAATTAATGAAGCCTTTCGAATATAAGTGGCAGTGTATTGGTGTGCCACTAGAAGCGCAGAATGATGGAGGGTATGATGTTATATCAGCTAGTACAATGGGGGGAGGATATCATCCTGCCCAAATTACAGAAAAGATGTTAAAAGAAGTTGATAAGATTAGTGAGGAATCTTTTTGGGATAATTGTGTGAAAAGTATTCGTAATACATTAGAAGGATTTGAAAGAAATGGAATCATACTACTAATACAAAATTATATCTTTACTGTACTTTTAAATGATCCGCATAATCCCATGTCCACAATGACGGGAGATTATTGTGGAGATGGAGGTATTCCAGGGTATATATTCGGAACAATCATACCGAATGAGACATCGATAAAAATGTTACCAGTTGCTTTGGCACATGAAGCGAATCACAATGTAAGATGGCAATTTATGAAATGGAGCTCTGAGATATCATTGGCTGATATGATCATTAGTGAAGGTCTTGCTGAGAGCTTTGCAGCATATATGTATGGCAAAGATAAAGTTGGTAAATGGGTAAAGGATACGACAGATGATATGCTTCATGATATAATAAAACCATTGATAAAAGAAAATCTATATGAAAAAGATTTTAATAAATTATCATTATATCTATATGGAGATGATATTATGGCAATGCGTGGAATTGAGCCAGCAGGGATACCTTACTGTGCTGGTTATGCATGCGGATATGCATTAATCCAGCATTATCTGAATAAGACTGGAAAAAGCATATATGAAGCTACCATTACATCTACAGAAGATATTTTGAGAGAAACGGAGGATTTTTGGAGTTGAAGATTAATGAAGTTGCAAAGTTATCAGGTGTAACAGTAAGAACTCTTCATTATTATGATGAGATTGGATTGCTTAAGCCAAATGAAACAACGGAGTCTGGTTATCGTCTCTATACCAAAGAGTCCCTAGAAACCTTGCAGCAGATCTTATTTTTTAGAGAAATGAACTTTCCACTATCACAAATCAAGGAAATCATGACGAATCCTAATTATGATAAAGAGCAAGCATTGAATAAACATAAAGAATTACTTTTAAAAAAGCGTGATCGCATAGATAAATTGATAACACTTGTGAATCACACGATAGAAGGAGAAGTAGATATGAGTTTTAAAGAATTTGATATGACTGAAATAGAAAAAGCTAAGAATCAGTATGCTACTGAGGTAAAGGAGCGTTGGGGACACACAGAAGCTTATGCTGAAAGCGAGAAAAAGACAAAAAATTATGATAAAGAACAATGGAGTCAATTAAATGAGGAAGGGGCTTCTATATTAAAAAGATTCGGAGAGAACCGCCATAGTAGACCAGATAGTGATAGCTCAAGGGAACTTGTACAGCAATGGAAGGAGTACATTACGGACAATTTCTATACCTGTACGAACGAAATCTTATCAGGATTAGGGTTAATGTATATTCATGATGAAAGATTTAAGAAAAATATTGATAAGTATGGAGAAGGGACTGCTGAATATATGGCGAAATCAATTGAGGTATTTTGTGATAACTAAAGATAAAAATTTATATTAATTAATACGATATATTTTCACATATTTCCGAATTCCATTACAGATAATATGTAATGTGACAAAAGGAGGAAATAGTGAATGATAAAATTACTTTATATTGTAGCAAATTCAAAGCCAGAAGAAATATCAGCAAGTAAAACAGTAGCCAGGGCATTAGTAAATCATATTATGGAGAAATATGAGGATGTTACTCTAGAGGAATTAGATCTATATAAAGAATATATTCCAAGACCAAAATATAGCTATTTTAGTAGCCGTAGTACATTAGTGAGTGATGAAACTCTATTAAAATTAGAACCTATGGAACAGAATGATGTAAAACAAATGGAGAAATTATGTGATCAGTTTGTATCTGCGTCTATTTATATTGTAGCATCTCCAATGTGGAGTCTATCATTTCCAGCGGTACTAAAAGATTATATCGATTGTATCATTCAATCAGATAAAACAATAGTTTTTAAAGAGAATAAGCCAGAAGGAATATTAAATGATAGGAAACGTACTTTTATATATGTTCAATCCTCTGGCGCTAATATACCTTGGGTCATGAAACCTATTCTTGATAAAGGGTTAAATTATGTGGAAGATATTATGAAGTTTATTGGAATTAGTAAAGTGGATGAACTTTTAGTAGATGGTACAGGTACTACTGTAAAGGAAAAATCAGAAGCGATAGAACATGCAAAAAGTAAGATAGACGGTATTATAGAGCACATACAATGTTAGTGAGTGACCTGTTTGGGAGGTAGTCTAGGCAATTTGCACAAAACAGAAAAACTCATGCTTCATTGAATATGTATAAGAAGATCTAGTTCTCAGATCATTTCATGTAAAACATATGCTAGGACAGATAACTCACTTTGCTCAGACAGATCTGTCCTAGCATATAACACGAAATGATCTGAGAACAAGAACTTCTAATACATACTCAAAGGCGTATTCACTTTTTCTGTTTTGTGCAAATTGCCAGGCAAGATTTTGAAACAGGTCATTTGTCGGGCGACTCATAGAATTAGCATATAGGAGTTCATGGGAAAATAAATAGACATAACATTACAAGGGCTGCCAAATGACAGTCCTTGTTTATGTAGTGCGCCTAGCGGCGCACGTTTCTAATGGGTGAAAGTCCCTAATCCGCCCTAGTAGTGGGAAGGATACAGCCAAAACCAAGGGTGTCCATCGTGAGGTGGAATCCGAAGGAAGGTGGAGGCAAATCTCTGGTCTGACGAATAGAAATCACATCAGGCTACAGTTAAGGATAAGGTTGCTACTCAAACCGAAGTCCTATAACTACTCGGAATTAACTGTGGTAAATGTGGCAGATGGATGGAGAGAAAGAAACGTGTGGTACCTAGGGAGGTCTCGTCAGCAGATGGAAACAGAGTATGAAATCTGTAGTAACAACGAATGGCGAGAAGTCAGCAGAGGTCATAGTACTACTGTGGTTGCAAACATAGTAGGAAGGACTGAACTTTAGGAGATGTGAGTAAATGAATGTAACCAAAGATGGATTTAAGAACAGACAACTTCATAGAGAGGACTATCTGCAAACGGTATCTGCGGAACAGAAAGAGTATGCAGAAGTGTTTGCCCATCAAAGGATTGCTGAAAACAACGACATCATCACAGATTTTCAGACGGACAATCTAATGGAACAGATTTTACACAAAGATAACCTTAACAAGGCTTTCAAGAAAGTGAAATCAAACAAAGGAGCAGGCGGTATTGATGGAATGAGCGTGGATGAACTTCTAGGCTTTCTGAGAGATAACCAAAGGCAACTTATCCAACAGATAAAAGATGGAAAATACAAACCAACCCCAGTCCGTAGGGTGGAAATACCCAAAGAAACAAAAGGCGAGTTTAGAAAACTGGGAGTACCAACAGTAGTTGACAGAGTATTTCAACAAGCGATTACACAGGTACTTTCTCCAATCTTCGAGAAACAGTTTTCTGGAAACAGTTTTGGTTTTCGACCAAACAGGGGTGCACACGATGCACTGAAACAATGCCAAACGAATGTCAACGATGGCTATGTATATGTGGTAGATATGGATTTGGAAAAGTTCTTTGACACAGTGTGTCAAAGCAAACTCATAGAAGTTCTATCACGAACTGTCAAGGATGGGAGAGTAATATCGCTTATCCACAAATATCTTAATGCTGGTGTTATTAGCAAAGGGATGTTCGAAAAGACAGAAGTTGGTATGCCACAAGGCGGACCATTGAGTCCTCTTCTAAGTAACATAATGCTGAACGAGTTGGATAAGGAACTGGAAAACAGAGGACATAGGTTTGTTCGCTATGCAGATGATTGTATGATTTTCTGCAAAAGTAAGAAAAGTGCAGAAAGAACCTTGAACAACATAGTGTCATACATTGAGGGAAAACTATTCCTAAAAGTAAATCACTCAAAGACGTGTGTGGCACATATAAGCAAAGTCAAATACCTTGGATATAGCTTCTATAGATACAAGGGAAAATGCAGATTTCGAATACACCCAAAATCAGTAGTTAAGATGAAGAATAAAATCAGAGAGCTTACTGACAGACATAATGGATGGGGAAATGAATATCGAGCACTGAAATTGACACAGTTTATTAGAGGGTGGATAAACTACTTTGGATTAGCAGATATGAATAAAATGCTAGTGGAGATAGATAAATGGTTACGCCATAGAATAAGAGCAATCTATTGGAAACAATGGAAGAAGACAAAAACGAAATATCGAAAACTAAAGGAACTAGGTATGAACGAAGCCTTTATAAAATGGCACGCAAATATGCGCCAAGGAATATGGAACTGTAGCAACAATAGAATGGTACAGTTTGCCTTGAATAATGAAAAACTCAGAGAATGGGGTTATCCCACATTCTCTGAGTTTTACTTGAAAATATGTGAAAACTAAAGAACCGCCGTATACCGAACGGTACGTACGGTGGTGTGGGAGGTCGGTAGATAAATTAATTATCTACCTCCTACCCGATTGTTTATATATTTGTAAATCATCAATAAAGATCATCGGTTAAGCATTATGTAGCATATCAAATAATACAAAAAAGTTATCTATATCTCGATTATCATCCCATCATATGCTACTTCAAAACCATGTTTCTTAGCAATCTCTACGAATTCATCATAGATAGCACCACCATTATGTGAAAAATGAGTTAGAATAAAGAGTGTATTTTCATCAGCGCATCCAAGTTCTAACATCTTTTCTTTCATTTGAATATTTTCGTCTAATCCCATATGGCTATAACAACCTGGATTAGGTCCCATGGTACAATCAAAACTTACAACATCAAAGTAAAGATTTTTGATATTCTCTAAGGTATCATTAGAAAAGAGTCCAGAATCATTACCATAGAACAATCTTTTTCCGTCTGTATCTGTGATGGAGTAAAGCATGCAATTTTCTCTAGGATCATGACTTGCTTTTAATGGAAGAACATCATAATTAGAGGCCTTAAATGGTGAAAACGTCTTAATCTGTTCAAAAGCTACGCAGTTTGGTAGATTTTCAGAATCATCTTCCTTTTCTAGCATGTTATGAAACATAGATTCACATTTTTCGTTTCCATATATCTTCATTGGATTCTGATCTCTATCATATGCATATGGAACTGCGCGTAGGATAAGTTCAGTTGGATAGAAATGATCTGTGTGAGAATGGGTTAGCAAAACAGTTTCAATTTTAGCTAAGTCAACATCGTATTCCATAGCATGATAAAATGTATCTGGACCAAAATCAAAAAGTAGATTGTCGTTAATTAACATTTGCGAGCGAGTACGATAATTTCTTCCTTTTGCCTTACGCGCTCTTTCACAGTTGCTACAGTGGCAAAAGAGTGCAGGCCATCCTTCAGCAGCAGCAGTTCCTAGGTATTGAATTCTCATTGCAATAACCTCCTTATATGATTAAATTTATTTCGTATATACTTTAATTATATCACCAGATGCTAATAAATCTTCTTTTTTAATTAAGATACCACCATGTCGATATGGATTATTAAGTGATGTATGAGGTATCTCTTTATCGCCATTTATTGCAATTAGTTCATTTGCTTCTGATATATGGAATTCAAATGTAATTGTTTTGCCAAAACATTGATAAGTAAAGGTAATGCCATTTAATTCTTTTGGTAAAGCTGGGTCAAGGATAAGTCCTTCTTTTGCAAATCGAATTCCTAGTACGTTTGATACTAATTGTCTAAAATAGATTCCAGGGCCGCTTGAATATAAGCGCCATCCTCCTTTTACCTTAATCTGTCCTTCTCTTAATAAGTCAAAGTTTTTCTCATATTCATAACGGTCATTATAAGCTCCATCTGAGCTACTAAAATATAAGTTGCTTTGACGGATATTTGCATTTTTAACAGTATGTTGGATTAAGATTGGGTTAATCACAAATAAGGAATCCCAAGCTTCTTTGTGTTCACCTAATTTCGCCATTGCCTCGATATAACGAATGTGTGCATGAGTATATTGTAGACTGATTTCTCGACCAACATTAGCTGCTTGCTCAGCGCGTTTGAATAAATGACTTACGCCACCGTCATAATGTGCAGGGCAATCCATTAAACGAACTCCATCAGGGCATTTTAAATGTTTGTGTATTAACGATACATTTTTATCAGCCTGATTTTTATCTACAAGTTCAGCAATAATGCTTCGTGTCATTGGAAGTAGACGATAATGGATTCCCGTTGAATTATCATCTGGATGTAACATATGTTTATAACCGTTATTACATTCTAGGAAACCAGCAACAACATTGTCTTTGATTAATATATCGTGGAAGGAATCTTTTACTATGTTGGCTAGTGATTTTAGTTCCTTCGCTAGTTCTACATCAACCATTTCTAATGCATGTCCTAAGGTTAGGAAAGTCTGATATGCAAGAGCAACAGTCCATGAACTTACTAATTTCTCCTTTAATTCTTCGCTTGCAGGTTGAAGCGTATCGTCCCAATCACCACCAGCGTAGGTAATCAATCCAGTGCCTTTTATAAACCTAGTCTCCTTAATATTACTAAGCGCATAACGAATGTGTTCAAGTAAGGATTCTTGACTTTCAGGTGCATTAAAGTATGGGAGAACTTCGGCTAAGATGGATTCGTCTCCCGTCGCCATAATGTAATCAGCAACAATTTTTAATGGCCAAAAGACTACATCGCCATGGCATTCACCTGCATTTACAGTGTAACGGTCGAACATAAACCATTGAGGCCATTCTCTGCTATTAATATCTTGATGCGAGTATATATTAAGGATAATTTGTTTTGCTAAATCATAATTTTCGGTTGCAAGGAAGAATTCCATTGGTCCCTGACAGATATCACGGGTTCCCCATGCAGCACCACCAGGCTGTTCGAGGCCATGTGGCATTGAAAAGTGTATCATAGCATTATGGGCATACCAATATGCAGTTTGGTTTAAGATATCAATCTGTTCATTATACTGATTTGGGTGATTTAATTCAAATCCACGTATTAAGGATTGATAGAACTCTAAAGCAGATGCTTTCTCTGTTTCAAAACTATATTGTTTATTAGATAGTTCTTCATCATCAGACAAATAACCATTAATTCTTAATTCGAATCCTGAGTTTTGCTCCAGTGATATTGTTAAGAAGGTTTCATCAAAAGCAATACCTTCTTCAAAGAAGATACGATCATCACTTAACGTATATGTCTGTCCTGGTAGAGTTAAGTCATAGTGAAGACCTGGATATTGATCGGTATCTAATTCAAAGCGAAGACCATCTTTAATCGTGGTATATTCGATATCCTTTGTATATTCATTGTTACCCATAACAATTTGATTCGTAATGATATAATCATAGGATTTCTTTTCTTCACTTGATACTTCCATAACAAGATCAGAATGAGAAGTGCATGTGTACACAGTGATAATAAGAGTGTCATCTGAAAGTTTATAATACCACTTGGAGTAGTTCATACCCATCTCATATAAAGAAGGTAAAGTTAACAAACGATATTTACCATCAATACGTACATACATACGCTGTCCACTGTTCTTTAGTAGATTTAAAAATCCTCTTGGAGTAGATAAAAACTTATGAAAATCGGTATTACCAACAACTACATGGCTATTAAATACTCCATACATGTATTGTGTAGAAGATATCAAATGACTATCCACTTCCTTATTATTAGGAGGAGTTATGATTATTGTTCCATGAGGACGTTCTACGAGGCACTCCTTATCTTTCGTAACGATATGAGAGTGGTCTTTGGTAAAGAAAGAAAGTAGTGCATCTTCTTTGTATTCCTCTAACTTACGTTCAGGAAAGCGTGCGTTTATCTCTTCTTTGGTAAAAGGCTCTGAACAATATGGCGCTGCAAACGAACTTTTTAATGTTATTTTTTCTGTAGCTACGTAGTTCTCGGATATTTTGATAGATTCGACATATGCTGATTGGATTGTATCTTTATATTCTATTTCTTTTATTGCATCCTCATGATTAGGTAAGAACATACCGTAGAAAGATAAAGCGTGTTCACCATTTAATTGGATTTTTTCTGTCTGCAATGCAATATAAGAAAACTCATATTGTAGATTGCAGTCTTTTAAATCGCTTGTTAAAATCTCAGCAACATTAGTTTCTTTATAAGATAAGCCAAAGAATTGTAATCCATCGGTTGAAAAATGGACTGCTTTAGAACCAATCACACCTTGTTGAATGTATGGAAAGGAACCTGAATTTGGCATATTCTGTCTTGAACAGATAACATACCCATTGTCACCTTCGAATACAGAATGTCCTAGATATTCAGACATATATAATTCATTGGAGAATACACCAGTAGCAGTACCAATTCCAATATCCTGTCCATACACTAAATCTACAGTCTTTTGATAACCATCTAGGTTAATGTTCCAGAACCAGATATTATTCACTGGTCGAAAAGTTACCTTATAGGAAATATCTTTTATAGTTCCTTCGTAACAAAGGCTATTCTTTGTAGAGGATAATGTACTGTTTGATTGTATACCAAGTAGAGGATAAGCAGTAATGGATTCATTTTCATAAATACGAAGGTAGATGTTATTCGCAGAGCCATCTTTTATGTTACCTCGAAATTGATTTACTAAATATTCATCCCATGTAAATGTGAAAACATCGCCAGTGGGAAGAAATTTATAGCTCATGTCATCTTGGTTAAAGCTTATAAAAGAGTTGATTTTGTTCATAATTATGTTTGTCCTTTCTGTGAATTGTTGATTTATCTATATGGAAACGTTTCCTTGAAAATATGAAAATACAATGAAAACATTTCAAATGATTAAGAAAAGTATAAAATATAATTGAAATAATGTCAATAACAACGGAATATTTTACAATAAAATCTTTACTAGATTATTAAAAAACACTAAAATGTACAAAATATGTTTGACATTGATATGAAAAGGTCATATAATAGTCACATAAAATACAATTTAAGTGATTGTGAAAACGTTTCCATAGTGAATAATTACAAATTCACAAGAAAACTAAAAAAAGAGATAAGAATCCTTGAATTGTACGAAATAAAATGATGAAGGGCAGGAGAAAAAATGAACAAAGTGAAAGGTCATTTTAATAGTTTTTGTCATGAACTTAGACGCAAGCGTGTCTTATATCTAATGATCTTACCGGTGTTAATTTATTTTATTGTATTTGCTTATATACCAATGCCGGGTGCATACATTGCTTTCGTTGATTACAACATTGGTAAAGGAATATTTAATAGTGAGTTTGTAGGCTTTAAGAATTTTGAGTTTTTAATGAAGACAGGAGATCTTTGGAGAATAACAAAAAATACGATTCTTTATAACATAGCTTTTCTAGCTTTAACGAATCTATGCCAAGTTGCGTTTGCAATCATGATTTCCGAACTTAAAAACAAATGGTTTAAAAAGTTATCTCAATCAATCATTTTATTACCATATTTTATTTCAATGGTTATTGTAGGATTTTTTGCTTATAACATGTTTAATTATGATCATGGCTTTGTTAATAGTATTTTAACAAACCTTGGGTTGCCAAAGCATGACTTCTATTCAGATCAGGGAATTTGGAAATACATAATAGTATTCTTCAAGATCTGGGCAAGTACTGGCTATGGTATGATAATTTATTTGGCATCCATTACAGGTATTAGTAGTGAAATCTATGAAGCAGCAGCTCTTGATGGAGCGAGTGCATGGCAGAAGATTCGATGTATTATAGTACCTTTATTAAAACCAACTATTATTCTATTATTCTTATTTGGTTTAGGTGGAATACTAAAAGGTTCTTTTGACTTATTCTATAATTTAATAGGTAATAACTCGGTTCTATATCAACAAACAGATATTATTGATACATTTGTATTTAGAAGCTTAGTCGGACAGTTTAATTTCTCACAAGGTGCTGCCGTTGGTTTCTATCAATCAATATTCGGGCTTGTTCTTGTATTAGTTGTCAATGCTATTGTTAAGAAGATTGAGCCAGACAGTGCGTTATTCTAAAGAAAGGATAATGAAGTATGAAAAATAACAACAACAAAAAACCAATTGGTAAAGATGAAATAAGAATGCATATCGTTTTTTACATTTTAGTTGGTATATTCGCATTAATATGTTTATTCCCATTTATACTTATGATTACTTCTTCCTTTATGAAGGAAAAAGAAATTATAACAGAAGGATATAAGTTGATTCCTAAGAGCATTAGTTTTAGTGCCTATCAATTTTTATTTCTTAATCCAACAAAATTAATATCTGCATACCGCGTTACAATAACAATTGCTGTTGTTGGAACTGCGCTAGGACTATTTCTTATGTCAATGGCGGGATATGTCTTATGCAGAAATGATTTTAAATATAGAAATCAAATCGCATTTTTCATCTATTTTACAACGTTATTTAGTGGTGGTTTAATTCCTTCCTATATTCTTATGGTAAATGGATTAGGCTTAAAGGATAGCATCTGGGCACTTATATTACCAGGCCTTATGAGTCCTTGGTCAATATTTCTTATGAGAAACTTTATGAAGTCGATTCCAGATTCCTTATATGAATCTGCGGCAATAGATGGTGCAGGAGACTTTTATATTTATTGGAAGATCTTTATGCCACTAGCAAAGCCATCGCTTGCAACAATCGGGCTATTCTTAGTTCTTGGATATTGGAATGAATGGTATAATGCAATGCTTTATATTCAATCTACTGATAAGTATCCATTACAATATTTCTTACAAAAAATTGTAAGTCAAGCTAACGTTCAACTGTTAGTTCAACAGGGGCTCTCTATTAATACTGCAGATTTACCTTCGGAATCAATAAAGATGGCAACGGCAGTAGTTGCAATAGGACCAATTATTCTAGCATATCCATTCGTTCAAAAATATTTTGTGAGTGGGTTAACAGTTGGTGCTGTTAAAGGTTGATAATTTGCTGTACATACAGCTGATTATAGATAATCAATTGTGTTAAGGGAGGAATAGAATCATGTTTGAAGTATGTAAAGAATGGTAAAAACCTAGGATTACCACAATTATGTACGGAATGTATTATTCGATATCAGCTCAAACACAAAGTACTTAAATTATTAAGGAGGATGTTTTTATGATGAAAAAAATAGTTTCAACATTATTGGTGATGGTAATGTGCGTAGGACTTTTATCTGGCTGTGGTAGCAAGGATTCTAATTCAGGTGATAAAAAGACAGCAGATGGTAAAGTGGATACGTCCAAAGAAGTTAACTTAGTTCTATATCTATATGGTGGTGAAGGCGTTGCTAACAAAGATATCTTAGCTGAATTAAATAAGAAGTTAAAAGCAAGCATAAACACAACGCTTGAAGTAAAATACATTGACTGGGCAGATGTCAATACAAAATACCCATTATTATGGACATCAGGTGAACAATTCGATATGGCATATGTAGCCACTAGTGCTGCAGTTCCATATTCTACTTTAGCAAAGCAAGATGCTCTTGTAGATATTTCGGATATGATTGATACTTATGCACCAAAATTAAAAACAGAATTAGCAGATAGATGGAACAGTGTTAAAGTAAATGATAAAATCTATGCAGTTCCAAATAACTATAGTGAATATACTGCATATGGATTCATAACTCGTAAAGATATAATGGACAAGTATGGTATTTCAAGTATCGCTTCTATTGCTGATATGGAAACATATATGGATGATGCTTTAAAAGAAAAAATGGTTCCACTTAACGGAAATTCTAATTTAGCAATGGATCTTTACAGAATGTTAATCGGAACTACAAAAGATTGGATTGATGCTCCTGGTATTCCATCAGCAGAAATGTATCTAGCAGCAGGAAAAGACGATGCGGGAAATGTATTCCATCCAGCATTTACAGATGAATTCGAAGCATTTGCAGTAAAAATGCATGAATGGGCACAAAAAGGATATTGGACGAAAGACGTATTATCTGCAGCTCAAGATGATAAGGATAACTTCTATAATGGCTTATCTGCATCTTATATTAGTCACCAACCAGACTGGACAGGTAACTATGGAAATCAGATGAAAAAGTTACCAGGTGTTGATACTGAATTCTATACTTTCCCAGCTACAAATAAAATTATTAAATCAACTGGTGTTGGTGCAGCAACTGCAATTAGTGCAAATTCTAAATATCCAGAAAGATGTTTAATGGTAATTGAAAAATTAATGACAGATAAAGAATGTTATGATTTATTCCAATATGGTATTGAAGGCAAACAATACGTATTAAGTAATGGTAATGTTACACAACCAGCTGGCTTTAATGCAGAAAAAGATGGTGGTGGATTTGCAGGATGGGCATTCCGTACAGATAAACTTAATATTCCAGCTGCAACCGAAGATCCACGCCGTTATATTCTTAACAAAGAATGGGAAAAAGATGCAATTGATAGTCCATATATCGGTTTCAACTTTGATAGTACTAAGATTTCATCGCAATTATCAGCGATAGCAAATGTTGATTCTCAACTTGGAATCCAGATTCTATTAGGAAAAACATCAGATCCTAAAAAATCAGTTGCAGAATATAGAAAACAGTTAAAAGCAGCAGGAATTGATGATGTTATTAAAGAAGTGAATAAACAATATAGTGATTTTGCTGCAAGTAAATAATTAAATAAAAATGGTAATTAGGCGGGGTAACGATGCATTCTGAAAGTTACATGAATGGAGTTAAACTGCCTATTTATCAATAGTGATAAGCAATATACTATAGTATTTAAAGTGAAAAAATGGTAGAATGTGAACAAGATAAGAAATGATTGTAATATGGAGGATTCAAAAAAGTTATGGGTGCAACAATTAAGGATGTAGCTAAACTGTCAGGAGTTGGTATTGCTACAGTATCTAGAGTTTTAAATAATAGTGGAGTTACAAGTAATGAGACGAAAGAAAAGGTAATGGCGGCAGTTCGTGAGCTTAATTATGTTCCCAATAACAATGCCAGAGTCTTAAAAATGGGACAGTCAAAGACCATAGCACTTTTAGCTAAGAGTATTACAAATCCATTTTTTCAAAAAATGATTCATACTATTGAACAAAAAGTATTTTTACGCGGATATCATTTGGAGATACGTAATGTTAACTATTCAGAACATGAGATGTCTATGGCAATAAAAGAAGTACAGGATCGAAATCTGAATGGAATTATAATTATGGGTGGTAACTTTGAATATACGAATGAAGATTTTAAAAGATTAGGTGTTCCATGTGTCTTATTAACTGTATCAGCGGGTGATTCTGTAGATTCTGAGTTGTACTCAAGTGTTATTATTGATGATGAAGCAGAAAGTTATAAAGCAACAGAATACTTAATTAATTTGGGTCACCATAGAATTGGATGTATTTATAGTACACACGGAAGTAACGTTACACCGAACTTACTACGTTTTCGAGGGTATCAAAAAGCGTTAGAAGCATATTCAATTCCATATGATCCGGTTCTGGTTTCCTCGATTAATGTTTCAGAATCCGGGTATGAATTTGGATTCAATATGATGAAAAATATGATGGAACGTAACAAAGATATGACTGCAGTTGTAACAGTAGCAGATACTATGGCAATTGGAGCTGCGAAAGCGGTTGTATCAGCAGGACTACGTGTGCCGGAAGATATATCCATAGTTGGATTTGATGGAATAGAGGTTGCTGAATATTATAATCCATCCATTGATACAATATGTCAACCAGCAGAACAGATGTCACTTGGGGCTATTGATGCTTTATTTGGTATGTTACAAGGTAACAAGGCAAGTCATACAGTATATGAAGCATCTCTACTAAAAAGGGGATCTTGCACAAGTGTATCGGGAAATTTCAGAAGATAACAATTTTTGCAAAGTTCGTTGAGCAAAGGAAAATGGATATGAGATTTGTTGATGATAGAAAGAAAGAGTATGAATTGTACCTACCAGAGTTGACAAAAAGAGAAGACTTTGAAGAATTTTGGCGTCAGACAATTACTTTATCTAAAAGCGTAACTTTAGGTGTTACATTAGAGAAGGTAGATTATCCTTCTCCTTATGTGGATGTTTATGATCTGACTTATAAAGGATATGATGGTACTGATATTAAGGGATGGTATATGATTCCGAAATTTACAAAAAGTGAAAAGCTACCATGTCTCATTCATTATCATGGTTTTACGAATGGTAGAAATCTACCACATGAATATATGCCATGGATTATGATGGGTATGGTAGTTATAGTAATGGAATGCAGGCTTCAAGGCGGAGACACCGGAAGTAATGTGAATTATCCAGGTGGCTTATTTCATAATGTAAATTCACTTGGCATCCTTGATAAGAGTAAGTACTACTATCGTGCAGTATATATGGATGCAATGCGCGCTATAGATTTTGCAGTATCATGTGAGAATGTAGATTCGTCAAAAATTATTTTACATGGCGCAAGTCAAGGTGGAGCTTTGGTTATGGCAATGGCCGCTCTTGATGAACGTGCAGCTCTCGCCATTGCTGATGTTCCTAGTAATAGTAATATAGAAGCAAGAATTGAAGGAGAGCATGGGTCTTTTCAATGCTTAACGGATTATATTAGAAGATATCCTAATCGGTGGGACACTGTTTACGAAACGGTGAGTTATTACGATACAATGAACATGGCAGATAAAATTAAGTGTCCTGTGCTTGCATCTGTGGCGCTTAAAGATAACATATGCCCTGCCAAGTGCTACTATGCAACTTACAATCGAATAACTGCACAGAAAGATATCGTAGTTTATCCATTTAATGGACATGATGGTTGCGGAATGGTTCATATGCAAAAGAAATTAGAATTTATTAAAGAACATAGAATGATAGGATATTAGTTATTCATAGACTAGCTATATTTATATATTTTAAACTTCCCAATATAAAAGTATAGAGAAGTCTTATTTAATTGAAGATAGATTAATATTTTATTAAAGGAAAGTTGAAAGAAAAATGAAGTATAGAAAGGAATGCCACATATAAATTCTCTCAACTTATTTCGATTGTGGCACTAACACATCGGATAACAGATGTGTTAGTAATAGGTATACTAATGAAACAAGAACAATTAAAAGATTTACTTGCAGATATGACATTAGAAGAAAAAATAGATCAATTATTACAAGTATGTAGCTACTATTATGAAAAAGAAGGTGTTATCACAGGACCTGAAAATGCAGCTGGATTCACAGAGCAAGAGATTAATAATGCCGGTTCCGTGTTAGGTGGTGGCGGTGCAAAATTATTAAGAAAAATCCAAGAAAGCTATATGAAAAAGCAACCACATCAGATCCCATTGATATTTATGGCGGATATTATCAATGGTTATCGTACCATCTTCCCAATTCCTTTAGCACAAGGATGTACCTTTAATACAGAAATAGTTGAAAAAGCAGCAGCTGTCTCAGCGAAAGAATCGGCAGCAGCTGGTCTTCATCTTACTTTTTCTCCAATGGTGGACCTTGTACGTGATGCAAGATGGGGTAGAGTAATGGAATCCACTGGAGAAGATGCGTACTTGAATAGCTGCTTTGCGAAAGCAATCGTTGAAGGCTATCAAGGTACTGGACCTCTTACTGAGAAAGGTAAGATTGCTGCTTGTGTGAAACACTTTGCTGGATATGGTGCTCCAATGGCTGGTAGAGATTATAATACCGTTGAATTATCGGAAAGAACGTTGTTGGGTGATTATCTTCCAGCCTATCAAGCAGCTGTAGATGCAGGTTGTGCAACTGTTATGACCTCTTTTAATACCTTAGACCGTATTCCTTCCACAGGTAATAAAAAATTATTACGAGATATCTTAAGAAATAAAATGGGATTTGATGGAGTAATTATATCAGATTGGGCAGCTATTGAAGAATTAATTCATCATGGTATAGCTAAAAATAAAGAAGAAGCAGCAGCTTTAGCAATGGAAGCAGGTGTTGACATTGACATGATGACAACTTGCTATTGCGGAAATCTTAAAAAGTTAGTAGAAGAAAATAAGATTAACGAATCGCTTGTTGATGAAGCTGCATTACGAGTATTGGAGCTTAAGAACCAATTAGGACTATTTGAGAATCCATTCAAAGATGGAGATGAAGCGGAAGAATTAGAAGTGATTCTATGTGATGAGCATAAAAAGCTTGCAAAAGAAATCTCAATTGAATCCATGGTATTATTAAAAAATGATCATATCTTACCTCTTAAGAAAGAAGGACAAAAACTTGCCTTTGTTGGACCACATGTAGATAACAAATGGATCTCTGGGGTGTGGTCTATTTTTGCAAAAGTAGATGAAAATGTTACCTTCAAGAAAGGAATTGAGAATCTTGGTATCTCAGACGTGACTTATGCAAAAGGTTGTGGATTTGTAGATCCTAACAGTGGACTTGATGTCTATGAGGAAATGCTTAGTCCAGAAGAAGAAAAAGCTATTGAAGATCAGTTATTAGAAGAAGCCTTAAAGAATGCAAAAGAAGCTGATGTAGTTGTTATGGCTCTTGGAGAATTGCCAATACATTCAGGGGAGGCTTCTAGTAGAACAAACTTAGATCTTCCAGAGGTACAGATGAATCTATTCCGAAAGGTATCAGAGGTTAATTCTAATATTGTTGTTGTATTATTCAATGGTAGACCACTTACAATTAAAGAAATCAGTGATAAATCAAGAGCAGTATTAGAAGCTTGGTTACCTGGTAGTGAAGGTGGAAATGCCATAGCAGAAATATTATTTGGTGATGCTACTCCATCTGGAAAGTTATCTATGAGTTTCCCACATAATGTTGGACAAGTTCCTATCTACTATAATGAGTTCCATACTGGAAGACCTTATGCTGGTAACGAAGGAAACGGAAAATATTTTTCCAAATATCTAGATGTTCCGAATGAACCACTTTATCCTTTTGGTTATGGTCTATCCTATACAAATTTTGAAATATCAGAGGTTATATTAGATCAGAGGGAATTAACCAAAGAAGGTAGCGTTGAGGCTTCAGTAACAGTTAAGAATACTGGCGAGTATTCTGGTAAAGAAGTTATTCAACTGTATATTCAGGATAAAAATGCTAGTGTAGCAAGACCAGTAAGAGAGTTAAAAGGCTTCCAAAAGATAGAGTTAGAGCCTGGTGAAGAAATAAAAGTCACTTTTGTTATTACAGAAGAAATGCTTAAATTCTATGATGTTAACATGAATTATACCAGCGAACCTGGTGAATTCAATGTTTTTATAGGTAGTGATAGTGGCACAAAGAATCAAGGTGGTTTTATATTAGTCTAGTATACTTAGTATTAGTTCTAATTAAGTTATATAGGAATGTAGGTGAGGCTAAGTTTTTATTGATAAGAATTAAGTGTTTTATAGAGAATTAAGTAATTATGAATTAGAGTGATGAGTAAAGGTTAAATAAGGAGTTCTTGTGAAATTGATGTATCAATTGAAGCAAGAACTCCTTTTAGAATATTGTCATTTTTTCTTGTCTAATATTTAGAATCTACTTATAATAATTACAAAAGGTATTAAGATTAAAGAATCATTTAGGAATAAAAAAATAGGAAACCTAATTGATAAATTCTTGTATAATTCATTATCGCAAATTAGGTAATTACTTTTTCGTTTATATATGTTATATTTTATATTGATTTGTATTTAAAAGGAGCACGATAAACAATGTGTATAAAAATTGGAATTTGCGATGATAGAGCAGAGGATATTAAAAATCTAACAGAAACTTTATATGGATATGATGCTTCTATTGAAATAATATCATATCAGAATGGTGACTTTTTATTAGAAGATTGCAAAGAACAAAAAGTATTATTTGATATCATATTTTTGGATATTTATATGCCTAGGGGTAGTGGCATTGAGCTTGCATCTAAGATACGTGACTTTATGGCAGATGTGAAGATTGTTTTTGTGTCATCAAGCAATGAACATTATTCTGATGCATATGATGTGTTTGCTTTCAACTATATATTAAAGCCATTGAATAAACAGAAACTATATGATGTATTAGAACATGCTTTACTACTTATTAATAAGGAACGACATTTGCAGATCCAATTTAGTTATAAAGGTGTAAATTATCGGGTGAATTGTAAGGATATCCTATATATTGAGAGTAGAGATAAAAAAATACTAATTCATACAGTAAGTGGAATAGAGCTTCAATGCTATTCCAAATTAGATGAAATAATGAAACAATTGCCCAAAGATTCTTTTATACGTTGTCATCAAAGTTACGCGGTAAATCTAGCTTATACCAAGGAAATGAATGAAAATTATTTCTGTATTAATGATATCGATATTAATATATCTAGAAAATATCGAAAAGAATCGAAAGATAAGTATTTTGAATATCTATTTAAATATATGAGTTAACAAAGGAAAATCGAGGAAATGGATGCGAAGGAAAAACATAAAGAACGGAAGATATTTATTCTCATAGGTTTAGTTTTTACTATTTTGGTAGTTAATTTACCAGTTCTTTATAGTAAATTTTATCATGAGATAAATGGAACTAATAAAGTTGAGGACGGAAGAACTGATTTACGTGACCTTGATCTATCAAAAGGTGTTTATTATCTCGATGGGGAATGGGAATTTCATCCAAACCAGTTTGTTCATTCAGACAAAAAGAAAACTGATAATGATAAATATTTTTTAGAGGTTCCAGATGAATGGACAAATATTAAAGTTCATGGTAAGAAACTAACAGCGGATGGATATGGAACTTATAAATTAACGATAACTAATTTCTCATATAATAAGAATATTACAATATATATACCTGATTTCGGAAGTGCATATCGGATATATATTGATGGCAAGTTAACCTCAAAAAGTGGGGTTGTATCAAAAGATAATAATAAAATATTTACTAGTCCAAAATCGGATATATACCCTGTTAAATTGTCAAATAGAACACAACACGAAGTAATTATAGAACTTGCAACGACAAGGTTTTCTGGACTTTATATGTCTCCTGTTATAGGAGATTATCATCAAATTATTCAAAAAAGTATATTAAAGAATTCTGTCCGATTTGTTTTATTTGGAATAGGACTATTTTCACTTATGGGTTTATTTACGTTCTATTTACTGTCCATTAAGCGAAAGATATATACTTTATGGATGCCATCTATGGTTCTATTAATATTAATGAGAATTATGCTGACATCAGAATTTTATAGTTTTTGGCAGAATATTTTATTTTTTAATTTATCCTATGAGAAAACAAATGAGATAATGTATGCCGAATCCTTCTTGCTTAAATTCTTATTAATATTTTTAGTACAGGAACAATGTGGTATTCAATTTGCTAAGAAAGAAAAATGGGGATTTTTTTCTTTATATACAATACTATTTTTAATTTACCTATGCACACCATCTACTATATATAATCAATATCTATCTACCATTGTTCCAATGTTAACTTTTACGCTGGATATTTATATTGTTTTCAAAATATATCTATGGAGTGATCGACTAAAGAAATATGGCATGATTATATTTTGGAGTAGTATATTGATTACTGTAGGAGTGGCAATTGATAGTTATTATATAAATGGTTCTATATTGATGGATATGTCGTTGGTGATGCTACTCCTATTTGTGTTATTTTTGATTATTATGGATATTTTGTATATCATTCGCGCACTTGACTTATATGATGATTTTTCAATCTCATCTTCACGTCTTGAACTAACGAAAAAGCAGTTAACAATACAAAAAGAGCATTACAATGCCCTTAGTGGTCAGATGCATGAAATAAGAGAAATCAAACACGAGATAAATCGTTTTATTACTATTATGAATCAACTCGTAGAAGAAGAAAATATTGAGAAGTTACGTAATTTCTTAAATGAATTCACAGAAAAAGCTAGCTTCGATCAACTTCCTGTATTCTGTGAGCATGCCATTGCCAATTCCATTATTGGATATAATTATATGAAAGCAAAAGAAATTGGAATACAATTTGAATGTCATTGTAGCATCGCGAACCAGATTGGAATTACAGATAGTGATCTTTGCATTATACTTGGTAATGCATTAGAAAATGCTGTTTATGCTAGTTCTCAGATTGACCCATCTTATGCTCGATTCATAAAAATTGAATCAAAAGCTATGAATGGACAGAGACTTATTAAAGTTGAGAATACATATAATGGAGAGCTGAATGTTGAGGAGGGTAAATACAAATCATTAAAGGAAAGTAATTCTCATGGATTCGGTATTTATAATATGGAAAAAGTAGTTCAAAGTTACAAAGGCCATATGAAAATAGAACATAGTGAAAAGGTATTTACATTGATGATAGCAATTCCTGAAATCGACATTAATTAGAAATAAATAGACAATAATCTCTGCAAAAATGCCAAATTCGACATGAAAATTGCTGATTTCGCAATCGCTAATTATTATATCTATTTTCTGATATAATAATATTCGAGGGGATATTTAATATATCAATTGTAGTTTCTAATCTAGGGAAGATTAGTAGAAATACAAATAAGTGAAAGCACTTAAAGCATGTTATTATTTAAGATGATAATATACTTTAAGTGCTTTCGCTTTATTCTTTATTTGGACGATGAACTAGAAATAGCAAATAATTATATTTGAAAATATTGATCTGCATCAATGTTAATATAATGTCAATAGTGTTATATTATAGATAGATGGATGTTTCATCTAGTAAAAAATAAAGAACAATAAAATAGAGAGGAAGAGATAAAATGAATACTATATTAAAAAATATTCAAAATTCAGAAGTTCTAAATTTAAAAGAACAAATACAGTGTTTGGAGGGTCAAGTTGTAAGTAAGACAATTGTTCAGAATCCATACGTAAGCATGACTCTATTTGCATTTGATAAAGATGAGGAAATCAGTATGCATGAATCAAAAGGAGATGCACTGATTCAAGTATTAGAAGGTACAGCTGAGATTACTATTGATGATACTAAATATATTCTTGAGGATGGACAGTCTATTGTTATGCCTGCAAATCATCCTCATGCTGTATTTGGAAAAGAAAAATTTAAGATGCTTTTAGTTGTGGTATTTCCTGCCTAAGATATAAAAATATAAGGGTATTACATGTAAAATTATTATAGGCTTATATGAAATATGAAAGAATGAAATTTCGAATACATGGCATAATAATATAAACTAATTATATTATTTGGAGGAGATTAACTATGAGCAAAAATAATGCCAAAAAAAGTACAAGTAATCATAAAAAAGAAGATGGTACCTTTCATTCTAAACATATTAAGCATGATCCACAAGCTGAAAGCGCTAGAGCTGTATTTGGACTAAAAGCGGACAATTCCAAAGATAAAGAAAACTAGAATTATTTACGTACTTAGTTATAGGACAGAATATAAAATAATGAAAAGCACCTTATAGCGAGCGAAGGATATGACTCACTATAAGGTGCTTTTCATTGTAGAATATTTATTATGTTATGCTAACTTTTAAAGACAATACATATTATATCGAACCTATTTCAAATAAGCATCAATACCATTTGCAATCCCAGTTACAAGTTTCTTCTGATATTTGGAGGTTGCCATTAGGGAATCTTCTTTTGGGTTACTCATAAATCCCATTTCGATAATGGTAACAGGTACCTTACACCAATTAATTCCACTCATGGTGTCCGTTCTCCACACACCCTTACTATTGGCCCCTGTGGATTTTAACATGCTTTTAAGTACGTTGCTTGATAAAGAATAAGATTTCGAATATAGTTTGCCATTATAGGGATTACTTTTAGTCTGGCATATTGTCATAATTCCATTATCTTTACGATTCACACTTCCATTAGCATGAATACGAATAAATGCATCTGCATTTGCTTTATTTGCTATTTTCGCACGTTCACTGTTGCTGATGTTAACGTTATTCGTTTCACGGATCATAATTACTTTATAACCACGTTTGACTAGTTCTTTCTTAAGTAATTTGGCGACAGAAAGGTTAAGTTGATATTCAGCTAATCCAGTGGATACGCCAGAAGTACCACCAGTTACTTTTGCTTTTTTTGTAGATGCTCCAGGTCCAATCGGTTCTTTAGCGGTATTAGCATGTCTTTGGTGGCCTGCATCAATTACAATCACCTTTTTGGATGTAGTGCGTGATAAAAATATCTGATTTGCATAGTTAGATGCTTTTGCTTGAACGTTTGCTTCTTGGCTTGGAAGAAGTAATTGATCACACGTAACTATAGCAAAAATAATGCATAATAAGAATGCTAATTTTCTAATTGCTCGATTCATTATTAATAAGATGCTCCTGTCATTGATTTTAATAGGTCAAATGATTTCATATGAGTTGAGAATTCCTTCCAACCATCTTTCATTGTTTCAGGTAAATATAATGGAATACTATGATACATTACAAATGTTGAAACAAAGAAGAATATTACCATTGTGATAAATATGATAAAAGGAACTTTATTTTTATTATCTTGTGAAATAATTGGTAAGGACACTAGCATATAGCAGATACCTAATAAATTACCTAGATAAAATAAGGTAATACCAGTATTAGTGTTAATATAAAAAACAATGATAGATAGAATTGTGATTGGAATTAAAGCCACGCTTCTAGTTGCCGCAACACATAACATTGATTTAAAATGTATTGTATTTTTAAAGATCATACTTACTAGGTATAAGATCCCCGCTAAAATACAGCTTAATAAGCAAGAAATAAGGATTGTAACGATGAAAATCTTAACTAATGGAAGCTTATATGCTGCTGTAGCAGCGTCTGAATAATCACCCATTAGACCACCGAATAAATTAAGTGTTGAATTTATTTTAGAGGTTACAACTACACTAAAGAATGCTGTTAATATTGCTTGAAAGACAATGAATCCTATAGCAATATTGTGATTTGCTGTTTTAACAAAAAGAGGTCCACTTGTTGTAGGGTTACGAAAGATATTCAAAAATGAAGCGAATAAATCCTGAAGATATCTTGTAGAGTGTTCTTTAGCTTGATTGAACTGTTGCTGATATTGTTTATAATCCGCTTGCGTATTCATTGTTGGTTGGTTAGAGTTGAAAGCTTGTTCGGATTGTTCAGAAGCCATTGTAGGTGTTTCTTCCATAATTGGAGTTGTTGTTGGTTGTAATTGACAAGAACAAGTTTGTCCTTCTTCTAAAGGTTTTCCACATTTCGTACAAAATTTTGCCATTTCATTATCCTCCTAATAATATAAAGTATTAAAATCAGTTCTATCTAGTAACCATTTACCATCTTCATAGACATAAGTAAAATCAGTTGAAGAAGAATTGGAATACGTATTGGTTTGCTTTTCACCAGACCAATAGTCGTTTACGGAATACGTCAAGTTATAATCGTAATCTACGGTAACTGTTATATATAATTGGTTATCAATAGTATCATAAGAAACATCTCCAGTTACATTGGAGAAGTCTATAGCATCAATTCCAGTTCCATCCCCTGAACTAAAGTAAGAACTGAAATAAGTATAGGAATCTTTCATATTGGATCGTTGCACCTCATCTGAAATGAATAAATCACTAATATCGGAAAAGGGAGATTGCGTAGCAGCAGCTGCATAGAGTTCCTTCATTGCTTTTGCGGCATCCTTAGCTAGTTCAGTTTGAACATCTTTGTTTAATGTCATGTTTTCAAGATAATAGCCTTCATTGTCAGTAGATATAGTTGATTTGATGTCTTCCATATTATCTTGAGTTATTTTAATGTCATGTTGACCTATAAAAAGTTCAGGTATCACATAAGAATCATAGGAGTCGTCTTCCGATTCATTATTTAAATAGCTAGAACCTAATGTAATACCATCAAGAACAACTTTGGCCTTAGAAGGAACAGTGATACTATAATCGCTATAGATATAATTATCAGGGGCTACTTTCCATGAATCAAAGAATAAGAAATTCCTTGACGACTGTTTATTTAGTTCAACATTGAAGGCGGAATCATCGTGCTCTCCCTTTAAACGATAGGAGATATCAACAGTTGTACTGATATCCTTCTTTGAAGATGAATTCGAATCAATTTGATATGTATTATATTTGGTTGCTCCTTGATTTTCTTTCGCTTTAAGGAATTCTTTTTTCGTAAGGAAATCTGACGTTGCAATATCCAAATCATCATATACCCCTTCCCAGTCACCATTCATTTCCTTTAAGAAATGGTGTTTTGCAACTTGTGCTGGGCCAAACTGTTTTTTACCAATTGCAACGAAGCTAAATAATCCTACTGCTAAGAGAATAGCTTCCGTAAGTACAATCTTAGCCATTTTACTCATCTGTTTCTTTGGATGAAAGGTAGGAATAGCAGAAGCTGGTGGCTGATACATAAGCTCTTGTTTAGATTCGTTGGTAGGTCCTGTTATTGTAGGTTGTATTTCGATTTTGGTACCACATTCACCACAAAAAGCGGCATCATCTGGTACTTTTGCTCCACATTCTGGACAAAACATGATGTCACCTCCTTAATTGTCACCTTTATCTTTTTCATAGTCTTTAATTAGGTTCGCATTTTTTTTTTCATACTCATTTAATTCATCCTCTGGGAATGAATCTGAGGAGTAAACTGGTGAATACCAATCCTTTGCCTCAAAATATGACTGTAATTCTTCTGAGTCAAAAATATACCCATGTCGTGCAAAGATTTCATTTCTTGCAAGAGATAATTCATCTTTACTTAAGTCTTTTAAATCATCATCTGTTAGATATCTTGAATCGCTATCTGAGATTATGTAATCCCCTTGATTACTTGAATCTTCAGTATCTTCTGTATCTTCACTGGTTTTGGTCTCTGTAGAAGTATCAGGTTCTGTAGTTTCCTTTTTCTTATCCGAATTAGAAGATGATACACTAATACTAAAATCATCTAAAGATATTCCTTGATATTCTTCGGTTTGTGAATTAGAAGAATTATCTGATTCCTTTGCATATTCGGATTTTGTAAGATTTTTTGTTTTTTTAGCTTTGGATACATTAGAACTTGATAAGAATAACAGAGCAGTGATAGATGCTATAAAGATAATAGCAATTGAAAGAATACATGAAATGATTTTAAGCTTAAAGTCTGCTTTTTCTTTCATATTTCCCTCTCCCGATCTTAAATTTTTATATGTTCAAAAATATCATGATAGGAATAATGTTATTTTATGACACATACACAGAATATTATAGGTATTTTTTTCTATTATGTCAATTTTTAATTGCATTGACTTTAAGTAAATTTTATAAAAATTTAGAAATAGCGTATCTGTTACAACATTATCAGATACGCTATTTCTAAGAATTAACAAGTATTCAATTAATTAAAATAAGACTTTTGTCACCATAACAAGTTAGTTATTTTTTCTGAATTCGGGTGCTACATCATAAATATTTTCTAATGCAGTGCGAACTTCATCTAACCATTCAAATTTTCCTTTCTTGATACACCATGTTACTTCATAACCCAAAAAAGCGTAAGCAGAAGCTTGGTATAAGGACTTTGCTTCATTTTTATTACGAATCTGACCAGCCTCTTGTCCTTTTTTTATAATCGTTACAGCAATATTGGTTAATTCTTCTCTCATATCATAACTACCATAGTCTTCTTTCAGATTACTGATCATCATCTGACTAAAGAAATCTGTTCCATATTTCATCGCTTCTTCGATAAGGCATTCAAAACACTTCATTAGTTGGTCCCAGTAATTATTTCTTTCTAAGATAGACATAAGGAATTGACTAATATTATGAGTAACAGAATCATAAAAATGGAGAATAATATCTTCTTTTGATTTTAAGTGATAATAAAATGTTGTTTTCGATATTTTGCAGGCTTCACAAATATCAACTACTGTAACATTCTGGTATCCATTTTCTAAAAATAATTGATTGGCTGTATTTATGATAAACTGTTTCGTTGAAATTTCTGACATAGGATGCTCCTTTTTCTTCTATTCTTATTATTTTTAACATCTGAAGTGGCCAAACAATAAGCAATCTACGGTATCATAAGGAACATTATAACACATGCTTCAACAAGATTCTACATTGACATTATATTCCTATAATGGTATTATATTACTGTAGTAATACAAAATATAACTAAGGTAAATCAAGAAGGAGAGTACATATGCTAAAATTATTTGAAAAAACTCAAATTGGAAGTATGAAGTTGAAAAACCGCATTGTTATGGGACCAATGGGAACAACTGGCGAAGCAGATGGATCTTATTGCACTGAAGGTATTCGTTATTTTGAAGAACGTGCAAAAGGTGGCACTGGCTTAATTATTACAGGCGCTAATGTTGTAACTACCAAATATGAACCACGTCCATGTACAGAACTTAGTAATTTTCATCATGTAGAACGCCTTAATATGTTAATAGAACGCTGTCATCATTATGGAGCTAAAGTAAGTGTGCAGATATCACCAGGTTTAGGACGTCAACAGTTTACGGATCCTTTTACACCACCATATTCTTCTAGCGATTGTAATGCATTCTGGTTTCCAAATCTAAAATGTAAACCATTTACCAAAGAAGAAATCAAAGATCTAGTAGAGAAGGTCGGATATTCAGCAAGTCTAGCAAAAATGGCAGGTGCTGATGCGGTAGAATTGCATGCATACGGCGGATACTTATTAGACCAATTCCATTCCAAACAATGGAATACACGTACGGATGAGTACGGCGGAGATCTTAAGAATCGTATGAGATTTACCTTAGAATGTATAGAATCAATTCGAAAGAATGTTGGTAATAAATTCCCTATTCTAGTAAAGTTCACTCCAGTTCATAGAGTAGAAGGTGGACGAGAATTAGAAGAGGGACTTGAGATGGCAAAGATTCTTGAAGCTGCTAATGTTGACGCTCTTCATGTCGATGTAGGATGTTACGAAGCGTGGCATAAGGCTATCTCTACTGTTTATGAAAAGGAAGAACATCAAATGGATGTAGTTGAGGCTGTGAAGAAAGTAGTTTCTCTTCCTGTACTTGGTCAGGGTAAGATGTTTGATCCAGAAAAAGCGGAAAGAGCTGTTACAGAAGGAAAGACAGATTATATCGTATTAGGCCATCAGATGCTAGCTGATCCATACTGGGCAAGCAAAGTAAAAGAAGGTAATACAATGGATATTGTTCCATGTATCGGTTGTAATGAATGTCTCCTTGCAGGATTCTCTGGTAAGCACTATTACTGTGCAGTAAATCCGTTATGCTATGCAGAAGATAATTTTGAACTTCCTACACCTGATGGAACTAAGAAATCAGTGTTAGTTATTGGTGGAGGCCCTGGTGGTATGTCTGCAGCGATTGCAGCTGCAAAACGTGGGTTTGATGTAGAGTTATGGGAGAAATCATCTAGACTAGGTGGTAATCTATGGGCAGCGGGTCTACCAACATTCAAACATGATGTACTTAGACTAATTACATATATGGAACGACAAGTATTAAAGCTTGGAGTTACTGTAAAGTTGAATAAAGAAGCAACTACAGAAGATGTAGTTGCAGGAAAATATGATAAAATTGTATTAGCAGCAGGTTCTGTACCTGTAATGCCTCCTATTGAAGGCATTGAACTAGCCAAAGCTGCTAATGATTATTTATTAGGTCTTAAAAAACCTGGTGAAAAGGTTGTTGTGATCGGTGGTGGACTTGTTGGTTGTGAAACAGCTGCATATATGAAAGAAACAGCCAAAGAAGTAACCATCATCGAGATGCTAGATGATATTCTTGCTATCTCAGAACATTGCTTAAATAATGATCAAGCGCTTAGAACCATGATTAAGGAAAGAAATATCGGAGTGGTTGGTAATGCGAAAGTAGCTAAAATAACTAGCACAGGTATTACATATCAAAAAGATGGAAAAGAATCTACAATCGAATGCGATACCGTAATAATTGCAGCAGGCTATAAAGCAAACAATCAATTAGAAAAAGAGTTAGAGGACAAAGTAGAAGATATAACCGTAATTGGCGATGCAGAAGCTCCAAGAAAAATCCTAACTGCAGTCCATGAAGGTTACCATACTATCCGAGTAATGTAAGAATCGTATGGAATATTAATATTAGTAATAGAGATGAAATTATAATAAAACATTGAATTAGATAGCGGTAGATGCCTTTATATATGGTATCTACTGCTTCTTTTGAGGTGAAGAATACAAATATTACTATTATATGTAATAATAATATAGATAATGGCTATTAGTACATAATAAAGGAAAAATGAAGCAATAAAGTACAATCTGTAAAATAAATATTTTAAGGAATAACGAAGAAAAGATAGATAGGAGATACAATTTTGATAAGGAAAAAATATATTGAAGAAACCAAAGAATTTTTAAAGTTACAATTAGATACATATCCAGATGGCGTTGCTTACGTATTATTAGAAGATGATAGAATTGTATGGAAAATATCATCAGATGGTTTACAACTAAATAATTACGATGAAGGGTCTAAAATTGATAAGACAATAATTGATGTCTCAATGAAGAAGAAGCAAGTAATTACTATATTTGATGATTCAATTCATAGAAACTTAAGTATAACGTATATACCTATACTTAATGATGATAATGACCAAAGCAATAGTGCATTTTTAACAATACGACCAATTGTTCATCCGATGGAGAACGCATTCGAAAGTATAGCACCGATTATTACTGATTTATTTCCAGAAGGAGCATTTATATCATTAACAAATCAAAAAGAAATTATTAATGTACAACGTAGTGAAAAATATGATATTCCTGTGGTAGAAGCAGGTTTTGACATTACAAATGAACCAGCCATCGTAAATGCTATTCAGTCAGGAAAGCGTGTTCTAAGCGATGATGATACCTTACAATATGGACCTCCAGTTCGAGTGCTTACTGCTCCATATTTTGACGAAGAGAGTAATACTGTAGTTGGTGTTATTAATATTATAAGACCAAAACAAGCAGAATTAAGCTTGAGAAATATGTCAGCAAATCTTGAAAGACAGCTTGGCGAAGTATCAATCACGATACAAGAACTTGCATCTGCTTCAGGGACAATACATAGTAATGAACAAGAAGTAAATAAAGAAATTGAAGAAATCACAATCATGGCTAATCAAATTGTTGAAATTAGTAATATGATTAAATCTATAGCAGATGCCACCAAAATGTTGGGGCTTAACGCATCCATAGAAGCAGCGAGAGCAGGAGTAGCTGGAAGAGGATTCAGTGTAGTTGCAAATGAAATTAATAAATTATCCGAACAATCTAAAAATACAGTTCCTAAAATTAAAAAATTGACAGATGATATTAAATCAAAAGTTGAAGAAACTAAGAATAAGAGCAATATATCACTTTCATCTAGTCAGGAACAAGTAGCTGCAACAGAAGAAATTACCGCAACAATTGAAGAGATTCAAGCGTCATCAGTAGAGCTTGCTAATATCGCAAATACAATTTAAGAACCAGTTTTTTACAAAGGAACTACAAGAAGTTATAGGATAAAGATAACTAAATAATTAAATAAAAATGTAGCTCTATAGTTAATACAAAATGAATCCCAGATACCCTCGGATTTTTGTATTAATTATAGCGCTACTCATTTTTAAATATTCAAAGATATTTATAGCTTAACTTTAAAGGAAATGTCTTTATTTGGCTGATGGGAAAAATGGTCTTAATGTAGCAGCAACATTACTTACTGGCATTGTCTGTAATATAATCTTACCTGGCCCAGTAACAACAGTATTGAAGATACCTTCGCCACCAAATACCATATTTTTAACACCAGGTACTGTTTGGATTTCCATCTTACAGCTTTCTGACATAGCTGCTAGATATCCAGTGTCAATAACCATAGATTGGCCAGCTTGAAGATCGTATTCAACTGCAGTACCATCAATCTCAACAAAAGCAACACCATTACCAGATAACTTTTGCATAATAAATCCTTCACCACCGAATAGGCCAGAACCTATTTTCTTCTGAAAATGAATGGATAATGTTACACCTGCCTCAGAAGCTAGAAATGCAGATTTTTGCACAATCATACTGTTTCCTGGTGTAATATTGAATGCACGAATAGATCCAGGAAAACTTGATGCAAAGGCAATCATTCCTTCTCCGCCTAAGCAAGTATACCTATTCTGAAATAAAGAATCTCCTGAAAACATTCTACCTAAAGCTTTACCAATTCCACCATTCGTAGTGGTTTCCATTTTCATATTTGGACTCATCCAACTCATAGAGCCACTTTCTGTTATTAAAGATTCTCCTGAGTTTACTGTACAAGTTACAACAGGTAGTGGTTCTCCAATAATTTCATATCTCATATATTTGTCCTCCTCATAATTTGATTATTATATTTTAGTATACACGAATTATGAAAATATTAAAGATAAAATAGGAAAATTAATCTAATTCTAATTTCTAAACTAATTGAAATAATATTTCTAGTAATGGTTGATAATAATTAATGTTTTTTATTATAGATGCATTAAATGAAAAAACGAGAGAAAATAAATTATTTCATATATGTAAAAAATATCTTAAGATACAAAATATTACCATATTAGACATATAGTGATTTTTTTATAGGAATGTGATATGATAGTTATATAACAATTAAGGAGGGTGTGATTCAGTGAGAGATATTAGTGTTGTTATTGTAGATGATTCCTCATTTTCAATTGCATTGATAAAAGATATTCTTGAGGAGAATGGTTTTAACGTTGTTGGAGTAGCTGGCTCATTAGAAGAAGTGAAAGAAGTAGTAAAAGATAAGAAACCTATGTTGGTAACGATGGATATGACATTACCAGGTACAGATGGTCTTGAATGCACTCGTGCAGTGCATGAAATTGATGAAAATATAAAAGTTATTGTTATTAGTTCTATGATGGATGATGAAATTATCAGTGAAGCTAAAAAGAATAAGGTATCTGGTTATATTCAGAAACCAGTTGATGCTGATGAACTTATTACTGCAATTAATCGAATTATGGACGCAGAAGCTTTATATAATTATTTACAAGAAGAATATTTTGTAGTATTTAAAGAAGCACTAATGGATGGTATGAATAGAATGACCAAAACTCTTCTTACATACACTGAAGAATATTCTTTTAATAAAGAATATGAATCAGAAGGTATGACGATTATTATTGGAATTATAGGACAGTTTGCTGGTAGAATGTTAATTGATTTGTCACAGGAAACTGCAAATAATCTGGCGACAGCTCTCTTGAGAAGAGAACCAAAAAGTATTGATGAAATGATGGCGGCACTGGGCGAATTTACTAATATTATTTCTGGAAATGCATGTTCTATATTAAATAGAAAGATAAAGGCACTTGGACTTCGTGTTGCACCGCCATCTGTTTTACATGGTGAGAAAGTTCACGTATCAGCTCCTAACTTTATTACAACTATCGCAATAGCAGATACAGATTATGGTAAATTACTACTTAATGTTGGATTTAAAAGGAGTGAAGAAAAGTGGATGTAAAACATGTAAATCCGTTTATTGAATCCTTTGCTACTATAATGCCTCAGCTTGGATTTAATAATGTAAAAAAAGGAGATTTGAGTGTTAAGGGCAAGGATTTAACTGATTCAGGCGTTGTTATTATATTAGGTATTGTTGGAGAGATTAGAGGAAATGTTGTTTATTCCATTGGAGTTGAGGAAGCAAAAAAAATAGCATCAACAATGATGATGGGAATGCCAGTCGCAGAATTTGATGATATGGCAAAGAGTGCAATATCAGAGTTAACGAACATGTTGACTGCGAATGCAGCTACATGTTTCTCAACGATGGGAATTACGATTGATATTTCAACTCCAACGTTATTAATTGGTGATAATGTATCGATTAAAATGAGTTCAAATCAAGTATTATGTATTGAGTTAATAGCAGATGATATTCCAGTAAAAGTTAATTTAGCATTTGAAGGGTAGCATAATAAACGATTATTGAATCCAGAATATCAAATAGATGCTCATTAAGAAATATGAATATTTATTTTGATAAATAAATAAGTATATTAATAAGTAAATAAATGGGATCTGCGCAATTCATAATTACATTACGAATTGCGCAGATCCTTTCTTAATTTAAATAAATACTAGTTGAAATGTAAACTTTGAATCCTAGCTTATTGCTATTTGCCAAATTCCTTCTTACTCATAGCACCACTTACGAATAAGCATAAGATATAACCAAGTGTAAGTGCAATGCAACTAATAAATAACAACAATAAAGCTGAGAGATTGGTCGTACGAATAAGAAACTCGTAAGAGTGATAAGTGAAATAACCTAATATGGCTATGATAATAGAAGGTTTTAATAACCAATTTACTGCATCAAAATCAGCATGAATATTACGGTAGGTAGCAGCAACATCTAAGGTTGTAATAGCTAGCTGACTTACTAAGGTACCGATTAGATAACCTGCAATACCGTACTTTGGTATAAAAAATAAAATGGAGAAAATTCTTATAGCTAAGCCAACAATCGAATTAAAAAAAGTAATATGAGTCTTGCCTAACCCATTAATAATACTACTTAGAGTTGTAGTAAGATACAAAAATGGACATAGCCAGGATAATACAGTAAGATATACACCAGCAGTAGCATTATTATAGATAGTTACTCCAAGTGCATTACCAAATATCATAAAAATACCAGTACTAAGAATACCAATAATCAGACTGTACTTAATTGACATTGTGGTTGTTCGGTCAATTAATGAATTATTACGAACAGCTTGCGCTTCACTAACTGTTGGTAATAACATAACCGCAAAGGAGTTAGTAATGGTAGATGGAAACATGATAAATGGAATCGCCATTCCTGTAAGCACACCATAGATACTTAACGCATCAGCAGTTGATAGACCTGATTTCTTTAACATTATGGGAATCAATATCGCCTCAAAACTATGTAATAAAGCAAGTAGTAGACGATTTCCGGTGAGCGGAATCGATACTTTCAATAATTCTTTCATTATTGTCCTGAGTCTTAAAGTAACCTTCGATAGCATATTGGCTTTTTTATTCTCAAATAGTAAGGAGAGAAGGCTATATACATCAGAAGCAATTTCACCAAGAGCAACACCAAGGATTGCGAGTTCACAAGTAACTACATTATCCCCATTTCCGAAATAAAGAGCTATGAAATACACAGAGATAACACGCACAATCTGCTCAAGCAATTGAGTGGAGGCAGGGACAAAGGTTTTCTTTAATCCATAATAATATCCATTAATACAAGCTGTCATACCACAAAATGGATAGATAAAAGCAAGTATTTTAATGGAATCGCTACATCTTGGTTCAGCAAGTAGGTGTATGGAGATATAATCGGAGCCTAGATAGGTAACGATAGAACAAGTAAGTGCTATAGATACCGATAAGATTAAACCAATCTTAAGGATTCGCCTTGCGTTTTTTATGTGATTTTGACCTACTTCTGCTGCAACGAACCTAGAGATAGATGTCTGAATACCAGATGCATATAAGGTGAAGCATATCCCATAGACAGCAAAGATTAACTGGTATACACCCATATTCTCAGCACCAAGTGCATTCGATAAATAGATTCTATAGAAAAATCCAATAAATCTCGTCAAAAATCCAGCTAATGTTAATATTATAGTTCCTTTTAATATACTACTTTTACTCATAGAACAATCATCTTATAAATCTAGATAGGGGTCGATTTATCAGATGTCCTTTATTATTATTAGTTCATTATATGGTACATTCTTTCGTTATATTCTTTCGTTATATTTAAAAGTTGGAATAAAATTGTATAGAATAAGCAAAAAAAGCAATATTTTATAATATCTATTGACATTAATACACCATAATGATAAGATACAATCAGTAAATATCCGACTAAAATGCTCGGGATTATAAAAGAAGGAGTGTGATGAATCCGTGAAATTATCAACAAAGGGAAGATATGGGCTTAGAGCTGTTGTTGACTTAGCTTTAAATAGTGAGTCGGAAGCCGTATCTTTAAGTAGTGTTGCAGAGAGACAAAGCATTTCCATTAGTTATCTGGAACAATTGATTGCAAAGTTAAAGAAAGCAGGTATTGTAAATAGCATTCGTGGTGCTCAAGGCGGGTATGTTCTAGCAAAATCAGCAGACCAGATCTCCGTTGGAGATATCTTAAGAGCTTTAGAAGGTGATCTTAACCCAGTGGATTGTGCAGAGATTATGGGTGGAGATACCACATGCAGTAGCTCTGATCTTTGTGTAACAAAATATGTTTGGAAGCGTATTAGTGATAGTATAAATAGTGCTGTAGATGAAATATTATTATCTGAATTAGTAAAAGAAAGTAAAGCAGTACATGGAAATTCTTGTTCAGAGAATGATAAGAAGAAAGAAACAAAAACAGCTTGTGGCAAGCAAATTTAATAAAATAACTTCACTAACTAGTCAAAGTTCATACGATGTAATTGTTTAAATAATTATAATTAATAAAGATTGTTTTATAAGAATTAAGTTAGAAATAAGATATTATAGATAGAAACGAATATAGGAGATGACAAAAATGGATAAGAAAATTTATTTAGATAATGCTGCTACGACAGCTACTAGACCAGAAGTAGTAGAAGCAATGCTTCCATATTTTACAGAAAAGTTTGGCAATCCATCTAGTATATATGAATTTGCTTCACAGAATAAGAAAGCAGTAACAGATGCGAGAGAAATCATTGCAAAATCACTAGGTGCTAATGCAGCAGAGATATATTTTACAGGTGGTGGATCAGAATCTGATAACTGGGCTCTAAAAGCGACTGCAGAAGCTTATAAAGAAAAGGGAAATCACATCATTACTTCTAAGATTGAACATCATGCAATTCTTCATACCTGTGAATATCTAGAGAAGAATGGTTTCGAAGTAACTTATGTTGGAGTAGATGAAAATGGTGTATTAAAGTTAGATGAATTAAAGGCAGCAATTCGCCCAACAACTATTTTAATTTCTGTAATGTTCGCTAATAACGAGATTGGAACAATTCAACCGATCAAAGAGATTGGAGAGATTGCAAAACAAAATAATATCTTATTCCATACAGATGCAGTTCAAGCTTATATGCAACTTGATATTAATGTAGATGATCTTAACATTGATATGTTAAGTGCAAGTGGTCATAAGATTAATGGACCAAAGGGAATTGGTTTCTTATATATCAGAAAAGGTGTTAAGATTCGTTCTTTGATACATGGTGGAGCACAAGAAAGATCCAGAAGAGCAGGTACAGAGAATGTTCCAGCAATTGTTGGATATGGTAAAGCAGTTGAAATTGCTATGGATACATTTAAAGAACGTACAGAAAAAGAAATTGAGTTAAGAAATTATTTAATCGAGAGAGTACTTGCAGAAGTTCCTTATACTAGATTAAATGGTCATCGAACAAAGAGATTACCTAATAATTCAAACTTTAGTTTTCAGTTTATTGAAGGTGAATCATTATTAATCATGCTAGATATGAAGAATATCTGTGGATCCAGCGGTTCTGCTTGTACATCAGGCTCCTTAGATCCATCTCATGTATTATTAGCAATTGGTCTACCTCATGAGATAGCACATGGTTCATTAAGACTTACATTAAATGAAGATATTACAAAAGAAGAATTAGATTATGTTGTAACTAATGTAAAAGAAATCGTTGATAAATTACGTTCTATGTCTCCATTATATGAAGATTATGTAAAGGGAATCAATTAATTAACAAACTAATTATAAATAAATTTATTAATCAAATATAGAGTTATTTACGTATAAGTCAAAAATGATTTCAGAGATAATAAAAACAAAATCTACAATTAAAAATAAAGCAGGAATAAAAGATAATCAAAATATGCTTATTATATATAAAAAGAAATAATACGATAATAGTTAAGGTCGATACAGGAGGATAATAGAATGTATAGTGAAAAAGTAATGGATCATTTTACAAATCCAAGAAACGTTGGAGAAATAGAGAACGCAAGTGGTGTAGGTACTGTTGGAAACGCAAAATGTGGAGATATCATGAGAATCTTTCTTGATATTGACGATAACGGTATAATAAATGATGTAAAATTCAAGACATTTGGTTGTGGTGCAGCTGTTGCAACTAGTAGTATGGCAACTGAGCTAGTAAAAGGTAAAAAAGTTGAAGAAGCTTTAAAAATAACAAATAAAGCTGTTATGGATGCTCTTGATGGTCTTCCACCTGTAAAGGTACACTGTTCCTTATTAGCAGAAGAAGCAATTCATGCAGCACTTTGGGATTATGCTGAAAAGAATAATCTAAAGATTGAAGGATTAAAGAAACCTAAATCTGATATTAACGAAGAGGAAGAAGAGATTAAAGAGGAATACTAGAATTGGAGGTTCTTTCCTCATGGAAAAGAAAAAAGTAGTAATTGGTATGTCTGGTGGAGTAGATTCGTCCGTGGCTGCATCCCTATTGAAAGAACAAGGATATGATGTCATTGGTGTAACCATGCAGATATGGCAAGATGAAGACAATGAAACAAAAGAAGAACAAGGTGGTTGCTGTGGATTAAGCGCAGTAGATGATGCCAGAAGAGTTGCTGAGACTCTTGAGATTCCTTATTATGTAATGAATTTCAAAAAAGAATTCAAAGAGAAAGTAATGGATTATTTCGTTGCAGAATATCAACAAGGACGTACCCCTAATCCATGTATTGCTTGTAATCGTTATGTGAAATGGGAATCCTTATTAAAGCGTTCTCTTGATATTGGAGCAGACTATATTGCAACGGGGCATTATGCAAGAGTAGTACAATTAGAGAATGGCCGTTATACGTTAAAGAAATCAGCAACAGCAGCAAAAGATCAAACATATGCTTTATATAATCTTACGCAATATCAGTTATCTCATACCATTATGCCAGTTGGTGAATACACAAAAGATCAGATTCGAGAAATGGCAAAAGAGATTAACCTAAGAGTTGCGAATAAACCAGATAGTCAAGAGATTTGTTTTATTCCAGATAATGATTACGCAAAATTTATTGAAGAGAACACAGATACCAAGATTCAAAAGGGTAACTTCGTAAATACTGCAGGCGAAGTGGTAGGAAAGCACAAAGGAATTACACATTATACCATTGGACAGAGGAAAGGATTGAATCTTTCACTTGGCCATCCTGTATTTGTAGTTGAGATTCGACCTGAAACAAATGAAGTAGTCATTGGAACTTCAAATGAAGTATTCAGTGATAAGTTATATGCGAATCAATTGAACTTCATGTCGATAGAAGATCTTGAAGGTGATATGAAAGTTACTGCTAAGATACGTTATTCTCATCAAGGAGCCGATTGTATCATTCGTAAAGTAGGAGAAGACAAGTTAGAATGTGTCTTTACAGAACCTCAAAGAGCGATTACTCCTGGACAAGCTGTGGTATTTTACGATGGTGAGTACGTAGTTGGTGGTGGAACTATTATCTAATAATGGATTGATTTTGTTATGAGTCTATAAATAATAGCTATTAAAGCATACGAATTAATAGATTAGAAGTAAGTGGAGAAGCCAAGAAATATTGGTTCTGTTACAATGTTAAATTATTTATGAATTAACGCAAATGAAAATAAAGAAAGAGTTACTACAATACATTAATATATATTGTAGTAGCTCTTTATCTTTTGCCTAGAGAGGACATATTTTAGGTGTTCTATTCTCAAATTCTACGTAGTATTTCAATCCCATACTTTTTAGAATATCAGATGTTTTATCAAAATCATATGCCAAATGCTCTTTCTTATGTGCATCAGAGCCAATGGTAATTAATTCACCACCTAATTCAAGATAACGTTTTAGAACATCGGTTTGAGGATGAAAATGACCTAGACCATATTTGAAGCCAGCAGTATTAATTTCAAGAGCTTTTCTTGAATGTATGATAGTCTTTAATACTTCATCAAGTATTTCAGAGTATGTTTCATAGGTATACTTCGAATTTTTATTAGGTCCATATCTTACAACATAATCAATATGCCCATAACTATCAAAATCACAACCAGAAGCTATATTATCAATAATTGTTCTAAAATAAGCCTCATAACCATCTCTTTCGTTCATATCAGTCCAAAAATCTTCATAATAAGGATCTTTTTTGTCAATTAAATGAGAGGAGCCAATGATATAATCGAAGGAATATTTACTTGTTAACTCATTATATCGATCTGACAAATAGGGCATTAAACCAAGCTCAATTCCTTTTCTAATCTTGATTTTAGATTGATACTTATCTTTTAACTCCTCTAATCGGCCCATATAAGAATCGACGTCAAGATTAAAATCATACCCGTATTTATTTGGATAATCATAATCAAGATGATCGGTAAAACAGATACTTTCTAAACCTAATTCAATCGCTTTAAGAATCATCTTCTCCATGGATTCTGTAGAATCACTAGAGAATTCAGTGTGAACATGAGAATCGGATAATATCATAGGGGCCTCCTTAATTCACTTGAACGATATCGGAGATATCTGGTTCAATAATTAATGAATAATTTGTGTAATAGACTACAAATCCTGGTTTACTTCCATTTGGTTTTTTAATATTCTTCTTTTCTGTGTAATCTACTTCAACTTTATCTATTCCACGGGCTTTGGAATAATAAGCTGCTAATTTACCTGCTTCTTCAAAGGTGCGATCTGGAAGTTCATCTCCATTTGTCTTTACTATAACGTGTGAACCAGCCATGCCTTTTGCGTGGAACCACCAGTCGTTACCAATGGCAAAGTGGAAGGTTAATTCTTCGTTTTGGAAATTATTTTTTCCAACATACATATGATAACCGTCGCTAGAAATGTAGTGGAATGGTTTGCTTGTAACTTTCTCTTTTTTATTTGGTTTCTTACCTGAATATTTTCTCTTAACATAGCCATATTCCATTAATTCTTCTTTTAATTCAACTAAGTCTTCCTCTTGCAAAGCAATATCAAGAGAAGTATGAATGGATTCTAAGTGGCTGATTTCTTCTTCTGTTTCCTTCATATGAACGGCAAGTGCATCACAAGTACGTTTTAATTTTTGGTATTTATCAAAAAATTTCTTAGAATTCTCCATCGGAGTTAGGGTTGGATCTAAAGGTATTGTGATATCCTCATTTGTATAATAATTGAGTGCGGTTAGACTTTTCGCACCAGGTTCAAGGTTGTAACCATAGGTATTGATTAATTCGCCGTATACTTTGAATTTATCACGTTTTTCGGTATCCTTTAATTGCTTTTGTTGAATGTCATATTTCTTATAACTTCTTTCTAAGGCATTTGATACAACTCTTCGTAGATCGGAAGATTTCTGTCTTATTCTAGTTATGGTACTTTTAGTTGCATAATAATTATCTAGAACGTCTGAGATAGAAGGATAATCTTTTGTCTCATAATTAGGATACATACTTAAAGCAGTACTAGAGAATTCGATAGGCTCTTTCCCATTCATAACAATGTTCGGTTTATAGTTCTTTTCTTTTATATCATCGATTAGTCTCTCAAGATTCTTATATAAATGGATACTTGTCATATCATTTAAGGAACTTGTTGACTGCTCGGAATCAAGAGAAGAACGGTAACAGATTTCATTTGCAATTAATGGGCTAATACCAGTTAGTGAGGTATATATTGCTTTTGAAATTGTTGTTGGTTTGCTTATTACTGTCTCTTGAAATTGTTCAAGGGTTAGTTCTAGAGGGTCAAGTTTATCAGTTGTCTTTGGAATAAAATAATCCCTGCCAGGTAATACTTCACGAACTGAACTGACCATACCTGAAATATGCTTGATACTATCAATAATCATTTCCTTGTCATCAACAAAGATAATATTACTATGTTTACCCATGATCTCGACAATCAGATACTTTATACACGCATCGCCTAACTCATTTAGGTGTTCTATTTCTATTCGTATTATACGTTCTAGTCCAGGTTGTGTTATGCTTACTATTTTCGCACTATTTAAATGTTTGCGAAGCAACATACAGAAGTTGGGTGCGGTAAGTGGACTTGGTTTATTATCAGTAGTCAAATAAATAAGCGGTAAGCTTGCACTTGCTGATATGAGTAACTTTAATTGTTCACGATTACATTTAATCGTTAGAATTAATTCATCTGTTTCGGGTTGCGCTATTTTATTAATACGTCCTCCGGAGAGTTTCTCGTTTAACTCCCAAACGACGTTAGATATTACTAATCCATCTAATGCCATGTGTTGGTACTCCTTTTCGTGTGTTTATCATCGAAGAACAATACTGTTTCGTCTGATACTGTATATTATACTATATTAATCAGATTTTAAAAGAAAAATTACCAATAAAATATTCGGGATTAAAGTACCAAATGTCTTATTTTGTTTTTCTGAGTGTATATCGGTGTTTCATTATACACAATAAGGTTAAGAGAGACTTTTGGCACTTTAATCCTTATTGATCAATCCTACAATAAAGAGTGATGAAAAGTAAGATATATAAAATTTCTACTTGACAAAATATAGAAGTATAACTATACTAACTGTATTAAGAAACATAGTACAGTTAGTACAAAATGTCGAAACATAATAGTTCCGTTTCGTGTTTGTCTAATTCCCTATATTGATGGAAAGGAGTAACTTATGATAATTATAGACTATAAAGATCGACGTCCCATCTATGAACAAGTAGTAGAACGATTTCAAGAACTAATTCTAAAAGGAGTTCTTGAACCAGATAGTCAGCTACCATCAGTTCGCAACTTGGCAATGGATTTATCGATTAATCCGAATACCATTCAGAGGGCATATGCTGAATTAGAGAGACAGGGATATATCTATTCAGTAAAAGGAAAAGGAAGTTTCATATCCGATAACAATCATTTGGTTCAATGCAAGAAAGATGAAATATTATTGGAAGTACTTCAATTAGTGAAAGAAGCAAAAGAGATTGGAATCACCAAAGAAATATTTTTAAGTAAAGTTAATGAGGGATTTGAGGAGGAAGGAAAAGATGATTGAAGCTGTAAATGTAAGTAAGTACTTTGATAAGATTAAAGCCGTAGATCAGGTTACAGCAACCATCAAAGAAGGTAATGTATTTGGTCTTGTTGGAACAAATGGTGCTGGTAAGAGCACTTTTATACGAATGTTGGCTGGTATATTAAAACCTGATGGTGGTACGATTAAAATCGATGGTATGGAAGTATATGAAAATATCAAAGCAAAAGAGCTGTTTTATTATATCTCAGATGATCAGTATTTCTTTAGCAATGCAACACCAGAGGAGTTAAAGAAATATTATCAGGTTATTTATAGCAACTTTGATAGTGATCGTTTCAATACGTTGATGAAACAATTTGAATTAGATAGAAAGCGAAAGATTAATACGTTTTCCAAAGGTATGAAAAAGCAATTATCTGTTATCTGCGGTATCTGCGCTAATACGAAATATATCTTCTGTGATGAGACCTTCGATGGATTAGATCCTGTGATGCGTCAGGCAGTAAAAAGTATCTTTGCAAAGGAAATATCAGAACGTAATATGACACCTATTATCGCTTCACATAATTTAAGAGAATTAGAGGATATCTGCGATCATGTTGGGCTACTGCATAAAGGTGGAATATTATTATCCAAGGATTTATTTGATATGAAATTGAGTATACACAAGATTCAATGCGTATTCCAAAAAGAAGTGGATATAAAGCAAGTATTTGAAGGAATTGAACTTATTAAGATTGATAAGAGAGGTAATCTATATACTATTACTGCAAGAGGTAACTGTGAAGAGATTACGAAACGTATTGAACAGACAAAGCCAATCTTTTCAGAAGTTCTTCCATTAACCTTAGAGGAAATATTTATTAGTGAAACGGAGGTAGTGGGATATGACATCAAGAAACTTATTCTTTAAATTAATGAAAGAGGATATAAAAAGAAGAATCTGGACAATTGCTTTGGCATCTATTGTGTTCTTCTTTAGTTACCCAGTGTTATTAGCAATCATGATTGAAAAGTATAACAGTTATCAATATAAGATTGAACATGTAAGAGAGCAAATCCTGCATTTTGTAGGTATACGATCTGAGTTAGGTGTGTTAATTGTAGTATGTGGTGCAGCTATTTGTGGATTAAGTGGATTCTTCTATTTACATTCTAAGAAAAAGGTAGATTTCTATCATAGTATACCAGTTCGCAGAGAAGCATTATTTGCTGTTAGTTATATCAATGGTTTACTCATTTATTTAGTTCCTTATATTATAAGTATTCTTATTAGCTTTATAATTTTATCAATAAACCATGTAATGAGTGGAGAAATATTTCATGAAGTATTGAAAGCAATTGGTATTAACTTTCTATTTTATTCATTAATTTATACTGTAATAGTTATTGCGGTTATGTTAACGGGTAATTTTATCATTAGTTGTTTTGGAACCGCTGTATTATTAATATATGGTCCATGTGTATTGGCGTTAAAGGAAGCTTATTTTAGTACATTCTTTCATACTTATTACATGAAGAATCAAGATATGGATGGATTTGTTCTTTTCCTTTCACCAATTGGACGATATATTGAAACAATACAAAAAAGTAGTAGCGAGATAGGAGGAAATATCGTTATCACTTTGATTGTAACTATTCTTTTGATAATATTAGCATTGTTTTTATACACGAAGCGTCCATCCGAAGCAGCTGGTAAGGCTATGGCATTTTCTATCAGTAAGCCTGTGATAAAAATTATGCTGGTAGTACCTTTGACACTGGCAGGAGGTATATTATTCCGCGAAGTAACGTATGGTAACTCTCAGGGGTGGTTTTTCTTTGGATTAGTCATAGCCTTCATCATATCATATGCGATTATTGAAATTATCTATAATTTTGATATACGATGTGCATTTCTTCATAAGAAAGAACTGCTTACATGTGCTGGAATGATTGCAGTAGTTATACTTATCTTTGAACTAGATGTGACACATTATGATTCTTATTTACCTAGTAAAAGCGATATAAAAACGATGAGTGTATCAGTAGACGGATTAGATGAGGATATCCATTACTCAGACAAAGATACGACTTATATAAATGGAGAAAAGTATCAATTGGAACGTATGAAACTTACCAATTTTGATAATGCATATGATCTTGTGAAAGCTGGTATAAAAAATATTAATCATGATGAAGATGGTTATATGGAAGGAACTTATGGGTATAATGTTAAGTATACTTTAAAGAATGGGAAAGAAGTATATCGAGCATATAAATTGACTTCGGAAGATAGAATGAAATTAATAAAGAAGTTATATGAAAATCAAGAATTTAAAGAAGCTCATTATCCAATCTATCAATTGGATGCAGAATATATAAAAAAGATTTCATGTTATAATACTTTTGAAAATAAAGAATTCAGCTTGAATCAAGAGGAAAAGAACCAATTAGTAGAGGACTATAAAGCAGATCTTAGTAATCTTACATTAGATGAACATGCTAAGAATCCATTAGCTTATATTACAATTAGACTAAATAATGAAAATTTATATGATTATCCAGTGTATTCAAGCTTTTCAAATACAATTAAATTTTTAAATAATCATGGATTTAATGCAACGGATGGAGTTACTGCACAGGTTGTAAAAGAAATAACAATATCAAATAATCAAGATACTTCAAATGACAATACTACCGATAATATGGATGGTAATGTAATGAAAATTATTGATGAAGGAAAAACAATCAAGTATCAAGATCAGCAAAAGATAAGACAAATTCTAGAAGGATTAGTTGAAGATCAACATTATTATATGAATCAAGCTGTAATCAATGTAGAGGATATGGTTCGTGTCGATATGGTTGTGAAAAAAGATAACTATGGCAATATTGAAAAATATAATTGTTATTTTAGAAAAGGAAACATACCTGATTTCGTGAAAAAAGATATTGGATATATTGAATAAAATATGATATAAAGAAAAAATTGGCCTTCACTTAAATAGTGAGGGCCAATTCATATTATAGTTAATTATTCACGATCATTAGTTAAGTTGAATTTATCAAAGATATAGAATAAAAGTGATAGAATGATGCCAACAATACAAGCAAGAACCATACCCTTTAACTCAACTTCACCAATCTTTAATACAACACCAGATAATCCAGTTACAAATACAACAGAGGTAAGTGTAAGATTACGGCTTCGACTATAATCTACATTCGCATCAACTATAATGCGGATACCAGAAGCACCAATCATACCGTAAAGTAAGAAGGAAATACCACCAATTACTGGACCTGGGATTGTCTGAATAAGTGCTGCAACTGGTCCAATAAAGGAAGAGATAATCGATAGAACTGCTGCTCCACCAATTACACGTACCGAATATACTTTTGTCATTGCCATAACACCAATGTTCTCGCCATAAGTTGTAGTTGGAACAGATCCTACCATACCAGAGAGAATAGTGGAGATACCATCAGCAAATAAGGAACGATGTAATCCAGGATCTTTTAAAAGGTCTCTATCAACAATTTTACTAGTAACAATCTGATGTCCAGTATGCTCTGATGCAATAACAAGAATAACTGGTAAAATCATGATGATTGCTTGAAGATTAAAATGTGGGGCTTGAAAATTAGGGATTACAAAGAAATCCGTAAATAAAGCATCTTTTACATCTTGAAGTTTTAATACATTAGTAATTAATGCAGTTATATATCCTGCAATAATTGAAATTAAGATAGGAATTACAGCAAAGAATTTACGAAATAGCACATTACCTAATACCGCGAATGCTAAAGTAACTAAAAAGACAATGACATCACCAGAATCTATTTTTGGTCTAGTTGCTGTAACAACAATTCTAGCAGTATCTGCGGCAGTCGAAGCTAATTCCAAACCAATCAGTGCAACTACTGGCCCCATCGCTGCGGCTGGAAGAACAACGTCAATCCAATTGATACCAAACTTATAGATGATGAAAGAAAGAATACAAATAGCGAAACCAACTGCAACAAAGCCACCAAGAGCTTCTGGGTATCCCCATTTTGTCATGACAAGACCTGCTGGAACAAGAAAAGCAAAACTAGAACCAAGATACGCAGGGGATTTGCCCTTTGTAATAAGAATAAATAATAGAGTACCAATACCATTCATTAATAGTACAACCGATGGATTGATATGGAACAAAATAGGTACAAGAACTGATGCGCCGAACATTGCAAACATATGTTGGATTGATAATGGTATCAATAGATTAACAGGTACCTTATCTTCTACTTGAATAACTTTATTATTTCCCACGAGATTACCTCCTAAAATTTTATCTTGAAAAGTATAGCATAGTATAAGGGGAAATTCTACAAAAAATACTTAAAATATTTAAAAAATTCAATTTATAATTAGTACTAAACTATATGATTAATATACGTTATAAATAAAGAGCTTTGTTAGACGATAAACGACAAATTCTCATACCTTGACTTGTCTATACATATCTATTATAATGAGATGATATGTGTATAAATATCACATAGAAAATTATGGAATAATTATAATGAGGATTTACGAGAATTAGAGCTGTAAGACTACTTATTGTAAATGAAAGAGCGTGTGAAAAATGATAAAGAGTATGACCGGTTTTGGTAGATATGAAATATCTAATGAAGAAAAGAAAATCATAGTTGAGATGAAGGCAGTAAATCATAGATATTGTGATATCTCAATTAAGATGCCAAAAAAACTAAGTTTTTTTGAGGCAGGAATTCGAAATGTTCTAAAAAAATATATACAACGCGGAAAAGTAGATATTTTTATAACTTATGAAGATTATACTGAGAATAAAATTTGTGTAAAATACAATGAAGATATTGCAAGAGAGTATTACAACAATCTAACTAAGATTAGTGAGCAATTTCAATTAGAGAACGATGTTAGAGTATCCACGTTATCAAGATATCCAGAAGTACTGATTCTTGAAGAACAGACAGTTGATGAGACAGAACTATGGAAGCTTTTAGAGAAAGTTGTGGAAGAAGCTGCAAAACGATTTGTTGAGACAAGAATAACGGAAGGTAATGAACTTAAGAAAGATCTTATTAACAAATTAGATGGTATGCTGGCACATGTGGATTATATCGAGACTAGATCACCTGAGATTGTATCAGAGTATAGAGAGAAATTAACTCAAAAGGTATCTGAATTACTAGGTGATACAAAAATTGATGAGAGTGTACTTGCAACCGAGATTACAATCTTTGCAGATAAAATATGCGTGGATGAAGAAACGGTACGATTAAAGAGTCATATTAAGAATATGAAAGCAACTCTTGAAGAAGGCGAAAGTGTTGGTAGAAAGCTTGATTTTATTGCACAAGAAATGAATCGTGAAGCCAATACTATACTTTCAAAATCAAATGATTTATCTGTTACGAACACAGCAATTGATCTGAAAACTGAGATTGAGAAGATTAGAGAACAGATACAAAATATTGAATAAGAAGTGAAAAATGTTATTTACTTTTGACGAACATTTTATTATAATTTTGAACGGAAAGAGGAATGAAGATTGAATCGCTTAATCAATATAGGGTTTGGCAATATAGTGAATTCTGAGAAGATTATTGCAATTATAAGTCCAGAAGCTGCTCCAATTAAGAGAATGGTGCAGAATGCAAAGGATAACGGCATGGCCATTGATGGTACTTGTGGAAGAAGAACAAGAGCTGTTATTGTAACGGATAGCGGGCATCTTGTACTATCTGCACTTTTACCTGAGACAATAGCGAACCGTTTCAATAAAGAAGGAATTGATGTTAAATTAGATAATTTAAAGGATGAAGAGAATGAGTAAAAAAGGAATATTAACCGTTGTTTCAGGGTTTTCAGGAGCTGGAAAAGGTACGGTTATGAAAGAACTGCTGAATCAATTTGATTATGGATTATCAATTTCTGCTACAACGAGAGCTCCAAGACAGGGAGAAATTGATGGAAAAGAGTATTTCTTTTTGACAAGAGATAAGTTTGAGAGTATGATAGAACAGAATCAACTATTCGAGTGGGCTGAATATGTGGGTAATTATTATGGAACGCCTAAGAAATATGTAGAGGAACAACTCGAATTAGGAAAGAATGTTATATTAGAAATCGAGATTCAAGGAGCGTTAAAAGTGAAGGAGCAATTTGAAGATGCTTTATTACTTTTTATCACGCCTCCAAATGCCGAAGAATTAAAGAAAAGACTAATTAACAGAGGAACTGAGACAATAGAGACAATTCAAAAAAGACTAATCCGTGCCTCGGAAGAAGCTGAATATATGAATTGTTATGATTATATTGTAGTAAATGATGATTTAAAGGCTTGTGTTGAACAAATTAATCAAATTATTATGAACGAGCATAGTAAGTCGTCAAAAAACAAAGAATTTATCAAAGAGATATCAAATGAGCTAGAGGCTTTTAAGAGAGGAGAATTTTAATATGTTACATCCATCGTATACAGATTTAATGGCAATAGTTAATAGTGAGGTAGAATCAGGTGAGCAACCTGTTGTTCAAAGTAGATATTCCATCGTACTTGCTACATCAAAAAGAGCAAGACAAATTATTGATGGTAGTGAACCACTTGTAAGAAGCAATTGTCCAAAACCTCTATCAATCGCAATCGAAGAACTTTATGAATCAAAAGTAAAAATCGTTAGTGATGAAGACATTAAGGAAGATTAATTAATAACACAGATTTCTAAGCTTATATGGTTAGTAAGCATTGAAAAGAATATAGCACTTTCGTTTCATTTATATATTGTAAGATATCTTAAGAGTATTAGAAATAATATAAGATAATTTGCTGTAATATGGATGTTTCGAAAGTGCTTTAGCATATGAATGAGTTAGGAGTATGCTTCTAAAGTCGTAAGAATCCTACGGAAGCAGGTAAGAATGATGAAACAGAATGAAGATATAAAAGAAGATAGTAAAGTTGAAGAAGTTGAACAAATAAACTATATGAAAGATATTATGCATATGGTTCTGTACTTCTTAGTGGTAATAGCTATATTTGGATTTATTAACATATTTGTTGGTGAACATGTTGAAGTGAATGGTTCATCAATGGAAAGTACGTTGCAAAATGAAAATCATTTAATACTTGAAAAAGTATCTTATCGTTTACATGAACCAGAACGTTTTGATGTCATTGTGTTTCGACCTTTCGAGAACAATAAGAAGTTGTATTTTATAAAAAGAATCATTGCACTTCCAGGAGAAACTGTTCAAATCAAAGGAAGTGATATTTATATAAATAATAAATTATTAAAAGAGAATTATGGTAAAGATCCGATAGAGGATGGAGGAATAGCGAAAGACCCAATAACGCTAGGTAAAGACGAATATTTTGTGTTAGGTGATAATCGAAATAATAGTAAAGATAGTAGATTCGCAGAAGTTGGTCTCGTTCAAAGGGATTCGATTATTGGCCGTACCTGGTTTAGAATATGGCCTCTTAACGAAATTGGAGTTCTAAAGCACCGCTAATCGGAGCGAGATAGGAGTTATATATGGATAATAAACAAAAAGATGATTTTATAGAATCAGAAATTGAAAATATAGGTAACAAAGAGAATGTTGAGTATGATGAAGTGGACACAAACCATCAAGATGAACCAATCCCAGATGATAAAAGTTCTGATACTAAAAAGGGTGGTATAAAAAGAACAATTATGGAGTTACTAATATATGCTGCGGTATTATTTGTTTGCGTATTTATTGTACCACGATATGTAATTCAAAGAACTGTTGTAGATGGACCATCAATGATGAATACTCTTCATAGTGGTGAGAACTTAATTGTTGATAAAGTTACATATCACATTTCAGATCCAAAACGTTTTGATATTATTATGTTTTATCCTTATGGAAGAGACCAAAAGGATTATTATGTTAAAAGAGTAATTGGTTTACCAGGAGAAACAATTCAGATCATCGGTAGTGATATTTATATCAACAATAAAAAGTTAGAAGAGCATTATGGTAAAGATCCTATCACTGAATCTGGTATTGCAGCAGAACCAATCAAATTAGGAAAAGATGAGTACTTCGTATTAGGCGATAATCGTAAGGTAAGTGAAGATAGTCGATATGAAGAAGTTGGCCCTGTAAAAAGAGACTTGATTGAAGGCAAATGCTTGATTCGAGTATGGCCACTTAATAAGTTTGGAACAGTGAAATAAATAATATATAATCAAAAAAGCTCTTTGCCAAGAGTTAGGATAGGATTCCTGTGGAAACCTTCTTATACTCTGCAAAGAGCTTTTTATTGATTAATTTATAATATTATCTATCATCTTTATCTACTAAGTTAATTAATTATTATTAATTATACCATCTTAGTTGTCCAAGCGGAACAATCCCATACTTTTGTTGCTAGCCCATCATAGAACTCAGGCTCATGGCAGATTAAGAGGATGCTACCTTTATATGCTTGTAATGCTCTCTTTAGTTCTGTTTTTGCGTCAACGTCTAAATGGTTTGTAGGTTCGTCTAATAATAAAACATTAGTTTCAGTATTAATTAATTTACATAAACGTACCTTGGCTTGTTCACCACCACTAAGTACTCGAACTAAGCTTTCAATATGTTTCGTTGTAAGGCCGCATTTCGCAAGAGCAGAACGAACTTCATATTGAGTAAGAGATGGAAACTCTTTCCAGATTTCTTCGATACAGGTGCTATTTTTGTCGCCAGTCATTTCTTGTTCAAAGTAACCTTTATATAAATAATCGCCTAATGTAACAGTTCCTGATATAGCAGGAATCATTCCTAAAATACTCTTTAATAGGGTTGTCTTACCAATACCATTTGCACCTGTAAGGACAACCTTATCACCACGTTCCATAGTTAGAGTAAGTGGTTTGGAAAGAGGTTCGTCATATCCAATGACAAGGTCTTTCGTCTCAAATATATACCTACCAGCAGCTCTTGCTTCTTTGAAGTTGAATTCTGGCTTTGGTTTTTCTTTGGCCAATTCAATAACATCCATTTTATCAAGCTTTTTCTGTCTTGACATTGCCATATTTCTTGTAGACACTCTGGCTTTATTTCTAGCAACAAAGTCTTGCAATTCATTGATTTCTTGCTGCTGTCTTTTGTAAGCTGATTCTAACTGAGACTTCTTCACTTCGTAAACTTCCATAAATTTATCATAATCGCCAACATAGCGATTTAACTCTTGATTTTCCATATGATAAATTAGATTAACAACGCTATTTAAGAAAGGAATATCATGTGAGATTAAGATAAATGCATTTTCGTACTCTTGCAAGTATCTTTTTAGCCACTCGATGTGATTTACATCTAAGTAGTTCGTAGGTTCATCTAACAATAAGATATCAGGCTTTTCAAGTAATAGCTTACCTAATAATACCTTAGTTCTTTGCCCACCACTAAGGTCTGTAACATCTTTATCAAGACCAATGTCATCCAAACCTAAAGCTCTTCCTATTTCCTCAACTTTAGAATCGATAATATAGAAATCATGAGAATCAAGTGTTTCTTGGATGCTTCCAAACTCCTCCATGATTGTGACAAGTTCTTCATCATTAGCCTCAGCCATTTGTGTACATAGATCATTCATTTTAGTCTCTAATTCAAAAAGATACGAGAACGCTGATTTTAGTACATCTCGAATTGTCATACCTTTGCTAAGAACAGAGTGTTGGTCTAGGTATCCAACCCTAACATTTTTAGACCACTCAACTTTCCCATCATCAGGCATTAATTTACCAGTTACTATATTAAGAAAGGTGGATTTTCCCTCTCCATTAGCTCCAATTAATCCAATGTGTTCGCCTTTTAATAGACGAAAAGAAACATTATTAAATATGGCTCTGTCTCCGAAACCATGACTTAAATTTACAACATTTAAAATACTCATCTTAACTCCTATCTGTTTCTAGTGAAACGGAATATACTAATAAAATTTAAACAGTCTGAGAATAATTTTACACTAAAAACTATTTTTTGCATAGAGTTTTCTTAAAAAGAATTACTTCGTATTTATTCCAATGATTGTCTGATAGATAAGTGCGATAAGTAATATATTAGAGATTTATTAGAAAATATTGATTACAAAGAATATTGACTTTCCTACGGTAAAGCGATAAAATATAGCTAGTATATGTAGGTAATATAAGGGAATAAGGAGAGAAGAGTATGAAGAAGGCTATTAAAGCGGTTGTAGAAGGTAATAATCTATCCATAGAAGAAGCAAAAAGAGCCATGAATCTAATGTTAAGTGGAGAAGCAACACAGGCACAGATTGGTGCATTTTTGACAGCTTTACGATTAAAAGGAGAAACACTGGATGAAATTGTTGGATGTGCTACCGTGTTACGAGACAAGGCAGAACATATATCTCCTAAAGTAGATAATTATATAGATATCGTTGGAACAGGAGGGGACTGCACTTACTCCTTTAATATATCAACGACATCATCCTTTGTAGTAGCTGGTGCAGGGTTAGTTGTTGCGAAACATGGCAACCGTTCGGTTTCAAGCAAGAGTGGAGCTGCTGATGTTCTTGAAGAGCTTGGAGTTAACATCATGCTTGAGCCTAAGAAGGTGGAACAATCGGTTGAAGAAATAGGGATTGGTTTTATGTTTGCTCAGACATTTAACAAATCGATGAAGTATGTAGGGCAAGCAAGAAGTGAGATGGGAATACGATCCATTTTTAATATTTTAGGACCTTTGTCGAATCCATCTGGTGCGAAGCATCAAGTCATTGGAGTATTTAATCCAGATTTAACGGAAGTATTTGCACAGGCTATGAGAATTATGGGGATTGAGAGTGCGCTAGTTGTGAATGCAAAGGATGGAATGGATGAAATCTCGAATGCTTCTGATACGGTAGTTTCTGAGATTAAAGACGGAAAGGTTATCAATTATGTGATAACACCTGAGCAGTTTGGATTTAAAAGAACTATTCTAGATTGCCTTACTGGAGGAGATGCGAAAGCGAATGCTAATATTACTCTAGATATTTTGTCTGGAACCAAGGGGTATCGAAGAGATATTGTGTTATTTAATGCAGGAGCAACACTTTATGCAGGGCATAAAGCTATGTCCATAGAAGAAGGTATTATGATGGCAGAGGAGTCCATTGACTCTGGTAAAGCAATGGATAAATTAATTAAGCTAATTGAATTTAGTAGAGGATAGTTATTGTTGTCATAATATAGTTAGAATGTTTAAAATTTTAAGTGTGTTAATAATTCATATAAATCTAAAATCCCCCTTTCTTTATATAAACAATATCTCATTTTATAGTCATCCTTTAGGTGACGGTATAAATGTAATATTGATTATATATAGAAAAGGGGAAATTTACTTATTCAAACTTTGCGGTTAAAAAGCTACATTATACTTGATCAATCCAGACGAATACACTCAGTAAACTACAATAAGGATTTTGACTACAACATTAATACATAGGACTATAATGAATTCGTACTTTTATATCTTGATTGTAGTTACCAAAGTTACGCCCGTATATGGTTAAACCACCTACATGTTCAGCGTCTTCAGGTACGGATAATTTTAATTTCATAGAACTTCTATAATCGAGATTCAGTTCGTTCAGTGAAACATTTGATATCTTTATTCCGTCGATAAAGGTACCATCGGTAGTGATTACGATTAGTTTAAGAAGGCCATATTGATTCCAATCTGGATACCACCAGTCAGGAGTGAAGATTCCTCTAACATCACCAAAATCCCCCGGGCTAGTCCATGATCCTAAAAATATATCATTTAAATAGAAATGTATATCAGATGGCCAAAAATTATTTACCCCTGGAGCTTCTGAGGCCAACTCAGCAGAAATTGTGATTTGATCTATTTTCTGTGAAGGAGGTAGAAAGTTAGGAATCATATATTCTATATAGCCTTTTGTAAACCATAAAATATCACTATTGATTCTATCAGGATGTGCAAAATATCTAGCATCATCAACTTCTCCGATTAAAGCAGTTGAAGTGGCTAGACCACATGTAGGAAATACTTTAAAGTCGGAATAATGACCTATCTTTATCTCGGTATCATAAATATTCTTGGATTCTTCCTCATGATTTAACTCAACTAATATTTTATCTAGGTTAACCATACATTTTTTCTGATTACCATGTCCAGAAGATTCGCTTACGATAGTAACAATTCCACAATCTTCTAACTTTTTAATATGACTAGTTAATGCACCATTAGTAATGTTAAGGCTGGTAGCAAGTTCGTTCATATTCATGCCTTTATTTATTAATAGTAATTTTATAATTTCAATACGTATTTCTGAACCTAGGGCTTTGAAAATTTCTAAGCCATCATCTAAGGTTTTTATGTGCAACATATATAGCACCGTCCTTTTTGTATTTTATAGGTCTGCTAGTTAGCTACAGACAGGTAGACAATTGTTAATTTAACTTTACTTTGTTTGCAGATATTATTGCATAAATTAACCAAAATATCTCAACTTATCTAATTATAAAACAATAAATTTAATAAATCAAGCAATTGAGAAGTATGAATCTTAAATATTTAACGTTTTAATAGAAAAATAGCCAATGGATTAATGAAATATATTAAAAACATAAAAAAATATTTAGAAAATACCTTAAAAATAGAAAAAATTCACAAGACTATTAGGCTAAATTTATAAATATATAAAATAGTTTAGACAATAAACTAATGACTAACGTAAAAAGAATATCTACAATTTAGCAATTGCAGATATTCTTTCTAATACTATATTTATATTATTTTTATCCTAGATTCTCCATTCTTGTGGTACTTCGAATAAGATTTCTAATGATTTTTTTGCTTCTGATATTTTATCAAAATTCCCCTTCTTTATACACCAAAGAACATCATTTCCATCGATGATGTAAGTAGAAGTTCTAAATAAATCCTCAGGTGGATTAGTATTCTTAATTTGTCCCATTTCTTGAGCTTTTTCAATAATCATACAGAAAATATTAAAAGTAGCCTCACGAAAATCGTATGTACCTACATCTTCCGTAATGTTTGTTTTTAATAATTGCCCATTTAAATCAGGACCGAATTCCATGGAACGTTTAATGATTGATTCAAAGCATTTCCATAAGATAAGCCAATAGTTATCACTGGTTATATATCCTGCAACTATGGAATCAATCCAATGATCTAATTCATCATAGTACTGAGCAATAATAGATTCCTTAGATTTAATATGATAATAAAAAGTACTTTTAGTAATCTGACATTCTTTACATATATGATGGATAGTAACATTATCATATCCGTTTTCTTTAAAAAGTCGTAATGCTGTATCTGCTATTTTTGACTTTGTTAATTCACCTGCTGAAGCCATACAATATACCTCCGTGTTCTGCTATATCTATTGTATCACAAAAAGGCAGTAAGATGAATTGTAAAATATGTCATTTAATTGTGCGAATAATATATAACTTGCACAAAATAACTGAATTATTAGAAATATAAGTAATTTACGTAGCAGTTATCAGTTTATATTAATGGTTAAGGTGTCAAATTTCCATGCCAAGTTTTTGGTGTTACTTCCAATATGTATAGGGTATCGAAATGCGAATTTGCATAGAACTGTATAAAGTTACCACTATGCTATGATAAAGTGGTGTTTTATAATGAAAGTAATATAAGTAACTATTAAGATGAAGCGTATAGTATATGAAGTATTCTTATTTATTAATAAGAGATATTGAATATTTTGAATATAAAACTAGTTAAATAAATAAGTAATTAAGATATCAATCGATATAACTAAAATTATGTTGACAAAAAAGAAAATACATTGTAGTATTAAATGCAATAAAACATATCTAAATACTAGGTTATATTTTTACGCAAAAGAAATTGCAGATTGGAGCTAGTATGATAAAAATTAAAAATCTAACAAAAACTTATCAAAATAAAAAAACAAAAACTACGGTTTTAAATAATATCAATTTGGAAATAGAAGATGGTGATATCTTTGGAATAATTGGGATGAGTGGAGCTGGTAAAAGTACATTAATTCGATGTATGAATCTATTGGAAAAGCCAACAAGTGGATCAGTTCATATAGATGGAATCAATATAACAAATCTTGATCGAAAGAGTCTTAGTAAAGTTCGAAAAAATATTGGAATGATATTTCAAGGATTTAATTTATTGATGCAAAAAACAGTTGAGAAGAATATTGCATTTGGACTTGAAATAATACGAATCAAAGATTTTGTGCCAGAAAATATGAAAATAAATGAATATAAATCACTTTCGTATCTTGAAAAGAGAAAGGTGAAAAAAGTAGAAACCAAGCGTAAGGTAAGTGAATTACTTAAAATCATCGATTTAGAAGATAAAGCAAAAGCATATCCATCCATGTTAAGTGGAGGGCAAAGACAAAGGGTAGCTATAGCTAGGGCCTTAGCCACTAATCCTTCTGTTCTTTTGTGTGATGAAGCTACTTCAGCTCTAGACAGTATGACAACCAAGTCAATATTAACATTACTTAAGAAAATTAATGAAGAAACAAAAGTTACAATCGTTATTATTACTCATGAGATGAATGTAGTTAAAGAAATATGTAATAAAGTGGCTGTTATTGATCAATCTGAGATTATTGAGCAAGGTAGTGCCCCTGATGTCTTTAAAAATCATCAATCAGAAATAACCAGACAATTAATTGGAGGTGAGTTATAATGGATAATTTTATGAAGCTAATCAATGGATTATCAAATACCCTCAATGATATTATGACTAATTATAGCGACATGCTAGTTCAGGGCATGCTAGATACATTATATATGACCTTGGTTGCAACAATCATTGCCTATCTGTTTGGCTTACCAATAGGAATCTTAGCAGAAGTTACAAGTAAGGATGGAATTCATCCAATGCCAGTGATAAATAAAGTGTTAGGCTTCATTATTAATGTAGGAAGGTCAATACCGTTTATTATTCTATTAGTTGCTATTATGCCATTTACAAGAATGGTAATTGGTACAACAATTGGTCCTAAAGCTGCTACTGTACCATTAATTATAGGTGCAATACCATTTATCGCAAGATTAGTTGAAAATTCTTTAAAAGAACTGGATAAAGGGGTTATAGAAGCAGCAAGATCAATGGGAGCAAGTGATATGCAGATTGTATTCAAGGTAATGTTAGTAGAAGCTTTACCATCTATAATCCTAGGGGTATCACTATCGAGTATCACATTAGTTGGTTATACAGCTATGGCGGGTACGGTAGGTGGTCGTGGACTAGGAGATATTGCAATTCGTTATGGATATTATAGATACCAGCCAGATGTGATGATAATCACCATTATACTACTAGTGATATTAGTCCAAATTATACAAAGTATTGGGCAGTTGATATCCAAGAAGATTGATAAGAAAAATACATAATCTAAGAAGAAAATGTAAATATATGTACTATAAAATTGAATTATTAATTAAAAGATTAGGGAAATTATCATTCGGATTTTTATTTAGTAATCAAGTGAAAAGCAAATTATAACTATGATTACTAAATGATCATAAAAATAATAAATAAAAGGAGAGATTCATTATGAAAAAAGGGAAGTCATTCGGAGCATTAGCCCTAGTATTAATTCTTACAGGAGCGTTGTTAACAGCTTGCAGTAACAAATCAGATAAAGATGATGCAAATCAAAAAAATACACAAACTACAACTGATAAATCAGATAACAAAGGATTAGAAGAAATCGTAGTAGGTGCATCAATTGAGCCTCATGCTACAATTTTGAATTCAGATGCAGTTAAAGATTCTCTAAAAGCAGATGGTTTTAAGATTAAGGTCGTAGAATATACAGATTACATTCAACCAAATACTTCTACGGAAGATGGAAGTTTAGATGCGAATTATTTTCAACATACTCCATATTTAAATGATTTCAATCAAAAGAATGGAACACATTTAAAATCAGTTGCTAGCATTCATTTTGAGCCTCTAGGAATCTATCCTGGTAAAACAGCATCAATTGCAGATTTAAAAGATGGTGCTCAGATTGCAGTTCCAAATGATACAACAAATGAGGCAAGAGCTTTATTATTATTACAAGACGCAGGATTAATTAAGTTAAAAGATGGAGTAGGACTTGATGCAACTATAAATGATATAAAAGAAAATAAAAAGAATCTTAAGATAGTTGAAGTTGAAGCTGCTCAGACTGTAAAAGTGATCAAAGATGTTGATCTATCCGTTGTAAATGGAAATTATGCTTTAGCAGAAGGATTATCTGCTAGTAAAGATGGTTTATTAGTAGAAGATGCTACATCAGAGGGTGCTAAGACCTATGCAAATATCCTTGTAGTAAAAGAAGGAAATGAAGATTCGGCAAAAACTAAAGCCTTAATCAAAGCATTAACATCAGATGCAACGAAAAAATTTATTGAAGAGAAATACCAAGGTGCAGTTGTACCAGTATTCTAATATTGGGATAAGATTCAAGTGTTAAAAGGATTTAATTTACGGAACAGATATCGTTGTTTAATTCTATAATAATCATAAAAGGAAATGTGAAAGATAAGATTTCACATTTCCTTTTTATGATTATAGTTGAGTAGAGAGGTATCAACATGGATTAAAGTTTAAAATAAAGAATATCACCCGGGACAACCACTATTCTTCTAAATTGCTTTACAAAAGAGTAAAATTGCCTATAATTAATTATAGAAAAAGTAAACTATTATTATGGAAAAGTTGGAAATAATAGAGAATATGAGAAATAAAGTTGGAGGGATATTATGAAGTTATCCAAGTTAATCGAAAAATTAGAATATACAGTAATCCAAGGTGATATTGATACCCATATTACAGAACTTATTTATGATTCAAGAAAAGTTGTAAAAGATTCTGTTTTTGTTTGTATCAGTGGGTCAGTTCGTGATGCACATGATTTTGTAAATGAAGTTGTAGAAAAAGGTGCGAAAGTATTAGTTGTCGAAAAGATGGTTGAAGTGCCAGATGACGTAGTCGTATTAAAAGTGGAAGATACGAGATTAGCTCTTGCACTATTATCAGCAGCATATTTTGATTATCCTGCAAGTAAATTAAAGACAATTGGAGTAACAGGTACAAAAGGAAAGACAACTACAACTTATATGGTAAGATCAATTCTTGAAAGTGCTGGAATTAAAACAGGTTTAATTGGAACGATAGAAGCAATTATTGGAGAAGAAATAATTCCTGCTAGTAATACAACACCGGAATCTTATACCTTACAATCCTACTTTGCAAAAATGGTAGAAGCAGGATGTGAAGCAGTTGTTATGGAAGTATCATCACAAGGACTTATGCTTCATCGTGTAGCTGGTTTTGTATTTGACTATGGTATCTTTACTAATATCGAACCAGATCACATTGGACCGAATGAGCATAAAGATTTTGAAGACTACATGAGTTGTAAAGGTTTATTATTCAAACAATGTAAGGTTGGTATTGTAAATATTGATGATGAACATACGCTTGATGTAATTAAAGGTCATACATGTAAGATTGAGACCTTTGGATTCAGTGATAAAGCGGATATTAGAGCGACAGATGTACAACTTCTTAGAAAACCAGGTTATCTAGGTGTTCACTATACGGTGAAAGGGTTACTCGATTTTGATGTAAATATTGATATTCCAGGTAAATTTAGTGTTTATAATTCATTAACAACTCTTGCAATCTGTAGACATTTTAATGTTGATGAAGAGGTTATCAAAAAAGCGTTAGATACCGTTCAGGTTAAAGGACGTGTTGAGATTATTCCAATCTCAGATAAATTCACATTAATGATTGATTACGCACATAATGCTATGAGTCTTAAGAGTTTACTGACTACATTAAGAGAATACAATCCAAAGAGATTAGTATGTCTCTTCGGATGTGGTGGTAACCGTTCAAAATTAAGAAGATATGAGATGGGTGAGATATCAGGACAATATGCGGATCTAACAGTAGCAACCAGTGATAACCCAAGAGATGAAGAACCACAGGATATTCTAAATGATATAAAAATAGGCTTAGCTAAGACAGAGGGTAAATATGTAGAGATTATTGATCGTAAAGAGGCTATTAAATATTGTATTGATCATGCCGAAGAGGGTGATGTAATCATTTTAGCAGGTAAAGGTCACGAAGATTATCAAGAAATAAAAGGTAAGAAATATAAAATGGATGAAAGAGATCTTATTCAAGATATCTTAGCTGGGAAGTAGTCTTATATCTTATATATAGAGCGACTTTAGGTCGGATGCGTGTAATCCAAGAACCTATAAATATTGAAAGGCATGGAAAAAGAATGGAACCAATCAGTATAAAAGAAATATTAAATGCAGTAAATGGAACTTTACTTTGTGGAGATGAAACTAGTACAATATCCTCTGTAAGTACGAATTCAAAAGAAATCGGAAAGAATGCTTTATTTGTACCGATTATTGGTGAGAGAGTTGATGCACATCAATTTATTGATGGTGCTTTTCATGAAGGTGCAATTGCAACATTTACAAGTAGAAATATTGAAGTAGAGAAACGAAATAAAGAGAAAGCTTATATCTTAGTTGAGGATACTTTAAAAGCACTGCAAGTATTAGCTTCTCATTATAGAAATAAATTTAAAATACCTGTAATTGGGATTACAGGTAGTGTTGGCAAGACAACAACGAAAGAAATGATATCAGCTGCCCTTGAGACTAAATATAATGTTCTAAAGACAGCGGGTAACATGAATAGCCAAGTGGGCTTGCCACTTACTATTTTTCGTATAGAAAAAGAACATGATGTTGCTGTTATTGAGATGGGAATGAGTGAAGAAGGCGAGATGGAGAAATTGGCTCATATCGCTAGACCTTCGATAGCAGTAATGACCAATATCGGTGTTTCTCACATTGCACAACTTAAGACTAGAGAGAACATTAGAAAAGAAAAGTTAAATATCATCAATGAATTTGGTGAAGATGGAACACTATATGTAAACGGTGATGATGATCTTCTTGTTGAGATATATAAAGCAAAATTGCAGAATTCTTTTCGCATTGATATGAATGAGAAAACAAAAAATGTATTAGAAAAGACTAGTGTCATTGCATTTGGAATTGGTGAACACGCCTCCTACTGTGCGAGTGAAGTGACAACTAAGGATGAACAGACTTCATTTAATTTAGCATATGAAGATAAAAAGATTGAAGTAATACTTAATGTATTAGGTATTCATAATGTATATAATGCTTCAGTTGCATTAGCAATTGCAAAACATCTAGGAATTGACCCTGAGGTAGCGAAGGAAGGTTTATATAAATATCAACCAATAGCAATGCGTGGACAGATTCATGAGGCAAACGGCGTAAAATTTATCGATGATACTTACAATGCAAGTCCAGACTCAATGAAAAGTGGAATTGAAGTATTGGTTGCTATCGAAGAGGTGAATCGTAGAATTGCAGTGTTAGCAGATGTATTAGAACTTGGAGAGATCTCTTACAAATGTCACTATGAAGTGGGAGAATATATTGCAAAGAGACCAATTAATATGGTTGTTACCATTGGAAAGTGGGCTCATGCAATTAAAGATGCTATTGACGAGAAGAATCCTTCAATTCAAACAGTTTCTTTCGAGAATAATACAGATGCAATCGCATATCTCAAAGAAAATTTGCAAGAAAAGGACGTTGTTCTTCTAAAAGGTTCTAGGGGCATGAAGATTGATGAAATAGTGAAAGCTTTTGTAAAATAAAATTAGACTATGAAAGGCTATGTTTTAGTTTACTTAGTGTTAATGCTATATAATAATGAAATGAGCAGGTAATTGAAAAACAATGAGATAGCTTGTTTTTCAATTACCTATTTATTAGAGGAAAGAAAAAGGAGGTGCAGCATGGAAGAAATACTATATGCAGATATTATAGTTGATATATCAAGTGAGAATCTAGACAGGACATATCAATATGCTGTACCGGATGATATTAGAGAAAAAGTTTTTATTGGTTCTTTGGTGTTGATCCCCTTCGGGCGAGGAAATCGTGTTATTAAAGGTTATGTGGTTGGGTTAAGTAATACGCTAAAGATTCCAGAAGAATTTTTAAAGACAATTAATGAAGTGGTAGAAGGCGCCTTATTAATTGAATCACAGCTTATTCATCTGGCTTATTGGATAAAAGAGAATTTTGGAGCAACTATGAATGATGCTCTTAAAACGGTTATTCCAATAAAACAATCTGTAAAACAAAAAGAGAAGAAAAAGATTCGATTAATTCTAGATAGCGACGAAGCAACGGACAAATTGAGTGAATATCAGCGTAAAAATAACACAGCTAGAGTTCGTTTATTACAAGAATTAATAAATGAAAATACGATTGATTACGACCTTGTTATACAAAAATTAAATATTTCAAGAAGTACAATTAATGGATTAGTGGAGCAAGGAATTATAGAGGTGTTGACTAAGACAGTTTATCGTAATCCAGTTGAGAAAAAACAGATAAAAGAATATCAAATTGTACTAAATGATTGTCAAAAATCTATTGCTGATCATTTTATCAATGACTATTTTAATGGAATTCGAAAAACCTATTTGATTCATGGTGTTACTGGAAGTGGCAAAACAGAAGTATATATGGAGATGATAGCGAATGTTATTGCAAATAAAAAACAAGTAATTATGTTGATTCCAGAGATTGCATTAACTTATCAGACGGTTATGAGGTTCTATAATCGTTTTTCGGATCGAATCTCTATTATGAATTCTAGGTTATCAAAGGGTGAACGATATGATCAATATTTGAGAGCTAAAAATGGTGAGATTGATATTATGATTGGTCCTCGATCTGCTTTATTCACTCCGTTTTCAAATCTAGGTTTGATTATTATTGATGAAGAACATGAAGGAAGTTATAAATCCGAAACAACACCCAAATATCATGCTAGAGAAGTTGCAATAAAGCGCGCAGAGATGACGGGTGCAAGTGTTGTATTAGGTTCTGCAACTCCTTCTCTTGAGGCTTATTATAAAGCGATAAAAGGAGAGTACCATTTATATACTCTTACATCTAGAGCAAATAATAGCTTACTTCCAGAGGTATCCATTGTAGACCTTAGAGAAGAGCTAAAAAATAGGAATAAGTCCATCTTTAGTACTAGTTTACGTGAGAAAATGCAGGATAGACTAGACAAGAGACAGCAAATTATGTTATTTATTAATAGACGAGGATATGCAGGGTTTGTTTCTTGCAGAAGTTGTGGACATGTTATGAAGTGTAACCACTGTGATGTGTCATTAACGTATCATACGAGTGGTAAGTTAGTCTGTCATTACTGTAACCATGAAGAGGTTATGCCCAAGGTCTGTCCGGTATGTGGTTCTAAATATATTGCAACATTTGGAACAGGTACGCAAAAGGTAGAAGAGTTTGTAAGAAAAGAATTTCCGAGAGCGAGAACGTTAAGAATGGACACAGATACAACTTCAACGAAAGACGGACATGAGAAGATATTAACTGCATTCGCAAATCATGAAGCTGATATCTTGATTGGTACACAAATGATTGTTAAGGGTCATGATTTTCCTAAAGTAACGCTAGTAGGTATTATTGCTGCAGACCTCTCATTGTATGCGAATGATTATAGAGCAAGTGAGAGAACCTTCCAGCTATTAACTCAAGCAGCGGGAAGGGCTGGACGTGGTAGTGAAAAAGGAGAAGTAGTGATTCAGACCTATAATCCAGAACACTATAGTATTATTGCTGCAAGCGAAAATGATTACGAAGGATTTTATCAAAAGGAAATGCTATATCGGTCTGCTATGAAATATCCACCTGCGTCCAATATACTTGTAATCTTGGTCTCTTCTAAAGCAGAGAATAAAGCTGAGCTTTGCATTAACTTACTATCTGGAGTTATGAGAGAGAAAGTGAATAGAGAAGATGAAGAGGAGAGTCAATATACGATTATTGGACCGACCAATGCTTCGTTATCTAAAGCAAATGATATTTATCGCAAAATTATCTATCTTAAACATGAGAATTATGATAAATTAAAGGATGTTAAAAATTATCTAGAAGGTTATATTAATTTTTCGGAGCACTTTAAGTTATGCAGCGTTCAATTTGATTTTAACCCTATGAGCAGTTATTAGGTATTCATTAGATTAACAGCATGATAAATCAGCAGGGGGAGTGTGTGGATAATCATAGGTTTCTGTTTTTTCATAGTACTTCATTTTGTTTGATGGAAGTCTCTAAATCCTTTTTGTTTTGGTAAGACAGAGATAAAAAGTTCGAACTCCTCATTCTTCGTCAAACATCGAACTTTTTATCTCTAAACCAAAAGGAAAAGGATTAAGATACTTCACATCAAACAAAAAGGCGTCCTATGCAAAAACAGAAATCTATGATTATATACTACGTATTGAGTGCTGATTTATCTATGCGGGTAGGTTATTGGTAGAAGTAAATCGCGGACATAGACGTTAATGTGAAATAAAAGTGTTTCACACTCTTGAGTTTTTATGTCACCAATGGCGACAGATAGAAGCTAGTATGTATTAATGTGAGTTTCACTTATTGAATATATTTATAAAAGAAGGTTACTAAAGATAGATATATATATGAACTAATAAGTTGATTAAATAAGCAATATTAGATTAGTAAATTTTGATAAGAAAGGAATGAAGAGATGGCGATTAGAAATATTAGAAAAATTGGTGATGAGGTATTAAATAAGAAAGCAAGAGAGGTTAAAGAGGTAGATGAGAGAACTTTAACTTTAATTGAGGATATGCTTGATACCATGTATGATGCAGAAGGTGTTGGTTTAGCAGCTCCTCAGGTTGGAGTATTAAAGAGAATCGTTGTTATTGATGTATCACCAGAAGGTGATGAACCTATTATTTTAATTAATCCTGAGATTATTGAGACTAGTGGTGAGCAAACAGGTAGTGAAGGTTGTCTAAGTGTTCCGGGCAAGGTTGGTATGGTAACAAGACCTAATTATGCAAAGGTAAGAGCCTTTAATGAGAAAATGGAAGAGTTCGAAGTGGAAGGTACTGAGTTATTGGCTAGAGCTTTTTGTCATGAGATAGATCATCTAGATGGACATCTTTATGTTGAAAAAGTGGAAGGTGAATTATTAGATACGAAGCACATGGACGAAGATTAATTTTTGCTTACGGTAACAAAAGTCTTGTTTGTGCATCCGCCGGAGGCTGTCGAATTCCCATGCCCCTTTTATATTCGTAGTAGCGCCAAAAACTTGGCATGGGAATTTGACACCTAAACCATTTAAAATGAAATATATGAGTAAGATTGAGAGAAAGAAAAGGAAAGAAAGGAAGCCACATCGTATTCTTTCAATCTCATTTATTGTGGCAATAACACATTCGTAAGCAGTCTGAACTAAAGCGTTTCACGCGCCTAATTTAGGCCTGCGAGCAAGTCGCAGGCATGTAGGTTAATGTGTTATACAACGGGTAAAAACATGAAAGTAATATTTATGGGAACTCCTGATTTTTCTGTTAGAACTTTAGAGAAAATCATAGAAGCTGGGCATGAAGTGTTAGCTGTTATGACACAACCAGACAAACCAAAAGGACGTGGGAAAGCGGTTGCATTCCCACCAGTAAAAGAAAAAGCATTAGAACATAACATTCCTGTTTATCAGCCAATTAAAGTACGAGAAGAAGAATATGTTAATATAATAAGAGAATTAAATCCAGATGTTATTGTTACAGTTGCATTTGGACAGATTCTTCCTGAGTCTATTCTTAATATTCCAAAATACGGATGTATTAATGTTCATGCCTCTTTATTACCAAAATATCGAGGAGCTGCTCCCATTCAATGGGCAGTTATTGATGGTGAAAAAGAATCTGGTGTAACTACGATGTATATGGCAAAAGGTATAGATACGGGGGACATGATATTAAAAGCAGTAACTCCAATTGAGAAGGATGAGACTTATGGAAGTCTTCATGATAAGTTAGCAGTACTTGGAGCTGATTTATTAGTAGAGACGTTAGTTGCTTTAGAAAATGGTACTGCCATTAGAGAAGAACAGGATGATTCATTATCTAATTATGTAGTGCCAATCGATAAAACGTTAGGGCATCTTGATTTTAACAAGTCAGCAATTGAATTAGAAAGACTCATTAGAGGGCTTAATCCTGTACCAAGTGCTTATACATTTCTAGATAATAAGAAATTAAAGGTTTGGAAAGCAGAGGTAGTACCTTGTAAAGAAGGCAAGGAAGGCGAAATTGTACAAGTTACAAAGGATAGTATTATAATTAAGACTAAAGAAGATGGCCTTGCTTTGAAAGAAATTCAATTAGAAGGTAAGAAGAGAATGGAAGTTACTGATTTCCTAAGAGGTTACAATATCACGGTGGGAACGGTTTTATAAAGTAACCGATAATAAGTATTTTGGAGGAAGAAATATTGTCTAATAGTGTGAATGTAAGAGAAGTTGTTCTTGCTATGTTAATTGAAATTATAGAAGAGGATAACTATAGTCACATCGTTATGAATCAAACATTGAAAAAGTACCAATATTTAGAGAAGAAAGATCGAGCGTTTTTACAAAGGCTAACAGAAGGATGCGTGGAACAGCGAATCCATTTAGACTATATTATAGATCAATTTTCAAAAGTCAAGACAACAAAGATGAAACCTGTAATTCGTAATATTCTACGAATGGGCGTTTATCAAATAAAATTCATGGATGGCGTTCCGGATTCTGCAGCATGCAATGAAGCAGTGAAACTTGCTGTAAAAAAAGGATTTCATACTTTGAAGGGATTTGTAAATGGTGTTCTTCGAAATATCATACGAAATAAAGATGATATCAAATATCCTGATGTAGATAAAGAACCAGTGAAATATTTAAGCGTTTGGTATTCAATGCCAGATTGGATCATAATAAAATGGCTAAATGAATATGACTTCAACACTGTAAAGAGTATATTAGAATATTCATTAGCAAATAAAGCAACAAGCATTCGAACCAATAAACTAAAAATTTCTCCAGAACAATTAGAAGAGAGATTAATTAGCGAAGGTGTTACGGTGCAAAAATCAGAGCTTTTTGATTATGCATTCAAAATATCGGGATATAATTACTTATCCCATATGAATTCATTTCAAGAAGGACTATTTCAAGTTCAAGATGAAAGTTCCATGTTGGTATCAGAGATCGCAAATGTGAGGGAAAATAACATTGTTATTGATGTATGTGCTGCTCCAGGAGGAAAAAGTCTTCATATTGCTGAGAAATTAAAAGGTACTGGTAAGGTGATCTCGAGAGATCTAACTGAGTATAAAACAGAATTAATTATAGAAAATAGAGATCGTTTAGGAATTACTAATATGACTGTTGAAGTAGCTGATGCAACTGAACTTGATAAGAACTGTATAGAATATGCGGATCTAGTTATTGCAGATTTACCTTGCTCTGGACTTGGTGTAATTGGTAAGAAAACAGACATTAAATATAAAATGACGAAAGAAAAGCAAGATGAGTTAGTTCTAATGCAAAGACAGATACTGAAAGTAGTCAGTCAATATGTGAAAAAAGGTGGTACTCTAATTTATAGTACATGTACTGTAAATCGAGATGAAAATGAAGAGAATGTGAAGTGGATACTTGATGAATTTGACTTTTCATTGGACTCGTTGGATTCTTATATTCCATCTAAGTTACACAGTGAAACAACGAAAAAAGGATATATTCAATTATTACCTGGAGAACACGATACGGACGGCTTTTTTATTGCACGTTTCGTAAGAAATAAAGAATAAAAGAATCCTGAATTTTTTACCAAGTATTTGGTAGATGGGAGATTACATGAAAATAGATATTAAATCCTTAAATTATGAGGAATTAAAGGAAAGTATTCGTTTGATAGGAGAAAAGCCATTTCGTGCAAAACAAATATACGAATGGCTACATAAGAAACTAATTGATGATTTTGACGAGATGTCAAATTTATCAAAAGATTTAAGAGAAAAATTAAAAGATAACTACGAGATAATACGTGTAGAAAAGGTAGATCAAAGAACTTCAAAAGAAGATGAAACAAGTAAATTCTTATTCCGACTATATGATGATCGAGTAATTGAAAGTGTATTAATGAAGTATAAGCATGGTAATTCTGTCTGTATTTCATCGCAAGTCGGTTGTAGAATGGGGTGTAAATTCTGCGCCTCTACCTTAGGAGGCTTAGAAAGAAATTTAACACCTTCTGAGATGCTTGATCAGATATATCAGATTCAGAAATTATCAAATGAAAGAGTATCTAACATTGTAGTAATGGGAACAGGAGAGCCTTTTGATAATTATGATAATTTATTGAAATTTATTGAACTCGTCTCAGATGAAAATGGGTTGAATATTAGTCAAAGAAACATTACCGTATCAACATGCGGACTAGTAGAGAAGATTCGTATGCTAGCGGATGAAGAGTTACAGATTACTTTGGCTATATCTTTACACGCACCAAATGATGAGGTAAGAAAAGAGTTAATGCCAGTTGCTAATAAATATGATATTGCAACCATTTTGGATGCTTGTAAGTATTATTATAATAAGACAAAGCGTAGACTTACCTTCGAATATAGCTTGGTAGAAGGTGTTAATGATAGTAGTGATAATGCTATGGAGCTTGTGAAGAAGTTAAAAGGTCTCAATTGCCATGTCAATTTGATTCCGGTAAACCCTATTAAAGAACGAAATTACAAACATTCACAAGGTAAATTTATACAAAATTTTAAAAATATACTTGAAAAAAATAGAATAAATGTTACTATTAGAAGAGAAATGGGCGCGGATATTGACGCTGCTTGTGGACAATTAAGAAAAAGTTATATGGATCAAAATAGTGAGGATTAGGAGGAGACAGCATGAAATCATTTTCAATTACAGATGTCGGAATGAAGCGAAAAGTGAATCAAGATTATGTCTACAGTCAAGAAAATGCAGTAGGTAGTCTTCCTAATTTATTTATTGTTGCAGATGGTATGGGAGGACATAATGCAGGTGATTATGCTTCTAGATTTTGCGTTGAATCCGTAATTCATACAATAGTGAATGGAAATCAGAAAACTCCAATAGGAATTATAGAAGCAGCTATTACAAACGCTAATAAATTGCTTATAGAAGAGGCTAAGAAAAGCAGTGATTTAGAAGGAATGGGTACAACATTTGTCTTAGCTACCATTATGGAAGATGTCTTATATGTTGCTAATATCGGAGATAGTAGACTTTATATTGTGAATGATACGATTAAGCAGATAACCGAAGATCATTCTTTAGTAGAAGAAATGGTTAAAACAGGTGAAATTGAAAGAAAAGATGCAAGATTACATCCGAATAAGAATATAATTACAAGAGCACTTGGTGCCAATCAATTAGTAGTTCCTGACTTCTTTGAAGTAAATATTACAGAAGATGATACTATACTTATGTGTTCTGATGGTCTTTCGAATATGATGGACGATGATGATATTTTAAGAATTATGAAAGAATACCCGGATGACATTGAGAAAGCTGCGAGTAAGTTAATAGAGGCAGCAAATGAATATGGTGGCAATGATAATATTGCTATTATAATCGTAAGACCATAAAGAGAGGTGAAAGATATGATAAAACCAGGGATGTTTATTAGTGATCGATATGAGATTATTGATAAAGTTGGATCCGGTGGAATGGCAGACGTCTACAAGGCAAAATGTCATAGATTAAATCGATATGTAGCAATTAAAATATTAAAACAAGAATTTAGTGATGATACTACATTTGTTAATAAATTCAGAGGGGAAGCTCAGTCAGCAGCTGGATTGTCACACCCTAATATAGTAAATGTATACGATGTAGGTGAAGAAGATGGTGTATATTACATCGTAATGGAATTAGTAGAAGGAATTACGTTAAAGACTTTTATTGAACGTAAAGGTAAACTAGAGTTAAAAGAAGCAATTGGAATTGCTATTCAGATAGCTCAAGGTATGGAAGCTGCACATACAAATCATATCATTCATCGTGATATAAAACCACAAAATATAATTATTTCCAAGGAAGGTAAAGTAAAGGTAACGGATTTTGGTATTGCAAAGGCTGCATCATCCAATACAATAACCTCCAACGCAATGGGATCCGTTCATTATATTTCACCAGAGCAAGCAAGAGGTGGATATAGTGATGAGAAGAGTGATATCTATTCTCTTGGTGTTACTTTATACGAGATGCTTTCTGGTATGGTACCTTTTGCTGGTGATAATACAGTATCTGTAGCTTTACTTCATATTCAAGGAGAAGCTACCCCATTAAGACAATTAGACTCATCGATACCAGTAAGTGTGGATCGAATAGTTCAAAAATGTATGCAGAAGAAACCTGAGAGAAGATATTTATCCGCAGGTGAATTAATCGCAGATTTAAAGAAAGCAATTGTGAATCCTAATGGTGACTTTGTTAAGATTGCACCAACTGCTATTGATGATTCACCAACGATTAATATATCAGAAGATGAAGTGAATCATATTCGTAGTGCTTCCAAAAGAGGAACTGCTCCTATTGATGATGAAGATGATTACGATGAAGAAGAAAACGATGAAAAAGAAGACGATGAAGAATTAGATCGTGATGTTGATCCAAAACTTGAGAAAATCATGGTATTTGGAGGAATTGGATTAGTAGTTGTTCTAGTTATTATTATTTTGGTATTAGTTGGTAAATCGTCAGGATTATTTAAATTCTCAGGAAATGATAAAAACAATAATAATATAGAAAATGTAGTAGAGTCTCCTGATGTTAGCGGATCTCCATCTGCATCTCCAGATGCTGAAATCGAAGTTCCAGATGTTACCAATAAGACATTAGATGAAGCTACTAAGATATTATCAGACGCAGGATTAAGTCCGAAATATACTTATGAAACATCCGATTCAGTAGAAAAGGATCGTATTATATCACAAACTCCTGAAAATGGCGAATCAGCAAAAGCGAATGATGAAGTTCAACTAGTAGTAAGTAGTGGACCTGAATCGTTTAAACTTCCTGATTTAGCGAATAAAACAGATAAAGAAGCGGTTACAATATTAACAGAGAATAATCTTAATGTTAAGCATGATTATGATTATAGTGATTCAATAGATGAAGGAAATGTTATTAGTACGAACCCAGCAGCAGGTTCAGCAGTTGTAGAAGGAGACTCTGTCACTGTTGTAGTAAGTAAAGGTAAGAAAGTGGAATCTGTATATGTTCCTGATTTATCAGATATGACGGAAGCTGATGCAAAAAATTTACTAAAACAAAGTGGACTAAAAGTAGGTAAAGTTGATTACAAGAATTCAGACAAATTTGAAAAAGGTCATGTAATTTATCAGAATTATTCGGTAAATGAGAAAGTGGAAGAAGGCACAGAGATTGGATTTACTGTAAGCCTTGGACCTGAACAAAAGTCGTATTCATATGAAGGTAGTGTAACGATATCTGATGATGATAATCCTTTTGTTGATGAAACAGAAAGTGGTGTTATTCGACTTGAATTAACTCAGGATGGTGTAACCTCAGATGTATACGAAGAGACTGTAGGTTATGGTGATTTCCCACTAACAGTTCCAATTAAGGGAAGTTCTACTTCAAAAGGTACGATTAAAATGTACCTAAATGATGAATTGTGTGCAGGTACTTGGGTTGTGACTTTTAACAAGGTGGCTAATTAATGCAAGGAAAGATTATAAAAGGAATTGCTGGCTTTTATTACATTCATACTCCCTACATGGGAGTATATGAATGTAAAGCCAAAGGAATATTTCGAAGTCAAAAGATAAAACCTCTTGTAGGTGATAATGTAGATATTGATGTTATTGATGAAAGTAATAAAAAGGGCAATATTGTAAAAATATTAGAAAGAAAGAATCAGTTAATACGTCCAATGGTTTCTAATGTAGATCAAGCAATTATTATTTTTGCTGTTTCTTCTCCGAAACCAAATCTTAATTTATTGGATCGATTTCTGATCATGATGCTTAAAGAAGGTGTCAATACAATCATATGTTTTAATAAAAGTGATTTGGTATCTGAGGACGAGTTTGATAACTTAAGTAACATATACCGTTCATGTGGATATCAAGTGATTGGAACAAGCACTGTTCTTGATGAAGGGATTCAAGCTGTACAAGCGTTGTTGGAAGATAAAACAACGGTACTTGCAGGGCCATCTGGGGTTGGTAAGTCTTCTCTAATTAATCAAATTACACCTAATGCAAATATGGAAACAGGTGCAATCAGTGACAAGATTCAGAGAGGAAAGCACACGACAAGGCATTCAGAACTTCATTATATTAATGAAACAAGTTATATCATGGATACTCCAGGATTTAGTTCATTATACTTAGATGGAATTGAATGTAATGAGTTAAAAGACTATTTTTCAGAGTTTACTGAATATGAAGAAGGTTGTCGTTATAAAGGATGTATTCATATTAACGAACCGGATTGTAGAGTAAAAGATGCGCTAGAACTTGGAGAAATAAGTGAAGTAAGATATCGCAACTATGTAACAATATATCAAGAATTAAAGGATCAAAGGAAATACTAAGGTGGATGAAATAAAGTTTCTAACTTAGTTATTTGTGTTGATCTATTGATTGATAAAATATTTAGAATTGAAAGGCAAGGGTAAAATATGTATAAATTGGCGCCATCAATATTAGCAGCAGATTTTTCAAAACTTGGTGAAGAAGTAATGACGATTGAAAAAGCAGGAGCAGATTATATACACATTGATATTATGGATGGAGCCTTCGTTCCAAGTATTTCTATTGGAATGCCTATAATGAAATCAATACGAGATAAGACGAAGTGTATATTTGATGCACATCTTATGATTAATGAACCAATAAGATATGTACAAGATGTATATGAAGCAGGTGCTGATATCATAACAGTACATGCTGAAAGCTGTAATCATTTAGACAGGACAATAAAAAGAATAAAAGAGTTAGGGGCAAAGGTTGGAGTTGCATTAAATCCAGCTACACCTCTTAATGTACTTGATTATGTATTAGATGAACTAGACATGGTTGTAATTATGAGTGTAAATCCAGGCTTTGGAGGACAGAAGTTTATACCATATACGCTAGAGAAAACGAAACAGTTAAGAGAGATAATTGATAAGAAAAAACTATCTATAGAAATTGAAGTAGATGGTGGGATTACATTAGAGAATGTGGCGCAGGTAATGGAAGCAGGTGCGGATGTATTTGTAGCAGGCTCTGCTATATTTACAGGCGATATTTTAGAAAATACGGTTGCATTCAAGGAGGTATTAAGTCATGTATCTAAAGGAGCTAAGTCCAGGTAAAACAGTAAATATTTATGTCACAAGAGATGGGTATAAATATCGAGTCGTAAGTAAAATTGAGGATGTAAATGATGATCATGTTTTCGTTACATTAATTGCGAAGAATAAAAGAGTATTTCGATTTTTAGATTCAGATCAGGTTGACATAATATATAAGCATGGGCAAAGTCTATACCTTTGGGAGAATGTTAAAGCAGGAGTAACTGAACTTGATGATGATCAAGTTCATTATTTTATGTCACAGAAAAAGGGAACGATATATAATCGAAGAAATGCTTATCGCGTAGAATATGGAACCTCTTTAATATTACATTATAGTGTTCTGAATGAAGATATGATGGAATTTAAGCTTGATGAATTTGATGACTTATCTATATTGCAAAATTATATGGACTTGGATCTGTTTGATGAAAAAATATGTGAAGGATACATGAAGGATTTGTCCGAAACTGGGATTGGAATTTATGCCAATGAGGAATTCAAAGTGGGAGACGAGATTGCTTTTGATTTATCAACAGATTTTGGTGATATGCATTGTAAAGTAAAAGTAATTCGAATTACAAAGGCTTACCATAATGTCTATCGTTATTGTTATGGATGTGAATTTATACAATCTAGTAGGGAATTACCTAAGCATATATTCAATTTACAGAGAAAGATAATACATAAGGTTAGAAAAGACAGTTAAGCAAAGTATATTAAGTAACTAGTTGCAGATGGAGTGTAAGAATGCAGAATGTAGTTTTAATAATAACTGGTGGAGAGGTTACAGAGCAGTTGTTAGAAAATGTGAGGAAAAAAAATCAATTTAATATTACGATTGCTGTAGATCGGGGGTTAGAGATTGCGACCCAGTGTAAGCTTAAGATTGATTATTTAGTTGGTGATTTTGACTCTGTGGATGCAACTGTTCTAGAACATTATCGACAGAGCATATCGGATGGTAAAATAGATACGACATTAAAAGTATATAATCCAATCAAAGATAGCACTGACACCCAAATTGCAATTGAGTTAGCTCTTTCATTACAATGTACAAAAATAATATTGGTTGGAGCTACCGGAAGTCGCTTTGATCATGTGCTTGCCAATGTTAATTTACTGATGCTGCCACTTTTACAAGGTATAGAAGCAACCATTATCGATCATCATAATAAAATATATCTTATGGACGGTTTGCATAGAAATAGTATCAAAATTGAAAAACTAAAACAATATGGCAAATATATATCGCTTTTACCACTTACAGAGAAGGTTGAGGGGGTATCTTTAGAGGGGTTTAAATATCCACTTCAAGATAGGACATTGATTATTGGCGATAGCCTTGGAGTAAGTAATGAATTAGAAGACGAATATGGAGATATTCTGATAAAGAGTGGAATCTTAATTGTTGTAGAGTCAAAAGACTGACTTGATAAGTAAAATTTATCTTTCCATTTTTTTATTAATATGTTAAAATGCATTGTGTTAATGCGAGTAAAATAATGAAAATAATAGAATTAGATTTTTTTTGATACTCTAATTCTATGAAATAAATAAACCTTGAAAGGAAGACACAAATGAAATTAGGAATCGTAGGTTTACCCAATGTAGGTAAAAGTACATTGTTCAATTCTATTACAAAAGCAGGAGCTGAATCAGCAAATTATCCATTCTGTACAATTGATCCTAATGTAGGGATTGTTTCAGTACCAGATGAAAGATTACAAGCTTTAGCTAATTTATATAATTCACAAAAAATCTTACCAGCAGCTATTGAATTTGTTGATATTGCAGGCTTAGTAAAAGGAGCTTCAAAAGGAGAAGGATTAGGAAATCAATTCTTAGCAAATATTCGTGAAGTTGATGCAATTGTTCATGTTGTAAGATGTTTTGAAGACAGTAATATTATTCACGTAGATGGTTCTATTGATCCATTAAGAGATATTGAGACAATTAATCTAGAACTTATTTTTTCTGACATTGAAGTAATCGACAGAAGAATGCAAAGAGCATCAAAAGGTGCGAAAAACGATAAAGCATTAGCAAAAGAAGTTGAATTATTAGAAAGAGTCAAAGCGTATTTAGAAGATGGGAAACTAGCAAAAGGTTTTGATACAGACGATGAAGAAGAATTGGCTTTATTAGAAAGTTATAATCTATTAACTTATAAACCAGTAATCTATGCTGCAAATGTATTAGAAGATGATTTGGCTGACGACGCAGTAAATAATGCTAATGTTGCTAAAGTTAGAGATTTTGCAAAAGGTGAGAACTCAGAAGTTTTTGTTATCTGTGCACAAATTGAACAAGAGATGGCAGAATTAGAAGAAGATGAGAAGAAAATGTTCCTTGAAGATTTAGGAATCAAAGAATCAGGTTTGGAAAAACTTATTCGTGCAAGTTATCGACTTCTAGGATTAATTAGTTATTTAACAGCTGGACCACAAGAGACTAGAGCATGGACAATTACAAAAGGTACGAAAGCACCAGGAGCAGCTGGTAAGATTCACACTGATTTTGAAAGAGGATTCATTCGTGCAGAAGTAGTTAGTTTTCAAAATTTAACGGAATGTGGTAGTTATAATGCTGCAAAGGATAAGGGTCTAGTTCGTTCAGAAGGTAAAGAATATGTTGTTCAAGATGGAGATGTTATTTTATTCCGTTTCAATGTTTAGGGATTACTAGTTCTTTATTTCATAATTAAATATAAATAATCTAGAAAAGGAAAGGAAATTAATAGTTAATCACTATCTTCCTTTCCTTTTCATCAAGGGATATTAGTATCAAAAGTCTTATTTTGGTTATTAAGTGAATGTTGAGAAAGACTTTTGGAACTCTTAGCAATATTAAATGTAAATGGAACAATTTTATTTATATTACATTTAATTAGTAATAGGAAAGGGCAGGATTCATATTATGTATTTAATTGCAGGAATAAGATTTCCGAATCTAGGAATTGAATTACAGGGTATACCCAAAGGCATTACGCTATTTGGTATAGATATTGCATTCTATGGAATGATAATTGCTTTTGGTATGGTTGCTGGTTATCTAGTTGTGGAAAGACAAGCAAAAAGAACAGGACAAGATCCAGATATTTATCTAGACTTTGCATTATATGCAATAATTTTATCAGTTATTGGAGCTAGATTATATTATGTAATATTTGCTTGGGACGAATATAAGAATGATTTATTACAGGTATTCAATATCAGGGGTGGCGGCTTGGCTATCTATGGTGGTGTAATAACAGCAGTTATCTGTGCAATTGTTTATTCTAAGATTAAGAAAATATCCGTGGGATTATTAGCAGATACTGCATGTGTAGGATTAGTTACTGGTCAGATTATTGGTAGATGGGGGAATTTCTTTAACCGAGAAGCGTTCGGTGGTTACACGAATAACCTTTTAGCGATGCAATTAAGAAAATCAGACGTTGCTTCAAGCAATATAACAACTGATCTATTAAATCATATCAAGGTGGTAAATGGTGTAGAATATATACAGGTTCATCCAACTTTTCTGTATGAATCACTCTGGAATCTTTGTTTGTTAGTTATATTATTGATTTATACGAAACATAAGAAATTTGATGGTGAGATGATTCTGTTATATCTAGCTGGTTATGGCCTTGGAAGAGCATGGATTGAAGGATTAAGAACAGATCAATTACTATTTTGGGGAACTAATATAGCCGTTTCACAAATACTTTCAGTATTTCTATTCATTGTTGCTAGTGGAATTATCATTTTTAAAAGAGTTAGTTTAAAGAAAGCTAATGCCTAAAGTTAAGGAATAGTATTTTATAGTTAATTTAATAAGTAGAGTTCTATAATAATGATATGATTATTATAGAACTCTACTTTCATTTTACAATAAAACTAAGTGATATATATATGCATAATTTTACAGAAATAACATATAGGAAGAAAGTACTAGAAAAATGTCGAAAAATAGCCTAAAAGAATTGAAAATTAAAATTGAAGGTGATATTATTATATACGTTGTACCAAATTGTAAAGAGAAATTTTGGTAGAACAAATGAGGAATGTATAGAAAAGCAATAGGAGGATAGTAACAAATGAGGAATAACAGCTCTAAAAATGAGACAAAAATGAAGAAGGGAATACAAAAGGAAGTAAAACAAAAAGACGTAAAACAAAAAAATATAAAACGAAGAAGTATAAGAATAAAAATTATATTATCAGCATCTTTATTAGGTGTAGCGTCAATATTATTTCTAGCATTATTTTCTTTAAAAGCATCTCAAGATGCTTTAGTGACAACATCAAAAACAATGATTAAAGGTATTGTAACAGAGTCGTCTAAAGTTATTCAAGCTAGAATAAGTGAACAGTTATCTAAGGTGCAACAGATTGCAATGTCACCACAAATTCAGGATCAAACTAAAACTCCAGCTGAGAAATTAGAAGGTTTGGCGAATGAGATAGTGGCAAATGGATATATAAAGATGGGAATTTCGGATACTAGTGGTAAGGTTGTATTATCAACTAAGATGGATGCAGATATATCGGATAGAGAGTATTTTAAAAAAGCAGTGAGAGGAATACCGAACGTTTCGGATCCAATAATGAGTAAAACTGAAAATCGAATGGTTGTTGTATATGCTGCTCCAATAACAAGTAATGGTACTATCGTAGGTGTTCTAACCGCGATAAAGGATAATAGTGAAATTAGCCAGATGGTAGATGACATTAGAATTGGTAAGACTGGAAGAGCATTTATGATAAATGGTGAAGGTACAACAATTGCTCATCATAATTCAGATTTAGTAATAAATCAAGACAATGATTTTGAAAATGTTAAAAAAGATAGCTCGTTAAAGCAACTTGTTACTATTGAGAAGAAAATGGTTGCTGGTAAAACAGGCGTTGGCGAATACCTTTATGGTGGGAAAAAGAAGATTTTAGCTTACGCTCCAGTTACGGGTACCTCATGGTCGATTGGAGTAGCAACAGATCAATCAGAAGTATTGTCATCTTTAACGCATCTGAAATTTTTAGTATGTTTAACTGCTTTAATAGAAGTAATAATAACAATTGTGATAATGTTCCTTATTGCAGATAAAATTGTTAAGAGTATAAAATTGGCAATTGAATATATAACACCAATGGCTAATGGGGATTTTAGTAATGAGGTAAATCCAAATCATCTACAATTAAAGGATGAAGTTGGACAGATGTTACAAGCAGTACATGCAACACAGTCGTCCATTAGATCTATGTTACAAAAGGTAATTGATAATTCAAAAATAATAGATATGGATGCGACAAGTTTATCCGCTGTATCACAACAAATGAGTGCTTCCTCTACTGTGGTTGCAGATGCAATACAGGAAGTTGCGAAAGGTACAATATCTCAATCGGATGCATTGGTTACAATAGCAGATGGTATGAATATGTTCTCAGGTAATGTTGAAAATATTACAAGAGAAATGAATGAAGTAGATCAAAGTGCTCAAATTCTTATTAATTTAGCGGAAGAAAATAATCACAATATTAATAATTTATCAAAATCAGTTGAAAATACAAATCAATCCTTTGCAAGTTTTGAAAGTGGAATTCAAAAACTATGGTCCAATATTAGTCAGATTAATGAAATTACTGGTTTGATCAATAATATCTCAGAACAAACAAATCTACTAGCTTTGAATGCAGCAATTGAGGCAGCAAGAGCTGGAGAAGCTGGAAAAGGATTTGCTGTGGTTGCTGATGAGATAAGAAAGTTAGCAGAACAATCTAAAGTTTCAGTTTCTAATATTACAAGTCTGATTGATAATATTTATACTGAAAATGAAGTGATTATTCAGACAACCAAAGCAGTAAGTAATGAATTTTCTGAACAAGCAGTAGTGATAGATACAACGCTTGAATCTTTCCAGAATATTATTGAATCGATAAAAGCTGTAATTCCTAAGATTGAGAATATTAATGCAGCCACTGAGAAAATGAACATTCAAAAGAACGACATAATGGGAAGTATAGATGATATCTCAGCGATATCACAAGAAAATTCTGCTTCGAGTGAAGAAATATCTGCATCAGCAGAAGAGCTTAATAGTTCTTCCGAAGATGTTGCGACTTCTGCAGTTAACTTAGGTGCAAGAACTAAGGAAATGTTAGATGAAGTAAATAAATTTAAGCTTTCTAAATAATATCTAGACTCTTTATCAAAGTAACAGGCCATATTGGTGGCTTTTGATAAGGAGTCTTTTTTTAATAATAGGAAATTGCTCCGATTTTCCTATTATTTAAATAGCACTCCGTGCAGGAGGAACACATGGAATCCAAAATTTATTTTTAATGAAATCATTAACAATTGTACAAGAAAGTAACAGTAAAATAAGTATACTATTAAGCCGAAATACAAAGAGACAGATAATATGAGGACAGATAATATACGGGCCTCGCTATTGGACAGATAGCTGAGCAGGTATGAACAAACAGTAACTTGGAACTCGATTAAGAAAGGATGGAATATTGAATGAAAAGCATTCGAAGCAAAATGATAGCATTTACTTCTATAATAATAATGCTAATAATTGGAGGAATGGCAAGCTCAGCTCTTATAACTTCATATAATGCGCTTGAAAAAACGCAAGAGTTGTCTTTGAGTTCAGTTGTTTCACAATCGTCAAAGATTGTGGAAGCTAGAATTAGTGAGCAAAAGATAATAATTGAAAATATTGCAAATTTAACACGCATTAAAGATATTAAACAATCTCCAGAAGCGAGATTGGCGAACATTCAAGATGTAATTACAAGGCATAATTATATTAAAGTGGGTATTGCTGATTTAGATGGTAATGTAATAATGAGTAATCACACAAGTACCAATATATCAGACAGAGAATATTTTCAAAAAGCGTTAAAAGGAGAGACTAATGTATCAGATCCATTAATGAGTAAGACAGAAGGAAAAATGGTGGTGGTATTTGCAACGCCTCTTAAAGTAGATGGAAAAATCGTTGGAGTTATTTCTGGAATTAAAGATGGTAACGATATTAGTAAGATTGTTGATGATATAACGATCGGTAAAACCGGACGAGCTTTTATGCTATCAAAGACTGGAATTAAGATTGCTCATTATAATCATGATTTAGTAGTAAAACAAGACAATGACTTAGAGAATGTGAAAAAAGATGCAAGTTTACAGGAAGTAGTTAAGCTTGAGAAGAGAATGGTAAATGGTGAGACGGGGGTAGGATTCTATACTTATAATGGAAAAGCAAAGATGATGGCATTCACACCTGTACCAGGAACAACATGGTCAATGGGTGTAGCAATCGAAAAATCAGAAATATTATCGGAATTAAGAACACTACAAATACTTATTATTGTAATTGCTTTGATTTCTTTAATGATTGGCGTGGTTGCTGTATTCTATGTATCAGATAGAATCGCACGCAATATAAAGAAAGCGATAGGATATATCTTACCAATGTCTCAAGGTGATTTTTCAAATACTGTTGCTGACAAAGATAAAAACATGAAAGACGAAGTTGGGCAAATGATAAATGCAGTTGGTATAATGCAAGATTCAGTTAAAAATATGCTTAAGTCAGTGATAAATACTTCCGAACGAATTGATATAGATGCAGCTAGTCTTTCAGCGGTATCAGAAGAAATGAGTGCTTCATCTAATGTAGTTGCTGACACAATTGAGGAAGTTGCAAAAGGAACGATAACGCAGTCAGAATCTTTGGTTTCTATTACAGATGGTATGAATGAATTTGCAACTAAGATAGATAAGATTGTATCAGAAGTAAAAGAAGTAGATGAGAACGCAAAAGAAATCATTAAATTAGCTGCAAGAAGTAATGAGAATATGAAAGAATTATCAGTATCCGTTGAAGACACGAATCGTTCCTTTGGTCAGTTTGAGACAGGTATTACGAAACAGACAGAAAACATTGACAAAATTCATGATATTACAAATCTAATTAATTCAGTTTCAGAACAGACGAATCTTCTTGCGCTAAATGCTGCAATTGAAGCAGCAAGGGCTGGAGAAGCTGGAAAGGGATTTGCAGTAGTGGCAGATGAAATAAGACATCTTGCAGAACAAACGAAAGGCGCAGTTGCCAACATTACAGAGTTAATAACTGCAATATATGCAGATAATGAAGCTATGGTAACTATTTCGCATAATGTAAGTAAAGAATTTACTACACAGTCAAATGTAATTGATACAACTCTTCAATCCTTCAATAGTATTATTGATTCGATAGAAGCTGTTATTCCAAAGATAGAAAATATTAATGATTCAGCAATAAATATTAATGAAGAAACGGATCGTATCGCATCTCATATTGAAGATTTATCTGCAATTTCAGAAGAAAGTTCAGCTGCTTCAGAAGAGATTACTTCCTCCATGCAAGAACTTACTTATTCAACAGAAGAAGTTGCGAATTCTGCTGTTAATTTAGGAACTTTAACAAAGGAAATGATTGATGAAGTAAACAAGTTTAAATTATAGGAATATGGGTAATACCAATACCTATGAATGTTTATAAATTGTAAAAAATTCATAGAAAGTCCTTATGAGTATGATAGTAAAATATTTCACATACTTATAAGGGCTTTTTACTATGAAATAGAAGGTTAAAATATGTCATTATTCCTTAAAGAAAACCACAAAATGACAAATAAAAAAATACTTTAACATGTTATAGGACTAAATACCTATACTTCTGTTTATTACTAAATATAGTTTATTTCGATGAAGGTTAACTATATCTTGTATACATCCCTGGAACGCTTGATTTACAATGAATAATAACGTTTTTTACCATTATTTCCACTTGATTTATTCCCAGGATTATTATAAAATATCACCATAAGTGGTGCAAAGTGGTGAGAAGTGGTGGTGAATGGTACAAAAGTGGTGAATGTGGCCATATTCCACCTCGAAAGTAGGTGATGCCAATGTTCATGGGTGAATATAATCATACAATTGATACCAAAGGCAGAATTATTGTACCTGCAAAGTTTAGAGAAACGCTTGGAGATGAATTCGTAGTGACTCTAGGCTTAGATGGGTGTTTATTTGTGTACCCTAATGAAGAATGGCAAAACTTTATCACCGAATTAAAGACTTTACCTGGAAATAAAGAAGCTAGACAATTACAACGTTATTTTATGGCAGGAGCAGCGAATCTTGAAGTGGACAAGCAAGGAAGAATCCTTATTCCATCAAAGCTAAGAGAGCATGCAGGTTTAGAGAAAGATGTAGTTTTTGTAGGTGTACTTAGTAAAATCGAGGTATGGAGTAAAGAGCGTTGGGATGCAAATAATACATTTGATAATGTTGACGATATAGCGGAACGTATGTCAAGTTTCGGACTAAGTTTTTAGAAGGCAGGAGTTAATAATATGAACTTTGAACACAAATCAGTACTATTAGAAGAAACAATTAATAACTTAAATATAAAAGAGAATGGTATCTATGTGGATGGTACACTAGGAGGAGCTGGACATGCTCTAAAGGTGTGTGAACAACTAGGAGAAGGTGGCAGATTTATTGGTATAGATCAAGATGAAGCAGCCATTCAAGCAAGTACAATAAGGTTAAGCAGTTATCTTGATAAAGTTACTATTGTTCGTAGCAATTATTGCAATATGAAGCAAGTGTTGCACGAATTAGGAATTGAAAAGGTAGATGGCATCGTTTTAGATTTAGGTGTGTCTTCTTATCAGTTAGATACAGTCGAAAGAGGTTTTTCATATAAGGAAGATGCTCCACTAGACATGAGAATGGATACTAGAAATGAACTGACAGCAAGAGATATTGTAAATAACTATAGTGAACAGGAATTATACCGTATCATTCGTGATTATGGTGAGGACAAGTTTGCGAAGAATATTGCAAAACACATTGTTCGAGTACGCGAAGAGAAGCCAATTGAGACTACGTATGAGCTTATAGATGCAATAAAAGCTGCAATTCCTATGAAAGTTCGTATGAAAACAGGACATCCAGCTAAGAAAACATTTCAGGCAATACGTATTGAGCTGAATAAAGAGCTTGATGTATTAAAGAATACACTTAATGATATGATCGATTTGCTAAACGAGGATGGAAGAATATGCATTATTACTTTCCATTCACTAGAAGATAGAATAGTAAAGACAATATTTAAAAATAATGAAAATCCTTGTACATGCCCTCCTCACTTTCCTGTATGTGTGTGTGGTAACAAGTCAAAAGGAAAGGTAATTACAAGAAAACCAATCTTACCAAGCGATGAAGAAATCGAATGGAATAGTAGATCAAAAAGTTCAAAACTAAGAGTGTTTGAGAAACACGATTTATAATACGAAATATGCAAGGAAAGCAGAGGTGAGAGCATGGAAGCACCAAGAAAACGTTATGAATCTAACTATATCGATGGAAATAATGCGAGAAGATTATCGGTAGTTCCAGATTATTCGAATGATGAATATAGTGAAAGAAGAACAAGAGAGGGAAGACAAGTACAGAGAAGGCCAGCTAAGAAAGTGCGTATGATGAGTGTTGGTCAGTTGCTTGTTTTAACGTTTGCCATTGGTGTAACATTATTTGTATGTATAGACTACCTTAGAGTTCAAAATGATCTTACAGTATTGAATAAGAATGTTGCGACAGTTCAAAGCGAGTTACTGGATTTAAAAGATAAGAATGATGCCACAGAACAAAGAATGAGTTCTTCGGTAGACTTATCTAATATATATAAAATTGCTACGAAGCAGCTTGGCATGGTACATCCAAAGGAAAATCAAGTGGTAAAATATAATCGAACACAGGATGATTTTGTGAGACAAAATAAAGATATTCCAGAAGCAGACGATTCAAGTATTCTTGAGGATATTATTAATCAGTAAATGGGTTTTATATCCCTTTTAACATATGTGAGAATCACATAGATGGGAGTTGTATATGAGAAAAATTACAAAAGCATCCAAAATTAAAAAATTTACTCCTAAAATGCAAGCAAGTCTTTTGCTTGTATTTTGTATTATGATACTTCTTTTAGTGGTATTAATTGGTAGACTTGTCTATCTCAACACAAAAGATGGAGAAAAATACGAGAAGAGAGTACTTTCGCAGCAGACATATGTGAGTTCTGTGATTCCTTACCAAAGGGGAAAAATACTAGATCGTAATGGAACTGAGTTGGCAACAAATGAGAAGGTATACAATCTTGTTCTAGATCCAAAAACTATGCTTTCAAAAGAAGACTATCGAAACCCTACTGAGAAAGCATTAACAGAGAGTTTTGATATTTCAAAAGAAGAGCTGGATGATATCTTATCTAAAAAGGCTAGCAGTCAATATGTTGTAGTGCGAAAAGAACTTAGCTATGATCAGGTTACAGTCTTTAACAAGAAAGTAAAGGCAGACAAAAAGAAATTAATAAAAGGTGTATGGTTTGAAGAAGAGTATAAAAGAATATACCCTTATAATTCATTAGCGTCACATGTTCTGGGATTTACAAGATCAGGAAATGTTGGTACTTGGGGGTTAGAAGAATATTATAATAGTCAATTGAATGGCTATAATGGTAGAGAGTACGGTTATTTTGATTCAAAGTTAAAGTTAGAGAGAAATGTTAAAGAAGCAACGAATGGTAATACACTAGTGACGACGCTAGACACTAATATTCAGAATCTTGTTGAAAAACATATCAACAAATTCCAAAAGGATATAGGTAGTAAAAGAACTTCAGTATTAGTAATGAATCCAAATAATGGAGAGATTTACGCCATGGCATCTAGTGGTGAGTTTGATCTGAATAATCCTACCAATCTAGAAAAATTTTATACAAAGTCACAGATTGCCAAGATGTCTGATAAGAAGAAATCAGAAGCACTTAGTTCTATCTGGCGAAATACAATGATTAGTAATGCCTATGAGCCTGGTTCCACATTTAAACCAATGACCGTGTCAGCTGGATTAGAAGAAGGCAAATTAACAGGTAATGAGATCTTTCATTGCCCAGGATATAAAATGGTTGGTGGAAGAAGAATAAAATGTAGCCATGTACATGGAACAATAACTTTAAAAGAAGCAATTATGCATTCATGTAATGTTGCTTTAATGGAAATTGCAAAAAAAGAAGGCAAAAACATTTTTACTAATTACCAACAGTTATTTGGTATGGGTGAAAAGACTGGTATTGATCTACCAGGAGAGACAAGTGGTCTGTTGTATAAATTGAAAGATATGGGAACTGTTGATTTGGCAACTAATAGCTTTGGTCAGAACTTCAGCGTGAATATGCTACAGATTGCTTCAGCTTTTTCTTCTATTGTAAATGGAGGTCATTTGTATCAACCTCATTTAGTGAAGCAAATTGTGAATGACAAAGGAGCCACTGTTAAAAATATTGGAGCAACTTTATTAAAAGAGACTGTTTCTCAAAAAACCTCAGAAACAATGAAGGATTATTTATATGCAACAGTAGAAGATGGTACTGCAACGGGAGCGCAGGTAAAGGGCGTACAAGTTGGAGGCAAGACTGGTACTGCAGAAAAAATTCCTAGAGGTAGTGGTACTTATTTAGTTTCCTTTATAGGAGCAGCACCAGCATATGATCCAGAAGTAGTAATCTATGTAACAATTGACGAATTAAATCAAGATCGTCAAGATCAAAGTGGATTTGCAACAAAGCTTGCTGGTGAAATATTAAAAGATATTATTCCTTTCCTTGGTATTAGTCAAGATACAGGTAATTCTAAAGGCAAAGTAGATAGTAATACGAATACAAACGCAGTGAATAATAGTTCAAACGATGATAAAAAGGAAGTAAGTAATAGTTTAACAAATGGAAAAAATGGGAAAACTTCTAATGATTCAAATTCAACTGGTTCTAATAAAAATAATGTAGAAGAAGAAACTTATGGTGAAACAAGTGGTGGGGATGTACCAGAAAGTAATGGCAAGTTAGGACAAACAGAAGACACAAATCAAGGGGAGTCAAACAAAGACTCTGTAAATCAATAATATTAAGAATTAGAAATATTAGAAAAAATTGAATAATATACATAACCTCATAATATTTGTAATACAATGAAACAACAAGAATTATGAGGTTTTGTAATGATGAAGAATAAGACGTATAATCGTAGGAATTTAACAGTTGTTGTTTCTATCATAATTTTAGTATCCGCATGTTTGATGGGAAGACTTGCCTATTTAATGATATTTAAATCTGAGTATTATGCCGCAAGAGCGAAAGTCTTACATGAGAGAGAGAGAGCAATTAAAGCTGAAAGAGGAATTATCTATGATAGAAATGGTGTTGCTATTGCAACGAATAAGCCGGTTTCTACAATCTCAGTGATTCATAGTCAGATAACTGATCCAGAAAAAGTAATTGATGTACTATCCTCCTTGCTTAGTTTGAGTGAAGATAAAGTGAGAAAAAGAGTTGAAAAAGTATCTTCTATAGAAAAAGTAAAATCAAACGTAGATAAGGAGATTGCTGATAAAATAAGAGAATACGATTTGGATGGAGTGATGGTAGATGAAGATTATAAAAGATATTATCCATTTAGTTCATTGGCATCAAAGGTTATAGGATTTACAGGATCCGATAATCAAGGAATCATAGGTCTAGAGGTTAAATATGAAGATTTCTTAAAAGGAATCGATGGCCAAATATTAACACTAACTAATGCAAGGGGAGTAGAGATTCCAAATGCAGCCGAAGATCGAATAGAACCACAAGCAGGAGATAATCTATATCTAAGCCTAGATGTTAATATACAAAAGTATGCAGAACAAGCAGCTAAGAAAGTATATGAGGCAAAACAAGCGAAAAGTGTAAAGGTAATTATTCTGAATCCTAAGAATGGCGAAATCTATTCTATGGTAAATATACCTGAGTTTGATTTGAATGATCCTTATACTTTAAATACTGAGGTTGGTACTACATTGACCAGTAAGCAGAAAAATGATCTTCTAAACAATATGTGGAGAAATGCATGTATCAGTGATACTTATGAGCCAGGATCTACTTTTAAGATTGTCACTGCAACTGCAGCGCTAGAAGAAGGAGTTGTAAAATTAACTGATAACTTCTATTGTCCTGGATATGCTGTGGTAGAGGATAGAAAGATTCGCTGTCATAAGACATCGGGGCATGGAGCTGAAACTTTTGTTGATGGAATTAAGAATTCATGCAATCCTGTATTTATCGAAATTGGTTCAAGAGTCGGTGCTAAAAATATGTACAAATATTATGATAGGTTAGGTCTGTTTCAAAAAACTGGAGTTGATGAGCCAGGTGAGGCTTCCTCTATTTTTCATAAGATAGATAATGTTGGTGCGGTTGAGTTAGCTACTATGTCTTTTGGTCAATCTTTTCAGATAACGCCTTTACAACTATTAAAAGCAGCAAGTTCTATCGTAAATGGAGGTAATGCAATTACTCCTCACTTTGGTGTTAAGATAACAAATGAACAAGGAGATTTGGTGAAAAATCTTACTTTCAAGACCAGTGATAATGTTGTATCTAAGAAAACAAGTGATACGATGAAGGAACTATTAGAAGCAGTTGTAACTTCTGGTGGTGGTCAAAGAGCCTATCTTCCTGGATATCATATTGGAGGTAAGACTGCGACATCTCAGAAACTTCCAAGGGGAAATGGTAAGTATATCTCTTCTTTTATTGGATTTGCACCGGCAAATGATCCGCAAGTAATGGCAATGGTTCTAATTGATGAACCAGTAGGTATTTATTACGGGGGTACAATTGCAGCGCCAGTTGTGAAAGAAATATTTGATAATATCCTTCCTTATCTCGGAATCCAACCAAGGTATACCGAAGAAGAAATGAAAAAAAATAACATTGGTGAAATAACAGTACCTAATTTAGTTGGTATGGATTTAAAAAAAGCAAAAGAGTTAATCTCTACCTATGAATTTGGAGAGATACATTACCTAGGAGAAGGCACAAAAGTGGTGGAACAATTCCCATTAAGTGGTGAAAAAGTTGATAAGAATAGTAGCTTGATTCTATACTTGGAATAGAATATAATGTTATGTGGCTTGTGCCAAAACCGTTTTTGCATGTTTGGTAAGAGCTACAATATAAATATATAAAAGGTATACATATGAAAATACGAGGTGAAGAAAATGAATTTTGATGTTTTTATTCCAGTTCTAATTGCATTTGTAATTAGCGTAATTTTATGTCCGATTATGATTCCGTTTTTAAAGAAATTAAAATTTGGGCAATTTGTAAGAGATGATGGTCCTGAATCACATTTAAAGAAATCAGGTACACCTACAATGGGTGGACTTATCATTCTTTCAAGCATTGTGCTTACGTCACTATTTTATATAAAGGATTATCCAGATATACTTCCTGTTTTATTTGTTACATTAGGGTTTGGTATCATAGGATTTTTAGATGATTATATTAAGGTAGTTAAGAAGAGGTCACTAGGTTTAAGAGCTTGGCAGAAGATGTTTGGTCAAATACTTGTAACTGCAGTGTTTGGATACTATTTAGTGAACTTTACAGATATTAGTACAAAGATGTTGATTCCATTTAGCGATGGAAAATATTTAGATGTGTCCTACTTGTTTATACCATTATTATTCTTTGTAGTACTTGGTACAGTAAATGGTGTTAACTTTACAGATGGTCTTGATGGTTTAGCTTCTGGAGTAACTGTATTAGTAGCAACTTTCTTTACAGTTGTAGCAATTGGTACACACAGTGGAATATCTCCAATTACCTGCGCGGTAGCAGGAAGTTTATTAGGATTTTTACTATTTAATGTATATCCTGCAAGGGTGTTTATGGGAGACACTGGTTCTTTAGCATTAGGCGGTTTTGTAGCTGCATCAGCATATATGTTACAAATGCCTTTGTTTATTCCAATCATAGGATTTATTTATGTTTTAGAAGTTGTTTCAGTAATGTTACAAGTAAGCTATTTTAAAGCTACTGGTGGAAAAAGAATCTTTAAGATGGCCCCAATACATCATCACTTTGAGTTATGCGGTTGGTCTGAGACTAGAGTTGTAGCAGTATTTTCAATTATCACTGCTCTATTATGCCTAGTAGGTTTAATGGCTTTATAATATATGGAAATAATTTCTATGGGTTGATGGTATCATATGATATTACAATTGATACGATATAAATTGAGTAATTATAGTTTTTAGGATTCAGTGTGAAAGAAATACAGTTTCACACTTCCTTATTTATCTGTCGCTAGCGGCGGCAGATAAATAAGGAAGAAGTGATAAATAGATAGAAAAATGATGATTTAATCATTGTTATAAAAAGATAATACATGAAGATGTCTGCCTAGTAGTAGACAGGGAGGAATTCGTATGACATTGGAAGAGAGAAAAGTATTAGTAGTAGGAACTGGTAAAAGTGGAATTGCTGCAACGAATTTACTAGAAAAAGTTGGGGCTATAGTAACGCTTTATGATAGCAATGATAAGGAAACAGTAGATAATGTGAAACATAAATTACAAAAAGGCAGCATTGCGAATATAATCATTGGTGAGTTAACAGATGACATAAAGAAAAGTATAGATCTAGTTGTGCTTAGTCCCGGTGTTCCAACTGATTTGGAATTTGTGAATGCATTTCGTGATTCTGATATACCAATCTGGGGAGAGGTTGAATTAGCATATCAATTATCAAAAGGTAAGATTCTTGCTATTACTGGTACGAATGGAAAGACTACAACAACGGCGTTAGTGGGCGAAATTATGAAGACATATTTTGAAAGTGTATTTGTAGTAGGAAATATAGGAATTCCTTATACAGATATGGTTCTTGATATGAATGAAAGTTCCGTTACTGTTGCAGAAATGAGTAGTTTTCAATTAGAAACAATACATGATTTTAAACCCAATGTTAGTGCAATCTTAAATATAACTCCTGATCATTTAAATAGGCACCATACATTAGAAAACTATATTAGTGCCAAGGTAAATATTACAAAAAATCAAGGCAAAGAGGAAACCTGCGTTCTTAATTATGAAGATAGTAAGTTAAGACAAATTGGTGAGACATTAAATACAAACGTAATATATTTCAGTAGCCAAAGAAAACTTGAAAAAGGTATCTATTTACAGAATGAAAATATATATCATAACTTAAATGGAACAGAGACTCTTGTATGCAATATTCATGAACTAAATATTATAGGAACTCATAGCTATGAAAATGCAATGGCAGGTATTGCAATGGCTTTAATGATAGGTGTTCCAATCGAATATATTAAGAAAGCAATTACAGCATTTAAAGCTGTAGAACATAGAATTGAGTATGTAACAACAATCAAGGGAGTAAAATACTATAATGATTCAAAAGGAACGAATCCTGATGCTGCAATTAAAGGAATTCAGTCGATGACAACACCTACCATACTAATTGGTGGAGGTTATGACAAGGGTTCTGACTATGAAGAATGGATCAATGCTTTTGATAATAAAGTAAAATACTTAATTCTATTAGGTCAGACAAGGGAGAAAATCGCTACGACAGCTAAGAAATTAGGTTTTCATAATATCATCATGGTGGAAAATTTAAAAGATGCTGTAGAAGTAGCAGCTAGTAAATCAGAACCAGGCGAGAGTGTCCTGTTATCACCAGCCTGTGCTAGTTGGGGAATGTTTAAAAGTTACGAAGAAAGAGGAACCTTATTTAAAGAGTATGTAAATAATCTTAAGGAGTGATTCAATGACTAGAGCCGATCGAGAAATGAGCAGAGGAAGAAGAAAATTTCATAGCTACTATGACTATAGCTTACTATTTCTAACATTATTTTTGGTGTGTTTTGGATTAGTCATGATATATAGTACAAGTGCATATAACGCATTACGAGTTTTTGGAGACCCTATGCATTTCTTTAAAAGGCAAGGAATCATTGCTCTTGGTGGGGTTTTTGCAATGTTAATTGTATCTAGAATTGACTATCGAATATATTTTAGAAAACTACCGGTATTAAAAATAAGACCAGTTATTCTATTGTATATTGCAGCAATATTTTTTCAAATACTTGTATTGATTGTTGGTAATGAGATTAATGGAGCAAAGCGTTGGATTGATTTAGGGCCACTTGGTACTTTTCAGCCTTCCGACCTTTCAAAAGTAGCTGCTATATTATTTATTGCTTTTATTGTAAATATGGCACCAAGAAAATTAGATAAACTAAGCGGATTTATTAGGGTATCATTATATGTTGCTCCATTGTTAGCGTTAATTGCGAAAGAAAATCTAAGTACAGCAATTGTTATTGCAGCCATTTTAGTTGTTATTTGCTTTGTGGCGAGTAGGAAAAAATCATATTTCTTTTTAGTAGCAATTGCATTGGTATGCGTAGGCGCTGCTTATATTATGTTTGTAGGATATCGTGCAGAAAGAGTAAAAGTGTGGCTGAATGTAGAAACTGAGCCTAAGGGTTATCAAATATTACAAGGCTTGTACGCAATTGCATCAGGAGGAATTTTTGGAACTGGATTAGGCCAAAGTATGCAAAAACTTGGATTTATACCTGAGTCACACAATGATATGATCTTTTCAGTTATCTGTGAAGAGTTAGGATTATTTGGTGCAGTAGCCATTATTTTGGTGTTTCTTCTATTAATATGGAGATTATTTATCATAGCAATCAATGCCCCTGATTTATATGGAGCCCTAATTGCAGTTGGTGTTTTGACACATATTGCAGTTCAAGTAATATTAAATATCGCCGTTGTTACAAATTCAATGCCTTCCACGGGTATTCCTATGCCTTTTATCAGTTATGGAGGTACATCGGTATTTATTCTGCTAGTTGAGATGGGAATTGTGCTAAGTGTATCGAATCAAATAAAATATGAGCGTTAGTCTGGATAGACACCAATATAAGCATATTCAAGGTAGCTTTTCCTTATACATAGAATTTTCAAAATAATCACAGAAAAATGAAACACACATATAATACTAATATATTTCCCTAACCGTTTGGGGTGTGAGTTTTGTCTACGATTGAGATTATTGGAGGAAAACATTTATACGGTGAAGTTAGTATCCAAGGTTCAAAGAATGCTGTATTGCCTATTTTGGCAGCTTCTTTATTAAATAAAGGTGTTACTAAACTAAACAATTGCCCAAAGATATTGGATGTTATTAATATGATAAAAATATTAGAACATCTAGGCGCACTTATTATCTGGGATCTAGACTCACTTATCATTGATACAAGTAATCTTACAACAACAGTAGTCCCAGAGCAGTATGTAAAAGAGATGAGATCTTCAATTATTGTGCTTGGTTCCTTACTAGCAAGGCAAAAAGAAGTTACCATAACGTACCCTGGTGGATGCTCTATCGGAGCTAGACCAATTGATTTACATTTATCCGCTTTAAAACAACTCGGTGTTGAAGTTCTTGAAGAAGATGACAACTTGATATGTAAGGCAGAAAAAATTGTAGGAACTGAAATAACTTTAGAGTTTCCAAGTGTAGGAGCTACTGAAAATACACTACTAGCTGCTGTATTAGCTGAGGGCGTTACAACGATAAAAAATGCTGCAAAAGAACCTGAGATTGTAGAACTATGTTGTTTTTTAAATAGTTTGGGCGCAAAGATTACTGGAATAGGTAAAGATGAAATAATAGTTCAAGGCGTTGAGAAATTACATGATACTACGTATACCTTGATAGCAGATCGAATTGTTGCAGGGACTTATCTTGCTGCAGTACAAGGAGCTGGTGGCAAAGTTACTTTAAGGGATATAGATGATAGTCAGCTAGGAGCGATTCTTAGTATATTAAGAACAACGGGAAGTCGTATTACTTCTGGTAATGATTTTATTCAAATAAAAGCAAATAGAAGACCAAAAGCTGCAGATATTATTCGAACGAAGCCATATCCATATTTTCCGACGGATATGCAATCGCAGATGTTGTCAGTTCTAAGCCTGGCAAAAGGTACTAGTATAATGATAGAAAATATCTTTGAGGCTAGGTACAAGACGGTACATGAACTTATAAAAATGGGAGCTGACATTACGGTTGAAGGAAAAGTTGCGATTATCAAGGGTGTTAAAAAACTATATGGAGCTAATGTCAATGCCTCAGATCTTAGAGGCGGGGCTGGACTGGTAATAGCAGGCTTAATGGCGGAGGGATTAACAGTAGTTAATAATCCGATATACATCGAAAGAGGATATGAGGATATCTGTAGAGATTTGGCGATATTAAGTGCAGATGTAAAGAAGGTATAGAGTTATATGTTTAGATAGTGGGGAGTAATGAGAAAAGAATTTTCGCGCTCCCCCTAATTAAATAAAGGTAATGAGGTGTGTGAAATAAGTGACAATTTATGATACAATTCATACAATTACAAAATGGTACAAGCAGTGGTATTGTGATTGTATGAATTGGCTCATAATTTGAGAGTATTGTACTGATGCCAAAATATGTGGAGTTTCATCAGAATGGAGTATAATATGAGGAGAGTGCGAGGGTTAAAACAAAATAAAATTCCAAATGTATTTCGAGTTTTTTTGATGGTATTAGCAATAATTATATTTATTTGTGTTGCTTTTTTTGCAACATGGAATATTAATACAATTCATGTAAAGGGAAGTAATCACTATTCGGATGATGTTTTAATAGACAAAATAGTGAAAACTAAATTTGATCATAATACCATATTGCTTTACTTGAAGAATAAGTATTTAAAGCAAGAAAGTATTCCATTTATTGAACGAGTAGATGTTGAGATTGCAGGAAAAAATGCTGTGAATCTCATTGTTTATGAAAAAACAATAATTGGATGCGTAGAGTATATGGGACAATATATGTACTTTGATAAGGATGGTATTGTTGTTGAAAGCTCAAATAAAAGAGTAAAGAACATTCCTTACATTTCGGGACTAGAATTTGATAAAATAATTTTACATGAAAAGTTAGAAATATCAGATAATAAATTATATAGTACAATTCTAGAATTAACTCAGCTCATTAACAAATTTGAGTTAAATATAGACAAGGTAAGCTTCAATTTAGAACAAGAAGTAACCTTGTATGCTAAGAAAGTAAAAGTATTATTAGGTAAAGGAAAATCCTATGATAAGCAATTATCTGCTCTAAAAGATATACTACCGCTGTCTAAAAACTTAAGCGGAACTATAAATCTTAAAAATTATAAACCTGGAGATGACATTATATTCGAAAAAGATAAATAAATAAAATGACGATATCGAATGATTCGTCTCATTTTGGAAAAATTTAAATAACCTTGTAAAAGAGGCCTTGAATGATACTAAGTTGTATTAATTTATTCGAAAATATTGAAAATAAGGGTTGATTATTTTTGCAATAAAAGATATTATAGAGTATAAGTATACAGTTAATCTGATAGAGTACATATGCTGAAATGGGAAAAAATGTAATAATGTGTGAAGGAGGAAGTACCTTGCTTGAAATTAGAACAAACGAAGCTGATTCATCTGCTAAAATAATCGTAATTGGTGTTGGTGGTGCAGGGAATAATGCTGTTAATAGAATGATAGAGGAAAATATTATTGGTGTTGATTTTATTTGTGTAAATACGGACAAGCAACACTTAAAGAATTGTAAGGCTCCAACGTGTATACAGATTGGTGAAAAATTAACCAAAGGGTTAGGTGCGGGAGCACAACCAGAAGTTGGCGCAAAAGCAGCAGAAGAGAATCGTGAAGAGTTGACTGAATTAATTAAAGGTGCGGATATGGTATTTGTTACTTGTGGAATGGGTGGTGGAACCGGAACAGGTGCTGCACCAGTTGTTGCTCAAATATCAAAAGAAATGGGTATCTTAACTGTAGGTATCGTTACAAAGCCATTTAAGTTTGAAGCAAAAGCTCGTATGAATAATGCTATTAATGGTATAGAAAGATTAAAAGAAAATGTTGATACGTTAATTGTAATCCCTAATGATCGATTATTAGAGATTGTAGATAGAAGAACCACAATGCCTGATGCATTAAGAAAAGCAGATGAAGTATTACAACAGGGTGTTCAAGGAATCACAGATTTAATTAATGTACCTGGTTTAATTAATCTTGACTTTGCAGATGTTCAGACAGTTATGAAGGATAAAGGTGTTGCTCATATCGGTATTGGTTTAGGTAAAGGGGATGAAAAGTGTATTGATGCAGTAAAACAAGCAATCACAAGCCCACTTCTTGAGACTACGATCGAAGGAGCTACTCATGTTATAATAAATATATCTGGTGACATAAGTTTAATTGAAGCAAATGAAGCAGCAACATTTGTACAAGAATTGGCTGGTGAGACTGCAAATATTATCTTTGGTGCAATGTATGATGATACTCATTCAGATGAGGCAACTATTACAGTTATCGCAACTGGCCTAGATGAGAAATCAGTAAATGAATATGATAGAAATATGGGTTATGCAAATAATCAAATGCAAAAGAGAGATATGGGATATCAAAGCAATGCTTCCATGGGTACAAGCTATAATCATAATAATTCTTATAGTAATAATACCTCAAGCAATTCAACTGCGCAAAGAACTACAACAAGTGTAAATGCAAGTAATGGTTCTGCAGGCGGTAATGGATTTAATAATCCTGGATATAATAATGCTGGTGCAAACAATCATGGTTCAAATAACCAAAGTTCAAATAACCAAGGTTATAATAATCAAAGCTTTAGCAATAACTCATACAATCATCAATCAACTCAACAATCTACAACTAGTCCAAGTGATCATGGTATTAAGATACCAGAATTTTTACAAAAAAATAGAAATCAGAAATAGTTTTAAATTAATATATGTTAATGTAAAGACCTTAAGGGTAATCCTTAAGGTCTTTTTGTGCTATTATGGCTCTTTATCAAGTGATTCGGTGAAAGGTACGTTGTACACTCACTAACATTCAATATACAATCCTTATTCTCGAAACCTAGAGCTTCAATTGGATGAAAATAGGACAAAATATAACAGAAATGTATGGACTTTATGTTTGAACAAACAATATTTTCAAATAATATAAAACCTTTACCAAAAACATGTAAAAAATTGGAAACAAAAACAACGATAAAATAACCAATATTTGACAAATTAATATGTACTAAGGATATATAATATGTTTAGCTTAGACAGAAGTAGATAGGTGGAGGTGAAAATTGTACCTTGAGATATATGCGGATACGTTATTTTTAATTAATTTTTGTATGGATGTCTTTTTACTTATTGGTGTTAAGAAAGTACTGGGGCTGTCAAGCAAGTGGTATAGAATTGTATTAGCAGCTACAGTTGGTTCAGTACTTATGTGTATAATGGCTATATTTCCATATCTTAATCTTATGATAAAAATAGTGATAATGTATCTAATTGCAACAACACTTATGGTGGTGATTGCATTTTCATATAAGAATTTTAGGAATACACTAAAAGAAGTATTGATGTTATTTATTGTTACCTTCTTTATAGGAGGGATATTAAATTCAATTTATTATTACACTGATTTGGGTTTTTACTTCCGCGAGCTATTGAATGGCAGGCTGTATATGAATCGCAATATTAGATTTTATATTAGTGGGATAATTGCATTACTTCTTGTTTTAAAATTGGTTATTCCTTATTTGGTTCATCGTAAAGATTATTGTTCGAATCTTTATGATGTTGAGATTACATTTTGTGGTTTAAAACAACAGGGAATTGGCTTTTTTGATACAGGTAATGAACTGTATGATCCATTTACTAGAAAGCCTGTATTGCTAGCAAATTATACATTTATGGATAAACTATTTGATGTACCATTAAAAGAATACTTAAAAGCATATTATAAAGCACAATTAAATGAGTCTTACTCAAATACTAGTATTACTATTGAATATGCGGATAAAATAAAATTTATACCATTTCATTCTGTAGGGAAGAAAAACGGTATTTTAATTGCAGTAGTATGTGATGAAATTAAGATAATAAATGAAAATGAGACAAAGACGCATGAAAATGTGATTATTGCAATATATGATGGAGAATTATCAACGAAGGATGATTATCAAATTATATTACATAAGGAATTATTATAATAGGAGGAAAAAGACATGTTACTAAAAATTTCTATCCCAAATAAGTTTCAATTTAGGGTGATACCAGACTTTAGAAATATATTCTTCTCACAGAGAGGAGATATTCACTACATAGGAGGTGCAGATGTATTGCCAGCACCATTAGACCCATTGGAGGAAGCGGAAGTAATTAGTAAAATAGGTACAGAATACGATGGTGAAATGAAATCCATATTAGTGGAACATAATCTAAGACTTGTGGTTTACATAGCTAAGAAATTCGATAATACCGGAGTTGGAGTTGAAGATTTAATCTCAATCGGTACAATTGGATTGATAAAGGCAATTAATACGTTTAATCCTGATAAAAATATTAAGCTAGCAACTTATGCATCTCGTTGCATAGAAAATGAGATTTTGATGTATTTAAGAAGAAATAATAAAACAAAATTAGAAGTATCCATCGACGAACCACTTAATGTAGACTGGGATGGAAATGAATTATTGTTATCCGATATTCTTGGAACGGATGAAGATGTTATTTATAAGAATATTGAGGATGAAGTGGATAGAAAACTTCTGAATAAGGCACTATCTAAATTGTCTGAGAGAGAAAGAATCATTGTGCAATTACGATTTGGATTAAATACGGATGATGGAAATGAAAGAACACAAAAAGAAGTTGCAGATCTACTAGGTATTTCGCAATCTTATATTTCCAGACTTGAGAAAAAAATTATTAAGAGGTTAAAAAAAGAAATCGTTAGATTAGAATAAAACTGAAAAGAGGAAATTTTTACATTTTCAATTTAAGTATAAAGAGGAGCTTTATAGTAAATCATTTATGTATAGTATTATCAATTGAATGAATTATATGTTTAGTTGTTAATTTAGCATTGGAGGTTTCTATATGGCTCTTTATAAGGTTGAAATATGTGGCGTAAATACAGCAAAATTACCCTTATTAAAAAATAAGGAGAAGGAAGAACTTTTTGAAAAAATTCTAAAAGGGGACAAAGAAGCAAGGGAACTGTACATTAAAGGTAACTTAAGATTAGTTCTTAGTATTATACAAAGATTTTCAAATTGTAATGAAAATGTTGATGATTTATTTCAAATAGGTTGTATCGGTCTTATGAAAGCGATTGACAATTTTGATGTAACACAAAATGTGAAATTTTCCACTTATGCAGTGCCAATGATTATTGGTGAGATTCGAAGATATTTAAGAGATAATAATAGTATTCGTGTTAGTAGATCACTACGAGATACAGCTTATAAAGCAATTTATGCAAAAGAGGCTTTAACACGTAAGAATGATAAGGAACCAACAGTATCAGAGATTGCTGACGAAATTGGAATTCCAAAGGAGAATATAGTATTTGCCTTAGATGCAATTCAAAGTCCTGTATCATTATATGAGCCTGTATATTCGGATGGTGGCGATACTTTATATATAATGGATCAAATTAGTGATAAGAAAAATAAAGAAGATAACTGGATTGAAGAGATATCATTAAAGGAAGCAATGAACAAGTTATCTGATCGTGAAAATAATATAATAAAATTAAGATTCTTTCAAGGAAAAACACAAATGGAGGTTGCTGATGAGATAAATATTTCACAAGCGCAGGTCAGTAGATTAGAAAAAAGTGCATTGAAAAATATGAAAAATTATTTGAAACAATCTTAATGAATATGGTAACGTAGATACCCTAAGAAATAAGGGTTCTACGTTATTTTAATTATCGCTTATATCTATAACTTAAAGTGAGATTAGGAAAGAAAGTGAGTAAATCAACTAGTAAACAAGATTAAGGCTCTTGACACTTTAACCAATTATTTAATAATAGGATGTTTTCACCAAGTAAATTTCAATATTTAGTTCACTTGATATTAGTAATTTCATATAATATAGCAAAGGTTATATATGGAGAGATATATGCGTATATGTGAATTAAGACAAAAAGAAGTAATTAATTGTAAGACATGTAAAAGATTGGGGTATGTCGCAGACGTCGAAATCGAGATAAAGTGTGGTAAAGTTCTTGCTATTATTGTACCTGGACCTTGCAGAATATGGGGAATAGTTGGGCATGACCATGAATATGTAATACCATATAATTGTATTACTCAAATAGGAGATGATATCATAATCGTTGATGTGGATGAAGATAAAGTGTATCAGAACGAAAAGCCTTGTTAAGTAACTATTAGCTTAAAGATTTTTCTTGACGTACTACAGATTCTTTTCTATAATCAACTTAAATTAAGTAATGTTATTATACGAAATACAAAGAGTAGATGCAGGAGGAAGTATAACAGTGAAATGTCCGTTTTGTGGTGAAGAAAATACAAGAGTAATCGATTCGAGACCAGCTGATGATAATAGTTCTATTCGTAGAAGAAGATTATGTGATGAATGCAAGAGAAGGTTTACTACATATGAAAAAGTTGAAGCAATCCCACTAATCGTAATTAAGAAAGATATGAATAGAGAACCATATGAACGTTCTAAAATTGAAGCAGGGGTATTCCGTTCTTGCCATAAGAGACCGATATCTGTGAATCAGATGAATGCTTTAGTTGATGATATAGAGAATACTGTGTTTAATTTAGACGAAAAAGAAGTGCCTAGCAGTAAAATTGGAGAAATTGTAATGGATAAGCTAAAAGAATTAGATCCAGTAGCTTATGTAAGGTTTGCATCCATATATCGTGAATTTAAAGATGTTAATACATTTATGGACGAGTTAAAAAAGATTCTAGATAATTAAATAGTATGATTCGAGGGTCAAAAGCCTTATTTTAGTTTACTAAGTGTATATCGCTGTATAATTATGAATTTAGGCTACCTTTCCCTCAAGCATCATATTTTTAACAAGCCTCAGAACAAGTAAAAATATTAGAAATGAGAAGGGGTGAAATGCCCCTTGAGTTATTTGTTAATATTTGTTATACTGTGTAAAAGTAAAGAAAATATTTCTTTTACTAGGGCAAATACCTTTCATTGAGGAGAGCGATGAAAGGAGTTACATGTTTAGTAAAGCATATAGCGCAGCAATTCATGGAATTGACGGAGTAATTGTCAATGTTGAAGCTGATGTTAGTGATGGTCTTCCAACATTTGAAATGGTTGGATTTCTATCGTCAGAAGTAAGAGAAGCGAAAGAAAGAGTACGCATATCTATAAAGAATTCAGGGTTTCGTCTATCGCCCAAGAGAATTACAATTAATTTATCTCCTGCAGATTTAAAGAAAGAAGGAACTGCCTTCGATCTTCCAATCGCAGTCACAATTCTATCCGCCTTCGGATATATTACCCAAAGTAATTTAGAACATACTTTAATAATAGGAGAGTTAAGTCTTAATGGACAGATAAATCCGGTAAATGGAGTACTTCCAATTGTACATTCAGCAAAGGAACAAGGGTTTTATAGATGTATTGTTCCAATAGCAAATGTCAAGGAAGGTGCTGTAGTATCGGATATTGATGTTATTGGAGTTAATACTCTAGAACAAGTGGTTCAATATTTAAATAACGATAAGTATATAGAGCCAGAATATGTTGACATCGATTCTTTGTTTCAGAATCAAATGATGCAGTCTGCAAATGACTTTTCAGATGTAACGGGACAAGAGTCTACGAAACGAGCAATTTTGGTCGCAGTATCGGGAATGCATAACATTTTGATGATTGGACCACCAGGATCAGGGAAAACAATGCTGTCTAAACGAATACCTAGCATAATGCCAGAGCTATCTTTCGATGAAAGCATGGAGATCTCAAAAGTGTATAGCGTTGCTGGACTTTTGGATAATAACCATGCATTGGTGTTAGAAAGGCCATTTCGGGCGCCACATCATACCATTACTACTTCGGCGCTTGCTGGCGGAGGTAAAGTGCCAAGACCTGGAGAGATTAGTTTGGCATCTAGAGGAGTTTTGTTCTTAGATGAACTTCCAGAATTTAATAAGAACACCTTGGAAATACTAAGACAACCACTTGAGGATAAATCCATTACAATTGCCAGGTTAAATGCTACATATAGCTATCCAACTGCATTTATGCTTGTTGCAGCTATGAATCCATGTAATTGTGGTTATTATCCAGATAGAAAGAGATGTAATTGTTCTATAAATGAAGTAAAAAGATATCTTGGTAAGGTGAGTATGCCTTTGATGGACAGAGTAGATATCTGTAGTGAAACTTATTCAGTTAATTATAAAGATTTAGAGAAAAAGGAAAATAGTGTATCATCTTTGGAACTTAGAAAAGAAGTGAAAAGAGTAAGAGAAATTCAACTTGAGAGATATAAAAATGAAAAGTTTAACTTTAACTCATTATTAACACCGCAATTAATGAATACTTATTGTGGACTTGAACGTAGCGAGAAGAAACTATTAGAAGATGTATTTGATAAATTAAATTTAACAGCGAGGGCATATCATAAAATATTAAAAGTAGCAAGAACAATTGCAGACCTAGATGACTCGGAACGGATAAAGCGAATACATTTAAGTGAAGCTATCAGTTATCGAAGTATTGATAAAAAATATTGGGGAGAATAGGATGCTAGGATGTATGTTATACGTTAAGTAACTGTTCTAATCGTTTAGGTCAATCGTATATTGGGAGGTAAAAATGGAGTGTACAGAGAAAGAATATCAATATTGGTTATATAGTATAAATGGTATAGGAATTAAAAAGGTAGCTGCTTTATTAGATAATTACAATTGCGCGAAAGAGGTTTTTGATGCAAGTGAAAATAGTTTAAAAAAGATAGGAAAGTTGAATGAAAAGGATGTTAAGGCTATATTATATAGAAGAGATATAGAACTTGTAAAAAGAAACTATGAGAAGTTACATAGAAAAGGAATACATTTTATAATAAAAGAAGAGAAAGAGTACCCTAGCCGATTAAAACATATATACGATTCCCCAAATGCACTTTATGTGAGAGGAAAACTTCCAAAAGAGGATGAAGTAACGATTTCAATAGTAGGTGCTAGAAACTGTTCGGAATATGGTAAAGAGTTAGCAAAATATTTTGCATCTGAGATGGCCAAGTGTGGAATAGGAATAATAAGCGGACTTGCTAGGGGAATTGATAGTTTCTCGCATATGGGAGCATTAAAATCAGGGGGGATTACATATGGTATATTGGGCTGTGGAATAGATTGGTGTTATCCAGCAGAGAATATATCATTATACATGGAAATGATAGAAAAAGGAGGAGTTATTTCGGAATATGGACCTGGTATAAGTCCTAAGCCTGGCTTGTTTCCGATGAGAAACAGAATTATAAGCGGTATGTCAGATGGAATATTAGTGGTGGAGGCAAAAGAGAAAAGCGGTTCCTTAATTACAGTAGATATGGGATTAGAGCAAGGAAAAAATGTATATGCTATTCCAGGTAAAATAACAGATCCTCTAAGTACTGGATGTAATAATTTGATTAAAATGGGTGCAAAATTAGTTACAAACCCTATAGAAATTATTGATGATTATATATATAGTAAGAAAAAAATAGAAATACAAGGTAAAAATTTTGATAATTTGCTTGAAACGTATGAAAAAATAGTGTATGCTAATTTAAGCTTAGAGCCAAAACACTTGAATGAAATAATTGATGAAACAAAGTTAGATATTAATATAGTAGTGGATACGTTATTATCCTTAGAATTAAAAAGCTATGTTAAAGAAGTGACTAGGAATTATTATAGTTTAACTTTAGTACCATAGTATACATGCGTTTTGGTCAAGTTAATGTCATAGGCTTGTTAACAAGTTAGTTCTTAAGTCTATATTGACTGAACAGTCGTAATGATTATACAAAAATGATAAAAGAATAGTGTTTTGTAAGTTAAATAAAACGTATAGATTGTATGTTTAATAATAAGGGAGTGGTTAGATGCCAAAGTATCTTGTGATAGTAGAATCACCTGCAAAGGCAAAAACAATTAAGAAATTTTTGGGTGCAAATTATGAGGTGTTAGCATCGAATGGACATGTTAGAGATTTACCTAAGAGTCAATTGGGGATTGATATAGAGCATGGTTTTGAACCAAAGTATATAACAATAAGGGGGAAGGGAGATTTATTAGCGAAACTTCGAAAAGAAGTAAAAAAAGCGGATAAAGTGTATCTCGCAACTGACCCCGATCGTGAAGGAGAAGCAATATCCTGGCATTTATCAAAGGCGCTTAAGTTAGAAGAAGATAAAACAAATCGTATCACTTTTAATGAAATCACAAAAAATGCAGTCAAATCTTCTATTAAAGAAGCAAGAGATATTGATATGAATCTAGTAAATTCACAACAAGCAAGAAGAATGCTAGATCGTATGGTTGGATATAGAATTAGCCCATTGTTATGGGCGAAAGTTAAACGTGGATTAAGTGCTGGTAGAGTGCAATCTGTAGCACTTCGAATTATCTGTGATAGAGAAGATGAGATTAATGCATTCATTCCAGAAGAATACTGGTCGTTGGATGGTGAATTTAAAGCAAAAGGTTGTAAAAAACCATTAAATGCAAAATTCCATGGTGATACACATGGAAAAATTACTATTCATTCAAAAGAAGAGTTAGAACATATTTTGAATGAAATTGAAGGGGCTGAATTCGAAGTTGTTGATGTGAAGAAAAGCGAAAGAGTAAAAAAAGCTCCGCTTCCTTTTACTACTAGCACATTACAACAAGAAGCTGCTAAACAACTTAACTTTTCAACACAGAAAACGATGAGAATAGCACAACAACTTTATGAAGGTGTTGATGTGAAAGGGAGCGGTACCATTGGTTTGATTACTTACCTACGTACTGATTCAACTCGTATCTCAGAAGAAGCGGATGCAAGTGCAAAAGTATTTATTGGTGAAAATTATGGTGCAGACTTCCTGGTGCAAGGAGACAATACAAAGGCATCTTCGAAAAAGATTCAAGACGCACATGAGGCAATAAGACCTACTTATGTAGAACAGACCCCTACTAGGGTAAAAGAATCCTTGAGCCGAGATCAATTCCGTCTATATCAATTAATATGGAAACGTTTTGTTGCAAGTAGAATGGCATCTGCCAAATTCGAAACAGTATCCATAAAAATAGAAGGAAATGGGTATCGTTTTACTACATCTACTTCTAATTTGTTATTTGAAGGTTTTATGACTGTTTATAATGACGGGGAAGAAGACCAAGAAGTGAATAAGGATTTGAACTTGATAACAAAAGAGACTAAACTTACAGTACAAGGGTTTGAAGAAAAGCAGCATTTTACCCAACCACCAGCGCATTACACAGAAGCTTCCTTAGTAAAGGCACTTGAAGAACTGGGAATTGGTCGACCAAGTACTTATGCACCGACTATTACAACTATTATTGCAAGAAGATATGTTGCAAAAGAAAATAAAAATTTATATGTTACAGAGCTTGGTGAGGTAGTAAATCATATTATGCGACAATCATTTCCTAGCATAGTAGATGTAAATTTTACCGTTAATTTAGAGTCATTGCTTGATAGAGTAGAAGATGGTGCTGTTAACTGGAAAACGATTGTAAGTAATTTCTATCCAGACTTGGAAGATGCGGTAAATCAAGCAGAGAAAGAACTTGAACAAGTGACAATAGAAGATGAGGTTACTGATGTAATATGTGAAGAATGCGGTAGAAATATGGTTGTAAAGTATGGTCCGCATGGAAAGTTCTTAGCATGTCCGGGATTTCCAGAATGTCGTAATACAAAACCATATTTAGAGAAAATCGGTGTAGAATGTCCAGAGTGCAAGGGGGATATCGTTATCCGTAAAACGAAAAAAGGTCGTAAATATTACGGATGTGAGAATTATCCTGAATGTGAATTTATGTCATGGCAAAAACCTTCAGTTGAAAAATGTCCGAAGTGTGGTAAGATACTTTTAGAGAAGGGTAAGAATCTAGTATGCATTGATAACGCTTGCGGATATGTAAAAAATGTAAAAAACATACAAAATGAATAAAAAGTTACAAAAAATCAGAAAATTCAATCTGAAAAATAAGATATTATGTCAAAAGTAAGACTAAATTACTAAATAACTATTGTTTTTATAAAATATTTATGATAAACTTGCTCTAGATAACACAATTGAGCGAATCATATTTATTTACAACTAGTCAATTGTCTTAATCTATTCTGAAAATTTCTGATAAAATTGCTAGGGGGATTGTGATGAGTGTACAATTACTAGATAAGACTAGAAAAATTAATAAACTTCTGCATAATAATAATTCACATAAAGTGGTGTTCAATGATATATGCGAAGTGCTAAGCGAAATCTTAGAGTCGAATATTCTTGTTATTAGTAAAAAGGGCAAGGTATTAGGAATTAAGAATAGAACTGATATCGATGAGATTAGGGAATTGATTAAAGACAATGTTGGTGGCTACATCGATAGTATGTTAAATGAACGACTGCTTAATATCTTATCAACAAAAGAAAATGTGAATTTGACTACATTAGGCTTTGAATTTGATGATGTAAGTAAATTTGAAGCAATAATTATTCCAATAGACATAGCAGGCGAAAGGCTTGGGACTTTATTCCTATATAAAAGTAACGCTCAATATGATATAGATGATATCATATTAAGCGAATATGGAACGACTGTAGTTGGATTGGAAATGATGCGTTCAGTAAATGAAGAGAATGCAGAAGAAAGCAGAAAAGTACAAATAGTGAAATCTGCAATTAGTACCCTTTCATTTTCAGAGTTAGAAGCAATAACTCACATATTTGAAGAACTTGATGGCAACGAAGGAATTTTAGTTGCAAGTAAGATTGCTGACAGAGTAGGAATTACAAGATCGGTAATTGTAAATGCACTTAGAAAATTCGAAAGTGCTGGCGTCATAGAGTCTAGATCTTCTGGTATGAAGGGAACCTACATAAAAGTAATAAATGATGTGGTGTTCGATGAACTTAAGAAAATGAAGAGTTAAACTAATAGGAGATTTCTACTAATAAATCGATGAAGGATTTATGAGTTAGAAATACTCATAAATCCTTTTTTATATCTTTTTGTGCGAAAAAACAGATTATTTATCAGTATAGAAAGAAAATTGTTGCTTAATTCTAAATATACAAAAAAAACTACAAAATTCTTGTTTTTTTTTGCAAATGAATTTATAATTATGAGAGGAAGGGAAGTGTAAATATGATAGGAACAGGTGCATTTAATTATCTAAATGTTTTAAATAAAGCAGCTGATGCTAGCTGGAAGAGAAATGAAGTGATTTCGAATAATATTGCAAATGTAGACACACCAAACTACAAGAGGCAAGATGTACAATTCGAGTCGTATCTAATGGAGGAACTTGCGGGAGGAGATTCTTTGGATAAGTCAGTGGCCAATGCTGACATGTCAGCGTTAACAGCGACTACATATACAGACAACTCAAATTTGAGTTATAGGGAAGATGGAAATAATGTAGATATTGATACTGAAAATTCTTATCTAGCACAAAATCAGATTAAATACTATACGGTTTTAGATTCTATGAATCAAGAGTTTAGTAGAATTAAAACAGTGCTAACAGCGAATTAGAATAGAAATGCTACATTTTTAATAGAAAGAAAATGATATAGTGAGATTTGAATAAGGGGGAAATAAGATGTCGATATTTAGTGCAATGAATATAAGTGCAAGTGGAATGACAGCACAGAGATTAAGGACAGATATTATATCACAAAATATTGCAAATGTTAATACAACAAGGGATGAAAATGGTGAACCATATAAGCGTAAAACTGTTGTTTTTGCTGAGAAGAATGTTTCTGCATTTAGAGATGTATTAAGAACGACTGCTGGTACAACAGGAAATGGTGTTAAGGTGACAGCAATAGTTGAAGATAACAAAACACCAATGAACAAGGTTTATGATCCTTCACATCCTGATGCGGATGAAGATGGATATGTAAGCTATCCAAACGTAAATACAGTTACAGAAATGACAAACCTAATAGATGCAAGCCGATCTTATGAAGCAAATGTTACAGCTTTTAATGCTACAAAGAATATGGCTTTAAAGGGGTTAGAAGTAGGAACTAAATAAGGGGGCTAATTATGGATATTTCATCAATTAAGAATTTAATGGAGACAAGTTCTTATAAGGACTCCATTCTTGATAAAGTGGGAAGTAAAAATAACAATGAATCTTTTGATAGTGTTTTTCAATCAGCAGTATCAATGATTAAAGATACAAATAGTTTATCGAATGCTGCAGAAGAGGCAGAGATGAACTATGCATTAGGATATAATGATAATACACATGATTTGCAAGTGGCTCAACAAAAAGCTAATCTTTCTCTTCAGTATACTGTTGCGGTAAGAAATAAAGTGCTCGAAGCATATAAAGAGATTATGAATTTGCAGTTTTAGGATATTTTTTTGCCTAATGAATAGTGCTTTAGTGCTATAGGTATAGTGCTTTTGGATTAGGTCAGTAAAATACGTTTACAATAATAATTACATTTTACAATTATTGTAAAATAATAAAAACTACAAATTATATTTTAGATGATAAGCACATGAATCTTAGGAGCGGAATATTTCAGCTAGAGTGTTTCACTAGTAAAATTGTTCGATTTTTACTAGGGTAAGGAATACAAAATGAAATACTCTGCATCTATAAAATACGAAACAGTTTAAGGAGTGTAAAAATGGTAGAGCGATTAAAAAAAATACCTACCCAGTTATTGGACAAGTGGAACAGCTTCACAAATAAGCAAAAAACAATAATTATTAGCGTTACTGCTGTTGTCATAATGTCGATTGTAATCCTTTCTTATTTCATATCAAAACCACAGATGGTTGAACTTGTTACAACTGATACTACGAAGGATGCAAGCCAAGTTACTGAGGTATTAAAGGCAGATGGAATTAGTTATAAATTGTCGAATGGAAGTAAGACGATTAGTGTAAATAAAGAAAAATATTCAGATGCATTATTATTATTAGGAAAAAATGATATTCCATCTACATCAATGAGTCTAGAAGATGCATTTAATAGTAGCTTTTCAACAACTGAGAGTGAAAAATCTAAGAGATGGTTGTTATATCAACAAGATCAGATAAGAACTATGTTAATAGCAATCAATGGTATTAAAGATGCAGTTGTAAATATTAGCGATGATAATACGGACGATACAATTTTAGAAGAAAAGAAAGACATATCAGCTAGTGTTTTATTAACAGTATCAAAGGATTTCTCGAAAGAGACACCTGAGACAATTGCGAATTTGGTTGCAATGAAATTAGGAAATAAATCGACGGATAGCATTCGTATCGCTGATCAATATGGAACACTTTTATTTACTGGTGATTCCGATCTGACAAATGGTACAAGTGTAAATTCTGTTTTAGATTATAAAAATAAATTAACGAACGATATTTCTAATAAAGTTGTTTCTTTGTTAATTAAATCAGTAGATTATGATGACGCCCAAGTTGTTCCTAACTTAAGCTTTGATATGAATAAAGTTTCAGAAATGTTTACAGAGTATAGCCCTGCTACAGATCAGGAGCAAGGCGTATTAGACAATAAGTATACCTATACTTCAGATGGCGCAAATGGTTCATCTGCAGGTGTACCAGGAACAGATTCAAACGATGGAACTACTTATGAAACGCAGGATGGCTCAAATTCATCTAGTAGTGTGAAAGTAGAAAAAGATTATTACAAACCAAATGAAAAAGTAACCAACACAGAGTATGAAGTTGGCGCAATAAAAAAAGATGAATCTTCTATTAGTATTGTTTTAACATCATATAAGACATACCGTGAAGATGATCTTAAGAAACAAGGTAAATTAAAAAATACGACATTTGAAGAATATGCTCTTGCAAATAGTGCGCAAGTGAAACAGACGGTGGATCCAGATATGTATACTATCGTATCTAGTGCAACTGGAATCTCAGCAGATAAGATTACCATTATTGCTTGGCAAAAACCAGTATTCCAACCTAGCACGGATACAGGGTTAAATTGGCCTTTATACTTACAAATAGTATTAGTAGTATTGATTATCGCATTATTAATCTTTGTTGTATTCAAGGGAACAGCTCCTGTTGAAGTAACCGAATTAGAACCAGAATTATCGGTAGAGCAGTTACTTGCTACAACAAAAGAAAATCAATCACTTGAAAATATTGAATTTGATGAAAAATCAGAGACTCGTAAGTTAATTGAAAAATTTGTTGAAGAGAATCCTGAGGCGGTTGCACAATTACTTCGTAACTGGCTTAGTGATGACTGGGGGTGATAGATAATGTCTAAGAATTCAGATATTAGTGGAGTACAAAAAGCTGCGGTCTTATTAATTGCTTTGGGACCAGAAAAATCAGCATCTATTTTTAAACATCTAAAAGAAGATGAGATTGAACAATTGACATTAGAGATCGCAAATACGAGAAGTGTATCACCTGCAACCAAAGATGCAGTTATGGATGAATTTTACGAAATTTGTTTGGCACAACAATATATCGCAGAAGGTGGTATTGGTTATGCGAAAGAACTTCTTGAGAAGGCACTTGGATCAGAAAGAGCGAGAGATGTTATTGGTAAACTTACTGCATCACTACAGGTTAGACCATTCGAGTTTGTTCGTAAGACAGATGCAAGTCAATTACTAAACTTTATTCAAGATGAACATCCACAAACGATTGCATTAATTTTATCATATTTATCATCTTCTCAAGCATCAGCAATTATCTCTTCTTTATCACCAGATAAACAAGCAGATGTTGCAAAACGTATTGCGCAGATGGATAGAACATCACCAGATGTAATTAAAGAGGTAGAAAAAGTGTTAGAAAGAAAGTTAGCATCTTTGGTAAATCAAGATTACACAATTGTCGGTGGTGTAGATTCGATCGTAGAGATCTTAAATACAGTAGATCGTGGTACAGAGAAACACATTATGGAAACACTCGAAATCGAAGAACCAGAACTTGCAGACGAGATCAGAAGAAAGATGTTTGTATTCGAGGATATTCTTTCTCTTGATGATAAATCTATCCAAAGAGTCCTTAGAGAAGTTGATAATAATGAGCTTGCAGTTGCACTTAAGGGATCGAATGAACAAGTACAGACTGTTATCTTTAACAACTTATCCAAACGTCTTGCTACTATGATTCGTGAAGATATGGATTTCATGGGTCCTGTAAGATTAAAAGATGTTGAAGAATCACAACAGAAGATCGTTAATATTATTAGAAAGCTTGAAGACTCCGCTGAAATTATAATTTCTAGGGGTGGAGGTGACGAGATCGTTGTCTAATCTTATTAAATCGCATTATATATTTTTTGACAAAGGTGAGAAACGAATTATTGATTCGAACATCAAACCAGATGCATATCAGCCTATCTCATTTCATAGTCAACAATTTCTTGATGAACCTGAAAATGAGATAGAAGGAATTTCGCAGGATAGGATTGAAAAACTAGTAATGGAAGAAGCTGAATTGATGAAGGAAAGAGCCAATACATTACTTGAAGATGCTATTAGAAAGTCCAATGAAATTGTTGAAAGTGCAAAAATGGAAGCTTATAAAGAACGTGAGGCTATCCTTTCTAATGCAAGAGAAGAAGGTTATAAGGAAGGTTATGAATCTGGTCTTGAAAAAATAAATAATTTACAGACAGAGTTGGAAAATGAGAAAATAAGAAATCAGGAAGAATTCAAAGATCAAGTTGCTGAACTTGAACCAAAGTTTGCTGGAATCATGATTTCTTTAATCGAGAAAATTACAGGTGTAATAATTGAAGATCAGAAAGAAGTTATTTTACATCTTGTGAAGAATACGTTAAATAATATGAATAATAATATGAACTTTTTGATTAAAGTATCAAAAGATGATTTTAATATGGTTTATACTCATCGAAATGATTTTCTAGGTGAACTTAGAGAAGGAGCAAGAATTGAAGTGTTCGAAGATCAGAGTTTAGAACAGAATCAATGTATGATAGAAACTGAAAATAGTATTATCGATTGTAGCTTGGATGTTCAATTAAAAAGTTTGTTAACTAATTTAAAATTACTAGCAAATATCTAATCGTTGAATGGAGGAATAAGGGGATTTGAATTCAATAGATTTAGACAAATATCATGATTTATTAAATAAATCTTATGAAAAAAGATTAGGAAAAGTAGTAAAGGTAGTTGGGTTAACCATTGAATCTATTGGACCAAATGCCAACTTAAAAGATCTATGCATTATTGTCTCTCAAGACAAGACAAAGTCTATTATGGCAGAAGTTGTAGGATTTAAGGACAATCGTATTCTACTAATGCCTTATGATAACGTTGAAGGAATTGGTATTGGAAGTACAGTTGAGAGTACAAATGAGTCGCTTAAAGTACCAGTAGGAGACCATCTATTAGGTAAAACATTAGATGGTCTTGGAAATCCAATAGATGGTTCAATCTTAAAGTCAAGTTCCTATTATTCGGTAGAAGCATCCCCACCTGATCCACTGAAAAGAAAATTGATTGATGAAGTTTTAACACTTGGTGTAAAAGCAGTAGATGGACTTATCACAGTAGGAAAAGGCCAAAGAATTGGTATCTTTGCAGGTAGTGGTGTTGGTAAGAGTACTTTACTTGGTATGTTTGCAAGAAATACCAAGGCCGATATAAATGTTATTGCCTTAATTGGAGAACGTGGTAGAGAGGTTCGTGAATTTATTGAAAGAGACCTTGGCGAAGAGGGTATGAAGCGTTCGGTTGTAGTTGTTGCAACTTCGGATAAACCAGCTTTGATTCGTAATAAAGCTGCAAAGACAGCGACAGCTATCGCAGAATATTTCAGAGATCAAGGAAAAGATGTGTTATTAATGATGGATTCATTGACGCGTTTTTCGATGGCACAAAGAGAGATAGGACTTGCTACTGGTGAACCACCTGTTACTAGGGGATATCCACCTAGTGTATATTCTGAGATGCCTATGTTACTTGAAAGAGCAGGTAACTCAGAAGTGGGATCAATTACAGGGTTGTATACCGTACTTGTTGATGGTGATGATTTTAACGAACCAATCACAGATACCGCAAGAGGTATTCTAGATGGTCATATTATGTTATCTAGAAAGCTTGCTCATAAAAACCATTACCCAGCAATTGATATTCTGCAAAGTATTTCACGTGTTATGAGTTCAATTGCTACTAAAGAACATAAAAGTGTGGCAAATCAACTGAAAAATATTATGGCTACATATAATGAAGCAGAAGATTTAATTAATATTGGAGCATATAAAAAAGGTTCGAATAAAAATATTGATAATGCAATTGAGAAGATAGATGATGTAAACCATTTTCTATTGCAAAATGTTGATGATAAGTATTCCTTTGATGAGGTCGTTGAACAACTAGCAAGTATTTTTGAAGAAGTGTAATGAATGAGTTGAAGTTTAACATCATTTTTCACTTTGATATGTAAGTTGTTAATAAGACGGATGGGAGTAATGGTAATTAGATGGCAAAATTTATATATCGAATGCAAAGTATTTTAGATATTAAATATAAATTAGAAGAACAAGCAAAATCAGTATATACAGAAGCTAGCTTTCGATTACATGAAGAAGAAAATAAGCTGAAAATACTACAGGATAGACAGTTAATGTACGAAGAAAAATTTCGAAATCTTATCTTAACAAGAATTGATATTCTTAAAATTAGAGAATGTGAAAATGCAATTGACACTATTAAATTCTCTATTAAGATGCAATTAATCGAGGTTAAGAAAGCGGAACAAAATCTAGAAAATGCTAGAAAAAAACTAAGTGAAGTAATGATGGAAAGAAAGACTCAAGAAAAGCTTAGGGAGAAAGCGTTTGAGGAATTTAAAATCGAAATTAATTATGAAGAAAGAAAAGAAATTGATGAATTAGTTAGTTTTAAATACAATACACCTGTAGGTAGTGAGGATGATGTATAATGGCGAAGAAGAAAAAGGGTGAAGAATTAGATAATTTAGAAGAATTAGGGATGGAACAAGAAAAAGAGGGGATCGGTAGTAAGATTATTACTGCTCTGATAGCATTAGTCATCATTATCATAATGCTTGGTGCAATCCTAATTTTTATTAAATTAGATGTTGGTGGATTTGGTAGCAATGTACTTAGACCTGTGCTAAAGGATGTTCCTGTTATTAATAATATACTTCCAACTGCCTCAGATGCACAATTAGCAGAGGAAAAGGATTATCCATATTCTAATCTAGCAGATGCTATGAAGAGAATTAACGAATTAGAGGAAGAAAATAGTTCATTAAAGAAGTTAAAGAAAACATCAACTTCAAAAATAGCTGATTTAGAAGCAGAAGTAGCTAGATTAAAAGTATTTGAAGATAATCAAGTTGAATTCGAAAAAAGAGTAAAAGAGTTTGACGAAAAAGTAGTATTTAATGATAAAGCTCCAGATATCTCAGAATACAAAACATTTTATGAAGGCATTGATAAAGCAAATGCAGAAGAAATTTATCGACAAGTTATTGAACAAATGCAGATATCTGATGAAGTAAAGAAGTACGCACAAACTTATAGTAAGATGGATCCAGCTAGTGCTGCACCAATCTTAGAAACAATGACTGCTGACCTTGATCTAGTATCAGAAATACTAATGGCTATGAGACCAGCAGAAAGAGGAGCAATCCTTGCAGAAATGGATTCTACAGTAGCTGCCAAGATTACTAAGAAAATGGCACCTGCTACAGAATAAATATTATATAAGAAAGGAGGAAAAAGAGAAGATGGTAAATAACACAGTTCAGAGTAATCAAGTTCTAGGTAATTTATTCTCAAATCAATCTACAGCAAAAGACTCTAGTACTAAAGCATCTACTAGTAAAACAGCAGACTTTGGTACATTAATGACGAAGAACCTAGGTAGTAGAAGTAAAGATGTTACATATGATAAGAACGTTACTTCAAATGATAAGGCTAAAGTAACAAATAATAGCCAAAAGGATTCTTATAAAGATACTTATAAGGATAAGGTATCTCACGATGATGATGAAAGAAAAAGTATCTCAGATAAGGATTCTTATGATACAAAAACTGTAAATGACAGCAAAGAAGATCAAGATGTATCAACCGCAGAAACTAGGACTTCTAATGATAGTTCACAAAAAGTGGACGATAAGATTAAGAATCCATTGGAATCAAAAATGTCTAAATTAGAGAATGACATAAAAGACATCGTTAAAGATGCCTTGAATCTATCCGATGAACAGTTAGAAAATCTTATGTCTCAGTTAGGTTTAGGAGCATTTGATCTGCTAAAATTAGATAATCTAAAAGCACTAACCTTAGCTGCTAATAATGAAACTGATGTAACCTCAATATTAACTAACCAGAATATTGGAGAGCAATGGAACCAATTAGTTAGTGGGATAGAAAATATTGATTTAGAAGCTGACTATGGTATTACAGAAGATCAAATCAACAAATTAGTTGAAGAGATGAAGAATCAAACAAGTAATGATGTACAATCTTTAGATACAAAAGTTGAAAAGAAAACAACTGATGGTAAGCAAAATGATCAACAAGAAGTTGTGATTGGTCCAGAAGAGAAACAAGTAAAAATTGAAGTTGTAAAGGATACAGAGTCTAACTCCAACCATACATCAGATACAGCTGTAACAGCTGAAAACAAAGAATCTTCTTCAATGGGACAACCTAGCCAATCAGGTCAACAAGATGCAAAAAATAATACTGCAAGTACAAATGAAAACCCATTAGATATTCTAGTTAATAATTTGTCTGGCAATGTGAATCAGGTAAATTCATTTTCTGAACAAGTATCAAAAGTTACACAAATGAGAGAAATAGTAAACCAAATTGTAGAACAAATTAAGATTAATATCAAGCCAGATACAACAAGTATGGAAATGATATTAAATCCAGAGAATCTTGGTAAAGTAAATCTTATGGTTAGTCAGAAAAATGGTATTATGACGGCTCAATTTTTAGTAGAAAATCAAGCAACAAAAGAGGCAATTGAAAGTCAAATAAATATTTTAAAAGAAAATCTTGAAAATCAAGGACTTAAAGTAGAAGCTGTCGAGGTTGCAGTATCCAATTTTGGTTTTAATCAAAATAATGAATCTGCTACTGGTAATGGGGATTCTAAGAGTTCAAGTAAGAAAAAGATTAATATTGATGATTATATGGATGGAGATGACACTTCTGCTGAAGAGACAGGAGAAGATAATCTACTAAATGATGGCGGCAGTATTAACTATATTGCTTAAAAGATAGGAGGAAAGTATGAGTGATTTAATTAACAGTCTTGGAAGTAGTATTGGTGCAACTACTACAACAACTGGAACAACAACTGGTACAAGTACAACAACTGGTACAAGTACAACAACAAATAGTTCGACAACAAACAACTCAAGTAACACAAACCAATCTGGTAGTGTATCTTCACAGTCATCTTTATCAAAAGCACTTGGTACAACCAATGGTAAGAATACGCTTGGAAAAGATGCATTTTTACAACTACTAGTTACTCAGATGAGATATCAAGATCCATTGAATCCACAATCTGATACACAATATGTAGCTCAATTAGCAACGTTCTCACAACTTGAACAAATGCAAAATTTAAGTTCTACTGCTACTAATGGACAAGCATTTTCTTTAGTAGGTAAAGAGGTTGCGGTTAAAACTACTAGTTCAACGGGTACACTTGGGTATGTAACTGGTAAAGTTGATTTTGTATCCATGGTAAATGGTAAACCATATCTATCAATTAAAGATAACCTATATTCTGTTGATGATTTGGATTCTGTAGTTGGTGATGAATATGCTACATATTTAGAAAAGTATTTGAACCCAACAAAAGGAACAACTACGACAGGAACAACATCAGGAACTACAACGGGAACTACAACAGAAACAACAACTACAACAAATCCATAAAAAGGTTTTAAGTTATTTAAAATTAAAACGCTATATAGGGAGGCTGATTGGTATGAATATAAAAGCCAATACTTTTACTTCAACCTATCCAATCGCTAGTCAGCTTTTACCAAAGAATGTGGGCAATCA